>JBAXJG010000053.1:0-1000 GCA_037137975.1 Candidatus Uhrbacteria bacterium | reverse complement strand
GGCTCATCTCCCTGGCGAGTGGGTAGTTTTGGCATGATTTTAGATTTCTGGGAGCATGCAGGTGAGAATCTTAAGGCGTAGGTACTCCTCATCGTGTAAGCCATAGGCTCGTCGCTGGATGACGCGGATCTTGTTATTGAAGCCCTCCACAAAGCCGAGCGAGACCTTGTTCTCTGGTTTGCAGTAAGCGGCGATGCCGTCCCAATGCCGATCAATCATCTCGGCAAATTTCTCGTAGGGTTTGAGGCGTTGCCACTTCAGACTCGCCCGCCAGTTCTCGAAGAATCGCCGCGCCCAGCCCTCGCTCTCGTAGTCCCAGAGCTGACCGAAGGACTCCCTGAGCAGGTAGGCCGTATTCAAGCGTTTGTTCGCCGTTAGCACCTTCTTGAGTGCTTGGCGGCCTTTGAGCGTAAGGTTCTCGCGATGCGAAAGCAGTGTGTATTTCTGGCCCTTGATGTAGCTTCGATCTTGGCCGCTGAGTCTGTAGTACTCGGACTTGCGCACATCGTCGAGCGCATCGCCCAAATGACGCAGAATGTGGAACTTGTCGTAGAGGATCGCCGCCTGAGGTGCGCGCGCCCTCGTCACGTTGTAAAAGGGCTTCCACATGTCCATCACCGCCAAGCGAATGCCCCGTGTCTTCTTCTCGCCCAGCCAGTCGTATAACAGCGCCATGCTCGCCTCTTTGCGGTCTTCTCCCCCAAACCAAATCGGACGCATGCGAATCAGGTCGCTCACCACGATACGGTAGTCGTGGCCCTTGCGGATCGAGATCTCGTCGATGCCAATGACTCGGGGAGCCGGCGTTCCAACTCGGCGCAACTGCTCCCTCATATACTGCTTTTCCAACTCCTTGATGGTCTTCCAATTCAAGTGCGTTTCTTTCGCAACGTCCTTGATCGTCATGACACGGCAACGCCGTCCCACGAAGAAGGCAAAGCGTTTCGTATAGAACGGATTCTCCGCGAGCCACTCCAGCTTCTCCTGTTTCACCTTGTGG
>JBAXJG010000052.1:0-1022 GCA_037137975.1 Candidatus Uhrbacteria bacterium | reverse complement strand
CTAGGCGTTAAATTAACGTGTTGACAAAAGCACTTGATTTTTCAGACGAAATACAGGCTGATTTGTGAAAATGCCCTCTGAGCCGATGGCTCAGAGGGCATTTTGAATAAGAAACTCGTCGTCCTAAAGGGAGAGCGAAAACACAAACTTTTCCGCAGTCGGCGAGACCTCGGAACGCCGACCATGCCCAGAATGGATTGCTTCTTGGACTCGAAGCAACCCGATATCACACAGCGCACGCAAATCTCGGCTAACCGCAGCACGGTTCCGATTTAGCGCGGTAGCCAACTCTTCAATTGACTCAAAGGTGCCATTTTTTCGTACAGTTTGAAGCAACTCGTTGCGGCGAGGCGTCACCACTTCCAAAAAGGCCGCTACAGACTCAAATGCAATGGTCACAACGGGTTCGGTCAAGTTTCCGTTCAGGGCGTTTTCAAGGTCAGCGTGAAATTCCTCGAAGAATTCCGACTCCGATTGAACCTTCGTTTCAGCTGACGCAACCGACTCTTGACGAAAAGCGTCGTCCGAGGGAGCTGTCCGTGTAATTGCTTTAGTGCGTTTCATTTCAGTAATTCTTTCCATAGTGTTGTTTCAACCTGCCCAAGAACCGATTGAATCGCTCGTCAGCCAGCTTGGCCGAAGCATGTTTTACGTTATCCCTTATCTCTCCAAACCAGTGCATATGGTGTTCTGACGTACAGTGGTCGTACCAGTGCGCATCGTCAAACCCCAGGACCCGTCCGTGGTCTTCGGCCATAAGGTTGTGGTTGATGTACGCGAAGCTGTATCCGTTCACCTTTCGCAATTTTGAGTCCATCCAGATTTGCACCCTGATAACTCCCTTTCTGGTCGCCATCCTTTTGTCAATCGTTAGTTTTCCAGCCATGATGTGTAATGTTACTCCTGAAGTATAGTCCCTGTCCTGAAAATGTGTAGCCAATCCTGAAAAACGGCTGCGACTCGGGAAGCTTCCCAAAGAAGGCAGGCGCCCGCCACCAGCGCCGCTAACTCGTCAAGGGTAT
>JBAXJG010000050.1:0-1070 GCA_037137975.1 Candidatus Uhrbacteria bacterium | reverse complement strand
CCAGGGTATCTAATCCTGTTTGCTCCCCACGCTTTCGTGCATGAGCGTCAGTGTTGACCCAGGGGGCTGCCTTCGCCATCGGTGTTCCTCCACATCTCTACGCATTTCACTGCTACACGTGGAATTCCACCCCCCTCTGCCACACTCAAGTCTCCCAGTTTCAAACGCAGTTCCCAGGTTAAGCCCGGGGATTTCACATCTGACTTAAGAAACCGCCTGCGCACGCTTTACGCCCAGTAATTCCGATTAACGCTCGCACCCTACGTATTACCGCGGCTGCTGGCACGTAGTTAGCCGGTGCTTCTTCTTCAGGTACCGTCATCAATTAGGATTATTTACCCTAACCTTTTCGTTCCTGCTGAAAGAGCTTTACAACCCGAAGGCCTTCTTCACTCACGCGGAATGGCTGGATCAGGGTTGCCCCCATTGTCCAAAATTCCCCACTGCTGCCTCCCGTAGGAGTCTGGACCGTGTCTCAGTTCCAGTGTGGCTGGTCGTCCTCTCAGACCAGCTACGGATCGTCGCCTTGGTGAGCCTTTACCTCACCAACTAGCTAATCCGATATCGGCCGCTCCTATCGCGCGAGGCCTTACGGTCCCCCGCTTTCACCCTCAGGTCGTATGCGGTATTAGCACAGCTTTCGCTGTGTTATCCCCCACGACAGGGTACGTTCCGATACATTACTCACCCGTTCGCCGCTCGCCGCCAGGGTTGCCCCCGCGCTGCCGCTCGACTTGCATGTGTAAAGCATTCCGCCAGCGTTCAATCTGAGCCAGGATCAAACTCTTCAGTTCAATCTGTCTTTTTTACCACTCGCTCAAACGAATCATCAGAGGCTAAAATTTTACTTTTAACCTTACTTATTACTCGTGTAAGCACTTGCTTTTCAATACTCTTAGCATCCAGCAGCAGCAGATCCTTCATCTCGCACTTCCGCACTCAACTCAGAACTCGACCCAAGCCTTTCAGCCCAGACCAGCAACCGTACCTTCGATTTCGGCACGACTACCCACCACCACCTCCAGCATCGCAAGCACCTACACCTATCGGTTGTTTGGTTTTTAAAGAAC
>JBAXJG010000049.1:0-1078 GCA_037137975.1 Candidatus Uhrbacteria bacterium | reverse complement strand
TTCTATCGACGCCCGTCCGGCGGCGCGGCTCAGGCGGATCGTTGGGCCGCCCTCAACCCCAAAATGCCCATCCCGAACAGGCGTATATAATCTGTGCTATACTACGCATACCGGTGGTCGTTGATAGCGACATACAACAAGGAGGATAGGTATGACTGTACTGTCAAAACATGATATACTGACCCTCTTACATACACATCAGACGGAGATTTATCACTACGGTGTCTTACGTTACGGCCTGTTTGGTTCGTTCGTTCGCAACGAATCACGCCCAGATAGTGATATTGACATCCTTGTCGAGTTTGATCCTAGACAGAAAACGTTTGATAACTTCATTCAATTAGCATTCTATCTTGAAGATTTACTCGGTCGTCCCGTGGATTTAATTACATCTGATTCATTAAGTCCGTATATCGGGCCACGCATTCTCCAAGAGGTTGAATATGTTGCGCAGTCCGCGTGAGTACCTCCAGCATATGCTCGATGAGACCACCTTTTTGCTTTCCTATCATGCGACCCTCACCCGTGAGTCGCTTACCCATGATGACCTTCTGAAACGAGGCGTCGTGCGGAGTATCGAAATTATCGGTGAGGCCATTAAACAAATCCCGGATTCGCTCCACCAAGCCTACCCGGAGGTCGAATGGAGAGCCATTGCCGCTATGCGTGATCGCCTCATCCATGCGTACTTTGGTATTGACTATGATATTGTCTATGACGTCATCCATACAAAAATCCCTGTACTTCACCAGCAAATAACACATATTCTTGCTACAGAATATCCATAAATCAGCGATAGAGAAAAAGGAACAACTCTTATACATGTGTTGTTTTCTCTTTACACAATAACTAGGAATATACCATACTAAAGGTGTATTCGGTTCAATCCTGTCAACCCGCCGCCCAACACGCCCTGCAACTGACGCCGCTGGCGCGTCCGGGAACCTAGCGCATTTTTCATATGTCGCGTGCCATACGTGTGGTGCCATCTATCGCACCTGCCAGCGACGCAGGTGAGGCGCACGTTGGGCCGCCCTCACCCCAACATGTGGATGCCGAACCGTCCGGGCAGTCGGAG
>JBAXJG010000048.1:0-1079 GCA_037137975.1 Candidatus Uhrbacteria bacterium | reverse complement strand
CTCAAAACGGATGAGTCGTCTGGTTTTCGCTATCTGGTGCTCGACGGCCACGAGGGCGTGGCCAGTTACCGCCGCACTTGGAAGGAGTGCCTGGAACGCGTAATCCATTTTAAAAAAGGGGATCGTACGCAGTATTACCACCGCTTTGTGGCCGCATTTTTGAGCAACGGCAAACAAAATTTTCTATTGGACGCTGAAAACCAGTTGCCCGGCGAAGGGGAAATCGCCTGCGCCACGCGGTTGGTTACGCGTCTACTCAAGCAGCATCCTCGCGCTTTTAACGTCGTTTGCGGGGACAATCTCTACATGGACCCCACCCTGTGGAAACTCATCCGCAGTAAAAAAAAGCATGTCATCGCCGTGCTCAAGAACGAGAACCGCGACCTGCTGGTAGACGCGCGCAGTCTGTTTGATGACAACCTGTCGTTCCCTTTGGATGAAGAAAAAGTAAAACGCAAATGTTGGGACATGGAAGGGTTTAACACCTGGCCCCAGTGCGGCGAGTCTGTTCGCGTCGTACGCTCACTGGAATGCACCACCGTGCGCCGCCAGCTAAACAAGAAGGAGCAAAAGCTTAAATCCGAATGGTTTTGGGTTACTTCAATTCCCTCCTACCTCGCCCCGACCCAGACCATCGTACGCGCCGGCCATGGAAGATGGGACATAGAAAACTACGCTTTTAATGAACTCTCCACAAAATGGCATGGCGACCATGTATACCGATATACCGCCAACGCAATGCTGACGACAATGTTGTTGATTTTCATTGCTTACAATCTCTTTCATGCGTTCATCAACGGCAACATCAAGCCCGAAGCACGCGCCGGTCGCTCTGAAATGTACTGGGCTAAACTCATCGCCGCCGAACTCGCCATTGCCTTCCACTCCTACACCGCGCCCACCTAGACCGCCGCGACCAAAAGCGCAGTTCCATCCAAAAAACAGGCATCCTGCTTGAAGGTCTTCCTATTGCCTATCCGCGAAAATCACCCGTCTTTGCCCATCAATGCCCGCCATTTCGACATCAAACCTCCGGGGATCGCACGCTAAAGCACTCTAAAACACCGTTTGCGAATATG
>JBAXJG010000047.1:0-1122 GCA_037137975.1 Candidatus Uhrbacteria bacterium | reverse complement strand
ACGAACCTACATCGAGAAGCCCGGCAAGAGCGAAAAGCGACCGCTGGGGATACCGACCGTAGAGGACAAGTTGCTCCAGAGGGGGGTGGCGATGCTGATCGAGCCGATCTACGAGGCGGAGTTTTACGACTTCTCCTACGGGTTCAGGCCGGGACGCAGTGCCCACGATGCAGTAAAAGGTCTGCGCGAAGCGGTAACACGCATGGGAACAGGCTGGATACTGGACGTGGATATCCGCAAATTCTTCGACACACTCGATCATGGGCATCTGCAAGCGTTCGTACGCCAGAGGGTACGGGATGGAGTGCTGACCCGTCTGATTGGGAAATGGCTCAAAGCCGGAATACTGGAAGACGGGGAATGCAGGAGTAATCAATACGGAACACCGCAGGGCGGGGTCATCTCGCCGCTGTTGGCAAACATCTATTTACACGAAGTACTGGATAAGTGGTTTGTTAAGGAAATACAGCCCCGCCTGAAAGGGCGGAGTTTTATGATCCGGTATGCAGACGACTTTGTGATGGGCTTCGAGCATAAAGAAGACGCGGAACGGGTGCTGGCGGTACTGCCGAAACGGATGGGCAAGTATGGTCTAGAAATTCACGCCGAGAAAACGCGATTGGTGGATTTTCGCCGACCGCAAATTTCAGGGGCAATGAAAGACCACAAAGCCGAGACGTTTGATTTTCTTGGGTTTACTCATCAATGGGGGAAAGCCAAGAACGGGAACTGCTACGTCATGCGGCATCATACTGCGAAGGGACGGTTGAAGCGCGCCATATGCGCGATCAACATATGGTGCAAAGAGCATCGGCACGATTCCTTGAGGGACCAATGCAAAATGCTAAATCTGAAGCTGAAGGGACATTACGGATATTATGCCGTGTCCGGCAATTGGCAGCAGATCAACAAATACTACGAGCAAGTCAGGCGTTACTGGATCAAATGGCTAAACCGACGGCAGGGCCGGAGGAATGGCTTGAACTGGGCTGGATACGCAGATGTACTCAAAGAATTCCCTCTCATGAAACCGTATTGCGCCTGCAAGCTCTACTAAGCCCGAGCAAAACCGTAACCTGAAGAACCGGATGCGTTAATTGCGCTAGTCCGGGACTGTGGGGG
>JBAXJG010000046.1:0-1139 GCA_037137975.1 Candidatus Uhrbacteria bacterium | reverse complement strand
TGCTACACTCTACTTTATGACAGACGATGAGATTCTTGACCTCTATAGTGATTACCTGATTAGTTCGTTTGGGCAAACCACGGCAACCGGGTTGTCGGCGTTGCTCGGCGGGCAGATCAGCCATGATCGTATCCGTCGGTTTTTGGCGGGGCCGACCCAGACGTCGGTCGATCTCTGGCAACGGGTTAAGCCGCATATCCGGGCGATTCAGCGCGATGATGGCGTCCTCATTCTTGATGACAGCATTTCCGAAAAGCCCTATACGGATGAAAACGATATTATTTGCTGGCATTATGACCATTCCCTGGATCGCATGGTCAAGGGAATTAACTTTCTTACCGCATTATATCATTGCCAAGATAGCTCACTTCCCGTCGGAGTAACCATTATTGCAAAAACCGAGCAGTATAGTGATAAAAAAGACGGAAAACAGAAGCGGCGCTCACCGATTGAGAAGAACGTGTATTATCGTGAGATGATTCAACAGGCAGTCATCAATCAAATTCCGTTTTGCTATGTGGTGAATGATGTCTGGTATGCGTCTGCGGAGAATATGCGATTTGTCAAATTGACGATGCAGAAGGATTTTGTGATGCCACTGAAGCGTAATCGCAAAATTGCCCTCCGTGCGGCGGACAAAAAACAGGGTCGCTACGTCCAACTGGGTACATTAGACCTGAAACCACACACCATTCGTGAGATTTACCTGGAAGGCGTGGAATTCCCCCTCCTTCTGGTGAAGCACGTCTTCGCAAACGAAGACGGCAGCACGGGTGAGGTGTATTTAGTGACCAGTGATACCAGCCTGACGTATAACGACATCACCGCAATCTATCGTAAACGATGGAACGTGGAACCGTATCATACGTCATTGAAGCAGAATGCTTCGTTGGAACGGTCGCCAACCCATACGGTCACGACCCAAACCAATCACTTCTTTGCCGCGCTTGAGGGATACATCACGCTTGAACGGCTTAAAGGTACCACCACGCTCAATCACTTTGCGCTCAAAGCGAAACTGTATGCGCTCGCGCTCAGGAGTGCATTTGACTCCCTGCAAGCGTTCCACGCGGCACCCGGGATGTAGCATGGCGCGATCTTGTGTTCTTGTCGTACATTCGTACTGCGTAAGGTGAGTC
>JBAXJG010000045.1:0-1157 GCA_037137975.1 Candidatus Uhrbacteria bacterium | reverse complement strand
CTGCCGGGACCGTCCGGCACCTGCTTTAGGGGTTGCGAGCGGCCCAACGCTGGGCGTCAGGTGCGCCGCTGGCAGCCGTCTGAAGCGAGGCGCACAACGGCACGCCACACGCATGAAAAACGCGCCAGGTTTGAGGCCGCGCCAGCGGCGTCACCTGCACGCCATGTTGGGCGGCGGCTTGACAGGAATGCACGATTTATGGCTTTAGTACGAGAAATTTTCTATTATCGTGTTAAGAGATTGTACATTTACGCTTCTGACCTTTTACCGCTACCATTGTGTTCGGACACGCACTATCCGAGTAATGTAACTCGCTCTCGTGCAAGATTTTTACCAATCGTATGGAAATATTCACTGGTTACACCTTTTGCAACCGGATGTTTTGTGATCGCAAATACGGTGTGTTCATTATTTGCGAATTGCACTCCATCAATGACGTGCCATTCAGTAGCAATATTTGCGATTTTCTTCCACGAACATTGATAACTTGAGTTGACGCTATAGAATACGACATACGGTGGTCTGTGGCGTACGATAAGCTCTTGTAATAGCGGCTCCCGTTTTTCCATCCATACGTGGTGATACAGTTCTCTGCTCTGTAATTCAGGTATATGTGAATACTTATGATATATCCACGTAGCCATTAATTTGGAAGGGAGCGGCAATAGCTCAAGGATGCAGTTATTATCGCTATGTTTTCCGAGGTTTTTTTCTTGAAATTGCCTTACCATTTCCGTGGATGGTACGGTACCTTCGGCACTCAACTGCATACGAATAAGTTTATTCCACGTTGGTTGAAGCTTTGCCTTTGGACGAAAGAAGCAGTCTACACCCAAATTTCGGTGGTATCGAACAAGATCCTCGACAGGAAATTTTCCGAGTTCTTGCCACACAGCGAGACGATGAGCGATCTCTTCAATCTTGCCGCTACTTCCTTCCTCCATGCCAATAAACCAATACGTTCCATCCAAATTACCATAACCATAAAAGGTCTCCATGTATTCGCGTAAGAGAGAATCGTCGAGCATGTCTGTAGGTAGCATGTTCCTTGCTCCATAATCCGGCTTCAATCTAAGTATACCATACATACCGCACTTGACTACGATCCGTCTCCTATTCTCGGCAGGGCGTTATGGGTTGAGGTGCCGCCCAACGCC
>JBAXJG010000044.1:0-1160 GCA_037137975.1 Candidatus Uhrbacteria bacterium | reverse complement strand
TACCTATCAGCGCACGCAAGAACAGTCGAGGCATATGTTCCTGCTGCGGTGAACGTGGTCCCACATATGATCATCTTAAAGAGCGCCGCTTCGAGTTTGTTCCGCTATGGGGCATTCCGGTAATGTTCCTTTATGCTCTTCGGCGCGTGAATTGTCGTAACTGCGGAATCAAAGTGGAACGAGTACCGTGGTCAGATGGCAAATCGCCCTTGACGCGTTCGTTCACGCTTTTCCTGGCGGATTGGGCCAAGCTTCTTTCCTGGCAGGACGTGGCGCGACGTTTTAACGTGGATTGGCATCAAGTGTATGGCGCGGTTCGCTATGTGGTGGAGTGGGGATTAAAGAATCGCGTTGTCAAAGGGATTAAGGCCATCGGGGTGGATGAGATTCAATATAAACGTGGACATCAGTATTTAACGGTGGTCTACCAATTGTGCGGTGATCCCAAGCGATTGCTTTATGTCGGCAAGAATCGGGAGATGGTTTCCTTTTCGGCCTTCTTCGAGGAAATGGGGCCGCAATGGTGTGCGGAGATCACGCATGTTTGCAGCGACATGTGGCGGGCCTATCTCACCGTGATCAAGGAGCGGCTGCCCAACGCGGTGCATATCCTGGACCGTTTCCACATCGTTAAGCTGCTCAACGAAGCGGTGGACAAAGTACGCCGTCAGGAGGCTGCCCAATTGCGCAAGCAAGGAATAGACCTGCTCAAGGGCCTCAAATACGTGTTTCTCAAACGCCCAGAAAATCTCACGGAAAAACAGACGGGGCAGTTAATGGGGATCATGGGGAAACGTTGGCTAGCCTCGGTGCGCGCCTATCTTTGGAAGGAGAAGTTCCAATTGTTTTGGGAATACACAAGCCCCTCTTGGGCACAAAAGTACTTGCACCGTTGGTGCAAGGGAGCCATGCGTAGTCGGCTCGATCCAATCAAAAAATTCGTAGGGACAATTCGCTCTCATGAGAAGTTGATCCTCAATTGGTTCGTAGCAAAAAAAATGTATTCCAGTGGCGCGGTGGAGGGAATGAATCGTAAGATCAATTTAGTCACGAGAAAAGCCTATGGCTATAAGAGCTATGAAGTACTAAGAATCGCCCTATTTCATACGTTGGGAGACCTTCCGGAGCCGAAAAGGACCCACAGATTCTGACGAGGAGGC
>JBAXJG010000043.1:0-1214 GCA_037137975.1 Candidatus Uhrbacteria bacterium | reverse complement strand
CAAGAGCGAATCAGGGCAGTCCATCGCTTTTTCAACGACGAAAAGCCGGAATCAATCTGCGCTTCACTCGGTCGTTCGAGAGCATGGCTTTACAAGTGGGTTGAGCGCTACACTGCGGATGACAAATCTTGGAGCGAGAATCAGTCAAGGCGACCTCTCAACCTTACCTCTCGTACACCGAAGGAAATCGAAGAGATTGTCAAGCTGGTGCGTCTCAATCTTTACAATCGTGATCTGTTCTGCGGTGCCCAAGCAATTCTCTGGGAGATGGATGAACTTGAAGTCAGGCCATTGCCATCACCTCGGACCATCAACCGCATTCTCAGCCGAAATGACCTAACTCACCGGCGCACCGGCAGATATGAGGCCAAAGGGACGCCATACCCGAAGCTTCCATCATTGTTTCCCAACCAGACCCACCAGGCAGACTTGGTCGGTCCTTGTTACCTGAAAGGGCCGGTGCGTTTTTACGGTCTCAACGCAGTGGATATGGCAACTGCCCGTTGTGGTCTGCATACCGCTCCTTCCAAATCCGGACAAAGCATCCTTGATGGTTTTTGGGAGATCTGGCAGCGGTTGGGAATACCGGTCAACGTCCAGGTGGACAACGCAATGTCCTTCTTTGGAAGTCCGACACACCCCAGAGGTATGGGGCCTCTCATTCGACTCTGCCTTCATTGTGGCGTTGAACCTTGGTTTATTCCCATGGCCGAGCCGTGGCGTAACGGCGTGATCGAAAAGTTCAACGACCATTACCAGCAGAAGTTTCTTGGAAAGGTTATCATGACGTCGCAAGACGACCTGACAACCGGAGTGCTTGAATTTGAGCAGCGGCATAACAGCAGCTATCGCTACAGCAAGCTCGGCGGCAAAACACCACTGAAAGCGCTTGCTGCTGTTAAGATAAAGCTGCGATTCCCGAATCAGGAAGAGGCTCCGCACCATCGGTTGAAGAAACCGGAAGCTGGTCGCTATCACATCGTGCGCCTTATCCGAAGTAACATGAAGCTCAATATCTTCGGTGAACTGTTTTCTGTTGCGCCTGAATTGGCCCTCGAATATGTGGTGGCTACGATCGATGTCAAAGAGCAAAAAATAAAACTTTTCTGGGACAATGCCCAGGTTGATGAGTTCAATTACAAGCTACGTTAAACACATGAGTGTCCACGATGTCATGACACGAAAATCCATCCACGATGTCGTGGCACTCAACA
>JBAXJG010000042.1:0-1280 GCA_037137975.1 Candidatus Uhrbacteria bacterium | reverse complement strand
CGGGTTGCCATTCACGTCAAAAGCTCGATTCAGTACGGGCACACCACACTCAAAGAGCACATGCCGCCGACGCACCAGTGGTATTTAGAGTGGACGCCCCAGCGTCTCCTCAACTGGGCGGCAAAGATGGGACCGAACGTAGAAAAACAAGCGGCGGCGATTCTGGGACAAAAACAGTTTCCGGAGCAGGGATACAAGAGCGTTCTTGGACTCATACGTCTTGAACAAGAGTTCGGCAAAGAACGCTTGGAAGCTGCGTGCAAGCGCATGAACCACTTTGGCGTGATTTCCCGCCGCGCCGTACTCAACGCCCTCAAATCAGGGCATGACAAGCTGCCGCTGCCGGAGAATTCGAAGAAACAAACCGGTTCCCACTCAAACATCAGGGGTGGGAGCTATTACCATTAGGAGGAAGCTGATGATTCATCAAACATTGGAAAAACTGTCGGAGATGCATCTCCATGGATTCGTGCGGGCAGTCCGCGAGCAGGCGGAGTCCACGAAATACCAGGATCTCTCTTTCGAGGAGCGTCTGGCGCTGGTCGTCGATCAAGAGTACATCAGGCGCAAGAACTCCAGCTTGCAGAGACGGCTACGGCTTGCGCAGCTTAAGCAGATAGCAACAATCGAGAACATCGACTTCTCTCCCTCGAGAAACCTCTCGAAGTCGGACTTGCTTAAGTATGCCTCGGGTGACTGGATTGCCAATCACTTGAATATCATCATCACGGGTCCAACCGGCGCAGGGAAAACGTACCTCGCCTGTGCCCTTGCTGACAAAGCTTGCCGGGATGGAAACCAACCTCGCTACATTAAGGCACATGACCTGGCTTCTGAGCTCCTCATCGCTCGAGCCGATGGGTCCTTGCCTCGATTCGTGGGACGACTCTCCCGCTGCCAGCCGCTGATAATTGACGAATGGATGCGGGACCCGCTTCCTGCCCTCCAGGCGCGCGAGCTTCTCGATCTTCTCGATGCTCGCTATGAGGTCGCCTCGACTGTCTTTGTCGCGCAACTCCCAGTCGAGAAATGGATCCAAAACTTTGACGATCCGACCCTCGCGGATGCGCTTCTGGATCGAATCGTCCACAGCTCCTACAGAGTTGAGCTCGGAGGGGAGTCCATAAGAAAATTAAAAACTAAGATCAAATAGGATTAAGAAACGTCGCTTCGCTCCGACTCTTGTGATATCTCTGGCTTCGCTTCAACAGGTGGCCGGATCATCGGAACAGGTGGCCGCCAATCTCCGGAATCTCCGGCCGGACACATCGGAATACGCA
>JBAXJG010000041.1:0-1308 GCA_037137975.1 Candidatus Uhrbacteria bacterium | reverse complement strand
GAACGGTGTTGTTGATTCATGAAATATAATCCTGCATCAGAGGCCGCAGGAGGGTCAGGCCGTCGTTGTAGGAGGTGGCCGACTGCAGGCAATGGCGTAGCCAGCGGATGAACTGGAGGCTTCTCTGCGTCATTCTGGTGCATTGCTGAACCAAGGGATTTGGCACCAGTCCTTGTTGGTTCAATTGGGCCTCCAGTTGGGAAGCCCGATGCTTGCGTTTATCCTGAACCTTGACATCCGTAATGCCCTCCTGGGTCTCAAGATGGCGTTCTAAAAGCACCATAAGATTGTGCGCCAGGCAGACGAAATAGGCTTGTTGAGCATGAGCCACCCGACTGCAGGCCCATGCTTTTTTCTGGTTCAGTTTGTTTTTCTTTTCGTCGAAGACTTTTTCGACGTCCCAGCGCAGTTTGTAGAGGAATGCGATCAGGCCCGGCGGCAAGGTCATCTCGCTGGTCATGTAGGTATACACTGTTCCTGTGGCTGGATCGCGGTAAGTGACCCGGCGCAGCATGACCCCGCAGAACACTCCGACGAGATCATCTGCCAGCACTCCGAGATTGCGGGGATCACAATGATCCCACTGGTTATTTCCGACCACCTCGGCCATGGAGTTCGCTTTCTCTCGACTGATGATGTAGACACCCTTGGCTTTCCAGCGTCTCCATTGTGCGTAATCGATCACTGCCGGGTCGTACACGTGGATCACCTTTACTCCTTTTGACTCATTCATCAGTAACTGTGTGGAGCCAAGCCGCTTGAGTGCGGTTATGTCGTGCTCGCGTTTACGAATGGGCCGGGCGATGTCGAGCAAGGAGAGACTGTGACTCCTGAGGTTAAGCGAGAAGAAATAGCCAACGGCTTCGCCCTTTTCATTTTCTTCGCTCGTATGAGAACCGGGCTGCTCGTAATGCCCATCAGAGGCATAAATAGCAAACCCTTTGAGTTCGGGATATTGGGCCAGCGGGTCGAGTGTTTCGGGTAATGTTGCATCAACCTGTTGGCGGACATTTTCGGAAACTTCATTGAGGAGTTGCAGTCGACGAGTGCTTTTAAGGGATTGGAAAAAGTTCGACACGGAGAGCCGACTATTCATCCACATCTGCATCCGCTGGACCCAATCACGCCCGCTTTGAGCAAAGCCGATGACGCGCCCAATTCCGGACTCAATAAATTGCTCATCAGTGAATTCTGGGCAATGCCTCCGATTGCAACTTTGCGATAGAGCCAGAAGAACAGGCGCGAAAAACCGGACTCGAATAGTGTCAGCGAGAATTGAATTCATGGCTTTGTAATACCATGAAAATG
>JBAXJG010000040.1:0-1333 GCA_037137975.1 Candidatus Uhrbacteria bacterium | reverse complement strand
GGTAAAAACGGGTGATTTTTCATAGCTCTGGAAGAGAGCAAGTCAGGATTTTGAGCTTAAGGTACTCCTCATCTCGTAGCCCATAAGCCCTTCGTTGAAGCACCCGAATCTTATTATTGAGGCCTTCGACAAAGCCGAGGGCTATTTTGTTCTGTGGCGCGCAATACGCAGCGATTCCGTCCCAGTGACTCTCAACCATCCGGGCGAATTTCTCAAATGGCTTTAGGCGTTGCCACTTGAGCTGCGCTTTCCAATTTTCAAAGAAACGACGGGCCCAGCCCTCGGTGTTGTAGTCCCAGAGCTGACCAAATGACTCCTTTAGGAGGTACGCTGTATTGAGACGTTTGTTCGCGCGCAAGAGGAGCCTCAAGCTCCTCTTGCCTTCGGCAGTGAGGTTCTGCTTGTGCGAGAGGAGTACATATTTCTGGCCCTTTATGAACTTCTTCCTGGAACCGGTGAGCCGGCCGTATTCACTTTTACGGACATTGTCGAGAGCCTCTCCAAGATGGCGAAGCACATGAAACTTATCGAACAAGATAGCAGCATCCGGCGCGTTGGCCTTGGTTGAGTTTCTAAAGGGTTTCCACATATCCATCACAGCGAGCCGAAGCTTTTTGGCCTGTTTTTCCCCCAAAAAGGCGAAAAACAGATCCATCGACTCTTGCGAGCGGTCCTTACCGCCGAACCAGATCGCGCGACGCTTTTCGATGTCGCTTACGATAATCCGATACGTATGCCGCTTTCGAACTGAGAGTTCATCAATGCCGATTACCTGCGGCGTTGGTGCCCCAACTTTTCTGAGCTGCTCACGCATGTACTCCTTGTCCAGCTCCTTCACCGTATGCCAGTCAAGATGCATACGCTTAGCCACGTCCGATATGGACATCGTACGGCAGAGGTCGCCAATCACCAGCGCAAACCTCTTCGTAAACTTTGAGTTCGACGACAAGAATTCCAACCGTTCCTGTTTCACACCACCGCAGACTCGGCAGTTGACCCGGCGCAGTTCAAACTCAAGGTACACGCGCCGACCACCGGCGCTGAGATCGCGCGCCTGCCGGGTGCGACGATCGTAAAAACTACGATGCGATGTCCCACACACAACGCAGACCATTTTTTTTGACGACGCGAAAGACTCACTACGAGCGCTGACCGATCACCAAAGCGGCCTTTGACCCGACAGCGCGCTCTGAAGCCAGGCACGCGATATCCGTCCAAAAGCGACTTCTTCCTCACTCCGTTTTCCATGGCTCAAATCGTGACACGTTTTACACCCCGGTAAAATCGTCTAAAACCCAGCTAAATCAGGCATTTTCGCGCCATCGAAGGGTAG
>JBAXJG010000039.1:0-1370 GCA_037137975.1 Candidatus Uhrbacteria bacterium | reverse complement strand
CGGCGGCGCGGCTAAGGCGAACCGTTGGGCGGCAGGCGACCCCAGACTCCTGCTGAACTGATGCGGCCATGCTTCTGTCACACACGAAACGGCATGGTGGCAGCAAAACGGCACCATATATTCCGCACCAGCGATGGCGACGAACCGCCCCGTGTTGTGCGATAGCGCACGGTGGCAGCGCATTTTGGGATCGCCATGCGAAAAAACTATTAATCTCCCTTGCCAAACTATAGTAGTCCTACGCGGGCCATGAGGAACACTTATGAGCTAAAAGGCACTGCTGCGATCTCGATACCATGTAAAATAAGCGTAATGAAGGGGAAACCTCTTTGAGTATTGAAGCAATAAGCCTTGACAAAGGCTACCCGATGGTCACTCTTTTGTCCTCTTTACAACCCCGATAGGAGTGCTATACACAACATGGCTCCGATGTTTTCGCACGACCATCACACCTATGGTATACTCGATTGACACACGAGAAAGGAGTGCGTGTATGGGTAAAGGATATAGGATTGCATGTACGACATCGAACTCACGCCCCAGGCAATGGACGATCTCCGTTGGTTCCAAACATATGAACAGCGAGAAATCATCGAAACAATCAATCAACAATTACGCTACGAGCCGCTAACGAAAACGCGGAACCGTAAACCGATGCGCGCAAACGAAACCGCCGATTGGGAACTTCGTATTCGTCATTTTCGCGTCCTGTATTCGGTGGACGCAACGGTTCGTATTATCGAAATTCAGCGTATTGGTGAGAAGCGAGGGAACCGCTTCTTCTTTCGTGGCCGACAGGAGGATGTATGATCACCTGGAATTATCGCGTGTTTCGGGAAGACGATGGCGACTACATCATTCGCGAAGTATTTTACGATGAGCAAGGTGCCATTCTTGGTTGTACTGCGGATGCGGTTGAACCAATTGGTCGATCCATCGCCGAACTTACGGAGGATATAGGCTCATTTCAAGCAGCCCTCAACCTGCCCATTCTAACACTCGCGGATATGCCACCAGCACCACAAGCGCACGTACGGCATGATCGGAGTCGGAATCAATCACTCGAAGTGGTACTCCAGAATCTATCACAGCATTCAGTACTACAGAGGAAACGGAATAGCGCATAGCAAAAATATATAAAACACCTCACTAAAAATACGATAGCGGAGTGTTTTATAGAGATCTGATCATATAAATGCGAATAGAATAAATAAAAGTACGAGGAAAGGTTTTTGATTAATGACATATAAATCATTGACATATTTCGCAGAAATACTCCTTTGCAAAGCCAAATACGGTGTATTTCTGTCAACCATACCGCCCAACAGCCGCGTGCAGGTGACGCCGCTGGCGCGGCCCGTGAATCGTGG
>JBAXJG010000038.1:0-1387 GCA_037137975.1 Candidatus Uhrbacteria bacterium | reverse complement strand
GCCCAATGGAATGGACCCCCCTCTTTCTACCCAAATAAGGTAGAAAGAGGGCATTAACGTCAAAATTAATGAGGTCCTATGAAAAACATTACTCTTATTGGCATCGATCTTTCAAAGAATGTTTTCGAGGTTCGATGTGAAAATCACACCGGGCGGCTGGTGAGCCGGCAGACGTTGAGCCGAAACAAGCTGTTGCCCTTCATCCGGGAGCTTCCGAGCGGCAGTACGATTGCCATGGAAGCTTGCGGCGGTTCGCATTACTGGTGTCGAGAATTTATCGCGATTGGCTTCAATGCACTCATGATGTCCCCGCAATTTGTCGCGCCATATCGAAAATCCCAAAAGAACGATGTCAACGATGCTGAAGCCATATGCGAGGCGTCCCGTCGCCCGAATATGCGTTTTGTCCCGCTCAAAACGATAGAGCAGCTAGATCTGCAAATGTTGCACCGAATTAGAGAGCGGCTGATGAAGCAACGCACAGCGCTTATGAACCAAATGCGCGGTTTACTGATCGAGCGAGGCATTGCTATTCCACAAGGAGTCGCAAGCTTTCGAAAGGCGATAGTCAGAATAATCCAGGAGCTCGGTGAACAGAGCATCCTGGCGTTTAGCGTCAAGCAGTTATGGGAAGAGTTTCACCACCTTAACGAGCACGTTAACGAGTTTAGTAAGAAGATCGAATACGAGGCTAAGACCAATGAGTCGTGCAAGTTGCTCGACAAGCTTGAGGGCGTTGGCGCCATGGGATGCACTGCCTTGGTCGCAGCGATTGGAAACACCAAGGGTTTTGAGAATGGTCGTAGCTTTTCTGCGTCTCTTGGAATGGTTCCTCGCCAATTCTCCACAGGCGGAAAGACCGTATTGGGCGGAATTACAAAGGTCGGCGATGGGTATGTGCGAAAAATCTTGATTCACGGGGCTCGCTCGGTCGTTCGAGCCGCTATACAAAAAAACAAAACCGACCCATTAAGTCTCTGGATTCGCGAGTTGCATGCGCGGTGCGGTATGAACCGAACCGCTGTGGCTCTGGCTAACAAGACTGCCCGGCGTGCGTGGGCAATCTTAGCGGGGAAGCAACCCTTTGCGCCCCCGCAAAGGTCAGAGAGACGGGCAGCTTAACAGGTCCAGTGAGCCTAGGGGATGCGTGAGTTAGTAAGTCGAACGATGACAAAAACGAGAAGTCTCTTCTTCGGAAACACCTGTGGGGCGCGGTGGTACATAGATACCTTCTGCCCGTTTAGGACCCGGAGAGCCCATTTCATCATGGCTGCCGGCCGTTCCGGCACAGCCGTATATACGCAAGCATCTTTTTCCGTTTTAAGTCAGAGTAAGACTACGATTTCACTTGCTTCCCCACGGGGGGTCCATATACGCGCCCCTTAGG
>JBAXJG010000037.1:0-1444 GCA_037137975.1 Candidatus Uhrbacteria bacterium | reverse complement strand
GATAACGGCTTTATCGTTATCCATAGTTTATCCACACGTTCCGCAGGAAATTCACGCTTTGTCCACATGGAGTCCGCCGGTAGTGTCTGCCAATCAAGCTCCGCTCTTTTTAACCTAAACTTTCGCTGGCGTTCGCCAGTTCAATGGCTACTGTTTCTGTCGGCTTGTTAAACTTATCCACAATCATTGCCCCACCGCCAATCCCCGTCTGATACACCACGTCCGGCGTGGTGTAGCCCAACGCTTGATGCAATCTTTCCTCGTTGTAAAACAGGAAGTACTGCGTCAAACCCAGCAGTAAATCCGTCATGTTTTCGTAGCCCTTCAAATACACATCTTCATATTTCACCGTGCGCCACAGGCGCTCGACAAAAATGTTATCCAAAGCCCGTCCTCGTCCATCCATGCTGATGGTGATGCCGTTTTTGATCAAGACGCCCGTGAAGCTATCGCTGGTAAACTGCGAGCCTTGGTCGGTGTTAAAGATCTCAGGCCTACCGTAGACCTGGATGGCTGCTTCCAGACAATCCACGCAGAACCCTGCATCCAGGGTGTTCGACAACCGCCATGACAGTATTTTGCGGCTGTACCAGTCAATGATCGCCACCAGATACACGAAGCCGTGCCGCAGCCGAATGTAAGTGATGTCGGTGCTCCACACCTGATTGGGGCGGGTGATGTCCAGGCCCCTTAACAGGTAGGGATAAACCGTGTGCTCCGGATGTGGCTTGCTGGTGTTCGGGCCCGGAGCCATGCCAGCCAGCCCCAACTTTTGCATCAAACGTTGCACCCGCTTGCGGTTAACGGCGTAGCCACGTCCACGTAAGTATTCCCTCATGCGCCGCGTGCCATAAAACGGATGCCGCGTGTACTCTTCATCAAGCTCGTTCAACAGCATGCACTCAAACTCGTCGACTGCTTTTGGTGGACGATTTTTCTGGTCGTACACCACCGAGCGTGTCACCGCGAGCAGTTTGCATTGCGTGGATAGGGCCAGTGATCCACCTGGCTCTATCCACGTCTGTCGCTTAACTACAGGCTGAGTCCAGACTTTTTTTTAAGCCAATCCAATTCCATGTTGAGCTGCCCGATCTTGGCGTACAACCTGTCCGGGTCGCTCTGAGCATCGACCGGTTTAGGGCCGCGCTTCCCCTCAAAGAGACTGCCTGCATTGGCGAGCAGTTCCTTTTTCCATAGTGTCACTTGGGTCGGATGGACTCCGGACTCCTGTGCGATCTCATTGACGGTTTTAGTGCCCCTCACCGCTTCCAGTGCCACTTTGGCTTTTTGCGCACCTGTAAATATTTTCCGTTTGCTTTCGCTCATTTTCTGCCTCTTTTTTACGACAGAGCATATCTTAAACTATTGTCCGGATTTCGGGGTCCACTATATATAATGCATTATCCAAGGCTGGTTATGGAGTTTACAATTAAGGTTGTTTTCA
>JBAXJG010000036.1:0-1451 GCA_037137975.1 Candidatus Uhrbacteria bacterium | reverse complement strand
GCCCCGTTATGCCCCGTTATGTTCGGTTATGTTCGATGATGTTCGGTTATGTTCGATTGCTCAATGATATCCGATGATGTCCGATTATCCCCAATGATACGTGGTGATGCGCGATCTCTCCGGCTGCCCGGACGGTTCGGCATCCGCATGTCGGGGTGAGAGCGGCCCAACGATGGCCCTCAGGTGCGCCGCTGGCAACTTCCATAGATGGCACCACGCGATGGCACGAGACGGCATTGTAAAAATCACCAAGTTTCGGGACGCGCCAGCGGCGTCACCTGCAGGGCGTGTTGGGCGGCGAGTTGACAGGAACGAGAGGAATATCTTTTTCTAATAGGGTAATTGACGGTATGGTGTAAAAGAAATAATGACACCTTCTCGTTACGTCTCGCAATACACTTTACGTGAGCAGCAGTATTTTCTCGTTGGTGTGCGGTATTTATTGATGGGGTGTATAGTTTTTACATAGGCAGCGGTAGTTTCTCATTGGTGTGTTATATTCTGCACGGCTGACTTTTGGACGTTCGTGAAGAGGGGATTTTCTGCATACTGATACGGTAAAACGCCCTTCTATAGAATGTCTAGCTTTAACCCGTGCAGAGTATATATTTCTTAGTGTGCTGTATAGGCTTTATGTGGTGCGACTCTGCAATCTCGCATCCTTCATCGTTCCTCTCCCCACGAGTCAGGCACAGCGCTCTGCCTATGATGTCATGTATCCAAGCCGAGTCGTCGCCGCGCTTGTTCCGCCGTAAATCGTGGTTGCTCATGGGATCGTGCGTCGAGCAAATCCATCAGCGCACGATTTTGTCGGGTTCGTGCGATTTCGTCCGCAAAGTCATCGATACTTTCATCATCGTCTGCTACCGATCTGAGCAAAAAAATCTTCCCATCGGGAAGACGCAGTAAGACGCCGTCATCGGTCGCCAGATCCAGCAGTTCTTCCACCGCATCCACCACACGAGTGAGGTCAACAGTTTTCATAACTGATACTCCCTACCGCGAATGTAGAGCGTGTTGTGCTCTTTCCAACCAACCGCTTTGATCAACACCACCCTATCGGTAACTTCTACATCATAGAAGATACGATACTTCCCGACACGTACTTCCCATCGGGCAAGCGCATTCGGCTCCATTGGTTTCCGATTCCGAACCTCACGGATGGGCTCATGAGTCAACTGCTCCTCAATCGCCGTGACGATCACGACCCGTTCGTATTTCTTGAAGTACGCGATATCGTCGATCGCACTATCCGTGTACTCGATACGGTATGCCACAGATCCTACCTTCGCATGCACCATTTCCAAAGACAGTATAGCATACTACGGAACGAACAAACATGCGTCTCTTGCGTATAGGCGACGACCCTGTTCGGCATGGGCTTTACGAATTGAGGGCCGCCCAACGCCTCGCCTTAGCCGCGCCGCCGAACGGGCATTACGGAAGCGCCA
>JBAXJG010000035.1:0-1552 GCA_037137975.1 Candidatus Uhrbacteria bacterium | reverse complement strand
CGTTGGGCCGCACACGCGAAGCCGCCACGCGTGCAAGGCTGCTCAATTAGAGTTGTGCCAAAATGAACGGGTCTCGATCTTCAACCATCTTCAACCATTGGGTTCGCAGCACGGAAAAACCGTCGATGTATCGCGCTCGCACCGAACATAAAGACGCTGGGTAGCACCTCGACCTTAAAAGCTCTTGCCGGACATAACCAAACACATTCAATGTCACACTAGTCATACTCCACCCCGTATTCATTTGACAGTCAAGTGATACTGTGTTGCTAGAATATTGGGAGAACGTAGCCAAGATCTGAATATGATCAAGGTTGATGATCTAAGAGTTTCGCAAGTGAGGTATCACATGACAACACATCTTCGTCGATTCGGAATCATCGCTATGCTATTTAGTGGATTTCTTGTATTTATCTGGCTCATTTTTGCCCTGTTATTCCCATCCACAGACTATGATTTTTATGAATTTTGCTCTTATGGGCCATCCATGCACGACCTGACAATGGTCGGCGATATTCCCTATTTCGTGACCAGGACGGTTGGCGAAGAGTTATGGAAGAGCGATGGTACTGTCGATGGAACCGTCCGTGTCAAGGTCATCAGTTCTGGCGGCAACAGCGTGGAATCCTCGAACCTAACCAATGTACAGGGAACACTCTTCTTCATTGCCGGTACTTGTCCTAAACGAGATCTGTGGAAAAGCGATGGTACTGAGGTTGGCACCGTTCGTGTCATGACTCTCCCCAATGCACCCACGAACCTAACCAATGTACATGGGACGCTCTTTTTTACCACTGGATTCGGCTATCTATGGAAGAGTGATGGGAGCGCAAGCGGCACGGGTTCCCTCAAAAAGATCTGCTCTTGCGGACCAACAGGGTATCTTACCGACTTCATCGATGTGAATGGAACGCTCTTCTTCTTCACGCCCGGTCACGAAGAACTGTGGAAGAGCGATGGTAGCGAGGTTGGTACCGTTCGCGTGGAGTATTTCAGCGCAGGTACGAATTACAAGCCAGCTAATGTGACAAGCGTGAACGGAACACTCTTCTTCACTCTCGCTGATGAAAAGTGGAAAAGCGATGGTACCGCAGTTGGTACCGTTCGCGTGACGGTCAGCAATCCTGAATCGAATAATGCGAATTCTGGTACCCAAACCAATAGACACCAAGCATCTTATTTTCTTTCTGCCGATGGCCACGAATTGTGGAAGATTGGTGGTACCGCTCCAGGTGCGGTTCGAGTGGCAACCATCAATCCGGGAACACCTAATCTAAACCACCAAGGCGGACTGAGGTGACGGTACCTTAAGCGTAAGAGGTCAGCGATCAAGACTAGGTAAAAAAATAGTGTAAGGCGATACATCAGTCTAATTGGCATATTAAAGAACTCGGTCTGTCATAAACCATTACCATGCGGCCCAACATGGCCTGCAAGCGACGCCGCTGGCGCGGCCCAAAACCCGTCGCGTTTTTCATGCGCGTCCCATGCTGTCAGTCGTGCCGATCTACACATCTGCCAGCGGCGCGCTTGAGGCCCAGCGTTGGGCCGC
>JBAXJG010000034.1:0-1567 GCA_037137975.1 Candidatus Uhrbacteria bacterium | reverse complement strand
CGTTGGGCCGCCCTCAACCCGTAAAGCCCATGGAAGGCTAGATTGACCATTCGCTTTAAACTCGACTTTATCCATTCAGGCAGCTCGTAGGGTATTACCTGCTACCGGCAGGGCAGGAAAAACTGGTGTGCTGGTTGAATTGATGCATGTCGGTCGAAAAAGTGACATGCATAAATACTATAAAGTCTTTACACTTGCTCTGGTCGATTTGCGGTTATATGCCTTTCCAATAAGCCGTGATAGGTTTTGGCAGTAAGCGTAATTATGGACAAAGTCGAGTTAAACAGCCGTCATAAAACACTTGTGCTTGCGTAACTTTCTCTCTTCTGCTAGAATATCAGTACACGATCTACTGCGTAGAGGGAGAAGATGTCTATGACCGCTCAACCAAAACAGTACCTTACGGAAGAAGCGTACCTTCAGTATGAGCGAACAAGTGTACTGAAACACGAATATTATAACGGCCATATCTATGCGATGGCTGGTGCCAGTGAAAATCATAATCTCATTGCAATGAATATTGCTGCGATTCTTCGCGCACATGTGAGAGGAGGTACCTGCCGTGCATACCCGAGTGATATGCGTGTGAAAGTCGTGCAAACGGGACTGAATACATACCCTGATTTCACCGTGGTTTGTGGCCCGCCACAGTTTGTCAATCCTGAAAAGCGCGATACACTGACAAATCCAATCGTTATTATCGAAATTCTCTCTCCTTCTACAGAAAGCTATGACCGTGGTGAGAAATTTCAACACTACCGAACTATTGATACCCTTCAAGAGTATATTCTCGTTGCACAAAACAAATATCGTATTGAGCGCTTTGTTCGACACGATACCAACGAGTGGGTCTTGTCAGATATTGCCGGTATTGATGCCTCATTAGCGTTACGTACGTTGCAAACATATATACCGCTTGCAGAAATATATGAACAAGTACCAATCCGTACGGATATTACCCTCCTTCGAGAGTCAAACAGTGACAGCGTGACGGAAGCCGCAGGGAGAGACGCAGAGAATAGTGCGTAGATGCACGAACGCGTTGCGCACATACGATTGCAGCATGCCCGCAATCGTAAAGCCGTCGTACCGCGCCCCTACGTCATTACCGAACATCCATGCCTTGTCGTGCTTGCCGATGGTGCCTCATCGCTCGTCATCTGCCAATCCCCGGCCCAACATAGCCTGCAGGTGACGCCGCTGGCGCGGCCCCAAACCCGCCGCATTTTTCATGCGCGTTCCGTGCCACCGCTCGTCTCGCTTTACCCACTCGCCAGCGGCGCACCTGAGGCTGGACGTTGGGCCGCTCTCAACCCCTCACGCGGTTGCCGAACGGTTCCGGCAGCGAGACATCATCAGGCATATTCCGGGGGGGTGTGACCAAAATCTGTAGATGGCCTAGATTACCTCCTGGGTTTCACGGCATTTTACCCCGTCCTGATGCGGCAAAACCGAGCTTTGACCGACAATGATACCACCATCGATCTACACGTTTCAGTCACACCCTATTCCGGGCATATCCGGACATATCCGGGCATATTCGAATACGAAATGATCATCGCGTACC
>JBAXJG010000033.1:0-1586 GCA_037137975.1 Candidatus Uhrbacteria bacterium | reverse complement strand
ACAATAACATGTCACGCTGAGCGAAGCGAAGCGTCCCGGCGGGCGATATAGCCGATAGCCGATAGCCGGGCATCAGCGGCTATTTTCATCGGGTGTTGTGCGCGAATCGCATGGCGGTCTAACGCGCAGTTCGCCAGAGAGTAACTTGGGCAGCAGGAGATCGCGTAGGGCGGCGAGGGTGCGGGACTCTTTAAGATTTTCTACGATTTGACGGAATAGAGGAGTTGCTGTTTCCAGGAAGACATCGAGAATGTTCTGCGAGGGTACAATAACCGGGATAGGCCGAAAATTAGACTTGCTGATTTCCTGGAACGTAGAGCCGTTTGCATTACCTAAAATTAAATCCATCCGTTCCTTGCACCAAAAAAGCACAAATAGGTTCGGTAGTGATTGATTGCACTTCATCGCAATGAAGCCCTGATTAATGGCCGTTGGTATCTCCGCAATCGCCATGTAGCCTATTGGTGCCCTAGATGAAAGTAGAACGGTACCGACTGGCAGTAGACCGGAACTGATTTGGGATAAACCAGCATCTGTAATTTGTCGCTCTGTATAAAGTAAGATTGGAGACGAGAGCGACGAGAGATCTTTTGGTGTTGTCCAATAATGCGTGCCGCCATTCCAAAAGACCAAATCTTTCGTACTTGGTGTAGAACCACCAACAACGGTTACTTCATCGCCTATCTGTGATTTACGCCACCCCACCGGCTTACCCTCCGTATCCAACGCATCAGGGAAGAGCGCGGCAATCTCAGCACTGAGACCCGGCGGCTGGCGACCTTCCATTTTGGCGCGCACCGGGCCAAAGTCCACGAACCAATCCTTGAACAGCGCCCGCGCCATGGCTTCGAGCGTCTCGTTCATACGCCGGTTCAGCTCAATTTTGTCGTCCAGGCTGCCGAGGATGTGGGCGATGGCGCGCTGGATGGGGAGAGGGGGGATTGGGATTTTGAAATTCTCGATCATACCTTTCGTTAGAGCATTACGAGTCGCACCTGCGCCTGCAATGCTCAACATGTATTGTTGCATTGTTGGATTGACCAGAGAGTATTTCAAGAAACGTGCATCTACTGTGTTTGGGCTTGGTCGAATGATAGCAACATGCTGATTAACACGCGCTGGTAAAATCTCGCTAGGAACTTGGCATGTTCGAGCAACAGAATCACCCGTAATGTTCAGTAGAATGTCATCAACTTCGACTGTAACGTTTAGCAGTTCCAGTGCATGCTTTTCCTCAATAAAGGCCAAACCTTGCATCTCGAAACGATTATTATAAACATTCTGGCTGCGGATCAGTGTTACACCTTCCGAAAGATACACACTACTTCCACCACGAGGCGTTGCGCCACTGCCTATTTTGATACAAATATCACCGAGCTTCGTCTCTTGCCACTCACTCATCGCGTTACCATGATATTGTCCTGCGGTTAATTTCTTCTGCACCACAACCTTATCGCGCTGAACAATCGCGCGAAACGACGGGCTCGTGGTGGCCCAATCGAGTACATCGACGCGCCAAGGCAGATCCGCCTCGGAGAAAGCGTCAGCCAGGGCCGCACTGAGCGCAAGCGGCAACGGCTCAGCGG
>JBAXJG010000032.1:0-1607 GCA_037137975.1 Candidatus Uhrbacteria bacterium | reverse complement strand
CTAGCGTGAGTTTATTTTGCAGATTCGGCTAAAATTCTCTAAGTGTTTACAATGCAGCTCATTATGACGCAGATTAGCTGTATACACTAACGCCATCGATTTTGATTTGAGTTTTGTGTAGATCGGCGAGATTGAGGCCATCTACTAAGCGACGCTGATCGTCAGTCATCTCTTCGATTTGGCGCGTTGCCTTAGGGGTGCCACGTTTTCTGCTCATTTCGAGCAACGTTGTCAACCTGATGTTGTTCAATGTGTCGAGCAAGGTGTCAAGCGTACCGGTAAAATCGGCCTTTATCCGGGCTTCTCGCCATATCAGAGAAGCGAGAAGATAGCCAAGGACGCAGGAGAAGTAATGCACTCTGATCTTCTGGTCAGTCCAATGGAACTCCGGCGTGACGGCCAGATGGTAAGGATTTTTGATGTTTTTAAATGCCTGCTCGACAGTTGACTGTCCGTGGAGGGCGGCCACGATCGCTTCACTACTCCACTCATGACGATCCGTCATAATAATACGAAAGCCAAGTTTGTCTTCCAGTTGATCAAGTTTCTTTTTGTTGGTTCTGTACGTCATGGAGAAATGGCCATCGCTCAGTTCGGCAAGTTCATAGGTCAGCAGGTCTTTCATGAACTGTCCCTGAAGCAGGGCATCTATTGTAGCGACCAACTGCTCGCGAGTCCGCTTCTTAGCCCTGGGGTTGGCCAGACTTCGCTGTATTTTTCCTAATACCAGTTTTTTCCTCTTCAATGCCTGATAGATTCCGCGCAACTGGCCGTCCTTGAGTTTCTCGCTGATAAAAATGAGAACCGTCCGTTCTTCTCCCCATATGACCCGTTTATCGCGATAGAGCGATAGCGTCTTGTCGCCAACGTTGGTAGGCATAAAATTCGTCTCTGCGTCTTGAATCAGATCGATGTGCTGAGAGGGAGTCAGGGCGCCAACATAATGGAGTTTCAAGCGGGCAACAAGCGCCAGGTTCTGCTTTGAGTTGCAGCCCCGGTCAAAAACTAATGTGTGCTTTTCCAGATCCATGTTCAGATCTTGCATGCGGCGCTTGATGCGCCCGATGACTTGTCGAAAAACCGTCGAGTCACTCATGTTGCCTCTATAGGTGTGATGGAAAAGCGGGATGAAATCCCGGCGCGTCACCACCAGAGCCAGTCCGACCTGTCGGAGGTCATGGCGCTTCTGCTTGTTTCTGGCGCGTTGAGCAATGTCGCAACGGGTATTCTCTGTATCCACAAAAGTGTAGAAGTTTGTCGTATCGTAAAACAACGTATCAGCTCCAAGGTCGTAATGGGGTTGAAGGTTTCGCAACAGCTCAAGTTCAATCTTTTCAATGGCGTCCTCCGGCAAACAGTCCATCAGATCCCAGAAGTGTTGACTGTCTAATTTAGAGAAGCTGACGCGAAGCAGGTATTCCAGCGAAGCCGTCTGGGCCCACGTCCACCACCCTCGCTTGCTGGTCGGCATACAGATGCGACCGATTGCTGCGAGCAACAGCGTGATTCCGACGGTGAGATTGTTGCGCAAGGGTTTGTCAGGCCAGTAGGTTCGCTGGGAATGAACGTACCGGTTGATAACGGCGACAACATCAAGCTGGCGGGCA
>JBAXJG010000031.1:0-1637 GCA_037137975.1 Candidatus Uhrbacteria bacterium | reverse complement strand
TTCACTAGCATCCCATAGCCATAGTTGAAACGCACGCACGCCAATCCGGCGAAACAACGTAACGCTGCAGAATCCATGGCTGGTTGTGATAATGCCCCCCGTATGCGACACAGTCAAAGTTAATTTTTAGGCCTAAGGAATATTGCTACTGGGCTTTGTTTTGCCTGTAACGTGGGCGCATGAAAAAAACAAAGCAAGACAAGAAACAATTGAACGCGCTACGCAATGCGCCACTGAGACCGGCTCCACGGCCAAAGAAAAAGACGCTCTCTATTCTGAGTCAAATCGTCGGGTTGATTCCGGCGGGGCTTATTGATCGTCTCGCAGAGGAGGCGGACACTGACATCCGTTCGTTTCGTGAATCCAGTCATGTTGTCGCCCTGTTGTATGGGCATGTAGCCGGCGCATCCAGCCTGAACGAAATTTGCGATGCACTCCGCCTTCACGAACCTGATGTGGCGCGTATTCGTGGTTCCCAAGCACCGAAACGCAACACCTTCTCCAATGCAAACCGTACGCGTGATCCCGCCGTGGCTGAACGTCTCTATTGGGATGTGTTCGAACATCTCAAAGGACTGAGTCCGACATTCACTCAGGACAAGAAGCATAAGGGTTTCATCTTCCGCATTAAACGCGATATTTTCGCGATTGATTCCACCACACTCAAACTCACGCTCAATAGTATCGACTGGGCGAAGCATCGTCGAAAGAAGGCCGCAGCCAAGACGCACATGACCATCAATGTTGGAAACATGTTGCCGACCTTTGCCCTGGTAGACGATGCAGCGCACCACGATTCGAAGTACGCCGACGCCATGTGCGCAGCACTGAAAGATGGCGATGTGTTACTGGCAGATAAGGCATATGTCGAGCTGGCCTTTCTCTACAACCTTGAGGAACGCGGCGTTTTCTTTGTCCTACGTGCAAAAGACAATATGGTTTTCGAGGTTGTCGATGAGCGGAAACACAAAGATCCCCGCATCATCGCTGATCAAACTGTACGCATGTCTCGCAAAGACTCAGCCGAAAAGTACCCCGGCACGCTCCGCCGTGTTATCGCTATCGTCGAGGTAGATGGCCGAGACATGGTGATGACCTTCATCACCAACAATTTCAACTGGAGTCCACGCACCATCGCTGAACTCTACCGAGCCCGCTGGGCTATCGAGAGTTTTTTCAAGGAACTTAAGCAGACGCTCCAGCTCGGGGATTTCGTTGGCTACAATGAAAAAGCCGTCAAGTGGCAGGTCTGGACGGGGTTGCTTGCGCATCTGTTATTGCGATTCCTCAAGCATGCTTCAAAATGGAATTTCAGTTTTTCCCGTCTTGCGGGAACCGTCAAAGCGGCACTCTGGATGAAGCTCGACCTCATCAAAACACTCATCCTCTATGGGACAGCAGGTGGCCCAAGTCGTCCTGTATGTACCGGGAATCAGATGTATTTCAAGGGATTTACGCGGTTTTCCAATACACCTATGGGATAGCACCCCTCTAAAATCCTTTGTTTTCAGGCTTTCCTACTTCAGCCATAAGCAAACGCATTTCTGGAACCGCTTTTGAAATCACGAAAACCCCAATGAATCAATGGGGGTAAGGGGGAATTCTGCCCGCGTTTAGCCACTATGGGATGCTAGTGA
>JBAXJG010000030.1:0-1669 GCA_037137975.1 Candidatus Uhrbacteria bacterium | reverse complement strand
GCCAGGGCAAACGCATCTAAAACCCCAGCAATTCTTCGAGGTATTTTGTATCGAGCGCTGCGATCAATCGTTTTTGTCTTTGTGAAGTCTTTTCTCGTAGATTATTCTTGACAAGATTGAGGGCGATTCGTCGTAGTGTGGCGAGATTTTGCGCAGCATACTTTGTTCTGGCTCGGCTTTGGTCCTCTGCGAAAGTGACATCAAGTGTCCAATGCAGCGGATTCTCGACTCCCCAATGTCCGCGTACAGCCTTTGCGAAACGTTGGGCGTTGAGCGGCAGACTGTTGAGAAAATAACGACGTTCAATTGAATTCTTTCCCTTGATACGTCGGATTGACTCGACCATGCCTATGCTGGTCAGATTCTTCCAGAGCCCCTTGTCTTGGAACCAGTCGATATCGATAGATTGCCAGTAGCGACGGATTTCAATTCTGCCATGGTTTTTTTCGATGGTCTGATAAAAGTCCATAGTATTGGGCAGTACGCTGTTTGCTGCTTGGGTGTCGCAAGGGTGGACTGCGTCGCTGAAAAACTCTTTGATTTCTTCGTGCGCTGTGGCGTGATTGCCCTTGAGCGCCAGGACATAGTCGGCATCCTTGTCGATGATTTTGGCCGCAATTTCTTTTTGGCACCCCATGGCATCTATAGTGACGATGCATCCTTTAATCATGAGTACACGCAACAGTTGTGGTATCGCCGTAATCTCGTTCGACTTGTCATCAACCTTGACCTGTCCCAATACGATACCGTTTTCTGATGCCCAGGCGCTGACGATATAGGGGATTGAGTCGCCTTCATTCAAAGCGCGACGCAACGCTTTTCCGTCGATGGCGATTATATCCAACCCAAGGGCGGGGCAGATTCCCTGGACCCATTGAACAAAACATTCCAGGAAACAATTCGGGTCGATGGCTGAAAATACTCGGTTGAATGTGTCGTGAGACGGGATGGCGTGAGGAAGTTCCAGGAATGTCTTAAGCCAATCTAGCTTGGCTTTCCCAAAGATTTGCATATCCGAAAATCCCTCGCCGCCAGTAAGCATAGAGCAAAGGCCGATTACGAGAATCTCCACCAGCTTGTGGCGGCGTGTACGGTTGACGCGCGGGTCGCGTATCGATTCAAAACATTCCACGATACTCTTGGGGCGGGAAGCTGTTGCTTCTTTTTCGTTCATGACTATTTGACGTTCCATGGGTTAAGGTTGCGTATATAGGAAACTATATCACACCACGCACAACCCAGTCAAATAGACAAGCTAGTAGTAATACTTCGGCCCACGACAACAACCAAGAACGGCGCGCTTGACACGAAAATATAGATGTCTATATCATTGCGGTATGGAACCTACCAAGAAAATGAAGTTACTGCTCGAACAAATGGCGGCAATTGATCAGATGGAACGCGGCAAGCTATGCCAAATGACCGGGCGTGCCCACTACAACCATCAAACCTGGAGCAATGGACGTAACGACGTGCGCTACGTGCCTGCCAACGAGCTGCCAGCCCTACAAGAAGCAATTGACGGATACCGTCTATTCACTCAACTCGCCGAACAATACGCCGACGAAGTCATCCGATTGACGCGCAGGCAGAGGGAAAGGAAAAAGAAACGGAAAGAGATACAAAAGTGAAATTATAGTTTATGGCAGTATTAGATGCGTTTGCCCTG
>JBAXJG010000029.1:0-1734 GCA_037137975.1 Candidatus Uhrbacteria bacterium | reverse complement strand
TAAGTCTTTAAACTTGTGGTAGTTTTCGATCTGTTTCTTTACCTCTTTTACACGTTCTGGTGGAATATATTCCGTGTGTCCTTTTCCCAGGTGTGTGTAGCTTAGCTGGGCGTAGTGTCCACCCCAACTGCGTGTTTGGTTAGTCAGTGAACCCGGTCGCATTTCTCCTAAGTTCGCCAGAGCCTTTTTGATCTTCTCGATCCGCCGTTCAATCTGCACAGTCTTTTCCATAGCACCTCCATTTTTTTGTAACATTATGCCATCTCGCATGTATCATATATATGATACATATTGGCTGTATTTGAATCAATCAAAAATAGGAGAGACTGCATATGTTGTTATGGTGTGAATGGTGGCGCTGGTGCGCGCCGTTGCGCGGGGCCTGCGCGCGTTACAGGACGTTTTTGTGGATGTGCGTGGTGCTGGTGGGATTTTGCACGCGCGAGGATTTGTGGGGCGTAACAAGTTTTATTCGAGCTCTGGGCCTGGAAGCGTCGTGTTATGACCGGCTGCTGGACTTCTTTCATAGTTGCGCGCTTAACGTGGATACGCTCACGCGTCTGTGGACCGCGCTGGTGGTCAATAGTCATCCCAGTCTGTTGTCTTGTAACGGGCGGCGTGTGCTGGTGGGTGACGGGATCAAAATCGGCAAGTCAGGCAAGAAGATGCCCGGCGTCAAGCGCCTGCATCAAGAGTCTGAATCCAATACCAAACCTGAATACATCCTGGGGCATTCCTGCCAAGCGGTGGGCATTCTCGCGCAGGGACTGGCCAGCGTCGTGGCCATACCGTTGGCGGCCCGCATTCACGAGGGTGTCGTCTTTTCCAATCGCGACCAACGCACGTTGCTGGACAAGATGATTGAGTTGCTCGGCACACTTGGGCTCAACAAACCTTATTACCTCGTGGTCGACGCCTACTACGCGTCGCGCAAGATCGCCTTGCCGCTATTGCGCTTGGGAAACCATCTGGTCACCCGCGTACGCAACACCGCAGTCGGTTACTTGCCCGTCCAAAAACCTGAACAGCCAAAGCGAGGGCGCCCAAAACAGTATGGGGAAAAAGTGCTACTCAGGACTTTGTTCGATAAGCCCGACGCCAAACAGACTGTCGAAAGCCCAGTCTACGGTGAATCGAACGTCCAACTCAGTGTATGGACCTGCGACCTGTTGTGGAGACCCGTGGGCATTCTCGTGCGCTTTGTCGCCGTACTGCATCCAACACGAGGACGCCTGATACTTATGACCACCGATCTGACCATGGCGCCCATCGACGTCATTCGCCTGTATGGATACCGATTCAAAATCGAAGTCAGCTTTAAGAGTGCCTTGCACGTCGTCGGCGCATTCTTCTACCACTTCTGGATGGCCGCCATGACCCCCATCACAAGAAAGGGGAAAAAACAGTTCCTACACAAAAAATCAGACGACTATCGCAAAGCGGTCCGAAGAAAACTGGCCGCCTATCACCGATTCATACAACTCGGACTTATCGCGCAAGGAATCATGCTGGCGCTAGCCACCACCGTACCTCAACTCGTATGGAATTCATTCGGCTCGTGGCTGCGCACCATAAGACCGGGCATCCCACCTTCAGAAGCTGTCACAGCGATCGCACTGAGAAATTCACTGCCGTATTTTCTCGCAGATAGCTCACCAGCACCAGACCTTGCAAAATTCATACAACAACGAATGGACATTTCAAAAACAAAAGCAAAAAGGCTCGTAGCATGAA
>JBAXJG010000028.1:0-1806 GCA_037137975.1 Candidatus Uhrbacteria bacterium | reverse complement strand
GAGCCTGTCCCACATGCGCGATCTTTCGACAGGCGTGCATAGGGGCGTGAAAAAAAGGCGGGCAAAGACCGTTGAAAACGATACTTTGCCCGAAATCGGTGTGTTATAACTCCTGGACTACGAGATCTGGGAGACACACCGACATGAGATTTATAGACCAAGAGCAGGAGTTGGGTCGAGACATTCCTAAAGTTTTCGGAAATGCGGACTACAAGGAATATCGGGGGCAACTGGAACAGATCGATGTGCTGCTGATCCAAAGCGGGATGGAAACACGCTTTGTGGAGCGATGTCTGGAGGACTGGATGCGGACAGGGCAGCGTATTGGAACGAGGGCCCGGTTGAGGTATCAGAAGTTGTGCATCCAAGCATTGCGCTGCAACATTGCCCGGCAGTTGACAGAGCGGGAATATCGGAAGTTTGCCCGGCGATTGGCCGAAAGTGCAGTGTTGCAAAAGTTTTGCCGGGTGGAGCAACTGGCGGGGGTGAGTATCCCCTCGAAGAGCACAATGGAGCGGTTCGACAAGTTGGCGTCGGAGGGTGAGATTCGGGATTTGGTAAACGTGTTGCTTGGCAAGGTGGCTGGGGAAACGCACGGTGAACTGGGTCTGGAGGCGGAGGTCGGGATCGAGGTTCTGCTGGTGGATACGACGTGCCTGAAGGCGAACATTCATTTTCCGACGGACTGGGTGCTGTTGCGTGATGGAGTGCGGACATTGATGAAAGCGGTGAAGCTGATCCGGCGGGAGGGGCTGAAGCACCGGATGGAGGAGCCGGAGACGTTTTTGAGGGAGATCAACCGGTTGTCGATGGAGATGACACAGAGCCGACGTTCGCCGGATTCTGTGAAACGTCGCAAGCATGTGTTGCGCCGGATGAAGCGACTGGTGAAGGTAGTGCGTGAACACGCATCGCGATATGTGACATTGCTGAAAGCTCAGTGGGTCCAGACGCCATGGACGGAAGCCCAGGCGAGACAGATATGGCGGCGGATGGAAGGGATTTTGGATCAGTTGCCAGCCGCTGTCCGGCAGGCCCACGAGCGGTTGATCGGTCGGCGCTTGGTGCCCAATGAGGAGAAAATCCTGAGCCTTTATGAACCGGATGTACGAGTGATCGTGAGAGGGAAAGCCGGGGCGGAAGTGGAGTTTGGGAACACGCTGTATGTGGGGGAACAGCAGGACGGTTTGATCGTGGATTGGAAATTGTTGAGGGAGCAAAGCCATGGCGACGCCGTGTTGCTCGATGAGAGTTTGGATCGGATACATGCGTGTTACGGACGCTATCCCGGCGCGGCGGGGGCGGATCGCGGGTTTGATCGCAAGGTCACGAGAGAGTGTTTGGAAGAACATCATATCTTCAATGGCATTTGCCCACGGTCAGTGGTCCGGTTGGAGGATCGGCTGCAAGACGAGGGGTTTGTGGAGGTTCAGCGCCGTCGGGCCCAGACGGAAGGCCGGATCGGGATCCTGAAGAATGTGTTCCTGGGGCCGGTGTTGCGCAATAAGGGTTTCGAGTCACGAGAACGGGAAGTGGCGTGGGCGGTGGTGGCGCACAATTTGTGGGTGTTGGCCAGGATGTTGCGAGCCCAGGAAAAGGAACGGAAAAAAGCGGCCTGAGAGATTGTTTTTGTAAACTGGGCGAGGAGCACGGAAAACAGTGCGGCGGTCTGTCTAAAAATGGCCGTTTTATTGGGGTTTTGATGGGTGCGCGACAAAAGTGAATTCCTGGCGGAGAAATTACGCCTGGCTGACGCAAAATGGCAAAAATGAAATCAGAAAATATCCTTATCTGGGACAGGCTCTA
>JBAXJG010000027.1:0-1822 GCA_037137975.1 Candidatus Uhrbacteria bacterium | reverse complement strand
TAGGCTGCCACCAAAACGCCTTCGAGTTTTTCGGATGCGTGCCTCAAAGAATAATGGTCGACAATTTAAAGTCGGCGGTTTTAAGGCGGCTGACCGGGGAAGCCCCTGTGTTTAATCCGCACTATGTCGACTTTGCGCGCCATTATGGGTTCGAAATCCGGGCGTGCGCAGTAGCGAAGGGCAACGAGAAGGGGCGAGTTGAGAGCGGTGTCGGGTACGTCAAAAAGAATTTCCTTCGCGGGCTCGAGATTCCAGATTTCTGTGCGTTGGCGCCCGCAGCTTCACGCTGGTTGAGCGATGTCGCTAACGTGCGTATCCACGGAGAAACAAGGAAACGCCCAAGCGAGCTGTTCCTTGTGGAAAAGCCCTCTTTGCGGGCGCTGCCGGCACAGCCGTACGATATTGGTGCGGTCATGCCGGCACGAGCCTCAAGCACATTTCGAGTCACACTCGACACGAATCGCTACTCGGTGCCCGCTGAGTATGCAGGAATGCAGCTCACCGTTAAATCCTACCCTGACCGGGTGTGCATCTACTCGGGCGACAAGCTTGTGGCGCGTCACACGCGCAGCTACGAGCGTCATCGCGACTTTGAGCATCCTGACCATCCCAAGGTGCTGCTTGCACAGCGCCATCGCGCACGGGAGCAAAAGATCTATGCCCGATTTATAGGGCTGTCACATAAAGCTGACGAGTACTACCGGCGCCTGGCTGAGCGCAGACTGAATCCGTACCATCATGTGCAAAAGATTGTGGCGTTAAGCGAAATTTACGGTACCGAGCCGGTTGCTCGTGCCATCGAGGATTCTTTATCGCTGGAAGCATTTAGCAGCGAGTACATCGCCAACATTTGTGAGCAACGCGCCCGCGTTCATGAGGAGCCGGGCGCTCTACATCTCACTCGCAAGAGTGACTTGCTTGAGCTTGATATCCCGGAACCAGACCTTTCTATCTACGATAAGCACGACGAGGAGCAAGATGACAAAGGATAAGAAGCCATTCTCAGAGCTGCACGCGCAGTTGGATACTTTAAAGCTGCCGTTCATGAAAGAGCACTACGAGACACTGGCAGCCACGGCAGCCGGGCAGGGACAGACGCATGTCGCCTTTCTTGAACGGCTCGTTGAAGGCGAAGCGCGCCTCAAGCAGGACCGTTGTACGGAGCGCCGCATTCTCCAGGCACGTTTTCCACTGCGCAAAACGCTCGACCAATTCGACTGGTCGTGGCCGGCTTCTATCAATCGTTTGCAGGTTCAAAATCTATTCCGGCTCCAGTTCTTTGACGAGAAGGGCAACGTCATTTTTATCAGCAACACCGGGCTCGGCAAAACGCACCTCTCCCTTGCTCTCGGTTACACCGCCTGTCTCAAAGGGCATTCCGTCCTCTTCACATCAGCCGTTGATGCGGTCAATAACCTGCTCGCTGCCGGCAAAGCAGGCTCGCGAAAACAGGAGCTGCGCAAGTACCTCAGACCGGAATTTTTGATCCTCGATGAACTGGGCTACCTTGCGCTCGACAAGACCGCTGCTGACCTGCTCTTTCAGATTATCAGTGGGCGTTACGAGCGCGGCTCCACCATCATCACAACCAATCTCGGCTATAAGAAATGGACGACAACGCTCAATAACGACGCAACCCTCACTTCGGCGCTCCTGGACCGCCTACTGCACCACTCGGAAACCGTGCGCATCCTCGGTAGGAGCTATCGCACACCAGGCGAAATCGAATAGCCATGGCGACTGTTCAGGTCAGTGGATCGCCACTTTGCTCTAGGCATTTTCAAAGCGGCGATTTGTCTGCATTTTCACGCCGCCGCTAACA
>JBAXJG010000026.1:0-1995 GCA_037137975.1 Candidatus Uhrbacteria bacterium | reverse complement strand
CGTTCGGCGGCGCGGCTAAGGCACGGCGTTGGGCCCACGAGAATGCACCACTGCCATACATTTAAGACCGTAAGAACGGGAAGAAGGACTGTTGATTAACCGCTCTATCCCGTCGCACATCTGCGAATAAGAAGTGATACAATGCTTTTGTGATGGCTCCTGCTAAAAGGGGAGGTATCGCATTTCCAATTTGCATATATTGTCTGGTTTTTGTTCCCATAAACGTAAAGCTATCAGGGAACGATTGTAGGCGTGCAGATTCACGTACATTGAGCCGTCGTACTCCTGGAACCAGACCTTCTCTTGGTTTCTTCCCGTTCATCAATTCGGCATGATACGCCAATAAAATCCCTTGCACATCTATGATATGGGTTCTGTTCCCACCCGCCGTCGCCGGTATAGTTAAACTAGGTGCGTGCATATTGAGGGGTCTCCCTTGTCCATTCACGAGCATTCCTGCCCACGGACTAGGCCGTAGAATTGGGTTTCGTGCATATGTTACGATTGCTCTATTTGGTTCACACGCAGGTACATGTTCCAATGCATGCGCAACGGACACGAACGGCTTGCCGGTGTTTGGGCCATGCGTTGCCTCAGGAAATAGGAAAGGTACGGCATCACGCACGCCAATAAAAAACACTCGTTCCCTCTCTTGTGGCACGCCATAATGCGATGCAACGACCTTTTTCAATCTTACGGTGTATCCCATATCCTCAAGTTGCGCGACAACTCGTTTCGTATAAGAAAAATTTCGTTGGGTAAGAAGACCTGGGACATTTTCCATGAGGAATGCACGAGGTTGTGCCTCGTGTACAGCGCGGACGAATTGTGGTACCATATCACGCGGATCGTCAGAAGCTAATTGCTTTCCGGCAACGGAGAAAGGCTGACACGGAGGTCCACCTGCAATCAAGTCAATGCCAGAAAAAACACGGAAATCAACATTTTGTACATCAGCGAACATCGGTGTACCTGGGAAGTTGGCGTGGTATGTTTGGGATGCCCAGGTATCCCACTCAATCGCCGCAACCACGTCCCACCCTGCGGTGTGTAACCCTAGGGATAAGCCACCCGCACCGGCAAAGAGGTCTACTGCGGTAGGTTTCATCAACGTCCTGCTCTAATTATGCCTGTCAGGCATACGACTGTATGTTAACTCTACCATTCGAACGGCTGTTTGTCAAGAGGCGATGCGAGAAACGAACGAACCATCACTGATGTCAGCAGATTTAGGGAATGCCATTCAGCGTGCCACCGAATCGTTTGCACAAGCGTTTGGTGAAGAAGTTCGTTCTCAGCGGCAAAAGCTCGGGTTAAAGCAGGAAGATTTGTCTACGCTCCTTCAATCACACGGCATTCATGTATCACAAAGCTACCTATCACGATTAGAGAGCGGAGCGAGAGGCGATCCAAGTATTCAAATAATGATTAGTTTGTCGCTTATTCTCAGAATTTCTCTTGATAAAGTCATCAATTCAACAATGAAGGAGTAACGTATGTCACATACGACAAAAGCAAGCGTAAGGAACCAGCAAATTACCGACATGATCGAACGGTTTTTTGTTGACATCGCTACGGGAAGGTATACGCATGACACAAAACTTGAAGAGTCGTTTGAGATTTTGTTCAGAACTCAAACTTGGGGATTTCGAGAGATTGTATTGGTTGTTGCCATTGCGCGTTTACGTGATTCGTCCTATCGGGCATCACACGATTTGTATGCATGCAATCCTCGTTCGCTTTTCGAGAAACCAATTAAACAGGCACTCGACGGAAAAGGCATTCCAACGCGACAGTCCGGCCCCTTAAATGTTGCGAAAGGAGCGGAGAGGCTGAATGTTCAATGGGCCGCAGGACGAGAACCACGCCATGTCGCGGAGGAAGTTGTCCGAATCGTCGAAATTATTGAGGGATTAGCGACGAACGAACTGGAAAACTTTACTAAGCTCCTACTTTGTCGATTTCTTCAGGAAGCGAACATCGTTCAGCACCTTA
>JBAXJG010000025.1:0-2039 GCA_037137975.1 Candidatus Uhrbacteria bacterium | reverse complement strand
GGGGTGAGGGCGGCCCAACGACTCGCCTTAGCCGCGCCGCTGAACGTGCCCTGATAGAACGCCACGGCATACGACAAGAATAAATGTTTCAAAACGGCGGTTAGCGGCGTCGGCTACAGGCCATGTTGGGCCGGGGATTGGCAGATGACGGGCCATGCACGGGACTCGCCCATGCACGGGACTCGCCCCGCACGACGGGCCATGACCGGAACTCGCCCATGCACGGGACTCGCCTCTAGCACGACGGGCACCCCGCACGACGGGCGTTCGTCTGCACCATGCACGACGGGCACCCCGCACGACGGGCATTCGCATGCACCCGGCCCGTTCGGCACCGGCGATGGGGATCGCCGGTTTTCCCGCGCTCCGATACCCGTGAATGACGATCGGAACGCGATGGTCACGGTTCCGCATGAGCGTCGTGGATCGCCGGTTTTCCCGCGCTCCGATACTCACCGGTGTAGATCGGAACACGACCGTCCGGCGACTGCTTTACGGATTGAGATCGGCCCAACGCAGAGCGTCAGTTGCGCCGCTGGCAACCTCCATGAAACGGCACGGGCAGCGGCACGCCACCACATTTCAAGATCGCGCCCAGGTTAGGGGCCGCGCCAGCGGCGTCAACTGCACGCAATGTTGGGTTGCACGGTCGGAGAGTATTTTTATCGTGACGACTTCAATTTCGTTACTATTTGCAACAGCCTTTTTGCTGAAATATCCGCTTTTTCTGGTGTGCCACATTCACTCGCCTTTATTCTTTCAACATGAGCGCCTTCATAAACTAGCATTGTCGTTCGATTATGCGCTTCTTCTGGCGTTTCTTGATGTACTGTATCACCATCCACTTCGATCACCATTACTATACCGTCTTTGATGACGACAAAGTCGGGTTCGATACGGCGATAGGATTCACCTCCTTTTATGAAGACTGGTAGAGGAGCAAAAGATACTCCAAGGGACTTTAATGCTTTATAGAGGTATATCTCGGGTTGTGAGCGAAATAATAAGCCATCACATTCTCTCGGAGCAATGTTATCCGATCTCACCCTACCTTGATTTGTTACTCCCGTTCCTGCTACCCAGGCTTTAGCTTTATCCCTCCAGTCCTTATCTTCAGTTGCTTGCGGAGAAATGAGAACACTTCCAATACGATCTTTTGGAAAAGGGATTGTTAGAGGGTTTATATGTGCAAGGATTTTTTCTTCACTTTCATCCTTACCTGAACTCACTTGAGTGTATAACCATACAGGTATTTGTAAATACAAAGTGTAAATATACACCCCTCCATCCCAATTGTCATAATCAGTTTGCTTGAGTATAGCTTCCGCATGTGCTAAAATGCCTACTTCTTTAGCTCGTCCCTCACTTGCGAGTAGTTTAGTAACTGTAGCAAGTATAGCTTCTATATTAAAGGCTATTCCGATTTGCAGAACGACCGCATCACAAAGCCGTAAAGTCGGAACCGCACATAATTTCGCTCATACCGCGTTTAGCTCTCTCTAAAGCGTTAAATCGCAACTTGACAAAACAAATCGGAATAACCTTTACTTAATAGACCTTCCGATCCTTGTTCTTCGTTATTTTCTGATGGTATTAAGCTTAGTTGTGTGGTAATAAAATCGCGATCACGTTGTGGTACGACTTGATTGTCTGCTATTTGACAGGCTATATTTATAATAATGCTATCATATTGCCGTGGTGATTTGGCCTTTATTCCTTCTGTCCATCCGTAAAATCGGGTTATCCTATCGCCATAACTTTCAGTTAATGGTTTTTGCCACCACATCAATTCTGCGCCAGCAACTAGAAATAAATCATCTATCGTTCGTAGGACATAATGATCTTTGCATACAACGGCGAGCTTTTGAAGGAAACCTTGGGTTATCATGATGCGCTGTTCCTGGCAGTTATTGTGGATACTTGTGTTCATTCTACCATACAAACGTAAGTATGGTTAGAGGCAAGGTTGGTACTGCGAGTGCAACCCAACGGTTCGCCTTAGCCGCGCCGCCGAACGGGCCATGATAAAGCGCCACGGC
>JBAXJG010000024.1:0-2109 GCA_037137975.1 Candidatus Uhrbacteria bacterium | reverse complement strand
GGCCCGATGCCGGATCGCGTGCGGTATGGCCCGTCGCCTACGCACGTCTCGTCGCCTACGCACGTCTCGTCGTGTCCCAGCCCGTGTGTGCCGGTCGTGGTCACGGTTGGGCACGCCGCACGCCCGTCGTCTGCCATGCCCCGGCCCAACAATGCCTGTAGCCGACGCCGCCAACCGCTGTGTTGCGTGTGGTTTCACATGTCAATACCGTGGCGTTCTATCGACGCCCGTCCGGCGGCGCGGCTCAGGCGGATCGTTGGGCCGCTCTCAACCCCTCACGCGGTTGCCGAACGGTCCCGGCAGCGAGACATCATCAGGCATATTCCGGGCATATCCGGACATATCCGGGCATAGTCGAATACGAAATGATCATCGCGTACCGTATCGTTCGTCGCCGGATCGCGTGCCGTCGCGCCCGTCGCCGGATCGCGTGCCGTCGCGCCCGTCGCCGGATCGCGTGCGGTCAGGCCCGTCGCGTGCCGTATGGCCCGTCGCCGGATCGCGTCCCGTCGAGCTCATCGCGTGCGATATGACCCGTCGCCGGATCGTGTCCATCGGGCGTGTTGCGTGCCGTATGACCCGTCGCCGGATTGCGTGCGGTATCACCCGTCGCTCATTCACGTCTCGTCCCATCCCGGCCCCCCTCGGCGACCGCATGTCTCTGCGATGTTCACGGTCGGGTGCGCCGAAGGTCCGGCGTCAGCCATGTCCCGGCCCAACAGCGCCTGTAGCCGACGCCGCCACCGGCGGTTTTGAAACATTTTTTCTTTTACATGGCCGTGGCGCTTTATCATGGCCCGTTCGGCGGCGCGGCTAAGGCGAACCGTTGGGCGGCACCTCAACCCTAAAGGCCAATGTCGAACGGAAGAATGGACTATTGAGCAGTCGCAGCACCAAGTAATTTATACTTTACAAAATTCACTGCGGTCTGTATAATTAGATGTACTCACAATTCACATACGACTAAGAATTTGAGGTCTTATGATCACAAAACAACAAATCATAGACGCGCTGCACATCTTTGATGAGGAATACAGAGCAACTTGGGGAAGTCTAAAAAACACGCCCACTATTCTTTTCGAAGGAGAGCTATATCCAATACAACAAATCATGCGAATTAGTACTCGCAATCCGTTGTTCTCCAGGAATTCTGTCGAAAAATTGAGAGAATTTGGTTTTTGCATGATCAATGTCAAAGCCCAGTATAAAAGATCTACAAAACAAGAATCTGAAAATATCAATCCTATTATCGCACATTATGCCAAGGAACGCCATTTTGAAGACGATTTCATTATCCCATTGCTAAAAGAGTGGAATGTAAAATATCAAAGAGAGTATATTTGTAAGTTTCCAGATGGTGCTCCCGGAAGAATCGATGTTTTTGTGAGTGACGACGAAGGAACTCTAACTCTATTCGAAAATAAACTCAGCATCAGGACTTTTAGTGAACGACAAAAAGCAGTAGAACAGGCAAAAAAGTACGCTTTATGGTATAGATTGCCGTCCTTTGTAATTGCGACACCTCAAGATATGCAGGTATATGCTTTTGATAGGAGAAATATCACGCTAAAAGGAAATTTCTTAACGAAAAAACAAGATAATTCAATGTTGCTTTTGCTGCGAAGAATTCGAGATAATGAGCAATAAAATTAGAACATAGTAAATCTCCTCCTGTGTGAAAAACGTAATTCATTTACACTTAAAGCAAATAGATATTATTCTAAAGGCTTATTTTGACTATCACTGTTAACCCGCCGCCCAACATCGCCTGCAATTGACGCCGCTGGCGCGGCCTCAAGCCCGGCGCGTTTTAGGAAGTTCGTCGCGTGCCGTCAGCCGTGGCGATCTATACGCTTGCCAGCGGCGCAATTGAGGCGTAGCGTTGGGCCGCTCTCATCCCGTAACGCAGGTGTCGGACAGACCCGGCAGCGAGACATCACCGGGAATAACCGAACATCGTCCGAACATCGTCCAAACATCGTCCGGATATTTTCGAACATCGTCCGAACATATTCCGAACATAGTCAGGCATATTTGGACACGAGAGGCTCGTCGCGTGCGGGAGCGCCGGTCGCCGGATCGCGGACCGTATGGCCCGTCGCGGCGGGA
>JBAXJG010000023.1:0-2116 GCA_037137975.1 Candidatus Uhrbacteria bacterium | reverse complement strand
TTGAATCACTGGCTTTGTACGGGCGGACTGACAGTCCACCCCACAATTTTACATGCCGAAATGACTTTCCGTACACGCTCTAAGTGAGCGCCAACCAAGTAGCCATGGTTAACGGTATGCTTTGTTGAATATAGTAAAAATCGCGAAAATATGAAGATATGTAAAAAATGGACAAGTAATACCAGCATGTGCGTAAGATTGTGAAGATCAAGCAATCGCTGGGGGATTAGCAGCACCCTGAAATGGGATTTTTTTCGCACTAATTATCCCATTGTGGGATAAAGGTAAAACACATTTTCATGCGTCCGTAATCGGACGCATTTTTTCTTGACAATACAACTCTAAGTATGTATACTTAGAGTACGGAGAGCAAAGCCATGAAATCAGTAGAAACACGACGTCAAGAGAAACTGGCACTACTGGGGCAAGACCGACCGATTCTGGCCGGCTCGCTCAGCCGAATTGAACGTAAAGACAAGCAAGGGCGGACCACCGTCTACCACCTGTTGACCTTCAAACAGGAAGGAAAGACTCGTTCGGTCTATGTGCCCAAGGACCTGGTTAAGGAAGCGGAACGTTGGATACGCAATTATCGCCGAATCAAGAAGTTGTTGGCGGAAGCCTCGATTCTCAGTATCAATATCATTCAGAAGTACGTACCGGAAAAGCGGGTCGGCGGCGCAAAAAGCCCAAAGAAAAAAAGCAACCCATAGGTCAGGCGCTGGCTCGGCTGGTCCGACACATCTTCCCGGGGTTTTGGGAAGATATGAAGGAAATTGACGATCCGCGCGACGATCCGTTGTACTCGCTGGAACAAGTGATGTCTCTGGGTATCCTGACGTTTGCCTGCCGCATTAAATCGCGCGACATGCTCGACCGGATAAGCGACGACGCGCACTTCTGCGACAACTGGTGCACATTCAGCCGCGCCCGAACTGAAACTGTAATGTGCTCTCGGCAGTTAACTAACGTACTAGCCAGTCTCGATCGCCAACAGCTTGCCGAGTTATGCCCCAAACTTTTGCGCAGACTCATTCGCCAAAAACAGGTTCCAAGCCTCTATTTGCTTGGCTACGTAATGATAGGGGGCGACGCCACGGGTATTTTTTCTTCTTCCAAGAAGCATTGCGATGAATGCCTGACCCAGGAACATAAGGATGGTTCCAAAACGTATTTGCATAATGTTTTGGAGCTCAAGGCGCTGGGATTGGACGGGTTGGCCATCTCCGTGCTCACCGAGCCGCTGCTCAACCCGGCCGATGGATGCTACGACAAGCAGGATTGCGAAACTAAAGCGTTCCATCGCGCGCTGCCTCGTCTCAAGGAGTTGTTCCCCCGCGAACCTATTGTTCATCTGCTCGACTCGTTATATTGTCAGGGGCCCATTTTCAAAGCCATTATGGACGCTACTCACAAGTTCATCTGCTCGTTCCAACGCGGTTCAATTCCAACATTGTACGATGAAGCGATAGAACTACTTAAATATAGCCAACAAGACCAGCTTTACTGTACCGTCAAACGCGACGGCAAAGACGTGACCCAAGTGTATAAGTGGGTCAATATGCTCGATTATCAGAAAATGAAACTCAATTTCATTCTATGTGAAGAAACTGTGGATGGCAAAACCACCACGTTTACCTATCTGACCAACTTTACCGTAACAAAAGAAAATGTGATAACCATCGCCCAAGGAGGACGCACACGCTGGAAAATTGAAAATGAAGGATTCAACGAACAAAAGACCGGCTATGAACTCGAACACTTCTGCAACTGCAAAGACCTTAACGTTATGCTGTGCCTGTACATTCTGCTTCAAATCGCCCACCTGTTCATGCAACTGCTGGCCAGAAGCAATTTGATTGAAGACATAACCAACCTGACCTTTCTGGCCTACCTCCTGCTTGAATCGCTGCGCAACATGATTATTCCCGAAGAAATCTTCGATCCCGACCAGCCGCGTTGCCAAATCCGATTCGCAAAAGCACCAACCTAATCACACGCAGTCGGGAAACTCCTGTTCCAAGCCGGTCACATCGCACCACCAATCGAAAGTACGAATCAAACTAGCGTTAGGACAACTATGTCCAGTTGTCGCGATTTTGTTGCCTGAGAAACA
>JBAXJG010000022.1:0-2306 GCA_037137975.1 Candidatus Uhrbacteria bacterium | reverse complement strand
CTTACCCGACAAGGAATTTCGCTACCTTAGGACCGTTATAGTTACGGCCGCCGTTCACCGGGGCTTAAATTCGCAGCTTCGCTTGCGCTGACCGCTCCTCTTGACCTTCCGGCACCGGGCAGGTGTCAGCCCCTATACCTCCTCTTTGGAGTTTGCAGAGACCTGTGTTTTTGTTAAACAGTCGCCTGGAACATTTATGTGCCACCACCTCGGGCTATGAACCCTACCGTGGTACCCCTTCTCCCGAAGTTACGGGGTTAATTTGCCGAGTTCCTTCAGCAGAGTTCTCTCAAACGCCTGAGGATTCTCTCCTCGACTACCTGTGTCGGTTTGCGGTACGGACACAAATACCTCTCCTTAGCAGCTTTTCTCGGCAGTGTAGGATTAGGACTTTTCGTCAGAAACCTTGAGCTCACGGCACCCGGACTTCCCTAAGCGCCACCCTTGGATCCTTTCACAGAACATTCCATAGCTCTGCGTCCCTACCTTCCTGCGTCCCTGCATCGTACAAACGAGATACTCATGGTGCTGGAATATTAACCAGCTTTCCATCGCCTACGCCTTTCGGCCTCGGCTTAGGGCCCGACTAACCCAACGCGGATTGACCTTGCGTTGGAAACCTTAGTCTTACGGCGGACAGGGTTCTCGCCTGTCTTTACGCTACTTATGCCGACAGAGTCTCTTCCCATGTCTCCAGCTGTCCTTGCGGTCAACCTTCACAGACGTAGGGAATGCTCCCCTACCACTTACGTTCGCAGCTTCGGTAACATGCTTTAGCCCCGTTGAATTGTCGGCACAGACCCGCTTGACCAGTGAGCTATTACGCTTTCTTTAAAGGATAGCTGCTTCTAAGCTAACCTCCTGGCTGTCTAAGCACATCCACATCCTTTTCCACTTAGCATGTATTTTGGGACCTTAGCTGGCGATCTGGGTTCTTTCCCTCTCGACTACGGATCTTATCACCCGCAGTCTGACTGCCGGACTTCACGGCGTGCCATTCGAAGATTGGTTGGATTCAGTAAGCTGGTAAGCCCCCTAGTCCATTCAGGTCTCTACCTGCACGACGAAACATCCGACGCTAGCCCTAAAGCTATTTCGGGGAGAACGAGCTATCACGGAATTTGATTGGCCTTTCACCCCTATCCTCAACTCATCCAAGCGGTTTTCAACCCACACTGGTTCGGACCTCCAATAGGTTTCACCCTACCTTCATCCTGGTCAAGGATAGATCATCCCGTTTCGCGTCTATTTCCAGCGACTGTCGCCCTATTCAGACTCGGTTTCCCTGCGGCTTCGCCTCTTCGGCTTCGCCTCGCCACTGAAAATAACTAGCCGGCTCATTATGCAAAAGGCACGCGGTTCCACCGGATATACCATAGTGGTTCCACTGCTTGTAGATTGACGGTTTCAGGTTCTATTTCACTCCCCTCATCGGGGTTCTTTTCGCCTTTCCCTCACGGTACTGGTTCACTATCGGTCAGATGAACATATTTAGCCTTACCGCATGGTCGCGGCAAATTCTGTCAAGGTTTCTCGTGCCCCGACATACTTGGGAACACCACTCAGAGTCCTAGTAGCTTTCGCATAAGGGGCTATCACCCTGTATCGCCGGCCTTTCCATGCCGTTCCGCTAACTATAGGTTTTGTAACTCTGTGTTGGAGGGCAGCTCCAACCTGTAGGTCCCACGACCCCCCCTACGCAACGCCTGCCGCTTACACGTAGGAGGTTTGGGCTGTTCCGGTTTCGCTCGCCGCTACTACCGGAATCACTGTTGTTTTCTGTTCCTGTGGGTACTGAGATGGTTCACTTCCCCACGTTCGCTTCTCTAAGCCTATGTATTCAGCTAAGAGATGACTGAGCTTTCACCCAGCCGGGTTTCCCCATTCGGACATTCCCGGATCACCGTTCGCGTGCAACTCCCCGAGACTTTTCGCAGCTTACCACGTCCTTCATCGCTGTCATCTGCCAAGGCATCCACCGTCAACCCTTTGTAACTTGGCCTTCCATCAATAAATTACATTGACTTCGTGCCCACGATATTACTTTGGTTTTTCGCTAAACTTGCCTCGCCTTAAGCCCACCACGCCCTAGAACGCGATGGATCACCCTTCTCTATTCCTTCTATTTATCTGTCAAACAACTCTGCCTCTCGGCCACCGGTCCTCGAACCGGTCTTGAGCTGGATTCAAATCCCTAAGGATCTCAACTCAACTCAAGCATGCGTGTGGTGGGCCTAGGTGGATTCGAACCACCGACCTCACGCTTATCAGGCGTGCGCTCTAACCAGACTGAGCTATAGGCCCTT
>JBAXJG010000021.1:0-2746 GCA_037137975.1 Candidatus Uhrbacteria bacterium | reverse complement strand
CCCCGCGTGCGGGGGGGCTAGGGGGGGTGATTCAAACTACAACTGTAGTACTAAGAAGCTGTCTGAAAAGACCTGGTAGGACACACGGGATGAGTCTTGTGCCACTCGATGATTCTTGTGAGTCCTACCTGACAGGTCTCAGACGTAGCCATATCTTTTTAGACAGCTTCTCAGATCACGCTTAGAGTGTCGTGACAGTGATCGTCCGGGTTGTGTCGTTCCCGAGAATGTCAATCACCTTCACCTGCACGTGATACGTCCCCGGCTCAGGGTAGGTGTGCCGTACCTTCGACTCAATGCCCTTCTCCTTGCGCGTGCGGTAGCTCTGCCACTCGTTGTGAAAGGTATCGTCGCGGAAGTTAAAGTCTACGGCCCAATAATCAATCCAGGCTGTCCACTTCGTGATCTTCTCGCGCACCTCCAGCGGCACGTACTCCAAGGGCGCGATGAAGTTGGTCAGTTCCAGGGTCAGCTCGCGGCCCTTGACCGTATGTTCCACAAAGAGCGCGGCCAGCTCGAAGAACTGAATGTCGCCCTGCTCTACCGCTTTCTTCTCCAGCACTTCGCGGGGGATGGTGAGGAAGCGGACATCAACGCCGGACTCCAATGCCTGCTGCTTGGCCGTCTCGTTCAGCTCGAAGGCGAACTCCCAGCCCAGCACATCAATCCCGTTGGAGGCTGCGCCGGTTTTGCCCAGCCCGCTGCGCCACTCGCGGATGACGCTGCGGATGTCGGCAAGGGTGACAGGCGAGTCGACGGAGCCGACGTGGATGACGCGCCCGCCTTTGACGCCGTGGAGCCACGCGAAGCCAGTGAGCGGCTGGGCCTGGTACAACTCAACAATGAAGCGGGTGTAGCTGGCGAGGCGCTGCTCGGCGTTGGGGCCAAACTCCTCGGCCTGCCAAAGCTGGCGCTCGTACTTACCAAGGTTCTGTACCACGAAGGGTTTGACGTTGGGGATGGCGAGCAGACGCTTGCGGGCAGTATGAATGGCGAAGCGCCCCAGGTCGCAGGTGATCCAGCGTCGGCCTAGCTTCTCCGCAGTAGCAGCGGTCGTGCCGGAGCCGCAGAAGCAATCAAGGACGAGATCGCCTTCGTTACTGCTGGCCTTGATGATGCGTTCGAGGAGGGATTCAGGCTTTTGGGTGGCATATCCACTACCACCCTTCATCCGTCCGGTATCAGTCCAAATGTCTTGTAGAAGAATGCCCTTGTTCAAGTCTAAATAGCTTTTCTTACATCGTGCCGCACCCTTTTCAGGTTTTCTTAGGAACAGTTCGCCTTTAGCCAAAGCATCTTCCATGCCATCAAATGTGTACATCCACTCTCTGTTTGGTGATGGAGAAGCACCACGCCAAACAAACTTTTTCTTTGGGTTATTACCTTTCCATGTTGCATCATCCAACTTAAATCTTCGTCCAGGTTTGTCTTCATTGCCAGAAAATGGCAGAACAATACCATCCGGCAATTCCAGTAGAGAATATTCTGCTAATCCTGCGGCAGATAAATTTACACGAGTTGCTTCAGGGTAATAGTTTGGACGCCTAGAGTTTCCATACCAGAATATAGTATCGTGTATGTTTCCAAATTTATTCTTTGCATCATTGTGTGGATCTGTGCGCTGCCAGATAATCTCGTTCTGATAGCAATCTATTCCAAATATCTCGTCAAGAACAACTTTTGCATATGGAGCCACATTGTCATCCAAATGCACAAACAGACTTCCCTTCATTGTTAAAAAATCCTTTAGTATAATTGCCGTTTCATAAAACCACTGAAGATAGCTGTCTAGGCCACGTCCCCAAGTATCTCGATAGGCTTTTTGCTCAAGGATTGAGGGTTCCTTAATAAAACTCTCTCCCTCAATCTGCACATCAAACGAAAAATCATCCCCCGTTGCAAACGGCGGATCGATATAGATCAGATCCACCTTCCCCGCGAACTCGGGCAGCAGGGAAGGGAGAACATATTTCTTATCACCCCAAATGAGACGGTTGCGCCAATCGGTTGCCTGCCCATAGCTAAACAAGTCAAACTGGCGCTGGCGCTCCTGGGCGCTCTCGTTGACCGTCTCAACGGTCTGGAAGGGCAGTTCGACTCGGAGCGGAGCCTTCTTCGTACCATCAGCGTTGTACTTACCGTCCCAAGTTAGCTCAGTGGGCATAGTGGCCTCGTTGGATTATTCAGGGAGGGAGCGTAGGAACGTGCGGGCCGTATCCTTGCACGCCCCTTGCCGGGAAGCGACAATGGCCTTCCGGCGCAGCATCGCCGCATCGTTAAATAGTTGTAGTTTGAATCACCCCCCCTAGCCCCCCCGCACGCGGGGGGGAACCAATGCGTTGTCCCCATGCGCACGCGGGGGGGCTAGGGGGGGTGATCGGCGGGAGCCTTTCTGCGAAGATATTTACAACTGTAGTATTAGAAGCTGTCTGAAAAGTCACCGCCCCCCTCCCAACCTCCCCCGATGGGGAGGAGTCGACTCCCTCCCCCATCGGGGGAGGGCTGGGGAGGGGGAATCGCAGGATATGTAACCTTTTCAGACAGCTTCTTAGGCATGTTTCAAAATGGGCACATTCAGCTTTACCGTCTTGCGACGAAACGATGAGGCGATGAGGCGATGAGGCGATACGGAGCGCCTCATCGCCTCATCGTTTCGTCGCTGAATTGTCAATCTGGATTGAAACATGCCTTAGACAAGGTTTCAGGTGCCAGGATTCAGCGTGACAGTTGGTAGCGCGGGCTTCCA
>JBAXJG010000020.1:0-3004 GCA_037137975.1 Candidatus Uhrbacteria bacterium | reverse complement strand
ACAGCTTGAGATACATCGGTTGGCGGCATTCACCGGATTTCAGGTGTCGCTCAATTCGTTTCTGTTGATCATGAGTGACCATTCGTTCCGCGTGGGGCAGCCAGCGATCAAACAGCAGCATTCTGGCATCGTTTTCCGAGAGTACATCCAGATTCATTTTGTTCTGCGCCGGAAGTTGACGTCGCATGAATTCAGTGTAAGGCTGGCTGGCAGGATCATCCTTTGATCGTCCAGACAGACAGGATATCACAAGTTTTACATGAGCTGGCAGCTGTGCAATTGGAATCCAGTCCAGTAGCAGTCCGTTGTCTGTATTGGAAAGCTGGTCGAGTGCGTCCAGAAAAAGTATTAGCGGTTGCTCCAGTGTCGCGGATCTGAAATGTACCTGTAGTTCCTCGCTTAACGCCTTGGCTTCAATAGGAAGCTTATCTTGGCAAGGATACCGCATTCGCAGTTCCTGGCAGAGACTGCCAAGTAGCAATCGGATGTCAGAAGAACGCGGGGTTACGCCAATGAAACGTAAAATCACTTGTGACCTCTGATCACGTGCGTTTGATTTATGAATTTGTGCAGCCCTCGCCAGCAAGGCGGTTTTACCACAGCCGGAAGTCCCATGCACAACCAGCGGCAAGGGGGAATCGTTTTGCAAGTAATCGAGAATTGTGTTCAATTCGTTCTCACGGCCGACAAACGAATTCGCACCACCCCGCTCATGGCCGAAACGCTCGTGTTCATCCTGTTCAATTTTAAGCTCGTGAGCAAAACGCTCCGCCGAAGCTTGCTTTGTGTTGTTCCAATACTCTTCGATCTGGCTTGCGACAATCTGCGTCAGCCGATCTTCCACATTGGCACATAATTGGGCCAGATGATCCGTCGTGATTTTGGTGGTAGACTTGCCTTGAACATCACATGCAGGAAAGAGCTGGGCGGCACTGGTAAAAATATTTTTTTCACCAAGACGAAGTCTCAGTGATTTCTTCAACCGATCCTGTTCAGCTCCCAATGCTGCATCTATTTTTCCTGACGATTCCAAATCAACGTAGTCCTTGAGCTGTATCGGTTCGAAGAAATCGTCAATGTTCTCGATTTGCCGAAAAAACGCCAGCACATGCTCGTGAGCATCAGGAATACGTAATGCTCCATACCAGATTTCTTGTTCTGTGGCAGATGCCTGAAAACGGACGATAGCTGGTGGTGAGTCATTCACCAGCGTCGTCGCATCAAAACGGCCAATCAATTTTTCTTGCGGCTGGGCATGATTTATGATCATCCAAAGGATCGCTTGTGTCTCGTTCCAAGTCGCATCCTCTGTGTAGTCCTTTGCGTCGGTAAGCTGCTGTTGGCGGGATTGCAAAAGATAGACAGGCGGAATCTTATTTTCGTCCTTACGATACCATGCGTGTAAATCTGTGAGGACAGGTTTGCACGTGGTTGTCTCCACTTGTTTGGCAGCATTCTCCAGTATATGAAATTCATCAACAGAAATTTCTTCTGGCAAGGGACGCCAGCCATAGCGGTTACCCAGCAAGATCAGAAAATTAGGCCGAGGCGAAATCTTCTGCGCCCGCTGTAGCTCGTCAACACAAATTCGCATCGTACGATGAGCAAGCCCCGCCTCGCTCGATACGCCCCAGCGAAGGTCAATCGCCTGAAACTGAAAGCCGTTTTTCTCGCAAAACTGTTCCAGTTTAGGAAAAACCAGTTCTTGTAGCGCGTTGCGTTCATTTATCAGGTCGCTAAACGTCGAACTGACGAAGACGCGTATGACAGGACGAAAACGTTTCATGCGATACGGTTTTACAGGTGGGTTGAAAGTGTGTTGTCAGGAGATAAAAGCGGAATCAAGTCCACCGTAATATCTCTACGGTCCTGCCAATCCCTGACTTATCTCGTTCAAATTCTGCAGCAAGCGAAGCGATTAACCAAGGAACATCCATCTCCATACACGCTCGATTAAAATAGTATTTCGGATTGCCGAAGAATGGTTTCTTCACAATCACTCCATATCCAGACGAGGCTCCAGTGGTAGAGCCAAGTAAGGCACTATGAACCATGATTGCCGAATTAGGAAACTTTGTATTCCAAAAATCATGAGAAACCACAAGCGCATTCCTGTTTTCAGAAACGCGGCAAATTGCAACCTCCAAAGCCCCTGGATTAAGAATGACTGATCCTGGTGCGAAAAGAATTATCATTTCACCACAAGACTGAATCGAACCAATATTGAACAGACCTACAATCCGTGGACCAAGGTAGCCATCTATTCCAGAACCAAACCCAAAATGCTTGTGGGGATCGACAATATTTAGTTTTGCAATGATTGGGGGTAATGGGTCACTTTGACCCTTCCAAACATAAATGATTTCTGAATTCTCGCGATCGACAAGTTGACTCGTTGAAATGAATTCCGACACAGATTCAATCGTCCGCATTTGCTGGTCAATTGAATCTACATCCTGCAGCAGTATGAACGAGCAAGTATAGCTGCGGTAGGGATATTCTTTTTTCGAAGCATTCGGTGCTTGAACCATGTTATTATTGTTAAATTTGGTTGGATTTGATTTTGAAATTGCACTCTTTTTATGATTATGTTAATGGCTCTCCGCATATTTTAGTGAGACGAAGTAAAAAATATTATAAGCGCTGTAATATAAGCCAGCAGGATTAGTTAGAACAGCGACCATTGAGGAACATGAAGTACATGCCGATAAGCCATAGAACCAACAGCCTTAACGATTAAAGTACACCACAGCCAAAATACTGTAACAGAATACTATACAACAGGTTTCAGTGTCGTAAGGTTGCGGCGATGGGCTTTAAAAGCTTCGAGAGCTACCGTAACCAATACAATACCCAACCATAAACAACCTAACTTTTCTTCTGTAAGATGACGTATACTGATTTTACTTCAAGCCACTAAATTCTGCGAAGAACCTGATTCTGATTATAATCAGGGAATTTGAGTACCTACCCTCATCTCTTGCACTGCTGACCTACAGCGCAC
>JBAXJG010000019.1:0-6138 GCA_037137975.1 Candidatus Uhrbacteria bacterium | reverse complement strand
GATGAACTCGCTCGGCTCTGGAGCCAAGAGCAGATCACCACCGACATGGCGATTGGACAGATTACGCAGAACCTTGTGCGCCTCCAGTGCGCCCTTGAATCGCAGCGCCAGATGCTTCAGGCTGCCCTGGAAGTACAGCGCCAGATGCTTGCCGAGCTTCAGGTTGGCCTAGATAAGGCGGCGAAGGGGCGAGAAGGGCTGAAGCGGATGAGAGTTCATTAGTAACTTTACGCTTTTACTAGCCCTTCTGCTACCTCATCACCATCAACAATAAGGCGCGATTTCTCAAAAGCGTTTTTGCGTCCCATTCGGGCATTTTGAGAAACCATGCCTAGTTCGTCTTTTATTAAACCACGTATCACTGAGTTATCTTGAATTCTAACTGATTCAGACCACTTTCTCGTCCAGAACTCATCTGGAACCATCCTAAGGATATTCCTGGTTTGGGCTTCAACTGAGTCAGCATCGAACACATCGACAATATTTCCCATCCAAGCATAAGTAATACCATCAACAACAAATTCGTTCAAGGCATTAATACTGACTTTAGTCATAAATTTGTCATCGGAAAGCCATAAAATATTGAAATGATTAGCAATGGCCCTCCAAATAGTATAGAATACTTCTTTTTTTGTATCCTCATCATCTTCAAATACCGGCAACTTTGACCCGATATAATCAAGACACGCTTCTATAGTATTTAACTTCACTCTTCGATTTGGGTCAGGGTTAAGAGGCCAATCAAGAAGACCTTTGAAAGGACTCTCATCTTGGCTATCTACATCTTTTAGAATTGCTGGCATATCACCATAATCAACACCAGCATTTAGAAGTCTATCACGAAGCTTATTCTCGTCAATTTGCGAGATAATAGCTTTTACATTATCTGTTGGAACTTTTGCGGATTTATTGTTAATCACAACGAACTGAAAAGCTTGTTCCTCATGAGAGGCATTGAGAAGAGCGGCAACCATAATAGGAAGATTGATGTGAGGTAGATCTGCCATACCTTTGAGACGATGTTGCCCATCAACAATGAAAGCCGGTCTCAGATACTCAGGCAAATCCTCGTCAAAACTAAACTGCAATGTTCCCCATTCGACTTTATCTTCTACATTATTGCAAATATCGAAATCCGAAATACAATCCTCCATCTTTTTTTGTAGAGAGGTAAACGTGGCAGCACTCTCGTCAAACGCAATAAGTATGCTCCCGGGAATTATATTACTACTATCAGAGCTAAAGAATCGCTGGATCGCCTTTGCTCGTGCCGTTTTAAGGATTCTCTGGGTTCCTTTGCTATGTTCACCTACACGACGTACACCTGTCCATTGGGCAACATCTTTTGCATAAGCAACAAACACAATAAACTCAACTGCCGTACCTCTTCCACGTTGGGCGATCTTACATCCGAAATACTGGCGTGTTATCATATACTCCCCCCTTTGTCACGTCGATGGACTAAACGACCATAGCAACCAGAACAGTATGTCTGTAGATTAAGAAAGTGCCAAGCGTCATTTTCGGATATGCGATCAATGAGTAATTCACCTATTTTATATGCTTTATCGCCGCACATCGAACAAGCATAATCGTTTTTGGCTAAGATTGCTGCTTCAAAAAGCGACAACTCCTGAGGTCTGTTCCTTCTTGCTTGTCGTCTGAAATCTCTCATGTCTAGCGAAGGAAGGGCAATTTCCTCGAAGTGATAGTCACTCCAATCAATATAGTCCTTCTTTAAGGCATTATTGCATCTCGGACACATAGAGGTCAGATTATCATCACGATCCATACCACCAAACATGCGAGGCCATTTATGATCGATGGATGGATATAAATTTGATGCTTGATTATTGTATTCTAAATCTATTCCACATATATAACAGCGATTTCCTTCTCTTTGATCTCTAGTACGAATTCTCGATTTATCGCTATTAGAAAGTTCTTTATTGGCGAAGTACATGCAATCCCATAGTAAATTTACTAACAACTTAACTTGTGATTTCTGATACCGAGTATTTTTGGTAAAATATCTTGTAAGTTCCTCTTTATAGTATTGCTCTCCGTAGTTTTCAGGAGGATACATGCGATAGTGATATGTCGCAACCACCACAAACCTCCGAAGAAGATAATTGATAAAGCTCCAGTAAAAAGCATCAAGTATAGGTTCGCTGTCTTTAAAATCCCTATCGATTTGAAATAAAAAACCTGATTGTGACATGGGGTACATCTTCATTAAATAATCCCGTAATATTTCACCTGGATTTTTATCATACATATACTTATTTTTAACTTCCTACAGTAAGCTGAGAGTATTGAGTTACGTCAAAGAAACCAAATTCCACAACGGCCTCCCCGCCTGCTCCATGAGATTGGATTTTACCTCATGAATGCCAACTTGTGCAAACTCTTCGGCAATTGTCAGCACTTCGCCCTGGCGCATCAGTACCTCCACATCGCCGGTGGTGGCGATGGCGATAGCTTTCAGGAGGTGATAATCAAGGTCAGTGAAGACCTCCTTGCGGATGGTGTGCTTGGAGTGGGATGGGGCGGAGCGTCGGGTACCGCGTTGAAAACCAAGGGCCACAGCAAGCATAAACACATCTTTGTGCGTGCGAAAAGGTGCCTGCTCAACATTGGAGCCATCGGTCAACTCGCGATAAATGTCAATGACCGCCTCATCAATGATAACACGGTCGCTGCGGGATGCACTGCCTTCGCTCATACCCCCTCCTCCTCAATGGTTGTGCAGCTTGTACGCGGGTCAAAGCTCAGGCGATACTCGAAGCCAATCTTTTCCTCTAAATTGCTGCGGGCCTGATCGCGTAGCTCCTCATCGGTAACAAAGAGTACAAGCTGGTCGGCGAGGGCTGGCAGATGGAGGGTAATGCTGTTGCGATGATGTGAGGAGAGCCGACCGAAGGGCGTATCCATGACTAGCGGAGCCTCCTCTTCACTCACTCGCGACATTGCGGTGATGAAGGAGAGACTCAGCACCTGGCGCTCACCAGCCGAAAGATCGGGACGTGCTGGCGTGCCGTAGCGGTCGATCACTTCGAGATGATAGTCCGTACCCAGGCGCACATCCTCAAAGTGATCGCCCTTCCATGCCAGCAACTTGAAGATCTCTTTCGTCTTCGCTTCAATCTTCAGGCGCATATCATCGGCGAATCGCTCGTACATCTCACCAATCGCGTTTGCCGAACGCCGGGTCAGATCAACCTTCGTCTGAAGCAAATTCGCCCGTTGCTCTTCCGTTTTCGCCCGTGCGATCTCCTTTTCGAGCTGATTGATCTCCTTGGTTAGTTTTTCCAGGTGTACATTAATCCCGCCGATTTTCAGGTTCGCACTATCAATATCAGCAGCGAACTCCTGGCGCTGGCGCTCTAGCCGACTAATCTCCTCAATCGGGGATTTGGTCAACTGGTGCCGAATATCGCTTAGCTCGGCCTCTAGCTGGTTGATAGCGCCAACGAGCTCAGTACGTCGGCGCATTGCGGTATCAATGTCCTGGCGCTGCCGCCCTACCCGCTCGGCAAAGGGCTGGAGCTTGGCACTGGTATCGAGTACATCATCTTCGAGCGATCCGGGCAGGCTGTGCTGAAGCAGGTTGAGAAGCCGCTGGTGTTCCGTGCTACCGTCAGTGAGTGCGCGACCGCAGATACAGCGCATCTGGGAGAGGAGATCTTGTACGAACTGCTGACGGATGCTACTCGGTATCTCGCCGCGTTGGCGTTTCTCATCAAGGATTTGCAGCGCCCGGTCAACGGCAGGCTGTGCAATCGCGAAGTAGCTCGTAACAGCCAGATCGCGAATCTGTCCAATCAGTGATTCAAGCTCGCCGCGACGTTCACGAAGCGCCTGCTCGATCTGATCGCGCTGGGACTGGAGTTCACGGGCGTTCTGCGACTCGCGGAGAGTTGTATCAATATCAACAATTTTGCGACGGGCCGACTCAATCGAGCGCATATGCTCGATTTTTTGCGCCTCATCAGATGTACGCTCTTCGCGAGCCTTGACTTCGCGGTCAAGCAACTGAGCTAACTCACCGCTCGAAACTTTACGCAGTTCGCGGCTGTACTCGTCTGCATTTGTCTCAAGATGGCGCTTCGCTCGCTCCAGAATCTCCAGCTTGAGGACAAGGTAGATCGCGTCCTTGACATCTTTACGCGATTCGGGTTTGGCAAACTCATCAATCTTCTCGCCATCAAACAAGAAATAGGTGCGGACGTTTGGCGGGAGCATGGCATTGATAGTCAGGATGGGATTTTTAATGGTCTCTGTTTGTCCATCGCTGCGTGTCCGCATCAGCGTGAAGTGGTCGGTAGAATCGAGAACCACACTCGCGCCATCCTGACGAGTACCCCGTAGGTTGCGACGCGCCATATAGCGTTCGCCCTCATGCAGAAAATGTAACTCGACAGAAGTTACCAAGCGATCTCCACGTACAGCCCGGCTGATAAGTTCCTTGCTGACAAGTTCGCCAACATTCTCGACGATTTTTGTATTATCAACTGCCCGACCATAGAGGCACCAGTTGATTGCCAGAAAGAGCGATGTCTTTCCCGCGCCATTCACTCCATGAATGATCGTGACATTGCGTTGGGGATCGCGTGCAAAGGTAAGTCGCTGCTTGCCGAAGTATTGGCGGAAATTTTCGAGGACAATCCGGTCAAGCTTCATGAGGTTATGCTCGTGATATGCGGGGCTTCTTCGTGATGCCGAGCTCTTGCTTTGCTACGTCCTCAACAATATCATCAATCTGCTCTTTGAGGCGAGGGCGATCCATCGTAATGTATGCCTGCTCAAGTTGGAGTACTTGGTCAATGATTGTCTGGATTGCTGGCTCATACCCGCTAAACAGGTTGCGTAGACGTTCGTGATGCATGCTGGCTCCCTAAAAGTCCATAACCCCATACTGACGGGCAATAGTCCACACGGCATCAAGTGCCGGATGCTTATTCAAGGCGGGGCCAGCGAATTCTTTGATCCGCTGAAGCTCACGCCGCATAATGCTTCGCTCGATATCGAAGGCGACCGTGCTATGACCACTGATGGTCGTTGCGGGTATCGCCACCAGATCATGCAATACCGCAAACTGCTTTCCTGGTGACTGGCGAAGCACACGACCACGCCGCTGGATAAACTCGCGTGGGTTGCCGCTACTTGCAAGGAAGTATGCGGTCTGCGTCGTAGGTACGTCAACTCCTTCATCGAGACATTTCATAGCCACTAAGCCTTGAAGTTGACCACTTGCAAACTCCGATAAAAGCCGCTGCCGAGTACGGGGATCTTCCTCGGCAGTGAATCGGTGAACTCGCACACCCTTCTCGATACCGATCAGACGTAAAACTGCGTCGATCTGCCCAGGTGCGCAGTAGAAGAGGGCGTGCGCAACCTCATCGGGACTAGTCATCAGCCGCGCCAGTTCAGTCAGCTTATTCTCGGCATTGTTCAACAGATCGGCCCGCTTGATGAGCAGCATACGCAGGGTTTCTTGCGAATCCGTGTCGTCACGATGAGCTAGGCGTGCGATCTTTGCCGATAGCTCAGCGTAGCGATCCATCTCCTCATCGGTCAGTTCTACCTGATGGGGGTAGTAGTAATAGTTCGTCAGGCTCACCCCAATCGCCTGCTCTAGGGTGAAGGAAAAGACGGTCTCTCCAAAGTAGTCGCGTAGCGCCAGAGTGCCCGCATCATCGAACCAGCGGTCAGGCGTAGCCGAGAGTGCCAACCGAAACGGCACATGCTCAGGGTAGCTCTGGCGCTGTTGCTCAGCGCCAAGGTGGTGTGCCTCATCCGCGATTAGCAATGATGCGCCCTGAAGCCGAGCAATCGTATGCTGAAAATCATCACGGGCAAAGGTGCTATGGGTGACGATCACCGAGATACAGTGCCGATAGCCGCCATTGTACTCTATGATCTGCTGATTGAGTGGGTTGAGCCAACGCGCCTTGCTCTGATAGGCCAGGATCGGCTCATAGCCAAAGGCCCGCGCCTCCTCAGCCCACTGATCAACAAGATGCTGATACGGCACCGCGATGATCAATGCAAGCTGACCCTCGCGCTCGTAGAGGCGGGCTGATGCAGCCAGAGAGGTGATCGTCTTCCCTGTTCCGGTCGCCATCTCCAGCAACC
>JBAXJG010000018.1:0-6546 GCA_037137975.1 Candidatus Uhrbacteria bacterium | reverse complement strand
CTCCGAACGAGGTGTTTTATGAGAGGGGTTGCAGTTTGAACTAGAATCTAGGTCCCTCGGTGGCGTAGCGGAACATCGTGCTCACGAGTTGTTGATGTCGCTCCTTGTAAGCGATCGGCTCCTTGGTGCGAAGCTGCCTCCGCAGGCGCGTCACGAGACGCTCTGCGCCACGCGGAAGCTTGCGAGGTGGCAGACGAAAGGCGCCAACCTCCCACTTCATGCACATGCCGAACCCTTCCTCGCGGAATGGCTCGCTCCTGAGCATGACCCCACCGAGAACGATCTCCGGATCCTCCTTCTTCCAGAAGCTAAGGCTCACGCTGAAATGCGGCGAAGCCTCGGGATTCGTGAAGGAGAAACGCATCTCGAGCTCGGTCCGACTTCCAGGAAACTTCTGACGAGAGAACAGCTCTCCGTTCGAGAGAAGCGGGGGCGTATCGCGAGTGATCTTCCCCCAGTAGCCGCGCTCCGCATCGACGATATTGTGATAATCGTTCAGCAGTGCGTTGATCTCAGCAAGTCGATCATGAAAACTCATCCCATCACCTCCCGCCAACTGATTAGCGCAAAACGCGCACTTCGTCAATCCTCGTTACTCGTAGCGCAACGCTTCAATCGGATTCAAACGCGCAGCCTTACGAGCTGGGAAATATCCAAACGTAACGCCGATCGCTGCAGAAACGCTGAACGCTAAAATGATTCCGTTTAATGGAAATGAAAATGACCAACCATCCTGAAAAGACGCGATAATATAGATCGCAAACAGCGATGTTCCGAGGCCAACGATAATCCCAATCACTCCACCGAGTGTAGTAAGAAAGACCGCTTCGGCCAAGAACTGATTCAAGATATCTCCCTGACGCGCTCCAATCGCTTTGCGTAATCCGATTTCCGAAGTTCGTTCAGTCACGGTCACATACATAATATTCATGATCCCGATTCCGGCGACCACAAGGGAAATTCCTGCCACGGAGCCGAGGAGAATCTGCAAAATCTGTCCAATCACACCTGCATTCTTTGCTGCATCCTCTTGCGAACTAACTTTAAAATCATCTTTTGCTAAATCACCATTTGGATTATCGAGCTTATGGTTGTCTCGAAGCAAATACTGAATTTCAGCTTTCGCTTCATTCACCGTCAAACCATTCGGTTTCATGGAAATGAAATTCAGACGATTACGATTATACAAATCCAATACCGAACTCACCGGCATGTAAATAATATCGTCGAGCTTCGTGAAGAATCGTGTTCCCCCATGTTCCATCACGCCTACCACACGAAAATTTTGATGCTTGATTCGCACGAGCTTACCGATAGCCGTGTCATTTGGAAATAGTTTCTTTGCCACGTTTTGCCCAATCACAAGCACCCGAGTCCGACCGTCCACATCATCCTGCAACAAAAAGCGTCCTTCCGCGACCGTCGCTGGGAAAATAGTTAATTCAGCGGGCGTTGATCCCCAAATTTGCGCATACATACTCTCTGCGCCATAGGTCGCGATATCCGCGCTAATCACGTTCGCATTCGCCGCCTCAACCCAAGGCTGGCGTCGAAGCTGAACCAAATCCCGCTCAGTCAGCGTTTGCTTCTGCGTCATGTTTGGTGGACCTCCTTGCGCTGCGCCCGAACCATTCGAAATCATCACCACATCTGAACCGAGCGAAGCGACTTGAGACAGCAAAAAGTTCTGTGCTGCCTGACCAATAGAAACCATGAGAATAACGGAAGCAATTCCAATCACGATTCCGAGCATCGTTAAAATCGCTCGACCGCGAGTACGCTGCAAGTTTCCATACGAAATTGAAACCAAATCTTGAAATTTCATATTATTCGCGACGTAATGCTTCAATTGGATTCAGTTTTGCCGCTCTCTGCGCAGGAGCGTACCCAAACACAATCCCGATTGCCATCGAGACTCCGAGTCCCAACTCAATCCCCGACAAAGAAACACCAAACTCCCAACCAGATTGAAACTGACTAATAATCCGAATAGCCGCCCACGTGATACCAATCCCAAACACGATCCCAATCACTCCTCCAAGCGTTGTCAGCATCACGGATTCAGCTAAAAATTGACGCAGCACATCTGAATTACGAGCTCCGATAGCCTTACGCAATCCAATTTCACGCGTTCGTTCCGTCACACTCACGTACATGATGTTCATGATTCCGATTCCACCGACGATCAAAGATATTGCCGCGATAGAACTCAACAATATCTTTAAAATATCCGTAATCTGAGAAACAGTTTTGATAAGATCATCAGAGGTTTGGATATTGAAATCATCTTCTTGACCGATATCAATATTATGACGATTACGCAACAAATCCTCCGCGCGGCGAATCGCATCGGTCATCACCACGCTTCCTTTAAACGTAATCGCCATCAAATTTTTTCGATTATACAAATCCTGTGCTGTTGTCACCGGGATATACGCGTTCTTATCAATATTATCGAACCCCCGCGTCCCGGATTGTGGCATCACTCCCACCACACGAAAATTTAATCTGTTTATTTTTACCTGTTTCCCCATTGGGTCATCTTCACCAAACATGTTTTTCGCTACTTCCGATCCAAGGATCACAACACGTGCACGCGAGTTCACGTCCTCCATGGAAAAAAAGAGTCCTGTTTTTGGAGCGAGATCATAAAACGAAAGCTCATCCGGCATTGTTCCTGTTACTTTACCCGTCGTATCTACGCCGTTTCCAGAAATAATATCCTGCTGCTCTACGCTCCCAATAACGGCCTTCACCCAAGATTGTTGTGAAAGAGCTTTCGCATCTTCAAAGGTTAGTGTCTCACTCGTGAAGGCTGATGGAGCTCCCCCAGCTCGTGCGGGGCCATTCATCACAATAATGATATCGGAACCAAACGAAGCAATCTGACCAACAATAAATCGCTGCGCCGCCTCTCCAATCGACAATACCAAAATCACGGACATGATGCCGACAATAATGCCAAGCATCGTGAGCAGTGACCGGTTTCGTGTGCGCGTAAGACTCTGCACCGAACTGGTAAGCAGATCAATCGACTTCATGATTATTTCAACATGTGGTTATCGTCCATCGTGCGACGATTCTTTACGGGCTTATCTTCCACGAGCAATCCATCACGCATCGTAAGCACTCGTTCAGCATGTTCTGACGTGTATGTTTCATGCGTCACAAGAATAATGGTGTGACCATGATTCAAATTCAACTCAAGCAATGTATTCATGACGGCCTTTCCACTCTTCGAATCCAAGTTTCCTGTTGGTTCATCTGCAAAAATTACCGATGGTTTACGAACGAGCGTGCGTGCAATCGCGACGCGCTGACGCTCACCACCAGACAACTGATTCGAAAGGTTATTCACGCGATGCGACAACCCAACCATTTCAATTGCTTCTTTTGCGAGTTGATCGCGATCACGAATTGGCACATCAGAGTACAAGAGAGGAAGTTTCACGTTCTCCAAAACTGATGTTTTTGGAAGCAGGTTAAATGCCTGAAAAATAAATCCCGCGCGCTCACCGCGTAAAAGCGCCAATCGATCATCATCGAACGTGGAAACATCTTGTCCATCAAAGAGATAGCGACCCGTGGTAAGCGTGTCGAGAAATCCTAAGATGTGCATGAGCGTTGATTTTCCTGATCCTGAAGGACCCATGATCGCCACGAATTGCCCTCGCGGAATCTCAAAGGAAACACCATGCAAAACCGACGTAACGATCTCTTCGTTTACGTAGTCTTTTTTTAGATTCTCAACCTTGATGAGCGGGGTCATTTTGTTTGCGTTTCTGCGGTAATCACGTCCTCCCCTTCTTTCACGCCAGAAAGAGCTTCTGCACGGCCCTCATCTCCACGCAACCCGATTTGTACCTCTACTTCACGTGGCGTAGCACCGTCCAAGATACGTACAAAATACTTTCCATCTGTCTGACGAATAGCACGCGTCGGAACGACGATTACTCCTGTTCGATCTGCCGTATGCACCGTGACGTTTGCTGTCATTCCAGGCTTTACGTCTTTATCACCGTTCTCAATCGAGATACTCGTCTTATAGTAGATCGCATCAGATACTTTTGTTTGATCTGGGTTCTCGGTCAAAACCATTCCTTTGAATTTCACACTATCCCCATATGAATCAAGTGTAATTTCGACGCTTTCTCCTGGATTCACTTTAGCGATGTCGGCTTCTGGCACGAGCGCTTCTACCGTAAAGAGATTGCGCGTGACCATATTTACTGCCGTGACATTTGCCATGACCTGTTCTCCCAAATTTGGAATGATATTGGTAATTATTCCATCAACCGGGGAAATGATCTGTACATCAGACAAGCGTTCCTGGGACTGCTGATACGCGGTCTGTGCATCAAGAACCTGCGCACGAAGAGCAGCGACATCAACTCCGCGTGGACCAGCCTTCTTTGCGTCCAATCCTGCCTGCGCGGAAGCGAGTGCAGCCTTTTGAATCGCTACATTCGTCTCCGCCGTCTTTACCTTGGTCGTGAGATTGCGTTCTGCGATACCGAAGTTTGCCTTCGCTGTGTCATAAGCATTCTGCAAAGCGTCTTTTGATGTCTTCGATGAAAGTCCGGAGCTACGAGCCGCTTCAGCGCTCGCTGTCACCGCTGTTAACTGAGCGCTCACCGAAGAACGATCCGCCGAGATGCTCGACTTGATCGAAGAGAGGGATGCATCCGTAAGATTATTGTTCGTGATCGTTCCTGCAGCTGTTTTTTGAACGTCATCAAGATAGATTTGAATCTTATTCAACGCATCGCCAGCCAAAACGGCCGCATCAAGCAAAGCTGTGTTTGATGGCGTTGCTCCAAAATTCTTGATCGCATTCTCGGCAGCAAGTTCCGCGGCTTTCGCGATTGGATAATCTTGTTTTGCACGTTCACGCGCATCGCTCGCATACAAACCAATGATACTTTCATAGCCATCATTCGCTGACGTGTTATCAATACCGATAAAGGCATCTCCATCCATGAGCGCGGTGCGCATTGGGCCCATCGAACCCTGAAGCGAGCTCTTCAAGCTTGCATATGCCGTCACGATACTCTGATCTGCGGATGCTCCGGAATTCGCTAAGTTCGACTGAGCATTTTGAAGCGTAAGCTGGGCAACACGATATTCATCCTGCACGCTTTGCTTCGTCATCTCTAAATCAACAAGCGCCTTGTCATACGATGCTTTTGCCTGATCGACCTGTGCCTGTCCGATTGCAATCGATTCTTTTGTTTCACCTGCCAAACGAGCAGACAAATTTGCCTCCGCGATCGCCAAAGAGGCGCGAGAACGCTCTGAAGCGAAACGTAAATCACGTGCTTCTAGTTCAGCAAGCACATCGCCCTTCTTTACTTCTTGTCCTACTTTTACAAACACCGCTTGCAAAGCACCCGAGCTCTTAAATGAAAGATTCAAACGAGCGTCAGGCTTTATTTCACCCGTCACTTCAACTGTTTGAACGATGTTTCCTTTTTCAGCCTTCTTCGTTTCGTAAACAGGACCTTTATTTGAATTGCTCGAATAAAAATACCAACCACCTCCCACCAATAGAATGAGGGCCGGAATCCAAAACATTTTCTTTTTCAAAAAACTCATACGCGATTTCTTCACCGCGCCAGTTGTGCCTCCGTTATTCTGTATGATTCCTGGCATATAGTTATTTTTTAAGAACTTCCTCAATACGATCAGACATCGATTTTACCATGTCCTGCATCTGTTGCACTGGGAGTAACAGAATCGGACCGTGACCATGATGCATCACAACAAGAGTCTCCCCTGGCTTCAAGCCAAGCTTCTCACGAAATTCTTTCGGAATCACAATTTGCCCACGCTCTCCAACAACCGTTGAACCAACCAAAGAATCTTGTTTTGGGCATTTCATAGGAAATATGATCAGTATGAATAGTATGAAAAATTCCACTTTTTGTCAATGCCTAGGGTTCTCCTTTATGTATCTTCGTAAAGCATGCAGTTCCGCATCTGATCGAATAATGCGCTCATAATAATTACGCTGCCAAATTGAGGCACCATTCGAACGGCGGACTGCGTTTATCCGCTTGGTCACAACACATTTGAACCCAGCAACAAATGATGATAGTGATTTCGGTTTTCGTATGCTCTGGAATTGTACCGCGTCAGACCGCGGCGCCGTAATCCAAACAATAAAATGAATATGATCTGGCATAATAACGAATTCATCCAAATCAATTTCCGATCGAATTTCATCTGACATGTGCCATTCGTCATACACGACACGTCCCATTTCGTTCAAAATCATAGCCCTATCAACAATACGACCGAATAATCGCTCGCGTTGATACGTACAAATTGTCACGAAATATGCGCCTGATCCAGCATAATCGAACCCACGCAAACGAATTGAGCCGCGATGATATTGATCAGACATATCATACCGCGTTCCATAAATTGATTAGATTGTCAATCCATCCATTCATAACAATTCATCGTATATTCATCATGAATTCATCGTATTTCATCGTAGGGGCGCACGGCGTGCGCCCCTCCCCAGACCCAGCGCCCCCGAAC
>JBAXJG010000017.1:0-7851 GCA_037137975.1 Candidatus Uhrbacteria bacterium | reverse complement strand
TTCCAAGCGTGGTCGCCCCAAGAACCGTGAAGGTTGAGGTGACGGTTGAGCTTGCGCCAATGAATCCTCCATACAATTGAAGAGTTGAAGTGGCGAAAGAACCACGAGCAGAGACGGTAGCGAGGGTATCACTGGATCCTGGGCAGTTGGCTCCGGTCTGGAGACACACAGCAGATCCAAGAACCGTTGCACTCGCGAAGGCTGCGTTTGTAGCGTAGAGCGTGGTACCGGAGGCAACATTGTATCCAAACCAGTTGCTTGATGTTCCGTTTGTGAAGGTGAGGGATGCGACAGAAGTTTTACCTGCAACCCCCAAATCACCAGAAATATTTGTTGACTGTCCCACGGTCAATCCGCCATGAATTGATACATCTTCAGCTTGAATATTATTTGTGACAGAAAGCGAGCCTGTTTCAATCCCACCAGCTTCGAGCTGTTGAAGGTATGCTCCGCCAAGATCAAATACCTGCAATGAGTTCGAGACGTAGTTAGCAACATACGCATAACGACCCTGCACGAAAACGGAGGCTGGGTCCAAACCAGTGGAGACATTTCCAACAACTACAGGAGCCGTAGAACTAGATACATCAAACACCTGCATTGAATCCGAGCCAACATTCGTTACAAATGCATATCTGCCCTGAACAAATACCGAAAACGGAGTTAATGCGGTATTAATTGAACCCACCACAGTTGGCGATGTTGGATTTGAAATATTTATTATTTGCAACGAGCTCGCGCTATAGTTTGCGACATAAGCAAACTGCCCTTGTACATATACTGAAAATGGGGCTGAAGCTGTACTTACCGTTCCAACCACAGCTGGCGACGAAGGGACGGATACATCAACAACTTTTAAGTTGTTTGATGCAAAACTCACAACATACGCATATCTACCTTGAACATAAACGGAAAATGGATCATTCCCAACGCCGGCAGCGCCTACAATCGTAGGCACGGTCGGGTTTGATATATCAGCAATTTGCAATGAGTCTGAGCTGCTATTTAAAATATATGCATATCTACCTTGAACATACACCGCTGTTGGATTCGAAAGTGTATTCAACGTCCCAATTATCGATGGAGAAGCAGGATTTGATACATCAATTATCTGCATTGAAGCCGATGAATAGTTCGTTACGTATGCATATTTCCCTTGTACATACACATAGAACGGGTCAATTCCAGTACTTACCGCTCCTACAACCACAGGCGTTGAAGGTACTGAAATATCTACAACTTGAAGTGTGTCTGCGCCGTAGTTAATGACATAAGCATATTTATTCAGAACGAAAACTGACTGCGAACCGCTATTTGTGCCAACTGAACCAAATTGAGTTAAGGGAATTCGACCAGGGACATCAAGCTGCGTAACTGGTATCGAAGTACCATATCCTACGTTTCCTAAGAATGTTGAAGTGCTACCTGACACGAATCCACCGACTAAATGCAGTTGATTTGTTGTTGTCGCTCCATTATCAGTAATCTGTTGCAATGTAGAAGCAGTTGCTCCCAAACAATTAGTTCCATCTGCGAGACACACGCTCACCCCATTCACCTTGATCGATGTTGCATTCAAAGTTGAACCAGATGCTGATCCAAATCCAAACCATGAAGTTGAAGTAACGGATGCGAACGTGGCATCAGAGCCATTCAAAGTACCGAGAGTCGTGGCCCCAAGAACCGTAAACGTGGATGTAACAGTAGATGATGCTCCGATGAATCCTCCATAAAGTTGCAATGTACTTGTCGCAAACGCACCACGATCGGTTACAGAAGCAAGCGTGTCTGACTGACTGGTGGCAGGACAACCGACTCCATTCTCTAAACAAACTGCTTGGCCCATGACAGTCGCCGTCGCGAATGTAGCATTTGAAGCAAACAAGGCCGATGAAGAGGCAGTTGTTGCATATAGATATGTCGTTGTGACCTGAGTAGCGGTGACATTCTGCAAATTTGAAGTTCCTAATACCGTAAATGTAGATGTCACTGTTGAGCTGGCGCCCATGAATCCACCAAAGAAATACAACTGATGCGTTGTAGAGGCTCCAATATTTGATACTGCCTCCAATGATGAACCCGATGTTCCTAAACAATTTGTTCCATTAGCCAAACAAACCAATTGACCTCCTACAATCAAACTTTGGCTAATATTTGCAAAAGTTGTTGAAACAGAGCCCGAAAATGTTGAGGTACCGCTACCGAGTGCGTTGATCTGACCCGTTGTTGTAACAGAACCCTGTCGGTTAAGAGTAAACACCGATGTCCCTTGGTCGTTTACACCACGAATCAACAAGTCATTCGCGTCAGAAGTTCCGCTTGAACGAACATCAAGCGCAGAACGTGTTCCAGTTGCTTCAGTATTCGATGTTTGGTTGATCGTAAACACCGAAGAAGCGCCAAATGCAGTTCCAGATGCCGACTGACCCTGTAATTGATTGGAGTTAAAAGCTTGCGCCGCTGATGCGAGGCGACGACGAGGCGTCATTTCCGCATCTGAGCCAATCGTAACTCCGAGATAAATCGTGTCAGAGTTCCAATTCACACCTTCAAGCGGATTCTGTCCGTCATCTCCAAGCAATACGGTAAACAAACCAGCAGCTACATTCACCGTCACGGATGATGGGGCACCAACAGTGCCAGCCGCAGTCCACAAACGACTACCACCGGTCTCCGCGTCATACAGCGAAAATTTTACTGAATAATCGCCGTTCGAAACTGGGAATCCTGACGCATCCATCAAACGTGCATGATAGGAAATCTGCTTGTTGATTCCAGAAGCAGCAAAGGCTGGCGATGAGAACGTAAAGCCAGATCCAATTACTAAAGCAGCTAAAAGACCCATTCCAATTCGGAACGCAGTAACCCGGCGGCGGACTGAGTGTCCACGCTGGGTCAAAGAACGAAGGAAAGATGTAGGCATAGCCCGGCGAAAGCCGAAGTTTTGCTGATGGATATATTGTATCGGGAATCACTTACTATATATTTCACTTATAAATCTCAATTTCACTAAGGTTATATATATATCTAAATGGGAAAACTTGTGGATAAGATAATCAAAACAGCCCATACAAAGGGCTGTTATCCACAGCTTATGCGGAACAAAGTTAGCCTAAATTGTAGAAGTAGTAGTACTTGAAGACGTATCGATAACAGGTTCGGAAGACGTCGGAGCGACTATCACAGGGTCCGTGCTCGTAACCACATCCAAGGTAGTTGTAGGCGTCTGACCACCAATTGGCTGGCCAGTCATCTGGTTCAAATCGAGGTATGTTCCATCAGATTGATAGAGACGATCACTTCCACCTAATGCCTCAACCTGCCAGGAGAAGTAGGCATCAAATCCTTGTGGTTCAGACAGAATGATATCGAATCCTGTATCTGTATAATGATCTGTCCCCCATCCGCCTGTAATCAAGCCACGTGGCGTTACCTGAACGAATGGATAAGCATTCACGCTATCAAACGATACATGTACCTGTGATGAACCGGCATCAATCTTGGCCAATCCGCGACGCTGTGCGCTCGTATCGCTTGTTACAGTCGTGTTATTTATGACTGTCTGGCTTACAGCGGTCTCCGTAGAGCTTGGAGCAGCCCACCAACCTGGGTTCACATACACATTGATCTTATCAATCGCTACGCCATCAAAGTCTTCCAAGGCTAATCCCACAATCGGACCACTCTGCGTTGCTTTCACAGCAACACCTGGCATCGTTGATGGAGAAAGTGGATCACCGGCCTTAATCACACCATTCATATTTGAAACCTTGGTAGGAACACGACCCGTAAGAGCGATTGGGTATGTATCTGTTGCTGGGCGACCTGCGATAAAGGCAGGGCGAGTAGAAACGATACCGACCAACATGTCCGTAACATTGTATGAACGCTGCACATGCTCGACGCCGGCATTGCTCACAATAACGAGATCTCCTGGTTCAAGTGCATCTGGCGAATAGAAGCGTTCTGCGAAGTCATACGTATCAAGTGACTGCCAACCATCAGCATTTGTACCGATATACGTTCCAGATGCGCCCTGATTATCCAAGAAGACATAGTAATCGCTCTGTTTTGCGCCACGATCTGACAAGAACAATCGACCACCAAGTTGAACATCTCCATTAAACGAGGCGTTCCCTTGCTCATCAAGCGTGAACAAGCTCGTTCCAGAAGCGCTCTTGATCGTAAACGCGGATGAGGTGGCTGAAATCACATCAGTGACAAGCGTGAAATCACGATTCACAACTGATGTTGAAGAGGCTTCCCATGCCTGACCACGGAACGTGAGACCCCATGAATCAACCGCTGCATTGCTAACCGAAGCTACGCCACTTGGACCCATCAACACATTGTCAGCAATGGTCGTAAACGTTCCGTCATTACCGATAACCGCTCCTGCGCTGTATCCAACAGCCACGAATACTTCAGCCGTTCCAGTTGTACTCACATCTTCCAATGCATAACCGATAATCATTCCGGCCTTTGTTGCCTTCATCGCTTCGCCAGGAACATGCGAAGTTGTAAGCGCATCGCCAACGAGAATTGGGCCATTTTCCATGTTGACGTGAGTTGGAACGTGACCAGATAAAGCAACTTGCGCACCCTCGTTCCATCCAAGAACGAAACCAGCACGAGTTGAAACGATACCCAATACTTTTGGATTATATGGTGTACCGTCAGCAAGTTTCACCGTCGAAGAAGCTGAAGGATCCATCATCACGACATCACCAGGCGTAACTGCGCCCGTCACTGAGTATGTTTCAGCTAAGTCGAAGGCGTTTGCGGTAATCGAATTGTCGGCCAAGATTGAGGTTCCGGTCACGGTTGTCGGACAAGTGCTGGCCGTCGTTGTGTCATCAAGACACAAACCACCAAAAGATGTGCTAGATGCATATTTGATCACCATGGCGTAATTGGCGGTGCCTGTTGCACTAGCCCCACCACCGACCATAAGCGAACCAGTGTCCAATCCAGGCTTAATTAATGATCGAGCAGTACCAAGAGCTAATATCGGACCCGTCGTAAACAATCCGCCCATTCCGGAACTTAACCCATTTTTAGCAGAAATATCGCCACCAACACGAATGGAGCCACGAACTGTCGCATTTCCAATTTCAGCGTTTCCGACTTGAAGACCATCACTCTTAAGCCCACCCATATCAATAACCGTGAATGAGCTCGTCGTCGCAGTTACGCCAAGGAATACGTCGCTACTTACGATATACATCAATGATCCTTGCTTATGAAAGTACTGTATTTGTTGTGGATTAGCTGTATATCCAATCGTAGAAATGATGGTTGGATTTGTGCCATCATGCACATCAATCACGGAAACGTTATATCGAGACTGGCCCATATCATACGATCGACCGTAGATGTACTCACCATCAAATTGCGCACGATCACAGCCAAGGCCAGTGCAAGTCTTTGTTGATAGTATCGTTGGTGCCGTTGGATCAGACACATCAAGAATCGAGAATGCAGTTGGCCCATATGCCACATACGCTCTCTTACCTTGAACTTGAATTTGCTTCGGATTGGTACCTGGAAATACAGAGAAAGTTAGCGTGCTCTTAACAACTGGCGTGAGCGGATCACGCACATCAATAATCTTCAATGTACTGTTTGTTTCATCAACCACGTATGCATAACCATCGGATGCGGCAACATAGGTAGGAGCGCCTAAACCAGTAAGTGAACCGATCACCTTGAAATTACCAATTGCATCTGCACCGATAATATACAAAGTTGAGCTACCGGTTGAAATAGCATAGGTTAAAGCACCCGAGGAAGCGATACCGTTCACTGCGTACGTAGCCAATCCAAGCGTCATCTGCTGGGTGGTGGTAGACATGTCAGAAAGGCCAATCGCACGAACCGCTCCGGTCACTGTGCCTGAGACTCCGCCAAACATCATGTACGAACCATTCGCAAGGAATTGATTTACTTGAAAGTCACCCCCAAGCGTTGTCGAGGCAGTAATGGTTGGATTCGAAGGATCTGTGACATCAATAATCTCCAATCCGTTATTGGTACCATACGAATACACATAACGATCATCAACATAAATACCTTGAGGATGACCACCAATCACCAAAGAACTAGACAAGACGGTAGAATCGAAATACGTATTATTTCTTGGCAATACAGTCAAACTTTCCACGGAAGCACTTCTGAAATATCCATCCCACTTATATAAACTGCTTCCTAAGCTCAATTGCGGCCCTGGGTTTGGCACAAGATTTGATGTAACCCCATAGGCGTAGAGTGCTCCGGCCGTTAACGTTCCATCGATATCTACACTGCCTTTGAATATTGATGAAATATCTGTGGCATTTACAAGCAATGCTCCCTCGGAAACAATTCCACCATTTCCTACTTGAATTCCACCATCAACAGAAAGTCTATGCGAGATCGACATATCACCCAAAATTCTCGCATTCCCTGTTTCAAGTGAACCAGCCGTAAGATTCGCAAATTCAGAACCTTGTAAATCGTATACTTTCAAAGCTCCAGCAGCCGCTCCATCAATTCCATAACCGTATCTTCCGGTCACAATAAAGCTCTGAGGCAACGTTACACCTGTAATTGTTTTAGTGATTGCAGCCGTTGAAGTCGTTTGAACATCAACCACGTTAAAACCAGCAGCACTAGTAACATACACATAACGTCCAGACTTACTTAATGTGTATGAACCGCCCATTCCAGATACTGTCTTCGCTAAGCTAAGTGAAGCTGGATTTGAAATGTCCACGATGGAAAGAGCTGAGTTATTTGGAGTTGTGATATAGACATAATGATCATCAGCAATCATATGAGACGCTGCTTGTCCCAACGCAAACGTACTAATATTTGCAGGAGTCGCTGGTGTTGAAATATCAACCACATAGACACTACTAGAATCGCCAATGTACAAATACTTTCCATGAACTGCCATTGCATTTCCTACACCAGCTGTTGAATAACTTCCCGTAAATATAAGACCTGTGCCATTAATTCGATAAATGTCTACACCTGCCGATGTAATGGCATATAAGTAAATTCCTTCTACAAATATCTCATTTGCAGGAATTCCGAACGAGGTATTTTGAATAACTGGGGTACTTGGAATAACCGTATCAATCACCATGATTGAATCATCATTCAACGCTACGTAAATATACTTTTCATCTTGTGTAATATCTTTCGTAGTCGCACCCATTGCCAATGTGGACGTCAACACTGGGTGGGTCGGATCAGAAATATCTATAGTCTTTAAGTCCGTATTCGTGGTCACATAGGCATAGTGGCCTCGAATAATCGTTGTGCTTGCGTAAGAGAGCGAAACATTCGCCGCAACTTCAGGATTTGAACTTGATGACCAAAGCTGCTCAATACCATTCGTAAACGATGTTCCGCTTACAGCCCCAATCTGCAAATGTCCCGCATCATTCTTACTAATAAATCCATTTCCAAAGCGAGTTGTACCCGTTCCAGCAACGAATGCACCGTTCGTATAGATGGACGAAACCGATCCAATGTTTCCGCCAACAAACAAATCGTTTCCATTAAGCGAGTAGGCGCTATTCATGAAGCCAACCGTGGTAGACGTTCCACCAATAACAACGTTCGAATTGGTTGCGTGGCCAAAGTAAAATGTTGAAGAACCAGTCGTACCACCAGATAAGTCAAAATAGGCTGGAGCTCCCGTTGATGTCGCAGACGAACCAAACAACACGTCGGTTGTAGCCGTCGCATTATGCATTGAATTTGTCGCCAAATCGTAATGCCAATTAAGATCCGTATTCATCATATCTACTGTCGCGATACCAACCCATCCCGTATTTGGCCCATTTGAAGTCTTCAAGTACG
>JBAXJG010000016.1:0-7866 GCA_037137975.1 Candidatus Uhrbacteria bacterium | reverse complement strand
AGGTCCCAAGGGTTAGGCTGTTCGCCTATTAAAGCGGTACGCGAGCTGGGTTCAGAACGTCGTGAGACAGTTCGGTCTCCTGTCTACTGTGCGCGTGGAAGATTGAGGAAACTGTTCTCTAGTACGAGAGGACCGAGAACAACGAACCTCTAGTGCGCCGGCTGTCCTACCAAGGGCACCGCCGGGTAGCTACGTTCGGCACGGATAAACGCTGAAAGCATCTAAGCGTGAAGCCGTTTCCAAGATTAATCTTCGTCATAGAGCCCTCCGAGACCAGGAGGTTGATAGGTGGTAGGTGTAAGGACCGAGAGGTCTTCAGCCGAGCCATACTAATCGCTCAATGCTTCTGCCATCCGGGTAAAACCGGGGGCGAAGTTCAAGTGTGTCGATCAAAGATTGACGACACGCTACACACGCGAGTTTCGCGCTACACTGCCTTGCACATACGACAATTGGATCTGAAGCCTTGGGCTATCGATTTATCCAAATCATTATTTGATTTTGATGAACCGGTGGCCCAAGCAGTGAAGTCACACCCGTTCCCATCTCGAACACGGAAGTTAAGCTCACTAGCAGCGATGGTACTTGGACCCAACCCGGTCCTGGAAGAGTAGCCCGCTGCCGGATCTGTAAAAACCCGCTCTAAAGGCGGGTTTTTGCGTATCTTGATAATAGGTTAGTATGTTGTATATATGACTAAAAACACGAAAGGTTGTTTGTGGATGGGATTGCCAATGTTGTTCTTGCCTTTGATTTTAGCTGCTTGGGCACTCATTAGTTTCATGATGTCGAGCGTTGTTGCGAGTGGCGCTGATGTTTCTACTGGCGCAGTGACAATTGCTCGTATCGTGAATGTTGTATTGGGATTCTTGGGTATAATCGGAGTGATTATGATTCCAGTTGGTTTTGTGGTCGGGATCATTATGTTCACGAGAAAGGATGATAGTGTTCAGGTACAGCCGACGCAGGATGAGCCGCCTTCAACTCCTCCGATCCAACCTCCAACGGAACATACGCCAGTATAGGAGTATTCAATATTTCAAAACACTCGCTTTATGCGGGTGTTTTTTTGTCATAGAGCCCGTCATCGTGCGTTTTTACACCAAACTCACTTATAACTTCTATGAACGAATCGAATTCTCATAAGCTTTCCATGTTAATTTTAGGCATTTGTTTGATTGTTTCGGCGGCACTCATCTCAAGAGGGTATGTTGAATCAAAGAGCGTGGATTTGAACAATTTCGCAGCATTTACGGGAAAAGCATCTCGTGCCGTCGAGTCCGATCAGGCGAAATGGTCTATCGTTTTGACGCGTTCAGCCTCAACGACCGAGGAAGCGACCAAATTGATTGAACAGGACCATGAAGCTTTGCGAAAGCTGGTGTCAGACGCGAAGGTATCAGATGCGAAGTACAGTTTTCATCCAATAACGTCCCAGAACTATGTTGATTATGGCAATGATGATTATTATGGCCGTTCGGGTCCGTCGTCGTATCAGAACATGATTCGAGCGAGTCAGATCGTGGTTATCGAATCAGGAGAAGTAGCAGATTTAGGGGCATTGGCTGAGCACGCTCCTTCAAAGCTTTCCTCTTCAGGTTCACAGCTTCAAACCGATCGTATCGAGTTCATGTATAGCAAGTTGAATGAGTTAGAAAAAGAACTTGATTTGGAAGCTCTCAAGACTGCGCGGAAGACAGCTGAAGAATTATTGGGTAATCAGCTTGGGAATATGCGTAGCATGGAACAGCCGCTTTTGAGCGTGCAGCCAGAAAATTCTGTAGACTACTATTATTCGAAAGATACATCGTCGATAAAGAAAAATTTTTCTGTCGTCGTGAAAATGACATTTCGTATTAAGTAGTTCGTTGCCTCTTATATCTCGTTCGTGGTGAGATGTTGTCATGTCCCGCACTGTTCTCATTCATGGTTTTTCCACAGGAATCCAGTATTCATTTCTTCGTGCAGCGCACGGATTTGATGCTGGATTTTCTGCGTTCGCTTCTGACATTCAGGAAGGAAAAGTGAGCGTTTTTCGCTGGGATATTAAGGAAAATGCGACTTTTTGGCAGTCGATCAATCCATTGTATACATTTGGTGTGTATCGTCGTGAACAGAAAATTGTGTCGGAAAAAGAGACGCATGAAAACTTACAGAAGTTTCTTGAACAGGAGAAACCGGAGATTGTCGTGTGTCATTCAATTGGATGTTTATTGTTTTTAGAATATATAAAGACCCAGTCACTTCCTTCAAGTGTGAAACGAGTGATATTCAATCAAGCCGATACGACTTGGTTTGATATCGAGTTACCTTTGCGTATAGAAAAACAAATTCAATCTAAAACGCTTCAATTTATAAATACGTATTGTCCTTGGGATCCAACTTTGATGTTCTCGGTGTTTGTCGGAGGCGCGTTGCGAGCGGGCTTAGTTGGTATTCGGCATTCTCATATTGAGAATATATTTTTTGCACTTACAAAACCGTACAATCTTCACACGTCTGCCATTCGAAGCAAAAAGTTTCGAGATTGGGTGATTCGTTAACGCGGACCTTTTTTGAATTCATTCAGAAGTTCTTTTGAAATACCTCCAAAGAGATAGAGACAGGGGATATAGATTCCAGCGCCAATCAGAATGCGTAGCACGACGTGAATCTCACCAAGAATCAATAAAATTGCGGCCATGGCAGCGCTTGCTCCAATTGAGGCGAGCGTTGCGCGTGGATGAAAGGTGATGTGTTTGCGTGAGACGATGTATGAACCGAGGCCAACGAGACATTCAGATGCGACGGTGAGCCACGCGGCAGCGGTCATACCAAAAGAAGGGATGAGCAAGAGATAGAGAAGTACCGTTCCAATTCCGACGACGGCGTATACAGGTAACATTTTTTTCTGAATGTTGAGTGCGACAACAATGTGCGAGAAAACAGTATTCACGAAGATTGCTCCAACGGCGATGATGAGGATGCGTAGCACTTCACCTGAAGCGATAAACGAAGGCCCAGCGATCACGCTCATGAGTTGCGGTCCAAGGAGCCATGTTCCGACAATCATCGGAATGGCGAGCAGTAACATCGCGTCGAGTGAACCAGAAATAAGTTTACGAAATTTATTCTCATCTTTGTTTGCATACGCTTGCGAAAGGAGTGGTAAAAGAATTCCTGCGTACATGAAGGGGACGGTGATGAGCACTTCGAGTACTCGATACGCAGCCCCATATAATCCAACCTCTGCTTGAGATCGGACAAGTGACAAAATTAACGTATCTGCCTTGAAATACGCTAATCCAAAGGCGATAGACACACCGATTGGCCAGGATCTTTTGAGTGCCATTTTCCAAAAAGTTGGATCCCAATTCCAAGTGAGCGCAGCGTATTTTTTTGTGGTGAGATAGTTTACGAAAAAGTTTGCGAAGCCCGCGAGCGAGATGATCCACATGATCGGAACAAGTCCCCATCCGAACAGCGGCGCGGATAAAACTCCAGCAAGCGCGATCACGCGTCCGACATTTTCTGCGACCGCAGTCATCCCGAGTTTGAGTGCGCGTTGTTGTGCGCCGGTGACGACTTGATTCAAGCTTGGAAAAATAAATGAAGCGGTGAGTGCAAAAATCGCGAGCTTGAGTTCCCATGGATACGGGAAGGCGAGTGCGACGAGTGGAGCGCAGATTCCAAGAATGATAGCGGCGAGCGTGATGCGTAATGTGAAGAGAGCGGAGAGGCATCGCTTTTCATACGCGTCATCTCCGGCGTGTTCGCCGAGGAGAGAAATGAGGGTGACATTCAAACCAAGATCAAGGAGCAAAGCAAAGATTTGGAGAAAAGCATTTGCAGTCGAGTACATCCCGAAACCGACCTGGCCAAGTTGGCGAGTGAGGAGGGCGATTAGGGCAATTCCCATGATCGTTGAGATGACTTTTCCGATGACTTGCACGGAGGTATTCCATGCGATGGCGCGAGCGAGTGACATGACGCAAGTGTAACAGCGAAAGGCGTGGTATCATAGCGTCTATGCGACGTTTATCTGTTGCGACCATTATGCTGGTCGCTGGGATTATTCCTGGGGCAATCGTGTTCGCTCAAACTCAGTCGAGTTCAAATTATCAGAATTTTGATTCGTCTGTGATTCCGCTCACGATTAGTGCTCAATCGCCGAACTACTCAATTGATGGCTCTATTGAGCCTATTGTTGGTGATTCACAGAGTAGTGGGTATACGGTTCAAGGTGGCGCACAAGGCAATCCCGGAGTCCCGCCAACTCCGACTCCAGTTCCAACGCCTACTCCGTCTGGGGGTGGTGGGGGAGGTGGAGGAGGCGTTGAGCCATGGCCGACTGCGACAACAACTCCAGGTGGAGCGACTGGAACATTGAGCTATGTCTGGGTGTACCGATCCGTATGGGAAAAGATCACGCCACTCCATCTCGGAGATAACTTAGTTGGAACAGTGATGGTACATCGTCGATTGATAGGAGATGTGAATGATAATCGTGTGGTAGACGATATCGATTTATCGCTTTTCACCCGACATTGGAAATCATTTGATCGACAAAGTGACTTTAACGAAGACGGATTGATCGATGACATCGACTTGTCGCTCTTCGCAAGCCATTGGAACCAAAGGTACTAAAATAAATATATGAAAACACAAATCAAATACATTCTCGCGGTCGTGATTGGGCTGTTAAGCCCATTTGCAGCATTTGCCGCCACGGCATCTTTGTCTGGACCTGCGGAAGTGCAAGTTGGACATACATTTCAAGTGCGCTTCAATGTAAATGGAGCGAAGGATGTTGATACGGTTCGCTTTGTCGGAAAATATCCTTCTGACTTGATTGAGTATCAGGGGACGGCGAATGGAAGTGCGCTTCCAACGCGTTCTCCGGGGTCTGCATCTGGTGGCGGAAATTTCAATTTTGGTGGTTTTTCCTTAGGAAATCCAGTAAATGGGAACCTTGCGGCAGGCGTCCTCACTTTTAAGGCGACGAAGATTGGTGAAGCGACTCTGACGCTCAATTCTGGCACGCGCATCTTGTCTGCGGGACAGGATCAGCTCGCGGGAATGGGTTCGTTAAAAGTGAAGATTGTAGAAGCGCCACCTGCAGGTGCTATTACAACGACGCCACCGGTTGCGACAACCATCGATCTTTTTAGCGAATCTCATCCAGATGAAAATGCATGGTACTCGTCCCGCGATGTTCGTATCAATTGGCGCATCACGGGGAAAACTCCAATCGCCACAACCATTGGATTTGACCAGGCGCCAGAGGGTCCTGCAGAAAGTAAAAAAGCTGAATCTGGACAGACGACATTCCCGGCGATTGCGGATGGCGTCTGGTACGCGCACTTGGTTATACGGTTCTCTGCATCGGACATTGTGAGAAAGGATTTTAGAGTCCAAATTGATGCGACGACGCCAAAACAATTTGCGGTTGTAACGGACTACACGGAGGTCGTTTCTGATATCCCAAATGTCCTCAGATTTTCCGCCTTAGACCAGGAGAGTGGAGTGGCAAAATACGACGTGAGTTTGAATGGTGAATTCCTTGCGAGCACGACCGACACGGCCCTTACGGTTGGTCGTCTTGAGCCGGGGGAATATAGCGTCCGCGTCCGAGCTACGGACCGGGCTGGGAACGCCTCGGAAGCAAATTCATCGTTTCGAATTCTTGCCAAAGTTGGGACACCGAACGTGGTCGTGAAGGAGGATATTCGTGACGTCGTGTCTCGTTGGATGGGGATCATCTTGGTGTGTTTGCTTCTCTTTGTCTTTGGATGGTTTGCCGGAAAAGCGATGAAGAAAAAATCAACTCAAATCGTCAAAAAATCGGTCGCTCCAGTTGTGAAAAAGAAAAAGACACGCAAAAAGTAGTCCACGTTTTGTCCACAAGCATAAACCCACTAGATAGTGGGTTTTTTTGCACGAAATGTTATCAACAGCACCCGAATCCTTTGATTGCAAAATCTATTGTATAATAGATAGCGTAGTTTGCAGTATATCTTTTCATGACACTATTTGGTTTTCAGCTTCGATCTTTTACCAACTTTCTTCGGAAGTTTTGTTTTGGAATTATTCTTCCAATTGCCCTCTTTGGATTGTTCGCTTCCGCCCTTCCGGTAAGCGCCGATATCGCTCACACGATCGGGTATCAGGGTCGTTTGAAGAACAGTGCTGGCAATCCGCTCACGAGCACGTTTACGTTCACCTTCCGCATGTACGACGTGTCGACGGGTGGAAGCCCGGTTTGGTCTGAGACCCAGCCAGGGATCAGCACGAGTGACGGATTCTTTGCGGTACGTTTGGGATCGGTTTCTGCCTTCCCAATCGGCTTCGATTTTAACAAGCCTCTCTACCTCTCCACGGAGGTAAATTCAGACGGAGAAATGAGCCCACGTGTCGCCATCAATTCGGTGGCATACGCGTACACGACTGAGGGTGTTGGTTCTTACCCTTCGGCTCCGGTGAACGCGACGGGTGGACGCATGTACTACAACACCTCGGACAGTGGGCTTTACTACTACGACCAGGGAGCCACGACATGGCGTTTGCTGGGAACTGCTACCGGTACATTTCAGAGCGTGACGAATGCGGGAGCAGTTACCACGAATGCGATCCAGTTCGCTGGAGGGACAAGCACCGGCGTCTTCAACTTCACGACAGCAACAGGTTCTTCGTTGTTCGCTACGAACGCGACATTCGCAACGGCCACGGTTTTGGGTCAAGCAGTTTGTTTACAGAATGGAATTGGCTGCCCTCTGATCTCGCAATCAGATACGCTCGCTTCAGTCGCCGCACGCGGTTCATACGCAACATCAACCCTCCAGCTCTATGGGGGATTTATCGGTTCTAGCTCCACCGTCACTTCCACGTTTACGGTGCTTGGAGCAACCAATCTTAACAACCTCATCGCCACGAACGCGACGTTTACAAGCTTGGCGGTGACTGGCTCAGTTCCTACTTCATTCGTAAATTTGTCTTGGACAAATGCTACTGGCACGAACACAATTCTTTCGAATGCAACAGCTACTTGGCTTGGTTTCTCAACTGCTTCTGGTTCTAATTTATTCGCGACAAACGCATTCTTTGCCACGGCAACTGTAGCTGGACAGTCAGTTTGTCTTGCGAATGGCACGTGTTGTCCATCGACGATTGAGGCTGACACACTCGCTTCTGTTGCTGCTCGTGGTTCTTTCTCTGCTACGACGCTTCAGTTGTTTGGGGGGTTCATTGGTTCCTCTTCCACGGTTACGTCTACGTTCACGGTGCTCGGGGCTACTACTTTAGGAACGCTTTCATTTACCAATGGAACAGCGACAAATTTGGGTGTGACTGGTTCTGTTGGAACGAATCTCAATCCAAATCAGGATGGAACACTCACGCTTGGCACGGCTTCTTTCAGATGGAATGCGAACTTTGCATCTGTCACGGCCACCAGTGTCACCACGACGAACTTATTTGGTACCAATGGAACCGTTACAAACCTCTCTTGGACGAATGCGACGGGAACAAACGCCACAACGACAAACTTTTTTTCGACTAATGCATCGGCAACGAATATTTTTGCTACAAATGCCACGTTCACAAACATGGTCATTACGGGGGCGACACCATCTTCGTTTGAGAATATCTCATGGGTGAATGCGACCGGTACGAACACCATACTCACGAACGCCACCACCTCTTGGCTCGGCTTCACCACCGCTTCTGGTTCCACGATCTTCGCTACCAACGCTACGTTCGCTTCAGCCACAATCATGGGTTCTGCAGTCTGTCTCCAGACGGGTACCAACTGTCCAGCTTCATCGGAAACACTCGCTTCCGTTTCCTCACGTGGTTCATATGTAACCACCACCCTCCAGCTATATGGAG
>JBAXJG010000015.1:0-9269 GCA_037137975.1 Candidatus Uhrbacteria bacterium | reverse complement strand
ACCGTTCTCATCTCCACAAGATCCACATGCCCCGTGCTTCCAACGGGTTCACCGGCGACAATAATCACATTGTCGCCTTTTGAAATCACCTTGCGACGCAACAGCTCGGCTATTCCCTGCTCGATAAGTTTTGGAATCGTATCCGCCTCAACGGCGAATGGGTGTACACCCCAAATTACATTCAATTGTGGCGCCAAGACTTCAGATGGAACAACAGCAAAAATTGGCAGCTCCCGACGATAATGGCTGACCATTTGAGCAGCCGCACCAGAATGTGATGCAACCAATATCGCCTTTGCTTCTGATGAGCGCGAAAGAATACATGTGAGATTATTTTCTTCTGGGTCGAGGTTTACATCATCATACGAGCTCTTTTCTGTTTCTTCGATGGTCGCTGCCATCGTCTTCACCGCCTCAATCGGATGCTCTCCGCTCGCCGTTTCGCCTGACAACATGGTCGCGTCCGTGTGATCGATCACTGCATTCGCAATATCCGATACTTCTGCACGAGTCGCGCGCGGATTGTGAATCATGGAGTCTAACATCTGTGTCGCGACTATCACCGGCTTTCTCGCAAGGCGACATTTCCGAATCAGATCTTTTTGAATCACTGGAACCTTTTCTGCGGGCAACTCAATTCCAAGATCTCCACGTGCCACCATGATCGCGTCCACAGCATCAATAATCTCATCCATGTTCGTAACAGCCTCCGGCTTTTCAATCTTGGCAATAATCTTAATAGGGGCCTCACCGATCAACTCACGTAACTGCTTAATATCTGCAGCTGATCGTACAAACGACAAAGCTACCCAATCCACTTTTTGTTGAATCCCAAAAATCAAATCATCTTTGTCTTTTTCGGTGATCGCCGAGATTTTTGTCTGAGTTTCTGGCAAATTCAATCCCTTGTGCGATTTAAGGATCCCTCCTGTGACAATTTTACATGTTACATCTTTCTCTTTTACAGATTTCACTACCACTTCAAGCAATCCATCATCCAAAAGAAGATGCTGACCTGGCTTCACGTCTTCATGCAGATTTGGATACGTAACAGGGATGGTGTTTGGGACATCTCCAGGACCAGATGTAAATACAATATTTTTCCCTGCTTCCAGTTTTACGCCTTCATCCGGAAGGATCCCTACGCGAATCTTAGGCCCCTGCAAATCCTGCAAAAGTGTAAGCGGCTCTCCAGTGAGTTCACGTGTGTGACGAATGCGTTTAATCAACTCCGCGTGATCATCGTGTGTCCCATGCGAAAAATTGAGACGGCATACGTTCATGCCTGACTCGGTAAGGGCAACAAGCTGCTCTATCTCATGCGAAGCAGGCCCGATGGTGCAAACTATTTTTGTGCGTTTGTTCATAGGATTTATTTTTTTTCTGCAGGACGTTCTTCGAGCGTGAGAGGAATTTGAATCTCCCCTCCCTTGCGAAGGACTTTAAGCGTAACAACATCTCCAGGAATATGACGTGCGATAATCGAAGAGAGCGAACGTGCACCACCCACTTCTTCGCCATCAAGCTCCAAAATGACATCTTCCGCCATCAACCCGGCCTTTTCTGCAGGTGAATTAGGCTCGATCGCGTGCATTTCGCCTATTCCACCTCGTATCAGGGCCCCATACGGCTTTAAAAGCTTCTCACGGCTCGCTACCTCCTCGTCTACCGGAATATACCTTACGCCGATCCACGGGCGCACAATACGACCATAGACGCGAACACTTTCGACGGCATGCGCCAAAATACTCGATGGCATCGCAAATCCAAGCGACTGCGCTCCATCAGAAACGGCGGTATTCATCCCAATCACCTTTCCATCGAGATTGATAAGTGGGCCACCAGAATTTCCTGGATTGATGGCCGCATCCGTTTGAATCGCTTCTTCAATCAATTCCCCATCCCCTTCATCGGCGGCATACAAGCTGCGATTCAATCCTGAAATAATTCCTTTCGTGACGCTGTTCTGAAACTCTGCGAGCGCATTCCCGATCGCAATCACGGTTTGCCCCGTGCGGAGCGAATCACTGTCACCAAGTTCAAGCGCAGGAAAAGAACTGCTCGTACTATCAATTTTCAAAACACCAAGATCAAAAGACGGATCAAGTGCAATGACTTTTGCGGATAATTCACGACCGTCTTGCGTGATCACTGTGTAATCAACATCTTTATCAGAAATGACGTGTTTGTTTGTTACAACTAATCCATCCGTGGATATAAAAAATCCCGAGCCGCCACCCAAATGCATCAAGCTTGAAAACGCGAGTGGTCGCGTGGTCGTGCTTCGTCTTTGTGTAATATCAATCGAAACCACCGAAGGTAAAACACGATCTACCAATCTTGAAATAGATGCATCACTCTCTGGCGCAGTCGCGACGGCAGGCACGGTCACCGGTTCTGGAATATGAATATTCGATACCATAAGCGCCCCCGCAATCGTACCTGAAAGAGCGCCAATCGCAGAGGCTCCCAACCACACCTCAATAGTCCGTCTTGTAGATGCCCGCATGGAGCGAGTATATCATGAACGGCGTGTTTTTTTCTTTGGTTTTGTCGTAAGACGCGTGAGCTCTTGTTGAAAGTTTTTTACATCCTCAAAACTTCGATAGACCGAAGCAAATCGAATATACGCGATCTTATCGAATACACGTAAACGGTCCATTACAATTTCTCCAATATCCGAACTTCGTACTTCGTTTGTATTTAAACGCTGAATATCTCTTTCTATTCCATTCACCAGTCCACGAAACTCCGCCTCCGTATGCGGACGTTTTTCCACCGCACGACGCAAGCCTCTTTCAATATTCTCTCGCGCGTACAATTCATGTGAACCATCACGCTTAATCACTACGATATTCAAAAGCTCAACGGTTTCATTCGTTGAGAATCGAAATTCGCATTTATCACACTCACGACGACGACGAATTGACGTCCCGTCTGGCGAAACTCGCGTATCAATTACGCTTGATTCTGGATGTGCGCAGATCGGGCAATGCATGAGGCAGGTTTCAGTGATCAGGTTTCGGTGATCAGTGGGTGAAGAATAACGGGAAAGAGATCTGTACGGTGCAACAAATGAAAACTATTCTAAGTTAGACGATGCGAGACTTGAGATAAGCCCATTCATCATTTTGGAAACTTCATTCAAATCCGTCAATATCTCTTGCGTCTCGATCTGATACAGATCCTTCGCAATTAATAGCTGTGTCTCAACTTCAGCAAGCGAACCATTCGCCGTTCTCACAAAATGTAAGTAATCCTTTCTCGTCCCGCGCTTCGAACCCTCTGCAATATTTGAAGGAATAGATACGGAAGACCTTCTTAATTGAGCCTTTAAACCAAACTCTTCCTTCGAAGGTAAAGCGTCCAAAAGAACATAGATTTTCTTCACTAAAGACATACTCTTTTGCCAAACAAGTAAGTCTTTAAAATCACGAATCATGCTAATTTTTTTTATTATTTTTGTATTATCACGTCATTTTTTTATATTCTCCCCACCCTGATCACTGATCACTGACACCTACCCTACATCATCTTCTTACGAATGAAGGAAGGGATTGCATCAAGATCATCATCTTCTGATGCTGGAACTCTTGTCATTGGTGAAGGAGCTGGCGCTTGTACGGGAGGATGCGCTGCAGGAGCGGTTTGCGTTCTTCCAAGGGCACGAGAAATGATATTTGGCATTCTTACTGGCTCAGGTGCTGGAGCTGGAGTAGGAGCTGGCTCTGGAGCGGATTCCTCTTCCTCCTCTGACTCCTCTGGCTCTGGTTCAGATGGTACGACTTTAGGGGCTGGCGCTTGGATAGGAGCTCCGAATCCAGATGGGATCGGATTGTTGGCCACACGAGGCGTCTGCAAATTCATGCGTGGCAATGGCTCCTCGTACGAAGGACGTGAAGATGGCGTGGAAACAGGAGCTGGCTGCGCAAGAGGTGATGACGCTGGAGCTGTGCGACGGACTTGCGCTCCTGCAAGCGTCCCGATCGGATGTCGTTCAAATCCCGTGGCAACAACCGTGATTTTAATATCATCCTTCATGCCCTCATCGATAGCCGTTCCCCAAATGACAGTCGCGTCTTGGTCTGCATTTTTTGTAACAAGTGACGCTGCTTCATGCACTTCTTGCAATGTGAGGTTCGATCCACCCGTAATGGAGATGAGCACACTCTTCGCTCCATCCATCGAGACTTCCAACAATGGCGATGCGATGGCAGCCTTCGCAGCATCGGTTGCACGATTCTCTCCATGCCCACGACCAATACCCATAAGCGCTGGTCCTTTGTTGGACATGATTTTACGCACGTCAGCAAAGTCTGTATTGATCTGACCCGGGCTTGTAATTAATTCCGAAATACCCTGAACAGCCTGACGCAATACATCGTCAATTGTTTCAAATGCCTCCATCATGGTCGTCTTGCGATCAATAAGCTGCAAGATACGATCGTTTGGAATCGTAATAATAGTATCTACCTGTGCGGCAAGTCTCTCGAGTGCTGCTTCGGCAATCGCCTTGCGCTGCGTTCCTTCAAATGCAAAAGGGCGCGTAACAACGGCTACGGTCAATGCACCAAGCTCTTTTGCGATAGCAGCAACCACTGGGCTCGCCCCAGATCCCGTTCCCCCACCAAGACCACAAGAAATAAATACCATGTCTGCGCCTTTCAACGCTTCGCGGATTTCTGCGGCGCTCTCTTCTGCGGCGCGCGCGCCCACCTCTGGATCCATACCGGCACCCAATCCACGCGTAACCGTCTTTCCAATGTGAAGTTTGGTAGTCGCTAAAGACAAATGCAAAGACTGCACGTCCGTATTCATAGCGATAAATTCAACGCCACGAATCTTGGACGCGATCATACGATTTGCAGACGCACCACCAGAGCCGCCGACTCCGACGACTTTGATCTTTGCGAATGTCTCTATTTCTGGTTTGACTTCGGCCATATATTTGAGTACGTCAGAGGTTCATTTCTTGGCTTTAATGACAACAATTGTGTTCACGTATCCTTTCGACAATAACCTCCGATCATGGCGGGGTCAAACACCAACTGTCAAGAGAAGGGTCTAAGGGATGAACGACTTGAAAATTCGCTTGAATGAAGACCCGATCTTTCCACTCACCGCCGAGCCCTTTGAAGACCATGATCCTGAGCTTGGCGTGGAGACCTTCTCCTGACCAAAGCCATAAATCATGATACCTATCGCCGACGCATAGGCAGGGTCACGAGCAACTTCTGTGAGCGGCGTCGGAATTGGGGCAATACCAGAGAGTCCCGCTGGCAACCGAAGGTGCTTTTTTGCCGCCTCCACCATCCCGCGTAGCTTTGCTCCTCCACCGGTTAGTACGACTCCAGCCGGCAAATTCCCGCTCCGATCTGCGGCGCGCAATTCTTTATCCACAGCCCCGAACAAATCCTCCAAGCGGGCGGCCGCAACATCAGACATAAACCGAGGCGAAACCAACTCTTCCTCGTCGGCTCCTAGATCGCGCAAATCCACCAGCTCGCTCTCACTCGCCTGTTCTGGCATGGCAGAGACAAATAACTGTTTGCACTTGTCAGCGACTTCAAGAGACGTACGCAATACAATCGCGATATCGCGTGAAATATGGTCAGCGCCCATTGGAATAACGGCCGCATGCAAGAGATCACCTTCTTCAAATACAGCTACCGACGTAGTGGTTGAACCGATATTCACTAATGCAACTCCCAAATCACGCTGTCGATCTGAGAGCGCCGATTCAGCAGCCGCAAGTGGCGTAAACACAATACCGCTCACATCTACATTCGCACTGCCAACAGCCTTTGTGAGGCTGCGTACATGGCTCGCGAGTCCCTGAATTACACACACATCAGCTTCAAGACGCTTCCCTTCCATCCCGACAGGATCTTTGATGCCCGCCTGGTTATCAACCGTAAAGCGCTGCGGCAATCGATGAAGAACATCAAAATTTGCCGGCTGCCCACCCGTTGCTGCATCAATCACACGGAAATAATCTTCTTCACGAATTTCATTATCAGGACGTGAAACACCGACAACGCCCTTTGCATACAAAACTTGAATTGGCGTTCCACCAATCCCGACATGCGTTTCTGAAACAGGGACACCGATCTGACGCTCGGCTCCATCTAAACACGCAGAAATCGCACCGACCGCATCATCAATCGATCGAATCGATCCTTTTGATATCCCACGTGAGGGAACTTCATACGCGCCGATGAGCTGCAAAATTTCGCGCTTATCGGTACCTGAAGATACCTGGCCAACAACCAAGCGAATGGTGTGGCTTCCCAGGTCTATTCCGGCAACAATGCGCTCTCTCATACGCGAGAAAAGTAAGTAAAGAGATGAGGACCAACGATCATTAAACCGAGTGCAACGGCCGCAATAGATGCTACGAGTACACTTCCCGCCATCAGATCCTTAATCTCCCCGGCATACGCATGCAGACGAGGTTTTGCGAGATCTGTAAGGCGCTCCAAACTACTGTTAAGCAATTCTAGCACTAGGACAAGAGCTGCCACAAGCACGAGAATTGCCCGCTCCCAATTCTCCAATGGAATCACTGTTAACGACGCAAAAAGCACCACAGCCGCTCCAATTTGATATCGAAAACTGCGCTCGGTCCGATAGGCCGTGCCAATGCCACGAAATGCGTGGCCAAAACTGCGGAAAAGAGAAGAGGATTTCATACGTTGTACACCAACCCAAGCACCTGCTCCTGAAGACCGAACATACGCGTCTCCTTAAAATCCGTATCGTGATCGTATCCAAGCAGATGAAGGGTGCCGTGTATAAGGAGTCTCACCAGTTCTTCATGTGTAGAAATGAGACGACGCTTCGCTTCACGTTCTGCATACTTGGCACACACGACGATATCCCCAAGCGGACGAGCTTCCTTCGGAGGAACGAATAAATGCTCCATGGGAAATGCGAGTACATCTGTCGGACGATTTTTTCCCATGTGATCTCGATTCAATCGCTTCATAGCCGTCTCTGAAACAAATGATACTGAAACGGACAACACTCCTTTTAACCCAAGTTTTTTCGAAAGAGCCACCGCGATCTTTTCAAGATCACGCTCCGGCAAAGCCAAGGGCCGCCGAGTAAGCAGTTCGAATTGAATCATGGGGTAGAAGTGGTTGAGCTCGCCGAGAGCGCGGTGCTCGTTGTCTGTAAAAATTCGCCAGGGCCACCGAGCACCTGATCAGAAACAGGCGCAAGGACCGGAGCGCCAGAAAGCGTGAGCGAATTCAAAATCATTTCGTAGGTAGTACGGAAATTAATAAATGGTTTTTCTCCATTATCATATTTCAATACAAACACTTTTCCATCCCACGCAATGTTCGCGTCCATGCGATCTGGCCCAAGTACGCCCGTGAGACCTCCCTTTGTCTCAAGTGTGCGCAATTGATCTGCTTTCACACCCGGATGCTGCGCAAGATACCAAGCCGTAATATCTAAATGTTGTGGGTTATCTTCAATCGAGATGCGGAACGCTTCTCCCTGACCGGTGCGCAAGGTCGCCTTTGATCCATCTGCGACTTCCATACTCGTCGTCCATCCTTTTGGTACATAGAGAGACCACCCAGCTGTCGCGCTCAATGAAGTCACGATACCAGAATCCAACAATCGCACTGGCGCTTTTGCCATTGGATTATAGAGATGAAAGACTTCGTTTCCATCCAAGAACCCATCACGATCTGTATCAGGAGCATGTGCATCCGTACCAAGAGCCGCCTCTTCAATATCCGATAGACCATCCGAGTCAGAATCAAGACCGCCCGGTGGCAGGCTCGGTGCTGCAGGGACTACAGCAATTGATTCAGGCTGAGAAAACGCCACATTCGAAGGTGCCGACTCCCCACCAGGGCCAATCGCAATAACACGATATTCATACCGACGACCACTATCAACCGTCACATCAAGAAACGACAAGGAACTTGGTGAAAGTGGTGTGAGAGGCAAGAAAGTGCCCGTGCCCTCACGACGCTCAATACGGAAACCTGTTTTTTCGCCTCCCCCATCAATCCAAGAAAGATGAATGGCTGGAGATGTTCCCGTGGTGGCGGTTGCGTTCAATGAGCTTGGCGCATTCGGTGCGGGCTTCACAACCACCGGAACAGGCGCAGATGGAACCGGCGCTGGCTTTGGGAACAGCGCATCATAATTAAACCAAATGAACGCCCCACTAATAATAAACAAACACAAAATTATTATGAGAATATAGGGCCACACGGTTCGCTTCGGCAATGGACCCGCAGGAACCACCGTCTTCGGCGCGACGGGCGCTGGGCGGCTCATCTCTTCCTGCGTTTTTCCGTCCATCTTCAAAGCCTGACCAAAATATTTATCAGGCATCACCACAATCTCCGTCCCCCGTTGAGAATTCGATACACCCGCACCGCCCATTGGAGGGGGCGGTGTGAGATTCGTCCGAGAGGACGGAGGAGGAGGAAGGGGCATGTTTATGGAATACACTCTGCGTTCACACACTTACCGGCACCCAGTGGGTTATAACCGCCTTTAATTTCTTGACCGTCTTCGTATGTATCGCCGTCCGTGTCTTTCGCGACTGGATTCGTCCTGTATTTGAGAGTCTCATCGCCATCACTGAGTCCGTCGCCGTCCGTATCAGCTTTTGCGGGATCTGTGCCAAGCTCGGTTTCACGACGATCATTGAGACCGTCTCCATCTGTATCAACTTCTGCTACAGGCGCTGTTGTGGTGGCCGTGCTCGTTGGAGGAAGACCAGTGACCGGAGTTGGTGGCGGAACATTCGCGTCGATCGGAGGCTGAGTAACAGGCGTCGGCAACGTTGAGGAGCTTGCAACTTCCGGCTCTGGCACGGTCGTTGGAGGCAACACTTCTGTATTATCCAATATCGGAGCTTGCGTACTCGGAGCTGCTCCAGATGGAATCGGAGGCTCTGTATCTGTAACGGGAGGCGTTGGAAGCGGTGCTTGATCAACAGCAACTGACTGAGGACGGATCAAGAAATACCAGAATGCGCCACCACCAATCGCGACCACGAACAATACTACTATCAGAACCGTTAAAATTTTCTTTCCCATTCCCCCGCTGCTGCGTGGGACCTGCATCATCGGGCCTGTGCCAGGACGAGCGGAATTCCCTTTTTGCGTACGCTCAAGATTTGAAAAAATATCTTCTGGCTCAGATGACTTTGCCACAGGTGGCATCGTACTAATCGTCATAGGAGCCGGAGCCGCTGGAGGTTTTGGTGGCGGCGGTATTGGTGGTGGTGGTGG
>JBAXJG010000014.1:0-14577 GCA_037137975.1 Candidatus Uhrbacteria bacterium | reverse complement strand
GGGGGCAGGGGGAGGAGTCGGAATGGGGGCAGGGGGAGGAGTCGTCCGGTGGGAGTCGGAATTTCGTGTATACTACCCCCATGAAAATTCTCAAAGAGTTTGAAAAATTTATCATGCGAGGGAATGTGGTGGATCTGGCGATGGCTGTGATCATTGGTGGAATGTTTGGAAAGATCGTCACTTCATTGGTCGCGGATATTATCACGCCACCGATTGGGTTTTTGTTGAATGGCATCAACTTGAAAAGTCTCAAATGGATTTTGCAGACCGCGACAACGGATGGAGTAAATCCAATTCCAGAAATCGCGATTGGCTATGGTAACTTTCTCCAAGCGAGTATTGAGTTTTTCTGTGTGGCCGTGGTTGTGTTTCTCGCTGTAAAGATGATGAATCGCTTGCGTCCAAAAGAAGAAAAGCCAGCTCCTCCAAAGCTCATTTCTGACGAAGCTGTTCTTCTTGGCGAGATTCGTGATCTCTTAAAGCAAAAATAGGGTATACTGGTTGGGTATGACTGAAAAAAATATAATAAACTTCGTTCTTTCGATTGCGATTTGTGAAACGGCTGGATTAATCGGATCGGTGTTTACGTTCTCATCGATTCCGACTTGGTACGCTGCGCTGGTGAAGCCGCCATTGAATCCGCCTTCGTGGGTATTCGGTCCTGTGTGGACGATTCTCTATGCCCTCATGGGTATTGCTGCGTTTTTGATTTGGCAGAAACTCGAGAAAAACAAAAAGGCCAAAGAATCTTTGATGCTCTTTGGTCTTCAACTCACGCTCAATACGCTTTGGTCTATCGTGTTCTTTGGTCTTCAGATGCCAGGCCTCGCGTTTATCATTATTGTCATGATGTGGCTCGCGATCGCTGGCACGATTTTCTCTTTTGCGAAAATCTCGAGAACTGCGGCGTATTTACTGGTGCCGTATTTGATCTGGGTCAGCTTTGCCTCGTATCTCAACTTTGGACTCTGGTTCTTAAACGCGGGTGCTTCCTAACACGGATTTAATTTTTGCGATGATCGCTTGTTCGTCTTGTTCGATATTTCCCGGACCATCCCAAACAAAGTTCGCGTGATCACGTGTTCCGCTTCCGCCAAAACTTCGTGCAATATCTGCCGCATCGAGTGGCGCTTTTGCGTGTAGGCTGACAGAGACGCCATTTCCAACAGGGGAGAGAAGCGCGACAATTTTCGCTTCAGGTGCGGCGCTGATCAGTTCTTCAACAACACCATCAAGCGATTCGTGCTTTGCACCCGTCTCTGCGAAGTCTTGTTCTTTGAGTGTGCTCCAGACAAGTCCGAGTTCGCGATCTTGCTCGAGATGCGTGAGTGCGCGTCCCCAGAGTTTGAGCGTGGAAACGGTTTGTGTGCGCCACAATCCCTGAACGATCTCCGCGCGACGTGCGCCAAGTTCTACCAAGGTCGATGCAGCTTGAAGCGTTTTCGGTGTGACGTTTGCTGAGCGGAAACTGCGCGTTGCAGAAATCATGCCCGTTAAAATAGAGGTAGCAATATCAGAAGTGAGGTGTTGCGCGTTCCAAGTATTGATAAACCCAAACAAAACTTCGGTGGTAGAAACGCAGTTTAAATCCACGATATTTGTCTGACCCCAGAATTCATTTGCTGGATTGTGGTCAATGTTGATGATGGTGGTGCGATACAAAAAGTCAGCCTGATCGCGGAACAAAGAGCCGAGAGAGCTCAAATCAGGGGAATCCACGGCGATCACGAGATCATAGCGATCATCACCATGCGCAAAAGACATGTCGCTTGGTTTCCACGCATTCATTTTTGGCACGATGGTGATTTCGAGTTGGCCATCTTTCACGTCGTACATGAGTTCAGAAAGAGGGACATCCTTTACATTGAGCTTGATGCGAAACGAACGCATGCTCCCCGGATTTGCATTGATGGTGATGTCTTTTGGTAAAAACGCTGGCAAATCCTTCATATCAAAGCCAGGAACCACGGCATCAAAGTTCTTATTGAGCTTTTTCAACAACAATCCCAAAGTCACCACGGAGGCAATAGCGTCCGTGTCAGCATTCTCACGGGTAGTGAGAAGGATATTCTTTGCGCGACCGATTAGTTCGATTGCCTGTTGTTGCGGGGTTAAGGCCATGTGTCTATACGTTAGGGCAACGTCCAACCCTAGACAAATATGCTCATTTTGTCAACCAGTTGACACTTTTTAAACAGAATCAATTTTTTCGCTTGTTTTAGCACCGATTTTGTCAGAGATCTCTGACAAAATCTCTAGCCTACACAGGACCGGTCTTATCCGTTAAGCTTGGCTAATCTATGGCCGATTTTACCGAACTACCGAAAGCCTACGAGGCTGCTGCGGTCGAGGGGGATATTTATGCCGCCTGGGAGAAAAGCGGGGCATTCAATCCTGATCATGCAAAGGGCGAGCCTTTTGCCATCATCATGCCGCCACCAAACGTGACCGGCGTTTTGCACCTTGGTCATGCCTTGGAGAACTCCTTGATGGATACCATGGCACGTTTTCAGCGTATGCGTGGAAAGCGTGTGTTATTGCTCCCTGGCACCGACCATGCGGCTATCGCGACACAAGCAAAAGTCGAGAAGATGCTCATGGAGCAGGGGATGAAGAATCCGCGTCAGGAATTGGGCCGTGAGCAATTGGTGGAGAAAATCCGTACATTTGCAGAAGAATCAAAAGCAACAATCATTAATCAGATTCGCACCGTCGGCACGAGCGCGGATTGGTCGCGTTTGGCCTACACATTGGACGATCAGCGAAATATTGCCGTGAAGGAGTTGTTTGTCCGCATGTATAAGGACGGGCTTATTTATCGCGGCTATCGCGTGGTGAATTGGTCTGTAAAGGGTCAATCAACGTGCTCGGATGATGAGATTGAGCATGTGGAGCGTCCTTCAAAGTTGTATACGTTCAAATACGCGAAAGACTTTCCGATCACGATCTCCACGACGCGTCCTGAGACAAAGCTTGGCGATACAGCCGTGGCTGTTCATCCATCAGATGCGCGTTATCAGCAATACATCGGAAAAGTGTTTACGGTTGATGTAGGCGCTTGCAGAGTGCTGGAAATCAAAGTGATTGCTGATGAAGCCGTTGAACCTGGATTTGGAACCGGAGCACTCGGCGTCACTCCAGCGCACAGCGCGATCGACTTTGCGATGTATGAGAAGCAAAAAGCAAAAGGCGAACCAATCGGGATTATTCCGGTAATCGGCCCTGATGGAAAGATGACCGCAGATGCCGGCGCTGGCTATGTCGGGTTGAGTGTTGAGCAAGCGCGTGAAAAATTTGTTACGTGGTTGAAAACCGAGGGCTTGCTTGAAAAAGAAGAAGACATCGTGCAGAGTGTGGGAACATCTGATCGATATGGCGATGTGATCGAATCCATCCCCATGACGCAGTGGTGGCTCGACATGAACAAAGTCATTCCAAAGCGCGACAAGACGTTGCGTGAATTGATGCGAGAAGCGGTTACCGTAGGGGCGCATGGTAATGCGCCCGTAAGAATCACACCGGATCGTTTTACGAAATTGTATCTTGATCGTGTAGAAAACCTGCGTGATTGGTGTTTGTCTCGCCAGCTGTGGTGGGGACATCGTATTCCTGTCTGGTATCGCGGGGAGGAAATGTATGTCGGGACAGATGTTCCGCTGGGCGAAGGATGGGAGCAGGACCCAGATTCACTTGATACGTGGTTCTCTTCTGGTTCTTGGACTTTTACCACACTTGGTTGGCCTGAAAAGACGCAGGATCTCAAGACATTCCATCCAACTGCATGGATGACCATGGGCTACGAGATTTTGTATCTCTGGATGATGCGTATGGTGCTCATGAGCACGTATGCACTTGAAGAAATTCCTTTCAAAGATGCGTATATTCACGGCATCTTGCGCGATGAACATGGAAAAAAGTTTTCCAAGTCCGCCGGAAATGGAATTGATCCTATTGAAGTGATTCATCAATATGGGAGCGATGCATTGCGCATCAGCTTGTTGTTTGGAATTTCACCAGGAAATGATTCTCGCTATTACACAGAAAAGATTGAGAGCGGACGCAATTTCACGAACAAGCTTTGGAATATTTCGCGTTTCATTCTCACGACCATTGGGTCAGATGATGTCGCATCTACCACCAAAACATTGGCAGATGAATGGATTCTCTCTCGCATGTCCGAGGTCGCGGCTTCTGTCACGCAAAAGCTCGAGACATTTCAATTCTCAGCCGCTGGTGAAGAGTTGCGTGATTTCACCTGGGGAGATTTAGCTGATTGGTATCTTGAAATCGCCAAAGTCGAAAAGGGAAAGAAAATCATTCTCACAGAATTGCTCCAGACCATCTTGAAGCTCTGGCATCCATTCATGCCATTCGTCACCGAGCATATCTGGGGTTTGGCGCGATTTGATGGAAAATTAATTGTCGCGCCATGGCCGACGGGTCCATCGGATGTAGGGGCGCATGGTAATGCGCCCTCCCCTGAATTTGAGCGTTTACGTTTATTGGTCACCGACATGCGTCGATTGCGTCAGGAGCAGGGAATCGAAGCGGCGAAAAAGGTTGAGTTCATCGTGATCGATCATGTAGGGGCAATTCATGAATTGCCCCTACAAGAGTTGGTCGGGCAGAACGAGGCGTGGATCATGCGTTTGATTAACGGTTCATGCACCTCAAACAAAATCGCAATGCCAGACGGATATGTCGTTGCGCAGTCAGGATCTGCCACGATCGGCTTGAATCTTGCTGGCGCAGTCGATCTTGAGAAAGAAAAGGCCAAAGCGGAAAAAGAGTTGGAGGAAATCGAAAAATACATTTCAAGCACCGAAGCAAAGCTTGGAAACGTTGAGTTTACAGCTAAAGCTCCAGAGAAAGTCGTTCAAGGAATGAAGGACAAGCTCGCCGAAGCACAAGCAAAGCGCGAGGCGTTGAAAAAACGGCTCTAAGAAGATACAATTCGCCCATTATGTCCAAGGTCTCAACTGACAAGAACGCAATCAATTGGGTGTTAAATCACGCGGTTGAGAACGTCTATCCATCAAAGGCAGAGGTTCAGAAAATGCTGGAGGCTGGAAAACAGCTTACGGTCTATTTTGGCATTGATCCAACGGGCCCAACCTTGCATTTGGGGCATTTCATCAACCTGCGTCGCGTGAAGCTGTTTCAAGATCTTGGCCACAAGGTGATTTTGTTGATCGGCGATTTTACGGCCATGATTGGCGATCCAACGGATAAAGGGGCAGCTCGTAAGCAACTAACGCGAGAAGAAGTGTTAGCGAATGCCAAGCTTTATAAAGAGCAGTTGTCTCGCGTGATCGATTTCACGGGTCCTAATGCGGCTGAATTGCGGTTTAATAGCGAATGGTTGGCAAAGATGTCATTCGCAGACGTTGTCGAGCTTGCCTCGCATTTTACGGTTCAACAGATGCTAGAGCGTGACATGTTTGAAAAGCGCATCGAAGAAGGAAAACCAGTGTATGTACACGAATTCATGTATCCGCTCATGCAGGCGCAGGATTCTGTAGCTATGAATGTGGATGGGGAGATTGGTGGAAACGATCAGACTTTTAACATGCTCGCAGGTCGCACATTGATGAAAGAACTTAAAAATAAGGAAAAGTTCGTGATTACGAACGCATTGCTCGTCGATCCAACGGGTAAAAAGATGGGAAAATCCGAAGGAAACATGCTCGCGCTCACGGATTCTCCAGATGATATGTATGGAAAAGTGATGAGTTGGACGGATGGCATGATTGTTCCGGGCTTCAACCTTTGCACGGACGCTACGGATGAAGAAGTGATTGGAATCGCGAGCTCGATCAAGGCAGGGGAGAATCCGATGGAATTTAAGCGCGATCTCGCCAAGCGCATTGTTGCGTGGTTGGTTGGCGACGAAGCGGCGTCTCATGCGGCCGAGCAATTCAGCAAAGTCCATCAGGAGCATGCCCGTCCAGATGAGATCCCAGAATTGAAACCAGCAGGGAGCATGTTGCTCGTCGATATTCTCGTTGAGTCTGGATTGTGTTCATCAAAATCAGATGCACGTCGTCAGGTTGAGCAGGGAGGCGTGAAGGTCGATGACGTGGTTGTAGAGGATGTCGCGATGAGCGTGAAGACGGGTTCCGTGATTCAAAAAGGCAAAAGATTTTTCGTAAAGATTGTATGACGACCTCTTGGCAATACTGGACAGCCGATGTTGCGAAACGGCTCTCGGAAATTTTAGGAACCGATGTTCGACCAACGGATATCGTCACTCCACCAGACCGCAAGCACGGTGATTTTGCGTATGGATGTTTTCGCTTGGCAAAAGCCATGGGAAAATCTCCCGCAGATATTGCAACTGAAGTTGTTGCAAAACTTGATCTCAAGAATTCTGATTTTGTCTCCGCAGTTGCCGCAGGTCCGTATGTAAATATTTCTTTAGGTGTTGGTGATGCCGTGCATCGCGTTGTTCGTGAGATTGAAACGGTCGGAGAAGCGTATGGCACAACCAAGACCAGCAAACCACAAATTTTGATTGAATATGCCCAGCCAAATACGCATAAAGAGATTCATGTTGGGCATTTGCGCGCGATGATTGTTGGTCAGTCTATCGTAAACATTTTAGCTGCAGATGGATGGGATGTGGTTCCAATGTCGTATCACGGTGATGTCGGCGCACACGTAGCAAAGTGTTTGTGGTGGATCATGAAAAATGGGGGCATTGATTCGCTCAAGCCTGAAGAACGGAATGGAATGTATCTCGGAAAGATGTACACAGAATCTTCGAAACAGCTCGAAGCGCATCCAGAATACAAAGATGAAATTTCTGACGTGCAAGCAAAACTCGAAGCGCATGATCCAGCATGGGAAAAGCTTTGGCAGGAAACACGTCGCTGGTCTTTGGATGAGATGGCGAAAATTTTTGATGATCTCGGTGTAAAAGTGAAGCGACAATATCTCGAGAGCGAAGTGGTTGATCGTGGTCAGCAAATGGTTGATGTGCTTTTGGAAAAGGAAGTCGCCAAAGAATCACAAGGCGCAATCATCGTGGATCTCGAAGAAAAGAAGCTCGGTGTTTTCCTCGTCCGAAAGTCTGATGGTAACTCTTTGTACTCAACGAAAGATCTCGCCTTGGCAGAGTTGAAATTCAAAGAATATCCAAAAGCTGACCGTTCGATGATCGTCGTGGACAACCGTCAGTCTTTCTATTTCAAGCAATTGTTCGAGACGCTCACCATGATGAAGATCGGCAAACCACAAGAGTTTGTCGGTTTCGAGTATGTAACGCTCAAGAGCGGTGCCATGTCTTCACGCGAGGGGAATATCGTCACTTTGGAAAGTTTTCGTGATGAAGTCGTGAAATACGCGACCGATGAAATCGTGAAACGCCACGCCGAAGATAGTTGGAATGATGGCAAAATCGAGCATACTGCCTGGTGTATTGCGATGGCTGGCATGAAATTCGGCATGCTCCGTCAGGATAATGACAAGATGTTTACCTTTGATTTGGAGCAATCTCTTTCATTTGATGGTGATACGGGTCCTTATTGTTTGTATGCCGCCACGCGATTGGCATCCATCATGCGAAAAGCGAATGGTTCCAACCCGTTTCTTGTAGGGGCAATTCATGAATTGCCCCTAGCACGTTCATTCGACCATGCCTCGGAAAAGGCATTGGCGCTTTCCCTCGCCCAATTCCCATTACGAGTGCATCAGGCAGCGGAAGAATCCAGACCATCCATCATTGCGCAGTGGTGTATTGAGGTCGCGCAGGGTGTGAGCGAGTTTTATCATTCTGTCTCGGTTTTGGAATCTGAAGGAGAGCTTAAAGAAGGACGACTACGCTTGGTTGCAGCCGCTCGTCAAGCGTTAGTATCAGGTCTGGGCTTGCTTTCCATCCCCGTTCCAGATGAGATGTAATTCTTATGGCTTTCAATTTTAACGGCAAACCCGACCCTACTATGGATGAAGTCCCAGTGCCTTCGTATGTTCCTGCGCCAGCAGCTCCTGTCACGCCTCCGATTACGGTGATCGCAAAGGGTGTGCGTATCGAGGGAGACTTTGGTGGAGAAGGTGATATGCGCATTGAAGGAGAGGTTTCCGGAAAGCTTACGGTTGGTGGAACGCTCACGGTTGGTCAGGATGCAAACATCAAAGCCGAGATCAAAACAAGTGCGGCAGTCGTGTTTGGAAAGATCGAAGGCAATATCACCGCAGAAAAACGTATCGAGCTAAAATCAACCGCAAATATTGTGGGAGATGTAAAAACCGCCACGCTCACCGTTGAGCCGGGAGCGAAAATCAACGGGAATATGACGATCGGTGGAGGTAATGCGGGAGCGGGAGCGACGAAATGATTTCTTCTTTTGCGTATGTGTTTGATGAGCGGCTTGCCGAGCGCAAGTACGAACGTGAAGTCGTGCGCCTAGAGGCGGAATTGGCTCGTCACTATATCGGCGGCCACATTGCGCGCTTAACGCTTTTCAGAAAACCAAAAGAAACCATCGAAGATCTTGTACGCGAAGGCGCGAAGTATCTTATTTTTGTAGGTGATGATTCGACGATGTTGCGTCAGATGAGCTATTTGCCAGATTTGGGCGTGACGCTTGGGATTATTCCGATGATTGGCACATCTATCCTTGCGCCACTCATGGGAGTGAAGATGGGTTTGCATAGCGTTTCTGCGATCGCGTCTCGTCTCACGACAGATGTGGACATTGGCACGGTTGGAGATCGATATTTTTTGACCGACGTCATCATTCCAGACACGCGCGCCGAGTTGGATGTAGAAGGTCGCTTTCGTTTACGTCCAACCGAAGGAGGAACGATCATGGTCGCGAATCTCGTGGAACATTCATCTACTGATGGGCTTCTGGATGTCGCCGTGCGCGTCGCTGCGCCGCCGAGACGCTTTCCATGGCAAAGACCACAACCATCACCAGAAACGCGTCTACAGCTCTCTCAGGGCGCCATTCGATCAACAGAGATCGTGACGCTGACCGTTGATGGACAGGCGCTCCAAGGCACGAATTTCGGCATTGGTATCAAACAAAAGAAGCTAAGGCTCTTGGTGGGGAAGGGGCGCAAGATTTGACCTTGCCATCAGACAAAAAGCTTGGTATTGTTTGCCGCGCTCGACAATCGAAGAGTCCTGGTTACATGTTGCGGCGGTGGCGAAATGGTAGACGCACTACCTTGAGGTGGTAGCGACCGTAAGGTTATGAGAGTTCAAGTCTCTCCCGCCGCACCATGTGTTCGGAACTCCTCGCTGAGCGAGGACGCTTAGCTCAGTTGGTTAGAGCATCTCGTTTACACCGAGAGGGTCGTAGGTTCGAATCCTACAGCGTCCACCACGTAAAAACGACAGCCGAACGCTGTCGTTTTTACGTGCCACGTGATCCGAGTAGCGACGAGGATTCTACGTGGCTCCGTTGTGCTGTCGTTCACGTGGCGCGGCCTGGTTCGAAGGTTTGCCAATCAAGTTCGATTCTACTAGGATCGGCTCGGCTCTCTCACAAGAAAGGCAATAGATGGAACGAAAACAAGTCGCTCTGCTCTCGGTGTTCGACAAGAAGGGTATCGTCGAGTTTGCTCGCGAGCTCGTCGCGCTCGGCTTCGACCTGCTCTCGTCCGGCGGCACCGCCAAGGTGTTGTTGGATGCGGGTATTGCCGTGACCGACGTGGCCGAGCTTTCGGGACTGCCCGCGATCCTCGATCACCGCGTGGTCACGCTCGTGCCGCAGGTACACGGTGGGTTGCTCGCGCTCGACAAGCCCGAGCATCACGCTGAACTCGCCAAGATCAACGCGCGCTGGATCGACCTGTGCTGCGTGGATCTCTATCCGCTGAAGGAAGAGATCGCTCGCGAGGGTCACACGCGCGAGTCGGTGATCGAGAAGACCGACATCGGTGGGCCGACCATGCTGCGCTCTGCGGCCAAGGGTCGCCGCATCACGATCTGCGATCCCGAGGATCGCATGAAGGTGATCGACTGGTTGAAGGCGGGCAAGCCGGATGCGGACAATTTCATCAACGCGCTTTGCGCGAAGGTGGAAGGCGTCATCGCCGACTACTGTCTCGCGGCGGCGCGCTATCACTCGCATGGCGAGATCGACGGCATGGTCGGCACCGAGACCCTCGTGCCGAAGTACGGCGAGAACGCGTGGCAGTCGCCGGCTGGACTCTACAAGGTCCACGACGACGATCCGCTTGCGCTCCATCGCTTCCAGGTCGTGGCCGGTCAGCCGCCGAGCTACAACAACCTGTGCGATCTCGAGCGGATGCTACAGACTGCGACACACATCGCGGCTTGCTTCCAGAAGGGGGTTGAGATCGCGATCGCGGTGAAGCACGGGAATCCGTGTGGTGCGGCCTTCGATCTTCGCAAGATGATCGACGGTGACAAGCGTGCGATTTTCGGCGGACTCGTGCTGACGACGTTCGAGCTCGACGAAGAGCTCGCCGATGTCTTGCTCACGCATGGCATGCCGGAAGGAACGCGTCGTTTGCTCGACGGCATCATCGCGCCGTCGTTCACCTCGAGTGCGATCGACATGTTGAAGCGCAAGGGCGACAAGTGCCGGTTCATCGTGAATCCGGCGCTCGCGTCTCTCTCGCTCGATCGTCGTGATCGGTTTCGCTACGTGCGTGGCGGGTTCCTGATGCAGCCGAACTACACGTTCGTGCCGTCGGGTGCATCGGTCCTCGATCAGAACGTGGAGGACTGCCTGCTGGCCTGGGCAATCGGCTCCACGTCGAACTCCAACACGATCACGCTCGTGAAGGACGGGATGTTGATCGGGAACGGCGTGGGTCAACAGGATCGTGTCGGTTGCTGCGAGCTCGCGCTCAAGCGCGCTCGCGACGCTGGCCACGATCCGAAGGGAGCGGTTGCGTACAGCGACAGCTTCTTCCCGTTCGAGGACGGGCCGAATGTGCTGATCGATGCGGGCATCCGCGCGATCTTTGCCACGAGCGGCTCGGTCCGCGACGCGCAGGTACGCGAGGTCTGCGACAAGGCGGGTGTGCGCTTCTACACCCTGCCCGACGCCGAAGCGCGCGGTTTCTACGGCCACTGAAATCCTCAGTGGCCTTTTTCTTTACTGTAATTAGCAAAATATTGCTCCATCCCTCTCGACAAAATGCCTATTTTAAGGTATAGTCGACGTCTCATATGGAGCTCTCATCGGCCAAAGTTGCGTTGTTAGCAAAGGCGGTTCAACCACGATCTATTCCGGAAGTTCCGGAGTCTTCGCGTATTACCGTTCATGCAGCAGTGAGCCGATTTTCCGTGCTCTACGAAAAGATTCGCAATGCGGTTGATTATCGCGAAGAGCATCTTTTACATAAGGCGGCGATCAAGCGAATTTTGAAACGCCAACTCGCACTTGATGGCGATCCACAGAGCGTGGGCCGTGCGCTTGTGCGTGAGTTAATTGCGGCGCGTTATTTGCCGAATGGTGTGTTGCCAGAATCGCTCGGTGATCGAGCGGCTGATATTGTCGCAAAATATGTTGCGGTTCAGCGCTTGCATGTGGGAGATGAGAAGCATGAGTCTTGGTTAATCGGCGTTATCTCTGCAGAGCTCGAAGAGCTTTTGGATGATCATGCGGCTGATAAGGTGTTTGTCCATTTTTTCTACGAACAATTGGCCGAGCGTATTACGTTACCTCCAGATGTGATGGGGGACGATGATCGTCGTTTGCAGATTTATATCGCTGCCTATCGTATGTTCCTCAAGGCAGACGATGAAATTATTGGCTACAAATTATTGCGCGCATTTCGTCCTGATTGGGTTGATCCTTTGGTGTGGATTGGGGCTCCGGGTGCAATGGCGCTCGATTTGCCAGATGTACAGCGTCGCGTGCATGAAGCATTGCATCATCCGCTCGCGCTTAAATTTCAACATGCCGTAAAACCATGGGCGATCTCGCTCAATATTTTGCGTACCGCATTGATGGAGAATCCTGCCAAAGCAGCCGAGCTCATGGCAAAGCCAGACGCATTACATGGCGCGATTGATCGTATTGCAGAAAAGCGCGTGAAGGAAAGTAAGACACGTCTTCGTCGCGGAACGATTCGCGCGATGATCTATCTCTTCATGACGAAGATGTTGATCGCGCTCATGCTCGAAGTGCCTATTGAATTGTTGCTCTATCACGAATTCCGTCAGTTTTCATTGGTGGTGAATATCTTGTTCCCGCCTCTCATGATGTTGTTTATTGGTTCCATGATTCGCTTACCAGGAAAAGATAATATCAAGCGTATTGTGAGTGGTGTGGAGGAATTGCTTTCAGAACATGGTCCAAAGGGTCGCGAAGTTCGCCCAACGAAAAAGCGTGGGTTTCTTGGTCGTTCGATATTTGCATTGGCATACATGCTGACATTTTTGTTGGTATTCAGTGTCACGTTCATGGGATTGAAAGAACTCGCTTTTACATGGGTTAGCTCACTCATTTTCGTGTTCTTCTTGTGTGTCGTGAGCTTCTTCGCATTTCGTCTTCGCTACACGTCGCGTGAATATGTGGCCGTGCCGCGACCAGACAACCTTCTGACCATCTTGATCGATTTCGTTTCACTCCCCGTATTGCGTGCCGGACGGTTTCTCTCGGAAGGACTCTCTCGCATTAACGTGTTTGTATTTTTCTTCGATTTCATTTTCGAAGCGCCATTCAAACTCTTTCTCAATATTTTGGAAGAATGGTCTGCGTTCATGAAAGAAAAGAAAGAGCAGCTGCAATAATATGAAACTTGAACGATCACATTGGCTAAAGATTTGGGTTCTCGTCGCATATGTGATCGTCATTGTTGGTGTGTATGTGGCGATGAATATCGCTGGCGTGCATTTTAATCAGCTTCCAGAGGTGATGAGGCAACTCATTTCACACGCAGGAGTATTTGGTCCGTTTTTGTTGATTTTGTTTTACATCATCTCAACCATTATTCCGTTTCCGACGGCCGCGCTTGCTGCACTCGGAGGAGCATTGTTTGGTCCTTGGCTTGGGGCCACGCTTGTTGTTATCGGGGTAAACACGGCAGCGTGTATTAGCTTTTGGATGGCGCGCTATCTTGGTCGTCACTTTGTGAGTGAAAACGAGCGCGGTTGGGTCAAAAAGTACGATGACACGCTTTCTTCGCAAGGATTTTATGCCGTGCTCGCCATGCGCGTTTTGTTTTTCCCTTTTGATGTCGTGAGCATCGGATGTGGTCTCACAAGAATGTCATATCGCGAATACGCACTCGGAACATTCCTCGGGTCATTACCAACGGCAATTAGCTTTGTGGTACTGGGCCAGTCCTTTGATTCTCCTGGCGCGTGGATTCTATTTGCTGTTTTAATGATTGGCACAGTTATCGCTGGTGTATTGATTCATCGTTCTGATTGGGCTAAGAAGCATTTATCCTAACTATGTTTACGCTGAAGAACGAATCCACCACCGGACGCAGGGGAGAGCTCGTGACTCCTCACGGTACTTTGCAGACGCCATTCTTCATGCCGATCGCGACAAAGGCGGCGGTAAAGACGCAATCCAGTGCTGACATCGAGCGCCTTGGTTCGCCGATTCTACTTTCGAATACCTATCATTTGTGGTTGCGCCCTGGGATGGAGGTAATGAAGGCGATGGGCGGATTGCATCGCTTCATGGATTGGAACGGAGCCATTCTTACAGACTCTGGTGGATTTCAAGTATTCTCCCTTTCTGGTCTGCGAAAGCTTTCTGAGGACGGCGTGCAATTTCAATCGCATATCGACGGAGCAAAGATGATGCTCACGCCAGAATTGTGCATGCAGATTCAGCGCACGATCGGTTCAGATATTTGTATGGTGTTGGATGTGTGTACCGAGCTTCCTGCCACACACGAGACTTTGTATGATGCCTTACGATTTACAACGCGTTGGGCAAAGCGATCAAAAGATGAATTTGAAAAACTTCGTGAAGGTTCCATTAATCCTGGTGCTTTGCTTTTTGGCATCGTGCAAGGTGGAACGGATCTTGAATTGCGTAAACGTTCTGCTCAGGAGCTTGTTGATATTGGCTTTGATGGGTATGCCATTGGCGGTCTTTCGGTCGGGGAGCCTTTTGAAGAAGCCTGCAAAGTATTGGATGTGTTGAATGAGATTTTGCCAAAAGATAAACCACGTTATTTCATGGGTGGCGCGCAGCCACATGAGATCGTGGGATATGTTGAGCGTGGTATCGATATGTTTGATTGCGTGCTTCCAACGCGAAACGCACGTCATGGTTCGATCTATCGCTTTGTGCATGATGATTTGTCCCAACGCGATTTCTACGAAGTAGCGCATATCACCAATGAAAAGTGGAAGATGTCCGATACCCCCATCGTAGACGCGCGATTTATCGCGCCTGGTTCAGAATTGTCACGCTATTCCATGAGCTATCTTCGTCATTTGTTTACGGTTGATGAAATGCTTGGTGCGCGTTTAGCTACGCAGGCAAACATTGGATTTTATCTACAGTTGATGGAAAAGATCAGGGCGAGGAATCAGGGGTAAGCACCACCCTGGCCGCCACTCGCGCCACCCCGTGTGGGTTCGCACCACCCCGGTAGCCACTCGCTACCCTCCAATCCCGTGTG
>JBAXJG010000013.1:0-18566 GCA_037137975.1 Candidatus Uhrbacteria bacterium | reverse complement strand
CAGAAAAAATGCCTATTGGTAGGAAGCCCGAGGTTCATGAAACGGAGAGGCCAAAGGTGGATATGTACTGGAACCCTTTCAGGGGTTTATCAACAGACGTCGCAGCGGCTTTAGGTGTTGGCGATGCTGGATTTCAAGCAGCGACAAGAGCGATGGTTCTTGAGGCGATATTTTCGGGAACGTTCGACGGTGGGCACGTGACATCGATCTCATCCGACCTAGTGGGTAGGGGTTGGGGAGAGGACGAATCAGTTATTCTTACGGATTGGATTGTGGAAATGCGAAAAGAGTTTTTGAGGAACTATGGTTTAGAATCAGATCCTAATGTTGAATAGGGGATGGTGTTGTTGTGCTTTTCAAATAACGTGGCGCAAACGATTACCGAGGGAAGGGCGAAGAAATAAACAAAGAGCAAAGAACAGAGAGCAATTCCCGACTGGAGCTGCTCTTTGTTCTTTGTTAACTGCTCTTTACGCTTGCTCTTGACCGTTCTCTTGCTCTGGCGGATGAGGGGGGGGGTAGAATTGGAGCATCTAAATAACTTAGCAAAGATTATGTCTGAAAAGATGCCATTGAGTTCAGCAGTATCCGAAAAAAAAGAGGGGATAGAAGATAAGGGGCTATGGAAAAAATTAGCAGGTGCTTTTGGAGGTTATTCTCAAGTGCCAGATTCCGTAGTTGGGATGGCGATTGCGGGTCAGATGAATAATGGTGGCTTGTCCATTGAAGATGCGACCGCTGAATTAGATCGTACCGTTAAACAGATTTGTGAACGATGGGAGGATCAAGATCCGGCTCCAAATGCCGATGAGATTCGTAAAGAGATTATCCGTGGAATGAAGGAGATGACAAAAGATTGGACTGAGGATGCAGATAACAAGGCTGTAGCTTTTGTTCGTATGCTTGAAGAAAAGAAGTGATTTTTTTCTGAAATAAAACACCTCGCTTTCGCGGGGTGTTTTTTTTCGTCAAAACGTTGAAGTTGTGACATTTTGTCACAGGTTGAAATTGGAGGAAGAACACCCACACACAGGCTTAAATTGGTAAAGAAAGGACTTTTATATTAAGGTTGTCTCATATGGGCTTCTACAATGTAATGTTTCGAAAAGAACCAGAGGGTGGCTACACAGCTATTGTTCCGAGTCTTCCTGGTTGTGTGACGTACGGTCGTAGTCTTGAACTAGCCAAACAGCATGCGGAAGAAGCAATCGAACTTTATATCGTCAGTCTCAAAAAGCACGGTGAATCTATTCCTTCTGACGAGACGTCTTTCTTTGCACCGATACGTTTGAATGCTCGTACACGCTCAAGCTCTACAAAGCGCAAAGCGTATGCCGCCTAAGTTGATTCTAAAATATCGGGAGATTATTCAGAGATTGAAGGCATTAGGTTTTGTCGAGGACCACATCGTTGGGAGTCATGTTGTTTTTTATCATTCCAAGACTGGAAAAAGAGCAGTCGTGCCAAAGCATGCAAAAGAGTTAGCCAAGGGAACAGTCAAATCCATTATTCGAGAATCCGGACTTGATGTGCAAGATTTTTTGCAAGGTTGAAACTTGATCATGAGGGGCTGGCTGATGGGCTCGCTTTTTTTTTGTTTGTGGTGTGGGCTTGACCGTTCTCTTGCTCTGGCGGATGAGGGTGGTAAAATTTGGATATAAATATTCATGATAAAGGACTATGTCGATGGAAATGCCAAAATCGGTTGAAGTAGAATCGAAACGTTTTCTTGTGAAATGGGAACAATTTAGCAACGATGGTTTGAATTCACCTTCATACTCACGGTCGGCAGAGGTTATGGCAGTGAATGCTGAAGCAGCAATCGATAAGCTTAAAAAAGCTGGAACGATTGATGAGGCAAGCGCTGGGTTCGAATGCACAGCCGAAGAAATTGTTGAATCAGAGTAAAAACAAAACACCCGCCTTACGGCGGGTGTTTTTTTCGTCAAAACGTTGAAGTCGGAACCAGGCTGCTATTGAAAACTATTTCCTGTCGAACCTTCTGTGTTTTTGTGCGTTTGTCCGGAAGCATGTGCCGAATGGACGGGACGCTTTATTGCGTAGCACTCGCTGTTACTATAGCATATTTTATTACTCTTGTCAAGTATATTGTATTAATCTTGGCTAAGATTAGCCCTTGTATTATGATACAGATATGCCAAAACACCTGCCCGTCCAACCATTTCGTCAGACGCCTGGATTTTGCGGGCCCGCCTGTTTAAAGATGGTTTTTCAGTATCACGATGTGCTTGTTTCTGAAGCGGCGGTCGCAAAAGCCGCTCACGCGAAACGCGCAACGGGAACCGAGCTTGAAGGCATGAAAGATGCGGCCGCGCATTTTGGGTTTTCTCTACGGTTTCAAGATAATGCGTCTTTTGCTGATGTTCAGGCTTTACTGAAAAAGGGAATACCTCCAATTGTTGATTGGTTTTCGACGGATGATGGCCATTATTCCGTTGTGGTTGGGTTGGATGCGAAGTCCATCTATCTGCAGGATCCTGAGCTAGGGGCAATCAATAAAATCGATCGAAAGACGTTTTTCCGTTGCTGGTTCGATTTTCCGGGTGAATACATACAGAGAGCATATGACGTGATTGTGAGAAGGTTGATGGTTGTGGAGCCGAAATAGTAAAAATTGCTTAGATTAGCCAATAATGCGGTTGGCTATGTTTGACGTTTCCCGTCTCCCAATTCACGATGCTTGATATATGTCATTTCAGCGAATTTTTGAGATGGTTCGACGCCAAGGGTTGCCGATGGTGGTGACGGACGAGACGGGAAAGGAGCCCGTTGTGATCCTGCCGTTTGATGTCTATGAATCCCTGATGGGGTCGGATAACAAGCCGCAGCCGGAAGTTAAGCCGGTCCCAACTGCACCTCCTCGAATCGATACAGTGATGAAGGATGAAATTTCGCTAGAAGAGCGGTTTTATGTAGAAACGCCTGAAGGTCAAGAAAACCGCTCATTATAGCCAAATATCTGATAACGATATATTGGTTTGTTCTAAGACTTGCATATCCAGGAACGCTCTGCTATTCTGCGGTCACTCATAAGTAGTTTCTTATTTTAACTTAGCCATTCTCACGCTTTGCACCATATGGCAGACAAGTTCTTGCGCACCAAACCGCACGTCAACATCGGCACAATCGGCCACGTTGACCACGGAAAAACCACCACTACGGCGGCTATTTTGTCGGTTCTTGCCGCTCACGGCATGATCGCCCAGAAAAAGGGCATGGATGATCTCGACAAGGCTCCAGAATCTAAGTCCCGCGGTATCACAATCGCAACGGCTCACACGGAATATGAGTCGGAAAAGCGCCACTACGCGCACGTCGACTGTCCTGGCCACGCTGACTACATTAAGAACATGATCACGGGTGCCGCCCAGATGGACGGTGCAATCCTCGTGGTTTCGGCCACTGATGGTCCGATGCCTCAGACCCGCGAGCACATTCTCTTGGCCCGTCAGGTCGGCGTTCCTTCCATCGTCGTCTTCTTGAACAAGGTTGACATGGTGGATGACGCAGAGTTGGTTGACCTCGTTGAGCAGGAAGTCCGCGATCTTCTCACAAAGTACGAATTTGATGGAGAAAAGACGCCAGTGATTCGCGGTTCGGCTCTCAAGGCCCTCCAGAATCCTTCTGATGACGCCGCTTCCAAGCCAATTCTCGATTTGATCAAGGCTTGTGATGAATGGATCCCAGAACCAGTTCGTGAAACAGATAAGCCTTTCTTGATGCCAGTGGAAGACGTGTTCTCGATTGAAGGTCGTGGCACCGTGGTCACGGGTCGTATCGAGCGCGGTATGATCAAGATCAACGAAGAAATCGAAATCGTCGGTCTCGGAGAAACGGCAAAGACCGTTGTCACGGGTATCGAAATGTTTAACAAGCAGCTCGACGAAGGTATGGCTGGCGACAACGCTGGTTTGCTCCTCCGCGGCACAAAGAAGGACGACATCGAGCGTGGTATGGTCTTGGCAAAGCCAGGCTCCATTCACCCTCACTCTGAATTCGAAGGTGAAATCTACGCATTGACGAAGGAAGAAGGTGGTCGTCACAAGCCGTTCGTTACAGGATACAAGCCTCAGTTCTACATCCGCACGACAGACGTGACTGGTGAAGTAACTTTAGCCCCAGAGGTAGCCATGGTTCAGCCAGGCGACACCGTGAAGATCACGGTTAAGCTCATCAACCCAGTTGCTATCGAAGACAAGATGCGCTTCGCCATCCGTGAAGGTGGCAAGACCGTCGGAGCTGGAGTTGTTACAAAGATCATTAAGTAATTCGTAACAGTGAGAGGATTCCCTTCGGGGATGCCATGGTCCTCTCCACCCATTACAATGTCTGACACGAAAAAGCCCGTCACAAAAGACGAGGCACCAAGCCACCGAGTTCGCATTAAGATCCGCGCGTACGATCACAAGATCATCGATCAGGCCACGAAGACCATTATCGAAACGGCTGAGCGCTCCGGCGCAAAGGTCGTCGGTCCAGTCCCGCTGCCTACCGAAAAGAAGAAGTGGACGGTCAACCGTTCCTCCTTCGTTCACAAGAACGCACGCGAACAATTCGAAATGCGTATTCACAAGCGCATCGTTGACATCCTCGACCCAAACGCAAAGACGATTGACGCACTCACGTCGCTCAATCTTCCAGCTGGTGTCGACGTAGAGATCAAGATGTAATTCAATTCACAATCATCCACGTTCGATCCCACGGAGAAAGTTTTCGCCCTTAAGCGAAATAACCTCCCTGCAGTGCATCGAAATCGATATCACGACAGACTTATAAAGCCTGGAATGTGTAGACGATTTCTGATCGCCTGCGGATTCCAGGCTTTATGAAATTCATCCTCGCCACAAAACTTGAAATGACACAGGTGATCCGTCCCGATGGGACGGTCGTTCCGGTTACCTTGGTACAGGCGGGTCCGTGCGTTGTTACGCAGGTTCGTACTCTTGAGAAAGACGGTGTTGCTGCTATTCAGGTTGGCTTTGTGCCAGTCCGAAAGTTGAGCAAGCCAGAAGCGGGACATTTGAAAGATCTCCCGAACATGTCAGAGTTGCGCGATTTTCGTGTGGAAGCTTCGGACCTTAAGCGTGGTGATGCCATTGAAGCAACCGCTTTCCAGGTCGGAGACATGGTGAATGTCACAGGCGTTTCAAAAGGAAAGGGTTTCCAGGGTGTTGTGAAGCGCCACGGTTTCCATGGTCACCCAGCAAGCCACGGTCACAAAGACCAGCTTCGTATGCCGGGTTCGATCGGTGCCGGTGGTCCTCAGCACGTGTTCAAGGGTCGCCGCATGGCTGGCCGCATGGGCAACGAGCAAACAACGGTTCAAAAATTGCAGGTCATCGAAGTACGCGACGGAGGAGTGCTCGCCATCAAGGGCGCCGTTCCTGGCGCTCGTCACACGGTGCTAGAAATTGTTTCCGCCTCATAATATGCCAAGTGTCTCTCTCTACAATCAAGAAGGCAAAGCCTCTGGTGAAGTTCAACTTCCAGACGCTCAGTTTGGCTTGAAAGTTAAGCCATCTGTTGTGCATGAAGTGCTTTTGGCGCAGCAAGCAAACCGCCGCAAGTCCATCGCGAACACCAAGACAAAGGGTGAAGTGAGTGGTGGTGGTAAAAAGCCATGGAAGCAAAAGGGTACGGGTCGTGCTCGTCAGGGTTCCACACGTAACCCACAGTGGGTTGGTGGTGGTATTGCTTTCGGTCCATTGTCCGAGCGTAACTTTTCGCTCAAGGTCAACCGCAAGACAAAGCAAAAGGCTTTGTTCATGGTGTTGTCTGACAAGGTCGCGAACAAGAACTTGATCGTTATCGAATCGATCAAGACCGAGCCAGCTAAGACAAAGTCATTTGCGGCTTTCGCAAAGAAGTTGCCACTTGGTCGTTCGACATTGTTCGTTATTCCTTCCTCAAACCCAACGCTCATGCGCATGGTGCGCAACTTGCCGAACGTGACGCTCGTCACGGTTCAGTCGGTTAACCTCGAAGATGTGATCAAGCATCGCACCGTCGCGTTCCTTCAGGACGCGGTTCCGGCCTTCGAGAAGATCTACGCATAATATGGCTATCCTTGATGTTTTGAAGAAGAAGCCTGCTGCAGCAAAAACTCCAGCAGAAAAGAAGCCAGCCAAAAAGGCTGCGACGAAGAAAACGGAAGAAACTCCGGTTGCTTCGGTGAAGACGGCCGTGCAAGGCAACCGTTTGGCGAACCTCGTTCTCGTGCGTCCGCATGTGAGCGAAAAGGCCGCACGTCTTGCTGATCGCGGAACGTATGTCTTTGATGTCACGCAGAACGCTGAAAAGATTTCTATCCGCAAGGCTGTGGAATCTTTGTACGGTGTCAACGTAACTGACGTGCGTATCATTAAGATTCAGGGCAAACCAATTCAACGTGGACGTCGCATTTCGCGCCGACGCGATCTTAAGAAGGCGCTCGTCACCTTGAAGAAAGGTCAGACGATTGCCCTCTACGAAGGCGTCTAAACTCCTATGCCAATCAAGAAATACCGTCCAGTTACCAAAGGCCGCCGCGCAAGCTCGGTGCAGACGTTTCATGACGTCACAACGATGAAGCCGGAGAAGACTTTGATTACGACGAAGAAACAATTCGCTGGTCGTTCCGCAAATGGAAAGATCGCTGTTCGCCACCAGGGCGGCGGCAGTAAGCGCTTCCTCCGCGATGTGGATTTTATCCGCAATCGTTATGATATCCCTGCCACGGTAAAATCCGTTGAGTACGATCCAAACCGCGGTGCCCGTATCTCACTCATCGTCTATAAGGATGGAGTCAAGAGCTACATCCTCCAACCAGACGGTCTGAAAGTAGGGGACACGGTCATGTCATCACTCACCGAAGCGGAAATCATGGTGGGAAATAGACTTCCTCTTGAAAAGATCCCAGTCGGTACGATCGTTCACTCGGTCGAGCTCGTTCCAGGCAAGGGTGGGCAGATGGGGCATGGAGCAGGTTCCCGCATCGAGTTCATGGCCGTTGAATCACAGTGGGCGGTGCTCAAGCTTCCATCCGGCGAAACGCGCCGTGTGCCAAAGTCTTGTATGGCTACCATCGGCGTCGTGTCGAATGTGGACTGGCACTTGGTCCGTTGGGGAAAGGCCGGACGTATGCGTAACCGCGGTATTAAGCCAACGGTTCGCGGTAAGGTCATGAACCCGGTTGATCACCCACACGGTGGTGGTGAAGGTAAGCATCCAATCGGTATGAAGTACGCGAAGACAAAGTGGGGTAAGCACGCGCTTGGAGTGAAGACACGTCGTCACAAGCTCGCATCGGATAAGTTCATCATCACGCGCCGTAAGGGCAAGACTCTCTAAACCTATGTCACGCAGTCTCAAAAAAGGTCCCTACCTCGATCCACGCCTCATGGAGAAAATCGCCAAGGCTGGTCCTGGTTCGAAAACGACCATCAAGACGTGGGCACGTGCCTCGACGATCACCCCAGCCATGGTTGGGATGACCTTCGGCGTTCACAATGGCCGCCAGCACATCAATGTGTTTGTGGTCGAGAACATGGTTGGTCACAAACTCGGCGAATTCTCACCGACGCGTAAATTCACCCGACATGGAGGCAAGCTTGCGAAGGCTAGCGACGCGACCACGCCCGCTCCAGCTTCCGCGCCTGCAGCCAAGAAGAAATAATATATGGACGTCCACGCTTCCTTACGCCATCTCCGCCAGTCGCCCCGCAAGGTGCGCCTCGTGATTAATGCTATCCGCGGCCTTTCGGTCACGGCAGCAGAGACGCGCCTCAATTTCACGCCGAAGATTTCGGCAAAGCCAGTGTTGAAGCTTCTTCGTTCGGCTGTTGCCAACGCGGAGCATAATTTTAAGCTTGATAAGCAGGATCTTTACGTACGTCACATCGTGGCGGACGGTGGTCCAACTTTGAGCCGTTCACGTCCACGCGCGTTCGGTCGCGCAGCGCCTATCCGTAAGCGCACGACGCACATCACATTGATCCTTGCGACCAAGGGTGATGCAAAACCGCCTGAAGGAAAGAAGAAGCTCAAGAAGGCGTTGGCTATCAAGAAGGCTAAGGCCACCAACAACTAATATGGGTCACAAAGTCCATCCTACAATTTTCCGTATTACGACGACTACCACTTGGCCGTCGCGCTGGTTCGCGCGTGAAGATGTCTACCGAAGCCAGCTTCGTCAGGACATCGGAATTCGCGAGTTCCTCATGAAGGAACTTAAGGAGTCTGCCGTGAATCGCATCGATATCGAGCGTTCGCGCGGTATTGTTACGGTAACGGTGCACTCGGCAAAGCCGGGTCTCGTGATCGGTCGTTCAGGTGACGGTATCGAAGCCCTCAAGAAGAAGCTCATGAAGAAGTTCTTCCCAATGGCCGCCAAGACCGTTCGCGTAAATCTCACCGTTCAAGAAGTGAGCCGCCCAGCGCTTCAGGCAGCTCTTGTTGTACAGGGTGTTATTGCCGACCTTGAGCGCCGCATGCCATTCCGCCGTGTATTAAAGATGTCGATCGAACGCGTAAAGAAGGGCGGAGCCCTTGGTGTGAAGATCGCCGTCTCAGGTCGTTTGAACGGCGCTGAAATTGCTCGTCGCGAATGGTTGGCATGGGGAAAAATTCCTCTCACCAATTTACGTGCCGACATTGATTATTCTCAGAGCTACGCAGCGACCATGGCTGGTTCGGTCGGTGTGAAGGTCTGGATTTATCGCGGTGACGTGTTCGCTCAAGATCGTTTGAATCAGTATCAGCCGACCACGCAGCGTCGCCCAGCGGGCCAGCGTGATCACGCGCAAGTAGCCTAATCCCACCCATATGTTGATTCCAAAGAAGGTCAAACATCGCAAGTGGCATAAGGGCCGAGCTCGTAACATCCGCCACGCCACTGATAAAATCGAACTCGCCTTTGGACCATTTGGTCTGAAAGCGATGACGGGCTCCTGGATCTCGAGTCAAGAGATCGAAGCCGGCCGCCGTGTTCTCACTCGATATATTAAGAAGGGCGGAAAAGTCTGGATCCGCGTTTTCCCAGATAAGCCTGTCACCGTGAAAGGTAATGAAACTCCTATGGGAGCTGGTAAAGGCGCAGTAGACCATTACGTCGCGGTCGTAAAGCCAGGCACCATCATTTACGAGATGGATGGAATTCCGGCCGATCAAGCTAAGATCGCGCTGCAAAGTGCGGCTTACAAGCTTTCATCGGTCTGTAAGTTCATCTCCAAATAATATGGAAGCCAAGGAATTGAAAACAAAGTCGTCCGTTGAACTTACCAAGATGGCTGATGAGCGTCGCGCTGAGCTCCGAGCTCTCCGATTCAAAGTCGCAACACGCCAACACGGAAAAGTACGCGACCTGCGACGCATCCGCCAAGAGATCGCTCAGATCGAAACGGCAAAAACTGCCGCCAACACCAACGTCTAACCTATGAATGTCACTCTTACTACTCCAACGACCAGCCGCCGCCTGCAAGGCGTCGTCGTTTCGACGGCCATGCAAAAAACGGCTGTGGTTCGTGTGGACCGTCGTCTCTCGCATCCGAAGTACGGCAAGTACTTCACGCGTTCGACGAAGTTCAAGGTGCATGATCCTGAAGCGAAAGCTAAGGTCGGCGATACGGTTGAATTCGCTGAGTGCCGCCCACTTTCGAAAGATAAGTGCTGGGTTTACGTCTCCACGGTCGCCGTGACAAAATAATATGGTACAACATCGTTCCATGCTGACTGTCGCGGATAACTCTGGAGCCAAATTGCTTCAGGTGATTCACGTCGACGGAGGCTACAAAAAGCATTACGGAAGACTCGCTGAACTTGTCACATGTGTGGTCAAAGAGGCCGCTCCTCGTGGACTTGTAAAGAAGTCTGAAATCGTTCACGTGGTGTTGGTTCGTACTCGTAAGGAGACGCGCCGCGCTGACGGTACCTATGTTCGCTTTGATGAAAATGCTGGTGTGATTATTGATCCGAAGACGAAGGACCCGAAGGGAACTCGTATTTTCGGACCAGTTGCACGCGAGTTGCGTGCTCGTGGCTTCGCGAAAATTATTTCGCTTGCCCCAGAAGTTGTCTAACCCTATGTCCACTAAATTTCAACTCAAGACCGGCGATGTCGTCATCGTCACCACCGGCAAAGAGAAGGGAAAGCAGGGCAAAGTGCTGCAGGCTTTTCCGCGTCTCAACCGCGTTGTGGTTGAGGGCGTTCGTCTGTCTAAGCGCCATCTCCGTACCCGCAAGGAAGGGGAGAAGGGTCAGATCGTCGAGGTTTCCATGCCAATTCATGCTTCCAACGTGATGCCAGTTGGTGCGAGCGGCAAGGCTATTCGTCACAACAAGGCTCGCGCCACAAAGTAATATGACGCTCAAAGAACGCTACATTAACGAGATCCGCCCACAGCTCATGAAAGAGCTCGGCATCTCCAACGTAATGGCTGCACCAAAGGTCACCAAAATCACGGTGTCTGTCGGATTGTCGCAGTCAATCAAAGAACCAAAGGTTCTCGAGTTGATTGAGCAGACCTTGCGTCGTATCACGGGCCAAAAGGCCGTGAAGACCAAGGCGAAGAAATCAATCGCAAGCTTCAAAATTCGTGAAGGTCAAATCGTTGGTATCATGGTCACATTGCGTGGAGATCGTATGTGGGATTTCCTCACACGTTTCACGCAGTTCACCTTCCCGCGCATCCGCGACTTCCGCGGAATCTCGGATAAGACGGTGGATGCTCAGGGCAATTTGTCGATTGGATTCCGTGAACACCTTTCGTTCCCAGAAATTCGTAACGACGAAGTCGAGCGTGTACACGGCCTCCAGGTGACCATCACCTCTACGGCAAAAAATCGTAAGAACGGCCTTGCCCTGTTTAAGGCGCTTGGCTTCCCTTTCACCGCGTAATTCTATGGCCACTCAAGCTCAAATCGCGAAATCCCTGCGCAAGCCGAAGTTTTCCACACGTGAAGTGCGCCGTTGCTGGCGCTGCGGCCGTAAACACGGCTATATGCGAGACTTCGGTCTTTGCCGCATCTGCTTCCGTGAGTTGGCAAACCGTGGTGAATTGCCGGGCGTGACCAAATCCAGCTGGTAAATCCTATGTATACCGATCCAATTAGCGACTTCCTCACCCGTCTGCGTAATGCGCAGGCCGTTGGCCACGAGACCGTTTCGGTCCCGGGGTCGAAGTTGAAGTTAGCCATCGCAAAACTCCTTGAACGTGAAGGATTCGTTGGCGCCATCAAAGAAGTATCTGATGGTGTAAAGAAATCCTTTGAAGTCACATTAAAATACAACGATAAAGAGCCAGCGATCCGCACGATCACTCGCATCTCCAAACCGGGGTTGCGCGTGTACCGTGGTGCGGATGAACTGCCTCGCGTGTTGTCGGGTCAGGGTATTGCCATCGTCTCCACATCAGCGGGGATCATGACAAACCGTGACGCGCGCCGCCGTCGTCTCGGAGGAGAAATCCTCTGTGAAGTTTCGTAATACGTAATCCCTAACCTTTATCTTATGTCACGTATCGGAAAGAAGCCGATCATCCTGCCCTCGGGCTTCGACGCCACCGTCGATGCTGGGAAGGTGGTTGTCAAAGGCCCAAAGGCCTCGCTCACAGTTCCACTGCCGCCTCATGCGTCTGTGGTGATTGATGGCGAGCCAAAGGCCCTGACAGTCACGGTCCAAGACCCCGAGAATGTCACTCAACGTGCCATCTGGGGCCTCACGCGTCAGCTCATTGCGAACGCCGTGATTGGTCTTCAGACCCCGTTCCAGAAGCAGCTTGAATTCATCGGCGTTGGTTACCGCGTTGCCGTTGAAGGAAAGACGGTTGCGATGGACGTTGGGTATTCCCATCGTGTGATGTTCCCAGTACCAGAAGGCGTCACTGCCACCGCAGAAAAGCAGATTCTTACATTGGTTTCTTCGGACAAGTATCTTCTCGGTGAAACAGCCGCCCAGATCCGTCGCTTTCGCCCACCTGAGCCTTATAAGGGCAAAGGCATCAAGTATGTTGACGAGGTTATCCGCCGCAAGGCCGGTAAGACCGCGAAGACAGCCTAAACCTCTATGTCTAAACTTTCCTCCAAACTTGCCAAGTCCCGTCGCGTCGCGCGCGTGCGTGCGATTGTGAGTGGCACAGCCGAGCGCCCGCGTCTTGCGGTCGCCCGTAGCTTGAAGCACATCCGTGCACAGGTGATTGATGACGTAGCGGGTAAGACGCTCGCTGCCGCTTCTGACCTCGACGTTGAGGCCAAGGGTAAGAAGAAGTCTGAGGTATCACTCATGGTCGGCAAGCTCGTCGCCGAGCGCGCCAAAGCTAAGGGTGTAACCAAGGTTGTATTCGATCGTCGCGATAAGCGTTATCATGGCCGCGTGAAAGCCGTCGCTGACGGCGCGCGTGATGCCGGATTGATTTTCTAATATGAACGAAGAACAGAACGTAAACGCCACGCCTGCTGAAGCCCCAGCTCCAGCCCCAACTCCAGCCCCAGCTCCAGCTTCGGCTCCGGTTGCTTCGGCAGCCCCTGCAGCAAAACCAGCTGGTCCTGCACCAACTGGACGTCCAGCTTTTGGTGGTCGTGGTTCAAACCGTGGTGGTTCATTTGGTCGTGGTGGAGCGGGTGGTGGTGCCGGTGGTCGTGGCGGAGCTGGTGGACGTGGTGGTGCCGGTGGTCGTGGCCGCGGTGGCGCACGAGGCGGCGATGTCCCAGCCGAAGCTGATTACGAAGAAAAGAACCTTGAGATCGCGCGCGTTACGCGTGTGACCAAGGGTGGTAAGCGCATGCGTTTTCGTGCGCTCACCGTTATCGGTAATCGCAAGGGCCGCGTAGGCTTTGGTCTCGCGAAGGGCGTAGACGTAGCCGGTGCAACCGCAAAGGCGATCACTCAGGCTCGTAAGGCATTGCTCACCGTTCCGCTTTTGGATGAGACGATTCCACACGCTGTTACCGCAAAGTTCGGTGCCGCTGTTGTGCTCTTGAAGCCAGCTCCAAAGGGTGCCGGTATTAAGGCCGGTGGTGCTGTTCGCTCCGTGCTTGAATTGGCCGGCGTTCCAAACGTCGTTTCGAAAATTCTCGGCGCTTCCAACAAGATCAACAACGTGAAGGCAACATTTGCCGCGCTTAAGATGCTCCGCCTTCCGGTGAAGCGCGAAACTCCAAAAGCATAATATATGTCACTCACTATTCACACGCTCAAACCAGCACATGGTTCCCGCAGCAAGTCCCGCCGCATTGGTCGCGGTGCTGGTTCTGGTCGCGGAAAAACAGCTGGTAAGGGTACAAAGGGTCAGAAATCCCGTACGGGTGGTCGCAAGAAGCTTAAGCTCAAGGGCTTAAAGCAGATGCTCTTGGCTTTCCCAAAGAATCGTGGTTTTCGTAGCCGTCGCCGACAGGCACACGCCATCACGTTGACGAACCTTGAGAAATTCGAGGCTGGTTCATCTGTGACGCTCGACGCATTGCGCGCAAAGGACATGATGACGCGCCGCGAAACATCTGCCAAAATCGTTGGAACAGGTAAGTTGACCAAAGCTCTTAAACTTTCGGGTATTGCTGTGACTGCAACGGCAAAGGCGGCTATCGAAGCTGCTGGCGGTTCGATCTCGTAATTCCTTCAACCCAAAACCCCATATGTGGGACAAGCTCAAGCAAGCCTGGCAGGTAAAGGAGGTCCGTAACGGTCTCTTGTTCGTCTTCGCCATGATGGTTATTTTCCGTGTAGCGGCAAATATCCCGTTGCCTGGAATTGATTTGGTGGCGCTCAAGCGTTTCTTTGACGCGAACCAGGTCCTTGGCTTGCTCAACTTGTTTTCTGGTGGCACGATCCGCAATTTTAGCGTGGTCGCGCTTGGAGTTGCTCCATACATCACGGCATCGATTATCTTTCAGTTGCTTGCGATGATCATCCCTCGCCTTGAGGAGATTCAGAAAGACGGAGAACAGGGTCAGCGTCGTATCAATCAATGGTCGCGTTGGTTGACGGTTCCTCTCGCGTTCATCCAGTCGTTCAGCTTGCTCGCGCTTTTACGTCAGTCGCAAGTGCCGATTTTGACGACGACGAGTGCATTGCAAATTACAATGATTATTACCGCGGTCACGGCAGGAACATTGTTCTTGATGTGGATCGGTGAACTCATCTCGGAAAAGAAAGTGGGTAATGGTATCTCCATTATTATTTTCGCCGGAATCGTTTCAAGTCTTCCTGATCATTTGACGAAGTTTATTTCGACGTTTGATCAGTCGCAGTATTTGACGGTTGCTGTGTATGCTTTGGTAGCCCTCGCGACCATCGCTGGTGTTGTGTTCATCTCAGAAGGTCAACGTAATGTCCCGGTTCAGTATGCTCGCCAGTCCAATGGACAGAGCTCCGCTGTTGGCGGTGTGGCTTCCTCATTGCCTTTGCGCGTGAACTTGACAGGTGTTATTCCAATCATCTTCGCCGTGTCATTGTTGATCTTCCCTTCGGTGATCGCTCAGTATCTGACGCGCGCCCGTTCGGAATGGTTGGTGACTGCTGCAACTTGGGTGCTGACAACGCTCCAGAATCAGGTGATTTATGGAACGCTCTACTTCCTTTTGGTGGTGACCTTCACATACTTTTACACCTCGATCGTGTTTCACCCAGATCGCATCGCAGAGAATCTTCAGAAGCAGGGCGGTTTTATCCCGGGTATTCGTCCAGGGAAACCAACTTCTGAATATCTTACGAATGTCATCAATCGCATTACGCTCGGTGGTGCATTGTTCCTTGGCGCAATCGCTGTGCTTCCATTGGTTGCACAGGCATTCACGGGAACGACCACGCTTGCTGTTGGTGGTACATCATTGTTGATTGTGGTGTCTGTGGTTATCGAAAGCATTAAGCAGATCCAGTCACAGCTCACGATGCGCGAGTACGACGTCTATTAATTGAATATGCGGAGGAAGCGTCTACGGGCTGTTATCTTTGGTCCGCAGGGTGCGGGCAAGAGCCTGCAGGCGCTTTTGTTATCAGAGCGATTTAGCGTTCCGTTTATCACTTCTGGAAAAGCGTTTCGTGAAGAGATGGCGGAAAAAAGTGCATTGGGGGATTTGGCGAAAGAATATGTTGATGCAGGGATGTTTGCCCCGGATGAGCTCGCGAATGCAATCCTTGCTCGGACGATGAAGCGTGTGGATCTTGAAAAGGGATTTGTGATTGATGGGTATCCTCGTAATGTCGAACAAGCAGAAACGCTTGATCGCATTGCGAAAGTGACGCTCGCTATTCAGCTGAAGATCGCGGATGATACGTCCGTGAAGCGTCTTGGTGGGCGATTGATGTGCCGCGCATGTCGTGCGGTTGCAGCGAGCCCATCTCGTACGTGCGAAGTGTGCGGCGAGAAACTTCTTGCGCGTGAGAAGGATAAAGAGGAGACGGTTCGTCGTCGTTTAGCGGCATATCATTTTATGACGGAGCCGTTATCCGGATACTATCGTCAACGTGGCGTGTTGCTTGCGGTGAATGCAGAGCAATCTGCAGCAGAGCTCACGCAAGAATTGATTCGTAAGTTGGCGAAGCTTGGGTTCGTGGCGTAACATTTATTTCATGTCACTCATCAAAACACCGGAAGAGATTACGATACTTCACGAAGGTGGAGTTATTTTATCGAACACGCTTCGTGAAATCGCGAAGGCGTGCGTGGCAGGAGTGACATCAGAAGAGCTTGATGCCATTGCTCGAAAGCGTTTCGCTGAAGCGGGTGGAACGGCATCGTTTTTAAATTATAAAATTGATGAAGCGGGGATTGGATTTCCAGGCGCATTATGCGTGTCTTTGAATGACGAAGTTGTTCATGGACTACCTATTCCAGCGCGTGTGATAAAAAATGGAGATGTCGTCGGTCTTGATATTGGTCTTTGGTATAAAGGTCTGGCAACGGACATGGCGACGACTGTGATTGTCGGAGAGGTGGATGAGCGTACACAGGCGTTGGTTCGTGATACGCGTGAATCACTCGTGCAAGGATTATCCGTGATTCATGCAGGCGGATTCGTGCATGACATTGGAAATGCGATTGAAGATTATTTGAAGCCAAGAAAACATGGCATTGTCCGTGACCTTGTTGGGCATGGCGTTGGACATGCCGTACATGAAGAGCCGCAAGTTCCAAATTATCGTGAACGCCGTTCACCGCTCGTGAAATTACAGGTTGGAATGGTGCTAGCGATTGAGCCGATGATTACAAATGGTGGCTGGCGCGTGTATATGAAAAAAGACCAATGGACCATCGCGACAGAAGATGGAAGCACTTGCGCACATTTTGAGGTGACCGTGGCAGTGACAAAAGATGGATACGATTTGATCACCCCTTGGCCAGACGCGTAACCGTTGACTTTTTCTCTATTTTCCTATACGTTCCTCGCACGGAATATTCCGTAGGAGGTTCTTTTCATGCGTGAATTTGTGCGCACGGATCAGGGGTCGGGGTGGGTACAGACCATGCCGATCGTGCGGAGCGGAGCGATCTCCATCCTGACAAAGGAGGCGACGCTTCGGCGAACGGATGAGTCGGACACGATTCTCCCAACGGGGACGTTCATTCGTCGCGACGCGCGTCTGACGCGTGAGACGGCGAAGAAGCCAGCGGCGGAGCAGCGGACGCATCAGATCCTCGAAGAGGGAGCTCATGCTGCTGCGCGCCAATGTCTTCACATCCAGCGCTTCGAGCGTGGTGATGGTGCGGAGATGCTTAAGCGATTGCCTCAGATCACGCGCATCGCGCAGGAGATCTACGTGTGTGGTCAGCTCGAGTTCTCGTTCCATGAGAAGATCACGCAGAACCTCGCGTTCTGTCGTGAAGCGAGCTTCAACGAGAACAAGACAGCTCCGAAGAAAGTCGAGGTGCGTGAGCATCTCGATACGGCCAATGCGCAGCGCTCGAAGTCTGGACGCCTCAAGGCGATGCCTGCTTCGTCCGCCGTGCTTGGTTCCAAGCGTGACGTGGATGCGCGTTTCAAGGAGACAGCGGCGATTCATGCAGTCTTCAATCTCAACTACATCGCCGTGGATGAGATGCTGCAGGAAGCGTGGGGCTGCCTCGATATCCTCTGGAAGCAGATCGGTCCCGAGGGTACGGCAAATGCGACTATTGGTCGCGCCATGCATCAGATGACTCGCGATCGAGCCACGATTCGCACCGCGAAGACATCTGTCCAGGCGGCGATCGAGAATCTTTCGTTGATCAAGATTCAGCCGTATGTACCACTCGCACAGGCCGCAAGCGAGGCGTGTAAGGACCTTCATTGGTCCATCGACAATTGTCGTCGTGCGCGCGCGGGGCAAGCGCTCGAGCGAGTGCGTTACCTCCTGCGTCGCATGCGCATGCTCTGGTTCGTCGAGCGTTCGCTCATCTTCGTTCTTTCGTTTCCGTCTGCGGATGGATTGCACCGTCCGCGCGCGGTCGAGGTGTTCCACGAGCGTCTCGTGAAAGCTGAGACGCGTGTTGCGAACATGGAAGATGTGGAGTTCGATCCTGAGCTTCGCAAGACGGTTCGTGAGTATCTCGAAGCCACGCGAACCAATGTGGAGGCGGGGGATCACGAGCGCGCTCGCGCTGAACTGAAGTATCTCACGCACTTGTTGCGTGTGCTGCCGGCATAGACCCCGAGGGTCTATTTTTTTATAATGAAAAACGCCTTGGCATTCAAGGCGTAGAAAAGTATTTCCAGATCATGAGCGCAACGATGCCCAAGACAAGGATGGTTGGGGTGAGGCAACCGGCGGTTGATGTTTTGAGCTCTTTGATGCGCGACACGGTTCCCTCCGTTTGTAGCTATGTGGTTTCTATTTTTTTGAAAGATTGCACGCGCTGACGAATAGCCTGGATGAGTTCGCCACGACCGTCACCACTCAAGCAGGAGTTGGGGACGATAACGGCGTCTGGATATTGACGCGTGAGTTCGCGTTCGCGCGCTGACTGTTCCGAGCGAGAAAGTTTATCAATTTTATTCGCGACGAGAATAATAAAAATGCCTGCGTCTTTGAGTGCGCGAATCATTTCTTCGTCGTCTTTTGTTGTGCCGATTCGGCTATCTGTGACAACGATGGCGCCAGCTAAAGGACCAGATTCTTCAAGATATCCAAAGATGAGATCTCGCATGGAGGTTCGTTTTTCACCTGCGACATTCGCGAACCCGTATCCTGGAAGGTCGACGAGAACAAACTCTTTTCCAAATGCAAAAAGATTGATGAGCTGAGTACGACCTGGAGTTGAGCTGGTTTTTGCCAAATCCTTCGACTTTGCGAGGGAGTTGATGAGGGAGGATTTTCCCGCATTTGAGCGACCTAAAATAGCGACCTGAGGAGGCCCATCATGGGGCACGGCCTTCGGGTCTGCGTAGCTTTTCAGGAAGATGGCGTCTGACATGATGCGTAGTTAACAGGAAATCATGAAAAATAGCTAGGGTTAGGGCTATGTGCCATTGACAGATCAATTTGGATGTGGAACGCGGTGTATTATGCACTTCAATACCGTCCAGAATCGTCATTCGTTCCGATTGCCAGATTTCGATTATGCATCCGCTCATGCATATTTTGTTACGATTTGCTC
>JBAXJG010000012.1:0-23143 GCA_037137975.1 Candidatus Uhrbacteria bacterium | reverse complement strand
CTATCTCAACAGCGCCATCACCCCCGGCAACTTCCCTCGCTTCGCGATAAACTCGAGCATCGCTCCCCCGCCTGTGGAGACAAAATCAAATTGATGTTCGGTTTTACTTTTTACGATCACCGGAATCGTATCTCCCCCGCCGGCGACGCCATAGGCTTTGCCCTTGGAACGCTTTCCAATCACGCGCGCAAGAAATCGCGAACCAAATCCACAGGAAGGATTTTCCACAAGACCAATCGGACCATTCCAGAGAATCGTTTTCGCGTTTTGAATCGTCTCACCCCACGCTTTCAAGGTCTTTGGACCCACATCCACAATCATGTCGCGCTTCTCAAGCTGATTCACGGCAATACGACGCAGGTCTTGAAGCTTGAAGCTTGAAGCTTGAAGCTTGAAAGGGGCAACGACCACGTCTTCTGGAAGAACAATATTTTTCTTTTTCAGTAACTTGGCGGCGATCGCGACACCTTCTTTTTCAAAAACAGACTTTCCAATTTCTAACTTTTTCGCTTTCAAGAATGGCGTGGCCATAGCTCCTCCAATCATCACCGTGTCGCACACGGAAGCAAGCGCTTCAATCACCGGTAACTTGGTGGAAAGCTTCAATCCACCCACAATGGCGATAAATGGCGATGCTGGCCGATCAATAATCTTGATGAGCGCTCCAACCTCTTCTACGAGCGATGGGCCCGCATACGATGCGATCATCTTTGAGATGCCGACCACAGAGACATGCGCCCGGTGGCACGAAGCGAATGCGTCATTGATGAACAAATCTCCAAGTTCGGCATACGCTTTTGAGAGCGCTTTTTCATTCTTCTCTTCTCCCAATTCAAAACGCACATTCTCAAGCAAATGCACCGAGCCTTGTTCTGCTTTTGAAAGCGCCTGCTTCAAACGAGCGCGCTCGGCGGACTTCGAGACCATTTCCGTATGATGCTCGATATTCATGCCATATGCCTGCTTTATCAATGCTGCGAGCGGTTTGGTCGAATACTTCGCCTCGCGTCGCTTCGGACGCCCAAGATGCGTAAGTACAATCACAATCGCTCCACGCTTTTTCAAATCTTTCAGCAAAGGAATCGAACGCTCGATCTTCAACGAATCCTCACGCTCCATCAACCCAGATAAAGGGACATTCCAATCCACACGCACAAGAACAGGAACGCCCTTGAGCTTGGCGGTCTTGGATAACGTGCGCAGGTCGAGTTTCATTTTAGATTTTTGCCAACTTCGAGAGCGATTTCCGCGAGACGATGCGAGTAACCCCATTCATTGTCGTACCAGGCGATCACTTTCACCATATCTCCATCCACAACCTTTGTCATTGGAAGATCTACGACGCACGAGGCGGTCGTGCCGATGAAATCGCTTGAAACAAGCTCCTCATTCGTGACTTCAAGAATTCCTTTCCATGCAGCGTTTTGACTTGCCTTTGTGAGTGCCTCATTAATCTGTTCAACGGTAACGCGCTTTTTGAGTAGGAATGTAAAATCCGACATCGACACCACTGGAGTCGGCACGCGAATAGAAAGTCCATCAAATAATCCCTTTAACTCAGGAATAACTTCAGCTGTAGCGATAGCGGCTCCGGTTGTAGTTGGAATTATATTCAGTGCAGCGCTACGAGCACGACGAAGATCTTTGTGAGGACCATCCACCAATACTTGGTCTGCTGTGTATGAATGGATCGTGGTCATCATGGCTTTACGAATGCCAAATACGCTGTTCAAGACAGCGGCAACTGGCGCAATGCAATTCGTGGTGCAGCTCGCGTTGTTTATCACTTTCGCTTTTTTCCCTGCGCCTTTTCCATTCACCCCAATCACGTGTGTTGGCACATCGCCGCCCTTTGCAGGCGCCGAAATAATGACGCGCTTCGCTCCTGCCGTGAGATGCTGCGAAGCACCGACGAGATCCGTAAAACGGCCTGTGCACTCAAGCACAATATCAATCCCAAGCTTTTTCCAAGGCAACTTTGTTGGATCTTTTTCGGCAAAAACTTGTACGCGTTTTCCATCAACAATTACAAATCCTTCTTCGTGAGAAATTTTTTTATCCCAATCACGATATGTGGAATCGTGCTTCAACAAATGCGCAAGCGTTTTTGTATCCGTGAGATCATTCAAGGCAACAACATTGAATCCCGCTTTCGCAAATCCAGCTTTAAAAACATTTCGACCGATCCGACCAAATCCATTGATAGCAATCTTGGGCATATAGCCCTCATTCTATCACACACTCACACCTTGTGTTCGTCTTTATCATCGCGACGACGCTTGTCTTGCCAAAAGAAGAAAATACCAAGCAAGAGAAACAAGATCGCAAGAAGCAGCCACTTACCAAAACCCATCAACCAATCAAGCCAAGAACCATCATCTGTTGATGCGGAAGTATTTGTTGATTCTCCAACGGCTACCGTCCCTGTAACGGCGTTATTTTCGAACGTGGCACCAAGCACTTCTCCATTATCTGTTACAGCAGCGGCCTCTGGCACTGGAGCTGACACTGGATTTGTATTTGCAGGAGCGACTACTGGCGCAGAAGCTGGAGCTGGAGCTGGAGCTGGCTTTGGCGCTGGAGGAACCTCCCAACGCTTTGGATCAAGCGGAAACGCGTCCTGCTTATCTCCGATACCATCTCCATCCGTGTCGTACTTAAGTGGATTTGTTCCAATTCCCTGCTCTTCATAATCATACAATCCGTCATTGTCATCGTCTGAATCTACCGAATCATCAATGCCATCATGATCTGTATCACGTGAACGCGTCGGATCTGTTGGATTGGAGTCCTGCTTATCAGGAACGCCATCATTATCATCATCTGGATCTTCACGATCGCCGATACCGTCATTATCCGTATCGCGATCCACAAACAGCGTGATCGATGCTGAATCGCCAACCTCTCCTCCTTCGCCCTTTGTATCTACGCGAAGTGTCGTTGCCCCGTACTGCGTTGGGCGCCAATTTGCCCACACCTCTTCCGCGCGTCCGCTTTTCTTATAGGAAATCGGCTTAACAGCAATCTCTGTTCCATTTGCATAGAAAAGCACGCTCCCCTCAGTGTCACGCTGACATTCAGGTTGCACGGTCGCATAAATACGAGCGCTCTGATTCAAGAATGGCGCCGCAGGAGTGATGCTAATGTCCTGCGTACGAATCGATAGAATACAATCTGTTGTAGCAGCGCGAACTGGATGAATCTGTGGGAGACCGATCAATAGAGCGGCCGCAGCAACAGTCACGATCCGGCGAGTATTTGGCATATTGAGGAAGTTTGCCTCTATCATACGTCAGAATCACGCAAGGTAACAGCGGATTGACAATCCCTCCGTCTAAGGGTTTAATCGCCAAGCTCTAAAGAGCCTCTCGTGTCTATACGTTAGGAGAATACGTGCGTCCTCGAATCAATGGGATCATAACGATTGATGGGCCTGCTGGCTCAGGCAAAAGCACCATCGCCCAAGGGCTCGCCACCCGCCTCGGGTACTTTCATCTCGACTCGGGAGTCATCTATCGCTGCATCACGTACGCGACGATCGGTCTCGATATCCCGTTTGAGGATGGCATCCGCATCGGACGCATGGCGTCGAAGCTCAACATCGAGCTCGTCAGGGATGGTTCGTCTCCCGCGCAGGTCCTTGTCGACGGCCTCGATCTCACGAGAGACATCCGCATCGAACTCGTGACGCGCACGGTCGCTGTCATCGCCAAACATCCTGAAGTGCGTGCCGTTGTGAACAAACGACTGCACGACCTCGGAAAGCACGGCGGTATCGTCTGCGATGGTCGCGATGTCGGTACGAGCGTATTCCCCATGGCGAATGCCAAGTTCTACCTCGACGCCGATCTGAGAGTGCGTGCGTATCGCTGTCGGCAGAGCCGGCATCTCGTGAGCACGCGCGATCAGCTCGATCTCGAACGTGAGCACTCTCCCCTTCGGCGACCCGAAGACGCGTGCTTCGTCGACACAACTCGTCTTGCCTCTGAGCTCGTCGTGAACATTCTTCACGACCGATCTCTCCCCCTTCTCCCCCGTTAACTCGGGGTTTTTTATATACCAAAACCCCTCCGCAAATGAGGAGGGGTTTTGGGAAAAAGTATTAACAAGTCTGTCCACTCGATGCAGACATCTGCATGCGCGAGAAACGTGTGACCTCAATCTTTTCACCAATCGTTCCGGAGAGGCCTGCGATCAATTGCTCGATCGTCTTCTCTTCGTCTTTGATGAAGGTCTGCTTGGTCAAACACACATCGCTGTACCACTTGTTCAACTTCCCTTCGAGAATCTTTGCCTTAATTTCTTCTGGCTTTTTGTCGCCTTCCATTTCTGCCAAGAATTCTGCCTTCTTCTTTTCTACATCTGCCGCTGGAATAAGTTCTGGGCTGACATACGTTGGGTCAGAAGCGGCTACTTGAAGCGCGAGATCATTCGCGAGCTGCTTAAACGCTTCATTGCGTGCGACGAAGTCTGTTTCGCAAGCGATTTCAACGATCGCCGCAAGCTTACCGTTGTGATGAAGATACGTGGCAAGCATTCCTTCGGAAGCGGTGCGCTCAGCAGACTTCTTTGCTGCCTTGATTGCCCCCTTCTTCTTCAAGATTTCGATCGCCTTTTCCATGTCACCACCTGCCTCTTCCATCGCGTTCTTGCAGTCCACAATACCGGCAGAAGTCCGGTTGCGGAGCTCCATCACCAATTTGTTGTCGACGGCCATATAAGGTTCGATTGTTAGAAGATTAATTCTTTTTCAATTCTGCGTACTGCTGAGCTTGATTGCTCATGAGCGAACCACCGAGCTTGGCGCGATTCGCTTCCCACTCTGCACGACCTTCGTTGATTGCAGCTGCCATCAAATTGGCAATCATTTCAATGGACTTCACCGCGTCATCATTTGCTGGGATTGGGAAATCAACATTCTTTGGATCAACGTTCGAGTCACACACGGCGATCACTTTGATTCCACGCTTCACAGCCTCGGTAAGAGCAGTCTTATCTTTCTTCACATCGAGAATGAAGATGGCGTCTGGGATGCGGGACATCTCCTGCAATCCACCAACCTTGTCTTCCAACAACTTAATCTCTTCACCGATTTTCAACTGTTCGAACTTGGTGTACTTCGTGAGTTCACCCTTCTCGTGCTTGCGCTTCAAATCCTTAAACTTGCGGATCTGGGAAGCGATCGAAGCGAAGTTCGTCATCGTACCACCGAGCCAACGCTTGTTGACGTATGGCATCTGACAAGAGAGTGCAGCCTTTTCGACAATCGCCGAAGCCTGCTTCTTTGTTCCAACGAACAACACAACACCACTGCGATTTGAGATCTTCTTGGCGGCATTCAAAGCAACTTCAAGAGCCTTTTGTGTCTCTTCCAAGTTAATGATGTGGATGCCCTGACGGGAACCAAAAATATACTTACGCATCTTTGGGTGCCACTTTGAAGTCTGGTGACCGAAGTGCAAACCCGCCTGAAGCATGTCGGATAACGGAGGCATTTTTGCCATAGGATGTTCCTTTTTTAGTCGGCTTTTTCGGGACTCCACCCCGTGGACACGCGCGGTGTCTTGACGGGGAAAGGAAGGAATCCGTTTCTTGAGGAAAAAGCTCGGGTTATTTAGTGGCCGAATAGTAGCCAAATGCCTGAAAAATTGCAAGGGTTGGCAAAGAAAAACTCCTGCCACGCGTGAACGCGGCAGGAGCCATGTGTGGCCCTAAGATTAGGGCATTCGGAACTGGAGCACGGCGTGATCGCCGAATCCGTCCGAGTTTTGGTCGTACCCGTCTGGGATCAGGGTCACCGGAGTGACCCCGCCACCAAGATAGGTGACCACGTAGGTGCCAGGGCAAGTCGTGCGGTCGCACAGACTCGCGTGAGTCCCCGTGTCGATCGGAAACAAGCTGATGATGCTTCCGCTCCGGATCTCCACGTAGGATGCGTCGCAAGCGACGCTGGTCGCGTCAGGGTGCGTGATTCCGCCCCAGCATCCGTCAAAGAACGGCCCATAGGTTAGCGGCGGATTGGGCGGGGTCCGGTTGTTTGTCACGATGTACCCGATGCCTTCGGTGCCCACGGCACCATGCATCACGATGGATACGACCGCGCCAGGAGGACCTCCATCCACCGGAGGAACGAACGCGTCTGGCTCGACGAAGGCGTCTAGCCCAGCGTCGACAGGAGGCACGAATGCATCCACTTCGACGAAGGCGTCTGGCTCGACGAAGGCATCCACAGGTTCCCCTGCGTCGCCCGCATCGCTCATGACCACAAAGGCGTCATGACCCGCATCGGGGATGTTGCCATCCTCGACCCAAGCATCACCCATGTTCCCCGCGTCACCGCAGAGTCCAGAAGCACAGGTTCCGATGCCTGACCGATCAAGCACGCAACCACTCGAAACCATGGCCACAATGGCCGCTGCGAGAAAGAGCTTCACGCCTGAGCCCATTGGGCACCTCCATTTGTCTGCTCCGAATCACCGCGATCCGGACAGACGTTTATACTATATTTTAAGGGTTTTGTCAACGCTACTAGGGCTGAAAACCTGTCTGATTTATAAATGGATTATTTGGCTTAGGTATGACCATTTTTGGCTGTAAATGCATGTCTTGACGCATCTGTTCGCGAGCTTCGCGAACTCCAAGTAACTTCTCTCCCTCGTCATCCGTCTTTAGGCGAGAGCCCTGGTTCGAGGCGGAATTCGCGCGACCCATCGCTCCACGAGCACGATCAAGCACGCTCATTTGAGCTTCTTCTGTTCCCCCGCCTCGCGTTTTGATCGCTCCCTCGCGAGAGGTATCTTTATACATTTTTTCAAGCTGATCTTTTGAAAGTTGGGCCTGGCCTTTATCAACTTCAATGTTTTTCGTGGCTTGCAGAATCATGTGACTCGCGCTTTTTTCCGCGCGCGCTACACCGACTTCTTGAAGTGCTTCAACTACATTTTTTAGCTTTCCCTGCGTCCATCCAGCTCGACCACGCAGCTCTCCTGACATCGCTTTTGCGATATCCTCCGCCTTCACATCTGAAACACCGCGCTTCGAAAGCGCTTGTGATAATTTTTCATGCCCCACTTTTTCCAAATGTTTCTCTATGCGCTTTGAAGATTGGCCCGCAAAAATCATACGCCCGACAGAGGCGCCAATCGCTTTTCCAGAAGCACGCATCGGCATGTACCAACAGGATACCAAAATTAATCCACCTGCGCTCTGGGGAGCTTCGGTGGATTAATCCTCGCTCTCTTCCTCATTACCCTTTTTACCCGACTTCACCGCCATGATCACATGATCAAGATCTCCATCAAGAATCATTGGAAGATTATGCCAGCTCTTTTTAATACGGTGATCCGTGAGACGATCTTGCGGCGCATTATAAGTGCGGATTTTTTCTGAGCGATCACCAGAACCGATTTGCGCACGGCGCTCTGCATCATATTTTGAGTGTTTCCGTGCTTCTTCCGCTTCCCAAATACGCGAACGCAAAATCGTCATACCGCGTTCACGGTTTTGTAATTGCGAACGCTCATCCTGACACGAAACAACGATATTCGTTGGAATATGTGTGATGCGCACGGCTGATTTTGTGGTGTTTACCGACTGTCCACCTTTTCCACCAGCGCAGAATGTATCGATACGTAAATCTTTTGCATCAATGCGGACTTCTGTTTCTTCAATTTCTGGCATGACAGCAACCGTCGCAGTGGACGTATGAATGCGCCCGGCTTTTTCTGTACTCGGTACGCGCTGCACACGATGCACACCCATCTCATACTTAAGCCAACCGTATGCACCAGAACCTTCAATAGAAATTACGGCTTCTTTGTAACCACCAACTTCATTCATGGAGTCAGATACAAGATGCGATTTCCATCCATGACGTTCAGCCATGCGCAAATACATGCGAAGCAAATCACCGGCAAACAACGCAGCTTCATCGCCACCTGCTCCAGCACGAATTTCCATGATAACGTCGTTTTGATCGTGCGGATCAAGAGGAACCAACAAGATTTCAAATGCCTCCGTGGCTGCTGCAAGTTCTGGTTCTAAGCGCACAAGTTCACTCAATCCCATCTCTTTCATTTCTGCGTCATCAGAGAATGCCGCTTCTTTTGCGTCTTTCACTGCCTGATCCAAATCTAACAAAATTCGTGCTCCATCTGCCTTGGTTCGCGCATGCGTGAAAATGATGGACGCATCTTTCACCTTTTTCTGATCAGCAAGAACCGCAGGATTGGATAGCACCGCTTCTGCCTTGCTTAGTTCTTCCATGGCGAGTTTCGCCTGTTCAATGATGGTGGACATAATCAAAAACCGACTCACAGGTATGATACCTGATTGAGTCGGTTTCGTTGTATCTAAGCCTCTACTTGAGTCTTTGATGCCTTCTTCTCTGCCTTTTGAGCCGCACGCTTTTCTGTCTTTACCTTCTTGCTTGTGGCTGTTGAGGAAACCTTTTCTACCTTTTCCTTAAGGCGAGCAAAGCGGTCCACACGACCACCGGTGTCTACGAGGTTCTGCTTACCCGTATAGAATGGGTGGCACTTGGAGCACAATTCAACCTTGATTTCAGGCATGGTTGAACCAGTGACGACGGAGTAGCCGCATGAAAGACAGCTAATCTTGGCGTCTGTATGATATTCTGGGTGGATTTCGGCCTTCATATGATTGGCGAGAGGTTAACAAAACGATCTGCAATTGGCAAGGGGTTGACCATACCAACATTTTCTGCTAATAAATTCCCTGCCATTTCTGGCAGAAAGTGCGCACATTTCATGGCGAATTCGCGTGAAGAGATCGAGCGAAAGCTCCGATCTCGTCCATGGTTCCAGAACACGTCCGAGGAGCTCCAGAATCGGCTCCTCAACCTGCCAAGTGAGCTCACGGCCGACGAGGTCGGGGCCAAGAAGCCGGACCGCAACTGCAACGGCTTCCTCCAGCACCTGGCGAACCGGCCGATGGAGTGCGGGGGCGTCCGGCTCATCCGTCTCCACGACCTGCTCTACCCGGATCTGCCCGGGGGCCTGATGTTTGGGCTGTTCCCCGTGTTCCAGGTCGAGCGTCTCGACGGGAAAGCGTCCTACACCTACCAGTACTTCTGCTGGCGTCAGGGAAGCACTTCCGGCGCCAAGGGCCTAGTCCTCGTTCGGGACAAGGAGAACCGCATCTCGCACATCGTGTGCCTTCGCGGAGACTCCTTCGCGATCGGCGCCGAGACCTTCGACTGCATAGGCGGTTTCGCGGAGGTGGACGAGTTCAGCATCCAGAAGATGCTCGGCACCATCCATCGCGAGCTGGAGGAGGAGCTCGGCCTGAAGGAGGCCAAGATCCAGGAGCTGATCCGCCTCGGGCCGATGCACTCGGACCGCGGCATGACGCCCAACTGCCCCGAGCTCTTCGCCGTCATCGTCGACGGGAGCGAGATCAATCGTATCCAGGAAGACAAGCACCTCAACGCCGATCTGTTCGAGATGGCGCACAAGATCGTCGTCGCCCGCACCGAGGCGCTGTGGGGCCCGAAGGGTCTCTGCATGCGAAACTCCGACAGTTTCTTCGGAAGCTGCATCGCGCGACTCGTCGCGCTCGGCATCCTCAAGCCCTGAGTCCCGTTATACGGGACTCTTTTATTTTCCATTTACACGGTTCAGTCTTGGGGGTTGACTATTCCACTGTTTTGAGGCCAGATACGCTCGCTCTATATCTCTCCCTCAAAAAGGACGCCATGAGCGAAAAAAATACCAAAGCGGACACGTTCATCGAGTTCAGCCATACCATCGAGGATAACGAGGCCGGCTTCCGCGCCTGTCTCGTGATCACCCTGAGCGACGATGGTCTCACGATCGGCCACGAGTTCGGCTCGATGATCGGAATGACCAGCACGACGCTGCAGGGAATCGTCACCATCGACGTCTTGAAGCAGGTCCTCGAAACATGCCTCAGCCAATCGAAGGCTGACGCGATCACGTTCAAGGTCGAACTTCACGAGTACGACGAAGAGACGCGCGAGATGTCGGCGATCGAGGACGACTTCCAGATCTCGATCAGCGGCCCCATCGACTTCAGTCCGTTCCTCCTGAAGCTCCTCCCCGCCATCATCCGCATGGCGGAAGCGCTCGAGAAGTCACCGGAACCAGTGATGAACACCCTCGCGGCGAAGCCGACCGTCAACTAGCCCACCTGCGCTCTACTGAGCTTCGGTGGGTGTTTTTTATACGATGCATTTCCTTACCACCCACCAATACGCTTTCATGAGCGGGTTTCCAATATATTCAAGAACTGGATTTCGGACGCTCGCTTCTTGAAACTCAATGGTCGCGACCGCATCTTTCAATAATTCACGATCTCCGATTCTTCGGATCTTCTTAATCGAGGCGCGTCGCTCAATGATCCACTGCCAAAATGCACGCGAATACAAATCTTTGTGAACTTTACGCTTCATATCCCACCATCCTCCCCTGATTGAAAACATGGACTGTGCCATTTCCATGACAATCAACATCGGGGTTAAGAGAATAAGAGTCCACACATGATAGTAACTGAATATCAACGCGTATCGATTGCGCTCCATCCAGTAATAATTGATTTTGTTTTTCGCGAATTCGTAATAATGCCAAATGACAGACTTTGGTTCAATTACCACTCTGTAACCGCGTAATTTTAAGCGCAACGATAAATCCGTGTCTTCGTGATACGAGAAAAATCTCTCATCAAACAACGGTTCGCCATGCAAGGCGGCGACACGAACCAACACGGCTGCACCGGATGCATATCCGATGTTTTGAATGGGCACATAACCATCCATGGGCGCATAACCATGCGCCCCTACGTTATTTTTGTATCCATTCGAAAATCCAAAACCCAAATAATGGAATGCATTTCCGGTGGAATTTATTTTATCGCGCTCTTCGCCAAGCAACATGAGCGATTGAACGGCTCCAATTCTTGGATCCGACTCAGCACATTCGACCGCACGAAGAATATAATCTGGATCAACATCCGTATCTTCATTCGTGAGATGGACATAGGCGCATCCGAGCTCTCGCGCTTTGATGAGCCCTACATTGTTATTGGCAGAAAATCCGTACTCTGCGGTGTTAAAAACATAGTGAATGGTCGGAAGTGAAATACCTGATTTTGGCATCCACACTTGATCAAACCAATCTTTCACGCGCGGCGATGTGCGCTCTGGCTCAACGCAAATCAAATCCACACGATCTTTCGGATAGTTGAGATGCTCCAAAGAACGCATGAATCGATCAATATCTCGTTCCCAATGTTTGGTTGGAAACGTGAGATAGATTATTCCGACGCGTGGCATCATATTATGAGATAAATCGAACATATTTTAATCCCATTTGTTCCATCTTTTTTCTACGTCGATAAGAAGCTGGCAACCCACGCGCTACATCCAACATTGCCCCAAACCAAACCTTTGGCGAAGCAACAAATACTCCTAGCGAGCGCATCAGCTCAAACCCTAACCCAAACACCACATCACGAAATCCCAACTTTAGGCTCCAATGATACGTATAGAGACAGTGCGTGTTTCGATACGACCAACGACGCAATATCGGCGATCGCGCTCGTTCTTGCGCCAATCGAGATAATGAGACCGATGGCGTGCCGGCGATTGAACGCGCATGAAACAACACCGCGCTGGAAGCACGCCACGACTTCCATCCCCCACGTCGAAAACGGAGATCCAAATCCACGTCCTCTTTGTACATAAAAAACGTAGGGTCGAAGAGCGTACCATCAGGAGAAACGGCAAGCACCGCTTTTCGACGATACAAGGCCGCTGTTCCCGCAACCCCAAACACTGGGCCTGATTTTGCAAGCTCATCCTTCACCTCTCCCCACACGCGACCAGATCCGATATCTCGAATATCTGACAAATAGCGATACTCATGTCCGGCCGAATCCACGATCAGCTCGTCTGAAACCACAGGTCGAGCACTTGTCCCACGTGGCACGCGGAAAATGAGAGGCGTCACCGATGCCATACGCTGCTCGCTCTCCATCATAGCCACTAATCGCTCGAGACAATGTGGCTCTAACAACGTGTCATCATTCAATACAAAAACAAGCGGCGCATCATGCTGCGCAAATAATTCATTGTGAGCGGTGAAACCAATATTTTTATTTGACGACAGAAACGTAAAATGCGGAACCAAGGAACTAATAATGGATTGCGAACGTGCCGACTCGGCAGCATCCACGGAATTATCAAAAAAATACAATTCAAAATCGTTATAGGTTTGCGCCTTAAGCGACTCTAACAATGGCGCGAGAAAGCTCGAGCTTTTATATAGAACGACTTGAATCGCTACCTTCATACGATTGGTTTTCTAGTTTTGAGCAAGATATAGGGCCACACCAAAGTCCAAGCAATTCGTATTGTCCACGCCCCAATCCCCGCATGCCATCGATCAAAATAGCTGATCATTGAATTACGAAACTGCGTCTGCTTCCATCGAACATCGCGTTGCGCAAAACTCTTTCCCACAAGATCATGTGCATGAACCGAGGGAACATACATCACCTTCATCCCCGCTTGCTTTACACGCTTACAATAATCAACCTCTTCAAACCAAATATAATATCGCTCATCGAGCACGCCGATCTTTTCGAGCGCGTTCTGACTTATCGCAAAATAGGCTCCTCGGACAGAATCCGCTTGCTGCTCTTGTTCGGCGTCTAAATCTGTTCCCATGTAACGATTCATCACACGCGGAAATAGTTTTTTAAGTTTAAGCGCAATCAATACCTGATCAAGCACAGTTGGAAAACGACGCATGTGATGCATAACCTTTCCATCCTCTCCCACGAGTCTCGCTCCAAGAACCGCTACTTCAGGGTGGGTGTCGAGATAGGAAATCGTGTTCGCGAATGCATCGGGCTCGACACGCATGTCTGGATTTAATAACAACTTATGACGTGCAGATGACAAAGCCAATCCCTGATTGCACGCTTTCGCAAATCCTAGGTTCTCTGTATTCGCAATTATCTGAACGTCTGGAAATGCAGCTCTCACCGCCTCAACCGTTCCATCCTGTGATGCATTATCCACCAAAATCACATCAAGTGTAGGGGCGTGATTTATCACGCCCCTAGACAAAAACACGGAACGCAGGTTCGCGAGAACCACGTCTTTCACATTCCAGCTCACGATCACGATCGCTAAGTCTTTTTGGCTTGAAGTAGCCATAATTCACAGATAACCCTATCACGGGTGGGATGTATTGCAATACACCTCTTTATAGGCAAGAATGCCCTTATATGCGTCTTCTCGTCACGGGCGGGGCTGGTTTTATTGGCTCCAACTTCGTCAGATACTGGCTCACTAACCATCCCGAAGATACGGTGGTCAATTTGGACGCCCTTACCTATGCTGGAAATCCTGAGAATGTTCGCGGTTTAGATGCGGATCGCCATATCTTTATCCACGGAAATATCTGTGACGCCGAGACCGTGCAGCGCGCCATGGAAGGATGTGACATCGTGGTGCATTTCGCGGCAGAGTCGCACGTAGATCGCTCGATCGATGGTGCACGAATTTTCTTAGAAACGAATGTATTGGGAACGCATACACTTCTCGAAGAAGTAAAACGTCGCGGCGATCAAATAAAACGCTTTCATCACATCTCTACAGATGAAGTGTTCGGAGCGCTTCCACTCGATTCAAGCGAGCGTTTTTCGGAAGACACGCCATACGATCCTCGCAGTCCCTACTCAGCTTCCAAAGCAGCGAGCGATCACACTGTGCGCTCCTATTTTCATACGCATGGACTACCCGTCACGATCAGTAATTGTTCGAACAATTATGGCGCCTATCATTTTCCAGAAAAACTAATCCCGCTCATGATCACCAATGCATTGCGTGACATTCCCCTCCCAGTTTATGGCGATGGAAAGAATGTGCGTGACTGGATTCATGTTGATGACCATTGTGCAGGCATTGAAGCCGTATTACTTCATGGAAAAATCGGCGAAACGTATTGCTTGGGTGGAAATGCCGAACGAGCAAATATTGATGTGGTGAAAGGGATTCTTGCTATTCTCGGTAAATCAGAATCACTCATACAATACGTCGAAGATCGCAAAGGACATGATCGACGGTACGCGATTGATGCATCAAAAGCTAAAGCCGAACTTGGTTGGGAGCCCTCAAAAACATTTGAACAAGGTCTGACGGAAACCGTGCAATGGTTTATCGATAATGAACCGTGGTGGAAACCTTTGCTGTAATAAAAACGAGCTCGATAGAGCTCAGGTAGCGTTCGCCTCTTTGAATCCGAGGAAGGTCCAGCCTTCGGAAGCGACACAAGGTCCGTTCACGCTCCGGAAGAGATGGAGCTTGGCATCGCCTTCCGTGCGAATGCACTGCGGGAGACAACCCGATCGACCGAGCATGTAGAGATGCTTGTTCTCGGGCACCGTCGCGTACCGACCATCGTGGTCGCACTTCGCGAACCAGGCCAGGAGAGCGGCCGTGTTTCCGCGGAAGTTGTTCCGCTTCTTGAAGTGGGAACGCACTTCATTCGCCGACGCGAGATCGTTGTCCGGGGTCCAGACCTTCACGTCGAAGGTCTTCCCTCGCTCGCCGCGCATGAAGTCCCACCCGACGAAGTCCGGATCGAGGTACGAGGGCTCGAAGAGCTTGTCGATGAGCTTGATCATCCGATCCGCCGGAAGATCCGGAACCGTCACCTGTCCAACCGATTGAGTCACCATCTGCAACACTCCCTATTGCCGTTTTCCTTATCGACAACGCGGCTAACCTGACCGAAATATGGACTTCTGTCAACCGCGTAGAGTCACGCGGCGAGCCGTTGACAGGTCGCCTGTTTTTTGCCGTGACTTTGGTGTAAAAATGCTTGGATTATGAAGATTCTTATTTTTGGATCCAAGGGCTATATCGGCGGACGCATGCTCGAAGCATGGCCTGACGCAGTCGGAACGGACGCTTGGATCGGCAGCAAAGAAGATGCACTCGCTGAGATCGACCGTGTAAAGCCGGATGCGGTTATGAATGCGGCTGGCATTGTCGGTAAACCAAACGTGGACTGGTGCGAGACAAACCAACTTGAAACCATCCAAGGCAATACCATCTTGCCATTACTCATCGCCGAAGCTTGTCAGGAGCGCGGCATCTACATGCTCAATCTTGGAACGGGTTGCGTTTTTTACGGCTACTCCACAGATCCACGCGGATGGAAGGAAAGTGACTTTGCAAATCCAACCGCAGTCTACACTCGTTCAAAATACGCAGCCGATCTTTTGCTCACCACATTCCCAAATGTCGGCATCGCTCGGTTGCGCATGCCAATCGATGATCGACCAAGCCCAGCCAACCTCATTGGAAAACTCGCGTCGTTCAAACAGGTCATGGGCGACATGCAAAACAGCGTCACCGTGCTACAAGATTTGGTTGATGCTTGCCGTCAGCTTATTGAAAAGCGTGGCACAGGTATTTTCCACACCGTAAACCCTGGCATCGAACGCCATCGTGATTTGCTCGGCTTGTACAAAGAACATGTCGATCCTTCACATTCTTGTGAGTGGATTCAGGAATCTGATTTGCTTGGCAAAGGGCTCGTCACCAAGAAACGCTCAAATACACTCTTGCAAAGTGATCGCTTGAAAGCGCTCGGTATCGAGATGCGCCCGGTTGATGTCGCCCTGCGTGACACCATGATCAAGTACGCCGCGAACGTCACACGCAGCAAACAGCATGTACCAGCCCCGATTACCTCAAGATCACCAAGAATGAAAGGGATTATTTGTGCGGGCGGAAAAGGCACAAGACTCGCGCCGCTCACAAACATCACCAACAAGCACTTGCTTCCTGTAGGCAGCAAACAGATGGTGATGTATCCGCTTCAAACCATGCTTGAAGCTGGTATCCGCGACATCATGGTTGTGACTGGTCCAGATCATGCGGGTGATTTCATGAACTTGCTTGGCAGCGGTGAAAAATTCGGCTGTCGTCTTACCTATCGAATACAAGATGAAAGCGGCGGAATCGCTCAAGCGCTTGGCATGGCGGAAGAATTCATCGGACAAGACCACTGCACAGTAATTCTTGGAGATAATATCTTTGAAGACAACTTCCTCGCGCCCATCAGCTCATTTCAAGGTGGCGGACTCATCTTCTACAAACCTGTCGCCGATGCGCAGCGCTTTGGCGTGGTTGAACTCGACAGCATGGGTCGCGTGCTCTCTATCGAAGAGAAACCACAAAATCCAAAATCGAATTTTGCCTCCGTTGGATTGTATGTCTTTGATCATCGCGTATTCGATATCATTAAAACGCTCAAGCCATCAGCCCGTGGCGAATACGAAATCACCGACATTCAAAAAGCATATCTCACGAACAATGAACTCGTCGCAAAACCAATCCGTGGCTTTTGGACGGATGCCGGAACCTTTGACAGCCTAAAGCGAGCGAGCGACTTCTTTGAAAAACGATAAGCCGATATACTGCTGCCCATGCAACAGATCGTCATCGTGGGTGGAGGATTTGTCGGTTTACGCGCAACACGTCGTCTTCAGCGCTTACTCAGAGGAAAAGTACATATCACGCTCGTGGATCGCCGCGAGCGTTTTGTATTTTCTCCATGGCTGATTGATGGACTTGCCGGAAGTAAAAACGAAACTGATTACAGCGCAACCTATGCGGCGCTCGCTGCAAAAGAGGGATGGATATTTGAACAAAGCGAGGCGATCTCCATTGATCGCTATGCAAAACTCGTTGATCTCAAGACGATAAACGGCGCATCAAAAGCACTCCCCTATGATTGGTTAATCGTATCCCCCGGTTCTCACATTGCTTTTTACGGTGTTCCTGGGGCCGAAACGAATGCGTATACGCTTAAATCCCTAAACGATGTTAAAGACATTCATGATCGACTCGCCGAGCTAGTTGCAAGCGCTCGACTCGCGAACGAATCATCTGCCGCGAACTTTCTCCGTTTCGTTATTGTGGGCGGTGGACCATCAGGCATCGAATCTTTATTTGCTTTAAAGCAATATCTTACACGCGAACTCTTATACGACAGCCCCCGTCTTGCTGGACTCTGCTCATTTACAATAATTGATGGGGGAATAAATATTCTTGGTGGATTTAACGATTCCATTGTTTCAAGCGCGCGAAAAGCGCTAGAACGCCAAAGCGTACATATCGAAAACGGCGATGCAGCCGCTTCCATCGAAACGGATGGGGTTGTATTAAAAAGCGGAAAGCGTCTCGACGCCTCTTTCGTGCTCTGGTCCGCAGGAGTTGCTCCAAACGATCTTTCCGCAAAACCCGATCTCCCTCGCGACACAAGGCGCACGCTTCAGAGCGACCCATGCCTTCAACTCGAACACGCTATCTATGGCGCTGGCGATGGAGTCACTGTTTTGGATTCTGACGGAAAGCCAGCCTCAAAAACTGCCCAAACGGCTATGCTTGAATCGCAATCCATTATTCAAAATATTTCACGTTCAGTTTTCAGAAAAGATCCTCGTCCCTATAAACACCGTGTTCATGGGTTCATCCTCACATTTGGTGATACAGGATATTTTGACACGCCGATAGGCGGGCACATGTTCCCAACTGTTGTTCCGCTGCGAGAAATATTCTATCGTTTTCGTTTCTGGCAAATGACGGGGAAATGATTACACGCCTAAAAACTTTAGATACGCGTCTTCATTTGATGGTCGTCCAAGAAAATCCTTCACCATCTCCTCTTCGTACGCACCCGCTCCTTTTTCCAGAATCCGCTGCCGATATTCGGCGGCGGTTTTGGTATTCATGAGGCCTTCGTCGTGAAAGCGCGTCAGAACGTCTTGTGCAATGGATAATGCCCATTGATAGCCGTAATAGCCTGCGTCATACCCCATCAAGTGACCAAATGAAGCCTGCATGCACGTGCCAGGAACGGGCGTGAATGGGCTGTATTCTGCCGCAAGCTCGCGCGCGACAACCGTTGTATCGAATCCTGGCTCTCGTGTGTGATAGGTCATGTCGAGCATCGCGAGCATGAGCTGACGCTCAGTAAACATGGCATCGCCAAAATGGCGAGCTTTCGTCATAGCGTTGAACAACGCTTCAGGAATCGGTTCCCCTGTTTTGTGATGGCGAGCAAATCGATCAAGGCATGAACGATCCCATGCCCATTCTTCTAGCAACTGTGAAGGGACTTCCACGAAATCGCGCGCGACATTTAAACCAGCAAGACTCGAAAGCTCACCCTGATACATGATCTTGTGAATCGCGTGGCCAAACTCATGAAAAAGCGTGGTCACGTCATCATGTGAAAGCAGACCGCCTTTGCGTGGGAAGTTGCACACAAGTGAACACATCGGAAGTAAACGCGTTCCATCTGGAAGACGTCGAGAGTTTCGAATTCCAAATACCGCAGCATGTGAATATTTATTTTCTCGCGGATGAAGATCTAGAAAAATGCGTCCAAGTGGCTGATCATTGCGCACCACATCAAGGCAACGTACGTCCTCATGCCATGCAGGAACAATTACCTCCTGAAACGTAATTCCGAATAACTCGGACATGGTTTCGAGAAATCCACGCTCAACGGAAGAATACTCAAAATATTCTGAAAGCGCGGCAGAATCAAATGCATACTCACGACGACACAAACGCTCTTCATGATAACTCGCGTCTGAAGAGAGAATTTCAGGCTGACCAAAACGCTCAAACTCTTCTTTAGACTTTTCCTTTAAAGACGCGTGTAATTTCCCAAGAAATCCAAATACGGTTTCTGAGTTCTTCGCCATGCGCGTTTCTAGCACGTATTCCGCCCAGGTTTTATATCCTAATAAAGTCGCTTTTTCTTTTCGTAAAACAAGAACACGATCAAGAATTGGTAGATTTTCTTTTTGCGCACGAGTGTTATAGACGATATGTAATTGCTTTGCCGCCTCACGATCTTCCGCGAACTTCATAAATGGCTTGAAGTCTGGATAGGCCGTTGTGATGCGTACTTTCCCGTTTTCGCCAACTGAATGATCAGCAATAAACGTCTCCGACAGACCACTCAGTTGCGATGGGTCAATCTCAATAAAGCCCTGCGCCTTTGCAATATTCGCTTCAAACTCCTGACCGAGCTTCGTTAATTCTTCGTTTAGCTTCTTGAGGATCTCTTGCTTTTCCAAAGATAACTCAAGTCCATTTCGGCGGAAATCGCGAAGTGTTTCTTCAATGAATTTTTTGCGTGCACCATCTATTTCAATATTTTTTGATGCATATGCTTTGAGCACTTCCGCTAGTTTGCCATCCAACAAAAGTTTCGTGACAAATTCACTCACTTTTGGTTCTGCTTTTGCCGCCGCCTCACGTACAGCCGCATCAGGATGCGTCATGAGCATGAGCGAAGGCATAGATGAGGCGAGCTCGAGTGCCAACATCGCATCATCAAAAGCGCCGAATGTATTTTCCCACGTGAGCGCATCATGGGAGAGCATTCGAATACCGTCCGTAAGCTCCTTCGCTTTCGCGAGATGCGTATCACAAAGCGCAGTAACGCCTTCAACGGTAAAGGCGGAGGGAACGGGGTCGGCGGAGAGCCAGGAGGTGTCTTGCATGCCCAAAAGATTAGCACATATTTCATAACGAAAAACCCCACTTTTTCAAGCGGGGCTTTTCGGTGGTGGACGGCAGAGGATTCGAACCTCTGACCTTCACAATGTCAATGTGACGCTCTAACCAACTGAGCTAGCCGTCCAATCGGAAGCGTGCAGATCTTAACGAAACTGGTCGCACTCGTCAACCTTGTGTTATACTCACAGACGTCTCATCAACAGACCAAAAGCACATTATGTCTGACCTCCCAACCACCGCAAAAAAAACCATCCGCCGAAAAAAGGCCGCCTCATCCCCACTTCCAACCGGTCCAGGAAGCATGGCCACCTGTGGCCATGACGGCAGCTGCACCACGGACGCTTGCCGCGTCACGTATGCGGGTCCTGTGAGCCGCATGCATGATCATCACATGGTGATCGCTGCGCGTAACACGAACCACATTTGGCCAGCAGCGGTCATCACATCGCTCGCGCTCCTTGTAACCGCTTCATTCGCCTTCTCTGCCGCAAGTGCTTCACAGGATGCTCAAGCAGCCGCGCTTCAAAAGCAGAACGCGAATCGCGCAGACGTTGATCGCATTGTTCAACAGCTCAACCGCATTGAAGCCACACTCTCAGAAACGCGTGACGCAGTCACAACCAAGCCATCAGCCCGTCAGATTCTCGACAACATGAACGGACTTCCAACCCCAGGAAACCGCTAAGACAAAAATCCCGCCAATCGGCGGGATTTTTGTATGCCCTTGTAAAACTAACGAGCAACTCGCAACCACATCCCCTGCACAGAACGATCCTGTGCCCCAGTGGAGCCGCTATCGTTATTCATCATATCAAATGCCACGTACATACGATCCCCAATAAGGGTTTGTCGCAAATGAGAGACACCCTGTTGATCAGGAAGATCCTTAACTGCGTCTTCCGCGAACACAATAATCGTTCCCGCGAGCTGGAATGATTGATCAAAAAATCGAAGATACGCGCGGCCAGAGTCTCTCGGATATCCAACCGTAGGATCATCAAAAGACCAACCAAGAATGTTCTGCACTCCAATAGCAATATCATTTCCAGCCTGAGCAAATCCGGTAGTCCAAAAATCATGCTGACCACCAATATTCGTCAAGCGTAGAATACGCGTGAGTGTTTTTGCTTTATCAAATTGAAATCCAAATAAGCGATCCCCTGCCGGCTCTACACGTGAACGAATTGATGGATGCGCCGATGCGACAATCGTGTACCCAGAAGCCGAGGGTCGAACGATCGGAAATTCGCCGACTTCAAACCCTGTAATATCAAATGTCAAAACTTCTTTAATTGAAAGATACGCGTCCAATACACGAACCTTTACTTTTATTGGATCAAACAGTGGAGCTTCTGGTGCGCGCGGGATGTGCGTGATGATCGCCCAGCCATCATTCCATGGAACCGCCTGAATATCTGTGAGTGGCTCTACTCCTTCAAGATCAAAATCAACACGCTCAACCAGAGGCTGTCCAAGCTTATCGAACGATTGCACCGCCACCCTTCCAACACTCGAACCTTGATAGGCTGCAGCCACTAATGAATTCGTTCCAGATGCGGCCGTTACTGCGACCGCACTCCGATATTCCTGATCACCCCAAAATGTTGAAGATACCGTTGCCGAAGGACGGAAGTACTCATCTGTCACGAGTTTGCGTAAGACCAATTTCCCATGTTCTGGCTCGGTCCAAAATACAGCCGCTCCCATTTGTCCATTTGTTTCTGCTGGCACAATACCCGCTGTCATCCCACGCAAGTCTGTCGAATGCGTAAATGGGATTGGACCATCAATATCGCGACGAATCCAAAAAGGCGATGCTTCGCTCGCGGGGATTTCAGGCGCGTACTCTCGAATAGATACCGTCCCCGTCGCTGACGAAGAAACACCAACAACAGGTGCCAAGTACTTTGATCGGAAATAGGTGTATGGCGGAGCTATCAATACAAAAAACAATAAAATTGCTAGACCAATACGAACACCCACCGCCACCCAATCGAGTGGCTGACGTGGCATGAGCTGCGTGAGCAACTTTCGTACATGAACCGCATGAGCCTCGAGGTGACGCTTCTCACTTTCCGTGACCTTTCCATCAGCAGTAAATTCTAATTCTTCCTCGAGCAATCGCTTTTGTTCGAGGTACAAACTTCGAAGAATCTTCTTCTTTTTTAGAGGATTGATCAGACTACCTACAGTATAGCAAAACTCACGTTAGAAGTTACCAACAACCATGAAGTACTCGTGGTGGGTGTAGCCAGTACCTTGTGGGAGCGTGGCTGCGGATTCGATCTTGATGGCGTAGGTGTATTGGTGACTTTCTGGAAGATTGTTGCTTGCAACAAGCCCTGTGGCTACAGGAGCTGCATCAGCGGCTGCAACGGTTGGAATACCAGCCCATACAGCGACGGTTCCCCCTGCTGGCGGAAAGATATCTGCGTCGTTACTTGAATAGCCAAGGTGAGCGAGCTGTACTGAAGCTGGGACTGTCCATTCCGTTGCTGCAGCATCATCAATCCGCGTACCATCCTTAAACTGTTTAATCGAGTTCCCATTGAATGTCATATCCTGGTCTTGAACGACATAGATCGAATAGCCGTTTGAAGCGTTCGTGGCGATGTTGAGATACCACGCACAAACCTTTGGGGAAGTAGGCGACAGTACACCGAAATCACAGGTATCAGGCGCTGCCGAGTTATCAATACTAACTGATTCACCATAATACGAAGCTGGAAGCCCAAAACCCCCTACGGAAAATGTGAGAATTGGGTCGACATTGGCGGTGACGGTAAGGCCTTTGCCGATCACCACAAGAGACGTAATACTTTCAGGTGTATTTGCAGGAGCGTCTGTTCCGTCTTGAATTCCGACCCACTGGCTTAAGGTTGAATATGCACCCGGAATACCCACGCTTACTGGATTTTTTATGGGAGAATTTACAATCGTAATTGAATACACGGTACCTGTAGCAAATGCACAAGCAGCACTACACCCAATCTGAATCTCGAGGCTATTGAAGCGCCCGTTTCCATCATTATCAACTCTTTGTACGTGTGAAATAGATGAATTCGCTGGACCATCCAAAGTAAAATCTCCTAAAGAAAGCGTTCCCATCCATTCTTGACCAAGATGCGTAGAGGTAGGTGCTGTATCTTGTAAATCAACATTCACCAATAAACAAGTACCCGTATTTAAAGCCACGCAGGTATCATCAGATGGAGCCGTTACGCCCTGCGTAAGAGCCCATGAATATTTTACGTTGGTATATGAAGGGTTTGTATCCCAATCAGCACTGAAAACCGGCTCAGAAAGTGTCGTCGTTAATGAAACGAGCGGAATATCATCAACAGCTAACACGTGAGAGACGGGCAGAAAAGTTACGAATGACGTAAATAAACATCCTAACAAAACCGAACTAATAGTACGTGGTTTGTTACAAGAATACATAATCACCTTTAGTATACACCTAAACACCCCACATCGTTTGATGTGGGGTGTTTGTATTGAACTGTTTGTCTGTTACTTCTTTCCCATCGTTGGCTTGCGGCGGTT
>JBAXJG010000011.1:0-31990 GCA_037137975.1 Candidatus Uhrbacteria bacterium | reverse complement strand
CTCCGAACGAGGTGTTTTATGAGAGGGGTTGCAGTTTGAACTAGAATCTAGGTCCGACAGAAAAGTTGAGGGAAATATCAATAAATGAAGAGAAAAGACAATGAAGAAGGGAGGAATACCCAGACGGGCGGGCCTCCATGGGGCTTGACGTCAATAAGGAGATACTCGTAAGCTCAAGTTGTCGGTACCATCGCCGACGTTTCAATAACGCGAGGTAGCGACATGAGTGATCCAGGCTCGAAAACGGAAATCGGCGGCTCGGACGTGGTTCGGCTCTGCGGAATGCAGGGCTGCTGTCCGGAAGTCGAGTTCAAGGCTGACGGAGGCGTCGAGATTCGTGACGACTTCGGCGGCAAGGTCACTCTCACCAGTGACCAGTGGCGCGAGCTGCAGATGGTCCGCAAGGACACCTAGGCGACTCAGGTTGTTTCTGAGACGCAACTACTTTACGGGCCCGCTCTTCATTCTTGAGCGGGTTTTTAGTAAAAATAACCCTGTCGCTGGTGCGGAGAGGTGAACATGGATCGAGTTAGATCGCGATATCTGCGAACGCGTGAAAAAAGCGGGTGGGTCGTGGTCTATCACGAGCTCCACCCTGACCCGGTGTACTTTCGAAGCGAAGCGTGGCAAGAGTACCTTTCTTGCCCAGATGCGGTCTCGAACATTCACGGTTTCCTTGAAGAGCGAGGACTGCTCGTTGGCTCGCAAGCAGACGATGACGCTGAATACGCCAGGGTAGCCGATAAGCTCATGCGAAAGCTGAGCGAGCCGACTATCTTGTACCTGATGCTCGCTCAGGGGTGCAATTTCGCCTGTTCGTATTGCCCAATTCCCGGGATGGCGGCACGGTACGGAGAGACGTTGTTGACTCCTGAAGATGCGGCCAAGGGCGTTCGATTGTGGAACGAACACTTGCGGGAACACTCTCCCGACGACTCTCGCTTCTTGATCTTCTACGGCGGCGAGCCGTTGTTGAACAAGCCGACGTTTGCGAGTGTACTCGCGGATATCGAGAAGCTGAAGCGAGACGGGGAGCTTGCGACGCGCAACTTGAATCTCATGCTCGCAACCAACGGAAGTCTCGTGGATGAGGACGTGCTGGATCTCTGCGTTCGGCATGAAATCCTTGTCGCGGTTGGACTCGACGGGCCCGCGGCGATCAATGATCGTCACCGTAGATTAGCCGTAGGCGGAGGCACGTACGAGAAAATCGTAGGAGCCGTTACGGCGCTACGGCGACGCGGCGTAAAAGTCGCCGTCTCGGCCAGTCTAACGCCTGAAAACGTCGGAAAGACGGAGGATGTTATCCGCGTATACCAAGAACTTGGAGTCGAGAAGTTCGGGTTCAACTTCATGAAAGGACGAGCTGCTCAGGAGCTTGTTCCAGAAGGGGGGCGCGAAGCCTTTGAGCGTGCAGCCATTTCCACCGTCCTGGAAGGTCTGTGGAAGTATGGGGCGGCCAGGTACGAATATCAGTCGGAAAAAAAGGTTAGTGCCTTCAGGGCGCGCGACTTCTTTCCGGTAGATTGCACGTGCTATGGTAACCAGCTAGTGATCCAGCCTGATGGGCAGGTATCTAACTGTCCGTTTTACAAAGCGAATCTCGGCCATGTCAGCTCGATTGGCAAGGAATTCCGTATTGCCAAGACGACGGTTGTGACCGAGTGGAGGAAGCGTCTTCCGCTCTATCATCCGGATTTCCGGGATGTAGATGCGAAGGCCCTGTGCGGGTCCGGGTGCGCCTGGGGCTCGCTTGATGCCGACGGTCATCCCTACACGGTCGAGCGTGTAACGAAAATCTTTTCCGAGGAGGCGTTCAATGAGATCATTTGGTCTGAGCTCGACCGATCATCTTCTGGGTGCTGAACCGCCGTTTATCGGGATCATCGGCGGATCCGGCATGGAGCTCTTTTCAGAGCTCCGTGTCGAACGACGTGTTCCCGTCGAAACGCCATTCGGTCAGCCTTCCGGCGAGGTGCTTATCGCCGAGTACGGAGGTAGTAGACTCGCATTTCTCGCTCGGCATGGTGAGGAGCATGAGTTGCCACCACACAAAGTTCCTTACAAAGCGAATCTGGCCGCTCTAAAAGCGGTTGGTGTTCGCACCGTCATCGGCACCTGTATCGCCGGGAGCTTGCGTCAGGAGATTGAGCCCGGTCACTTCGCCGTCCCGGATCAGTTCGTCAACCTCACTTGGGGACGCGATGACACCGGCGCGAAAGGAGACTTCATACACCTGGGCATGGCTGATCCGTATTGCGAATCCGTTCGCAGTACGTTGATCGCCGCCGCCCAAACGACTGGAGCCAGGGTTCATTCCCGAGGAACCGTGGCCGTGATACAAGGGCCACGGTTCTCGACCAAGGCCGAGAGTCGATGGCTTATGGCAAACGGCTGGGATCTCGTGAACATGACCCAGTATCCCGAATGCTACTTCGCTCGTGAATTGGGCCTATGCTATGCCGCGTTTGCGGCGATTACGGACTGGGATGTTGGCATCTCTTCGGCATTGAGCATGAATATCGAGTCGATGGAGTCGGTTCTTCCGATTTTTCGATCCGGCATCACGACCACTAAGCTCGTTCTGGAAGAAGTACTCAAGCGCGTGGATACTCTACATTGTAGCTGCGCTTCTGAGCGGATCACGGAATACTACAAGAGGGCATAACGGCCCTCTTTTTTCTTTGGTGCGGGGCTTGCCGATGGGAACAGAGTATGTTACTGCTCAGCTGCTGGATGCACTTTTACATCTCTATTACACCCTCGCGGAGGTTTACATGCTACAAGTGCGGGGACTACAGAAAAGTTATGGCTCGCTCCACGTCCTTGTGGACGTAAGCTTTTCTCTTGGGCGTGGTCAGCGAGCCGCGCTCATTGGCGACAATGGAACGGGGAAGTCTACACTTCTCAAGATTATGGCCGGAATCGAAGGCATAGATGCTGGCGTGGTCGAATTCGACCCTGGTGTTCGAATCGGATATATCCCGCAGGACACGAGCATCGTCGGGGATGAGCCCATTCTCGAGTACCTACGCAAGGCCGTCGGTCTGACCGAAATCGAAAACAACCTCGAGTCGCTCTCACACGAATTAGCGGATCCAGAGAACCGGAAACGGTACGAAGATCTTCTGGCGAGCTTCGAGAGGCTCGAGGGTTATTCATTCGACCATCGTGTGGACATAATGTTCCAGGGTTTTGGCCTTGAGGGCATCGAACGAGACCGACCAGTTTCGCTCATGAGCAGCGGTCAGAAAACAAAGGTTGCTCTGATAGCGATATTACTTCGGAACGCGGACGTTCTTCTTCTCGATGAGCCAACGAACAATCTCGATCTTCCGGCTCTCACATGGCTGGAACACTATCTCGGCCACTCATTGATGACGGTTGTGATGGCCTCTCATGATCGCCGCTTCCTAGATCGCGTCGCCAATAAGATCGTTGAGATCGACTGGCGAGCGCACACGATTCAAGTATCGAATGGTACGTATTCCGACTATTTGATCATGACGAAAAAGCGCTTGGCCACTCAGCTGCAGATGTATCAAGCGCAGCAAAAGGAGATCTTGCGACTCAATTGTCGAGTGCAGAGTCTCAAGCAGAAGGCGCAACAGGGCGCTTCCTGGAAGGGAAATGATAACGACAAGTTTCTTCGTGGATTCAAGCGCGATCGCGCCTCTGGATCTGCGAGAGGCGCAAAGACCATCGAGACGCGCATTGAGCATATCCAGCGCGTCACAAAGCCGTTCGACCGTGCCGCGCTGGGGTTCTCATTAAAGAGCGACACTAAGCTCGATAACGGAGAAATCCGTCTCGAAGGAGTGGTGAGCGGTTATCCGGTACACTTTAGAACCGAACCGATCTCGCTTTCTGTTCCGTACGGGTCGCGAGTGGGGATTCTGGGATTGAACGGTTCCGGCAAGTCAACGCTGCTGAAGACCATTACCGGTTTTCAAGCGCCGCTAGACGGGCGCGTGCTCGTTGGCTCGGATGTTCGGTTCGGGCATCTGATGCAGGAGCATGATTCGCTCGATCGTGGACTTACCTCGGTCGAGTCTGTGAGTAAACGAGTCGGTATTCCCCTCGATGAGGGATACAGATTCTTGGCACGGCACGGTATCGGTGCCGACCAGGCGAATCGGCAGATCAGGATCCTAAATCCGGGGGCTCGAGCGCGTCTCTTGCTGGCGACGTTCGCCGCGCTGGAAACGAACGTGTTGGTTCTCGATGAGCCTACGAACCACCTGGACTTGGAAGCACTGTCCGCCCTGGAGGAAGCTCTTTCTACCTTCGAAGGTACGCTGCTCGCGGTTTCACACGACCGTGAGTTCATCACAAATGTCCAGCTGGACGATGTGTATCTTTTGCAGAACGGATGTCTGGAGCGCATCGAAAGCTATGACGAATACATCGTAGCCGCCGAACAGCGTGCGAAACGATTGATCAGATTGCTGTGAGCCAAGCTCCGGCCCCTACTCCGACGACAGGCGTCGGTTTTTTTATCTCTTTTCGTCCTCAGTCAACTCATCCCAGAAATCGTGCAGTTCTTTTTCTTCGTTCTTATCTTGATTCTTGGGTACCATAACCACGAAATCGTTTTTCCAGACTTGATCGTCGTCTAATATGGTTTTTGTGAACAGGATTTCGTAATATTTCATTTTTTCATCCAGCGATGATGTCCGGATGCATGAGAGCAGAAGGTCGCGATAATCGGGATCGTGCTTTGCGAGATATGCCATTGCATCCTTTTCTCCGCGCCAAGGCATTCCCCGTAACGAAAAATAGGAAGTGACTAGTTCTACAGTGCTATAGAGGAGTCGGACCTCTAATGAGACATGATATAGTTCTTCTTCTGCAGAGAAGTAGCGACGATTGGCGATCAAGCTGTAGTTGATCCGCGTCAAAACATCTTGTTTTTCCGCTTTCCCTACGACACAAATACTTTCACTAAGAGCTTCTTTAGTGGTGGTAAGAATTCCATCCGGATCATGTTCGATTCGTCCCTTTAAGAGCCAATTTGTTAACATACCCTCAAATCCATTTGCAGGAATTTCGTCCATCTTTTTCAAGCCTTCGAGATAGCTAACATCGAAGAAAAAAATGTCTGAGAAGTGTCGTTCAATGTTGGTATAGACCGCTTTTAAGCCTTCGGTATTTTTATCTAAAATCACCACAAGATCGATATCGCTTGAGGGTTTAATACCGGTCGCTGTCGAGCCGGTTGTGAACAATCCCTTTACGCGGGGTGACGCCTTGAGCGTTTGAAGCAAGCCGGATAGAGATGGGTAGTGCATAAAACAGTGTCACCTTATAACAAAAGCCGCCTAAAGGCGAGAGTAATACAGCTATTCCGTTTTTGAAAAACGCGCAACCGTGCGCCTTGTACACCTCGCACTCCTCGCGTCGCCGCGCCAGATGCGCCGCAATGACGTGGTTCCTGGTCTAATCGTAACCTCCTTGGTTTTTCATTTTTGATTTGATTCGATCAAATCTTAAAATATGTTTCAATAATCATTTTTGCTCCGACGCTCTCTACGATTTCCCAAGCGCGTCGATAGTCAGGATGAGCAGACATGATGCGTTTATCTCGTTTTAACCTTTCGTCAGAAAAAATACTCAGAAAAATTTGTTCATGAATCGCGTGAACGAGTACATGTACAAGTGTATTTTCAGTGTCTTTTGGGTACTGTTTTTTAAGTTTAGAAAAAACTCTTTTCCATTTTTGAGAAAAAGCTGGCTCGATGAGATTGCGATGGATAAGTTCATGACACAAGACATCAGAAACGTAATCTGTTGGTGTCTGAGGCGCGAAAACGGGCATCGTGAGCGGATCTGAAAATGGAATTCCTGATCCAACCACATAGCAAAGGTGAGTGTTCGTTGCCCAGCGTATGCCGGTGTAACGCTGTATAGCCTTGAATATTTTTGTTTCATTTTTTCTCCAGTCCTTTTCCAGTCGGTGCATGAAGTCTATGGTTGCTTTTGCATCTGGATAAGGACGCTCGTGCTTCGAGAGTAGATCAAAAGAAGCATGACATTGGTCATCGTAGATCGGGCTGAATCGAAATTCAACAGATATTGCTTTAGATCGTTTGGATACTTTCATAAAACTACCCTAGCAAGAGCAATAATGTTTCTCAACTCTACTAGCTTAAGATTATGCAATTAATTTCAAAATTTCGTTAAAAATCGGCTCTGTAATCTTTGAAAATGAAATATGCCCAACAGCAGGGTATGTGAGTATTTGTTTTTGTACTGTTATTGGAAGAAGTTTGATTTGCTCAGGGGAAATGGTTGTGTCTTTTCCACCAAGAATAATTTGAATTTTCTTACGGGTTGGCGATGAGAGTTTGAGTAATGGCTGTATCAACTTTCCATTCAAAAGTTTGTTCCAATCTTTTTGTTCGAATCGATAGGCGCCCGGATAAAACTCCTTTAAGTGAGTACCAAGGGTTTTAAGATCAGGCATGAGGGCGAAATCGATCACGGGGGATAGCGCGATAACGCGTCTCACGCTCGGGTGATCAGCGGCATCAATCGCAACGGATCCTCCAAAGCTCGTTCCGATAAGAATAAAGTGTGTTGAGCGAATTCGTTTGGAAGAAGGCTGGATGCTGTCGTTGATCGCTTTACAGAGTTCGCGAATTTCTTTTGCCGGCGAGTGTTTTAGGAAGGTTCCGCTATTTTCCCAAGTTCCTTGATATCTTGGGAGAAAGACATGGTATCCATTCCGACAAAATCGATTCATCAAATCAGCTCTTTCTGGAAGCGCGGGCATACCTTCACAAAGGATGATGATTCCTTTTGGTTTCGACTCAGCGAGGAGAAAGTCGCCAATGGAATTCCCAATATGAAATTTATCTAGTTTTCGGTTTATGGTTTGTTTCATAGCTTGGATCCTAACTGCATAAAATATTACATAAATGTATATAAAATAAAACACCTCCCTTCCCTTGCGGGTTGGGAGGCAGGCGTCCTACTGGACTGTGGCCATCTGCGGGACCTTGAGCGCGTTCGAGTAGCGCTCCGGCATGCAGCGGATGAGGATCTCCTTGGAGATCCGGCTGAGCCCCTCCATCAGCGCGGCGCTGTAGCAGCGCTTGGCGAGACGGACGATCTCGTTCTCGTCATCGCTCTGCGTGTTGCGGAGCCCCTCGGTGAGGAGAACCTCGACCTCGGGATCGATGGTGACCTCGCGCTTGTCCTTCTTCGCGGTGCGCAGGATGACGGCCGTGAAGAGGTTGGTGAGTCGCGTCCAGGCCGCCATGGTCGGCGAGATGTCGACGACGCGGTGGTTGATGCAGGCCATGAGCGCCGGATGGAGGACCTCGCGATTGAGCTCGTTGATCGGCGAGCCCTTCATCACGATGATGGTGAGGGTCGGCGCGAAGTGGCGGAAGCGGGTGTCCGCGAAGCGGATGCCGAGCGACTTCTGCATCGTGGTCGAGAGCGGCGACTCATTGTGCCAGTAGCACAGCGGATCGTAGTGCGTCTCGTGCGCGAGGTAGTCGCCGAGCTCGGCGGAGTTCGTGAAGTTGCGTAGCTTGTCGCCGATGGACATCAGGCTGAGAAGCTCGCGAAAGAACGCGAGCACCTCGGACTTCAGTCGGTCGCCGACGACGAGAACGATCGGGTCACGATGTGTGCCGTTTCGTCCCGCGAAATCGATGATGGACTTGATCGCCATCTTCGGGTTGTGGGGTTGGATCTTCTGATTCACGTGTCCTCCATGGACGTCGAACGAGGGGTAGGGTGTAGGAACGTAAGAAAAGGTACGGGTGGCTAACAATAGCGACTTTTAAGCGTATTGTCAAGCGTTCGACGATCATAACATGGGTGGTTTGACCACTCCAGTAAAAACCTGTAATCTCTTGACATTGGCTCGATCGGATGATCGGGTCACTTTTATACAAAAATGTCAGAAGGACACTCCTCTGATATCACATATCTTAGCTAAAATATCTCTATGGCATCTCCGATTTCTCAAGCAATGAAGCAAATTGCCGACGAAAAGAACATTCCGTACGGTTCCGTGCTCGAAACGGTTGAACAGGCATTGGCCGCCGCATTCCGCAAGGACTTCGGTAACAAGAACCAAAACATCAAGGTCGAATTCGACCCAGAAAAATACGACGGCATGACCGGCGGTATTCGTGTTTTCGACGTGAAGAGCGTCGTGGAGGACATGGTGCTTGATGAGGATTATTTTACGCGTTTCGAAGAGGCGACCGCTCCAAAAAAAGACAAGCCTTTTGTTCGTGGCGAAGTTCGCCCACAAGAAGGTGACGTCCCAGCGGCTTTGGAAGATGAATTCAAATTCAATCCAAAGACCATGATCATGTTGTCGGATGCACGCGACATCAAGCCAGACGCACAGGTTGCTGAAGAAATCCGCGTCGAGCTTGGTGTGCCAGCGGCATTTGGTCGCATGGCAGCACAGACCGCAAAGCAAGTGATTTTGCAAAAGATTCGCGAAGCAGAGCGCGGTGTTATTTTCAGCGATTTCAAGAGCCGCGAAGGCGAGTTGATGAATGTCACAATTCAGCGCCGTGAAGGACGCTTGGTATTGATCGACCTTGGTCGCGCAACGGGTATTCTTTTGCCAGAAGATCAAATTGAATCTGAACGCTATTTCCCAGGTACACGCTTGAAGGCGGTATTGCGTCAGGTGGAAATGACCACGCGTGGTCCAGAAATTCGTTTGTCTCGAACCAGCCCAACCCTCGTGACGGCTATGTTCGCACAAGAAATTCCAGAAATTTTGAATGGAACCGTAGACATCAAAAATATCGCTCGCGAAGCTGGCAGTCGCGCAAAAGTGGCAGTCTCATCAAACGATGACGCGGTCGATCCAATCGGTTCTTGTATTGGTCAGCGCGGGACACGTATTCAGACCATTATTCGCGAACTTGGCGGAGAAAAGGTTGACGTCGTGCTTTGGAACGAAGACGCAGCGACCTATATTCAAGCGGCTCTTTCTCCAGCAAAGATCACGGACGTTGAATTGAATGAGACCGATCGTCTCGCAGTTGTGCATGTAAAGGCTGATCAGCTTTCACTCGCCATCGGAAAGGGCGGTCAGAACGTGCGCCTCGCTGCGAAGCTCACGGGTTGGAAGATCACCATTCTTGAAGAGGGCGGTACGGTTGCCGCCGCTTCTGACATGGCGCCAGAAGAAATAAAAATAACAACCACTGAAGAATAATATTCACTTATGATCGGGAACCTTTTCAACGCTATATTTTTCCAACCAATCTTGAACTTGCTTGTGTGGCTCTATGTCACCGTGCCAGGTCAGGATATCGGGATCGCGATCATCTTGCTTACGGTCGTCATCAAATTGTTGTTGTATCCGCTCACGCATCTTCAGATCAAGCAGCAGCGCGCGATGCAATCTTTGCAGCCAAAGATTGATGAGATTCGTAAGCGTTTGAAGGATGATAAGGAGAAGCAAGCCGCCGAGCTCATGGAGTTGTATAAGAAGGATAAGGTGAATCCAGTGGCTTCCTGTTTGCCTTTGTTGATTCAGTTGCCAGTCTTTATCGCATTGTTCAGTGCGCTCAAGACCGGGCTTCAATCACAGGGTCTCAATATGTTGTATCCGTTCGTGGCAAATCCACAAACGATCAACGTGTTGTTTCTTGGAATCTTTGACTTAGCAAAACCAAATTACATTCTCGCGGTTCTCGCGGGTGCGGTTCAGTTTTGGCAGACGCGCCAAATCATGAAGCCGCCAGCCGCCACGATCACGGTCGCACCAGAGGTGACAGGAGCAGAAGGCGCAAAAGACGAGAGCATGACCGCGATCATGAACAAACAAATGATGTACATGATGCCAATCATGACCATTGTTATCGGTTTTTCGTTGCCAGGTGGCCTCACATTGTATTGGTTGGTCATGTCGCTTCTCACCGTTGCGCAGCAATGGCTTGTTTTGCGCAGCGCTCCGCCAAAGATCGAACCACAATTAAGCTGATGTGGGCGGATCTGAGAAGTTTGCACTTCTTAGGTTCAGCATCTAACATCACGCATCGTAATCTTTATGCCCAAAAAACATATCTCTTCTGCCCCAACGACTGCCAAGAAGGCGCGTGAGCGGGTCGTCTGGTTGGTCCTCCTTTTCCTCGTGACGGGGACGATTGCGTATCCAAACCCAGCAAACTGGGTCATCGGTCAGGTGAACCGCTTTACGGGCACCAAGATCGGTGAGATCCGCACTCCGTTTGTGCTTGGTCTTGATTTGCAGGGTGGAACACACCTTGAATATGAGGCTGACGTTTCAAAGGTGAACATGGGTGATCGTAAGGAGTCATTGAACGGTGTGCGCGATGTTATTGAACGTCGTGTAAATACGCTCGGTGTTTCTGAACCGCTCGTACAAACCACGCAGGCAGGGGAGTCCTGGCGCGTGACGGTTGAATTGGCTGGTATCAAAGATATCAACCAAGCCATTAACCTTATTGGAGAGACGCCAATTCTCGAGTTCAAAGAAGTGAGCACCGAGAAGGCAGTTCCAATGACGCCAGAACAAAAGAAGACATTGGATGAGGCAAATGCAAAAGAAAAGACAGCTTCACAAACATTCCTTGCGAATGCATTGAAGCCAGGTGCTGATTTTGATAGCGCGATCGCTTCGTCCACGGATCTTGGTGTAACAGCGACGTCTGTTTCGCTTGGATTCATTGGTGGTCATGCGGATGCAAAGCAGATCTATGATGCGGCAAAGAATGCAGCGACCGGCACCGTGCTTGGTCAGGTATTTGAGACGCCATCAAGCTACGCTATCGCAAAGGTCATGGAACGCCACGACAGTGAAATTGAAGTTTCTGGAAAGCACATCTTGATTTCCTACAAGGGAGCAAAGGGTGATTTCTCAAGCTTCACAAAAGAAGAGGCTCGCGCAAAGATCGATGAATTGAAAAAGTCGATTACGCCAGCCAACTTCGCTGATCTCGCCAAGAAGAACTCGCAAGAGCCAGGCGCGGCTGATTCAGCCGGTGATCTTGGTTGGTTTGCAAAGGGTTCCATGGTGCAAGCATTTGAAGACGTTGCGTTCCCACAAAAAGTTGGAACCGTGTCTGATGTTGTAGAAACAGAATTTGGTTTTCACTTGATTTTGAAAGAAGGGGAGCGCCCAGCTCCAAATGTGAGTATTCGCGCACTCATTGTTCGCCGTACAACCGACAAGGATGTCGTGCCTCCGGTTGACCAGTGGAAAGCGACCGAACTCACAGGCAAGCAATTGCAGAGCGCAAAGGTGGACTTTGATCAGCGTCTCGGGACCGTGCAGGTCTCGCTCCAGTTCGACGATCAGGGCTCCAAGATGTTCCAAGCTATTACGAAACGTAATGTCGGGAAGCAGGTTGCCATCTTCTTGGATGGACAAATCATCTCAAATCCAACCGTTCAACAGGAGATTATTGGTGGAAAGGCAGTGATCACAGGCTCGGGCGATGTTGAAGAGGCCAAGCTTTTGGCTCGTCGCTTGCAAGCCGGTGCACTTCCAGTACCAATTAAGTTGATCGCGCAGCAAAGCGTTGGACCAACGCTCGGTGCAGACTCCTTGCAGCGCTCGCTCATGGCCGGTCTCGCTGGATTCGCGTTCGTCGCATTGTTCATGATCTTGTTGTATCGCTTGCCAGGAATTGTCGCCGTGACAGCCTTGGTCATGTACGCCGCTTTGTCCGCAACCGCATTCAAACTCATTCCAATCACCATGACTTTGTCTGGTATCGCGGGATTCATCCTTTCGATTGGTATGGCGGTAGATGCGAACGTGCTGACATTTGAACGTCTTAAAGAAGAATTAAAGACAGATCATTCGCTCGGTACTGCGCTTGAAGATGCGTTCCGTCGCGCATGGCCATCGGTTCGTGATGGTCACGTGACCGTGCTGATCTCTTGTGCCGTATTGTTCTGGTTCTCCTCGTCCATCATTAAGGGTTTTGCTCTTACGTTGGCCGTTGGTACCATGCTTTCATTGTTCACGGCCGTCGTGTCAACGCGAACGATGCTTCGCTTCCTCTCGATGACTGGGCTGAATAAGAAACTATGGTTGTTTCTGAAGAACAAATAATCCTATGAAATTCTCCGTCGTAAAGAGTCGATTGGTTTGGTACGTGCTTTCGGGTGTGATGATTGGTGTTTCCATTTTCGCTTTTGCTGCATTTGGCTTGAAGCAGGGAATTGAGTTCACCGGGGGTACGCTCATGGCTGTACGCTTTGAGCAAGATCGTCCAAGCGCCGCTGATGCATCTGATATCTTGTCGAAGGCTGTTACGGATCTTGGAAGTATTACCGCGCAACCAGCTGGTGATAAGGATATACAATTCCGCTACAAGACCGTCACAGAAGAACAGCATCAGTCATTGTTGAAGTCATTGAATGAAAAGTACGGAAAGGTGGAAGAATTGCGCTTTGACGCCATCGGTCCAGTGATCGGTGAAGAATTGCGTAAGAAGTCCATTCAGGGTTTGTTGATCGTATTGCTTGCGATTCTTGCCTACATCGCCTACGCCTTCCGTCGTGTCACGGCCCCAGTACCATCTTGGCAGTACGGCTTGGTCACGGTATTCACCGCATTCCACGACGTGATCGTTCCAATCGGTGTATTTAGCTTGCTTGGTCATTTCGCCGGATGGGAGATCGGCACGCCATTTGTGGCCGCCGTGCTCACCATCATGGGTTACTCCATTCAGGATACGATTGTGGTGCTCGATCGCGTGCGTGAAAACCTCACACGTTCAGACGTGACATTCTCGGAGCTTGTGGATTTGTCCGTGCGCCAGACCTTCTTGCGCTCATTCAACACATCCATGACAACCTTGCTCGCATTGACCGCCATCTTTATCTTCGGTGGATCATCCTTGCATGAGTTTACGCTCGCTTTGATTCTAGGTATTTCCGTTGGTACCTACTCTTCGATCTTCATTGCATCGCCGATGCTCGTGACGATTGATAAGACGAAACGAAGATTCGCGAAGTAAGCAAAAAACCCCACCAATCGGTGGGGTTTTTGTTTGTGCTATAATACGTCACATGGACGAGCAGTTTCTCTCTAATCTTCCGTTTTATAATTTTGACGTGGACGCTTTTTTGAATCTGGCAGGAGGCGATCCATTTTCGGCAATGGCATATCTGTTCCTTCATGGCGGATGGATTATCTTTGTTTTTGTCTTTTTGTGGGCGTTAAAATACGGTTGGTTAGAGATTCGTCAGGCAAAATTCATGCACTCTCAGGAGTTTATTTTGCTTCGCATCACCGTTCCTAAAGCCTCAGAGTTCAATCAGCAGACGCCAAGAGCTGTAGAGAACATCATGGCAAACTTAGCTGGAGCCCACTCTCCAGCGTCTTGGAAAGAAATGTGGATAGATGGAAAATTCCAAATTCCATTATCTCTTGAGATTGCATCATTAAACGGTCAGGTGAGTTATTATATTCATTCTTTGCGTAATTTACGGGATCTTGTAGAGGCGGCTATTTATGCACAGTATCCTGATGCGGATATTGATGAGGTACCAGACTACGCAAAAGGCGTTCCAACGCATTATCCAAATGATGAATGGGATTTGTGGGGCACAGAAATGACTCCTACAACGAATGATGCGTATCCACTAAAGACGTATTTAGAGTTTGAGGATCGTGTTTCTGGAGAGTTCAAGGATCCGATGAGCAACCTGCTTGAGGTTTTTTCGCGTTTGGTTGAGGGCGAGCAAGCTTGGTATCAGATTGTGATTATTCCAACAGATCAAAAGCATTTCAAGCACTCAGCCGATGCATTGATCAACAAAATTAAGGGCGTGAAAGAAGTTCACAAGGTGACGTTTATGAGTCAGGTGATCGAATTCCCATTAAAATTGATTTTGGAATTTGTGAATGTGGCGCTTGGGACGCCGTCCGCACCAGCGAAAAAGTCTGAAGCAAAAGATGCGTTTCCACGCATGATGGCTTTATCGCCGGGTGAGCGTATTGTGTTGGAAGCGATTGAGCGAAAGGCGAGTAAGATTGGTTTTGAATGTAAGATTCGTTTCTTGTATGTAGCGAAAAAGACCGTCATGTCAAAGCCAAAAGTCGTGAACTCATTTATCGGCGCAATCAAGCAAACGAATACGTTTAACATGTTGGCTTTAAAGCCTGAGACAAAGCGCGTGGGTGTGAACGGTACTTTGTGGTGGTTTAAGGATAGCCGAAATAGCCATCGCAAAGAGCATCTTGTGAGTTCTTACAAGCATCGCAGTAGCCATCATGGGTTGGGGCATTTCTTCCTGTGCTCAGAAGAGCTTGCGACGCTTTGGCATTTCCCAATTTTGAATCAGGTGCGTGCGCCACAATTGCGTCGTACAGAGGCGAAGCGTGCTGAACCACCGGCAAACATTCCATTCGGCTAATCTATGTCTTCCGCACGTCCTCACGATCACGAGAATGAAATCACGCTCTTTGCAGAGACGAATTTTCGTAATCAAAAAAGACGCTTTGGTATTAAGACAGATGATCGTCGTCGTCACATGTACGTGATTGGAAAGACCGGCATGGGTAAGACGACGCTACTCGAAAACTTGATTCAGTCAGATATTAATGCCGGACACGGGTGCTGCTATATCGATCCTCACGGAGACACGGCAGAAAAATTGTTGAATTTTATTCCGCCGAACCGTATTAATGATGTTATCTATTTCAATCCATCAGATACGGATTTTCCGATTGGATTTAATATTTTGGAAACGGATTCAGATGATCAAAAGCCTTTGATTGCCTCTGGTTTGATGGGTGTCTTTAAGAAGATTTGGCCAGATGTGTGGTCGGCGCGCATGGAGTATATTTTGATGAACTGCGTGCTCGCATTACTCGATTATCCGGGTGCAACTTTGCTTGGTATCAACCGTTTGTTGGTTGATAAAGAATATCGTGCACGCGTAGTTGCAAAGATTCGAGATCCGATCGTGAAGACATTCTGGGTAGCTGAGTTTGCGTCTTGGTCAGAAAAGTACGCCACAGAAGCGATTGCGCCAGTTCAAAACAAAGTTGGGCAGTTCTTGTCGTCTTCGGTAATTAGAAATATCGTGGCGCAGGTAAAATCCACGGTGAATCTTCGCCGTATCATGGATGATGAGAAGATTTTGATCGTGAATTTGTCCAAGGGTCGAATTGGTGAGGATAACATGCGTTTGCTTGGTGGAATGTTGGTCACAAAGATTCAGCTTGCCGCACAAGAGCGTCAGAATATTCCAGAAAAAGAGCGTCGTGACTTTTATCTGTATGTCGACGAATTCCAGAACTTTGCGAACGAATCTTTCGCTTCCATTCTTTCCGAAGCGCGTAAATTCCGTTTGAATTTGATTGTTGCGCATCAATATATCGAGCAGCTTGAAGAGGAGGTAGCCGCGGCTATTTTTGGAAACGTAGGGACGATTATTGTGATGCGTGTCGGTGGAGCTGATGCGGCCGCCATGGAAACCGAGTTCATGCCGACGTTTACGCCGGAGGATCTTGTGAACCTGTCAAAGTTTCAGATTTATCTGAAATTGATGGTGGATGGTGTGGCGACGCCGCCATTTTCTGCGTTGACCTTGAATCCAATCTCGCTCAAGCAGGATAGTATTGAAAAAGTGGTCGCACAGAGTCGCGAACGCTATGCGGAGCCACGTCCATCTATTGAAGAAAAGGTATTGAAATGGGCAGGAATGGAAACGGCTGCAGGAGTAGGGGAGGCGCCGTCTACATTGCAGGATATCAGCGAGATCGTGGAAACCGCACCGACAATCAAGATTCCATCAACAGAATCTTCCATTCAGTATCCTGAAATTAAAACAGAGGATGAGCTCGAGCAGAAAGTAGATACATCCGAATTTTTGAAGATTAAACCAGAGCGCTTGGCAGCGATTCAGTCCTTTGTTGCGAGTTCACAAGCTTCGCAAAAGCAGAATAAGCGACCTGCGTTTAAACACACCTGTTCACGTTGTGGAAAGATTTTTGAATTGGCGATACAGCTCGATCCAACGCGTCCGATGTATTGCGCCGAGTGTCGCCCGATCGTGGCGGATGAGCGTAAATCAAGACAAAAAGACACGCGTCAGATTAAGCGCGAAACCGTTACACCGACCACAGCGCCACTCGCGCCAAACAGACCGCGCATTATTCGTGATGATGTAGCTTCACCTTCTCTTGCTCCAGCAAAAATTTCTTTTGCTTCTAGTGATGATGTTGAGGACGATTTGTTGAGCGCCATCATGAAGACGAAGTCGCAACCAGTTGAATTGCGCAAGCAGACGCTTGAGAAGCAAGCTGGCACCATTGAACCTCCAAAGAAAAAGCGTACACGCGGTGGTCGAGGACGAGGAAGAGGGAATGGACCAGGTGCTCCGTCACAGTCAGCCCCATCATCACCGCAACCAATGTCATCAGCACCAAAATCTGTTTCACCGGGGCAACGTGTAACGTTCTAGTATGTGGTTTGAAATGTTTCAGGGGTTGGTGTTAGGCGCGGTTCAGGGCCTGACGGAATTTTTCCCTGTTTCTTCAAGTGGGCATTTGATTTTGGTTCCTGTCTTTTTACATTGGGCTGATCAGGGACTCGCATTTGATGCTGTGCTCAATCTTGGGACGGTGACGGCTTTGCTTTGGTTTTTTCGTAATGACATTATTGATATTTTTAAGCGACGGTCTTGGGAGTTTGTACTGAAAGTGATTGTCGCCACCATCCCTGCCGCACTTCTTGGTTTTTTACTTAAAGATTTTATTGATACATATTCGCGTCAAGCATGGCTTGTTGCGGTTGATACAGCTTTTTGGGCGCTCATTCTTCTGTGGGCAGATCGATGGGGTGGAAAACAGAAGGTCACTCTTAAGGACTTTGAGAAGGTGAGTTGGAAGCAGGCGATCGTCATCGGGTTGGCTCAGCCGATCGCGCTTGCTCCTGGGACAAGTCGTTCTGGGATCACGATGAGTGCGGGCTTATTCTCGGGTCTTTCTCGTGAAGCAGCCGCCAAATTCTCGTTTTTCTTGAGCATTCCGATCACTGGAGCGGCTGGTTTGCTCGGGTTGGTGAAGGTCGCCAAGCAGGGTGCGGGCGCAGATGGTACACTGGCTCTGTTCATTGGATTCATTTCTGCGCTATGCTTCGGCATATTCGCTATCCGCTTTCTGATCTCTTATGTTGCTAAGCGTCACTTCGACGGGTTTGTGGCGTATCGCCTCGCGCTCGCTTTGGTCGTTTTTCTTGTTGCCTAGCTTGCTCCTCGCGTTTCCAGTTCATGCTGCCACGACTACGCCGGCGGTTTTAGATACGGATGCAGACGGTCTCGTGGATACGCTGGAAGTAAAGTTTGGAACCGATCCACTCGTGAAAGATACGGATGGTGATGGGTTTGATGATTGGAAAGAAATCATGTCAGGTTGGTCGCCGACTTCGACACTTTCGATTGCACTTCCAAAATTGATTCATATCAATTTAAAGAAACAAATTCTCGAAGAACAAGTTCTTGGAATTGTCGTAAAGTCATACAAAGTTTCTTCTGGCAAAGCATCAACGCCAACACCGAAAGGAAAATTTGCCGTTGTAAATAAATATCCTAAGGCTTGGTCCCGGATGGCCGGATTGTGGATGCCGTATTGGATGGCGATTAATAACAGAGGGTACGGATTTCATGAGTTACCGATTTGGCCTAGTGGATATCGTGAGGGCGCGAATCATTTAGGAATTCCTGTTTCACATGGGTGCGTTCGTCTAGGTATTGGACCGGCAAAGCAGCTTTACGAATGGTCACCAGTCGGAACGCCAATTCTTATTGATTGATATGCGCTTCGCTCGCTCTTTGTGGATTCTCCTGCTGCTTGTCCCGAGCACGGCTTTTGCAGCAACTTCCACCGAAGCGTATGTTCCGATCCCCAATGAATTTGCATCTGCGGTCGTGATGCGTCCAGATGGAAAGGTGTTATACGGATTTAAACCAGATCAATCGCATACAGCCGCAAGCTTGAGCAAGCTCGCACTCGCGATCACGATGCTTGATAAAAAATGGAATTGGAACACGGTGGTAAAAATGTCAGCGGCTGATGAAGTAGGTGGCGGAAGACTACGCGTCGCGGCTGGATCAAGAATTGTGTTAGCGGATTTATGGCAGAGCGCACTTGGTTCAAGCGCGAATAATGCCACGATGGCCATGGCGCGTTTAGCTGGTCCCGGGATTTCCGCATTCATGAAGAAGACGAATGCGAAAGTGAAAGCGATTGGAGCTGGATCTTCGGTGTTCTACGATCCAGCTGGAATGAATCCAAAAAATAAAACAACCGCGCGAGACATGGCGTTGATTGCGCGAGCCGCATTTTCAAATTCACTCGTCACACAAGCCTCGCAAAAAGGAACCTATACATTTACGCTTGCCGGAACTAGCCTCACGCACACCATCAAAAATACGAATGCCGTTCTGTTAAGTGATCCGGATGTGTATCTCAAAGGCGGGAAGACAGGGTACTTGCCAGAGTCCATGTATAACTATGCGGCTGAATTGCAACCGATCACGGACACGGGAATACCAGATAAAAAGAAAGACGTAATCGTGGTGGTATTAGGCGCACCAAGCACGCAGGGCGGAATGGATTCGGCAAAACGTTTAGCGCAGTGGGCTTGGTCTGATGAATCGCTGTTTAAGATCAGCCCATATATTGTGCCAACGCGATCTTTGTTAGTTGGTATGAACGGAGATGACGTGCGTTGGGTTCAAAATCTCTTAAAAGTAACGCCCGTGAATGGGCAATTTGGTCCAATGACATTGGCGGCTGTGCGTGCCTTTCAGGTAGAGCATGGGGTTGCCAAAATCGGGGATTCGGGATATGGAGTGGTCGGTCCAGCTACTCGCGCTAAACTGGTTGAATTGAATCCGTAATATGGATATTGAGGCCCTACAATCTCTCCTCGCTGAACGCGGTGAGCCGAAGTTTCGCTTGTCCCAAGCAAAGCGGGCCTTTTTTGTTGATCTTCTTACTTCATGGGAAGGGCTTACCGTCTATTCTAAGCCTCTTCGCGAGGCATTAGCCGCGAGTTTGCCATGGGATACGCTTACGCCAATCCGCACGCAAGAATCGCCAAATGGTGACACGGTGAAGACATTATTTGCTTGTGCAGACGGTCAAAAAATTGAAGGCGTTTTGATGTTGCACGCTGATGGTCGAAACACTGTGTGCGTGTCTTCGCAAGTCGGTTGTCCGATGGCTTGTGCGTTTTGCGCCACGGGAACCATGGGGCTGAAGCGAAATCTCACGGCCGCAGAAATTGTTGAGCAAGTTGTGTTCTATGCGCGTTGGTTGAAAAAGAAAAACGATCGCGTCTCAGGTGTTGTGCTCATGGGAATGGGCGAACCATTTCATAATTACGACAATGTCATGAAGGCATTGCATTTGCTGAATGACAAAGATGGATTATTCATTGGCGCACGCCATCTTTCGATTTCGACATGCGGTGTTGTTCCAGGGATTTTGAAATTAGCTGACGAAGATTTTCAGGTGAACCTTGCTATTTCACTTCACGGTGGAACGGATGAGGTGCGCAATAAGATCATGCCCGTGAATAAGGCATATCCACTCGCGAAACTCATGTCAGCCGTGCATTCGTACATGGACAAAACAAATCGCCAAGTGATGTTTGAGTATCTTTTATTGAAAGGGATTAATGATCGTCCAGCAGATGCTGCCGCGGTCGCTAAATTACTTGGACCTGATTATCGTCTCGTGCACGTGAACGTAATTAAGTACCATCCAACGGAAGCATTTGACGCAACAGAACGTGATGCGCGCATAAACTTTGTTCGCATGCTTCATGATCACGGCGTTCCAGCGACGCATCGCGTGACATTCGGTGAAGATATTGATGCAGCGTGTGGTCAGCTCGCCGTACAAGAAGAGAAGGGACAGACACTGCAAGGAATAGATGCGATTCGAAAAGCAAAACAACAAATGCATGATAAAAAACTCTAAAAAAATTTTGGTTGGTATGTCGGGTGGTGTAGATTCAAGTGTTGCGGCCGCGTTATTGGTTGAGCAGGGATATGACGTGACAGGAGGATTCATCAAGAACTGGTCAGACACAAAGGATCTCTGGACCGGAGAGTGTGAGTGGCGTGGAGAACGCCGTGACGCCTTGCGTGTCGCGGCTCGTTTGAATATTCCGCTTCTTACATTTGATTTTGAAAAAGAGTATCGCGAACGTGTGCTTGATCGTATGTTCCGTGAATATGAAAGTGGCATTACCCCAAATCCAGATGTACTTTGCAATGAAGAGATAAAGTTTGGATTATTTTTTGAAGCAGCCATGGAGCGTGGGTTTGATGGAATTGCGACGGGACACTATGCGCGAGTGAGACACGCGGAGAACAATCCGCTCGTGCTACCGATTAACTCCCTCGCCCAAGGGATTAACTCACTCGTACCACCGATTAACTCCCCCAAACCACCGATTAACTCCCTCGTTCCCTCTTGTACTCAAGAGGGAGGCATACCTTTCAATCATATTGCTCTCCCCTTGAGTACAAGGGGAGCCGGAGGGGTTATGGTCCCGGGGGAGGAGGTCTCGGCGGGGTCGGTCCCGAGGGAGGATGTTTCGGGCATGTCACATCTCCTGAAAGCGATTGATCCTGAAAAAGATCAGTCCTATTTTTTGCATCGTGTATCTCAGGAGGCATTGTCGAAAACACTGTTCCCGATAGGGGATTTTCCAAAAGCTGAGGTACGAAAATTAGCTGCCAAGTTTGATCTTCCGACCGCAACAAAACCTGACAGTCAAGGTATTTGTTTTGTTGGAAAAATTGATTTTCATGATTTTCTTCGAAAGAAAATTCCTGCACAGCCTGGTGAGATCATAAATCCCGAAGGAGAGGTGATTGGGACGCACGATGGTCTTGATGGATATACGATCGGTCAGCGTCAGGGAATTAAAGTGAGCAAAGAAGGGAAGGCGTGGTATGTCGCTGGGAAAGATCAGAAAACGAATCGACTTATTGTGGTGAATGATCGTGAGCATCCGATGTTGTACCGTTCAGAGTTGTCGCTTCGAAACATTCATTGGATTGCAGGTGTTCCATCTCATCCAGAAGTAGAAATTGCGGTTCGTTATCATGCGCCTCCGATCGCCGGAAGCCTCGCACCCTCTCTTGCTTTCTCTCCCTCCGAGAGGGAGAGATCCTCAAACATCCCCTCCTCCCAGAGGAGGGGTGGCCACAGCAGTGGCCGGGGTGGTGGGAGCGACCGTCGGGGTGGTGGGAGCGACTGTCTGGGTGGTGGGAGTACCATTCTGCTTCACGAACCCGCTTGGGCTCCTGCTCCAGGACAGTCCGCGGTGCTGTATCAAGGGGATGAGTGCCTGGGCGGTGGCTTTTTAACAGAGGACGGGATAGACTCGGCGCCAATCGTATGAAGCGCCCGCAACGGATTGAATGGATTTCTTTGCTCTATCTTTTGTTTTTTGTTGTCGCTGTTCTCTCGCCGTCTTTGTATACACATGGGATGTTTGGATTGAGTGAAACACAGCTCGAAGAGCTCACTATTTTTTCATTTGGGATTGCAGGATTACTTACATTCGCCGCGTATGAACGCGTCATGGAAAAGCGCGAACAAGAAGTCGCGAAGACAGATGCGGACTATGGTCGCGTGAAGCGTGAGTTGATTGAATCGTATGCGTATATTGGTTCGATGAATCGTAAGATTGAATTATTAAAAAAAGTAGCGAATGACACTTCGCTCGCGACAGGAAAGATCGGACAAGAAAAAGAGCTGTTTCAAGCCGTGGCGCAGAACGCCTGTGCAGCCGTTGGAGCGCAAGCGGTCATGATTCGATTTATTTCACATGAGCCATTACGCACCGAAGCGGAGTTTGTGCATTTCACAAAAAGCAAAGTCCATTTTAAAGTGCCGAATAAAGATTTGATCGGGTTAAATCAAAATGGAACCTCTCATGCATTCGTGAGATCGGAAGACGGACAGGAAGTGCTGGTTGTTCCATCTGATCATAAAGAGCAAAGACGCGTGTATTTGCTTCTCACGCTCGCTGGAGAGCATATTCAAGAATTAGATATCCCTCTGCTTAAAGTTTTTGCCAATCAAGCGGAAATGTTGTACAGAAGTACAAGCCAAATCACCGTATGACCACTTCTCAAATTCGCCAAAAATTTCTTGATTTCTTTCGTGAAAAGGGACACGCGATTATCCCTTCTGCTTCGGTTGTTCCAGAGAACGACCCGACCGTGCTCTTTACCACGGCTGGTATGCAGCCTTTGGTGCCGTATCTCACGGGACAAAAGCACGCGATGGGCACGCGTCTCGCAGATTCGCAAAAGTGCGTTCGAACAGATGATATTGATGAGGTTGGCGATAACCGTCACCTTACATTCTTTGAGATGCTCGGAAACTGGTCGCTTGGTGATTACTTTAAGCGTGAATCCATTACATGGTCTTTTGAGCTGCTAACAGACAAGCAATGGTTTGGTATTGATCCGCACAAAATCTACATTACGGTATTTGAAGGTGATGCAGATGCGCCACGTGATGAAGAATCAATTGGCATTTGGCAGGCGCTTTTTCAGGTGCACGGTATCAAAGCTGAATTAGGCGATCGCATTCGCGCATATCCAAAGAAAAAGAATTGGTGGGGGCCAGCCGGTCTTACGGGTCCTTGCGGTCCTGATACGGAAATTTTCTATGATACGGGAAAGGCTCATGATCCTGCATTTGGGGCGGAGTGCCATCAGAATTGCGATTGTGGGCGTTTCGTTGAGATTTGGAACAATGTATTCATGGAGTATGAGAAACAGGCAGACGGGACATTTAAACCGCTTGCGCAAAAGAACGTGGACACAGGAATGGGTCTTGAGCGCATCACGGCATTTTTGCAGAACGTAGAAACATTATTTGAGACGGACGCGTTCACGCCAGTCATCTCAAAAATTTCAGAGCTTTCAGGAAAGTCATACAATGGAAATGCGCGCGCATTTCGCATTATCGCCGATCACGTTCGTGCGGCTACGTTTATTATTGGCGACACGCATGGCGTAGTTCCATCGAATGTTGGTCAAGGATATATCGTGCGTCGTTTGTTACGTCGTGCCATCCGCGAAGGTCGTCGCTTAGGAATCGAAAATGCATTCACACATCTCGTTGCGGAAGTATATGTTGGTGAATACGGTTCTCATTACACCGAGCTTGAAACAAATTTGTTGAAGATTGTCGAAGAGATGAAGAAGGAAGAAGAGAAGTTTGGAAAGACATTAGAAAAGGGGATGAAGGAATTGGAAAAAAAATTAAACGTAGGGGCGCATGGTGATGCGCCCGATTCCAAACAGGTTCCCATTTCGGGCGAAGACGCGTTCCTGTTGTTTTCGTCTTATGGTTTCCCGCTTGAGCTCACGGAAGAAATCTTGAGAGAGAAGGGCATGCAGGTTGATCGTGCAGTATTTGAAGCGGAATTTAAGAAGCATCAAGAGTTGTCACGTTCTGCGTCAGCAGGAGCATTTAAGGGAGGGTTGGCAGATCATTCCGTGGAGACGACGCGCTTGCACACAGCGACACATTTGTTGCATCAAGCATTACGCATGGTCTTAGGTGAACATGTTGGACAAAAGGGGAGCAATATCACCGCCGAGCGTTTGCGTTTTGACTTCTCGCATTCGCAGAAGATGACGCCAGAAGAAATTCAAAAAGTGGAAGATATTGTGAATGAGGCAATTCAAAAAGATTTTCCTGTGGTCTGTGAACAGCTCTCGGTTGATGAGGCGAAGACGCGCGGTGCCATTGGATTGTTTGAAGATAAATACGCGAAACTGGGCGATAAGGTGAATGTGTATTTTGCCGGAGATTTTTCAAAAGAAATTTGTGGTGGTCCGCACGTTGAGCATACGGGGGAGCTCGGGAGCTTTAAGATTCAAAAAGAAGAAGCCGTCTCGGCGGGAGTTCGACGAATTAAGGCTACGGTTACAGGAAAATAGGCCACCTTTGCATTCGTGAGCCATGGGGCTACCATGGCTCTATATGCATGAACAGATGCCATCCTCAAAGCCAGTGGTTGAATCTGCCAAGCCAATGAAGACGCGAGTTGAGTATCTGAGTGACCAGTGGGATGTGAAATTTAAGGGGAAATCATACACGGAGATTGAGGCTGTTGTTGTTAAGGAAGGTGGTGAAATTCTCGTGGGGAATATTCCAGAGTCTTTGCCAGCGCAAGCAGAAACGCATGCATTTGCTTTGCGTTTGAATATGTCCGTTGGCCGCGAAGGTTTAAAGCGGATGGCGATCACGGCGATTCATGAAGAGAAGATTGATGTTCCTCAAATGCTTTCACCGGCTTATGTTCTTAGAGCGGTGGTGAACAAAAAGCGTCATGAGCTAGACGACAAGATCAATGCGCAGCTACACGCGTTAGGAGAAAAGGGAGCTATTGTGAAATTGTTTACGGCTGGAAAGGACAAAGCAAAAGAAGAATCGCTTCGTGCTATCACGGAAGAAACGAGAAAGGCTTCACTTGAATTTAATGATGCGATGTTTCGACCGATTGTTTCCGAGCTCGTGAAAATTCAATTAAGAAAACAGGGTCCTGAGGAGATTGCGAAAACGATGGAGCGATTGGAGGCGGCGAGGCAGGTATTTGAAACGAAATTAAATGAGTTAGAGCAGAAGTACAAGGAATTGAGTGTGTAGAATGGTATGCGCTTCGAATCTGTACCGTCACCGGAAAAAGAATATACGCTTGATCTTCTTCCTGGCGCAGAGGAAGTGATTCCTTCGGGATTTATTGACGGTGCATTTGAATTCGCACTTGCGCATGGAAAAACATTGAAGCATGCAAGCGTTTCTGAAAAAGGCGAACCAACGAATGAGATTATCTGGAAATTTCCTGGTGCGCATGAAAAAGCATTTGTCGCGAAACTAGTGCAAACGGGAAAAATGATGAAACCCGATCAAGAATTACGCGTTCTCGAGCGTATTCACGAGCATGGGTTACCAGCCCCACGACCACTCGGCATGCTAAAGGTTGGTGATGCTCATTTTACCTTGATGGAATATGTTGATGGAATTTCTGGCCAGGATATTTGGATGAAGTTGGCTACGCGAGGTTGGACAAAAGATCAGATCGGGGCCGCAAAAGAAGATGCAGAACGAATGATGCAAGAAATTGCGCAGCGTTTTCGCAGTGAGCTCGAAATTGATAAGCCTTGGTATATCAAAGATTTTCTCTTGAAGTTCGAAGGTCGGACATTAGTTTCGATGTTTCCTTTAGACTGGGAGCGTGCTCATGCATATGATCCGAATAAACCAGACAAGATACGCTCAAGTCCTCCGCCTGCTGTGGTAAAATAGAATAAATGGAAGAAGAAAAAATAAAAAAGGGAATATCACTAAAAAGAATTTGGAAAATGGTGTGGCCTTCGGTCCGCACGTTTTGGTATATTTATCCGATTATTGTCGTGTTAACGGTCGCGCTTACGGCGATGACCGTGATCGAGCCGCTTATCTATGGCCGCGTTGTAGATAGTCTTGTTAATACCGTTGGTGCGCATACTCCGATTGATCTGGCGTTCCAGAGTCTGATCCCATTGTTGTTTTGGTGGGCGATGCTCGTTCTAGGTGAAACGTTTTGTTCGAGCATTTGGAATTATTCGCGATGGAAAATTAACAATGAGCTAAGCAGCCGATTCGCGACGGCCTTGTATCGTCGCATGATTGAGTTGGATGTGAGACGTTTTCAAGAAGAAAAAGGAGGTGAGGTGATGCGTCGATATAACAATGCGTGGGATGCGTTGCATCTCGTGAGTAATACGTTCTGGCAGGGATATTTTTCCGCCACGCTACGGTTGTTTGGTGCGTTGGGCGTGGGTCTTTGGATTGACTGGAGATTGGCATTAATTGCGCTCATTCCCGTACCCATCAATGTAACGATTGGATTGTTTAACATAAAGGTTACGTCCAAAGACCAGCGCAAGGCGAATGATATTTGGGATGAAACAAGCGGGCATGCGGGAGATGCATTCGACAACATCACGGCCATCAAAGCATTTCGTGGAGAAAGTCGAAGCGTATCGCTCACAGAAGCGATTATTCAAAAAGCGATTTCATTTCAAAATCGCGTGAACATTAAGTGGGCTCTTGGCGAAGGGATCTCGGGTCCGACTTATGTTCTTGGACGGTTAGCGATTTTTTTCGCTGGTGGATACTTTGTCTTGAATGGCACAACCACAATTGGGACATTGATTGTCTTTCTTGGATTTGTTTCGTTTATCTACGGCGCGGTTCAACAAATCATGATGGCGCTTCCAGAAACAACACGCGCCTTGCATCGCTTGAACCGCGCGGCAGATTATTGGGAAGAGATTCCTGAAATTCGGAATCGTCCTAATGCGAAAATCGTGAAGCGTTTAAAGGGGGATATTACTTTTGATCGAGTTTCGTATGGGTATCGTAATGGTCGCGTGGTGTTGCATGGGATAGATCTCCATATTCCGCAGGGGCAAACTTTTGCGATGGTTGGGGAGTCCGGCGCTGGTAAATCTACCTTTGCGCAGATGCTCATGCGCTTTCATGATCCGAAATCAGGCAGCATTAAGATTGATGGATTAGACATCCGCGATCTTGATCTTGGTTCGCTTCGTTCAAACATCGGATTCGTGATGCAAGAAAATATGTTGTTTCATGATTCGATTATCAACAACATAAAATTCGCGAGACCAGGTGCAGCTGAAAAAGAAATTGTGGAAGCGGCCAAGCGCGCGCAGGCTCATGAATTTATCAAAGGTTTGAAAAATGGATACAAAACCGTAGTCGGGGAACGTGGCGTGAAGCTTTCAGGAGGGGAGAAGCAGCGCATCGCGCTCGCTCGCGTTCTGCTTGCGAATCCGCCGATCCTTGTTCTCGACGAAGCCACGAGCGCGCTTGATTCCAAGACTGAACATTCTTTACAGGCTGCTCTACGCGAAGTTATGAAAGATCGCACTACGCTCGTGATCGCACACCGCCTCTCAACAGTCATGCAAGCTGATCAGATTATCGTCATGCATAAGGGTAAAATCGTGGACCAAGGGAAGCATGAAGAGCTGATTAAGCGTGGAGGGTTGTATAAGCAGTATTGGGAGATCCAAGCAGGTGGGTATGTGTAGGTGATTGACCCCATTTTTTGGCTCTGTTATCATCAACACATTATTATTCATCCATCCACGATGAGCACCACCCTTGCCTATGGCAGCCAAACAAACGTCTCCTAATAAGGATTTTTTGCTCTTAAAGGGCACGATCGAGGAGAACCTGCCATCCGCAACCTTTAAGGTTAAGCTTGAAAACGGCCAGTCTATTTTGTGCTATCTGTCCGGAAAGATGCGCATGAATCGCATCCGTTTGACGCCAGGAGATGACGTTCAGGTTGAAATGACCCCCTATGATTTGACAAAGGGTCGTATTACTTATAGGTTGTAGCCCACAAATAGGTTTTACGAATTGTGGTCGGAGGAGGCACGCGCCTACGATATCGACCGCTTTATTCCTCTCTGTTGACATGAAAGTCCGATCCTCGGTTAAGGCCATGTGCCGCAATTGTCAGGTGCTCCGCCGCAAAGGGCGCGTTGTTGTGATTTGTGCGAATCCTAAGCATAAGCAGCGCCAGGGCTAGCTTCTAGCTTCTAAATTCTAGCTTCTAACTTATGGCACGTATTGCAGGAGTAACACTTCCGTCAAACAAGCGCGTAGATATCGCGCTTCAGTACATCTACGGTATCGGTGCAACCACCGCGATCGAAATTTTAGAAAAGACAGGCGTCGCGCGTGAAGTACGCGTGAAGGATCTCACCGAAGATCAGGCCACCAAGCTTCGCGACATGATCGAGAAGCAGTACAAGGTAGAAGGTGAACTTCGCCGTGTGGTTCTCGGAAACATCAAGCGCTTGAAGGAAATCGGTTCTTACCGTGGTTCACGTCATAACAAGGGGCTTCCAGTCCGTGGACAGCGCACCAAGACGAACTCGCGCACGATTCGTGGCAATGTCCGTAAGACGATGGGTTCTGGTAAGCGTAAACTTGAAAAGACGTAATATCCTCCTATGTCTGAAGAATTGAAAAAGGGAGCCTCCAAAACGACTGAAGAAGAAGGGAAAGAAGGAAAGAAAGTCGTAAAGGCCAAACCAAAGAAAGGAAAGAAGGTCCGCGCCCAGGTCCCACAAGGAAAGGCGTATATTCAAGCAACCTATAACAACACGATCGTCACGCTTACCGACATGAACGGAAACGTCATCTCATGGTCAAGCGCTGGTGTGAATGGATTCAAGGGTCCAAAGAAGGCCACTCCATACGCCGCTTCAATGATCGTGAAGGATGCAGTTGAGAAGGCAGCCGATGTTGGTCTTCGTGAGGTGAGCGTATTTATCACCGGCGTAGGTCAGGGTCGTGAAGGTGCCTTGCGCGCCATTAATGCGAACGGGTTGAATATCGCTTCGATCAAGGATATTACGCCGATTCCACACAACGGATGCCGCCCGCCGCGTCCGCGTCGTGTCTAATGTTCATACAGGCTGATTTGTCCATATGAAGAAACTCCAACTCACCGCAAAAAAGTCCCGCCGCGAAGGCATCGCCCTCTCGGATGGTGCAAAGCACGCAAAGGCTTTGGCACGTCGACCGTTCGCCCCTGGCGTTCATGGTCCAGATTCGCGATCCCGCATCACTGACTACGGAAAGCAGTTGCGCGAAAAGCAAAAGGCAAAGCGCATCTACGGTTTGAACGAACGTCAGTTCTCGAACCTCTTTGCTGAAGTAAGCGCAAAGCGTGGAAACACGACAGAAATGCTCGTGCAGACGCTTGAATCACGTCTCGACAACGTGGTATTCCGCGCCGGTTTCGTGAAGACGCGCGCCGCTGCACGTCAGGCTGTTTCACATGCGCACATCGATGTGAACGGCAAGAAATTAAACATCCCATCCTATCGCGTCCGCATCGGAGATATTGTCTCTGTGCGCGAAAACAAGCGCGCCAAGGGAAACTGGGGCGCCGCCGCGACAGAAATGGCTGCAAAGAAGGACATGCCATCTTGGATCGCTCGTGAGCCAAAGGATCTCGCCATCAAAGTAACGGGTAAGCCACAGGGCACCGAGCTTCTGCAAGCATTCGATACGACCAAGATCGTCGAATTCTACTCCCGCTAATTCGCTCTTTCTCCTTCCATATGGAAAACATTCTTCTTCCAAGCAAGATCAAGTTCACCCGAGGCGAACGTCCAAGCGAGGGCGTTCTCACGGTCGAGCCTTGCACTCAGGGTTACGGAACAACGTTGGGCAACGCGCTTCGCCGCGTTCTCCTCTCCTCACTCGCTGGTGCTGCTGTCACCGCCGTGAAGATCAAAGGTGCGGAACACGAGTTCTCGACACTCCCGCACGTAAAGGAAGACGTTCTCGAGATCATTCTCAACCTGAAGTCATTGCGCCTGAAGTTGTTCTCCGAGGAGCCAATCAAGCTCACCTTGTCCGTGAAGGGTGAGAAGGTGGTCACAGCGAAGGACTTCACAAAGGATGCGCAGGTCGAGGTCGTAAACCCAGAACTTCACATTTGTACGCTCACGGATTCTTCTGCGAGCTACGAGATGGAGATCACGGTCGCGCCAGGACGTGGCTATCGCTCAACCGAAGAGCGTGGAAAGGATGATAAGGCAGAGCTCGGTACGATCGCCATCGACTCATTGTTCAGCCCGGTACTGTCCGTTTCATACAAGGTCGAGGCCACACGCGTCGGCGACCGCACGGACTACGATAAACTCATTTTACGCATCGAAACCGACGGAACGCTCGATCCACTCGACGCCGTCAATCAATCCGTCACGATCTTGATGGACTACACAAACGTCCTCAAGAATCTAAGCTATAGCGAATAATTTATGAAACACCGCCGCGTTGGCAAAACTCTGGACCGGAATTCGACCGCACGCCGTGCGTTGCTGCGCGGTTTGGCGACCTCCGTTATCCTGTACGAACACTGCAACACGACTTTGGCCAAAGCCAAGGCTGTTCGCCCATTCGTCGAACGTTTGATCACTAAGGGAAAAGTGAAGTCTTTGACCTCCCGCCGTCAGTTGAACGCCGTTCTCATGTCTGAGAACGCGGTTAACAAGGTGTTGGAAGAGCTCGGACCACGCTACGCCACCCGTCCGGGAGGCTACACCCGCATCATCAAGCTCGGCACCCGTCAGGGTGACGGTGCTGAGATCGCTCAGATTCAACTCGTGAAATAATATGGCCTGGAGAAATAAGCGCGGCATGCCCGCCATCAAGCGTGAAGTCATCGATATCGACGCAACCGACAAGGTTGTGGGACGTTTGGCAACTCATATTGCCAAGCTCCTGATGGGGAAGGATCAGGCTGGATACACACCACATATCGACACGGGTGCGACGATTCGCATCACCAATGTTGATAAGTTGGTGTTCACGGGAAAGAAGCTCGAGCAAAAAGTCCATTTCCGTACCTCAAACCGCCCAGGTGGTTTGAAGAGCACGCCTGTTTCAAAGTTGATGCAGGAGAGACCACAAGAAGTGCTTTTTCACGCCGTGAAGTATATGTTGCCAAAGAACCGTACTCAGAAAGAACGCATGAAGCGTTTGATCATTGCCTAATATTTTATGGCTACTGAAACGAAGGAACCAAAGAAAAAAGCCCCAGCTAAGAAGCCGGCGGTCAAGAAGGTTGCCAAGGCTGACGAGGCAACTTCAACGGCGTCCGTGGTGGAAACATCAAAGGGCAGCTCGTTCATCTACGCGCTTGGTCGTCGCAAGACAGCCATCGCAAAGGTGCGCTTGATCATGAATGGCAAGGGACTCATCACGGTCAATGGCCGTCCGATGGAAGAAGTGTTCAACACCTACGAATCTCGTATGATGGTGAACTCGCCACTCAAGATGTCCGGTCTCGAAGGTACGCTCGACGTGAGCGCCGAAACCAATGGAGGCGGAATTCTTGGTCAGGCAGAAGCGGTGCGTCTCGGAATCTCCCGCGCACTCATCGAACTCAACCCAACCTACCGTACCGTATTGAAGAAGCTCGGCTTCCTCATGCGCGACCCACGCGCCAAGGAACGTAAGAAGCCAGGTCTCCGCAAGGCTCGCCGTGCTCCACAGTGGGGTAAGCGCTAGTCATCAAACAATCCCCGAAAGGGGATTTTTGATAATCCAGTTTCATGTAAGATATCTGTATGGCCTATATTAAGGAGTATTCAGATCTGGGTCCGAAAGAGCGACGTCAACTTGAATTTAAGCGAAGATTTAAAGTCGAACATCCTGCCTGGGATGACTCGATGATTTTGCTGCGAGATCTTGTTGCGCAGCGACTTCCAGAACAGGCCACGGTATTAGATGCGGGTTGTGGCCATGGAAATTTCGTTATTGATGAACTACGTTCAAAGATCGCACGAGCGGTTGGAATTGATGTGAATCAAGAGGTGACATCGAAGAATATTTGTCTTGATGAGATTTTATTTGGACGTTTAGAAAAACTTCCTTTCGCGGATGCATCGTTTGATACTGTTGTTTCATTATGGGTTCTCGAGCATGTTTCAGAACCGCAAAAAGTATTTTCAGAATTTGTTCGCGTGTTAAAGCCTGGCGGATTTATTGCATTCGTAACTCCAAACAAGCGATCATGGCTGATCGCCTTGCGTCGTTTGATGAACCAAAGGATTGCGGATCGGCTCGTTGAGCGATTCTATGGCCGTCACGAAGACGACATTTTTCCTGTGGCATACAAGGCGAACTCACTTTCTCAGATTCAAGCGCTTGCGAATTCAGCAGGGCTGACTGTTGAGTGTTTATCCGAAAATGCAGACCCTACATATACTTCTTTTGGATCATTGAGTTATGTTGCGTCTGCATTCATGAGTCGATTGCCATTTTCGATGTTTCGCGTTCATATCGTTGGAATCTTACGGAAGCCGAGTCCTAGATTCTAGTTCAAACTGCAACCCCTCTCATAAAACACCTCGTTCGGAGTAA
>JBAXJG010000010.1:0-32118 GCA_037137975.1 Candidatus Uhrbacteria bacterium | reverse complement strand
CTACAGAAGGCGCGGCTGGTGGCATGGGTTCGAATGGAAGATTTGGTGGAGGAGTGGACATATTATTTTGGAAGAGATCCTGACCCATTTGGATTATACCCTGCTTTCACTTCGGCCCCATCATTATACCCGTCTCCGTCCGTATCTGCTTTGTTTGGATCCGTGCCGTACTTAGCTTCTTGCGCGTTTGTGAGACCGTCACCGTCAGGATCTGCATTTGGATCAGGCGCGGGAGTGGCCACCGGAACAATCTCGGTTGCTGCAGATACGCTTGCGCGGAAGTCCGCGTCTGATTTTTCTGATACTGCAATTCTTGGATCTGGATCGTCTTTTACCAATGGATCCGTTTTACGATCGTACAACTCCACGCTATCGCTCCAGCCATCGCCATCCGTATCGTATGAATTTATGTTCAAGCCCTTTTCAATCTCCACAGTATCTGGGACCCCATCACCATCCGTATCTTTTGGAGCCACTGCGGTCGTAGTTGTAGCTTGATCGACCACGGAGGCTGTGTCTCCCGATGAAACTTGATTCGCTGGTGGTACGACCGTGCTCACATCTCTGCCACGCAACCAAACAATACCGCCAATCCCCCCTCCTAAAAGGAGGACGATTCCCGAACCTATGAGAATGCGCTGTGTGGTTAAATTCATATTAGCTTCCGACTGACTGAAGCGGAGGTGGCAAGCTTGCCGGAGGAGTCTGACCACTCTGCTGACCCGCGCAACGCAGTTCGTTTACAATATATACAGCTCCAGTCGAAGCGTCCTGCTCAAACACATCCCAATATTTACCCGTTCCTGCCGTAACACCTGATGTCGGCGTACATGGAGCTACTGTATGAATTGGCGCATCCACCGAATACACACGATCCGAAGTTATAACACGAACCGTACTTGATGTTTGATCGAAATAAAGATGAGATGGCGACGCAGGAGATGGACTAAAATCAACCAAATAGAATGAGTACTTTCCCGTCGTCGCCCAGCTTCCTCGCTTGAACTTCATTGTCTGAGGAGCGTACGAGAATGAATTACAATCCAGATCCAATCCTCCAGATACCAGAGGCGTAAAGCAGAATAAGTTCGCATGTGGCGCGACATTCATATCTGGATTGCCCTGAGGACCGTAGTTTATATCACGAGATACTCCCGGGGTTCCGATCGGTGGAATGGTAAAGGTGTTGTATGAGTAAGGCTCTGACCCTAAATGCTTGGCACCACCATATGTATACCCCTGACTCTGAGGCACCAGAAGATGCGCATCAATGTAGCGCGGCAACCGTCCACTCCAAGTATGGATCACGAGCGTCTCCCCTTCACCAACGCGTGGCGCAAGATAGATCTTCCCATTGATATTGTTTAAACCCTTTGAATAGAAATTCGTCACTCCAAAATTATCTGATTCAAAAGGCCAGTAACCACCATTCGTTCCTTCGTCTACCACTGGAAAACTTCCAGGCCAAGATTGACCAGCGCATGCAGGCGATCCAGCTACCCTAGGCCCAGTACAAGGATTATCCGTGTAAGAGTCGACGACAATGTGATACGCCGTGCATTCTGAAACAGCATTAACATTGCTAAATGTAAATCGTCCATCCTCTCCTGTTGTTACCTCACTCACACGAATTCCACGGTTGTACAAAGTGACACGAGCATTCGGGACGGGCTGAGTTGAATATACCGCATCAAATATCTGCGCAGAGATCGTGCCAGTACCAGTCGAATCAACACAGCGCGCGCAGCCTGTGAGACTACACGAAGCTGCACACTGTAGTACATCATGTTTTGGCGGGTTCAACCTCAAGCAAATTCCAGAACATGGGGCAGGGTCTGGCAAACAAACTTTTTCAGCCACCTCTTTTGGAAACTCTGAAGGAGCGTAACTACGATGTACCCATTCAACTCCACAGTCACTACCCGTAAGACAAACCGCACAAGCAAAATCAGAAGCAGCTAAATTTTTATTTACACATACGACATGATTTGGGTCTGCGATACTTCGCACATACCCATAGTTTCCACATGACACTGTAGTGCTGTAGTCATATCCCAAACTCCGACAACTAATCAAATCACAGGCTAAGCCACCCGTGCAGTCGCTATCCGAGGAACATGAATTCGTTGTGCCATGACATACGCCAAGACCTTGCGTACCATCACATTGTTCCGCGCCTTCTTTGACGCCATTTCCACAATAACCACCTGAACTCGCGACGGAACGACAGGATGCGGAACAGGAGAGACAGGAAGACCCGTAATCAGCCGTACAAGAACGTGTGCCGTTCTTTGGCGTCATGCCAGGCGCAACCAATCCAACAGATCCCAAGTCACACTCTTCAACACCCGTCCGATAAAAACCATCACCGCAGACATTCGTCTTACACGAAGTCGTACAACTATCATTATTGCTGGTATTACCATCATCACACTCTTCACCTGCATCCGTGTGTCCATCGCCACAGAATCCAACTGGCTGACACGCACTCCACCCATTCCACTTGCACCATAGATCAGTCGAAGCGACGCTCCCGTAATCATTACACGTTCGAGTACGTGCCGTTGGATAAGCGATACAACGACCCGTTGGCGAGGTCGGCGTCACAGGTGGAAGCGACTCACAATCAATATCAGATGTACACTCGATTTCATGCTCATTTGAACAACGACGCGCAGTTACACCAACGCAGCTCGTGGTCGAAGGATCAGCACCTCCACATGTGCTCTCTGGACACTCTGAACTTGTATCACAAGGATTATTTACATTGATCCCTCCCACACACACGGCCTTAGGAGTCTGTTCGCTGTTCCCATCACAAGCTTCAAATCCAGCGTCAACCGTACCGTTTCCACATCGTGGACCTGGTCCCGTACAAGACATACTGCAGGAAAGCGCCGCATCACAATCATGCTGACAATAATCCCCGTTTCTCGGAGCAACCGTCGATCCGAGGTCGCAGCTCTCCCCTGGCGACAAACGACCATCGCCACAGAATGCATCATATCCAGTACACGCGCGATTGCAGTGTCCGTAATTTCCATTCAGCGAACCATCATCACATGTTTCGCCTGCGTCAACACGACCATTTCCGCATTGCACATTCGCCACACAGGTAGTCGCAGGACCAGCGAGATACTCGCGACAATCACTACAGATATACAATTCTGTTCCGGCTGCACCAGACAAAGTCGTACATGCTACTGGATTCGTATCTCCTAATTCACAAAATTCACCAGTTCCGCGTACGCCATCTCCACAGACCCCACCACCAGAGCTGTACGCCGTATCACCACACACATTCGCGTAGCGCCAGAGTCCACCCGTTCCATTACATGTTCCATGCTGAACAGCGCCGCTCGACAAGAACACGTCACAATCTGAATTGACTCGACAAGAAGATGCGACATTCGAACAACGCTTAATCTCCGCAATAAGCGGTGGAACATAACGAGTTGAGAGCGCTCCCTCAAGCTCAGTTGCGAGCTCATATCGATCACCTGCATTCATCGAACGATACTGATAAATGCGCGATGTGCTTTCTGGGACAGATGCATTTAAGCGAGGGCACATGTAGCGAGCCGTGCTTGGGTTCCAACACGTGGCAGGCTCAACACCTGTTTCTGAAGCGCCGGCATTACATGCGGCTCCTGGATTACATTCGCTCGCATCCTGACATGGCGTCGCATTATCGGAACAAACACCACAGCTCAAGAATCGGTTCACTGGATCAGTTGGGAATGCAACGCCGACCTCACTCTGCAATTGTTGTGACCAGCTTGGCCAACGTGAAGTCGCGAGCGTCGGAACAAATGTACCGCTCTGCAATTTCGGGAATGCTCCTGTACGTCCCTTTGAAGTTTCAAGGGCCTGACTCATGAATTGGAAATCGACTACACGCTTTGAATCACGCTGCATCTTTGACTTAAAGCTTGCACACAATAAATTTGGGTTCTTTGAGACACATTCCCAATCAGCCGTACAACGAACCAATTTTCCATCCGTGGCGCGATACAATGAGCCAACTGGATGATCCACGCCTGCGGCAACGGCATATTGACACGCATTATTCGCCCCGCTCGAAAGGTTCGCGTTCAATGCGAAGTTCTTTACTAATTGATTCACGATCTCCACGGTTACAGGCTTCGCATCTGGGTTGTTCGATACAATATAGATTTGCGAATATACAGGAGCTGAAGAAGCATCTGCTGTGTTTACCCCACCGATATACCACGTGTTTCCATCTTTTACCGCTTCAAATCCATCGACCGTGGTCATTTCTGGAGTCCCCGTAAATCCACGCGACGCATACCAACCAGCTGGCGTGAGATGGAGAGGATTGCTCGCAACACGAAGACCGATTCCATCGCCACGCAAGGAAGGAGCGTCATCACCAAATGTCAGAATATATTGGCGCAAAATACCCATTGAGGAATCTCCGGCTGAAATCGCAATCGGTTGAATACCCATCGATGGTAGATCGTCCGCTATTGAGCTCGCTGCTCCTGCGTCACGGCAATACAATGTTGAGAAATTGAAATATGGTCCAGCGGTACGAATTTCGTTTGCGAGCGTGCTTGATCCCAGGAGACCAAGAGAAGCATGACCTGATACTTCGGCGAACGGAGCCGTGGCAAAGTTTGGCCATGGATTTTCACAGATCAAGACCTGCGCAGGCTGCGTACCCTTCACGATACGTCCTCTCGTACTTGGCACGTTTGCTGAATCGGTCGTGATACGAATACCAGCTTCCACGAAAGATGAACCGTTCTTTGGTGGATTCACTACGGCGACATTTGTTTGGCTATTTGTCCCTGCTCCCGTACCAGATTCGGCTTCAAGCGCGTCCATGTTGGATGCAATCCATGGCTCCCAAGACCAAGCGTATTCAGAGACTGGCGACAATGCGACTGCGATACCGTCCATCAATGCGATTGATCTCGCCGTGTAAAAGTGTGATTCTGGAAATTTTGTGAACAAGTTCGGGCTCGTCGCGTTTGTGTCATGTACCGAAATTGCTGTTACGGAGCAGATAAGAAGTCCTGTGGTAAATTCCCACTTGAAATGATTATTCGCCACAACACCACGGAATGACTTCACGCCGTCACGCTTCGTGATGTCGCTATTATCTGCCAAATTCGTATCCCCACGGAACAACACTTGATAGTGCGTTGAGGTAGCAAGCGCGTGATCGAGTGAGAAGCTAGCAAGCGTCCCTGCGCCAGATGGTTCGAATGAAAGACGACCAGCCACCGAACCAACACACCAATTCGTTGCGAGCGCCGAAGGCGTGCGGAACCAAGATAAGATACGCGTCCATGTTCGACGGAAAAAGCCTGCAATTCCTGGTGTATCATCAAAATCTTCGATGCGCGTCAATTGCGTTGTACCAGCTGGACAGGCGGGCAAGGTCTTTTCATAGCCAACCACGAAATTTGTTTGAACGCTCGCTTCATCCATCTTCACGTTAAAGACGCCGCTGATCATCACGTTACGACAAACATTCGTTGCAAGATTAGCCGGAACTTGATTTGAAATAAGTGGACGTGGCGCACAGCAACCAGCTGCATCTAAACCTGTTCCCGCACTACAGGAACTTTCTTCTGTGTATCCGCACTGCAATCCATAGGTCGCGAGTCCTGTCTTACTATCGTAAACCGTATGAATTGACGAAGAGAGACGGCTTGATACTGGCACACCTTCTCCAACAATTTCCGCAAACTGTGTTGGATCCTGTTTTCCATCTCCAAGTGAAACAGTTTCACACATTTCTCCACGTCCACGTACGCCATCTCCACAGAATGATGGAGACGCGTAGCTTGCGGATGCTCCTTCTGAAAGACACATCGTATTACAACCATCTCCAGAAATAATGTTCCCATCATCACAATCCTCGCCTGGATTTTGAACGCCATTCCCACACGTAGGTGCGGCCGTTCCGAGATTCAAGCAGGTTGTTGAATTACAGGTTGCTGGGAAAACACCACCAACAGAATCACATGACTCGCCTGGTTCAAGGCGTCCATTTCCACACAGAGCCACCACGCGAGAAGAACCCTCATGGAGACAATCTGCACTACACCCATCGCCACTTGTTGCATTGCCGTCATCACATGCTTCACCAGAAGCTACATCGTTATTTCCGCAAGTCGATCCTCCGGCACGAGAACCGAGAAGCTGACACGTCGTGTTGCAGCCCGCGCTTCCTGCCACGCCCGCATCACACTGCTCACCGCGATTCACCGTGCTATTTCCACATGTTCCACCAGTCATCGGTTTCCAAAGACAAGTCGTCGCATCACAGGATGTCGTCGCATCATCACATTCTTCTCCTCCCTTAGAACCCGCAGCAAGCAACGTACACGCCGTTCCAAACGGGGTACGTCCCGCACGACAATAATTTGTATCTGTTGTTTCAATCACACCATTTCCACAAGATGCAACGCGCCCAACAATTCCACTGGCACCAAGCGAAGTACAACGATTAGAACATCCGACTGGTAAAGCCAAGCCCGTGTCCACGACTCCAGCCGCACCACCCGCTTTAATATAACGGGAAACATTCGTGGTCTGATCAATCGTCCATGCATAGCTTCGATCAGAAACAACTGGACCACCACTGCAACCATCCTGAGCTGCCATTGGCGTGGCACTAAACAACTGACGATTTCCGACTGCCGTTTCAAATTTTTCTCCAGGAACCACGCTTACCGATGCGACCGCGCAACGGGCGTTATCCCCTTCTTTAACGCGGAAAGTCCAAGAGAATCCTTCTGGAGCGTTCAAGCCCGTGAGCGGCAAACCCGAGAGCGAACGGAATCCTGACATCGTACCGCCCTTAAGCGTAATGCGATAAAAACGCCCTGGCTCAAGTAGCAATTCATCGTCGGCTCCACCGACTCCTGGGCGGGTTGGCTCAATGACGAAATACGTATTCGCTAGACTTGCGGATGCAGGAGCTGGCGTCAAACGGACTCGTGCACGCGTGAGATCAAGCGGCGATCCATAGGCGAGACAATTCTCATTTACACATGGCAGGATTGTGACATTCGAATTAATGGCAAACGCTGGATCCATTGCTACGTTAAAGATGGCCCACGCAGCAGCATTCAAACAGGTCTTGTCGCAATTCGGTCCATACGAAATAACGCGTGGCGGCTGCAAACGAACTGAAATATCTGAACGTCCAGTGATTGTTTCTGTCCCCTGCGTCACCGAAGAATCCACAGGAACTGGTGTTGCGCCTGTTTCTCCACGCCCAGTACTCATCTGATTTTCAAGACCACGTCTCGAGCCATCTGCACGCGTCTCCTCGTCATTTGTCACCTCCACGCGCGCATCAGCGGCGTTCCAGGTCCAATCATACGCATCTGCACGCAAGTTCAAACAAATATCGTCTGCTGCGCGTGGCATCGCAGACAAACCAACCGTTCCACCAAGTTCATTAATATTCGCCGCAGCCGGAACGTTGTTTACGGTTCCAATACGACAGGTTTCCGTGTCAGGACGCGTGCTAAATGTAAAACAATAAGCATTTCCTACGCCACACGAATCACGCTTCTCCAACATCGGAATGTTTGTACTCGACTGAATTCCTGTTGTGAGAATAACTTGATACGTCGAATTCCCTTCCCACATGGTTCGAGGACGGAACAAGACATACCCCGTATCTGTATCAGCTCCAACAATTGGATAGGTAATTGCCCCACTCGTTGCTGGCGGAATCGCTGCCCCCACGGTTGAACATGGCGTTTCTGCAGGCCCCGTACACTTGTGGACAACCAAAGTCGGAGTTGCACCACTCACTCGCACGGTTGAAACATTAAGTAGAGTTGTAAATCTCAAGAACAGATCCGTATTCACACAGGCACGATCGCCTCCTGTTCGACCGGACCATGGGGATGGTGACGCTGGGCGCGTCGGCGCGCACTCTTCAACAACTTCAGGATTTACTGGCAAAATACCCGTCGACATCACCCAAGCGAATTCTGCATTTGGCGAAGAGGCCGCACAGATACCGGCAATCGAACAAGCTCCGCTGCGACAACATGTTTCTCTTCCTCCGCAAATAGAAGCGTCTTCATTACAATTACGAACGGCAAAATTTACATCATTTGAATTTGATGAACCCTGATTCACTTTTACGGGCCCTGTCTGCGAACCCGTCGGGACCAAACCCTTGATGGAATTCGAAGTCCAATCTGCAGACGCTACCGACATCGGCACACGCGCGCCTGATGGAGCGGAAAACAAAACCTGCCCTGTACTGAAGGCCCCAAAACGCTCACCGATGATTTCAATACTCGTTCCCACTGGACCAGCAATTGGTCGAATCGCACAAATGCCCGCATGCGCCTCACCACTCGACACCGCGAAATCAAGCTGATTACTTTCTACCAAGTCCTGACGCTTCAACAATATCTTCCATGCCCCTGGCGTCACACCCGTATCTGCCAACCCTGAATGAAATGTCGCAGGAACTTTAATCGTGACCGAGCTATCGCTCCAAAATGCGGTGGAACATTCCGCAGGGAAATCCGTGCTCCCGATTCCCGTTCCATCACCAAGCTTAAAGAGAACGCTTCCAATACCTGTTCCAAAGTTTCTTCCTTGAATCGTCACATACTCCCCAATCGGTCCTGTCCCAGGACTTATCGAATCGATAATTGGACCAGCTGCCGTTGTCGGCGCATCCAAACGGAATTCAACCGCGTTTGAATTCACACCACCTACATTAGCCTGCACTGCATACGTTGCTGGACTAAATACAGGAGCATTCAAACGCACGGCTGAATCGGACCATGAGAGAAATGAGGAAATGAGGCGATCATTAAAAAATAGTTTGTCAGATGCTGTTCCTAAACCTGTCCCACGCAATTGCAGGGCAGCTCCCGCTACACCCGAAGCCGGAGCAACAGCACACAATCCAGGATACGTTGAGGTATTTACATCAAAATCATCCACGCTCGGTCCACGCGCATCGTTTGTTGCATCAGACAATGCTGCGGCATTACGCAACGTGATCGGACCATCTACCGCTCCTTCTGGAGCAGACACAATCACCAAAGTCGGGGTCCATGTTGGACTCCCTGCGCCAGCACAAACCGCTGGTGCTGAAGCCGTCACTCCTGATGAAAATGTGACGGTCCCTGGCGTCAAACCAAAGTTCACACCGGAAATGGAAACAAATGTTCCTGGACGTCCATTGTCTGGAGAAACACTCGTGATCACTGGCTGTTCCACACAGACACCAGCCGTACACACGCCACTCGCACACAAGCCTGGATCTGTACACGCACCACCCGGACAAACACCACAAGACCCGCCACAATCAATAGCCGTTTCATCAGCATCCAGGGTTCTATTGGAACAATGACGAGGACGTACTTGAACGGTCACGACTGAGCTCTGCGCATTATTTGAATCAATATCGTATGCGCGAGACTGAATTTGTCTTGGCCCAGGCGTCATAGCCGTCGTATCCCAATCTACAGAAGCGTCATAAATCACCTGCGTTCCTGAAGCGGCGCTCGTTCCAATAAGAATCCCATCTACATTTGTTTTGACGATTGAAACGCCCGCATCATCCGTTGCATGAGAGATTACACGAATCAAATCATCGGCTGAGATAGGCTGACCCTCAAACGGTGATGTGATTGCCACGACCGGCGGAGCTGTATCAACAATGGATCCTGAGCGGAATCGACCCTCACACACTGGGGCAAATCCACCACATACAAGAGATAAACCACTCGTAGACTGCAATGAAGAATTCACGCGAGCGATATAGTCCGTGTCAACGTCAAAGCAATACCGACTCGCATTCGGATCAGGACACGTGGCCGCAGGTGTAAACGTCACCAAAGAGCCATCAACGCCGATTGTTCCTGGAACCTCGGAACCATCTGATGCCTTTAACACATGAATAGAAGTTGACGCCGAGGCAGCCTCCACATCACGTGAGAAGACAAAACGAACTTCAATATTTCGGATTGGAACTGCTTCCGACGGCGAAATGGCACGCAACTGAAAAGACGTGGAACCACCGCCACCACCAAATCCACCGCTGCCAGGACCACCGCCTCCTGAGCCACCCGCTCCCCCGCCACCTGTCGTCGCATTCAATAATGCGTTGATAACAAACGTTGTGAGCGCCCAAGACATTAAAATGATAATCACGCCGACGATGGCGTTACGAATCATGGTCTTCGCGCGAGTAACCTGCTCCTCATTTCCGCCAGACGTCATCCACAAAAAGCCCGCGTAAATAATCAACACGAGCATGATGATCCCAATCAAACCCAGCGCCATATTAATGACGCGCGCCGCAATCAAGCGAGGGTCTTGTGACGTGAGACCTGTCTGATTCCCAACCGCATTCAAACCTGCATCAACGCCCTGCGCATGCGCTGTCGGCGCGTGAAATACAGACACGCCTGTCATGAGAGACAGGATGGTGAGGGCTGATAAAGCCAAGGAGCGCAGATACTTCATGTTAGGGAGTTCGAGAAGGGGCCGTACAACCAAGGCGACCCGGACGATTGTCGCAACAGTTTGGATTTGTAGAGTTAGCTGCGCATGTTTCAGAGGCTGCTGGATTAAAACAATTTTGATACACGTTCTGCAATCCTGACTTATACAAGCTCTGATAAACTGGCGTAAACGCTGTAGAAGTCGCTGAGATGAAAATGCGATGGCTCATTGGCACGAGTCCTGCGACTGGCTCATCACCAATTTCCGCAATCGTCCCGGCGGCATTCAGCATTTCTTGAGACACAGACCACCAAAATGTATCAGCCGATGCGAGAGGCTCATTCGTGCGCATGATGATATTTTCCGAATTCACCGTTGAGGACTGAAGGATACTGTCGAATGTCGCGTTCGGCTTACGGTCAACAACAAGGTTACTAGAATCTCCCAGATTTCCTGCAATCGGGCTTGTTGATTTTATCTTTGGTGCTGTGAGATTTGGCGCACCTGTTGTTCCAAACGTCCAACCGTAACGATCATCGTCAGCGTTAATACTCCCGTCGTTATTTGTATCAAGCGCATTTCCAGCCATATCCACTACCCCATCATATCCAGAAGCCGTGAGATCGGCTTGTGGCGGCGTTCCTGCAGATGGTGACAACACATTCACCGCAATCGAACTATCAGAAGGTAAACAATAGATCGTGCGACCACAGGAGTTTGTCCCACATGCCAAATCTGAAACGAACTCTACGGTTCTGTATTGGTTCGAAATACGAAACTCTCCATTTGGACGACCCACAGGGCCAGATGCTGGCGTCGCCGATAATGTAATGTTTCCAAATCCGCTATCGCTTCGCCAAATACCAGCTGCAGATGTCGGATCAATCGCTTCGTTAAAATCAACCTGCACAATAATATTTGGTGCAAAGCTTCTTCCTGCTTGTGGAATTACGGTTGTAACATGCGGAGGAGTCAAATCAACCACCGTCGAAACCTCGAAAGACCACCTATATCCAGAGGAAAATGCACCACCAAATGCCGCGGAACCATCTTCAAGCAGCACAGAGGATCCAGCGATTTGTCCACCAACAAATTCAACCGTGTAGTTTGTATTTTCTGTTGGGCTTCCAAGATAATCAACCGGTTTGATCACAAACGTCTTACGATCGGCTGTAAAACGTACACGAGCCTGTGCCGTTGTGAGCGCTTCATTACGATGCCCGGTCACATACACTTTCACGGCATTGCTATTAATTCCCACCGTCGTGCTAGATCCTGCATCATCCGTAAGGTCTGCTGGCGTTCCATGATCATCATACCCGCTGATGAATGAAGAAATTTTTATCGGCTCTTTGAAAGTCACCACAATTCCTGTGTTACGCGGAACATCCATCGCATCGCGAGGCGGCACATGCATCTCGATAATCCCGCCACCTAACGATCCAGAGGAACTAGGAAAACCTGATCCGACGCCCCCTGTTGGCCCACTCCCAAATAATCCACCACCTCCACTCGTCGCATCAAGCAATGCACCTAAAATAAAATTCACAATAGCAAAAGACGAAGCAATCAGAATGAGTCCGATCACCGCGTTCCGAAGTCGCATTTTTGCGCTTTCAACTTTTTTTGGATCTCCCCCAGATGTCATCCACTCGTACCCTGCGTATAAAAACAATCCAAGCAAAACAATACCAACAAAACCCAACGCGATATTGATAATGCGTCCGATGATCGTATACAAATCCGTTGTACCCGATGCAATGCCAGCGGCATTTCCGACCGCATTCAAGCCCTCAGCCGTTCCTTGTGCGAGAACGGGAGAAGCGACAGCAAATCCTGCTACAAAAACGAGCAGGGTGATGATGCCGAATAAAGAGCCCTTGGAGTGCATGCTTCCATCATTCTACCCTGCAAGGAGACGTTGCACAATCGCCCGAACCTCGTTTCCATCCGCTCTTCCATCCACAGCTTTCATCGCAATTCCCATGGCTTTTCCCATATCTGCCATTCCCATTCCAGCAACAGCCCCGGCAACCAATTTTTCCAATTCATCCACAGGCATCTTGGCTGGAAGATACACACTCACCGCGTCAATCTCTTTTTGCTGTTTTTCGATGAGGTCCATGCGACCTGCATTTTGAAAATCACTCAATGCATCCTGATATTGTTTCACCATCGTTTTCAGTACCGCGATCGCCTCTTCCTCGGTCAGCTCATGCATGAGATCAATCTGCTTATTTTTGAGCGACATGCGCATCATGCGGAATACAGAAACACGGAATTCATCACGCGCCTTCATCGCCTCTTTAAAATCTTGTTCAATGCGCTCAATAGTAGTCATATCACGCTATACGCTACACGCTGGACAAGACATCTACAAGCGAACAAAACAAACATAAAAGACAGGTTTCCCTGTCTTTTGTATTGACCGCATTATTTGCGACCGTACTTCTTTTTCTTTGGATCTTCCTTCAACTGTCCTGTTTTTGTCAGGTACGCGTATTCGGAACTCTTGGTGACGCGGCGCAAAGCACTTTCGTGACGTTGCGTGTTGTTCTTGCCACCATCGTGGAAACGGCGACGCTTGGTTTCGATCTGTTTTCCAGACGACTGAAAACGTCGTTGAAAACGGCGAAGCAGCGCGTCAAAGGTTTCATTCTTCTTTTTCTTGACTTCTACCATATGAGACACGCTCCTTTCTATTGGAGATCAAACCATTAAACGTAGGTTTGTCGGGGCTGAGTGTAGCGAAATACTTCAGCCCTGTCAATTCCCACTTCTCTCCTAGAAATTCCCCACCACCATGAAATATTCGTGATGAACGTAGTTTGTACCTTGTGGAAGCGTGGCGGCCGATTCCACGCGAATAGCGTATGCGTAGGTGGCACTTCCAGGAAGCACGCTGTCCGCAACCAAGCCATCCGTTACTGGAGCATTACCAGCCTGAGCGATATCAGGAATACCAGCCCAGATTGGGGTTCCGCTGTTTGCGAACACGCTCGTATCGTTGCTTGAGTATCCGAGGTGAGCAAGTTGAGCGGTCGCAGGAGAGACCCACGTTGTCGCTGCCGCATGACCCTTCACAGCTGGAGCGCTATTGCTGTCATACTGCTTAATTTCATTTCCGTTGAACGTCATATTCTGATCCTGCACGACGTAGATCGAGTATCCATTAGAAGCGTTCGTTGCAATGCTCAAATTGAACATACAAGTCTGTGCGTCACCAGGTGCCAAGACTCCAAAATTACATGTGTCATTATCCGTAGGTGTTACATCCGTGTTCTCTCCAATAAATGATGTTCCAGATGGCACAGCCGCCACAGAGAATGTAAGCGTTGGGTCTACATTGGCCGTAACGGTAAGCCCTGAACCGATGGCGACAATCGAAGCCATCGATTGGCTCGCTGACATTGAAGCCGATTGATCATTCACATACATCGTATGCGTAAGCGATGTGTATCCTCCAGCAACGTACCCGATTGGTGACACTGGATTCTTCAAAGGTCCGTTCACGATAGAGAGCGAATATGGCGTACTCGTGACCATGGCACACCCAGAGGAACAATCAATTAACAACTGAAGCTGATCGTATCGACCGTTTGAATCGGTATCAACGCGCGTAACTCCAGATACAGACATATCAAGAGGACCACCCCATGCAACATCTCCCGGATCAATACCCGTCATCCACTCCTGATCCAAGTGATCGGCAACTGTTCCCGTATCTTTCAAATTGAGCAAAATCTTAAAACAATCATTTGTCGTGAGACATGCGTCTCCAGGATCAGCCATGACGGTTCGTGAAAGCGACCACGTATAAGTCACATTTGAATATGAAGGATTTGTTGTCCAATCAACGCTGTACATTGGTTGAGCAAGCGTCGTAGAAAGCGACTCAAGTCCTGTGCCGTTCGCCGATACTAAATTCGAAAGCTTAAACGCAAACGAATCGTTTCCAGATGTGAATGCGCGGACAGGCGTACCCCAGGTCGAGTTACTAATACCCGTCATGTATGCATTTCCGCTCGTATCTAACGCAAGAGCGAGTGGCGTTTCGGTACCAGTGCCACCAACAAACGTATTCCACGCAAAGACACCGTTTAAATCAATCTGAACTATCATCGCATCAACTCCTCCGACATACGATTGCAGAGGCGTACCCCATGTGGCATTCGAATTTCCACCAGCGATCAAATTTCCCGATACGTCCAATGCCAATCCTCGAATCCCATCTGAACCAGAACCGCCCAAAAAGGTGTTCCAAACCAATGTACCGCTCGTATCTAATCGGGCCACAAAGCCATCAAGAGCCGCATCATATGCACGAATCGGAGTACTCCAAGTTCCAAAAGCATGTCCTCCAACAAATATATTCCCAGATGCATCTAACACGAGGGCAAACGCTACGTCATTTCCACTTCCACCTAAAAACGTATTCCATACTACCGCTCCACTGCTATCGAGTTTTGTTACAGACGCATCGTTTGCTGCAGTATATGCCCTGACAGGAGATCCCCAGGTTGAATCATCATATCCTCCCACATACACGTTTCCACTTCCGTCAACCGCAACTGCAAATGCATTGTCAAAACCGCTTCCACCAAAAAACGTGTGCCAAGATTCAGCGCCACTGCTATTAAACTTCACCGCAACAATATCCGAACTTGCAGTGTACGCCCTCACAGGAGAACCCCATGCGGCTGTAGCAGAACCGACCGTATAAATATTTCCGCTCCCATCTAAGGCTATACTATTTGCAATTTCCGTACCCGAAGAACCTCCAAAAAACGTATTCCAAAGAAGATTTCCGCTACCATCGATCTTCGCGATTACCCCATCGCCGCCGCCGCCAGCGTGGGCGTTAATCGGCGTCCCCCAAGTAGCAGAGCTCACTCCTGCGATATACACATATCCACTATTATCTACTTTAATCGAGTTGCCGTTATCTGTACCTCCACTGCCAAGGAACGTGTTCCAAGCGAGAGAACCATCTCCACCAAGTTTTGCGACAAAAATATCCGCTGATCCATTTCCATATATCGCATTTACTGGCGTACCCCATGTCGAAGTACTATCTCCAATAACAAACACATTCCCGCTACCATCAGTCGTGATGCCACGGCTATTCTCGTTGCTCGAACCTCCAAGAAACGTATTCCACGCAACCGTTGGGTCGATGACCACAGGAACACCTTTCACATATTCACCCAACTTGAAACCAATTTCTTTTGTCGCAAGAAGAGCATACGCAACCTGCACTGGCTTTTTTTGTCCAGAAATTTCCTGCCAAGCGATTGGCGCAGATTCCGTCATGATTCCATCCTCGTATGCGACCAAAAGATTTCCTTTTTCATCAATTTGAACTGGGCGATTATATCCCAATCGGATATTCTTCACATTCGCTCCATCCACAAAATACGTACTCTTCATCACCGACTTCTCGCTTGATTCATACACGGCTTTTACGCCATCCCATGCATTCGTATACGTCACATGACCGAGAGGGCCTCCTGCTTGAACGTCTGACTGAGGAGTCGATCCCTTAGAACCAAGAAAGTTCACCTTTAACATGTGGCGTGCGGAAGCAATCATCACACCATCCTCGCTAAAACCAAGTACATGTCCGGCCGATGTGAACTGTAATGTGTTTGAAATGTTATCCACACTCGAAGGGAGTGTCGCATTTGAAATCCCACCCGCTTGCACAATTGGCGCGATAGGAGAAAGCGTAAGAACCGATATCAATACCGTCGAAACCACTGAAAACGCACGGTGTAATCGGTTCACGTTCATAGATTGTTGCGAATAGTTTTTAAATTCAGATTGATTTTACCAAATCATTCATACGCGCGCTATGGGTTCCGCTACGGAATTTGTTCTAAAAATTCCCCACCACCATAAAGTATTCATGATGTGTGTAGTTGGTCCCCTGAGGAAGGGTTGGGGCTGATTCCACTTTGATGGCATAGGCGTATGTTGCAGCACCTGGGGCTGCATTGTCTGCCACAAGACCCGTGGTGATTGGAGCTTCCCCTGCTCCAGCAATGGTTGGGATGCCTGCCCAGACCGCGATCGTGCCACCGCTTGGAGCAAATGCACTCGTGTCATTGCTTGAATATCCAAGATGAGCGAGTTGTCCTGTGGCTGGAGAGCTCCAGATTGTGGCAGTGGATTCATCTGTACGCGTTCCATTGTTAAATTGCTTGATGGCATTGCCATTGAATGTCATGTCTTGATCTTGAACGACATAGATTGCGTATCCATTTGAAGCGTTTGTGGCGATGTGGAGATTCCATGTACAGATCGCTGGGACGGATGGGGTGAGAACACCAAAGACACAGGTATCTGCATTTCCTGCTGTTGATACCGTGCTTGCATCTGTATAGAACGCATTAGAAGAAGCTGTACCTTCAACAGAAAACGTGAGATATGGATTCACATCTGCATTCACGGTGAGACCTAAACCAACTGCGACAATGGAAATGAGAGATTGATTGGTTGTGCGTGAAATACTTTGGTCATTCACATACATCGTGTGTGAAAGAGAGGTGTATCCCCCAGACGTATATCCAGGTGGTGATACTGGATTCTTGATGGGGCTATTCACGATCGTGAGAGAATATGGAGTACTCGTTGTCATCGAACAGGCTACGGAACAATCAACCAAGATCTGAAGCTGATCAAATCGACCATTCACATCAGAGTCGACGCGTTGTACAGAAGAGATACTTGAATTTGCTGGGCCATTCCATGTGATATCCCCTGTGGCGACCGTACCCATCCATTCCTGATTTAAGTGATCAGATACCGTCCCAATGTCTTTCAAATTAATGAGAAGCTTGAAACAATCATTTGTCGTGAGACATGGATCTGTACCGGCTGCTTCAATTGTTTTTGAAACTGACCAGGCGTATGTGACGTTCGTGTATGAAGGGATGGTGGTCCAATCTGCGCTGTACATGGGTTGTGCGAGCGTGGTGGAGAGGGAGTCGAGGGAGTCGGAGAGAGGAGTGGAGAGTTTTGCAACGAAACCATCAAGCGTACCTGAGGTGTAAGCACGAATTGGCGTACCCCATGTCGCACCCGTAAATCCACCGATATATATGTCTCCAAGGCTGTTTATCGCTATCCCTCGCAAGCTATCGGCACCAGCACCTCCAAGAAATGTATTCCACAAAAGTGCACCATTCGTATCAAAAGAAGCTACAAATCCATCGTAGCCCGTTGTAATCGCTCGAATTGGCGTACCCCATGTCGCATTACTATATCCCATGAAATCAATATTCCCTGTTCGATCAAATGCAAAACCGTAGGTTCGATCGACCCCGGTTCCACCAAAAAAAGTCTGCCAGGTTAATCCACCGGTCGCTGCATCAAGCTTCACCGCGAAAACATCCGTGTTTCCTGTGTACGCATGAATTGGCGAACCCCATGTCGCATCGCTACGACCACCAACATAGACGCTTCCAAATCCATCAAAAGCAGTTGCTTCGATTACATCTAGGCCGCTCCCTCCTAAAAACGTATTCCATAACACTGCACCGCTAGCCGTATCAAGCTTAGCTACAAACGAATCTATTCCTGTCGAATAACCGCGCACCGGAGCACCCCATGTTGCGTCGCTTCGTCCTGAAATAAATATGTTCCCGCTCGAACCGAGCGCCATTGCAAGACCATAATCAGCGCTTGCACCTCCGAGAAATGTGCTCCACTGAAGAGCACCATTCGTATTGAGCTTGAATACAAACGCGTCAATAGCACCGGTATACGCACGAACCGGAGTGCCCCATGTTGCTGGACTGTAGCCAGTCGCGAACACATCACCGCTCGCGTCGACCGCTATCGCCGTTACCATTTCTTGGCCAATGCCACCGAAAAATGTATTCCAAAGAACCGTACCGCTATTATTTAATTTAATAACAAGTGCATCATACCCGCCTGAATGTGCATGAATCGGAGTACCCCAAGTAGCATTACTGTATCCACCAATATAAATATTCCCACTCGCATCCAGCACAATTGTATAAGCTTGATCCGTACCAGGGCATCCAATAAATGTATTCCAAACTAGATTTCCATTGCTATCAAGTTTAGCCACCCAAATCTCATCTCCTGATGAATACGCTTGAATTGGGGAACCCCAGTTAGCGGTTGCAGCACCCGTCACATACACGTTTCCACTCGAATCAAGAGCGACACCGTAAACCGCGTCATCCGTGGCACTTCCCTGAAACGTATTCCACGTCAGATCAGGGTCGATCACGACGGGAATGCCTGGGACGTAACTTCCGAGGGTAAATCCGATTTCATTCTTGCCTTGAATCGCATATGCAACCGTCACTGATTGCTTCTGTCCATTGATTTCCTGCCAAGCGATTGGCGCAGATTCCGTCATGATTCCATCCTCGTATGCAACCAAAAGATTTCCTTTTTCATCAATTTGAACTGGGCGATTATATCCCAATCGGATATTCTTCACATTCGCTCCATCCACAAAATACGTACTCTTCATCACCGACTTCTCGCTTGATTCATACACGGCTTTTACGCCATCCCATGCATTCGTATACGTCACATGACCGAGAGGGCCTCCTGCTTGAACGTCTGACTGAGGAGTCGATCCCTTAGAACCAAGAAAGTTCACCTTTAACATGTGGCGTGCGGAAGCAATCATCACACCATCCTCGCTAAAACCAAGTACATGTCCGGCCGATGTGAACTGTAATGTGTTTGAAATGTTATCCACACTCGAAGGGAGTGTCGCATTTGAAATCCCACCCGCTTGCACAATTGGCGCGATAGGAGAAAGCGTAAGAACCGATATCAATACCGTCGAAACCACTGAAAACGCACGGTGTAATCGGTTCACGTTCATAGATTGTTGCGAATAGTTTTTAAATTCAGATTGATTTTACCAAATCATTCATACGCGCGCTATGGGTTCCGCTACGGAATTTGTTCTAAAAATTCCCCACCACCATAAAGTATTCATGATGTGTGTAGTTGGTCCCCTGAGGAAGGGTTGGGGCTGATTCCACTTTGATGGCATAGGCGTATGTTGCAGCACCTGGGGCTGCATTGTCTGCCACAAGACCCGTGGTGATTGGAGCTTCCCCTGCTCCAGCAATGGTTGGGATGCCTGCCCAGACCGCGATCGTGCCACCGCTTGGAGCAAATGCACTCGTGTCATTGCTTGAATATCCAAGATGAGCGAGTTGTCCTGTGGCTGGAGAGCTCCAGATTGTGGCAGTGGATTCATCTGTACGCGTTCCATTGTTAAATTGCTTGATGGCATTGCCATTGAATGTCATGTCTTGATCTTGAACGACATAGATTGCGTATCCATTTGAAGCGTTTGTGGCGATGTGGAGATTCCATGTACAGATCGCTGGGACGGATGGGGTGAGAACACCAAAGACACAGGTATCTGCATTTCCTGCTGTTGATACCGTGCTTGCATCTGTATAGAACGCATTAGAAGAAGCTGTACCTTCAACAGAAAACGTGAGATATGGATTCACATCTGCATTCACGGTGAGACCTAAACCAACTGCGACAATGGAAATGAGAGATTGATTGGTTGTGCGTGAAATACTTTGGTCATTCACATACATCGTGTGTGAAAGAGAGGTGTATCCCCCAGACGTATATCCAGGTGGTGATACTGGATTCTTGATGGGGCTATTCACGATCGTGAGAGAATATGGAGTACTCGTTGTCATCGAACAGGCTACGGAACAATCAACCAAGATCTGAAGCTGATCAAATCGACCATTCACATCAGAGTCGACGCGTTGTACAGAAGAGATACTTGAATTTGCTGGGCCATTCCATGTGATATCCCCTGTGGCGACCGTACCCATCCATTCCTGATTTAAGTGATCAGATACCGTCCCAATGTCTTTCAAATTAATGAGAAGCTTGAAACAATCATTTGTCGTGAGACATGGATCTGTACCGGCTGCTTCAATTGTTTTTGAAACTGACCAGGCGTATGTGACGTTCGTGTATGAAGGGATGGTGGTCCAATCTGCGCTGTACATGGGTTGTGCGAGCGTGGTGGAGAGGGAGTCGAGGGAGTCGGAGAGAGGAGTGGAGAGTTTGGCGACAAACGCCTCCATAGGAGGTGCAGTGAACGCTTTCACTGGCGCGCCCCACGACGCATCAGAATCTCCAGCAAGAAAAATATTTCCAACTGCATCTAAAGCGAGCGCACGTCCGTTATCACTTCCCGCACCACCGTAAAATGTATTCCAGAGAAGTGCACCATTATTACTAAGACCCGCAGCAAATCCATCGTTCCCAGCAGAAAATGATCGAATCGGCGTTCCCCATGTCACATCACTACGACCAGCGAGATAAACATTTCCCACTGTATCCAAAGCAATTCCTACTCCGTTATCTGCCCCGCTCCCACCAAGAAACGTATTCCAAAGTAGCGCACCATTACTATCGAGTTTTGCCGCATAATCATCCGTTCCTAATGTGTATGCTCGAATAGGCGTGCCCCAAGTTACATCACTTCGCCCGGCGAGATATGCATTTCCTGTCCCATCCACCGCAAGACCTAAAGCAAAATCACTACCAGTACTTCCAAGGAACGTATTCCAGGTAAGCGCACCACTCGTCGTTAACTTCGTCACAAATGCATCACTACCCGAAGTATATGCACGGACCGGCGAACCCCATGTCGCATCACTTCGTCCTGAGACATATGGATTCCCCAAACTATCTACCGCAACCGATGAAACATTGTCCGCGCCACTCCCGCCAAGAAACGTATTCCAAAGCAATGAACCAGAGCTACTTAATTTCGCTGCGATACTGTCATTTCCTAAAGTGAAGGCTCTCACTGGTGAACCCCATGACGCATTACCGTATCCACCAAAAATAATATTATTAGAACTATCCACCGCAACACTCAAACCATAATCAATCCCAGCGCCCCCGAGAAACGTATTCCACAAACGTGTCCCACTACTATCTAATTTTGCAACGAATGCATCATTACTCGACGAATATGCTCTCACAGGAGTACCCCAGTTCGCCGTACTGTATCCAGTAACGACCACGTCTCCGCTTCCGTCAGTGTCTATTCCATAAGCGTAGTCAGTACCAGCCCCGCCAAGAAATGTGCTCCAAATTAGATTACCCGTCTCATCGAGTTTTGCGACGAAGGCATCATACCCCGCGGAATAAGCGACCACTGGAGATCCCCACGTCGCATTACTCGCTCCACCAATATACACATTGCCCGAACCATCTACTACGATCGCATATCCTAGATCAGTGCCTGCGTTCCCCAAAAACGTATTCCACGTCAGATCAGGGTCGATCACGACGGGAATGCCTGGGACAAAATTTCCAAGTGTGAATCCGATTTCATTCTTGCCTTGAATAGCATAAGCAACCGTCACTGATTGCTTTTGTCCGTTAATTTCCTGCCAAGCGATCGGAGCTGATTCTGTGAGCGTCCCTTGATCATAGCTGATGACGAGGTTTCCGTTTCCATCGATTTGAATTGGACGGTTATATCCAAGATGAATGTTTTGGACTTTTGATCCATCAAGATAATACGAACTCTTCACAACTGAGGTTTTGGATCCTTCATAGACAGCTGTCACTCCATCCCAGATATTTTCATATGTGACTTTTGTGAGTGGAGCGATCTTTTCACCAATTGTTCTTTCATCTGCTTTTGGAGTGACGTTATTCGCTTCAAGAAAGCTCACTTTCAACATGTGCTCTGGGGAAGCGATGTAGATACTGTCATCACGAAAGCCAAGAATATGCCCTTGTGAGGAATATTGAAGAAGACCCGCATCTGTATGAGATGAGATGGGTTGTGCTTGAGCGATGGGGGGAAGAGACGAAAACAAAAGAACAGCAATTGAGATCGCAGAAATAAAACGGCGCATAGTACGATTATACCATGCGCCGTTCGAACAAAGTATTATGCCGTTTCGCCGTTTCGGCCTAATTTCTTTTTGATCTCATGAACAACTTTCTTGATGTCAACAATTTCTTGAGAACCCGCATCCATGTCGCGGATGATTGCCGTCCCATCAAGTGTTTCCTTTTGGCCCATCACAATGACCCATTTTGCGCCTCGGCGGTTTGCAATTTCCATCTGATTCTTGATGTTGGCCTTCGAGAACGCTTCTCCCACGAGAATCCCCGCTTCACGGAACTCTTCAAACAAAGCAAGAGCTTTCTTGCGGCCCATCTCTCCAAGCTGCGCCAAAAATACTTCGTGCTTAATACCGATGGAAGATGATGGCTGCGTATCTTTGATGCGCGAAACGATGCGATCAAGACCAAAGCTGAATCCGGCGGCTGGCGTTGGACGACCGCCTAATTGCTCTACAAGCCCATCATAGCGACCACCACCACCGAGCGCGCTCTGTGCAAGTTCCGCATCATCCGAATTTGCGTACCACTCGAATACGGTCTTCGTGTAGTAATCAAGACCACGAACCAAGTATGGATCGAGCTGATATGGAACGCCGACTTCATCAAGATATTCGAGCACGCGCATGAAATGCGCCTTTGAATCTTCATCGAGCCAATCCACAATCTGAGGCGCTTCTGCCTTCAACTCCTGAATCGCTGGATCCTTCGAGTCGAGCAAGCGCAATGGATTCTTGAGCAAACGCTTTTTATCTTCATCGGACAACTTCGCTTTCTTTGAACGGAAATACGCCACGAGCGCATTCTTATAGTTTGCGCGTGACTCTGGCGTTCCGAGCGAGTTCACTTTTACCGTGGCATCAATGCCAAACGTTTTAAGATAACTCCATCCAATTATCATGAGCTGCGCATCAATCACAGGATCCGCGTCTCCGATCACTTCAAATCCAAGCTGGGAAAACTGACGGAAACGACCAGACTGTGGACGGTCATAACGGAACATTGGACCTTGATACCAAAGTTTTACTGGCTGTGGCTGATTCAACATGCCGTGCTGAACGAATGAACGAACGGCCGAAGCAGTCCCTTCTGGGCGCAAAGACACATGCTCCCCTCCTGGCGTTTCCCACGAATATAATTCTTTTTCGACGATATCCGTAGAACGTCCAACACCGCGCATAAACAACGACGTCTCTTCGACGATTGGCGTTTCGATGCGTTCAAATCCGTAGGAGGTAGCGATATCAGTCGCAGCCAAACTCACGCGACGCCAATAGTGCTGATCCGCTGGCAACAAATCACGCATGCCGCGTACCGACTGAATCGGTTGCATGCCTTTCTTTGGGACGAATGTGTCGATGATCGGGGCTCCAGGAACTGGAACCGGTGCTTTTCTGTGCATCATAATCAATTATCTAGTATCAAGTGAGAAAATTAGAGCCCTGGGTAAGTTTGATGCGTAAAATGCTTCCAACGATCCACCGGATATCCGCGCACCCACACACGACCAACGATGAACGAGCGTTTTACCGGACCAAAGAAACGCGAATCGAGACTTGATGATCGGTTATCACCGAGAAGGAAGAACTCATCTGCTTTCAAGGTGACTGTTTGTGAAGCGGCGGTGAAGTCCTGATCAAGATAAGAAGTCTCATCGAGAACCGTTCCATTTGGATGCGCATCGTTGTAGATCTTCACTTTCCCTTCTGCGATCTCAACCGTCTCTCCAGGCAAACCAATCACGCGCTTGATAAAAAACTGCTTTGTATCGTTTGGATAATGGAAGACAATGATATCTCCACGATCTGGATTTCCAATACGATAGGAAAGTTCATCAATCACGAGATACTCATGATCAAAGAAGTTCGGCTCCATGCTTGCCCCTTGTACATAGAACGGCTGAATCAAAAACCATCGGACAGGGATAATAATTGCTAAAGAAACGGCTAGAACTTGGACAAGCTCTAGAACCATTCCTACTGCCTTTGCTTTTGGATTTTCAGGAACGTTTTCTGCCGAGGTTTTACGGCGTAACCAGTTGAGCGACATGGGTGCCACTTTACGCGAAATAGGCGCGTCAGGCAAGATAGGCATCAATATGGCCACGAAAGACATCGAAGTTGAGTTGCGCGGTGAGATCAAGGCGTCCGATATCCCCATTCTCAGCAAAAAGCTCGTAAAACGTGGATTCAAAATTGAGAAAAAATATCGCCGTACCATGGCGATGTCGTTTGGCTGGGTTCAGGGTAATGATGAACAGATGAACAAAACAAAACCCCAATGGGCGGACTTACGATGCAGAATGACAAATGGCAAGGGAGAAATCATGTGCAAAATCGGCGAACCAACCGCTCATAACCGCCGAGAAATTTCTGTTCCTGTTTCAAAAAAAGATTTTCTTCGTTTCGCCGAAATGTTTGGCGCAATGGGATTTTTTACAAAAGTTGGCACACGTGAAGCGGTTGCCTATCGAAAAGGAAAAATTCAAGTCGCGCTCGTGAAAAGTGCGAGCGGCCTCGCGTATGCAGAACTTGAGATCATGTCAGATCGTGCACATGAAGAAAAAGACGTCGCCACCCTTCGCGCACTTGGAAATGAACTCGAACTCACGCTCTGGCCAGGAGAAAAAGAATTTTTTGCTTTTTGCGATCGCCTGACAAAACAAGACGACTGGCTTTTCAACAGCACTCCAGCCGATGTTAAACGCTTGGCTCGCGCCACTCGTTAATCGCACGCTCCCAACGTTCCATTGTTCCACAATCAAACCAAGGGCCATCCAAAGCACAACCGCCTAATCGCCCCTCTTCAGCGAGACGCGGAAACAGATCACGCTCAAACATGAGAAATGTTTTTGTTTTATCTACTTCAGAAAATACCGCCGGTTTGATGGCGTATAACCCAGAAGACACAAGCGTTGACGGCGGCAGCGCGGGTTTTTCATGAAAACGTTTAATGCGATGCTCATCCATTTCAGCTACTCCGTAGTCTGATGGGTTTGGTACTGTGATCAGCGCAACCGTTGCCGCATTCCCATGATGTTCGTGCGCCTCGGCGAGCGTGGCAAGATCAAGACCTTTTAACTCGTCTCCATTTGTCACAAAGACAGATTCATCTCCCAACCCATCACCAAGATGATGCACGAGCGCGCCAAGCGTTCCCATGGCTTCAGGTTCAATCCAAATGTCCACATTTGGATATGCTTCTGCCCAACGTTCGAATTGTGATGACCACTTTTTTGGGGCGACAACCGTAATACGCTTCACTCCATATCGCTCAAACCAACGCACTTGCCATGAGAGGATTGGAATCCCTTGCACGGGTACGAGCGGTTTTGGAATTTCGAGCGTGACTGGACGCAAACGCGATCCCTCGCCCCCCGCAAGAATGATCGCTCTCGTAATCATGTCGTCTTCGTGTATTTCATAATTGCCTCCCACTGCGCTGGCGTGACCTGACTCACAGACAATCGCGGCTGCTCAACCAAAGGCATAATCGATAAGCCCGCCGTATTACGGATCTCCTCTAAACCCAATGTACGCCCAACCGGTTTTAAATGCTTCAATTTCACAGATACCCACTTCTCGTCCTCGTCCGTTTCATCTTGTTTCGCTAATTCAGCCACCTCAGCGATTCCTACAATTTCACGATCTTCTTGCGCGTGATACACGAGCACGAATTCACCCGTTTGCATCTGATTCAAAAAATTGCGAGCCTGAAAATTACGCACCCCCGTCCAATCGACGGTACCGTCACGTTCCAGGTCCTGCCAGGAATAGTCTGATGGGTCTGTCTTTATGAGCCAGTAAGCCATATACCTTTATCCTAATCTGCCGCCTTGACCAGGACAAGTAACGCTGGTAATTCGTAGGGGCAATTCATGAATTGCCCCTACAACACACGAGGTATAAGTGCCCAGAAATCGAGTCCTGTTGAAATTGTCAGGTGAAGCGCTCCTCGGACCAAACGAGGAACGGCCCGTGTTCCCCTACGATCCGGATACGATGCTCCGCATCGCCCGAGAAATCGCGGCAGCACATCACAAGGACATTGAAATCGCGATCGTGGTCGGTGGTGGGAACATCTTCCGTGGCGCGATCGGTGCGAGCAAAGGGATGAACCGCGTGTCGGCTGATCAGTTCGGGATGCTTGCAACGGTCCAGAACGGCATCGCGCTCCACGACCTGCTCGGTCGTGTGTGCAAGATCGAGACTCGGCTCATGTCTGGTCTCGAGATGCGCAAGGTCGCCGAGCCGTATCTACCGAAGAAGGCTTCGCACCATCTCGAACGGGGTCGCGTGATCGTCCTGGCTGGGGGAACGGGCAATCCGTACTGCACCACCGATTACGCCGCCGCCCTGCGCGCCTGCGAGATCGAGGCGAAGTTGCTCGCGAAGGCCACCAACACGGACGGCCTCTACACGAGCGATCCGCGAAAGGATCCGGACGCGGTCCTGATCCCATTCGCAACCTACAAGCGCTGTCTCGACGAAGAGCTGCGCGTGATGGACACAGAGGCATTCGCTCTGTGCCGGTCCGAGAACCTTCCCATCCGCGTGTTCTCGCTCAAGAAGCAGAACAACATCGAGTCCGTTCTCACCGGTGAGAACATCGGCTCGCTCGTTTCTTCCGCCACCGCTTAATCCGCCTACGCTGCTGCTTCGGCGGATGCAAGAGGTGGTTTTTTATTTGCGAGCCAAGCCTCCACACAGGCTTCTGCTTCCGCTTCATCTTTCACCCAATGAATACGTTGATCTCGTTTAAACCAAGTCAGTTGGCGTTTCGCATAATGCCAAGTCGCTTCCTTTGTTTTTTTCACCGCTTCGTCTAGCGTGCATTCTCCACGTAAATATCCACCCAGTTCACGATACCCGATCGATGTCATCGCCGGAGCATCCCAAGGCACGCCCTTCGCTCGCACCGCACGAATCTCATCCAACCATCCAGCCTCAATATATGCTTCAACAGAGCTATCAATACGTGCACGAACATCTTCACGTTCTCGTTTGATCGCAATCATGAATGGATCAATGACGGGATTTGCCGAAACTTTCTGTTGCGTGAAAGGCCGACCAGTGAAGGTAGACACTTCGAGTGCACGTAATACGCGTCTTGGATTTTTTAAATCTACTTGTTCTTTCGCGTCTGGATCAGCACGTAATAATAATTTAACGAGTTCTGCCAACGGTTTTGTCTCCATGGCTTTACGAAATTCTGGCTGAGGAGCTAGCGATGGGATTACATAATTATCAACAAGAGCCTGAACATATAATCCCGTTCCTCCAACCACGATAGGTAATTTTTTTCGAGAGGAAATTCCTTTCACGGCAACCATCGCTTTATCCTGCCATTCCGCGACCGTGATCGACTTGTCTGGTGGCAAGAAATCCATCAAATAGTGTGGGACATCCTCATACAGATACATCTTCCGACTCCCAATCGCCGTGCGCTTTCCCCCAATAGGCTTTCCCGTTCCAATATCAAAGGACTGAAATACTTGGCGCGCGTCCGCATTAATCACCTCTCCCTTAAACCGCTTAGCTAAGCGAATTCCTAGCGAAGTTTTTCCTGAAGACGTCGGTCCAACGATACATAAAACGCGCGGAAGAGCGCGTTTCGTACCCACCGGGCCTCGTGAGCCGGGGCGGCGTGATGAACCAACTCGAACCTTCATGTCCTGATGATATCCACAGCCCCCTATTGGGTCAAGCTCTATTGAGCAAAATTTCATGTCTTTCGATCGCGGATCTATTCGCGACAAGCTCATGATCCTGACGCTGCAATTCATAGACAAACGCATCCAAATGACCGAAACCCGTATCAACTTTTTCTTCAAGTGAACCCATTCGATTTTTAAGCTCATTCACGTCTTCGCGAAGCGTGAACGTTTCCGTTGCCATCACATCAAACTCTGACGTGATCTGACTGAATTCTGACTTGATCTGATCAAATTCTGATTCTATTTTATCAAATTCTGTCGCGATTTGATCAAAGCGCTCGTCATGCTCTTCAAGTTTCGTCATCACCTCTTCAAATTTCGAATCAATCTGACCAAACTTTACGGTCAGTATTGTCTCCAATCTATCAAAACGTTCAATCACTTCGTTGGGCATATTCATATGATATACCGCGTGCCTTTTTTAGAATATCTTGTCAAGCCTTAGATGGTGGATAACTCCCCTTCTAACACCCACGATTTCCCTGTTTTGATTTCTACATTCACGATTTTTCCTACAAGTGACTCGTCTGAAGATTTGAAACGTGTGAGTTTCATCTCGCGAGAGTTTCCGCTTGCATATCCATGGTCTACTTTTTCAATCAGCACGCTCACCACGCGACCGACATAAGCCTGATTTTTTTCGCGTGAAGTCTTTTCCATGAGACTCTGCAATTCATCCCAGCGTTCGCGCTTTTCTTCTTTTGTCACATCGTCTTGATAGAGCTTTACACCAAGCGTTCCTGAACGAGGTGAATACTGCGCATTATAAGAAATATCAAAACCCACCTCTTGATACAAAGAGATCGTATCATTAAATTGTTCGCGCGTTTCACCAGGAAAGCCGATGATTATATCCGTTCCAAGGGCGATATTCGGACAACGCGTTTTAATCTTTTGAATCGTCGTGAGAAATTGTTCGCGCGTGTACTTACGATTCATTCGACGTAATACTTCATTATTTCCCGACTGAATCGGAAGATGAAGATAATTTACCTGTTTCGGCAAAGCGAGTGCGTCAATCACTTCATCCGTCATGGAGAGCGGGTGCGCAGCCGTCCAATATAAGCGCTCAAGTCCCTCCATCGCATTCAATTCACGAAGGAGATATGCAAACTCTGGATGTGAGTTCACGGTCTGGCCAAGAAGCGTGATCTCCACGACTCCATGCGCAATCAAATCACGCGCCTCGTTTAAAATATCTTCTGAAGGACGATTGCGCTCAAGGCCACGCGCATATGGCACAACACAATACGTGCAGAATTTATTGCAGCCTGTTTGAATCGTGAGAAACGCTTGCGCTCCTGGAGCGCGATATGGATGAATCTTGAGATAGTCGGCCTCAAGCGAATCTGAATTCACGAGTTCAGGACGTAGCTCGGCGATCCAGCGCGGCAAATGCACCATGTCAGGTGTTGGGAAATACAAATCCGTTCCTGGAAGACGCTTGCGCAATACCTTGTCCTTGTCGCGCCCAGGCATGCAACCCGTCACTGCCACGATCATGTCTGGTTTTGCTTTTTTGTATTCGATGTATTTTTCCTGTGAACCATACACGCGGTCTTCTGCAGACTGACGAACGGAACAGGTATTTATCACCAAAAGGTCTGCCTGCGACTCATCAGCCGTCTCCGAAAATCCAAGCGACTTCAAGAGGCCGGCGATACGCTCGCTATCATTCTTGTTCATCTGACAACCATAGGTATTTATATTGTATGTCGGCATAGGGAATTCCCGCATTCCACATCACTCATCTCGACCCGTCAATGTGCTATACTTTGCGTGCTATGGCCCCACTTACTCCTGAGGCAAAATCGCAAATTACTGCCGCCTACAAGAAGTTTGAAGCGAAACTTAAAACCATCGCTCACGAACATCGCGTTACGGTTGGTGATTTGCTGACGCAACTCGATAAAAAACAAGTCGAGGCGATAAAAAAACGCATTGGGCCTTCCTAACTCTTTTCCCCTCTTCGTATGGCACCCATCGCTCCCAAAGAGAACAACACGTTGAATCGGACCCTTGTGGTCATCGCCGTGTTTCTCGCCGTGTTTCTCGCAGCACAATCATGGAAGACGGTACTCGAAGGACGTCAGATCGGATTTGCGCCACGTACACCAAACACGTTCACCATCAACGGAGAAGGAAAAGTCTCAGGCCAACCAACGCTCGCCCAAGTGAGCCTCGGTCTCTACTCTGAAGGAATGGATGTTCCGAAGGTCCAAGACACGAATGCAGCAAAAGTGAATGGCATCATCGCCGCCATGAAAACTATGGGCATCGCCGAAGCGGATCTTCAAACATCCAATTACAGCATCCAGCCAAAATATCAGTATACGGATGGCAATCAAACTATTGTAGGGTACTCGGTCTCGCAGAGCTTCAATATCAAAGTGCGTGATCTCACTAAGGTTGGAACGGTTATTTCAAAAGCGGGCGAACTCGGCGCAAATCAAGTAAATGGCGTTACGTTCACCATTGATGATCCGACTGGTCTCGAGCTTCAAGCGCGCGCAAAAGCTATTGAGAATGCTCGCAGCAAAGCGAATGAACTCGCAAAAGCCATGGGCGTGGACATCGTGAGCATCGTAACTTTTTCCGAATCGTCCAATACACCAAACCAGCCAATCTTCGCCTATCGCGATATGGCCACCGCTGAACCAATGGCCAAAACCGCGCCAGATATTCAGCCAGGTTCGCTCGATGTGAGCAGCAATGTGAGTGTCACCTTTGAAATTCGCTAGCCAAACCAGGTACGCGTGAATGTCACACGGCACAATTATGAAAAACATCGAGATCAAAGTGCGCGTAGATAATCGTACGAACATGCTCCGCAACATCCAAAAGCTTGGCGCGAAAAAGATAGGTCTTCTTCGTCAAACGGATTCATACTACAAGGTATCAAACGGAAGATTAAAGCTACGTGAAGAACGTCCGCCGGACCACACAGCTCTCATCTACTATTCAAGGCCCGATGATAAGCAATCAAAACTATCCGAGTACGATATTTTAAACATTGCGAAAGATGATTCAAAAAAGTTCAAGAACATCTTATCTAAAGCACTTTCAACTTTGGTGGTAGTCAAAAAGAATCGATCGCTCTATCAATACAAAAATACACGCATACACCTAGATTCCGTATCAGGACTAGGCGATTACCTCGAGCTTGAGACGGTTATAACTAAACAATCTTTGTCTCATGCGAAAAACGAACATGAAACAGTCGTAAAAGCGCTCGAGCTAAACACATGCGAAATTATCGCTGTTTCATACTCTGATCTGCTTATGAAAACAAAGGCAACCGTCACGTGAACGTAAAAAATCATCCTCACTTATACTTTTGACTCTAACCATATGTTCGGAGGAACAAAAATAAAAAAGATCTTTGCACGAGAAATATTGGACTCACGCGGTAATCCTACCGTGGCTTGTCGCGTCACACTTTCATCTGGCGCAAGCGCAGAAGCGAAAGTTCCTTCTGGGGCTTCTACAGGGTCACACGAAGCGCTCGAGCTTCGTGACAATGATCTGCCTGATCGGCAGACAGGTAAGAAGCGCTATGGCGGCAAAGGCGTTCTAAAGGCCGTAAAGAACGTGAACACACTCATTGCAACACGTTTACATGGAATGGATGCTGCGAAGCAACGTGAGATTGATCGCGCGATGATTGCGCTCGACGGCACAAAGAACAAATCCGTTCTTGGCGCGAATGCGATGCTCGCCGTTTCGCTTGCCGTCGCAGAAGCGCTTGCCGTAAGCCGCGGAATTCCACTGTGGCAATCTCTTCGTAAGACGTTCACCTTTCATCGCGCCGCGGGCATGCCGATTCCGACCATGAATGTGTTGAACGGCGGCGCTCACGCGAATTGGTCGCTTGATGTGCAGGAATGCATGATTGTTCCAAAGATGAAAAAGTTTCCAGATCGCATTCGTGCTGGATCGGAAGTGTTTCACGCTTTGGCAAAACTTTTGAAAGCGAGTGAATTCACCACCACGGTTGGCGATGAAGGAGGATTCGCCCC
>JBAXJG010000009.1:0-38934 GCA_037137975.1 Candidatus Uhrbacteria bacterium | reverse complement strand
CTTACCCCCGAGATGTTGTTTTGCTTAGGTGTTGCACTTTGAACTTGAATTCGAGAGTTGAGCGTTGACAAAATCAATATTTTCTGTCAGAAATATCGCCAGCCAAGCAAGGTGAGGAGGTTTCATGTCGGGGAAAATTCGTGAATTGAAGGAGACGCTGTTCGAGGATATGCCGGTGGTCGATGTGACCTTTAGTCACACTCGCACGGCGGACGGGGGTTTTTTCAAGTGGCTCTCGTTAGAAGTCGTGAAGGAGTATCACTCCTTTCAGGGCCTGGGTCTGAGCCTCGAGAGACAGGTGGAGGCCTCGGTTGGTCTGCACCCGATGCTCGTCGTGACAACGAATCTGCGTGTCGAGCAGCACCTGTCGCCAGGGGACTTCAATCGCTTCGTCAATGGAGCAACTGGTGAGCAAGAATACAGATACGAGACCTGTTTCGGGTCCATGGATCTGTATGCACACATGCTAATTGCCCTCGACATGAAGGTGACGAGCGGTCGATCGGTCATGAAGATGGAGACCGACGACGGCAGCCGCTACTACGTGACCTCGGCCTGGCCGGGTGAATCGTTCTGCCGAGTCATCTTGGGTCGCAGGGAGCTCCGCAAGTTCGGAGCGACTGCCTAGCCACGCATCAATGATGACGTGGCTATTTTAATGCCATATTGATAAGCTTTTACATAATGCGATCTATTCTTCCAAAATTTGGCTTATTGCTCACAATCCCGCTCCTCACAGGTGCGGGATGTTTGCCTGTGCCAGTCCAAACAGGGCATCCGGTGGCAAATGTGCAGCCAGTCGTTGTTGAGCAGGCGACAGGCAAGTGGGAACAGATGGAATCGGGAGTAGAGCGTTTTGCCTACACCTCATCCAAGCTTGCAGCCACGGTGATCATGTATCGTTTTGATCCAAAACAATTTACTTTCAGTTTCGAATCCACTTCAGGATCACACGGAATGGCAGAGTGGTCAGATGCGTATCCAAAAGCCACATTAATCGTAAACGGTGTCTATTTCCATGACGATGATTTGCCTTCTGGGTATTTTGTTTCGCATGGAACACGCGTTGGGAATCGGAGTTTCGATCTTGATAAAAGCGGAGTGATTGATGTGTCTGAAGGATTACGCATTCTCGATACGTCTGTTGACGCGCCAAAGCTCGACTCTTTTCAAAACGCGGCACAAACTTACCCATTCTTCTTTAAGGGAGGCGTACCTTCGGTCAAGGAAGACACGCAACTCTTAGCGCGTAGAACATTCGTTGGAAAAGATAAGCAGGGGAATGTCTATATCGGTGTGGTTCCTGTTTCGGAAATTAGCCTGTATCAAACCATGCAATTACTTGGTGAGACGAATGTGGAGTGGACGCATGCGATTAACCTTGATGGAGGACCATCAACGGGTTTGTTTGCGCATACGCGACTTCGTTCAGAAGAATTGCCAAGTCTGTTTCCGGTGGCGAATATTCTGGTTGTGACAAAGAAGTAGCTTAGAAAAAACGCTCAACAAGATTTTTCGCGTAGGAAGCGCTGTGATCAACGGTGCTAAAATTGAGGAGTTCGCCCGCATAATATGTATGCTGCGTGCCTTGAAGAGCTTCTAGCTTGTTATAGTACCCATTCGCCATCTCTTCAGGTGTGACATGCGGAAAATACTTCCAATGCGCAGAAATTTTTACGTCTGTAATTTTTCCGCCAAGCATCTCGACTACATCTTTGATATTGAGAATCGCTTCCTCATCGCTCACTTTTTCATTTCCAAGAAGATAGAAGGTGTAGAGATCGGAATCTTTAAAGCGAAGATACCAAAAGACAGGGTGGCCGAGTCGTGAGATCGTTAAATTCCCAGGGATATATCCTGTTTTCTTAGGAAAGTCCTTGAGCGTACAGGCATACGTTCGATAATCGTACGTCAAAATTTTTGAAAAGAGACCTATTTCTGTCGAGCTGACATCCATGAATCTCGGCGTCTCATCGAGCGGAGAAGTGAGTATGAGTGCGTCGAATGTGAATGACTCTTTATCCGTGGTGACGGTAACGGCTGTATCACGTGTGATGCGTTGGATCGTACGTCCATACAGAACCTCATGTTTTTCTGCGATGGTTGTCCAAAGCCGTTGAATTCCATCAGGAAATTTAAAAAATGATTGTTTGAAAAACGCCATGATAATATCCCATGGATAATATTTCAAAACATAGGCAGCTGAAACTTCCTCATAAAAACCGTAACCAAATCCAGTGAAATAGTCGGCAAGTTCTTTGGCGAGAATTTCAATATGATGCACTTTGGCCCACGTAGAAAATGGAACACAAAGTTCCTTTGGAACATCTAAGAACCCTGGTGTTGTAAGTGATTGATATTTTTTTGTGAGCGGTCGATAGCGAAATAGAACTTGATACAGGAGTTGAATTTTGCGAATGGGAGAAAATCGAACGGTCGTTCCTGTATCAATATCAAGATCAATGCGAGAAACGAAGTCTAATGGTGCCATTCGCACATTAAACTTTGTCGCGAGATCGCGGATTGTGTGATTGCTATCGGAAACAATCCCTGCACCGATTTCGTACGAGTGATCTTTGAGCGTTATAGAATGGCACTTTCCTCCGGCATGATCTTCTTTTTCAAGCAGGGTAATGTTTGTATAGCCGAGACTACGCAAGGTTACCGCGGCTGTTAAACCCGCGGGTCCTGCACCCACGATCCCAATCCGATGATCAGCCTCGTATTTCATGTAGATTATTTCATGATCTCACCGAGTACGTGTTTTCTCAAGATTGCGGAAGCGCATAATGCGCCTCCCATCATGCTTCCGGCGATACTTGCTACCATCACATCTTGTCCTGTGAGAAAGAGATTTTTTACAGGCGTATACGGCTTCATGAATTCCTGACGGAAGCGTTTTGGTGTGTGTGCTGCGCCATAGATCTCGCCATGCGCATGATTCATGTACTTTTTTGTGGAGAGCGGGGAAGAGACTTCGTAGTAGTCGATTTTCCCTTTGAGTTGTGGTTCAACGCGATACAAAATTTCGAGCATTTGCTCGCCAATCTGTTTTTTCATTTCCTGATAGGCGTCGCCACGCGTTTTTGACGTCGTTCCTTCCCACTGATTGAACCACTCATACGGCAGCAAGATGATGATCTCAACCGTAGAAAGATCAGGATGCTTCTCACGCCAAGCTGGATCTTTCGCTGCAGGGAACGAGATATAGGCCACTGGGATCGTATCGCTTATCTTTTTGTATTCGATGCGTCCTTTGTCGTGGTTGTATTGATTTGGTGGAAATACCCAGTAGTTGCAGGCAGGAAGCTTGAGAGATGCTGCAGATTCTTTGAGGCCGATATACATCCCCATGTGCGCCATCGATGGTTCGAGTTGGTTCAGCTTTTCTTCCAGTTGATGCTGTTCTTTGACCGCTTCTGGAAGGAGGCGTGAAAAGGTTGTGACAATGCCCGCATCGCTAATGATATTTTTTGCGAATATCTTTTTCCCGTCTGCCATTTCAACGCCAATAGCTTTATTTCTTTCAACGATGATTTGCTTCACGTCTGCGCTAAACAAAACGGCACCACCATTCTTTTCGATGACTGGAACAATTGTGTCTGCGAGTACGCCAGCGCCACCGATTGGATAACCTGCGCCATCCATGTAGTGGTTCGCGACCAATGCATGCATGTAGAAACTACTTTCCGATGGGATGAGTCCATAATCACCATATTGAGCGGTCAGAACACCGATCAATTTTTCATTGCTTGTGATGGAAGAGAGCACTTCGAGCGTTGTTTTGTCTGAATAGCTCAAGAATTTGCGGCGCATCAATGGACCAATGAGTCGCGAGAGGAAAGGTGGGAGCGCTTTTTCCGCAAAATAGCCGATCCCGATATTTTCAACTTCTTTCAGCAACTCAAAGTACGCATCAATAGATGCATGATCTTTCTCATCAGGAAAATATTTTTTGAATGCAGCGCGTAAATTCTCTTTGCCTTTCACAAAGTCAAAGCGTTCATCTCCAAATACGGCACGGTCGTAGGCGTTATCCAGGGGAGCCCATTTAATGTTCCCATCACTAATGTAGCTAAACGTTTTGTTGAGAGAGGTCCCTTCGATATGCGCTTGGCCAACATAGTGAAGACCAACGTCCCATGTATATCCCTTGCGATTGAATGTGTGCGTGAACCCTCCGATCTCATAATGGCGTTCAAGAACGAGAACTTTTTTCCCTTGTTTGGAAAGAATTGAGGCAACGGATAAGCCACCAATTCCTGAACCGATCACGATGGCATCAAATGGTCCATCAAACCCCTTAAACGCATTGTAAAGTTGGCCAGGCATAGAATATTCACTCAAGTGTGAATGGGTTGGGAGCGATCGTCAATAAGATGACAGGAGAGCTAGGTTCAGCTAATATTTGTTCATGTCTAATGCGAAAAAGATAGCGGTAAATGCGGCCTGGCTCATGATGGCGACGACCGCTCAAAAGGCGATTGCTTTTGTCGCATTTACGGTTATTGCACGACTTGCGGGTGCGAATCTTACGGGGCAGTTCTTTTTTGCCGTTTCTATCACTTCTATATTTGTAACGTTCGGTGATTTGGGTCTTACGCCTGTACTGATTCGAGAAATGGCAGCTGATGAGGGGCGTGGTCGCGCCGTGTTCGCAAGAGCGATGTTCGCGAAGGCAGTTTTAATCCCACTCACGATTATTGCGGCTATTAGCTATGCGTGGATCATAGGCGTGCGTGACGAAACGTTCACGGCGGTAATCATCTCGGCAATTTTCATCATGGCAGCTGATTCTACGTCGGTGATGTGGTATGGCGCGATTCGTGGCCGTCGTGAATTGCGTTTTGAAGCCGCGGGAATGTTTGTGGGACAAATTCTGACTGCTGTTTTAGGTGTAGGTGCTGCTTGGTTTCATTTTGGAGTGATTGGTCTCGTGTGGGGATTGGCGGCTGGGAGTCTCTGGAACCTGGGATGGAGCGGTATGATGGTGCGTCGTTTACAGCTGCTTCCAAAAAATGGAAAAAGCTTCTCGCTTAAAGAGCTGGCCAAGTACGCGGTTCCATTTGCACTCGCTGGTATCTTTGTGAAGATTTATTCATATGCGGACTCACAAGTATTGCAGGCGGTATTTGGCTCAGTTGCCGTCGGTCAATATGCGGTGGCGTATAAGTTAACGTATGCGCTTCAGTTTTTGCCGATCACGTTTGTCGCAGCTCTCTATCCGGGTCTTTCCTATGCCGCGCAGCATGACAAAGGTGCGATTCCAGGAATTTTGAAAGGTTCACAACGGTTGATGTTGATTGCGAGCGTTCCTATGACGGCGTTATTGTCTTCGCTTGCGCCACGTTTGATCGATCGTTTGTACGGTCCAGCTTTTGCGGGAGCGATTTTGCCGCTTACGGTTTTGCCATGGGTTCTCATTCCGATCTTCCTCGATTTTCCGATTGGATCTTTGTTAAATTCCACGCATCGCGCACATTTGAAAACGACGGCCATGGGTATCACGATGGTGATAAATGTGGTCGCAAACTTGTTGCTTGTACCTTTGTATGGACCTGTTGGTGCGGCTTGGTCAGCGGTGATTAGTTTTTGGGTTTTATTTATTGTTGGATGGATATTTACGCGTCGTGAATTAGCAATGTCTTGGTTTGGGCCTTTGTTTTTACGAGGGCTTGGAGCAGCGTTTGCCGCATGGGGAGCGATTGAGTTACTGACCCCGATCATGACGGAGTCGTTTGCATATGTATTTGCTGTGGCTATCTCTGTCACGGCTTTGTTATTGTTTGGATTGTTGACAGTGAAAGATATTCTCACAACCATGCGCTGGTTGCATCGTCGAGTGCGCAGAATCCCGGAGGATGATGAAGAATTGCATGAAAAACCGTAATCGTATTGCACTTGTTACTCTTGATTATCCGCCAGAGCGTGGCGGTGTGGCGCGTTATCTCGGCAATCTTGTTGAAGAATCAAAAGGGGAGATAGACGTATTCGTGAATGAGACGCATCGGGCAATGGGTCCTGGACATGTTGAAGCGGTAAAAATGTTTGTATCAGGCTGGCCATCGTGGTGGCCAATGGTGAAGTTGATTCGTGATTTGCGTCAGAAAAAATATACGCATGTGCTCGTGAGTCATGCGTTGCCATGCGGAACAGCCGCCATGCTCGCTCGATTTTCCGGAGGATTGCCTTATGTTGTGCTCATGCATGGATTAGATGTTCGCTTGGCAATGGGTTCAGCTTGGAAACGATTTTTGCTGACGAGGATTTTGAAAAACGCTGAGCTTGTGATCGCAAATTCTCAAATAGTTTCTGACGAGATTTCGCATGTCGTGCCATCCATTAAGCCGATGATGCTGACGCCTGGTGTCGAGTCTCGCACATTTCCATCACGAGAGAATGTGAGAAATTCTTTTGGTCTTGCGCCGGAAATTTTTCAGGTCTTGTCTGTTACGCGTCTCGTTCCACGTAAAGGATTGGATCGATTAATTCAGTCCATCGCGCTCTTGCCGCAAGACGTGCATCTCACAATTATTGGAGATGGGCAGGATTTGGAGCGTTTACGTTCTCTCGCGTCTAACTTGGGTGAGCGTGTGCGATTTCTTACCAATATCGAAGATGCCGAACGCGATGCTTGGTATGCTGCTTCAGATGCATTTGCGCTTCCTGTTCGTGATGAGGGAAATGACGTAGAGGGATTTGGTATTGTTTTCCTTGAAGCTGCACTCGCGGGTTTACCGACCATTGCGGGTAATAGCGGGGGAGCGGTTGAGGCGGTAGTAGATGAAAAAACCGGTTTACATGTAGATCCGAATGATATTCAGATGATCGCCGGAGCTATTTCACGGTTGCGAGGAGATGTAGAGTTACGATCGCGCCTTGGAGAGGCGGGAAAGGCTCGGGCGGCAAGGGACTTCCGCTGGGAGGACCGTTGGGGCAAGCTGCGGGGGTCGCTATGAGCACCCCTCGGATTTCCGTCATTATCCCCGTATTTAACGATAACGGCGCATTAGCCGATTGTTTAATTTCGCTTAAAAAGCAGACGTTTCAAGATTTTGAGGTGATTACGGTGGACGATAGTTCCAAGACCCCCGTGGTGGAAGCGACGATCCGTTTTGATCAAAACAAGGGCGCGCCAGCGGCGAGAAATGCTGGATTCGCTATTTCAAAAGGGGAGTATGTGATTTTTCTCGATCATGATGCAGTACTGGTTCCTGATGCACTCGAGCTCATGGTGAAGACACTTGAAACACATCCTGAAGTGGACTTTGCGTATCCGTCTCATTATTTTGGTCGCACGCTTTTTTCGGCAAAGCCTTTTGATGAAGTGGCGCTACGCGAAGCGCCATACATCCATACGAGCGCCTTGATCCGTCGCGAAGCATTCCCTGGATTTGATGAATCGCTTAAAAAATTTCAAGATTGGGATTTGTTTCTCATGATGAGCGAAGCGGGGAGCAAGGGCATCGCGATCGACCGCGTCCTGTTCACGTTGAAGACGCGTGGCACCATGAGCACATGGATTCCTGCATTCATGTTCCAGTTGCCATGGAAGACAAAGTCGATGAAGAGGTATTTGGATGCGGATCGCATCATTCGGCAAAAGCACGGTCTGCCAGAGCAGACCGTCAAGATCGCGGAAACGCATTGGTTTTGGCTTGGATTGATTTTGCTTGTTGAGGCTTTATCTATTCCAGCGGCATTTTATCCGACCTTTAGTTTAGTTTGTTCCATCATCGGTGGATTGGTGATGTTGGTTTTGTCATTTCTTCATCCTGATATTGCCCTGGGTGCCGTTGTCACTGAATTCATGATCGGTTCGCTGGGGCATCAGTTCAGATCTTTCCGCATGGTGCTTGTTGGCGCATTTGTATTGGGGTGGCTTGGCAATGCTTTGAAAAGCTCCAAGTTTCAAGCTTCAAGTTTCAAGCTTCAAGCGCCCTATTATTTCTTGGCAGCTTCTGTCTGTATTGGAATTCTGATCGGATACTGGAAAGGTTCGCCGTATCTTCTCGTTGATGCAAATAGTTGGGTTGCGTTTGTTCTGATATTTCCTGTGATTCATCTCGCAAAACAAAATGGAAAGAATTTGAGACGCATTCTTATCCCAGTAGTTGAGATTGCACTTTGCTGGATGAGTGTGAAGAGTCTCGGACTATTTTATCTGTTCTCTCATGATGTAGGTTCTTGGGTCGAGCAAGTGTATCTTTGGGTTCGACGTAGTGGCGTGGGGGAGCTGACTCGTATCACGCAAGCGACAAGCGCGACCCGTGTCTTCATTCAGTCGCAGATTTACGCCGTACTCGCGGTAGTCGGATTGATTGGAGTTGGTCTTCGAAGCCGCAAACAGCAGGTGCTGTACGTGCTTTCAGTTGCTACGATATTAGTTTCGTTTTCGCGTAGTTTCTGGATTGGTTGCTTCTTTGCTTTTGTCTTCGTTATTTTGCGACGCAAGAGTTGGATGCTTTTACCTCGGGCAACTCTCGGAGCTGGATTAGGGTTACTTATTCCAATACTCATTTTTCTATTCCCATTCCCTGCGTCTTACGGAAACTTAATGGATGTATTTTTCGCACGCGCGAATACTGGGGAGAGCGCAGCGATGAGCCGTTGGGCCTTGTTACCAATCTTGAATGCGAAAATCGCGGAAGCACCTATCTTCGGGAGTGGTTTTGGTGCCACGGTTACGTATGAATCAAAAGATCCGCGTGTGGTGGCTTCTACGGGCGGAACGTACACAACTTATGCGTTTGAATGGGGTTGGCATGATATCGCCGTGAAACTTGGTTTGGTTGGTGCGTGTATCTATGCGTGGCTCTTGGTGAGTCTATTTCGTCGACTTGGGAAAGCGGGGAGCATTGGATGGCAGGCGGCTTTGATCGCGTTAGCCATTACTCACGTGTTTACGCCCTATCTCGGGCATCCGCTAGGGATCTTATTTATCATTCTTGCAGAGGCGAGTCTGGTCGCCTAACATACGCATCATTATGAAACACAAGCTTCTTCTCGTTCCGTTCGTGTTGGCTTTGGCGGGTGCTGGATGTGGTGGTGGATCTACTCCTGAAGCGACGGGATCAAATCCAGCTCCAGCTGTGGCTCCGGTAGCAGTATCAAGTAACTGCACCAATCCATATTATCCATTCAAAGTTGGCTCAAAAATTTCGTATAAGACGAAATCAGGTTCCACGAGCAGCACCTACTCGGTTGAGGTGCAGCAAGCGGCAACGGCTGATGCATTTAAGTTGGCGTACTTGTTTGAATCGGAAGCAGGAAGTATGCCAGTTGCACAGGAATTTACCTGTGAGAGCGGCGTGATTCGCGCGAAGGGTCAATTGGATATGCCTTCTGTCGCCGGTGGAGCAAGTATCTCTTACACAACGAATTCAGTTGATGGCCCATTCTTGCCATCTGATATGAATGTCGGCACAAAATGGGACACGACATATAACGTGACCATGCACACAACGAATCCAGTATTAGCTAAAATGATGGATGGAAAGAATCAAAGCACGCACATTAAGAGTGAGGTGATTGGCGAAGAATCGGTAACAGTTCCTGCCGGAACCTACACGGCTTTGAAAGTAAAAATGAATGTGGAGATAAAATCCGATATCTCTAAGCAACCAATGGGAACCACATCTGAAATGTGGTTTGTGAAGGGGATTGGAATGGTGAAGTCGATTTCTGGAACTGGCGCCACAAAGTCCGTAACAGAAGCGAGCGTCGTTTCTGGATTCTAACGAGGAAGACCGCGTAGGAAATCAGGCCCATTCATGGGCCTTTTTCCTTCTGGTTGAACAACATCAAGAACGAGAACGCCCTGTTCCACAAGCGCTTCTAAAATCTTCACGCGCTTTTCGTTTTGGATCATGTAGGTGCCTGGCCAAGGTTGATTGGCACGAACAAGTCGTTCGATGTCCTCTGCACCCATTGTATTCAAATCAACGAACCCATCTTCTTTTTTGATGAGTTTTACATAGGTTGCTTCTGCGTGACTTTGTTCGACTGGTTGGATTGAGCCGTCCAAAACACCTGCGAGAATATCGCCAATATATTGAGCTCCGATCACGGCTAATTCATCGGTGAGAGATGGAGTCGTGGCTTTTGGGCTGATGGAGAGCTCAAATTGTTTCAAAGTTGGCCCATGATCCATCTTCGCGTCCATTTCCATGAATGTGACGCCTGTTTTTGCGTCACCATTCTTAATCGCTTCACGGATGGGGGATGCGCCACGGTATTGTGGCAACAAAGAGGCATGAATATTCAAAAAACGATGTGGGGCCAGATCTAAAATGGCTTGTGGAATAATGTTCCCATAGCTCGCGACCACGGCTGCGTCGAATTCCAGACCGTTAAGTTCCGTGAATACAGGTAAACTGAGTTCGATGGCGGCTTGTTTGATTGGGGTTGGGGTCATCTCTGCATGACGTCCGACTGGACGATCTGGCTGAGTGATGACGCCCACGATCGAAAACCGCCCATCGCCAGCAAGAGCCTGAAGCGATGGGACGGCGAACGAGGATGTTCCGTAGAAAACGACCTTTGTCATGGCTTTAGTGTACACGCTTTGTCTTTCCGTCTGCATCTATCATGACTTTTTCTTCCGCCTTGTCGGTAAAGAGAATTCCGTCCAGGTGGTCAATTTCATGTTGAAGGACGAATGCCTCAAAATTCTTGGCTTCAAATTCTACGCGGCGACCATAGCGGTTAATAGCGCGAATCGTGATCTTTTTGTGGCGTTGAACGATTCCATAGATACCTGGGACGCTGAAACACCCTTCTTCAGAATCTGCGAGATTTTCAGACTTTTTAATGATGACTGGGTTGATGAGAACGACTGGATCATCAAATGGGTCTGGTTGGATTACGATCGCTCGGATGTTTTCTCCAATTTGAGGGGAGGCGAGACCGACTCCACGGGCGGCAATCATCTTTTGCGTGAGGGCGTCGAGGTAGGCCTGGAATTCAAGTGTGGTCACCTCTTCAACTTCAAGCTTCCGCGAGTGTTCGCGGAGTGAGGGTGCCGAAGTTGGCAGAAATTCGAGGTCTTTCATGTTGACGGCATATCTTAGCGGAAAAAGGCGATTGGGTCAAGGTCTATGATTGCCGTTTTCGCTAAAGGCAGGAGAGCTTTCATGAGGGTTTCATTGGATACGTCTTTTGGTGGAAGGAGATGATAGATAAGCCTATTTTTACGTGATTTTGCACGGAAAGCAACCGGATAGGGTCCTCGGAGCTCAAAACGTGGCTCCGTGAGCTCGATTTCTGAAATAAGTTTTACGAGGCGTGTGGCAGGTGGATAGCGGAAGGTCGTACGTAGAGATCGCTCGGATGTGCGGAAGGCGGCAAACCCTTCTGTGGTAAGCCAAGCAGCGGCTTTGTTAAAAAGGGCCTCGTCGGTCTGTAGAATCAGGTGTTTAGAGCGAGAGGCGAGGCGTCTGATCGCTACAACCAGCCTTTCGTCCCTTCGTATATCCTCCACAACTCCCGCCATGAGATTGGCATCGGTGACGACAACAAGCGCATCGTCAGGAATGGGTTGCTCCATGTCGTCTATAGCCATGGTTCTCCATTCGACTTCAATGTCGGGTTCGTGTTTGAGCCAAGCGGCTTTTAGTCGTTCAATTCCGGGTAGGCTCTTTCCGAGGTCATAGCCACCACAAGCTCCGCACTCGAGATGGGCCTCGCCCTTCCAATTGCATCGCCGACAGACCGCCTGACCCCCGATGGAGGAGGTTGCAAATCCACAACTTGGGCAGACAGCCTGCCAACCACAGTCGCGACAGGTGAAGCGAGCCGAGTCTCCTCGGATCGGGTGGATGATGATCTTTTTTCCTTCATGTTCACGGATTGTATTCAATACATCTGCCTGCAACATGGGGATCGGGGAGCGGGAATTCGGATGACGTACCGTGAGTGTGAGATCGCACTCTATGGTTGGTGCATCGTCATCAGTTGAAAGTGTTGGCGTGATGCCGATCGCTTCCACGTTTGTGTCTGCATGTTGTGCAGACCACACAGCAAGTTTGCGCGCGTCATAGCGTGGTGTGAGTTCATCTTGTTTGTGATCGTCTTGTTCTGGTTGATCAAGCAAGACAAGATCAGCGCAAGGCGAAAGCCAAGCGCCAACACGCGTCGTAATGAGCGTGCCACTTTTTCGCGCGAGCCATTCGCTCCATGCGCGAAACGCGGCGCCATCGGAAAGATCACTTAGTAATACGGTGGCGTCAGGAATCACTTGAGAATACAGGGTCGCCGTCATCTTTTGCGGCGTGATGATCAACACGCGTTTATCGGAATGTTGTTTTGCTGTTTCGATGATTTTATTTTGTGCATCAGCGGACCAAGTGACATGCATGCCGCCAGATCGATTTTTTTGTACTTCGTTCTTCGACGGGCTATTCGTTGGAATACGTTTCGGAAGATGTCGAACCCAAGAAGTGAACACGGTTGGTTGAGAACAGAATGTCCATCGGCTCGTCCATTCGAGAAGACCGATGAGCGATTCTGGAAAAGAAATTCCTCCGTAGGAAGAGGTGACTGGTTTTGCTTTTGATGCGAATGGACTCTGTTTCAGAATCTCGGTCACGAGTGCAGGGGTTGGTGTTTTGCGAAACTGAACGAGCACAAGATCACCGGGCTTCAATACGAGTCCATCGGGGATAGAGTAATCAAAGTGTTCAACGCCGAGCGGTGTTCGTAGGGCAGGAATAACTCGGGCAAACATCAGGCGAGATCGTAGCGCATTGTCATCAAACCGACACCAAAGGGAGCTTCATAGCAAAGTTCCTTGGATTTGAGGTTCATGCCTTCGAGACAGCCAGCGAGAACGACAATTGGTTTATAGCCACTTTGACCAGCCTTCTCCAGCATTCCTGGATCCGCAGAAAGGAGGGCAGGACCATCAAGGGTAACCGCATGTTCACGCATAAACTTATCAAAAGCTTCACCCTCAGGGAGATAGCCCTCTGGAGAGTTTTGGTTTGAGTGATGCGAAAGATCGGCAGAAGCGATAATCGCCACGCGATTTGTCTCAGCATGAACGATATTCTTGAGTTCTTGGCCAAACGCAAAATGCTGCTTGATATCAAGCATGGAGACGGAGAGAGGGACGAGCTTCCAGGCTTGGAGATTAGCGGTCAGGTGCATGAGAGGAACGGTAAAGCCATAATCGAGCTCCTCAGAGCTGGAGAGCGTGAATGGGAGACCGGCCTCTCGCATCCCTCGATGGATATGGTCGAGCATCAGAAAGTTGGCTTTTCCTTTTACTTCAGTTCCGTGATCGCCAAATTCTTTGAGTGTTGCTCGAAAGTTCGGGGCTACGTTCCCACTAAATGCATCCGGATACATCGGCGCATGTGGCGATATCATGACGATCGTGTCCGGCTTCGCGAGATAGAGCGCTTGCTCAAGCTCCGAAAAAGCCTGAAGCGTTTTCGCGAGCTTCTCTCGATGTTCTTTGCCAATACTTGGGGCAAGCAGGGGCGTGTGTGGCGCAATGGCAGCAAAGACGATCATAGAGGTTGTATGGTTGTGGTCAGAGTGCTGGTTGAGCTTGTTGTATCTTCAAGTGGGGGAAGCTCTGCATCAGGCGTGTCATCAACGAGTTTTGGTGGTGTTTGGAGACCGACAGGAAGCCCGGTTGGGTATGAGGCGACGAGTTTTGCTGGGAGCGCGATCACATTACGCCATTGCCAGCCAAGTTGCTCAAACACTTCACCACTCGTAATTGGGCGAAGTAATCCTTTTTCAACGACATACACGGAAGTTCCTTTATCCGCCTTCACGAGTTCTCCTTCACGTAATTGATATTCATCGCCAATTTTATAGGTTTCCATCTGTTTTTGGGCGATCAAGCGTGGTTTCTTGCCTTTGAAATACAAATTCAATAAAGAGACGCTTGAGACTTTGTGACGAATGCCATCTTGAATATGCCAAACAGTTCCGGCTGCGTCTTTTGCGAGGAGTCCTGCTGGGTATTGCTTGTCGGACATGATGTCTGGGCCGTCGGCGTAGGCAGCTAGACTTGTGGCCGTACCGCTTACGACATCGTCCTCCATGAGCCCTAGTTTATTAAAGATAGATTTGGAGCCGATCAAGCGCTTTTTTTCACCCACGATTAAGTAGAGTTTTTTTTCTGGTGTTTGAACGATGGAGTAGTTTGGGAAGCTAATGGTTTTGCCTTCTGGATAGCTAGTGAGCTGGCTATCTTCGATGATGGCTGCTTTTGTCGCATCGAACATGCTCAATGCAACAGACTTACTCAAGAACGGTCGCTTTTCACCCGCACGAATGATGAAAAACTGTTTGGAAGATTTTGCTTGAACGAATGTGCCTTCTGGGAGTGAGAGTGAGAACCAACGACGCCAAATATGCCAAAGGTTTAGGTTCCCATGGATATGCGGCGTGTATGTGTACAACATAGCCGTCGCATTGTTTGCTGGTTTGATATTGATGCCGTCCACGTTTGTGACTTTGCCAGGCGCGTATCCTGAGATTGTGGTGCCGCGTCCGAGAAGTTGCATGAGATAACGTTCGCGATGCTGCTTGGCTGCGTACTCGAGCTGATTCGCAAAGCCTTTGTAGTCCTGAATGCGAGGATCATTCATGGAACAAGAATCACAAACAGCAAAACCAGTAGCCCAATCAAATTGCTTTTGTGTTGGATTGAGGCTCTCTACTAAGCTCTGCTCTTTTTGCATGAGTGCGAGCAAATATTTCGGATTGAGTTTGTATGAAGTCGCGATGCGCCAGATGATATCGGCTGGTGGTTTGGAAACGCCATCAATATCTCGAACTTTAATCATGCCAAGTGTGCCACGGCTATTAAGAAAAGCGCGGAGCTGATTCAAATCCATGCCCTCTATGCCAAAAATATCGCTATCAGAAAGGACCGCTTCTGGATCGAATCCGTCCTTAATGTCCTGGATCGGAACGATGTCCGTAATCAGTTTCACGCTTTGGGCGTAAACAGGAGCAAGTGGCTCCAAGAACATGGCGCTCATCAAAATGAGAGCGGTGATGGAAGAATACCGTTTCATAGAGTAAGGTTACCATGATCGAACGGGCTATGCATCCTGTGCAAAAGAGGGGAATTTGGGGCCTAGTAGCGATGTTCGCATTGCTTGTGCCCATCTATCTGGTTTTGCCATTGAGCCAAGGCCCGTTTTTGGCTTCCCCAGACGAGACGGCGAATGCGGAAGTGATTCGTCAGTTGGCTTGGTATGGGAGGGTCGCAGCTCCAGAAAGTTTGGCGGTTGAATTCCCGTGGATGCATCCGAGGAGTTTTGCGACGCATGGAGCGAATATCGTTCCGGTTGGGTTCATTGGATGGCCTTGGGTACTATCTGTGTTCAGTTTGATTCTTGGGTTGTGGATCGCACCCGTGCTTGCGGCACTGTTTGGCCTCTCGATGGCCTATCCATTGTTCAGACTTTTAGAGTCAGAATTTGGATATAAAAATGCGTGGCTCGCGACCCTCATCGCGATGACGGTTCCGGGAATGATTGTGTTTGGAAATCGCGCGCTCTTTCCGCAAGTTGGTGTGCTTGGATTTTTTCTCTGGTCACTGTGGTTGTTGCGTCGATTAAAAACAGAATCACGCACATGGCCTTTTGTGGTAGTGGGATTATTAATTTCATTTACATGTGCTTCACGTCCGACGGAAATGTTGTGGACGCTCCCGTGGTTGGCGTGGGCTGGATGGTCTTTGCGACCAACACAGAAGCAGGCTATTGCTGCCTTGATTTCATTCATGATTCCGATTCTCGCGATCGGGGTGTTCGCGCAAATTGCGTACGGTGGTTTTTGGAAATCTGGATACACGATGAGAGACAATGTGGTCGCGACTAATCTCGTAGGGGCAATTCATGAATTGCCCCTACAAGCAGCCTCTGGTTCTATTTTATTTCCATTCGGCATTCATCCAACACATGTTGCGTGGAATGTTTTGCATTATGGTTTCATCATGCAATGGCCATGGATGATTGTTCTGTTTATTGCGGTTGGTTTTGTCTTGCGACACGCATACATTTCTCGATCAAAATTTGTAGCGTCTCAGTATGTGGTTCCCTTGCTTGCTGCGTGGACTGGTTTTGCACTGGTCGCTTACTACGGACACGGATTGTACTCAGACAACATAAACGGAGGGTCGACCACGATCGCGAACTCCTTCATTCGATACTTGCTTCCCATGAGTCCGGTCATCGGTCTTGCGGCGGCGTATCTGTTCCGACGGATCGGGAAGGTGGCGATTCCGGCAACGATCGTTCTGGTATTGTTCGGTGGATGGATGGCATTTGCCAGAGACGCGGAAGGGATTCTGAACACGAGAGCCGAGCTCATGAGATATAGTTCGGTCCGTGAGGCGGCAAAGACAACCTTCCATCCCATGGACGTGATCTTGTCCGAACGGTCGGATAAGATCTTCTTTCCAGCCTTTCGAGCGGTTTCGCCGCTTCCTCTCCCAGAGCAGGTGGCTGAGCTAAGCCGTGCGCATGCGGAGATTCAAATCGGCTTATATGTCCGCCCATTAGCGCAGGCACAGGCAGATGCCTGGCGTACCGCTGGCTTTGAACCGATCGAGCTTGGATATTTTGGCCGTGAAAAGCTCTATTTGTTGCGTCCAATCAAACGATGAACATGACACGAATCTACAGAATCATCGCGATTCTGATCGCCTGGGGCTCTGCCATCGCCCTGATCTGTTTTGTATTAGCCCCGCATTTTCCTTTGAATGGGATTGTTCGATTTTCTTTTCCTTTTGATGGTGCCAGCCCGTGGTTTAACCCATTTCAACCAGGTGAACGCGTGAGCTCCCCAGGATTACAACCAGACGGATGGACGGGTCAGCGCATCACGGATGAGCCGGTCTATGGTAGTGCGCGTGTTCCTGGCGCTTTTGATCAAGTGCACATCGGCATGGATATTCGTCCCATGCGCCAGCCGCTCGCTGATATGGGATTGCTTCGTGATCCAGAGGCTTTTCAGTTTGAGATGAAGCCGCTCTGGAGCGAGGCGCTTTCAAAGGGGTGGCATGCCGTATCGCTAAACGGTCTTCGCGGCGTGGTTCGCGATGGTTATCCTGATGAGTCGATTCTGCGCCAAGATTATGATCGTTTAATGACGTGGGATGCGAGCGCAACCTCACCGCTTTTGTCTGATACAGCGGGTGTGTTGCAGCGTTTCGAGATCAGTTTGCGCGGTCAGCATGATTTTTACGTGGTTCCTGTTGATGGTCATGTGAAATTCACGTTTGAAATTCAAGACGTGAATCGCAGCACAGATGCGAAAAATACGGCCGCTTTTCGTTTGATGCGCGATGATGAGGTGCTACGAACAGAAGCCGTATCTATTAGCGGTTCGTCTGATACGAAACCGAGCGAGATTCTTACACAAACGATTTCCGCGGACGCACTTGCGCCGGGCGTGTATCGCTTGAGTTTTCTCGCAGATGATGACTTTTTTATTCGTTCCATCTCCACGGATGCGAAACATTGGGTGATTGGCCCGCGTTTATATCTCGGCGATACGGTTGGATATGCGGGGACGAGTGGTCCAGCGACGGTTTGGTCAAATTCGCTGCATATGTCCGTGGATACGTTTCACAATGAGGGATTACAAAAAGTTTCACTAGGTTCAGCCGTAATATATGTGCAAAAAACGCATACGGTTTATCCGCTTTCGCGTATTACGGACGAAGGTCAGGGTTTGCGTGAAGTGAAGACAGAAAAGGGGAGTGTTCGCTTACTTGGTGATGGATTCTTCGCCTTAGATCGTGAGGCAGCATTTTTTCCGCGACCACGTCGCTTAACGCCAGAGGCAGATCCAACAGGTGAGGGAATCGTTGCCGTCATTACGCCGTATATTCCCGCACAGGATCTTGGCGATGGTTGGTGGCATGTTGAGGCGTCTTGGGCGATTTCGTCTGCTACAGAAGCGCTTAAGTTCTCTCTTGGTCTTCCTGGCATTGTGACGCGCAATGGCGCCTACGATATCCGTCGCATGAATGTGGAATATCGCCGTCCGCCGCTCACGTCCGTGGAGTTTTGGCGCACGATTCGTCGTGAGCTCTCATCAGCCTGGCATCGCCTATGATTTCATTCTTTCTTCGCCAACTCACACTCGCGCTGAATTGCGCCGTGGCTTTGTTGTTGATCGGAGAGATTCTGATTCCGGGTTTGGTTTTACCATTCGTGAATCTGCATCTACTTATCGTTGGGGTATTGGCATTGAATTTGATTCCGGTTGAACAGCCAAATCGCCGTCCTTATGCGGCAATTCCAGTCGGAATCATGTTGATTGGTTATACGTTTCTTCTTCTGTCTGGTCAGGGGCCATCTGCTATGATGCTGGGCATGGCTATTTCCACGATCGTGGTCGTTGCCGCTCTCGCTATTCTATGAACACCGAACTCTTCAAAAAAATCATCGCTGGTGAAATTCCGTGTGAGAAAGTCTATGAAGACGAACACGCGTTTGCGTTTTTAGATATTGGTCCTGTGAATCTAGGCCACACACTCGTGATTCCGAAAAAGTGGTCACAGGGCTTGTTAGATGCGGAGCCAGAGGCTTTGCGTGAGTTGATCATCGCCGTACAAAAAGTCGCAGCAGCTGTGAAAGCGGCTACAGGCGCGGATGGGATAAACGTTCATCAAAATGAGGGTGAGGCTGCTGGTCAGAAAGTATTTCACCTTCACTTTCATGTCATTCCTCGTTTTGCGAATGACGGGTTTGAGCATTGGCACGGAAAACAGATTCCTACAGCCGAAGACAACAAAAAAATGGGAGAAATGATTCGTGGGAAGTTTTGATTATTCAATCGCTCGTAAAAATAATCCTTGTTGGCCTTCGTGTTCGCCGGCAATCAGAAGGTTCTTGCCTGTGACAGTCATGGAGTCGATGCGGGTGAATCCTGTGGCGAGATCGGTCATGATGCGACCGCCGCGATCGTCGAGTTCGAGGGCGAAGACGCGTTCATTTGTGGCAACGAAAACGTGATCACCTGCTTGATGCCAGACCGCATCAACAAAAGGCGTGCTTTGACGGAGAAGCAAGAGAGGATCTTCGCCTGGCGTCCAGAGCCAGAGTTCGTTTTGGTTGAGAAGTAATGCGCGTGGATTTTTTCCCGTGATGTTCCACAAAACATGTTCGCCTTGAGCGATGCCTGGTTCTGGTTCACCGCTACGTTTCACGGCGAGCCAATCGTTATTGTGACGTAGGAGTGTGTAGGTACCAGCGGCTCCATCCACGATCCAGGTGCCACGCGGCAATGAATAGACTTTGCGCAAGATCGAGTGTGGTTTCACGATCATGTCATTCGTGGTCGTGCTCTGGATGAGATCGAACGTGTCTGTTTGTGCAACAAGTCCGAGTGGAAGTCGCTCACGCACAAAAGTCCCACGACGTGGATCAAGCGTGGTGCGCATTCCGGCATCAGTGCCGACAATGAGCGTGCCTTCCCATGCATAATCACCCGCAGGCAAATCACCGCTGACACCCGTGCTCACATTTACCCATGCATCCGCTGCCTTTACGGCATCTTGGTCTAGGATGAGCGCGGTTCCATTGGTGTTCCATCGAATGTGTGGCGTGGTCGTGGTCGCCATGTTCGCGATCTTGGCTTCAATCAGTTGTCGACCATCTACATCAAGAATGCGCACGGTCCAGCCATTCGCACCAAGAAGAAGTGCGGCTGTCTTGCTCCCTTCGTCATCTGTGGATAGTTCGGTAAGGACATCATCGGAAACGTGTGCCGTGTCTGTATCAAGCCAAAGATGGATTTTATCAGCAAACGTGGCTTGCTCTGGTTTTATCTCCAATGTTTTCTCCCAAGAAATATATCCTGTCTTTTCATAGCGAACGGTGTATGGCCCTGGTGCCATACCTAACACGGACGTTGGTGTGGTGCGTTTTGAGTCTTGTGTATTCAAAAGGATGCGCGCTCCGGCTGGTGTTGAATCTGAAATGAGGGTTCCGTTGCGTTCGATGGTGACTTTCTTTGGATTAATGCGATATCCAGCCGTATAAAAGATCAGAGCTGGAGACAGCGTAAAAAACACGGCCGCGAAAATAAGCGGCAAAATGCGCCGATAGAACGGGGGACGGTAAATTGATCTTGGCATGACTCAACGGTAAGGATACACTTGTTAACGATGAAAATGAAGATCCACGGCGGCAACCATTTACGGGGCCGCGTTCAAATTTCTGGTGCCAAAAATGCATCCGGTCCGCTCATCGCGGCCGCGTTGCTTCTAAAAGGCCCTGTGCGTTTCAAGAACGTCCCACGTCTGACTGACTTGCTTGGACTACTTGAAATTATGCAGGGCATGGGCGTGAAGGCGGAATGGGAAGGTGAGCATGAATTGATGCTCGATGCGTCTGGTCTCGATGCATCCAAGCTCGACAAGAAAAAGATGAAGCGCATGCGTTTCTCGATTTTGTTGCTTGGACCAATTCTTGCGCGTGCGAAAAAAGTATCCGTGGGTGAACCTGGTGGTTGTTCGATTGGAAACCGCCCGATTGATACGCACTTGTTCGCGCTCGGTGCTCTTGGCGCAAACATCGACACGGATACAGACGGCTTGCTCATGATGAGCACGAAGCAGTTGAAAGGTGCCTATATCATTCTTCCAGAGTTTTCCGTGACCGCCACAGAAAACTTGGTGATGGCTGCTGTTCAGGCCGAAGGACACACATCCGTGCGTCTCGCGGCCGCTGAACCGCATGTGGCGGATTTGTGCCGCTTCTTGAATGCTTGTGGTGCAAAGATCAAGGGTATTGGTACGCATGATCTTGAAATTGATGGCGTGAAAGAATTGAAAGCGCCGAAAAAAGCGTGGTCCGTGATTCCAGACATGCTTGAGGTTGGCACATTCGCAATTGCTGCGGCTGTCACGCACGGTGATATCGAAATGTCACCTGTGGATATCACGCATCTTGATGCGATTCGCTCGACTTTGTCGCGTATTGGCGTGAAGCATGAAGTGATGAAGAACGGAAACTTCCGTGTGCAAGGCGTTTCGCGCATGAAGTCCATTTCAAAAATCCAAGCATTGATCTATCCAGGATTTCCAACAGACTTGCAGGCATTGTTTGGTTTGCTTGCGACGCAGTGCCATGGCACGACCTTGATCCAGGATCCATTGTTTGAAGGACGCATGGGCTATGTAAATGAATTATTGAAGATGGGCGCCAATGCCGTGATTGCAGATCCGCATCGTGTGGTGATCACAGGTCCGACCACATTGCGTGGCACGGAAATTCGTTCACTTGATTTGCGCGCCGGAGCGACGATGGTGCTCGCTGGATTGATTGCAGAAGGGGAGACGATCATTCACGACGCGGAAATTGTCTATCGCGGATATGAAGATCTTGATGGACGTTTACGCTCACTTGGCGCTGATATTGAACAAATACACGAGTAATTTATGATAAAAATCCGGAATACTGGTTTAGGATTTGTCTTGATCTTGTTGGCTGGAGTTGGTGTAGGAATTTTGGTTGGTCGTCTTTCATTGTCGAGCGTTCCCGCGGCTGGATATTCGTATTCGGCGAGCGGAACCGTGATTGGTATTGGCCAGAGCAAGCCATCAGAAGTGAGTGATGATGTTGAATTTAAATTGTTTTGGCAGGAGTGGCAGATGCTGAAAGATAAATACTATCTTCAGCCGATCAATGACAAAGACATGTTCCATGGTGCCATGGCCGGTCTTGCGGCTAGCCTTGGTGATCCGTACACCATGTACTTTGAGCCAAAGAGCGCCGAAGAATTTCAATCTGTGCTGAAGGGGCAGTTCTCTGGTATCGGCGCAGAGATTGGGACAAAGGACGGTCACATCACAGTCATCGCTCCATTGCCAGACACGCCAGCGCAGAAAGCAGGAATCTTGGCTGGAGATGCGATTGTGAATATCGATGGAACGTCCACCGAAGGCATGGGTGTGGAAAAAGCCGTCTCATTAATTCGTGGCGTAGAAGGAACAACCGTAAAACTCACGATCTACCGCGAAAAAGACGATAAGCACAAAGAGCCCTTTGATCTGACGCTCACTCGCGCTATCATTCATGTAAGTTCCGTGCGACTCTCGTGGAAAGAGAAGATCGCCGTCATCCAAGTCACGAATTTCAATGACGATACACGTGATCGTTTTGAGCAGACCGTGGATGAAGTTTTGAAGAAGGACCCGAAAGGAATTGTTCTGGATTTGCGTAATGATCCAGGAGGGTATCTCGATGTCGCTGTGCAAATGGCCGGCGAATGGGTAGGAAATAAAGTTGTCGTAAAAGAGCGACGCCAAGGAAAAATTGTCGAGCAATTAAACGGAACAGGCAAAAATCGTTTTGCTGGTATTCCGACCATCGTGCTCGTGAATGGTGGTTCTGCCAGCGCCTCAGAAATTGTTTCAGGTGCATTGCAGGACTATGGCGTGGCAACCATGGTGGGTGAAAAGACATTCGGCAAAGGATCTGTTCAGGATTATTCCACCTTGCCTGATGGTTCAGCGATCAAGATCACGATCGCAGAATGGCTGACGCCGAAGGACCGTACGATTAACAAAACTGGGCTAGACCCTGACGTGGTCGTTGCCCGTACTCCCGAAGACTATGAAGCCCAACGTGACCCCCAACTCGACCGCGCCCTCGGGATCCTCAATGGGACCGCGACCGGCACGACCGCAACCGCGACATCCACGCCAAGATAATCGGCGTGGAGCTTCGCCGACCAATGGTCGTGTTCAGAACGTGACGGGTGCGGGAGCAGTTGTGTTTCGTCGAAGAAATGGAGCCTTTGAGATTTTCTTCGTCAAAAACGCATACGGCTATTGGACATTTCCAAAAGGTAAACAAGAAAAAGCAGAATCACTCGTAAACACCGCGATCCGCGAAGCAGGGGAAGAAGCAGGACTCAAAAACATGAAACTGATTGCGCCCCTCGGCCGCACGCAGTTTCGTTTTCGCCAAAACGGTGCGCTTGTCCAAAAGAGTGTGCATTTTTACCTGTTCGAAGTTCCTGCTGACACAAAAGAAACCATGAGCGGTGTCGAAGGAGGCATGTGGGAGGCGACTTGGGTCAAAGCCCAAGAAGCCTTCGCAACCAGTGGCTATCGCAACTTAGATAGACTTCTTTCAAAAGCCTTGCGCATCATTGCTCACGAGCGTCGCAAAGAACGTGAACGCGGCGGATTCCAAGATCGTCGTCCATACAATGAGGGCCAGCCATTTAGTTCAAGAAAACCAAGAATTGTGACGTAGGACCTTAACCCCTCCCACCTCGGGACCATAACTCCTCCGGCTCCTCTTGTACTCAAGAGGAGAGCAGTATGATCGAAGTGTATGCCTCCCTCTTGAGTACAAGAGGGAACGAGGGAGTTAATCGGAAAGTGATGAGGGAGTTAATCGGTGGTTCGATGGAGTTAATCGGCGGTACGTCGGAGTTAATCGGAAGGGAACGAGGGAGTTAATCGGTGGTACCCGTGAGCGAATCGGTGGTACCCGTGGATTCTTCAGTTGTTGCGAAACACCCCCTCCGTCGGTACCATGGGACATATGCAAAGCATACGTCCTTTTTTGTCAGTTTTTGTGACCGCGCTGTGCGGTGTTGGTATGTCATCGACGGCGATGGCAGCTGATTGGGTAAATATCCAGGATGTTGCAGCATCTACCACTCAAGTGACTTCTATCATGCCAATTATGGCGGTGATGGAAGCGCCAATATCTGCGCCGGTTGCTACGTCTACGGTGATGTTGAAGATGGCGGATGGGAGTTTCTATCATCCAGGAACAGGAAAGAAAGCGGCGACTGAAATGGACCTAAGAGTGATGCTTGGACTTGAGCCAGGGGAAGTTGTGGTTGCGCCGCCAGCGGTTGTTGAGCCGGCGGTGCCAGCGATTCTCACGGCTGTGTATCGTGGTCAGCAGGGTCTGCGCGATCGTTTACATGCGGCTGGGCAGGATAAGATCATCAATATCAAACCAGTGGGTCAGGAGAGCGCGAGGAGTGTGACATTGGCGATTTGGAATCGAACAACGGATGAGATCGTGTATGTGGATGCGGTCAAAAAAGGAAATGAACTTGATTTAGATGACACGTCACCCGTTGATGTAAAAGTGAGACTCGCGAATTACATCAATAGCGATTACGCCACGAATGATCCAAATCATGTGGTGGTTGCGGTGCGGTATCCGATCTATCACGAAGTATTCAAGGGCAAAAAAGTAGTGAGCTATAACGTTGAAGAGGCGGTCTATTCGCCAGCGAGCGGCGCATTATTGACGGATGAGGTGATCAAAGCGGGAGAGGATTTGCTTGATACACACATCGCCGCTGCGATCACGGATTTACATAAAGAAAAAACCATTGCACCAGAACTCATCAAGTCGATTGTGATTATCGAACATAGCGATATCTCTTCGATCAAACGCGATCCGAGTGTTCCTGCATCAAAAGTATTCGCAACGATCGCCCTCAATCCAACAAATCCATACGCCTATTCTCGTTCAAGCGCTGGCGCACTTGGATTGTTTCAGTTCATCCCATCCACGTATAACCGTCTCGCAAAGCGTCCAGCACTCGGATTGAATCCAAACTTCGAAGCAGGGATGAGCGATCCAAAGAACGCATCCAAAGCCGCGGTGGCGTATATGGACGCGGTGTTGCGTGATTTGCCATCAGACGCGCAGCTTGTGCCGACTTCGACGCGTTCTTTTGAATATTTTGCCGCGGCATACAATGGTGGATCTGCGAAAATCAAACGCGCGAGCCTCGTGTGGGATGAGCAGATTAATGGCGAAGTAAAACCAAAAGAAGTATTGAAGCGTGCACGTTTGCAGCCAGAGACGATCGACTATGTTCGAAAGTTGCGCGCGCTTTTGCCTGTCATCATGGGAACAGACGCAACGTTAACAGAGCGTTCACTTACTACGTAACTTCTTTTTATGAAAAAAATAGTCGGCGGATTAATTTTGATAAGTCTATTCGGCGCCGGTTGTGCAAAACCAGCGGCGCAAACTCCAGGAACGCCCGCGACGCCAGAGACGCCTGCACAAAGTCAGAAGGCGGCGCCATCGGTTCCAACGCGCATGGGATTCGGAAAGTTGCCGTCGATTGGTTCGACGGGTGCACTCGGTTCTCCAGAGGCCATCTCCGCGCGTGCGACGAGCCCGGTCGCGTCTCCAGTTCCAATGATGGCGAATGCGGTATCGGTTGAGGGAAGCGTCTCGGTTGATGCCAAGATGCGTCCAATTCCAGTTCCACCAAACTTGAGACCCGTGAGCGTGAAATATTCGATCAAGGGCACCATGCCGACTTGGAGCGGAGAGAGTGAAGTGCTTGAAGTGCAACCATTGCAGACAGACGTAGGAATGCTTCGCAGCTTTGCCACAAATGCCGGATTGCCAAGTGCCATCGTCTCAGGGATTTCCGAGGTTCAGTCCGTGCAAGTCTCCTGGAAAGACGCGGCTGGATTTATGTGGAACACGGACGGAGCAAGTCACACGTTGAATTGGTGGAAAAACCAAGACAACATTCAGCCAATGATGGCAACCAATGGAAGAGAAAATCAGAACGCCATCAAACAAGACGATGCAAAAGTGATCGCCACAGCAGAAGCGTTTTTGCGCAGCCATGGTTTGGGTTCGGTTGCTGATCAGGGCGCGACGGTTGAGCCATACATCAATCAACCATGTTTGATGAAGGAAGTCGCAACGCCAGATATGATGGTGCGTTCCGACATATCGCCGACGATCTATCCATCGCCATGTGCATACGTTCAAACACAGGTGAATGTGTATTTTGGTGCGAATCGTGAGGGAAAGCCTGTTGTAGATATGGGTGGTTGGCCATCGCGCTTGTCATCTGTGAATGTGGACTTGGCCACGATGAGTGTCACGGGAGGAAATGTCGTGTATGCAGAAAATCTTATTCGCTCTGCATATCCTTTGCTTGATTCCGCAACGGTTTTGAAGCGTCTGCAAGAAGGAGGACGCAATCCAGTCTATCCATGGGGCGGGGAGAGCAAAGATATTCAAGCCACGATCGAAAAAGTTGAATTAGCGTGGTTGCGATTTGATTCTTGGACCGACAATAAGCAACAGACCTACTACATTCCAGCAATCAGCGCTTCTGGTCATGTAGTTCGTGGGATAGCTGGCCAAGAGCCAGAGGAATATCACACCACCGTCGCGCTCGTAAAAGACGATGCGTTTGCAGAGGAGAGTGCAGTCACGTTTGGTGGAACGGTGCAGATTATGCCGGTAGTTGCGCCGGCAGGACCAGCGGCTTACTAGGATTGCCGAGGTCTACCGCTACTAGCCGATACCTACCGTTCGTCCCGCGCCCAGACCGACTCCTCCCTCTTGCTTTCTCCCTCCTCACGATGAGGAGGGAGTTTTGAATCTGTCTGCAGAAACCCCGACAGCCGACTCCTCCCGTTCGTATTCGCTCCGGCCGACTCCTCCCTCTTGCTTTCTCCCTCCTCACGATGAGGAGGGAGTGGGAACAAGGGGTTGACAAGAAGGAGAAAAATATGGAACGCGGTAGAGAATGACGAACATATTTTATCCGCACACGCATACAGAACTACGAAGAAAACTTCGAAACAATGCGACCCTCGCTGAACGCGAACTTTGGAAACATCTACAAAACAAAAGATTGTTAGAATTCAAATTTCGTCGCCAAGCTGGAATTGGAAGATACATCGCCGACTTCTATTGTCCGACGGCTAGACTGATTATCGAAATCGATGGCGATATTCACAACCAACCAACTACCAAAGAATATGATCTCATCAGAACTCATTTCCTTGAAGATCTTGGGTTGAATGTGATTCGTTTTACTAATCAAGAGGTGCTTTCCCAAATCGATTCAGTTCTCGTGCAAATTCTTCGTTTTCTCTCAATCAGAAACCCGCTCTGACCGACTCCTACCGCTCGTATTCGCTCCGCGACCGACTCCTACCGCTCGTATTCGCTCTGGCCGACTCCTACCGCTCGTATTCGCTCCGGCCGACTCCTCCCTCTTGCTTTCTCCCTCCTCATCGTGAGGAGGGAGTTTGGCTTCACATTTAGAGAACCCCCTCCTCATCGTGAGGAGGGGGCAGGGGGAGGAGTCGGTCTGGGCGCGGGACGAGGAGTCGGCCCCGGCGTCAGGGGGAGGAGTCGACTAGGGGGAGGAGTCCGACGTCTAGACGTACCCATATCTCCCCACGTATCCTGTGGGGAGATATGAATTTGGGAACAAGCTCTAATGCAAAAGCGAGAATCATTTCCACGACTCCGACGCATCGCACATCGACATTGTCGGCGATCGGAGGAGCGGCGCATCGAAATGACTCGCGTATCGAGTATCTTGGCGTTCAAGGGAAGCGCATGAAAGAACTGATCGCTCGCGCGCATGAGGAGAATCCTGATGTCGCGTCTTCGCGTTTGGATTGGTTGCAAAAGCAATTGACCTCTATTTGATATGCCTAAATACGAATTTCGTGGAGCTGCGGCACCAAATCCAGAACGAGAAGCAAGAATTGAAAAGATGAGAATTATTGTTGAGCTTTGGCGTGGGGCACTTGAGTCAGTATTAAAAGACGTCATGGAGGTTGAAGCCGCATTGGGACGTCGACTCGAAGTGGATGATCGACGGATTATCCCTGCACACTTGTGCGGGATGTATCTCATGGAAGCAGAAGAAATTCTTGCAGCGGAATTGAACGGTACTGAAGTGGAAGACAGCGATAACACAAATCGTCTTTCAGATGAAAAGTGGGTCAATTAGAATTTAGAATGAGGACGTCGACTATGAAGAAGACAAATAATACACGCGCGATCTATCAGACGAAGAGCGGTTCTGTTGAGTTGCGTGAAGATGTACAGAATGAAACTCTTTGGGCTACGCAATCGCAGATAGCCGAAATTTTTAGTATTGAACGCTCAGTTGTTACAAAGCACATTGGAAATATTTTACGATCAAAAGAAATTAATCAAAAAAGCAATGTGCAAAAAATGCACATTGCAAATTCTGATAAGCCAGTATCCACGTATTCGCTGGATATGATTTTGGCAGTTGGATATCGTGCGAGTTCATCGAAGGCAATTGCGTTTCGCCAATGGGCAAGCAAGGTATTGCGAGAGCATATTACAAGGGGTTATACATTGAATCCGAAAGTTATAAAGAACCATTATGCCGAATTCCAAATCGCGATTAAACAATTGAAGCAGGTATTACCTACTGGGATATCGATTGATCATGCTAGCGTCTTAGAATTGATTTCTACGTTCGCGGATACATGGTTTTCGTTGGAAGCATACGACAAAGATCGATTAGTTCGTGTTGGAACAACAAAAAAGTCTATTGCGGTTACTTCAGAACAGCTTTCTGGAGCTTTGAACGAGTTGAAGAGCATATTGATTGAGAAAAATGAAGCGACCGAATTATTTGGGGAAGAACGCATGGCGGGGAGTGTTAAAGGAATTATAGGGAATGTAATGCAATCGTTTGGTGGAAAGGCCGTCTATCCGTCCGTGGAAGAAAAGGCGGCGCATCTTTTGTACTTTCTCGTAAAGGACCATCCGTTTGTTGATGGGAATAAACGAAGCGGAGCTTACGCTTTTATTTGGTTTTTACGTCGTGCAAACGCACTTGATTTATCGCGGATGACGCCCTCGGCACTCACAGCGCTCACATTACTTGTCGCGGTCAGTGAACCGAAGGATAAAAACAAGATGATCGGATTGATATTGATTATGCTTTCAAAAGCAGGGCAAGATACTAGCATATGACACCGGAACGCAAGCAGAAGATTGAGTCCGTGCTCTCCAAGCGCCAGCCGACGCTTCATGTAGTGCTGGAGAATGTGGATGATCCGCACAATGTCGGAGCGGTTTTGCGATCCTGCGAAGCGTTTGGCGTGGTGGATGTGCATTTGCTCTATTACGGGGGTAATGCAAGAGGAAAGACGCAAAACGCAAAATCAAGTCCGAGGATGCCGCGATTGGGGGAGATTCGTTCGACGTCGGCGGCGTCGGCGTTGAAGTGGTTGCGGATAAATAAGTGGGATTCGGTGAAAAAGATGGTGGCGCATTTCAAGAAAGAGAAAATTACCATCGTGACAACGCACATGTCCGCAAAAGCCATAGATGCGTCTCAGGCAGATTTGTCTTCGCCTGTGGCGATCGTTCTCGGAAATGAACATGACGGAGTCTCTCCAGCGCTTCTGAAGGCTTCCAAGGTGAATGTGCTGATCCCGATGGTGGGCTTTGTTCAATCGTTCAACATTTCTGTGGCGGGAAGTCTGATGTTGTATGAGGCGTATAGGCAACGCGAGAAGAAGGGGATGTATGCGAAAGAGCAGATGAAGAAGGGGGAGAGGGGGAGGATGATGAAGAAATGGAGTGGAGATAAATAGCCTGTTCTGTTTTTGTTCCATATCTGATACTATTGATTCATGCCCAAAGACATGGAACTGCAGGAGTCTGATTTTCTGCTCTACACGACACCAAACGGTGATGTAAATTTTGAGGTCTTTATCCGTGATGAGACTGTTTGGCTCAGTCAGGACAAGATAGCTGTTTTGTTCGGAGTTCAAAGACCAGCCATCACAAAACATCTACAAAATATCTTTGAAGTTGCTGAACTTAGCGAAAATTCAGTAAGTTCCATTTTGGAACATGTTGCCGATAACGGGAAGGTGTACAAGACCAAACTCTACAATCTCGACGCAATTCTTTCTGTTGGATATCGAGTGAACAGCCTACAGGCGACGCACTTCCGTAAATGGGCAACGGAAAGACTGAAGGAATATATCATCAAGGGTTTTACGATGGATGATGAACGCCTTAAAAATCCTGTTTCCGTCTTTGGGAAAGACTACTTTGAAGAGCAGCTTGCGCGAATTAGAGATATTCGAAGCAGCGAGCGGAGATTCTATCAGAAAATCACGGATATCTACGCGGGGTGTAGCGCGGACTATGATCCAGGTGTGGAAGCGACCCAGCAGTTCTTTGCGACCGTCCAAAATAAGCTGCATTTCGCCATTACCGGTCAGACGGCGGCGGAAATTATTCACAACAGGGTAGATAGTGGAAAACCGAACCTGGGGTTAACTGCTTGGATGAACGGACCAAAAGGCGCAATAAGAAAAACAGATGTTGGCGTTGCGAAAAACTACCTCGATGAGAAGGAGTTGAATGGATTAAACCGTATCGTGACTATGTACCTTGATTATGCTGAATTACAGGCACAGCAAGGGGTCGTTATGCGCATGAACGACTGGGCAAAGAAGCTTAATGCCTTCTTACGATTCAATGAAAGAGAGATTTTAGATAATCCCGGCAAGATATCCCATGAAGTGGCAAAGAAGCTGGCGGAAGATGAATTTGAGAAGTTCCGCGTCATTCAAGATCGTGAATTCGTTTCAGATTTTGATGAGGTGACGAGGAAGTATCTGGAAAAGAGACTGGGAGACACAGATGAGCAGATGGATTGAGAGCGGCTAATGGATGATCGTTTTCGTGATGTCACGAAGATGATCCATTCAGGATTTTTAAAGGGCTATTAGTTCAGTTGGTTACATCCTGTAACCAACTACCGATACAAACCTGAACTGGTAACAATTTGTTACCAGTTGAGAATGGCGATCGTGGAGCGTGTATCAGTTGGTGACATTTTGTCACCAACTGTTTTTTATTCAGAGCCGTCGATTTTAACGGCATAACCGTGGAAAAATCGAGCATCTGTATATTTTGTACGTACTGGGTGGTAGGCTTTGTTCAATCCTTCAACATTTCAGTGGCGGGGAGTCTGATGTTGTATGAGGCGTATAGGCAGCGCGAAAAGAAGGGGATGTATGCGAAAGAGCAGATGAAGAAAGCAGAAAGAACAAGAACGATGAAGAAATGGACGAAGAACTAACGGGCGAATATCATGTGTTCATGAGTGAAATACATGAATTAGCCGAGCGGATAAAGGATTTTCGTAACGCGCGAGACTGGAAGCAATTTCATCGACCAAAAGACCTGGCACTGTCTTTGGTGCTTGAAGCTACCGAGGTGCTTGAACTGTTTCAGTGGAAAAGTGAAACGGAGGCTTTGGAAGTGGTAGATAAAAAGAAGGAAGATTTAGCGGATGAATTGGCAGATGTGTTTTATTGGGTTTTGTTGATGGGTGAGGATTTTGGAATTGACATTAAGGACGCGTTGATAAAGAAGCTTGAGAAGAATGAGGCGAAGTATCCTGTTGAGAAAGCAAAAGGGACTTCGAAAAAATATACGGAGCTTTAGAGTATGATCATTTATCAATCTTCGAAAGAGTCGTTTGTAAATGAGGTGTATGCGGGCGCTATCGATCAGGTCTTGTTAAGTTTTTACTACAAAGCTACCGGCAGAGTGGTTGGTGAGTCGGAACAGGAGTCTTGGAGGAAGTCCATGCGTTACATGCGCGACGTACTTCGTGATGAGGATATTCCAGGTGACTCCGGAGTATCTATCGAATATCAGATTCCACAAACATCGAAACGCATCGACTTTATATTAACGGGTCAGGACGCTGGTGGAACGGACCACGCTCTGCTTATTGAGCTGAAGCAATGGTCCGAGGTGAAGCTTTCTGAAAAAGATGGCATCGTGATGACTGGCTTTTTTGGCGAAGTAAGCCACCCCTCGTATCAAGCATGGTCCTATGCGGCGCTCCTTCAAGGATTTAATGAGACGGTTTATGAAGAGAAAATTCAGTTAAAACCTTGTGCGTATCTGCATAATTATATTGAGGATAACGTAATTAAAAATGAACACTACGCAGATTATTTAGTAAAGGCGCCGGTATTCCTCGAGGGAGATATTGAGAAGGAAAAACTACAAACTTTCATTAAGCGATTTGTGAAATTTGGAGACAAGACAAAGATCATGTACCGCATAGATGCGGGGAGGATAAGACCGTCGAAGAGTCTCGCCGAAAGTTTAGCGAAGATGCTGAAGGGCAATCAAGAATTCATCATGATCGATGATCAAAAGGTGGTTTATGAAACAGCATTAGGACTTGCGAAACAATCGTCTACAAACAACAAGAATGTATTGATTGTCCAAGGCGGACCTGGAACTGGTAAGTCTGTCGTGGCAATCAATCTGCTTGTTGTGCTTACAAAACTTGGTCTGGTGGCAAAATACGTAACTAAGAATGGGGCACCCAGGGCAGTCTACGAGAGTATGCTCACAGGGACCCTTAAGCGTACTGAGATGATGAACCTATTCTCAGGCTCTGGTTCATATATCGATGTGGAAAAAAGCATTTTTGATGCGCTTATTGTTGATGAAGCGCATAGATTGAACGAGAAATCTGGGATGTTTAAGAATATGGGAGAGAATCAGATAAAGGAAATCATTGAGGCATCCAAGTTCACAATTTTTTTTATTGATGAAGACCAGAAAGTTACGTGGCATGATATCGGAGAGAGCGAGGAAATCGTAAAGTGGGCAACGAAATGTAATGCAAAAGTACAAACGCTCAAACTCGCATCACAGTTTCGCTGTAATGGGTCTGATGGATATCTGGCGTGGCTTGATGATGCGCTTCAGATTAACGAGACCGCGAATAACACTCTGGATACAACGGAATATGATTTTCAAATTGTTGATTCTCCGGTCACGCTTCGCGACATGATCATCGAAAAGAACAGAATTAAGAATAAAGCTCGTCTTGTTGCTGGCTATTGTTGGGATTGGGTTAGTAAAAAAGATAAATCTCTTAAGGATATAAGCATTCCAGAATATAATTTTGGAATGCAATGGAATTTAGCAAGTGATGGGAATCTTTGGATTCTTGCACCCGAATCCGTGAACGAGATTGGCTGCATTCATACTTGCCAAGGCTTGGAGATGGATTACGTTGGAGTTATCGTGGGCCCTGATTTTGTGGTGAGAGAGGGAAAGATAATGACTCGTCCAGAGCAACGAGCGAAAACAGACTCTTCGCTCAAGGGATATAAAAAGTATGCTAAAGAAAATCCGGAAGCCGCACATGAAAAAGCAGATGCAATTATCAAGAATACCTATCGCACGTTGATGACGCGGGGTATGAAGGGGTGCTATGTCTATTTTACAGATAAGGAAACGGAAAAATATTTTAGAGAAAGAACAGGATTGATCAAGAATAACGAAGAAGGCTTATGAAAAGAGAGTATTATTCTGACTCGATAGCTAGTTTTCTTATCGCAAAAACTGACACGATTCTCGGCGAGCTAACCCGAAACAGTGATTTTGATTTAGTTCAAAATCAACGAGATGCATGGGTGGCCGAGATAGATATTCTTCAGAAGGTTCTTATTGGTCATGAAGGTTCGATCTATTTTGAATATTCCATTCCACGCATGGGGAAACGTATAGACGTCGTACTCCTCATTGGTCCGGTCGTATTCGTCCTTGAATTCAAGGTAGGCGAGAAAGAGTTTTCAGCTTACGCCATAGACCAAGTTTTTGATTACGCCTTGGATTTGAAAAATTTCCACGAATCGAGCCATGATTTATTGATTGCACCAATACTTATTGCAACCAAGGCGGTAGCCGCTGCCACCATCGTCTCAACGACGCCACAAAACGATAAGCTGCTATTTCCGATTAAATGTAATTCCGAACTGCTCAATCAGGTAATGACCGATGTTCTCACGCTCTCCGAAGGCGCCGACATTAATCAAGAGCAATGGGAGGCTGGACGATATAGTCCAACGCCGACAATTATCGAAGCTGCAATGGCGTTATTCAGTGGCCAAACGGTCGCAGAAATTTCTCGGCATGATGCTAGCGCGATCAATCTTAGCGAAACCGCAACGTCAATTTCGGACATAATTCGAACGGCGAAGGAGAAAAAGCAAAAATCTATCTGTTTCGTGACTGGTGTTCCTGGCGCCGGTAAAACGTTGGTCGGACTAAATATCGCTAACCAGCATTCCGACGAATCAAATGATTTGTATAGTGTATTTCTTTCCGGCAACGGACCGTTGGTAGATATTTTACGAGAGGCTTTGACACGCGACAAAGTGCATCGTGACGCGGAGCATGGAATAAAATTGACCAAAAAGGATGCGATGAGAGCAGTGAAAGTGAGAATTCAAAATGTTCACCACTTCCGTGATGAATACCTTGGAGATCCGAAAGCGCCAAAAGAACACGTGGCTCTGTTCGATGAAGCCCAACGCGCCTGGGATTTGCACCAGACCACCGATTTCATGGCTCGCAAAAAAAGCACGCCGAACTTTAATAAATCTGAGCCCGAGTTCCTCATATCGTGTCTCGATAGGCATCAGGATTGGGCTGTTGTGGTCTGTCTCGTTGGTGGCGGTCAGGAAATCCATACAGGTGAAGCCGGAATCAGTGAGTGGATAGATTCGGTTAATCGCTCGTTCCCAGATTGGAACATCCATATCTCTTCGCGATTAGCCGACAGTGAATATGGAGCGGGCCGGGTTCTGGAAGAGATACAATCTCGCAAGAACGTTCAATATGAGGATAAACTCCACCTCTCGGTTTCTATGCGCTCATTCCGCGCTGAAGATGTTTCACTGTTAGTCAAACAGATTTTGGATATCGCTCCAGAAGACGCAGGCAGGACTTTGTTACGTGTCAAAAATAAGTATCCAATTGTTATTACTCGAGATCTCACGAAAGCCAAGCAATGGCTCCGTGATCATGCCCGAGGCTCCGAACGTTACGGAATCGTGGTTTCCTCACAAGCTGCACGGCTAAAACCCCAGGCGATCGATGTAAAATCTCCGATGGATTATGTCCATTGGTTTCTCGATGGCAAAGAAGATGTACGTTCGTCGTATTATTTAGAGGATGTGGCTACAGAGTTTCATGTGCAAGGTCTTGAACTCGATTGGGCCTGCGTGACCTGGGACGGCGATTTTAGATACGCTGGTGGCGCCTGGGAACACAAGTCATTCCTCGGCAGCAAGTGGAACAATATACTAAAAGAGGAACGCAAAAAATATCAGAAAAACGCTTATCGCGTCCTCCTGACTCGCGCGCGACAGGGCATGGTTATTGTAGTCCCGGCAGGGGATACAAATGACCCTACGCGTAACCCAGAATTCTACGATCCAACGTTTGAATATCTCAAAGATATTGGCTTTGACACAATCTAATGCCCTCTCTCCTCTCCAAATCCTCCTTCACCCACTCCCTCGAGTGCCCTCTTCGCTTATGGCTCGAGAAAACTCGCCCCGACCTCCTTCCGCCCACGCCTCCTTCCGTCCAGCGTCTCTTTGACCAAGGAAACGAAATCGACCAGATCGCGAAGCAGCTCTTTCCTGGTGGAGTCGAGATCGACGGGTTCAATCAGGCCGGTTACGAAAACACGAAGCGCGCGATCGCGGATGGAGCGACGGTGCTTTTTCAGCCGACTTTTGTCGCGGAAAATCTCACAGCGCGCGGTGATATCCTTGTGAAAGGCAAGTTCGATGCGTGGGATATCTACGAAGTAAAAGGCACGACAGGCGTGAAAAGCGAACACTACGCGGACGCGGCGTTTCAAAAGATCTGCTACACCAGAGCCGGCATCAAAATCGGCCGCGCAAATCTTGTGCATGTAAACAACGAATACATCCGCCATGGCGAGATCGACGTGCATGAACTTCTCATCACCGAAGACATCACGGATGACGTGAACGATCTCATCCCAGAGGTCACCAAACTCATTCCAGAGGCATTGGATGTGCTGACATGGGGCAAAGACCTCAAAACAAAACATCTCCTCACCTGTCCTGATTTAGGGAAGTGTGAGCATGTCGGCTTTTGGTTGAACGCACTCGAAAAGAAGTCGCTCGAAGCAACGCTCGCCGAACTCCCTCCAGAAACCGTCGCAAAAATGATTGAGAACGAAGTCTTTGACGTCTCGCGACTCTCAAAATCCTTCCTTCGCACCATCTCTTGGAAATCACCAGAAGAGCGCTGGCCAAAACATATCAATCAATCCGCAATCAAGGATGATCTCCAGCATCTCAAATACCCTCTGTATTTTTTCGATTACGAGACCTACAGCCAGGCCATTCCGCCTTTTGATGATTGCTGGCCTTATCAAGCCATTCCATTTCAATTCTCGGTGTATGTCATCGAATCTCAAAACGCGACACCAAAAACCTTCGATTTTTTGATGGATACATTTGAGGATCCTCGTCCAAAACTTATTGAAGCCTTGCATGAGGCGATAGGTCCTACCGGATCGGTGATTTCTTGGTATGCCACGTTTGAGAAAACGAGGAATAAAGAGTTAGCCGAGGCCTATCCAGATCACGCGGAATTTTTGCTTGGCATCAACCAGCGCACATACGATCTTTGGCAGATCTTCAAAAAGAAACTCTATGTTGATCCCGACGCCCGTGGGAGTAACTCTATCAAGGATGTGATGCCAGTTTTGGTGCCAGAACTTTCCTACAAAAATCTCAACATTCAAGAAGGCGGAACCGCCTCTGCCAGCTGGGCCATTCTCACCGACCCAAATCTCCCCGAGCCAGAACGCCATCAGCTCCGCCACGACATGATCGAATACTGCCGCCTCGACGTATTCGCCATGGTCAAAATCCTCGAACATCTCCAAAAAGTGACGAGATAATATTTGCCAAAAATCAATTTTTCTGTTATATTTCATTTGTAAGAAGTTACAAAGAGACGCCGTTCGCCTATACGCGAACCCCGTATCACTCCCGAGAGGGTAGGCAATCAGGGAAATCTGCTGAGAGCCACAAGCGATGCGCGGACTGACTACAAAAGTGGTTGGGAGATTTCATCCAGAGGTCGATCTGGGTCAAATCTCTTGATCGCTTTTTGCATTCTAATTCTAATCAAAAAATATTATGAATGACTCAAAACATAAAGTGCCGTATTCCGTCGTGACAATTGACGTTATGGACGCATATCCCTTGGCAGACGTCTTTGAAGAAGGGCGACGATATGCCACAATCTGTCGAGATTTCGCAAGTCTTGAGAGAGCGATCAAATTGGCAGATCGTTTGTTTATAGCGCTAAATTCCGACGTTGCATCGTTCGATGAGTGGATTGAGAGTGATTCCGGCTTCGATGTTAGGATCTATGATAAGGAATTCCGATGCGTGTATAAGGCGCATACGAAATTAACGAAATAACCATCTACACTATGAGACTCACTCCAAAAATCCAAACAGCCATAAACTACGCCGCGGACAAGCATCGCGATCAATTGAGAAAAGGGGAGAAGCTCCCGAATATCGTCCATCCGTTTTCTGTGGCATGGATTTTGGCAGATGCGGGCGTAGATGAAGATGTGGTTGTCGCTGGATTGCTTCATGATATTCTCGAGGATGTAAAAGGCAGCTCCTTTGAAGAATTGAGTCAGAAATTTGGTGAGCGCGTTGCTTCGATTGTGCGCGATGTTTCAGAAGACAAAGATCCAAATATCGAGTCAGATGAAAAACTAACTTGGATGGAACGCAAGCAAAAATATCTCGCGCATCTTTCCATCGCTTCTTCTGACGCCGTGCTCGTATCCGTGGCTGATAAAATTCAGAATCTTCAGTCCATGAAAAGCGACTATGATCTTCACGGCGAAGCTCTCTGGGATTCCTTTAACTCCCCACCAGACAAAAAGCTTTGGTTTTACGAAGAAGTTTTACGTATCGCCTCCGAAAAGCACCCAGATCATATGTTACTTGCCGAGCTTCATGGCGCTTTAGAAGACATGAGACGTGCCTCGAACATCGCATAACAACATCGTTTCTTGTAGGGGCGACGCATGCGTCGCCCCTACAAGTAGACAAAACGGTCTATATCCTGTTCGCTTGGTTCATATGACCGAAAACTACGCCGAATTTATCGCGCAGCGAAAACCGACCAACCCGGCTGTTGAGAAAATCCTTGGATTAATGATGCGCTCAGGATTGCTCGAAGAAATCGAACGCGAATCCCCAGAAAAGCAGGTGGAACTACTGAATGATTGTATGCGATTCATGGCAGCGCAGGCGAGTAAGTAACTCTTGCTCGTTTTGATTATTTCCCATAACGTCCTATCTATATGAATAAACTCTCTTGGAGCCTCGGGATCGGCATTGCCGCATTCTTCGCTTTGTTGATTGCTTTGATGGTTATTTGGCCATTCGGCACGGTTGGCGCTGGTGAGCGCGGAATCTTGTTGCGTTGGGGCGCGGTTCAGGGAAAAGTGATCGGCGAAGGATTGTATGTCCGCATGCCAATTATGGATCAGGTTATTTTGATGGACGTGAAGATCCAAAAAGAAGAAGTTATCTCAACGGCTGCGTCAAAAGACTTGCAGACCGTGAATTCAAAAGTCGCTTTGAACTATCACATTGATCCAACCAAGGTCGCTGATATCTACCAGGGGATTGGTATCGACTATAGCTTCCGTCTCATTGATCCAGCGCTTCAGGAATCCGTGAAATCGACAACCGCCAAGTACACAGCCGAGGAACTCATCACGAAGCGCGAAGAAGTACGCGACGCGATCAAGGCGCATCTTGTCGACAAGCTCAACAACCGCGGAATCATGGTAGACGACTTCAACATCGTGGACTTTCAATTCTCCGAATCATTCGATCACGCCATCGAATTGAAAGTAACCGCCGAACAGTCAGCCCTCGCCGCCAAGAACAAGCTCGAGCAAATCAAGTTCGAAGCAGACCAGCAAGTCGCCGAAGCCAAAGGAAAAGCCGAAGCCCTTCGCATCGAAGCTTCTGCGCTTCAATCCAATCCACAAATTCTCCAATTGCGCGCGCTTGAAAAGTGGGATGGCAAGATGCCAGCCGTCATGGGCGCCGGCGCCACGCCCTTCATCGACGTTGGTGGATTGATTCGGTAAAGCTAAAGCGCCAGGGGTCGACTCCTCCCTCTTGCTTTCTCCCTCCTCACAATGAGCGGTCTGCCCCAGATGTTTGATCCATTTCCCATACACTTGGGAGATGAAAATTAA
>JBAXJG010000008.1:0-43460 GCA_037137975.1 Candidatus Uhrbacteria bacterium | reverse complement strand
AATACTCGTGGTGGGTGTAGCCAGTACCTTGTGGGAGCGTGGCTGCGGATTCGATTTTGATGGCGTATGTGTAGTCATTGCTTTCTGGGAGAGAAGCGTCTGCAACCAAAGCGGTGGTGACAGGGGCTGCGCCAGCGGCTGCAATGTTTGGGATACCGGCCCAGTTTGGGAAAAGGTCGACTCCTGAGAACACACTGGAGTCACTGCTCCAGTATCCGAGGTGAGCGAGCTGAACCGAAGAAGGAGAGGCCCAAGCTGCACCTGGGTGTGTAGCAATCGAACCAGAGTTGAACTGCTTAATCGCGTTGCCATTGAAGGTCATGTTCTGATCTTGAACGACGTAGATCGAGTATCCATTTGAGGCATTCGTGGCGATATGAAGGCTGAAGGCACAAATCTTTGCGACTGTTGGGGTCAAGGTGCCAAAGTTGCAGGTGTCGGCATCGGTTGGAGCAACGTTGCTGATTTCGTTCTTAACGCCGGACGCAAGAGGGTTTCCAGTCACTGAGAATGTCAAGACTGGATCAACACTTGCGGAAACGGTGAGACCCTTACCAAGGGCGATGATCGAAGTCATGCTTGCGGTGTTCACTGCGTCCGTAACATCGAGTCGTGTCGGATATGTAGCGTACACGCCCGGGGTAACCCAACCTGGAGCTACTGGAGTTGTGATTGGGTTGTTCACGACAGTCAAAGTCATGGCCGAATCAGCTGGGAACGCACAAGCAGCGCTACAATCGACATACAAAGTAACTTGAGTGCTTCCCGTCTGAGTGACCGTAGAGCTTACAACCGCTTCAGCAGGAAGACCCGTGAAAGCAAAGTCTCCAAATGCTGGAGAGTTCCAAATTGGGTTTGTGCTTGAATCGCTTCCAAGGCTGATCGTGAATTCCGCACAACCACCAGCATGAGGAGTACCAACCAAACAGCTAGCACCGCCACCAACCACGATCGCTGTATTTAACTTCCAAGCAAATTGCGCATTGGATGTCGAGCTAAAGATTGGGCGTGACATTGTCGTGCTGTACGACTTCAAAGCAATTGCTGCTGCTTGTGCAGGCACCATCGGTGCAAACGTAACTAAACTCGAGACGAGAGAAGCGAGCATTCCGACATTCACGATCTTCGCGAAGCGGTTGCGCGTTTCAACACTGAAACGTGTGGACATAAGCTAGTAATGAAACAAAGAGAATAAGATAACGGAACTATTGTACCATGATTACATTTACCCTGCGTACGTTTTGTGGATAACTAGATATTATTTATTACATTTTGGATATCCTGAATTAAACGTGACCAATACTCATGAGTCGTTAATGAAATATAAGCTCCAATTGGTCGATACCATGAAGACCAAACAGGAACTTTTTCGCTGCTGGTAGCTGAATATATTTGGGTGTACACAGGCACCGAGTACAAACTTGATACAGATAAAAATATTGCACCTGCCGGCTCAGTCCCTGGCCAAGACAGTGAAGTATCAATATCAAGAGATCGGCCGCCGGAGATTGAATTCAATTGCCATTCAACAAGCTGACCATAAGGTTTATCACTCGTTGTCACGACACCTGCTTTTCCTTTTGTCCCTTTGTATTTCCATCCTGATGAAAGTATCAAGGCAAGCTTCGCATCTTTTGATGCAAGCACGCCTGTATTCTCAACGTGAATCGTCACTACATACTTTTCATTTGACTGATGTACTAGCTTGGCCCATGAATAGCTAAAGTCCGTACGCACCGCAGACGCGCCAATGGACACGACTGGCATAGACTGCGCCAAAACCGTCATAGGCAGAACCCAGACCGAGAAAGAAAGGAACAAAAGTCTCCAAGACATATTCAACGTCTGCGACGAAAAATCAACCAAAGAGCAAAACAGGCGAGTCCGAGCTCAATAAACACCCAAAAACTTAAATGCTGCCAAAAAGAAACCGAAGAACTCTCCCCAGGGAGTAGAACATTCACGATCACATGTCTTACACTTCCGTCTTCGCTGTGAACAAAAACATCCAAAACGCGGCTCGATAGGGAACTAGGCTGCAATGCGTAAACATCATCGCGTTGAACGCTTTTCACTGTACCATCCTGAATTTCAAAACTTGGGATATCCGCATTCGTAGACAAGGAAGACAAATCGATTACCCAACGACGACCCGTGTAGGCAGGCGCGCTTACCGCGTAGAGATACACGTTATCCACAGGTACAGAGTTATCCACAGTGCGTGGCGCGGCGCCATCATAAGACATACCTGGTGCACGCATCGGATCATTTGCGATATTTGCCGGCGTCCCAGCAGGGTCTGTGCGATACGCTTCCCCACTCTGAATACGCAGTTCCCCATCTCCTTCTTTCAGGACTTCAAGCTCTACTTCCGCGATCACGCCGCGAGAACCGGTAAAACCCTTTGGTCGTCCTCCGGAAAACACGAGGCGACTACCGTAGGGCGGATGCGGGCGCTCAGTCCAATAGGTCCAAATACTTGGCGATGTTCGTACGGCTCGTACAGCTAAACGACTCGCGTTATAAGAAAGCATCATCTCCCCCGCACCGATAGTCAGTCCACCACCCGAAAGCACGATTAGTGCTGTATAGCGATCACCAACAGGTCGCGGTCCAGTTTTCCTAGTTGGAGTTGCAATATAATAACCAACAGGCGCATCAGATGCTCCAGTTCGCGCAGGAATAGCAGCCGTATCAATTGCAAGCGAGTCCCCAGTCCACTCCCCCACGATAATCGCCAAATCTTGACTATTCACAAACCCGTTTTGATTACAGTCAATATCAGGCTGCGGGAAACCCTTCCAATACAATTTTAAAATAGAAACGTCCTGTTCATTTATTTTTCCATCTTGATTCGCATCACACGCAAATCCTGTCGTTGAAGTTGCAGCGAAATAGATCTTATCTTCAGGTGAAGCTGTCTGCCCTGAAAGCGGTGACCACCAAGTTAACATCGCAAACAATATCCCACTTACGATCAGCGGTCCCCCGGTCAATACATGGAGATGCCGTCGCAATGGCATATCATTCAACAAGACTCCATGCACCGTCTTTGAATGCGAACGAATACGTTTTTGTTTGATTCTCACTTAGTACATTCACGTGGGCAATTTGTGCCTGCTGATCCAACTTGAAACCAACAATAATTATTTCTGATTCTGGGATCGCATTAAAGAGCGAGACGTCGAATGGTAATGCGAGTGGCCCAACTTGATCAGTGAGGCGCCAGTACACCGCACGTTTAAGCAATGGATGATTCATGCGCACGTCTTCTCCAACATGCGCATTTGGGAAAGCGAACTGCCCGCCCGTGGTCGTTCGGATTGAGGTGTCGCCGACCGTCAGATCAATACCTGTCACACTTGGCGAATCGAACAATGCGACAACTCCACCGCGTACGTCGATTTGTTTTCCTAGCGTCACACGAACCACGCCAGATTCTTCAAGCGGACGCTCAAGAATCCACGAGCTCAAAACTACCAATCCGAGGACCAATGCCATCAAAACGGTTATGATCACCACATAATGAGGACTGCGCATACGAAGAAGTCCCAAAATGGATAAGGCAAGCAAGCAAGCGAATCCCATCAAAATATATCCCACAACTGGAGGTAGCGTGTTTCGAACAAGCTTTGTCCACTGAACGTAGCTCACTGGTGAATATAGTGTCTGGCTCACCTCTACCCTGGACCCATGCGAATCGTCCTCATCCGAATCACCTCCACGATCCGTACTGGTTGAGCCTGAACTAACCAAAGGAACTAACGCTGCTGGAACTGGACAGTTCGACGGCACTACAATCGTAGTCGTTGCATGCTCCCCTTTCACATAAATCTCATGACTGATTTCCTGCGTTGTGACGCGTGGAAGCATGAAGCGCTCGAGGCCAGATGCGATCATCTCACCCGAACGACTCGTCGGTCGGAAATAATAGATGGTTCCAGGCACAAGCCCATACACCTGCACCGAATGGTATGTTGAAGTTGCAAACACTTCTGGCGTTGCTAGTCGATAATCATATCGAGGGATTGTGCCTCCCTGCGAAGGATGCGTATCGTACACAACCATCGAACTCGACTGAAGGTTTGTCGCCCATGTAATTAAGATAGACGTTTCATTTACCTGTGAGATATATACCGTTGGCTCATTTATCTCGAGATACGTAGATGGCATTCCGCCGCCAGTGGAATTCGAAGAACAGGAGCCGCCTCCACTTCCTCCGCTATCAGTTGCGACACACAAAGTCCCATTAAATGTCGTTCCTGTGCCACAAAATGACGAAGCCGCAGGACAAGAATCAGAAATTCCTGTCCCGTTAAATGCGTAGACAACGCGCTCCATAATGTTGCCGGATGCATCGCGTGAATAAATAATAACTGGCACCGCTTCACCAGCGGCAAAATCAAATTGTGGGTCGAGCGTAAATATTTCATCATTTACCGTTCCGCTTCGTGCCGTTGTATCACCTACATAATTCGATCCGTTAAAATTCGAACTTGTCGCATAGGTGATCCGCGTTCCATTGACCGTGACCTGCCCCGCTCCCCCACCATTCGTATAATAATTTCCATTCAAATAGATGACGGTCTGAGCCAAATTCACCCCCGTTCCATCATCTTTAATATGAAAAGTTACATTTTGATTTAATGCTGCCGTTTGATCATTCGATGGGCTTTCATTTGTGACATACGGCGCAGCCGAATCTGCCGTTGAGAAGGTCCAATTGTCCGTGGTCATCATGTTCCCGACGAGGTCGGTACAATCATACGCACTTACCGAAACCACCTCATTTTGTGCAAAATCCGTCCCAGGATTGATCGTGTAACGATATCCGTAATCAATGGTCGTGACTGTAACGGTTGGCGAACCTTGTTGATATGTCGTAAGCGTCACGCTTGGAGATGACACATTAAACTTACACGTTGCAGGCGCGACGCCGGTTCCTGATGGACCAGCTGGGTATGTCTTACGATCTTGAATATCCACAACGATGTTCGTTGCTGGAGAATTTCCACCACTACTTCGCGCAGGCGTTTCGGCAGTTACTCTTGGAGCGATCGTATCCGCTTCAGTTGTAAATGTGTACGTTTTTGGATCCATTGTGTTTGGTCCATTCGCATCACCGAATTGATCCTGACTCGCTGAAGCCAAATCCTTAAAACCACTTACGATGACCGTGTATGTCGTGGAATATTTCCAGTTACGTGTGTCCCCAGAAATTCCAGAAGGTGGCGGCGGGTTCACCGTCACTCCACACAAATTCGTACCCCACACACCCGAACAGCTAAACGCATCATACGCGACCATGCTTACCGCGCCGCCTCCGTCATCCGTCGTGATGGAACCAGGCGGCTCAGTTGTATTCACACCCGTTCCGACACCCGTGTTATCCCCTTCTCCGTTCTTGCTATCTCGCAAATCAAATCCGTAATCACTATCGATAGAAACTGCGGCGGCTGCATTTGCTGGGCTTGGATTCAACGCATATGGTTTCACCGTATCAGCCCACACATGCAATCGAAAATCTTCCGCATCATCCAAAAGATCTACACCATCATTTGAAATATTTGATTCTGTTGTCAATCCAACCGTGCCGATATTTATATCCAAAACCGCTGGTGATCCAACACCATAACTTGCGGCTGTTGGCTTTAGCATCGTGAACGTCACCGTACCGAACGAACCCTGACCTGTTGTATACCCCGACGTACGAAAACCAGTACTGTAAATGCGTCCAATCGTGCTACTCACCACCTGACCACTCCATGTTGGAAAATACGAACCCGTCGTAAGCCCGGTCGCGCTGATCGTTGTCGTTGGATACTCAAGCCAAATATTTGCCGCGCTTGATCCCGCCGGCGTACTCACATTAATCTGCATCGTTCCAACAAACGACTGCCCGACATAATAATAATTTAAACTCGCTGGTAACCCCGTTCCTCCATCCCCTGTATTATCGCCACCCGTATATGGGTTCGCGAGAACTTGAAACCAATCATTTCCCGAGGGAGAAGCTGCCTGAACCCCAACCGCAACACTCATCAAGCCGGCAAGCATGATGAACCGCGAAACAAGATGCGAAAAAGGTTTCATATGTTATTTATCTCCCTGCTTATCAAGATTTTTTAGCAAAATACTCATATCAACCGAATTCACGACTGGATCTTGGTTCACATTTGGACGAACTTCATTTCCCGTTGGATCTGAATCATCCAAACGAGCAAGCATAATTGAAAGATCGATCGAATTAATCGTATCATCTCCGAGACTTGCTGGCCCTGTTCCAGCTCCATCAATATCACCACCTAATAATACTTGATCACCATCAGCAGGGCCGTTGGCAGGGTCGGTAAAGTTAAGCGGCGTAATCATCGCGCTTGAAAGCGGAACCGCTCGCAAAACGCGCGTAAGATGCTGATGCGTCTTGATACCCATGTCATAGGAACCATTTGATAAACCTGCAAGCAAAACCGTATCCGTTGAGTGTCCGGCTTCATCCGCAGTAGAGAGTGTCGGCTCTGTAAATAACACAGCACCTCCGTTTCTTGCTGTGAGATAGTAGGTCGCATCATTGTTCGTATACGGAGCACCGATGCGTAATTCAGGTTTAATCTTAATAACCTGAACATAAATATCTGTAGAACTTACACTTGCAGATACGCCGATTGGATTCGCGATAATTGTCAGTGCTTTGATCGTGCCTTGCAATTCAGAAGCGGCATTATAAAAACTCGTCGTGAACAAGTGTGTACCTGTCGCATTCGCCGTTAAAATTCCTCCTTCCGCACCGACGAGTAATTGAACCGTGGAACCGGATGAGATTGTTTCATCTGGTGGGGTTGTGAGCACAATATTGCCCGTATTTAATACGTATCCATATACACCACTTCCTGCTACCGCTCCAAGAACTCTCGCCCCACCATCCACATTCAATGCTCCATCACTCGGAGTAACGGATAATGGCATCGTATATGCAGGATCAAACGTAAACACCAAAGACGAACTCGGTAGGACAGATTGACCCACTCGAAAGGAAAATAAAATCGCTGTCGTCGTTGAAACAATCGGTCGCGCAACGATCACCGAATAGTTTTGCGTGACTTGAGCGGCCAAGATAATTCGAGCGGAAAAAAAAGACGCCACGAGAAGAAAGATCGCGCTCAACAATCCCCGCCTTTCACGAAGAAGCATGGATATGCACATCATACCAAATCTACGGCACACTTCCCAATGTAATCGCTGAACGATACAATACAGATCATGAATGCAACGGAGACGGGTCAACGTTGGTGCGTTCGCCTTCTTTCTATCGCCTACTACTTTGTAATCGGGCCGTTTTTGTATGACTTGTTTGCGAATGGCGCGCGCTGGAGATCAGCCTACTTATTTCCCTACGTGCTCTTGTCTGTCATCGGACTCCAAGCGGGCTTTAAACAAAGTGATCGTTGGGTACGCCTCTGGTACTGGTTGAACTTTGTACTCGTTATCACCGTGACCTGTCTCGCGTTTTTCTCTCCTCCGTTTTCTGAACTCTTCGCATTCTACGATTGGGAAAAGTGGATCCACCTCGGAATTCTCATCAGCATGCTGCTCTTCTTCCCTCTCCATTTCTTCCTTGCGCGCAAACCCATGAAACCAGTTTCAGAAGAAGAGGATCTCGAAAAAGGACTCCCTTCAGCGTCATCACCAACCAAAAATCCCACTGTTTAGTGGGATTTTTGATGGCTCTCCAACTACGCTCCTGCTGGAGCTTCGTTGGATGCGCCGATAGCATTACAAACTGAGCGAAATCGTTTATTGACAATAGCCTTGCCAGAACCGGTCTTGAAATACTTTTCAAGTATTCTCGCTTTACTTTCACCATGAACGGCAATATAAAAATCCAGCACAACCGGCAACCTTCTACTCGTCCACGTACTCAACCCAGCCTGATGTTCAATAATCCTCCTACGCAAATCATTTGTTGAGCCAATGTATAAAGCTCCATTCGAACAAATCAATCCATATACATACCACATATATTACCGCGTTCCATGTTTTACTGATCCTGTCAATCCGACTGCGCTCCCGCTGGAGCTTCGTCGGATTCAATGTTTGCGACATGTATATAAAATGGCCCGCCAACCGAAACCCCGCCTTTGAGGCGGGGTGTAGGTTGGCTCGGGGACTTGGATTCGAACCAAGATACGCAGCTCCAGAGGCTGCAGTCCTACCGTTAGACGATCCCCGAATAGAGACGAACGTGCGCCGATAGTACGTGAAATAGGACTCACCCGTCAACCCTGCAGAAAAGAAAAAGGACGCTCCTATAAGTCTGGAGCGTCCGAGGAAAGGAAACGACACGCGCTCTCAATGAGCGCCATCATGTCACAAGGCTTTTCCCAAAGTTGATACCCCTCGAATTCCGCACGAGGGCGGAATCGGTGCGCGTCACCAGTTACGAGGATGGCGGCTGCAAGCCGAAAACCTATTTGACTACGCATACTTGCGATGAGGTCATCACCGCGCATGGATTCCATGAACCCATCGGTGACAAGCATCACACGAAGCGCAGAACCGTGTTCGACGCTGAGGTCCTGAGACCGCATAAGCGCAGCCTCTCCAGAATCGAACAGTATGATCGGAATTGACCGACGAGTGAATTGGCGATTTGTCGCCGCTCGCATCTGCTCATCATCGTCCACGAACAAAACGAATTTCTTGATGCTCTCCACGCCCCACTCCTTTTGCGCGACGTGATTAATACGAAATATCTTGTATTTTGTCAATCATTTGAAAAAAAATAGCGCCTCTAACGATGAGAGGCGCCAGCCGAAAGAAAACTCCGAATGCGATCGAATAGCAGATCGATGTCAGTTGCTTTTGAGACAACCCGACAATCAATGTACTGCACCCGAACACGAAAACCATCAGGATCACCCGTGAGAAGTTTGGCTACCTTGAGTCGATCGCCAATCTGCTCTCGCACTTTCAGAATGAGCTCATCACCGTCCATGGAAGGCATGTTTCCGTCTGTGATGAGCATCACCTTGAGCTGTGGGCCGTACTTCTGCTCTAGGCCTCGTAGCGTCTCCAACGCCTCTTCGCCCGAGCATACTTGTACGAAGGGAACGGCAGATCTCACAAACAGCTTTTCCATAGTACGTCTCGCGCGCTCATCATCATCAACGTGTAACACCCATTTCGTCACGGATCACCACGTTTCTACCCGAGTGTAGGGCCGATATATTTAAACAAACAGGGGGGTAACGTCAAACAGGGTAAAGAAAAAACGCTCCTAAGATTCAGAAGCGCTTGTCGCGAGAAAGTGAAACACTTTTTCCATGAGCTCGAAGTTCTTGACCGACTTCTCTACAAGCTCATAGCCGATCCGTACCACCCCACCATGAAATCGCTCAGTACCTCCCGTGAGAACCATGGCAGCTTTCAGCTGATGCGAAAATAGCTTCCTCGCTTCAGCAATCAAATCATCTCCGTTCATACCAGGCATCTGTCCGTCGGTAACGATCATTAACCTCAAGACCGAGCCATACGAACGATCAAGCTCATGAAGCATTTCCAATGCTTCCCTTCCTGAACTCGCCTGGATCAACGGAATACCATTTAGATGAAAGATGCGAGCGATCATGAGCCGCACCATCTCATCATCATCCACATGTAGGACCCACGTACTCATAATCACCCGCCTTTCTCCCCCGACCAGCGGCAATACAACCATTCTTAGAAATGCGCGTCAATTCTGAAAACACAAAACCGCCCTTTTGGGGCGGTCATGTTTGACCTCAGAATAGTGATTGGAACGTTGTCTACCCAGTTTAAAGCGATCACGTCATGACGACCCTTCGAGGGTATCGCCACTCGTTTGAACGCCGCGATCTGATAATCATACCAGTCATCGACCATAGGTAGGGGCTGGCCCGAAGGCACAGACACCCAATTCTCCCTAGAAAGGAGGTGATCCATCCACAGCTTCCGCTACGGATGCCTTGTTACGACTTCGTCCCTATCATCGGCTCTACCTTCGTTCCCTCATCGGGACCTTCGGGTATATCCGACTCTCTTGACGTGACGGGCGGTGAGTACAAGACCCGAGAACGTATTCAACGCCCCGTGGCTGATAGGCGTTTACTAGCGAATCCGGCTTCATGGGGGCGAATTGCAGCCCCCAATCCGAACTGGGGCCGGGTTTGATGGGATTAGCTCCGCCTTGCGGCTTGGCAACCCATTGTCCCGGCCATTGTAGCACGTGTGTAGCCCTAGGTGTAAGAGCCATGCTGATTTGACGTCATCCCCACCTTCCTCCCCGTTATCCGAGGCGGTCTCCCGTGAAAAAGCAACACGGGACGGGGGTTGCGCTCGTTACCCGACTTAACGGTACATCTCACGACACGAGCTGACGGCAACCATGCAGCACCTGTGAAGCACCCTCGAAGGCGGCCACTGTTTCTAGCGGCTTGCAGCTTCATGTCAAACCTAGGTGAGGTTCCTCGCTTACCATCGAATTAAACCACATGCTCCTCCGCTTGTGCGGGTCCCCGTCTATTCCTTTGAGTTTTAGTCTTGCGACCGTACTCCCCAGGCGGAATGCTTAATGTGTTAACTATTTTAACCGACACCGGGAGGGTCGATACTCCCGATATCTAGCATTCATCGTTTAGGGCGTGGACTACAGGGGTATCTAATCCCTTTCGCTCCCCACGCTTTCGTCCCTGAGTGTCAGCAATGTTCCAGTACGCTGCCTTCGCATTTGGTGTTCTTACCGATATTAACGCATTTTACTACTACACCGGTAATTCCGCGTACCTCTCCCATGCTCGAGCTGAACCGTATCGGTGGCGGTTTCAGGGTTGAGCCCTGAAATTTAACCATCGACGTGAACAGCCACCTGCGGACCCTTTACGCCCAATAAATCCGGATAATGCTTGAGGTCTCTGTATTACCGCTGCTGCTGGCACAGAGTTAGCAACCTCTTATTCTCCAAGTACCGTCATGTATTCGTCCTTGGTAAAAGCGGTTTACGACCCGAAGGCCTTCTTCCCGCACGCGGCGTCGCTCCCTCAGCCTTTCGGCCATTGGGGAATATTCTCGACTGCAGCCACCCGTAGGTGTCTGGGCAGTGTCTCAGTCCCAGTGAGTGGGGTCGTGCTCTCACACCCCATACCCGTCATAGCCTTGGTGGGCTTTTACCCCGCCAACAAGCTGATAGGCCATAGGCCCCTCTCGTAGCGTCTTGCGACTTTACTCTTGCGAGACCATCGTGGAATTAGACCCCCTTTCGGAGGCTTATGCCCGACTACGAGGCAGGTACCAGTGTGTTACGCACCCGTTTGCCACTAACCACTTCGTGTATTGCTACAATAAGTGATCCGTTCGACTTGCATGCCTTAGACACGCCGCCAGCATTCATCCTGAGCCAGGATCAAACTCTCAGTAAAACCCGCGGAGCCCCTGGCGGAGCTCCGGGATCAAGGAATTGGTAGACAGTTGGTTCCAATCACTATTCTATTGTCAAAGCTTCAAGTCTCGACCGCATCCCTGTGGATACCTATCAAGAACGTGCGGGAAGTTTAATGGAGCAATACGCATGTGTCAAGTGCTTTGAATGTATGAAAAAAGGCCCCGTATCTGGGCCTATGAGCAGTTCGGGGTAATCCCCGCAGGAGACGACGCCGAAACGACGAGATCGAAGCCCTTGCGCTTGCAGAATTCGCGCAGACTTCGTGGAAAGTCCTCCATCCGTTCGAGGTCGATTGTCTCGACTTCTTCGAGCACGAAAGAGAACCCGAGCTGATTCGCGATGGGATTGAATCGCTTGCGCGCTTCCTCTTCGGTCGTCGCTTTCACGAGAGCCTTGAGGCGCGTCTGATCAGGACTCCCCGATCGCAACGAAACCACATTCACGAGGAACGAGACAAGGAACGTTTTTCTGTTATCCACCCATAACCTCCAGGCGGACAATGCTACACAAAAATAATGAAAATGTCAAACAGAATATGTTATTAAACGCGCCCAATCTTCTGGTCGCAAATCTTCTGCTCTCGCTTGTTCTGGGATGCCAGCTTCAACCAAAGTCGTGCGCGGGATTTGAAGATTTGATGCAAGAAGTTTTCGAGGATGCGCAAAGCCACGTTTCGCCAAAGCCATAATCTGTTCTGGATCTCTCCCCCACACCGCTAGACGCTCTTCTTGCGTCATTGGGTAGATACGTAAAATAGCGGATTCAACCTTTGGCGGCGGAAAGAAAGCCCCAGCTGGCACACGCTTCACAATGCCTGATTCATGGCTTGAAAACGCCACCATCAACGAAAGCAAAGAATGCTTTTGATCTCGAGCAATCGCCCGTTCCGCTACCTCGCGCTGAACAAGAACCACCAAACTCGTAGGTGGATGCGCCGCATATAAAGCCTTACGCAATGCGAGTGAAGAAATTGAATACGGCAAGTTAGAAACAAGCTTCCAATCTTTCTTCTTGAACTGATTTTCCCAATCTAAACGTGACGCGTCTCCTTCGATCAATTCAAAATGCTCAGGAAATTTTGATTGCAAAAATTCACCAAATCTCCGATCACGTTCTACCGCCGTTACCTCTGCTCCAGATTCGATCAAGGCTGACGTCAGCACACCGAGACCAGGCCCAATCTCAAGCACGCGTTCACCCTTCTGAATCTCCGCTGCTTCAACCACAGAAGCGAGCGCATGCACATCAACTAAAAAATGCTGACCGAGACGCTTGTTCGCGCCTCCGCCTATTTCAGATAAGACCTGCTTGATTTGGGTAGGAGTCATGAATTTCGAAACCAATCAACCGTCAATCGTAGGCCTTCTTCAAAAGAAGTTGCTGGAACCCAATCTAACTCCCTCCGTATTTTAGAAGCATCCAAAACGCTTCGTCGTGGCGCTCCAATATCCGATGGACCTTTTAGAGGCTTCTTCGTATAGCCAATCATCTTTGCGAGTTGCTTATAGATATCATTTACTGACACCTCAATACCCGTACCAACATGAAATGGTCCTTCCGCTTTAGGGACAGCAAGAACAGCGACAAGCGCATCCACGACGTCACTCACAAAAACATAATCCCGAGTCTGCTTTCCATCTCCATTAATACGAAGCGATTCATTCGCGAGCATACGCTTTGAGAATATTGCGACAACTCCCGCCTCCCCGTGCGGATTCTGACGTGGACCATATACATTCGCGAAACGTAAAGCTACAAATGGCAACTTTCTTGCAAGACGGTAGAACGCTCCATATCTTTCACAAGCAACCTTTGCAATCGCATATGGCGATGTTGGTTCTGGCGCGTGCTCCTCGTCAGTCGGAAGCTTTGTTTTTTCCGATGAAAGCGCGCCACCCGTAGTAGCCATCACGAACCACTTTACCCGCGCTTCTGCCGCCGCATCCAGTAAACGAAGTGTAGCGTGAATATTCGTTTCTGCGTCTTTTATTGGGTTTTTTACAGATTCTGGCACGCTTGCCTGGGCCGCCAAATGAAAAACAACCTGCGGTTTTACCGCACGAATCAATGCAGATGCCTCAGGCTTACAAATATCCAACTTCTTAAACACGGCTCGCGGATTCACGTTTGTACGAAAGCCCGTCACAAGATTATCGATCACCGTTACTTCCCATCCTTCTTCAATCAAACGATCCACAAGATGCGAACCGATAAATCCGGCTCCCCCAGTCACGACCGCAGTCTTAGACATATACGAATATCCTACACCTCAGCATTGAGCTCTGCACGGATATCCCTTCCCTCGGCTTGGGCGCGCAAATACCCTTCAACGAATCGATCAAGATCACCATCTAACACAGCATCCGTGTCAGCTGTTTCAACGCCCGTGCGATGGTCTTTCACCATGTGATACGGATGAAGCACATATGATCGAATCTGATTCCCCCACTCCGCGCTCTGGTACTCGCCACGCAATTGCTGTTTTTGTTTCTGAAGCTCTTCTTCTTTCACTTTCAACAATTTCGATTTCAAGATCTTCATCGCCGTTTCTCTGTTCTGCGTTTGCGAGCGCTCATTCTGACAGGTCACCGTAATCTTAGTCGGCAAATGCACAATACGCACCGCAGAATATGTCGTATTTACAGACTGTCCACCCTTACCGCCACTCATATACGTATCAATACGCAAATCGTCTGGCTTGATATCAATATCAATCGTCTCGTCGATTTCTGGGACGACTTCTACCAATGCAAAAGACGTTTGGCGAAGCGCGTCCGCATTAAATGGGGACTGACGAACCAGGCGATGCACGCCATGTTCGCTCTTCAAATGCCCGTACGCATGGCGACCCGTCACTTCAAAAGTCGCCGACTTGATCCCAGCTTCTCCACCGCGAGATTCATCCAAAAGCTTCACGCTCCAGTCCTTTCGTTCCGTGTATCGAAACAACATGCGCATAAGTATTTCGGCCCAATCCTGGGCATCCGTACCACCGGCGCCTGCGTGAACAGATACAATCGCGTTCTTCTCGTCATACGGACCAGAGAACAAAAGCGTAAATTCAAGGTCAAGATACCGCTTTTCTAAGCGCTCAAATGTCGCTTGCGCATCATTCATTACCACCTCATCCTTTTCATCTTCAGCCATTTTTACGATGTCTCGCATGTCGATCAGCTCCTGTTTCAAGCCATTCCACTGTTCGTATTCACGTCTTAATTCTGCTAATTTTTGAGATTCTCTCTTTGCACGTTCTTGATCAGTCCAAAAATCAGGCGCCATGGTTTCTACCTCAAGTGCCTTCATTTCTTCGGCAACCCCATCCAATGCCAATAACCGCCAGGCTTCATCAAGCTTGGCGCGCAAGACATCCACTTTTTCCAACAGATCCTGAATCATGTGCCGAAGCTTAGCGTTTTTGGTGAAAAAAAAGAAGTCTGCGATCTCAGAAACGAGACGACAGACTTAGGAAGCGACCCTCCCCTTGAACCACGGACGCACCGTGCGCCACTCCTGCGAACAGCCCCGCTGCGTGTGGAAATGGTCGATGATGACCGGATATCCACCGACGATGACGCCGGAGACGTACTCCGCATTCTCCAAGATGATGTTCTTGGAGGTCAGGTGGCCGTGCGTGAAGCGCTTGTTGAAATCGACCACGATGTCCACGCAGTCATCGATGATCTCCTGCGAGAATCGCGCTCCGACTCCCAGATGCTGTGCGACCGTAAGGCCGTTCGCGATTCGCATGAAGAACGTCTGCTCGGAAACGAGCTCTCCGCGCGGCTCAGGAACCGAGCAGTTCGCGCTGTGCACGCGTCTGAGCATGTCGTATTCCGTCTGCTTGTATCCGGACTTGTGCTGCTTCGCGCAGACGTCCTTCACCCCAGGCAGATGAAACACCGTCCCGTGAGTCCCGCTCCCCAGCCGATACTCCGCTGGCTTTTTGAGCGCTACCTTGAACTGTTTTGCGTACATTCACCCTCCTTAAAAACACGTCTCCCTTAGATAATAGATATTTTCGTTTTTGTCAATCATCCAAAAGTGTTTTGAAACAAAAAAAACCGCCAGCGAACTGGCGGTTTTTCTTTTGATTGTTAGATCTTGAACTTGTCGCGGTAAGCGCCAAGCACTGGAACCTCCCAAAACTCTCCCATGAGACACTTGATGAATCCAACCAATGAAACAACGAGGAGGATCAAATCACCAAAGAAGGCGATGAGCCAACCGAGCACTGGTACGATTCCGATGACAAACAAGACGACGAAGGCGAGAAGCAAGACCAAACCCTGCTTTGCATGTTCCTGAGCAAACTTCGAGTCCTTCTTTGCGAGAAGTGGGATCAAGCAAAGAATACCGATGTAGGAAAGACACGCAATAAGCTTGTTCTCTGAAACGTCCTTCGGGTCAAAGTGAGGAGCACCGACCACTGGCTTAGCTTCGTGAGGGGCGGAACCTTGGGTGTTGTTTGTTTCCATATGGCACACATGATAGCGGTTATCGAGTTAGAGAGCAAGTCAAGTTAGTATCCCATTCCCCCGCCCATTCCTCCCATCCCGCCGCCTTGCTCATGACCACCTGCTTCTTCTTTCTTTGGCTTTTCCGTGATTACACACTCGGTCGTGAGGAATAATGCGGCGATTGATGTCGCATTCTGAAGTGCGAAGCGCGTGACCTTGGCAGGGTCAATAATTCCGGCCGCGAGCAAATCCTCATAACGATCGGCTTCGGCGTTGTAGCCCATGGAGCCAGTTTGCTTTTTCACTTCTTCAACCACCACTGCGCCATCTTTTCCGGCGTTCTGGGCGATCATGCGAAGCGGCTCTTCCATGGCGCGACGCAAGATACGAACACCAACCGCTTCATCCCCTTCGAGCTTCAATCCGTCGAGCACCTTCATCGTGCGCAAAAGCGCGACACCACCGCCAGGCACAATTCCCTCTTCAACCGCAGCCTTAGTCGCGGCGATCGCGTCTTCGATGCGATGCTTTTTTTCTTTCATCTCCACTTCCGTAGCAGCACCCACGCGAATCACACCAACACCACCCGCGAGTTTCGCAAGGCGCTCCTGCAACTTTTCCTTGTCATAAGATGAATCCGTGTTCTCGAGCTGCTTTTTGATGGCGCTCGCACGAGCTTCAATCGTTGCCTTGTCGCCCTTTCCATCAACAAACGTGGTGGTATCTTTCGTGGCAATCACTTTTCGCGCCTGACCAAGATCTTCGAGCTCAACAGAATCGAGCTTGCGACCGAGTTCTTCTGAAATAAACGCAGCACCCGTTACAATCGCAATGTCTTGCAACAATTCCTTGCGACGATCACCAAATCCTGGCGCCTTAATCGCAAGCGCGTTAAATGCGCCACGTAGCTTGTTCAATACGAGTGTTGTAAGCGCTTCACCTTCGACGTCATCTGCAATAATGATCAGTTCTTTACGACCCGTCTTGAGAACCTTCTCGAGCAAAGGAAGCAATTCCTGTACAGAAGAAATCTTCTTATCAGTCACGAGAATTGGCGCATCGGAAAACTCCGCTTCCATGCGGTCCTGATTGGTGATCATGTATGCCGAAGCGTATCCCTTGTCGATACGAAGTCCCTTTACGACTTCCTGTTCGATGCCAAGCGACTGTCCTTCTTCGACAGTAATTACGCCCTCTTTCCCCATCTCCTTCACCATGGCAGCAATAGTCGCGCCGATCTCCTTATCGTTCGCAGAAATAGAAGCGACATGCTCAATCATGTCACCAGATACAGGCTGTGACACATTGTCTTTCAGTTCTTTTACTACCGCTTCCAATGCTTTTTCCATTCCGCGCTTTACTGCAAGTGGCGATGCACCAGCTGTGATATTTTTGATTCCCTCGGCAATAATCGCCTGCGCCAAAACAGTTGCTGTGGTCGTTCCATCACCTGCAACATCATTGGTTTTTGAAGCAACTTCTTTTACAAGTTCCGCTCCAAGATTTTCCATCTTATCTTCCAATTCGATTTCTTTTGCGACCGTCACTCCGTCTTTTGTGATGGTTGGCGAACCGTATCCTGTCTCAATAACGACATTGCGTCCCTTTGGACCAAGGGTAACCTTCACCGCATTCGCAAGCTTATCAACTCCACGCTTCAATGCCTGACGCGCTTCTTCGTTAAAGACAATAACTTTAGACATAGGATTATTCGATTACGGCGATCAAATCAGATTCAGAAACAACCAAATATTCTTTTCCATCAACCTTCACTTCGTCTGGTGCATACTTCTTGAACACGACTTTGTCGCCAACTTTGACTGACATCGGAACAAGCTTACCCGCTTCGTCGAAACGGCCTGGGCCGACAGAGACAATCGTTCCCTGTTCTGGACGCTCTTTATTGGCCGTATCTGGCAAGACTAAACCAGAGGCGGTCATCTCTTCTTTGGGGGAAACGGTGACAATGACTTTGTCCGCAAGTGGTCGTAAATTCATATATTTTTGTAGTCGCACTTTGCCTAATTTGAGGGAAACGGTCAATGGTCGATTGATATAAAAAGGCCCCAGATCTACGTGATCGGGGGCTTGGCAGAGTGGATGCGAGGCAGGCTCAGGACAAAGGGTTTTGTTTTTCCCTCGCCCTTTCCGCTCTCCTTGCACTGATACATCGCGAGATCGGCTTCGGCGCAGAGCTCGCCAAGGTCTGGAATGGTCGTGCCGATGCGTAGAACACCACCGATCGCGACCGTCACGAGAAACGACTCGTACACGTATGTCTCTTTTCTCTTCGCTTCGAAGTAGAATCGAAGCGTTTCAGCGAACGTGCGAGCGATCTCTTCGAAACGATCCTTGCTCACGTCGAGGAAGAGTCCATAGAACTCATCCCCACCGAATCGAACAATAGTCCCGTCGAATGCATCAGACACTTCGCGTAGTCGACCAGCGATTTCACGAATCAGCTCGTCGCCTGCGGCATGGCCGTAGAGATCGTTCTTTTCCTTGAAATCATCTGGGTCGAAGAAGAACATGGCGACGCTCCGCTTCTTGCGTCGCGCATCTTCGATCATGGGACGCGCGAACTCGGAGAATGCACGTTTGTTCATGAGACCTGTCATCTCGTCCGTGTAGGCGAGCTCGCGGAAGGTATCGACCTCCACGTTTGATCGCTCGAGCGCATCCGCGAGCGATCGATTGAGAACCCGGAGACTCTCGAGCTCACGCTCGATCGGCCCAGGGTCCTGAAAGAGACCAATCGCGCGCACGAGATTGCGCGTGCCTGGCATGAACACCGGAGCGATCGAGAGTAGGCGCATGTCACGACGACCATCAGGGCGTCGAACATATACCGTCTCCTGACGGATCACCTCGCCTTCGGTTACGCGTTCGCCGACGAGTCGGCCAATCGCGTTACCATCGGCATCATGCAGATACTCGGTCGCACGATGGCGAGAGAAATCCGCAGGGTTGAGACCCAAGAGTTGCTGACCCTGCGCGTTTGCGTAGGCGATGCTGCCATCGCCCAAAGTTGTCACGGCTGCGAACGGAATGGCCGCAAAGAAACCCTCGGTAAGTTCAGCCTGTCCACGATAGAAACGCATGAGCGCTTCCGCATAGGCTGCATCCGACTCGGAATCTTCACGTCCTGGCGCTTCGTGTGGGTAACGAACGCGAATACTTTGTGAAACGTCCAATAGATACCCCTCTGTTTAGGTCTTACGCCACAGCATTTTTTACAGATTTCTCGTCTTTTGTCAATGAATACACCATCGCCAGCATCAGCAGACACTTACCAGCCCAGAGCGACCACAGGTAATGATCGAATAGCGCGAGAGGTAATAAAAAGAAAAGCGGCAATACAACCCGTGCGCCACGGAGCCGAATCCAATAACCAAGTAATAAAATAAAACCCAAAGTTCCCAATATCCCCACTTCCAACAACATCAATACAAACGTGAGGTGCGGCGGGACGATTCCAAGCCCAGCTTCATCTAAGACTTTAAGAGCTGTGTTCGGACCTGAACCGAGCACGGGATGATTCTGAATCAAGCTCCACGCATTCCGAATCGCTCCCATTCGTTCATCGGTTGATTTTTGCTCAAGACGAGCATCTCCAGAAACTCGAACAAACAGAATATCACGCACACCAATCCCCACGAGCCCCACACTCACCAAGATCACGAGTCCGGTTTTTATGATGCGCAACTTATCATCCAGCGTCCATGAGGCGCGCCATAAGCTCACACCTGAAATTAATAATCCAAGCGCAGCCGCGATCCATGCAGAGCGAGAAAACGTACATACAAGCGCAACAGAAAATAGAAAAGTAACCACGTACACCCAAGTTCGCTTTTGGATTTGAGTAGCCGCAATTAACCCAAATGCGAGCCACCCGCCAAGAATATTTGGATGTGGAAGGCCACCATACGCTCGAAGGATTCGTCTGGACCCCACTTCAACAACAGATACGCCGAGCGTTGCTGGGAGTTGCGAGGAAATACCGAGCCACTTCGATCCGATGACTTCTTGTCCAACGAACTGACCAATCCCAAGGACCGCCTCTGGTACGATCGCAAGTACGCAACACGTTAAAAACTCTACACGAGAAACATTCAGTTGCAACAATGACCATGCGAAAAATACGAGAATCGTCGCCTGCAAGAACCACCGGATAGAAACGACAGGGTCAATCGAAACACATACAGACAAACCTAGTAAAAAAATCCCAACAAGACCCACCCAAGCCTTCGGAGGTAGTGATTCATTCACTGGCTTGAATGGCTCACGACAAGCCATGAACAGCGTAAACAAGAGTGGAATCCAAGAAACATAAAATACCCAACGCCCCTGTTCCCATGGCAAGCCACCGAGCATCGGACCTTCTTGAAACCAGCGCGTTTGCCAAGGCAATGCGAGCAGCGCGATCCTCCAAGACCACTCACGGAGCCACGCCATACTGTTTACAGGTCTGTGCTGCTTGCTCACGAAAACGTTCTCTCCCATCATCCGCATGAAACTTATGCACGTGCGGCGTAATTACGACGCGCGTGTCCTTATTCATCTTCTCGCGCAACACCTGGGACATAGTTCGAGCTTGTACTGCAGCTGCTAGCGGGTCAAGGGATTTGAATGATGGAATTTGCATCCACGGAATTTTCACGTGAATGCTCGGGTGCATGATCCATGGTCTTGCATACGGATGTTGTTCTCGAATCCGAGCATTCACCTTCCAGAATTCAGCAGACACGCCGTCATCAACCAATGGCAACAAGGAAAGAAACCACAAACGAAAATATGGGTCATCCCCTGACAACATGAGTGGCGAAATATCTAAGTGTGAATCATCAACAAAAAAGGAAAGGCACACCGCATCACGCTCAGCATCCTGCGCGCTCGGACGACGCCCCGTGAGTGCAAAACGCAATGCAGCCCATCCACGCGTTTGGGTGAGTACGCCTGAACGTGTAATAACAAAAAAATCCAAGTCTCCACCGTCACGTGCGTGCATCAATGCGGTCGTGTTGCAGAGCGCTACAAAGCGGACGCCAGATAATCTCGCGAGCCACTTCGCCGCTTTTCGCGCCGCACGAATTTTGCGAGGGAATAACGCTTCACGCAGCTCATGTTCTTTCACGAGCTCTTCTCGACCAACAAAAGTTAAACGACCACGCGTTACTGTAAGCGGCGCCTCTACAGGCAAAAATCCCGCCACTGCCCCAAGCTCAGCCTCGGTTGGCGGATAGCTCATCGCATCCCATAGCGCGAGAGCACGAATCCGTTCAGACCGAATATCATCCATATCATGACTCTACCACCGCCCCACCAAACGTATTTAATAAATTTGAAACAATATCTTGTGAATGCGTTCCTCCGACTGCGTCTTCACCAACCGTACCCTCGAGCGTGAGAGAGTCCACGCCTAGGACGCTTCGTGCAGCTTCTTCCACGATACGACGACTCTTTGGATCTCCGATTATTTTATCGAGATGAAATGGATACTGAAAACGTACCACAATTGCGGTTCCGTTTATGGATTCGGGTCTCGAAATCCTTAATACGAATGGAAGCGAATGGTTGGTTTCATCCACTTTTCGAATGATGGCTGGCCATCGCATGCGAACCTCGTTAATTTCAACAACGCCTCCCGTCACCAAACCGACTCCTCCCCCTGCCCCCTCCTCACGATGCGGAGTGGGTTCTGATGTAACGGCAACAACGGATGGGTTCGCGTCTGGGAGTAGGTTCGCACCAGGGGGTGGGTTCGCACCACCTCTTGCTTTCTCCTCCTCTGGGAGGAGGAGATCTTTCCGAACGTCCCCTCCTCCCAGAGGAGGGGTGGCCACAGAAGTGGCCGGGGTGGTGGGAACCCGCTCGGTGGTGCGAGGGGCCACTGGGGTAGCGGGAGGGGCCACTGGGGTGGTAGGCGTGGCTACCTGGATCGCATGTCTTAACAACCCATTTGCCGCAATCGTTCCAGCGAGCTGAAGCGCGAAGAGCGGATCCACACCTGACTTTGCATCCTTGCGACGTTCAAATAATAAAAGCGCAAGATCATTAAGTTCACCCGGAGAAAATAATTGGATTTTCGTGTCGTCCACAGATGCAATGAGAAGCTTTCGAACCTCCTCGATCAAATCATCGAAGAACGGAACGAGTGGAACCCCGTCGTCGGCCAGGCGCTTCGCTTCTTCGAGCGCTGCCGCATGCTCACGACGACCCCACATAGCAATGAGATTCGTCGCAAGATCGTTATATCCTTGAGGAATAACGAGAGACGCTACATCGAGAGTGAGTTTTTTTCCTCCAATGCTCGATAGCTGACCAAGTAATGTCTCTGCATCTCGTACACAACCATCTGCACGCGAAACAATCAGATCCACCACCGCCTCATCAAGCTCGATCCCTTCCGCAGAAGCGACTTCGCGGACGCGAGCCGAAAGTAAATCCTTAGGAATTCGACGGAATTCAAATCGTTGGCATCGCGAGATAATCGTGGCAGGAATTTTGTGCCATTCGGTCGTGGCAAAAATAAAAAATGCGTAAGCAGGCGGCTCTTCCAGAGTTTTCAAGAGCGCATTCCAGGCAGGACCCGTAAGCATATGCGCTTCGTCCAGAACATACACTTTTCGCTTGCCACCAAGCGGCGCAAAACGCACATGCTCGATAAGTTCACGCATGTCATCGACACCGTTATGCGTAGCCGCATCCATCTCAATCAAATCAAGCTGCTTTCCCTCATTTGCTGCCACGCAGGATACGCAGGAATTGTCTGGCTCGCCTTCGTTTGGATGCTCACAATTCAATGCCTTCGCCAGAATGCGCGCGGTTGTCGTTTTTCCAACTCCACGCGGTCCACAAAATAAAAACGCATGGCCAAGTTTTCCCGTCGCAACCTCTTTGCGAAGCGTCTCCGTTACTGGAGATTGACCCGTTACATCAACAAAACTCTTCGGGCGATGGACTTGCGAGAGGGATGGCATGGAAGCACAGTAAACAAAGAACAGAGAGCAGTAAACAGATTGATAATATTCCGAAAATTAAGAGGGACCCGGAGGAACCAAGGCCAGATGGCCAAGATTCCTCCGAGTCCCAAGATTCCAAGTACCGAGTACCGGCTCTACTCCCGGAAGGAAGGAACCGCGAGGTCGTCGTGCGAGTGGCCGTACCAACTCGAGTGCAGCTCCACCTGACGATCGTCGAGGAAGAAGAAGACGTGCGGAACGCGCCGCCACGCAGCCCCGTCGGGCGCCGTGCACTTCAGACCCGGAAGCCAGAAGCCGAAGCGCACCTTGTAGTCCGTTGCCTTGATCCGCTCGGGGTGCTCTGCGCTCATGAAGAGCAGAGCGCACCCGGGCGAGGTCTTGGCGTTGCGGACGTCGATGGGCTTTGAACCCACGTTCGTGTCGAGCTTGATGCGCACCCAGCGAAGGGTGAAGGGCTTGAACTCCAGACCGTCGAGAAGCGTGAGCTTCTCGGGGTCGGAGACCATGCCCTCCCAGCGATACTGCTTCTCCTGACTGTCCGCTGTCCACGCCCACGCGAACTCGAAGGTGTTCTTGAGCGTGTCGAGCGTCGCGTCGAGCACGACCACGGTCTCGGGATCGTTCGGATCGAACTCGGGGGCCTGCTCGGAGCCAACCCACGAGAACTTCCCGAAGTCGATGCCCTTGGCCGCGCAGCGCGCCCTGAAGGCCGCAAGCACGTTGTCCGTCGTGTTGAACACGCCGTGGATGAGATCCGACTTCGCGCTGAACGACTTGAGGCCGTCGCACACGAAGGCGCGCATGGCTTCGTCGTCGCCCATGAGCTTCTTTGCCATCTCCGAACTAAGTCCGAAGCGGCCAAGCCGAGACACGAGTTCTACCGTCTGATTGAGTGTGAGATCCGATCCGAGGTTAGCCATGATGGCCGACCCTTTCTATGCCGCCGACAAGCCCTGAATTCCGCAACAGCGGAACCCTTGGACCAGCCTTGTTTGAAAACGGCGGTCTGGGATGTAGGGGCAATTCATGAATTGCCCCTACATACAAATGGTCCCAAAACGCCGTTTTCAAACCATGTATGAGTACATTACTAACGTATAATTATACCGCAAAAACGCACTTTTGTCAATAAATGTCATTTTGTCCACACGTACCACTCTGGACACGCTCTTCAATTTATGGAACGCGGTATAGAGGGGTGCTACTATTCATTCGAAGGCTCTATGCCAAAACAAAAACCAACATTAGACGATGTCATTGAAAAAATCGACGACCTTGCGAGTGCCGTACATGGGCTGTCTTCGCATATCGACAATCAACTTGGCGACATGCGTTCTGAAATGGCGACAAAGAACGAGCTACACGAACTCGAAGATCGGATCGTTACCGAAATCGACCGATTCGTGGTCTTACATCAAACGCTTGATGTTGAACTCGTTTCTCTCCGTCGACGTTGCGAGCGTATCGAAACACACGTGGGAATGAGCTAAATCCCAAAGTCAGTTTCTGAGTTTTTCACCACGTTTTCAAGCGCTGCCCAGCGAGATGGCGTGTCTTTTGGAATAAGAATAACTCCCTCATCCCCTACGGCTCCACGATGAAATGAAACGGCAGCTGCTAAGACCTTGTATGAATGACCGCCAGCGAGCACTTTCCAGTCTGCCGAAAGCTCGTCTTGGACCAAAGTACCCATCAAGCGCTGACGTTCGATCGGCCCTTTTTGTTTGAAAATAAACTTTCCGCTGTCATTGATGCTCAAGCGCAACAAATCACCCTCAACGAGCTTAGACTTGGAAGCGTAGTTTGGTGGCACCATGTATTTACGGCCATCTTCGCCAACCATGTTTTCGCCATCAAATACGCCATCGATTACACGACCAGAATAGCTCTCCGCGATTTCATCAGAATCCTGTTTTGCGGCTCGAAATGAGCTTTCTGCCTCTTCCGGCTCTGATTGTCCCGCGAGCAAACGCTCAAGGTTATCAAGCTGATCCTTCATTCCAGCAATAACACGCATCGCGAGTGCGAGTTTTGTGTCATATGCTGAAAGACCGGCGCTTTCGCCTACTTCAACAACCTCTTCTTCGTTCAAGATTTCCTCCTCATTCATACATTTTTTGGTATTTATTTTCCCACTTTGCTCAAGTATACCACATCTGTCTAGAGGAACGCAGATTCATCCCCACCCACTGGGGACATGGCAGCATCACGACGCTCCAAAATCTCTGCCTCAATAAGCGCACGCTTGCGACCATACTTATATCGAGACAATTCTCGAATCATGCTCGAAAGCTCTTTTGTGGGTGGGCGTTCTGCCTGTATCGGCTTAAAGTTAAATGGTTTTGACGCCTGGTTATTGATCAGCAATTTACAGTTGAAGGAAAAAGCTTCCACGTTGACGAGATCGTACTCCGTGAAAACAGGCGCGAATTCTTTTGCAAGGAACTCTGCGTCCTCCACGCCGATTCTGTTCACGAACAGAGAACCAACGTTACCGAAAATAGCATCACGAATTTTTTCTTCCGTTGGATTTCCAGAAAGCTGACCAATAAATTGGTGGGCCACGATTAAATCCAAACCGTACTTACGTGCTTCTGACAAGATCGCGCTAATTGAATCTGTAAGGAAGTTTTGAAACTCGTCGATATAGAGATAGAAGTCCTTACGATCTTTTGGATCCATGTCACCTCGCGCAAGAGCTGCACCCAAAATCTTACCTACCAGCACCATACCAATCAAATACGCGTTCAAATCACCGATTTTACCCTTGGACAGCTTGAGCAATAGGATCTTCTGACCGTCCATGACCTCGCGCATATTAAACGCGCTCTTCTGCTGACCGATAATCGGTCGCATGTAGTCATTGTAGATAAATGGCGTGAGCTTACTCGTGATATACGGCACCATGTTTGCAAGCGACGCTTCTCCACCTGCCTTCAATGCTTCTTTTTGCCAGAAGTCTTTTACATCCTGCGACTTACATTTTGAAAGCTTAAAATTTCGGTAATCATCGTCAGCCAGCACACGAGGAATATCCATGAGCGTTGAACCGGACTCGACGTCTTCCATGAGCAACAGAATCGCGTTGCGCATATACAACTCGAACATCGGACCACCCGTGCTCTTCAAGTCATACAACTTGTCAAAAATCTTGAGCATCTCGTTAATCGCAAAAGTCTTCTGCTCTGGATGCGCTGGATCAAACTCAAGCATGTTCAGACCCATCGGACGCTCATAGTCGGCAGGATCGAAAAAGATCACATCATCTGCACGTTCCTTTGGTACAAACTGAAGCGCGTCATCTGCAAAGTCACCGTGAGGGTCAATCACGCACACACCTCTCCCCTCCATAATGTCCTGCTGTACCATCGCTTTCATCATTTCTGTTTTACCAGTACCAGACTTACCAATGATATACATGTGACGACGGCGATCTTCTGGCTTACATCGCACATCATACAAGCGACCGCGATACTCAGAGCGACCCAGCAAAATACCCTCCTCTGGCAAGTTTGAAGGCGGCAATGCTTTGCGAGATAACAACCAGTTAATTTTTGGCGTCTCTGTACTTGGCAATGGAAGATGAAATACAGTCGCCATTTCTTCCGCGTTCAACACGATACGTGCGTGTTCATCAAAACGACGATAAATAAACGGACGAATAATCGATGCTTGAAAACGTGGTGTATTTTGCGTAAATCCATTCCCGTACTCGTAAATATTCAACTGACTATAGGCATTCAACACGTCATTCAAATATCGCTGCGCGAGCTCTGGGGTTTGCGCGGACACGAGCACACGAATATTCACATCTAAACCTGCTTTTGAAGCTTTTTCTTCAAGACCTTTCACCATTTCATCTTCGAGCGGTGATAAGCGATACGATTCTTCCGGCTTCTTGTCTTTTGGCGAAGTGGTGTTTACTGCTGACGACAATTCCTTCCCAACATGATGCATGATTCCACCCTTCACATCGGATAATTTCTTTCCCTGCTGCATGGCTCGAGCAATACGCAATCCTTCTTTACGCCAAGACTTTGGCGCGCTGCGGCAAACATATTGAATAGCCACACCATCTTTTCCATCAACCTTTGACAGTGCATTCGTGATGGCATTCATCGAATCTGAATCAAGCTTTCGATAGGATTTGATCGGGAAATAATTTTCACGTCGCAACGTTAAGTGGCTCCCAAGAATAACACCATTCGGTGAAAATAGATTGTAATCTGGTACTTCGTCGATTTGCGCATTCGGATATTGTGCATGGATCTGCTGTTCCATGAACGATTGCTTATCACTCGGCACGCAAACATAAAATGAAATCTTATCTTCATGCGCCACGATTTCAAATGTAAACAAATCATTACGACCATTCAACCAAGCCATGAGACCTTTTTGCGCTCGCAAACCACCGAGCGTGGCAAAAACCGTTTCCATCGCTCCAATCAATTCCTGAATCTGCTGTTGCGACTTATCACTTTGCGAATCTTCCGGTTTCAGGATCTTTGGTACACGCACAAGCAAGACCTTCAAATCGAATGACGCCTTTACTGAGCGTCGCTTATGGAGAAAAAAACGCGCGATAAAAAGGAGCATTAATACGCCCAAGGCGAATCCAAGTAACACAAGAACCAAGATCACGATCGGGTCACTCAACAAAGAAGTAACAACAAAAGGCGCGGTCGCCTGCGTTGGAGCGACCACATCAAGCTGAAATAGAGGAAAGAACATCATGATGGTGAACGGTGTTGATCGATCAAATCAATAATCATATCCGCTTTAATCTTTGCCTCCTGCTCAATAAAGTACTTATTCACCCCAGGAATTGTGAGCAGCCACTCTTTCAAAAGTTTCACCACCAAAGAAACGTGCATGTTTAACGAACGCACCATGATTGAAAGCTGAGCCGCGACCTCTCCACCCTTTTTCAGAAAGCGCAGGCGCGCTTCCTCTGGCATCTCTGTGACATATTCACCAAGTCCTGCTTCAAGAATTTTCTCTACCTCAATCGTGATTTCATCTTTTTGCACGATCTGCTCAATTGGCTGCGTCTGACCTGCGGGCTGTGTTTGTACAACGGTTTTCGGAGCCTGCTCAAGAAATGTATCCACCTGATCTTCTGCGACCATCTCTTTCTCAGCCTGCTCCTCCGCTATGTTGTATTCATCTTGTTCCGGAATTACTTTTGGAGCTTCAACAATATTCGGTGTTTGCTCCACCGAGGCTGTACCCAAAAAGCCCGTGCCGGACATGAAGAGAGTATATCAGATTTTACGCGTTGGGTGTCAGTAAATATCCTATTGAGCACGCGTAGCAACCACGACCGCCTTATGTGCCCGAACGGAAACTTGATACAAGCCTTGGTGCGTATTTGGATCTGGAGAAGAAACTACCTGTACCGAAATACCATTCAACTGAGCATGCTGAATAATCGTGAGACCATATCTCCATTCAGTTCGCGTATCCACATTCGGTCGGCCCGAAACCGCGAGACTCCCCTCGAAATATCCCTCCTGCCCTTCTGCGTGATCCATAGGCCCTCCAGCGGTTTCCGTTGCGATTGCCATGAGAGCAGCGGAAATTGCCCCATCTAGAGTTGCGCCCGATCCTGTTTTTTCTATCAATTCCCCTCGCGACTCTATTCGATGCGATGCATCTGCGGGAATCGATTCGATATTTTCTCGAATCTGAACTGTATCGCGCGTATGAGCCGCCACGCTCGTCCGATCCTCAACTTTTTGCTCGTGGTACGTCGCTGTCGCCACGGTGACAGATATCGCTCCGTCATCAATCAAATCTGCAAGCCTTCCCTCTTGCTCCATGTGCACATCGCTCTGGACACTTACCAGCCGACCATCTACACGATCAGAACCAAAACTAAATTTCGCAATTGCATTTGGCGCTTCCTGTTGTTCAAGAAAATTTTCAGGATGTTGAAGCTGATCCACCATCACCTGCAGCTCACGCTCTGACATCGGTGCCCGCTCTGCCACAAGATGGCGTTCATCAAAAGCCTTCGCTTCTTTTGGGTGATACAAATTTACAAACTCCGTCACCGCAAGTGCTGCGGCCATGAGACGGTTCTTCCACCAAGGTGGTTTTGCTAAACTCTTTTCTGATTTTGGTGCGTTCTTTGGTATTTCATTCATATATTTTTCTAGTTCGCTGGTGTTACCTGATACCCCTCTTTCGTATCCTCCACGATCCATCCCTTTACCTTGATCGCGTCTCGCAACTCATCAGATTTCTTCCAGTCTTTTTGTTCACGAGCTTTCACGCGTTCATCAGCGAGCGCAATGATCTCTGCTGGAATTTCAATCTTTTTTCCAATGATTTGGTCCAATCCGAGAGCGAATACGCGGTCGATCTCCATCAACGCAGCAGATTTTTCTTCATCCGAAACAGTCGAATTCAACAAATCCCACATCACGGCGAGCGCTTTTGGCGTATTCAAATCATCGGCCATCGCGTCCGCGAAGCCTTCATGTAGGGGCGACGCATGCGTCGCCCCTACAAGAGGAAGCGCGCGTGCAATGTGCTGCAATTTTCGAAGTGCGTTTTGCGCACCCTCAAGTCCTTCCCACGTAAAATTCAATTTCGAACGATAATGCGCACCAAGACAAAAGAAACGAAACGCGAGTGGATCGAAGCCTTTTACGATCACATCATCCAACGTGTAGGCGTTCCCAAGCGACTTCCCCATGCGCCCACCATCAATCAACAAAAATTCATTGTGCATCCAATAATTCGCAAGCGGTTTTCCATAAGCGGCCTCGCTTTGCGCGATTTCATTCTCGTGATGCACGGGAATATGATCCACGCCGCCACAGTGAATATCAAAAGGCTGGCCGAGTAATTTTTCGGACATCGCAGAACACTCAATGTGCCAACCCGGAAAACCAATGCCCCAAGGTGAGTCCCATTCCATCTGACGCTTCTCCCCTACGGGCGAAAACTTCCACAAAGCAAAATCAGCAGGATGATGTTTTTCTGTATTCACCTCGACACGCGCACCGGCTTCTTTGTCCTCCAGTTTCTGACCAGATAACTTGCCATATCCATCAAATCGAATCGTATCAAAGTAAATTCCATCACTGGTGTGATAGGTAAAACCCTTCTTTTCGAGAAGCTCAATCAGTTCAATCTGTTCCTCGATGTAATCCGTCGCATGTGGACGATCTTTGCCGCTTGGGACAATCACATTCAAGCGCTCAAGGTCATCCGTAAAACGACCCTCGTACATTTTTGCAATATCCCATGCGCTTTTTCCTTCTTTTACGGCTGACTTTTCAACTTTATCTTCTCCCACGTCACCATCACCGACCAAATGTCCGACATCCGTAATGTTCATGACATGATGAACGCGGTACTCGAACAATTCCAGCGTACGCTTCAAAACATCTTCAAAAAGATAGGAACGCAGATTTCCAATCGTGGCAGGCTGATACACGGTTGGTCCACACGTATATAAACCAACCTCATCTTTATTGATGGGCTTGAACTCTTCTAGCGAACGGGTTGCGGTATTCCAAAGCTTGAGCATATCGGAAACAGTACGCGATCATTCTTCACGAAACAATAGCTCTTGCACGTATGGTCGAAATTGCTCACCGATCACGTGCATTTGAATTGCATCAGGAGCTGTATAGCTAGCAAACGCTGGATCAAGGGTGATTGCAGGGCGAAATGCCTGTAACGCGTATCGTCGCGCTCCCCGTACAAGCTCGAGCAATCCTTGGATCTCTTGTGCGCCATGCAATTCACGCACCAAAGTCGTGCGAAACTCATACTCAGGCGAACGCTCCATGATCATTTGAATACTTTCGCGAATCGCCTCTGGTCGCACGCAAGGTCCAACGAGCTCCTGATATCGCTCAAGCGATGTTTTTACATCCATCGCCACATAATCCAAAAGACGTTCGTCAAACAATGCACGCAGCACGTCAGGACGACTTCCATTCGTATCTAATTTTATTCGAAATCCGCGCTCACGAATCTTGCGGATGAAATCCGGTAAACCCGCGTGCACGGTTGGTTCTCCCCCAGAAATCACAACCCCATCAAGCAAGCCCCGACGACGATCAAGAAACGCGAAGAAAGCATCCTCGTCGATCCAACTTTCTTCAGTCTCTTTTAGACGTTCAGGTAAAACAAACTCCGGATTATGACAATATCCGCATCGAAACGTACATCCCGGGAGGAACGCAATACAGGCGATCGATCCCGGGAAATCAATTTGGGTAAATGGTTGTACTCCACTACACCGCACACGCGGCTTGGCCTGCATATTCAGTCAAAAAGTGACGGTTCGCGGCAACGCACTCTGAAAAATGCTTACGTGAATAATGCTCGCTCTTTTTTCCCTTATTGAACTGGGAAACTGGGCGATGATATCCCATGACGCGGGTCCAGACTTCGCAAGGCGTGCGCTGAGCTTGAATTTCGACAGTGAGTTGTGTCATATATTTTTGATAATTTATTAGATATTTGTTTCCGATTTTACGTACATCTGACGCACCTCTGAATCAAGGCGTGGTGCCTCGATCCCGAGAGCCGCATCACAGGTTGGGCAGAAATCCCATTCACCCGCGAGATATCCATGCTTTGGACAAATCGAGAACGTTGGGGTGATCGTGACATATGGCATGCGATAACGCGACAAGATGCGCTTGAGCAATTCACGACACGCTTCTGGCGTTGTTACGCGCTCAGACATGTAGGCGTGGAGCACGGTTCCGCCCGTGTATCGCGTCTGAAGCTCGTCTTGAAGGTCCATCGCCTCGAACACATCATCCGTATAGCCAACAGGCAACTGGGTGGAGTTCGTGTAGTATGGCGCCTCCTTTGTTCCTGCCTGGTAGATTCCAGGGAAACGCTTTTGGTCTTCTTTTGCGAAACGATAGGTCGCTCCTTCTGCTGGCGACGCCTCAAGATTGTAGAGATGTCCCGTTTCTTCTTGATATTGCTTCAAACGATCGCGCATGAAGTCGAGCACGTCTTTTGCGAATGCTCTCCCTGTCACCGAAGCGATGTCATCCTTGTCATCCGTCAAATTTCGAATAGCTTCGTTCACACCGTTCACGCCGATCGTTGAAAAGTGATTGCGGAGCGATCCAAGAAAATGCTTTGTGTATGGGAACAATCCACGATCCATCCATTTCTGAATTTCCTTGCGCTTAATTTCGAGTGTGATCTTTGAGAGGTCCATCAAATGACCAAGACGTTCAAAGAACACCTGCTTATCTCCGCGAGCAATATATCCAAGACGCGCTGCATTGATCGTGACGACGCCGATCGAACCCGTCATTTCTGCAGAACCGAACAATCCACCACCGCGCTTGCGAAGCTCATTCAAATCAAGCTGCAAACGACAGCACATAGAGCGCACATCGCTTGGCTTCAAATCTGAATTGATGAAATTCTGGAAATACGGCGTTCCATACTTGGCCGTCATAGCAAATAGCGGCAAGTTCTTTGGATTTTCCCAGTCAAAATCACGTCCGATATTGTAGGTTGGAATTGGGAACGTGAATGCGCGGCCCTTGGCATCACCCGCAGTCATCACTTCGATGAATGCGCGGTTCACGATTTCCATTTCTTTTGCGAGTTCACCAAATGTAAACGCAAAGTATTCTCCACCGAGTACCAAACGCTTTTCACGCAAGTCTTCTGGGCACACCCAATCAAGCGTGATGTTGGTAAAAGGCGTCTGCGTCCCCCATCGGGAAGGCGTGTTCAGGTTGAACACGAAGGATTGAATGTTTTGCTTCACATACTTCCACACGCGATCGTTCACGTACTTCTCGCCGGACGCTTCATCTTGAAATGTAACACCGGCTGCCTTCAAATCTGCACGCACTTCCATGTCGTACTTCTTCACGAATGGCGCGAGATAGGTGTCAAAACTCGAAAATGCCTGCGCACCAGCCCACTCGTTCTGCAAGGTGCCCAAAAAGTTCACCATCTGCGCGACGGCTGAGTTGAGATGCTTTGGCGGACCCGATTCTGTCTTTCCTGGAACACCGTTAAATCCCTGCTCGAGCAACATACGCAAACTCCATCCTGCGCAATATCCAGAGAGCATGTCCAAGTCATGAATATGCACATCACCATTGCGATGCATTTCTCCTGCCTCTCTTGGATAGACATGCGACAACCAATAATTCGCCGTCACTTTTCCAGCCGTATTCAGAATCAACCCACCGAGCGAAAAACCTTGGTTAGAATTTGCCTGCACGCGCCAATCGCTCTTCTCAAGATATTCATCAATCGTTTTTCCTACTTCCACGACTACGTCTCGCGTTTCACGAGATTCGCGGCGCTTTTCACGATACAAGATATACGCCTTCGCAATATCCGCATAATCATAGCGGATCAATACGCGCTCAACAGCATCCTGAGCCTGCTCTACCGATGGGATGGCTCCATTGAAACGCTCCTCAATATCAAATACCACTTCCTTCGCAACAAGCTCAGACAGCCCCTCTTGGACGCTGTTTGTTGCTTCTGCCGCCTTTTGAATCGCAAAACGGATCTTTTCTGGCTCAAAATCGACGATGGCACCATTTCGTTTTTGTATCTTATAAATGGGCATAAGGTACGGATAATTCTCCGTACACGTATGAACACGCAAGAAGGGCGAAAGGTGTCAGAGCTCTCCACGCAATCTTTTTCGCGCTCGAGAAAGCACCAATTTCACAGCATTTTCTGTTTTGGAAAAACGATTCGCGATTCCTGTCACCGAGTATCCCTCTGTGTAAAACGCTCGAAGGATTTGCCTGTCCGTTTCCGTGAGTACTTCAAGCGCTCGCTCCAAAGAATCACGATTTTCAAGCGTATGAATGAATGAATCACCACGCGCCGGAAATTGACGCTCAGACCAATCGTTTTCCGTGGCAGCTCTTCGATACCTATTCAGGAGCTCATTGTGCGCTATACGCAATAAATAGGTCTTATACGAGGCATTGCGTACTCGATAACGCGAAAGCCCGTTCATTGCCTTAATAAACACATCCTGCGCGATATCTTCTGCATCTGCCACATTTGAGAGACGTCTGCGCAAATATCCAACAATAGTCGAATAGTATCGCTCAAAAATCGAAGCGTATTCATTCAAATTCTCTTGAGCAGAGCGAACGGCTACATGATCAAGACTGCGATCCGTAAAACGTTCTGACATTGGTCTGATGAGCGCGCGCTCGATTGCTGCCACAACAGACTCACCAGGCAGCGCCTCGATCCCCGTACCAATCCAACGCTCAAGCCAAAGCGACAAAGAGCGTGGATCTCGCACTAAATGTTTCCATTGCACCGCAAACTCAGCCTCAAATGCGCTCCACGCTTCCTGCTCAGGTTGCATGGCTAAAAAATACTTCGCCGCACCAGACTCAACGATCGGCAAAACCGCTAACAATGAAGGCAGTATTTCACCAGTCTTCGTTTTATTAGCTAATCGTGAAGAGAATGGTTTTTGCTCAACTGCAACCGTATTCCAAAGCGAAGCATAGAACGACTTATCCATGTTTCCTCCCCAGAGTTCGCCTGGTTTTGAGCCAAATGCTTCCGCAACCGTAAAACCAGACCAATCTTCCACAGATCGGGATACATATACGATGCGTCCAGCCGCATCCGTCAGGAGCACAATGCCCCGTTCCGGCGATTCCATGCCCCAATGGAAGCAAGTGGGGCTGGTTTGTACAACCTAAGGATTTTCAATATGACCACTCGTAATTTTTCAAGTACAATCCACTGTATATATGTCTCAAAGACTAGAAGCGCCTCCTTCCTTCGAAGATCGAGCTGATACAGAGTCTACGCCAGGCTCTGGCCCCTCTCTTGATGAAGCGATCGGGCGTTTCGAACACGCCAAGAAAAATTTAGAACGTAAAGAACAAATCGTATATAACCGTCATCGAAGATCGGAACCATCTGGATGGCATGAGCCAGATCTCAACCCTGACGCAACTCCCAAAGAACAAGAAGCGATCGACAAAGCGAAAGAACAACTCGATGAAGCGCGTGGACTACTTGAATCCACGCTCTTACAAAATGCCGAAGTATTTTTTGCAAGCGAAGAAATTTCTCATGAGACATTGGCTCGAGTCCACGAGTTAGAACAGCAAAAATACAAGCATTCTAATGCAGTAAGACAATGCGAACGAATACTTGAAGAACGAGAACAAACCGAAGAGCAATTCAACAAGGAAATCGGAAGTAATGCCGCATTCAAGACTCCCGAAGATAACCGTCATGTTTTGAATGTTAAAAAAATCCAGGCGCAAAAGGAACTCAAACGGCTCACCGAACTCCTCGCAGAAGTTAAAGCAACCCAAGACGAATGCGCACGACTTAAGGGCAGCTTTATCGCTCGAACGTTTCAAGGCCAAAAGATAAAGACACTGGAACAAAAGAATCGCGACCTCCGTCATTCGCCTCAAGATATTGCACATTTCCAAGCGGACCAGCAACGCACAATACAATCCGTTGAAGAACGCCTCACATTGCTCGAGCAGCGTATTCAATCAGGTGCTTTTGCAGGAAGAACTCTCGCCTATGAGCAAGAAGGTACAAAGCTACGATCCCAGAAGGAAGAAAATAGAACTCTCGAGCTAGAAACAAATATTGAACTTCGAAAACTCTCTGCAGGTCAGGATAAACTTAAAAAAATTGCTGACGCTCTCGAAATTACAGACGATACAGTTTCACTGGATGCTGGCGAATTAAAAGAGTCTCTTGCTACATATTTATCTACACTCAAACTTACTAAAGAGACTAAGTAACTAAAAATCGAAGAAGTAATTAGTCCTCCCCCCGCTCTCGATCCAACCGTTTCTGCATTCGCTCAACGCGAACGCGTTGTTTTGGACGCATCTCGGAAACGTCTGTTTTCTTGATCGTCTCTGATACTTTTCGACGAATCTCTTTTGGTTCTTCTTTATTTACGAGCCCTTCTTTCAAGACCCCTTCAACGCGTTGAAGCATTCTGCCCTCTTCATCCGTGATCTCTGGGCGCTTCGCCTCCAAAATCTTCACTTCTTTTAATCGACGCTTGATCATCTTTGTTTCAACAGCCTGTTTTCGTTCTGGAGTCACCGCAACCGCTTCTTCGACATTCTCAATCGTTGCTCGAACAGGATAGAGCACCGAGTCAGGTGTCACCTCGTCTGCAGAATAGGCATACGCGGATGTTCCAAGTCCGAGTGACAATACAAGAGCACTGAGGGCAGCAGCAAGACGCAAGCTGTAAGATGCAAAATCAGATTTTACATTTTGCGTCTTGCGTCTTGCGATCTCCTCCCCCAATCGATTCAAAAACTTCGCATCCGGTTCGGCGCGTTTTGAAATCTTCCAAAGAGTGTAACGGATCATAGTTTTATCTTGCTTTTCAATCTCTTCAGCGCACGACTGGCCTGTACCCGAAGCGTGGCGGGTGTCTTTTCAAATATCTCTGCCAATTCCTCAAATTTCCATCCTTCCAAATACTTCATCCGAATCAACTTCGCGTATTCTTTATCTAGCAACGAGATACTCTGGAGAAGCCTCTGCTCATCATCTCGGAGCGCGAGACATTCTCGTGCATCGATTGATACCAGAATCGAGTCCTCGACCTCTTCCAGCGGCACTCCTGACCTTCGTTTGGCCATCTCGTTGATAAGATGGTTTCGCGCAATCATGTAAATCCACGCACTTTGACTGATCGTGGGATCGTATCGATCAAACGCTTCAAAGGCCTTTATGAAGATATCCTGCACCAAATCCTCGGCAAAAGGCTTATCCGCTCCGACACGAAAATAGACGAATGCGTAGATCCGTCTGACATTGGCGTGGTAAAACGCCTCAAACGAGGGTTTGGCCATTGGGTCTACGATGATTTATACAGGAATTACCCACATTTTGTTACTCGTCATCCCCGCCTCCTAACAAAGCCCAGCCGCGTGAACGGCCAAGAGTGAACAAGAGAACGATCGGCGCGAGCAGCCAGACTGAACGTCCCTCGTCTGATAAAAACGCTTGCTGAAAGAGCGGTGAGAGTTTTGAGCTGGCCTCGGCAGGCAACAAAAACATCGCCGAGCTCACCGTAAGTCCAACCTGACTCACGCTAAACAAAACACTCTCCCACCAAATACCACGGTCGATCCCGAGATTACGTAGAAGATCACTTTTCCAGAGCACGAAAAAGACGAGCGCGAACATACCGACGAACCACACGAGTTGCAATGACTGATTTGCTGATGCGTTCAACGCGCGGTTCAACATTGAAACCGCTGGAGTATTCGTCACAACCGCCAATGACACATACGTAGAAACAAGCATCACGATGCAACGATCTCTACCAGCGTAGATTCCATAGGCGACCGCCACAATCGCAAAACTCGCGAGGATCATCGCGTCCATCGAACTCAACATGCCAAAATTTACGGGCATGTTTCTATTGTACCATTTTAGATTCCTTGTTCGCGCAATTGTTCCAACAAGTTCTTTTGCTCTCGACTTAATTTCCGCGGAACATCTACTTCAAGACGAATGAGTTGATTGCCACGTCCCCCATTTCGATACGGTACGCCTTTCCCTTTTAAGGTAATGACCGTTCCCGTTGGCGTGCCTTCATTGATCTTGATTGTTTCTTTTCCATCAATCGTTTCCACTTCAACCGAACCACCGAGCGCGAGCACAGAATACGGAATCGCTTCAATGGAATGGATATCCTGACCTTCGCGTTCGAAACTTGAATCGTTCTTAATACTGATACGCACGAGCAAATCACCTGCTTTTCCGGCATAGCTTGGCACCTCTCCCTGCCCTTCGACTTGAAGAACGGTATCCACATCTACGCCAGCAGGAATTCGAATGCTCAAATTCTCTTCACGCTTTTCCACACCATATCCCTTACAGGTGCGGCATGGTTTTTCTGGTTTCTTCCCGCGGCCCTGACAATCCGCACAAGTAACAACCGTTTGGAATGTCCCAAACATCGTGCGTTGGTTTTGTTTGACCTGACCGCTCCCACTACAGGTTCCACAATTCACGATATTTGATCCCTGCTCTGCGCCATTTCCTTTACAACTCGAACACGTGACTTGGCGATAGAGTTTTATTGTTTTTTCTACACCAAAAATCGCTTCACGAAACGTGAGATCAATATCCACCTCAATATTTCGTCCGCGTTTTTGCTGCGGAGCTCCACGACGTCCACCGAATCCAAACATCTCACCCAGAACATCATTCAAATCCCCAAAATCCTGACCATTAAAATTGAAATCAAAACCCTGACCGCCAAATCCTCCGAAGCCTCCTGGTCCAGGACCACCTCCCCCACCCTGAAACGCATCTGATCCGAATTGATCGTAGGTCGTGCGCTTCTGCTTATCACTCAATACCGAATACGCCTCGCTCGCGTCTTTGAATTTCGAAGGATCACCGCCTTTATCGGGGTGATGCTCATGAGCCAAACGACGAAATGCTTTTTTAATTTCGTCGTCTGACGCACTCTTCGAGACTCCTAGAATCTTGTAATAATCTTTGGACATGTGCTTGAAGCTTGAAACGTGAAACGTGAAACTTGAATCTATTCCATCTGCCGAATCGTGCTCCAGAGCATGGCGCCGATTTTATCCGCTACTTCTTGAAGCTTGATCGCATCTTCCTCGGGAATCCATTTTTCAACTCGTGAAAACTCGATCAAGTATCGACTTTCTTTGAGTGATCCATATGAAATCTCTAAGAAGTTTTTATGAACCTTATCTCTACCTCTCGCGTAACCCTCTACGTAGTTCAATGCAACAGACATTGCCGCTCGACGAAACTGCGAAGTCGCTGAGTACACCTCCTCCTTAGGAAACGAACGAGAAACTCGATACGCATCATGTACGAAACGATCAATGTAGGATTTTAAATCCTGATGAAATGTCGTTTCATTCATATTAATGTTTCTCAGAGTTTCAAGCTTCAAGTTTCACGTTTCAAGTCTTCTTCGGCGCATCGTAACGAAGTTTCTCCCATTCAGCGAGCGTCTTGAGGATCACTTCAGCTAATTCTTTTGCCGTGAAGTGATTCAAAAAGATACGCGAAGCAAGCTGTGCTTGAGATTGGTCACCCACGCGCGTGTGCGCGAGAAAATCAATAACCACATCACGCTCCTGCGACGTCACGGATACAATGTTTGCATACGCACCCTTCAATTCTTCTGGACGGGCATTCACTTGGAGCGGTTGGTTTTGATTGGACATATTGTTTTATGATTATTCAGCTTTAGGCTCTTCCGGCTTTGGCTCTTCCTGTACTGGCGCTTCCGTTGAAGCTTCAGCTGGCGGTACTTCTGTCTCTGGTCGTGTCTGGTATAACGCGGCACCTACTTTTTGCGCTTCAGTGGCGAGCTCATCGGCCGCCTTTTTGATCGCCTCAAGATCTTCGCTATCTTTCAATGCCTTCAATGCAGCCAACTTATCTTCGACGGACTTCTTATCCTCTTCTTTTACCTTCCCCTCTGCTTCCTTCATCATCTTTTCTGTCGTGTAAATCATGGTCTCGGCCATGTTCTTTACTTCGACAGACTCGCGGCGCTTCTTGTCGGTTTCGGCATTCGCTTCCGCATCCTTCTTCATGCGCTCGACTTCTTCTTTTGGAATATTCGTCGAAGCGGTGATCGTGATCATCTGCTCTTTGTTCGTTGCCTTATCTTTTGCTTTCACGTTCAAGATACCGTTCGCATCAATATCGAATGTGACTTCGATTTGAGGAACGCCACGTGGAGCTGGAGGAATTCCAGAAAGAGTGAAACGTCCGAGGGACTTGTTGTCACCAGCCATATCGCGCTCCCCTTGCAACACATGCACCTCTACGGATGGCTGGCTATCAGCTGCCGTCGAGAAGATCTGTGATTTGCTCGTTGGGATTGTGGTGTTACGGTCGATCACCTTTGTCATCACGCTGCCCATGGTTTCAATACCGAGCGAAAGCGGCGTCACGTCCAAGAGAAGCAATTCTCCCTTGATGTCACCCTGCATGTTCCCTGCCTGAATAGACGCGCCGATAGCTACAACCTCATCTGGATTCACCGAGGCGTTTGCTTTCTTACCGAAAAACTTTTCCACGGTCTGAATCACAAGCGGCATGCGTGTCATTCCACCGACGAGAATCACCTCATTGATATCCGACGCAGAAAGTTTTGCATCTGTGAGCGCTTTCTTGCATGGCTCAAGCGACTTCTCCACGAGGTCACCCACAAGCTGTTCAAGCTTTGCGCGTGAAAGCTTCAAGAGAAGATGTTTTGGACCGCTCGCGTCAGACGTGATGAATGGCTGGTTAATTTCGGTTTCCATCGAGCTCGAAAGTTCGATCTTTGCCTTTTCAGCCGCATCCTTAATGCGCTGAAGTGCCAAATTGTCCTTCGACAAATCCACTCCTTCGCTCTTGCGGAACTCATCCACGATAAATTGGATGATACGCTGATCAAAGTCATCACCACCAAGATGCGTGTCGCCATTCGTCGCGCGTACCTCAATCGTGTTTTGCAACGTAGCTGCGTCATATGCGACTTCGAGCACGGACACATCAAAGGTACCGCCACCCAAATCGTAGACAACGATCTTTTCATCCTTCTTCCGATCAAATCCATAGGCGAGAGCGGCGGCTGTCGGCTCATTGATGATGCGGCGCACGTTCAAGCCAGCGATTTCACCAGCGAGCTTTGTTGCCTGGCGCTGTGCGTCGTCGAAATATGCAGGAACCGTGATCACGGCTTCTGTTATTTTTTCTCCAATGCGCGCTTCTGCATCTGCCTTCAACTTCTGAAGTACTTTTGCGGCAATTTCTTCTGGGGAAAGTTCTTTTCCACCCATCACAACGCGCAAACCCTCGCCGCTCTTCACGACTTTGTATGGCAACCATTTCAAATCGCGCTGCACCTCCACATCATCCCAACGACGACCAATCAAACGCTTCACCGAGAACAATGTATTCTCAGGATTTACAACGCCCTGACGCTTTGCGATTTGTCCGGCGAGTTGATCACCTGTCTTTGTGGTTGCAACAACAGATGGAGTCGTGCGGCTTCCTTCGGCGTTTTCAAGTACTTTTGGCTGACCACCTTCCACCACCGCCATACACGAGTTCGTGGTTCCAAGATCGATTCCAAGAATTTTAGACATAAAATTATTTTGAGATAATGACCTTTGCTGGTCGAATGATTTTTCCATGAAGCATCCATCCGTCTTGCATGATACGCAGGATCGTCCCCACTTCTTTTCCCTCTGCCTCTTCTTCTCCTACGGCTTCATGTTTTGCTGGATCGAATGTGCCTTCTGCTCCTACGCGCTCGAGACCCTGAGCCTTTGCCGCCTGTTCCCACAATGTCTGCACCGCTCGTACTCCAATCAACCAATTATCCCATGCTTTTCTCTCTGCCTCTGGCGCAGGAATATATTGAAGAACGAGTCCGAATTGATCGAATGCTGGAAGCAAATCTGACAATAATCGTTCATTCGCATATTTAGCGAACTCACTCTTCTCGCGCTCGCTTTCTTTCTTTAAATTTTGATAGTCTGCCTGCGCTCGCTTCCAACCAGACATGTATTCTTCACATTTGGAACATCCTTCTTCCCGTGTTTCAATTTTTTGTTCTTCTTCCATATTAGTTTAATGCTTCTAAAGCAGACAAAAGGTTTGAGAGCGCGCTCTGATAATCCATACGAAGCGGGCCGACAATACCGACCAAGCCATACGGCGTGGAAACGACGACCGCACCACAGGTTGGACCGAATGGACAATCTTTTCCGAGTAGAATTTGCGGTGTTGAAATTCCCCTACTTCGTAAACGACTGAGTGTGTTATCTAGATGATCAAGCAACTCAGTAATAAGGACCACCTGACGCCAGTCACGAAATTCTGTCTGACCAAACAACTGTGAAAGACCTGTGTAATACGCATCGCTTTCTTGCTGAGAGACAATCGTGGCAAGACCTGAAAGCTCTGCCAACTCACGTGCGACTGATTTGAGATCGTCCGTTGCGGCCGCATCCTTCAGACGTTCACGAATGCGCTTCCCTGCTGGCCGATGCATCACGTTCGTTGCGACGTACTGCTTATATCCAGCCTCGGTCGGCACACGCCCACCTGACGTATGAGGCTGCATCAGGAAACCGAGCTCATCAAGCTCTGCAAACCAATTGCGTACCGTGGCAGGACTGACATCGAGGCCATACCGATCCACTAAAGCTTGTGAGCTTACGGGTTCAGCAGTCGCCACGAATTCTTCCACGACCACACGCAACAAATTGTTGAGACGGTCATCCATAACTGGCAGTCTAAATCAGAGACTGCTAATGGTCAAGATATGAAAATGATCACGTCTCAGAGGAGAAACGTGATCAGGTGGAGCGGCTCTTCTTCAGGGCCTCGGCGGGGATGCGCGCGGCGGGCGGGATCACTGGCTCGCGCTTGCGGCGCATGTGGTCGAGATGATCCGCAATCGGGACTCGACTGGCGATCGGAGGCCGAACGAAGGTTGAGCCAGAGGTTGTGACTCGCTCGAGAAGTCGACGGATGATCGGCGCCAGCCCATCCTCGTTCACGCGGATAGGCTTGTTGGGCTTAGTGAGCTTGAACTGCTTCGCGAACAGGAGCAGTTCCTTCGGAAGGTCGACGTCGACAGGCTGAAGCGACAGCTCCCACGCCTTGCGCCCCTCATCGAACCGAAGCTCGATCTGGGGAAGCGTCTCGTCGACCGTGTCCTGCTCGCCAAAAGAAAGGACGACATGATCGGGCGTCATCATGAGACAACAGCCCTTGCCGTGAACCACGAACGTGGTGTTCCGGCAGCCAATTGGAACATCGCTCTGCACATTCATCTCTTCTGCGATCTTGAGAAACTGACGCATGCCTTGCTCCTTCTAAATTCCCTCACATATACGAATAGGGTGTACACGAAATACCTGATATTCAACCCCAAGTCAAGTCAGTTAAACTTTATATAATCGCGCGATCCCCACTTTACGCACTTCAACCAATCCCGGCAGCGCAAAAGCGAAAGACACGATTTTTACGTCTCGTCTCGCTTCTTTTTTTAGCTTCTCGGATACGAGCGGCATAATCCACTCCATCCCAAAGATAAAGATAATACTCGCTTTAGAAACATCGGCGATGAGTAGATTTTTTCTGTAGATCGTAGAATGTGAACTGAATGATCTGAGACGAAAACGAGAAATCCAGCAGAGGATAGGATTCAATTCATAGCCGATGACACGCGCGCCTCTTTTTGCGGCAGCCGCCAATAAGCGACCATCACCAGAGCCAAGATCAATGACGATATCCGTCGAACCAACATCCACAATATCAAATGCCGCTTTCACGTCTTGTTTGCGCACAGGAAGCCATGGAGCCCCAATTCCGATTCCCCCGAAATATCGAGCAAACAAAAAAAGACAAAGAATGAATAGCGCTGTACCGATCAAATTCAACATAAAGAAAAGCCACTGGAGTGTACCAGTGGCGCGTCATGCGAGCGAACGATCTCCCTCGAATTCAAGTTCAAAGTGCAACACCTAAGCAAAACAACATCTCGGGGGT
>JBAXJG010000007.1:0-50784 GCA_037137975.1 Candidatus Uhrbacteria bacterium | reverse complement strand
CGCTAGGAGCGGACGGAACATGGTATGCGAACGAAGGGAACGCGGCACTCCCAGGAGTGCCGGGCAATCACGGTCGGCTCGTCCCCCTTCCGGACTGCCGCTCACTTACCGGAGAATTCTTCCGGGGTGGAGAGTCCACGCGGTATTGGACACAGCATTACTGGATGATGTAGCCATCATCCATTTTTATTACCTAAAACAAATAGTAGGGGCGCAGCATGCTGCGCCCCTACTATTTATTTTATCGATTAATTCGAGACCTCGCTGCTCCTTCTTAACTCGAGTGCTCCTGGGTATACGACCCAAGGACGTTGAGTTGTGCCTGGAAGCCGATCCGCTAAATTACACTCACTAGTTGGAGCCACGTGCAACGCATCTCTTCTTACCGACCCATCAGTTCCTGCGACTGTGCTTTGTGAATTATATCTTATTCTCTGACTATCCGATCCCCCATACACATTTCCCGCATAACACCCTCCATACGGATGTCTCACAGAATAGTTCTGACCCGTAACTGTGTTGTAGACATCTGCCAGGTTTCCTCCGACGGTTCCATTGCGACACTCACCTGTACACCATCCCCAGTTATCTTGAAGCATCAATCTCGGTGTAAAGCGACAGGAGTTTGAAGCGGCATCGAAACAACCAGTTGGAGGAGCGAGGTTTTGAACACAGGAGTCGCCAGGGGCGCATTGTGATGCGCTGGTACATGACGTGGCTGGATCACGCGAGCAGAGACCTGGGCCAGTGATTGGTGCGGCAGGATCTCTGGTTGGTACGCCACAGGAGGCGCCTGGATATGATGAGGAGATGAGGCTGATCGAGTCACCTGTGTGATCGAAGTAGGCACGTTCACAATCACTGAGCGTAGTACAGGTTGGACGAACATTGCTGAAGTACTCTTGAAGGAACATTGAGTCTGCGTATGTTCCGAAGTAACAACTGTTGGTTGGAATGGCTGGGATTCCGCTGTTGTCACAGCTTGGCAAGTTATTTGATTCAGCGGCTCCACAGGTATAGACGTGGGTGAAGTCGAAGTAGTCTTGCTGACATGCCTCACTTGCATTGCCGAACATGGTGCGGATGCGACAAGTATCTGCGACTCCGCCGATCGTACAGTCATTGTTCGTGCTGCATGAACGCTGAGGAGAATTCTCACACACACCAACTGGGACACAGAGACCAGTTGCTGGAGGACAGTCCACATCGGTCTGACATGTAAGTCCTGGAGACAAGCTGCACTCTTTTTGAACTCCACAGTATGGCTTGCGATTCTTGAGTTTGGTGTCGTCGACGTTCTGCGTCTTGCTGTCACCCCAATCAATCGTGATCTGACGAAGTGGCATCTGGTTATGAGCGGCCCATGCATAGAAGCGCAAGCTCGCTTTGTGCTGACCACCTCCGGCGACGATCGCACCATCTGCTTGGTTGTCAAAGGCGAATGTATCGAGACGTGAGATTGGACACTGGCCAGGAACCGCACAGTTGCGGGTGTCTGGAGCCGCGACGCGAGGAGGACGAGGGGTGTAGTACGTGATGTACTTGAATGTTGAGGCGTCGATACCGCTCGTAACCAAGCCAAGGAAAGATGGTGTGTAGTGACCGAGCGTTACATCGGTTGGCAATGGGAACTTCGTGGTCGGATCAAGTGAGGTCCCGGAACCGACAATACTTGACGGACGCATGTCATATGCGATCAAACCACAGTACTCGTCATTTGGATTTGGACAGATGTCCAAACGAGGCTGATATCCACCGGAGTTGGTACAGGAGTTGTTATCCGAATCTGCATCCGTCGAAGGGTTTGGTGCACTGGTGCCGATGAGACATTCTGGAATTGGAGTGAAGCCAGGTGAAGCATCCACACGAGCACAAGAGATGTCAACTGCGGCCTTATCAGTTGTTCCGTCACCGTAGGAAAAGACGCAATTGTCTGCAGTCGCTACTCTCGATATATCGTCGGTTACACATAGTTGACCGTTTTTGACGCCGCCCACACAACGTCCAGTCGGATTCCATCTATGGTACCAAGAGTAACCAGTATCGGTTAGGTAATCTTTTACAGGAACACAATCACCTTCCGTGAATTCAGTGAGAGTGAAATCACACTGACCCGAAAGATTATTACTTAAAGACATGCGACCGTTTACGATGTCTGCTTTTAATGGATCAGCCAAAGCAGCAGAAGAAGACAACAATGTCTCAAGTCCCGAACCAGCGAAGGCTGCTCTTGGATACACGCAACGATCCAATGTAGCCGATCCAGATCCAGTGCGTAAAAAAGATCCTGCCAATGCGGTTGGACACTCTTTACTGTGATCACTTGGAGCATTACATTTTACACCTACGTTCACACTGCCCGTGCCACACTTGAAGGCATTGTTTTCCGCGGCGCGCGCGCGACTCACAGCCACAAAACCAGCGCTGCTAAATTTCGCATTTGGGTCTGTCAGAGTTCCTGAAGCCAGTGTCCATGCAGAATCGAGTCCACACGCACTTAAGAGAGGCACAAGCGAATTGTCGATGCCTCGGAAAGCAGCGGCCTTACATTCTGAGGTCGTCGAGCACTGGATTCCGCGCTGCGGTCCACGATTACACACACGAATCGAACTCAAATCCGATGCGCCCATAAGACCTGATGAACACACTCCATCAATTTTACACGCCTTATCAGCGCCGGCGGTGTTACACTTCGTTCCTTTAAACGGACCCTTCGTACAGGCGAGGTCTCCGCGATTCACAGGATAGTAACGAAACTGATAGATGCGGTAGATACGTGCAAACAAGTTCGACAGGAAAGACCATTTATCGCGAGGATATTTTGCATTTGCGTAATACGTGGTGATCCCAGAGCGCAAGAAGGTTGGCGGGTTGAGACGCGAGAACCCAGCGAGCTCCTGACCGGTCTGGAACAAAGGCTCTTTGTCGGCTGGTCTCGTATTAATTGCACTCGAGAACGGAGACGCGGCATCGCTATACGTCGTTCCAATATTTTGCTCACGGAATCCTCCTTCGCTCCACACGCGATCCGTGAAGGCGGCGTCCTGACGGCTGCTCTTGCTTTGCACTTCTGCAAGCTCACTACACACAGTTGCAGATCCAACTTCCACATTCATATACATGAAGCGCTGATCGCTTGCTGATTGGCCCGCACATGCCGACACCCAGAATCCAACGAAGCGCCAATTTTCAGCACCTGATATTACGTCCTGCGCAACTACTGGGAAATGCGGCGCACCCGCCACAACCTTGTCGACTGGATTTGCTCGAGCCTGAAACACGGCACGAATACCAAAGTACGGTTTTGCACTTGTACAAACACCTGTGACCGCCTGCTTTCGAATATCGTCCAATTGACGTTCCACCTCATTAGAACCGGGCGTTGCATAAAGACCCTGAAATTGCTGTGTCTTGTCTGATGTATTTCGATATCCAGTTTCCCAATACTTAAAGTAGCATTTTGATGGTTCGCTTGGCACCGACACTCCATCCGTTGTGGTCGCCGCTTCAATAAACGGATTGAATAACTCGGTCGCTCCCCCTCCGGTACCAGCTGCATTATCAACCTTAACACAATCCATTTTGATCGCTTCCGCATTTATCGCACTGCCTTTTGCGAGCACGGTTTCAGTTGCACGAGTCAAGTATGGATTATAGCTACGCATGAATTCATTACGGAACTGGCGTTCTCCCTGTCCGAGAGAACCCGCATCTCCATAATTCACATCCGACATATTATCTACCCAACCCGCCTGGTATCCACACCCAAGCAAACCATTTCCTGAATTTCCTGCAGCGGGGTTGATGCGGAAATATCCGATGACATTGTCGCTCAACAGCCTGTCCCAATCGGCTGGAACTGTTGCGCCAAGCTTCTTGGTGAATTGTTCATCGTTAATACGGAAGAATGTTTCCGTGTAGCTGTTCCCCTGATCTGAACTTCCAGCATCAACAAGACGCAATGCATCTGCATTTGGACTATAGGTGGAGTTCGAGGCGTTGTACGCAGCAGTACACTGTGAAGCGCTCGGATAATGGTTGAGAGGATGAGCTTCAACAAGTGATGCGCTCATGTAATCACATTCACTTGGAGCACAGCGGTTATCGTCCTCAAGCCACTGAGCACCGAAATCTAGACGAGACATTTTACCGGCATACAATGGCGCTCGGTCATGTGCATCAAATTGCTTTTCGTAGTTATCCAAATTTGATGAACCCGCGCCTCCCTGAATATCTCCTTGATTGAAAGGTGGATCGCAACTGCGCCCCTGACGTTGGAGATTAATTCTTGAACTATCGGCTCCATTTTGATCTTCTCCAAAACGCGAGATCCCAAGATCTCTACATGAGATTACTGTATTTCCCTTCAAATACGTATTCCTGCTTGGATCTGGCGTCCCAATCGGATCCGTCCTCTGATAAAAGCGTCGGAAATCAGTATTCGACAACTTGAATGCGACCGGTGCCTGTGTTGGCGAGGTGCAGTAATACTGACCAGAGTTCTGCGGTGGCATGTAGCCAGAGGTTGGCTGGTAGTGGAATGGATCCTTGTCTCCGAACAAAATCGGATTTGGATTCCAGGTCAAACATGGCTGTGCGGCGCGATCACCACCAAGGATGCGTGTCGTATCGCGCTCAAGACATTGACCAAAGATACCGCGAATCACTTGAATCTTGGTTGGCGCAATACAACGACCGCCTGCCGTCGCATCTCCACATGTCTGCTCTGCATTTGCAGCCTGCACACCCTGATCCACACTGGCAGAGGTTCCGCCCGTAGTCTGGAGAATGGCGGTTGGTAAACACGACTGACCGTTACGAGGACCACCGAAACAGGTTCCTGGTAACACACCCGATGAAAGTGGGCTGTAGAACTTGGTCAATGAGGGTGTTTCGTATTCGGCGCGCTTGTACCCACAGCTACAATCTTCGCCGTATTCACAAGTATGCGCATTTTGGAAACCTGAAAGTTTTGCGGTTGGAACTGGTGGATTCTTTGAGAGATCCCACTTCGTCACGTACTTCTCTGCATACGGAGAGTCTGCCTCTGGCTGTGAGCGGCACTCTGGTTCTGGGAAAGCCTTCGACAATGTGACATTTGTGCGAGGATCAGGGAGCGTGAACGCACTCACCAATTTCTGGAAGTCATACGAATCTGATTCACGACGCAATGGTAGATAACAATTGAAGTACGGCTTTTGCTCATTCACGGCAGAATCACGTTCTGACTTCACATAGTACCCAATGAGCCCTGTCTGCTTTTGTTTGCAGAGGTTTAGCCCTGGGTTCGCCCGATGAATATCCGAATTATTTGGTGCATCCAGCACGAACGCTTTATTCGGAGGTGTCGCAGCCGCCAAGTACAAGGAACCGATTGACGTACTTGAGGCTTCTACTGGAATTTGCGCCAAAGCAACGAGACGATAGTCACGAGCAAATGTGTTTGCGCTATCTTTTACGGTTAATGCTCCATCAACGGCCACACGGGACATCTTCGTATCTGGAATCTGGAAACTGTCTGGCAATGCGTATCCGTCATAATCGCGCTGACCAAGACCAATCGAGCGAGCGGAATACGCGTTCGCATCAAAGAAAGAACCTTGATACAAAACCGGTTCCGTCTTTTGCTGAGAGCGATCTACATAATGACCACAGAAGATATCATTTGGTTCACCACTCACCTTGTCGCACAATGTTAAGTTGGTACAAATATCTTTGTACTGATTGGTTGCGGTATCAAATACGGTTTCCGCGCTCTGACATCCGAGCCACTGGCTGCAGTCACGATCCGTGCTGACCTTCACGAGCGCATTCGAATCATTCACTGGAGTGACACAGCTCATGCGATAGCTAACCACGCCTTCTGCTGGGATAACGCACTGATCATCGGTGGTACATGGTAAGCCAACATAATCGACTTCCGTACTCGACGAGCCTGTGCGGGTGACTTTCTTTCCTGTACATCGTCCTGCACAATATGGATTTGACGCATCCAAATCACAATTGATTGGCTGCACGGCGCGATAATTATTCGCACGATACGCGAGATCGGTTGCAAGCGTGCTGTAGCGAACAGATGGATCATTCGTATTCGACAAGAGAATACAGCCAGCGCCCTGATCATAGTTCGATGCGCAGCTTGTTTTGTCTAGCTTGCTGTTATCGATGAAATAGTACGGCTTTCCTGAGCGATGATCTGGATCGGTCGTATCATTTGGATCACGGAATTCGGTACACTCACCATTTGCTGGCTCACACATTCCAACCCAACCCGTGTATGGTTCATCCCCTTTCTTTGGAAGACCAAAGAAGTTTCCGCTCTGCAAATTCGCTGGATAACATGGAATGTTTCCACCCTTTCGGAACCAACCGGAATACACACCGTCCGCAAAGGCATCACAGTTGAGAATCGAACAGACGTCTGCTGGCGCATCTGCCAAATCAAACGCAGTCAAATTAATATTGTCTTTGTATTCACAAGATTTCTCTCCCGGATCCTTAAAGTAATCGCTTGCTCCATTATAGGAGAATTCACTACAGAATTGTTCAGATGGCTTACACAAGGCCTGACCATAACTCGTAATGTCATCCTTGAAGTAAACAGTCTCAAATGAATCGATGGAATTTCGATCCGTTGAAAAGACCGGCTTTCCAAAAGCGCGACAAGAATCGTTCTCCGGCTGACAAAGCTTTGCCGTGTCGTAGATCAAATATAAGACTTTGTCTGCTGCGCGCGTCGTCGTTGCAGAAGGATAATAATCACTTGCAACCGGTGTTACACCTGCGGCGAGCGTGTGGACTGGGATTGGAGTTGCGTCAGCTTGTACAAAGGTTTCGCTCGAAGCGGATTCTGAGTTGCGCGTGTCTACGAATGCGCGGCATCCAATCGCCTTTTCGGTGCAGAGTCGGGTGAATCTTGCGGCATCGATCTTGTTATTGAATCGATCCGTGTATTCACGGCAACCAAGCATAGCTTGAGGCTCTGGCACTCCTGCAAATGTGCGGTCACATTGGTCTGGTGTGCTCCAGCTATTTGCCACGACATAGGCCGTGTCACGCAAATTCTCAACACGAACCTGATCAAAGAACGCAACACCGCCACTCAAAGTGAATTTCAACGAAGAAGTTGCTGTGCCTGTGTATCCATTAAATAGACCGAAGCTGAAACGCTGCCAATCACCTGACAAGTTTGCCGTTCCGACATCTACTGGAGTTGCGGCAGCACTCGCTCCATCACCCAATTGCACGCGCATAGTCAAACCCGTGCCAGCCGCCTTTGCCCAAAACGAGACGCGGAACAAGTCTGATGATTGTGATGGGAATGGAACCGATGTCGTGAGTGATGAATCACCCGTACCCTGCAAGCGCAAAGACTGATCTCCAACCAAGAGCGATTCAGTCGAAGCAGCACCTGCGGAAAATACACCCTTTCCTGCGCGGAAATTTTCATCGACAACGGTTGTTACACTTCCAGCTCCTGCTCCTGCATAGGCGCGACACCCTGCAACCAATGCGGAACAGCTCACGCTTTGTTCAGCGAGAACATGATAGGTGCACTGACCAGTCGCATCGTCAAAACGTCCACCTGTGTTTCCACAATCTTCACGATTGCTTACGCGACCAAGACGCAATGCGCTACAAGAATCCGTTGAAAGAACGGTCTGAGATTCGTACGCGTAGAACACGGTACCTGCGCGATCATAGAACTGACGACAGTCTGGATCGTAGCCCGTTCTCCAACGCGGCTCATCACAGCTTGATGGAAGTTTAAAGCTTCCATCCTGACCGCGACGCGACACAATTTTTGGACCCGTTCCCGTCTCTGATTGAACTAAGCTCCATGTACGAAGCTGATATCCAGCCGAATCAGAACCTTCCCATGTGAAATAGGTTTCTGCTGGATTTGTCGCTGGTTTTTCACACAAACGAACATAGCTATACGCTGGCGAAGACTCTCCGCCTGCTGCTGATGTTTCTAAATTCGTAAACGTTTCACAACCAACATCTGCTTGCTTACAAGACTTTCCGGTTGATGGGATGAAAAATGCCTTGCCTTCATCTGACGAATCGCTAAACAAAGGATCTGGATCAACGACAAGGTCAAATGTCGAAGGCTGCTTGCGATATTCCGCATATCCTACACACATCGAAGGACACACATCGTTCGAGGAAAGAATCGCTGGAACTTCTGGCGAGCCATTTGTATCCTTATATCCCTGACATCCTGCATCCACTTGGCGACAAGAAGAAGCAAACTTACCGCAAATGGCTGGATCCGTGGTCGCGCCAGTACAGGAAAGGTCATCTGCAGCGACCTTTATGTGAGTCACTGGTAAAGATCGATTCACTCCATCCACGAACGGCGTCACAAACTGACCATCTTCGAGCTCAATCGCATCAACCAATACATTATTTCCCGTCATCGTGAGCTCTACACTTGTTACTTCATTCCATGCGAGAAATGAACAGGTGAAACGAACCCAGTCCGTACCAAGCGTCGAAAGACCTGGAGTCGTTCCACCAATCGAAGGGTAACGAGACCCCGCATCACAAGAAGGACTCTTGAAGAGCGAATCGGCCGTGACACCAGGGATACGTGCTCCACTCACATTCTTTTCCATGGCAACTACGTTTAACGTTGGTGCAACACCCGTTGTTTTTGCGCGAGCATACACAGATAAAGTCAAAACACGTCCAGGATTCACGGCAATTTTCTGGAAATACGAAGCGCCAGTCGCTAACTCGAGGGTCAAGCTCCCATCTTGAGAGGCGCGTCCATCAATAGGACGACCAGCGGTATACGTTCCAGCTGGCGACGATTCCCATTCCTGCAACTTCCCAGATGTATTCAAACGTTCAAATGATGGGTTTCCAATCAAGTTTAATGCGGTGCCGCCTACTTCCGCGACGAGCAACTTTGTACAACCATCATCCTGCGCGCCACAAGCTTTCAGCGCGGTATCAAAATAGGTAAAGCTCGTTGGATCGTTCACCCAAGACGCGCCATCTGACACGCGCTTTGTCGCATATCCAAGACATCCCACGTTGTCTGCTGCACAGTTTCCGTAATCAAGTGTATTCCGGAGGAGTGAAACCTGCGCTCCTGCAGGAGTCGCGTAGTTACGACAGCTTGCATCTTGAGACGGGCACTCGTCTGCCTTGAAGCGATAGACGGTTTTTTCTGCAACACAGTATCCGTATCCACCCGTACATTCACCTTTATCATTACGCTGAAGACAAGTCTGAATATCCTGACACTCCTCGGCGCGCTGACCCAAGCGTTCTGAAATCACGGTTTCGCCATACCCCGTCAAACGACACTGCTGCGGGAACATGGTGAGTGTCCAGTTCGGATCAATGAGCTTACACCAAGGGTGTTCTGCATCGCGTGCACCCTGATCACTACAATTTGTAAAATTATCCGTCACTTCTTTTAACGTGACACACCCACCCGATGAAGCACATCGTGCGATATTCGCTTCGTCATTTGCGGCGAATTCAAATCCTACTGGCAAGATGCGCATCAAGCGCAACTTCTTTAAGTTTCCTGAACAATACGCCGACTGATAACACTGTTTGTCCTGGTTCTGTCGCACGAGAGCATCTGGATACAACTTCCAATCCCCCTTCAAAAATCCTTTTGAGAGTGCGGCAGCAATCGTACATGCTCCATTGTCACACGCTTTACCAGAGATCGCCTGGGCGAGCTGTTGATCCATGGCACAATTCCAAGTGCCACGAACATCTGGACAAGCGATCAAGTCAGCCAAAATTTCCACCGTGCTTTGACGGATAAGGTTTACATTTTTCAAATCTAAGTTCGCTCGACGCGAATCTGTACGGCTGCGCGTAGCGACCGCATCAGGATTTGCGGCAGAAATAGCCGTCTGCTTATCCAAATCACTAAAATCAAAAGCACCAACCAAGCCCTTTTCCATGATACGACTCATGAGCTTGGAACCAAGCGTGTTGATAAACATCGATGCGGTGTACGTGATGAGCTGCATCGGACCTTGATCAACAGCCGAAGACAAAATCGCATTTCGTTGCGCGCCTTCATCGCGACTCGGACCATCCACCAATTGTGACTTCGTTTGTTCAGCAACAAGTGAAGCTGGTGTTTTTACGTTTCCAGAAATAACGTCCGTCACACCCTTAAATGCACCATCTTCCGCGCGAGTCTGCTGCGCTTTTTGAACGTCCTCCGACACCTTTAATACTGAACGGCCAAAAATCTGTAAGTTACCTCCAATTTCGCTGGTGCTCGGATTAAAACTCGCTCCCATGTGCTTTAACAAGTCCATGGATGAAAGCGTGGTAAAGAACGTATCGTAGTTCCTGATTACCTGTTGAAAATCACAACTTGGGGCTGGACGCGTAAAAGCCCCATTCGGGCTTGGCACTAATCCTCCCAATGAAATCTGCAGGTTTAGGAGATTCTCTGGGTTTGGCGGTCGACACAAATCGAATCCGAGACTTCCCTTGAAGAACTCATCGGAAAGCGAACCGATCGCAGACCCAAGCGCGTCTTCTCCGACTTTCGCGAAATAATCACCTGGTGATTTTGCTTGCGTGAGCGCTCCCTGACCCTTACCACCGGAAGCGACGTAGTTCGCCGCATCATACGCAACCTGCCCAAGGAATGTTTGGGCCGCATTATACAAAGCTACAACCGCTGCACGGAGCAACTGCGTCAAGATTTGATCGAGAATGCGCCCAATGTCCTCAATCGGGTTGGCGACGACTTCGACCGGGATGGCGCGTGCCAACGGCGTAGTAATCGGACTCGTCATGACTCCAACGCTAGTCAGTAAGACTAGGCCGGTGATGGCAAGCGAACGAAGGAACGATCTTGGGCGATGCATATTTATTTATTGGGTAGAAGTAGCCATCCCTTTTGTCGCGTTATTCATGTTCAACCGGATCGTCTGGACCTGAACATACGTCGCACGGTAAATCTTCATCACATCTTCATCAACCAATCCGTCAAGCTGTCCCGCTGGGCTGAGCCCACTCTTTCCGAGAAGCGTACGAGCCTCTGCCGCACTGATTGTAGAAGGATCTGGCGCATTCAGGATGAATTCCTGTGCCGCTGTTGGCGCATCTGCTGCTTGCCCTACTTCAATCGCACGTTTCACTTGAGTCCCCTGCAACAAATCTTGATACGAAGACGAAGAGTTCACCGAAGGCTGCAAATCCGCGTTTGCGATACCTCCACAGTTTTGTCCTTTCGGACAATTTGGATCCATCCCTTGAGCTAACTCAATCGCGTCAGGAATTCCATCAGAATCCGTATCCGCAAGGTACGGTGATGTCTTGTGAAGATTTATTTCTGCGTAATCACTCAACCCATCACGATCAGTATCGCGTAGTTTTGACGCTTCAATTTGTCGCGTCTCGCTTGTGGATTGAAACGATGTGCGCGCCGCAATCAAACTCGCGGTCGACACACGAAATGGCGCAGAAAGATTTTCAGACATGTACCAAACCGACAACACGATCGATGCAAAACCGCACACGCCGAGTATTCCGGACGCAAAACGCGTCTCGGATGGAAGCGCATTCCAGCGCTCTCGCACACGCTCGACCGGACCGAAATCCATGTTCAAAGTATAGCACACACAGCACATCCTTTGCTATACTCCTGCCATGCGATTTTCCTTCTCCCAAGCTCTCGCCGAACCAGCAGAGAACTGGAACCTTCCCGAAGCCGAGGGTCAGCTCGCCCTCGACGTATTTCGACGCGGCTCTCACCTCATTGTTCGCTCAACAATGGCCGGCGTCCAACCCGATGACGTGGATGTTGCCGTGAATGGCGACTTGTTAACCATTCGAGGAACGCGTACACAGCATGAAGAGATCAATCAAGACGATTGGTTTCATCAAGAATGCTATTGGGGAACATTTAGTCGATCCGTCGTGCTTCCTGTGGATGTGTATGCCGAACAAGCTGAAGCGAGTTTGCGTGATGGTATCTTAGAAATCCGCATTCCCCTTCGCGGCATGGAAAAACAGATTCGCGTCACCTAATACTATGAACAAGAACATTTATCTTTGGACCGGTCTCAGTGCCGCCTTTGTTGTGACGCTCGCCGCAGGAAGTGCAGCGGCTGCCTATGGCTACGAAACCGCCTATCGCGACCGATTTTTCGGCGGTATTAGCATTGCCGGACTACGTATTGACGGAATGACGCGCTCCCAAGCAAAAGAAGCACTTCAAGCAAGGGTTGACCGCGCCCTTGAACCAGGATTTCGCTTTCGTTTCGGGGAAGACGTAATCGATCTCCCAAGGAACACGATTGCAATTGAAGATCCTGATCTTTCTCAAGAATTGATCCGCTACGATGTAGATCCTGTGATTGCGCGAGCGTTTCTCATTGGTCGTGGTCAAGGAATTATCCCCGATTCTGTTGCTCGATTCAGCCTTCTCTTGAAGCGCCAAGACCTCCCTCTCAAAGCGGAACTCAACAAGTCACTTGCGACAAACATGCTTCGTGATGAAATTGAAAAACACTCTTCACTCGCTCAAGATGCGGATGTGACCGTGAGCTATTCCTCAAGCACAAATACACTCGAGCAAAACGTGATTTCAGAGCATGAAGGACGCTCTGGCGATGTCACGCGTGCCATTGAAACGCTTGCCGCGCAAACAGAACGACTCGCTTTTCAGCAAATCTCCATTCAACCGGCTGTTATCTACCCAAGAATCACCACACAGCAAGTTCGTGAGGCGCTTCCGCTCATTCAGTCTTTTCTTGGAACGGGCCATATCATCCTCACGCTTGATCGTAAAAAATACGAAGTCACCACCTCAACCATGGCAGGATGGATTCGTATTGTTCCATCGGAAAATGGCGTAACTCCAGTATTTGATCCAGCCCGAGTCGCTGCAGGATTAAAACCACTTGTTGCAGAACTCATTGTAGAACCAATTAATGGATCACTCACGCTTGATACAGAAGGAAAATTCAAAGATTTTATCGCTCCAGCCGAAGGAATTCTTGTTGATGGAGAAAAAACCGGCACTGACGTTCTCGCCGCCCTGCAGCACGGCTCATCAACTGCTCCTCTCACGCTCACCCATGTCACACCTGATATCACAGGGCCTGATGCGGAACGCCTTGGAATCACCAAGCTCCTTGGAGTCGGTCGTTCAAATTTTTCTGGATCACCATCAAATCGCCGTCGAAACATCGCGCTTGGCGCAAAGAAAGTAAATGGAACATTGCTAGCCCCTGGCGAAGTCTTCTCACAGCTTGGCGTTCTCGGCCCAGTGGATGGCGCGCACGGCTGGTTTCAAGAGCTCGTGATCAAAGGGAATAAAACCACTCCAGAATACGGTGGAGGCCTTTGCCAAGTTGGAACGACTTCATTCCGTGCCGCGTTGGCTGCTGGTATGCCAATCGTCGAACGCGCAAACCATAGCTATCGCGTTGTCTATTATGAGCCAGTCGGCACAGATGCGACGATTTACGATCCAGCGCCTGACTTCAAATTTAAGAACGACACCCCAAATAACTTGCTCATGACCACGCAGGTCCAGGGCGACAACCTCCTGTTCTTTGTCTGGGGTACTCCTGATGGACGCGTAACCTCAAGCACCAAGTCTGTCGCATACAATATAGTAGCCCCTCCGGCGAAAAAGATGGTTCCAACCACCGATCTACCTGTTGGAAAGATAAAATGCACAGAATCGGCTCACGCAGGCGCAGATGCGAGCTTTGATTACGCAGTCGCCTATGCTGATGGAACCTACAAAAAACGAACATTTACGAGCCATTATCGCCCATGGGGAGCGGTCTGCTTGGTTGGTTCCACCCCAGACGCTGTCGCTTCAGCCGCAAACCCAGCCGTAGACGAAACCGGCGTAAACAACCCCAATTAACGAAGTTCAATGACCTTGACAAACACGCTTTTTTCTGCTATATTACCAGCGAGTGCGTGAAAGAGTCGCCCCTGGGCGATCTTTTTATCCTCTATGATTAGCCAACAAAATTGGCTATAAATAGTGTATTGACGTCTCTATAATCACGTGTTACGTTCCGTCGACCGACGAGCCCTTTAGCAATCCGCGTCCACGACAAGCATGGAATGTTTATTTAGGGTGCCGCAGGTCTTCGGACTCGCTCTCCCCTAGCAAAACATTTCTTGGATGCGGATTGCTTAAGCGTTTGTCTAAACAAATACCCCACCTCTCTGAGGTGGGGTATTTGTTTATGTCTGATTTGCGAGGAATCGCTCAGCATCTAATGCCGCCATACAACCAGATCCCGCAGCCGTAATCGCCTGACGATAGTGAGAATCCTGCACATCACCACAGGCGAACAAACCCTCGATCTTGGTGCGTGATGACCCTGGGATCGTAAGAACGTATCCTTTTTCATCTAGATCAACCAAGCCCTTCACAAGTGATGAGTTTGGCTCATGACCAATGGCGGCGAACACCCCATCAATCACCATCTCACGAGTCTCGCTCGTAACCGTATCTTTCATCACTACGCCCGTCACTTTATCCTCTCCAAGAATATCAATGATTTCCGTGTTGAGAATTATTTCAATTTTTGGATTCGCTTGCACGCGCTCTAACATGATTTTCGATGCGCGGAAGCTATCACGACGATGAACGAGGTAAACCTTCTCAGCAAAACGGGTAAGAAATGTGGCCTCTTCCATCGCGCTGTCTCCCCCACCAACAATAATCACGTTCTTCCCACGAAAGAAAAATCCATCACAGGTCGCACATGCGGAAACTCCGTGACCATACAAACGCTTTTCATTTTCGAGTCCGAGTCGACGCGCCGTAGCTCCCGTTGAAACAATCACAGTCTTTGCTTGATAAGCCTGCCCATTGGAAGTGAATTCAAACCCACCATCGATCTGCTTTAGCGTATCAACCATCGCAGAAACGATCTCAACTCCAAAGCGCTTCGCTTGATCACGCATTACCGACATGAGCTCTGGACCCTGAATTCCATTCACAAACCCCGGAAAGTTTTCAACTTCCGTTGTCGTCATGAGTTGACCGCCTGGTTCATGCCCTTCAAATACAATTGGTTGCAAATTCGCACGACTTGCATAGATAGCCGCCGTCCAACCCGCAGGCCCAGACCCAATGATTGCGACATTTCTCATAGTCGTGAATCTTGAAACTTATAGCTTGAAACGAGATTCATGTTTCACGATTCAAGCTTCAAGAAGGGCGCGAGCTTTTCGAGTAACGCCGCCTTTGGCATGCTGCCAACAATTTTTCCAGCAATCACGCCGTTCTTAAATACAAGCATCGTTGGGATCGACATGATCTCGTACTTCATGGCCATCGCCTGATTTTCATCAACATTCAATTTACCGATCTTCATTTTGCTTTCATCAATTTCTTTCGCCACTTCTTCAATGATTGGTCCCATAACTTTGCATGGACCACACCAGACTGCCCAAAAATCAACCAAAACAGGCGCACTATTTTTTAAAACCTCGTTCTCAAAATTCGCATCAGTAAAAGTGTGTTCCATAGGTTTGATGAATGGTAAAACTCCAACCAGTTTTTGTCTAACGGAATGATTCAATTTTGCGTGCCTTTGATTCTTCTGTGTACGCGTCAAGACGATCTCCTGCCATAAGCTTAATCTTTCCCTTGTAAGACAATCCACATTCGATACCTGCACTTACTTCTTTTGCGGTAGATTTTCCATTCTGCAATGTCTCAATGATTCCATCACCAATGATTTCATCGTTACGGAAAATACGTACACGAGCTTCGGCGGCAAGCTTCCCGGTCTTCACGCGCATACCAACCACCATACGATTTGGCTCCGTGCGGAAGATAGCGGCGACTTCACCGCTCCCGAGTTCGGTAATAATTTTTTCTTGAGGCAATAATGCGTTCAAACGCGCGACCACATCATCAAACAAATCGTAAATAATCTTGTAGTTTTTCACTTCAACGTTCTTGTCGCGAGCTGAGGCTGCGACCGGCATTGGAGTCATGACACTAAATCCGTAAACAACCGAAGGCTTCGCATTTGCTGCGCGCTCCACGTCACTTTCTGTCACATTTCCAAGGCCTTTCTGAATGACTTCCACGCCCACCATCTCGTGCTTCACCTTCTCAAGCATACCGAGAATAGCTTCGAGCGAACCAAGCACGTCTGTTTTAAGAACGACGTTTAACATCACCTTCTTTACAGCACCTTCCTCTGCTTCTACTGGCTGCTGTTTGGTTGCAGTCATGGTTTCTACCACTTGGCGCTTCGTATTCTTTTGCTTGTTCTGTTCCAAAGACTTTGGATCTTCTGGAACTTCCAAAATATCTCCAACCGCTGGAGCGATCTTAAAACCAAGAATCTTTACAGGAGTCCCTGGAACAGCCACTTCAAGTGCCTTTCCATTCCAATCACGCATCATGCGCACACGACCATAGGCCGTACCCGCAATCCCAAGCCAATCATTACGATGCAATGTCCCGTTCTGGATGATTGCCGTTGCCACAGGACCCTCGCCCTTATCTACGTGCGATTCAATCACGGTACCAGCGGCGTGCGCATCCGGATTCGACATGATGTTTTCACGCTCCACCTCAACCACAAGCAAAATCAAATCGAGGAGGTCCTCAACACCCTGACCCGTCTTTGCTGAGATGCGAGCCATTGGTGTTTTTCCACCCCACTCCTCAACCGTCACACCGCATTCTGCAAGCTGACCCATCACGCGGTTTGGATCGGCATCTGATTTATCAATCTTGTTTAACGCAACCACAAATGGAAGCTTCGCAGCCTGAATAATGTTAATCGCTTCTTTTGTTTGTGGCTGGACTCCATCATCAGCAGCAACCACAAGAATGGCAACGTCGGCGACTTTCGCACCACGCGAACGCATGACCGTAAACGCTTCGTGACCTGGCGTGTCGATGAATGTTAATTTCTTTCCTTTGTTCTCAACCTGATACGCACCGATGTGCTGCGTGATTCCACCAGACTCCCCTTCCATCACATTTGTTTTACGAATGGCATCAAGCGTACGAGTCTTTCCGTGGTCAACGTGACCCATCACCACCACGACTGGCGCACGCTCCTGAAGATTCGTGGAACCTTGCGTGGTCATGATTTCCTTCAGACGATCTTCTGATTGAAGTGTCTTTTCCATCTCCTTCTCATCCGCAGACTCTGGCGTCACTTTAAAACCAAGTTCATCTGCAATAATGGAAGCGGTCGTGTAATCGATGCGCTCGTTTTGTGAAGCGAGAATACCAGCCTTCATCAATTGCTGAATAACGCGAGTAACTGGCAGCTCCATCTTTCCAGCAAAATCACGAACCGAGATCACGGCTGGTAATTTAATATCCATCTTTGGCGCACCTACTGGACGCTCTCCAACCGCATTCTGACGAACGAGCTGTTCACGTAAACGCTCGCGACGAGCATTCTCCAACCACTTTTTATAGATCTGATCGGCGGTACGGTCATCAACCTTGATGGCGCGTGCACCAATATCGAAGCCGAGCTCAGGCAATTTTGCCAAGAGCTGTTGCGGGGTGATGCGCAGACGGCGTGCTAATTCAGTTACGTTCATGGCCCGAGTTTAGGCTTGATTGAGCGGAAAGTCAAGCGTAGAGTGATGCTATGGACGGACTCCTCCTCATCGATAAACCCAAAGGCTGGACCTCGCACGATGTCGTCGCCAAAGTGAGGAATCTCCTCAAAATACGCGCGGTTGGCCATGCGGGCACGCTTGATCCCTTTGCAACAGGGCTTCTTGTGCTTGGCGTCGGAAAAGGGACCAAACAGCTCACAGCTCTGGTTGGAGTCGATAAAGAATACGAAGCCGTGATTCGGCTGGGTGCGACGAGCGATACGTTTGATACGGAAGGGGTCATCACCCCACATACGGTGGGCGCGATAAATCGCGCCCCAACAATGGACGAAATCGAGACGGCGTTAAACAAATTCCGCGGCGGATACGAACAATCAGCGCCTATCTACTCGGCAAAAAAGATTAACGGGAAAAAGCTGTATGATTTGGCGCGCGCAGGGAAAGCCACAGAAGAAATGCGGCCAAAGAAACAAGTCACAATCAGCGAATTACGAATAACGAATTACGAATGGCCGAATTTGTCCCTCCTCGTAAAATGTGGAAGCGGAACCTATATCCGCAGCTTAGCTGATGATATCGGAAGAGAATTGGGTGTAGGCGGATACTGTCTGGAGCTACGTCGGACCAAGGTTGGTCATTTTGACGTCGCTCAAGCGTTCACGATGCAGAAACTAACCGATGATATGCCAAAACTTCTGCTTCTCGCTTTCTGCCTTTTGCTCGGCGTCATGCCTTTGCGCTCTCAGGCAGTACCACCACCTGATTTTATTATCAGCCTCGGAACCACGCTGACTCAATTTTTCACACTCTTCTTTTTGCTAGCTGCGACGGCCGCAAGCACGCTCTATCGCATTATTCGATTGCATCTCATGACGTCATCAAAACGGCTCTACCTGATGACGGCTCTTTTTGTTCTCACGGTTGGAGTTTCCATTGGCGGCACCCTGATCTACCGCAATTACGCACAAAAAGAAGCCATGCAACAAGTGCAGGCACTCGAACAGCAACTAATACAAACGCAAAAAGAAGAACCCTCTATACCAGCTCCAGATGAGATAAATCATGCCTCAGCTACAGATGTTCAATTAGCGAGCGAAGACGCTGTAAGTGCATTTATTCGTTCCTATTATGCAAACATTGGCAGCGGACACTTAGAGCAAGCCTACCAACAAAGCCAAAAATACGTTCCCTACGCCACGTTCGCCTCTTGGTATGCGCGTACCTCGTCCGTTTCCATCGATAGACTCCAACGCATTGACACGAACAATAGTTCGCTTGAATTAACCTTGCTCGAAAAAGACGTGAGCACTCGATACGCCGTTCTCATGGAGGTTGCGACAAACACCTCTGGCGTTCTCCAGATCAAACATTCCGATGTCCGGCCACTCGGACAGATGGCGAGTACAACAAGCACAGATCCGCTTGTCATCACCAACACAGAATTCAAACTCATCACCGATCAACATGAAAAGCCGTTTCTTGTTTTGGATGCGCGCGAGGATGTCGAAAACACCTACGGACGTTTTCCAGGAAGCACACATATCCGATTTGCAGACTTGAAAGCTGGTCGTTGGATTGAGCTCCCAACGGATACGGACGTATTCGTTCTCTGCTGGTCGGGCATTCGCGGAAAGGAAGTCACTCAATTTCTTCGCTTGAAGAATATTCGCGCTCGGTATCTGGAACAAGGAGCGAATGGATGGGTGGATTTCGGCGGAGCCTGGGAAGGAAATATTAAATTTCACGATCAATACACGGAAGACCGATATCACCTCATTTTTTCAACAAGTCAGGTGAAAGATTCGGTAAACGCTGGCACCGTTCTTGTTGATACGCGCTCGTTCGCTGACTATCAGGCACGACACATCCCTGGCAGTGTAAATATTCCCATGATGTCGACCCCGAGCGTTTCGGTTGAAAAGGCTATGAACCAAGTTCCTGCAGGCGCTTCCGTGCTCACCGTCTGTGATGCCTACGTGAATTGTTTTGATGCCCAAATCACTGGCGTGGAACTTGAACGACGCGGACATACGTTCCTCGGCCGTTACACCACACCAAAAGAACTCTACTGATATGTCCTCACTTGGGCCCAAAGCACTTCACCTACAAACACTCACTCAAGCCGGCTTCCCTGTACCAGCTTTTATTTGTTTCGACGCAGAAGCACTTCAAACACTTCCAATTTCTGAAATCGCTTCACAAGCCCACTCACAGCTAAAAGCGGCGAGTTACGCAGTACGCTCAGCTGCACTTACGGAAGATACGGGGAATTCCTCCATGGCAGGACAATTTCATACTGAACTCGAAATAGCTCCCGAAAAACTTGAGGACGCGATCAATCTCGTTCTAAGTGACGCACGCACGAAATTCGGCGACCTGAAACAGTTTTCGATTATTATTCAAACATGCCTCACCCCTGAATGGTCTGGCGTTATTTTTACACGTCATCCATCAGGCAAGAGACAAACGGTAATTGAATACGCGAATGGGCTTGGAGAAGCTCTCGTCTCTGGAACCCTTAAACCACAAAGACAGGAATGGTTTCGCACAGAAGCAAAGCCATCAATTTCTGAACCCGATCTCACGACCGCACTCGATCAAAGTTTAAATATCGAAAAACTGTTTGGTCACCCTCAAGACATTGAGTGGGCCATCCAAAATGGCGTCTGGTACGTTTTGCAATCACGACCGATCACGACGATTAGCAAGCAAGACGCGCTCGCTCTCAACTATCTTGATGCGCATCTTCCTACAGGTGAAGAATTTTTGTTTGAACAAACTGAACTTTCTGAAATCGCGCAACGTCCTGGGACGCTCATGCTGGATCTACTGAAACGCATCTATCAACACGATGGACCCATCTATAACGTCTACAAATCATTCGGTCTCACGTATCAAGAAACGGATTTTTTACGCGTGATCGGAAATCAACTATTTATTGATCGAAATGCAGAGCTCCACGGTCTACTCCCCTCCTACGAATACAAACAAAAGAATGGCATACCTACCCCACAACCCGTTCGCGGTGAGGGAGTTATCACAAGCATGAAAAATCTGTGGAGATTGAATCACCTCAAATTTCCAAAGGCTGAATTAAAAGAAGTTGAACTTGAAGCAGAGAATCATCCATTACCTCAAACAGACCTTGCGACCGCGCTCACCGAATTCATGCGTGTATATGAACTCATCTTTACGGTGAACTTTTGTGCGCAACACTCAAAAATACATACTTCTTCGACACAGGTCGAACAGCCATTTATCCAACTCGAAGAAAATCTTATTGGAAATTCACTCGACCTTGGAGACGCGACCCCATTCGTAGAACGGGGAAGCTCTTCCAAGCCTGATCCCGTCACATTCGAGTGGCTTCGCGAATCCGGCCGAAAGCTCACCGTGAGACACATTGGTCGTTTACGACGTCTCGTGCTCGCGATCAACCAAGACGCTTTGCATTGTACTTTTGATGAATTACTTACTGGAACCGCCGACACATCCACAATCAATATCAGACGCGAAGCATACGAAGCTGGCAAACAATTCACATTCCATGGACCCCTGACCAATATCCCAGATGCTGGTTCTGGCAAAGGCCGACTTGGTATCTCACCCGGATGTGTCGAGGGTATTTTGGTGGATGTGAACGGTATCGACTCTGTTAAAGATCCTATTCTTTACACAGATCTCTTGACCCCGGATCTCGCTCAACATTTCCCACGTATTAAAGGCCTCGTATCAAATCAAGGCGGTCTATTGTCGCATTTGGCTATTTTGGCACGCGAACATCATATTCCGTCCATTGTCCTTGGTGATATGACCGCAAAACCAGCTCTCGGAGCATCCCTCAAGATTGATGGCTCTACTGGCGAATATTCTCTCATAGACATAGACAAAAACGCTTAGGTCTGTTAAATTCCATTTGTTCGAAATTCCCTATAATTCTCTCTGGTTGAAACGGTTTTTGAAACGTCTAATTGTTCGAAAATATGGATAACACGTTGCTCTTAGCACTTATTTTGGTTATCGGTGGTGGCGTTGGAGCATGGGCTGGATATGCGGTACGCGAGAAAGCACATCGCAAAGATTTAGCTAAGGCTGACAACAAAATCACCCAAGCCGATCGGTTGGTTGAGGATAAAATGAAAGATGTTGAACGCCGCGAAATCGAGGCGCTCGGCAAGGCGAAAGAAAAGGCGATTAAGATTCTTGAAGAAGCACGCATTGAAGAGCGTCGCGCTCTTGAAGAAGTTAAAGAGCAACAAAAGTCGCTCTTGGAACGCGAACAGGCCGTGAGCACCAAGTTACTTGATATCGACAAGATGAAGACAGAGGTCGAAGCAACAAAGCTAAAGGCTGTTGAAGCGCATGCAAAAGTTGAAGAATTGAAAGCTGAGGCATTGGTTAAACTCGAACAACTTGCGGGCATTGATAGCAACCAAGCATTAGAACGCTTGTATGCTCAGATCGAAGAGCATCAGCAAGAAGCGCTCATGTCGCGCTTGCGAAAGCTCGATGATATGACTGCCGAAGAGATTGACGCAAAAGCAAAGAACATTATTGCGGTCGCAATTCAGCGCCAGGCCTCTTCACATGTCTGTGAAACCACCACGACGTACGTAGATCTTCCAAGCGAAGAAATGAAGGGACGCATTATTGGTCGCGAAGGACGCAACATTAAAGCCATCGAATTGCTTACAGGCTGTGAACTCATCATTGATGACACACCGAACGCCGTCACGATTTCCGGCTTCTCCCCTATTCGTCGCCAAGTCACCAAGCGTGCACTCGAGAAATTGATTGCCGATGGTCGCATTCACCCAGGACGCGTCGAAGAGTTTGTCGACGAAGCAAAGAAAGAACTGATCGTAGACATTCGCAAAGCCGGTGAAGATGCGCTCTACGAGCTCGGCATTTCTCCAGCAAGCATTGATCCAAAATTGATTGGTATTTTGGGACGTCTCAAGTTCCGTACGAGCTACGGTCAGAATGCACTCATGCACTCAATGGAAGTCGCTCGCATCTCCGCGATGCTTGGCGAGGAACTTGGTGCTGATGTTCACATTTGTCGCCTCGGTGGATTGCTTCACGACGTAGGCAAGGCCGTTGACCATGACATGCAAGGTTCGCATCCAGAAATTGGATACAAGATTTTGCAGAAGTACGGATTCCCAGAAGCGATTTGCTATCAGAGCATTGGTCACCACGAAGACAAACCAAAGACACTTGAAGCGATCATCGTGAAATCTGCGGATGCCATTTCTGGCGCACGCCCTGGTGCACGCAAGGATTCACTCGAACTTTATGTGAAGCGCTTACAGGATCTTGAGAACGTCGCAAAATCATTCCCAGGCGTAGACAAAGTGTATGCCATCCAAGCTGGTCGCGAATTGCGCGTCTTCGTCAATCCAAAAGAAATAAACGATTACCAGGCAGCAAAAATGGCCCGCGAAATTGCGGACAAAATCGCCAGCGAGATGAAATTCCCAGGCGAAGTACGCGTCACTTTGATCCGCGAAAGCCGCGTCACAGAGTTCGCAAAATAATCACAAATAAAAAACACCGCCGAAAGGCGGTGTTTTTTTGTTGAATGCTTTGACATGAGTATTTATAACTGGCATATTCTCCCGACCTTAAAAGTCTTTACCTGCTCTTTTTCACACCTTACGAGGAGGATTCATGTTTCTGATTTCCGTGAAGCGCATCTGCGCGCTTCTTGCTTTCTCTGTCGCCACATTCATCACGGGATGCCTCACACCCACACCCGAACCAACGCCCGTGTGCGTTCCGGGAGAAACCCAGAACTGCGCGTGCCCAAGTGGCGCTACTGGCGCACAAACCTGCAACGCGAGCGGCAGCGGATGGGGTTACTGCGCTGGGTGCTCAGCGGGGTCCGATGCAGGACCGCCCGTTTGCGGACGCCCTGGTGCTCCAAATCTCGCCTGCGGATGCTGGGGCTACGCCACAGAGGGTGAGATCGTAGCAGCTCCCTACTGCTGCTCTGGCTACGCTGTGCAGACGAGGTGCACTGGGTACTGCTCTGGAGGTGGTTCCTCCTGGGGCAACATCTGTCAGTAGTCTAACCGCCAATCTGGCGGTTGTTTTTTATCCACCATGTCACTGATTTGCCAATCTTAGCGAAAATCTGATATCATCCTTTCATCAATCATCTGATGCAAACTCATCTATGAACAAAGCGGAACTCATCAATCACTTGTCGGAGAAGGTCGGCGTTACAAAAAAGCAGGCTGAAGACATGGTCGAAGCGTTTGTAGACGTCGTCACCAATACCTTGAAGGCTGGTGGTGAAGTCAACATTGCTGGTTTTGGCGCTTTCATGGCCAAGACTCGCGCAGCTCGCATGGGTGTGAATCCACAGAATCCAACAGAGAAGATTCAGATCGGCGCTGTCACGGTGCCAAAGTTCAAGGCAGGCAAGGGTTTGAAGGACGCGCTCAAGCATACAGGAATGGCTGCTGCAGCCGCCCCTGCCGCTCCAGCACCAGCTGCAGCCACAACCGCCGCTCCAACGATGTAAGTAAGAAAAAAACTCCTCGACATTGGTCGGGGAGTTTTGTCTTATGAGCGTATCAGTTCAGTTTTAATCAACTTAAGAAGACTGGGATGGTAGTGTTCAGCAAACGTCCCTTTACCGAAAGCCGATTTATATTTCTGAAACCACTCTGGGTGAGAAGATCGAAATTTTTCAGCGATCTCTTTGATGATCGTCCGGCTCGATACAATCCTGGTATTGGTTTTTAGTTCCTCTTCTTTGAGAGCATTCGAGAACGACAAAACTGTTAACCAACCCTCTGGGGCAGCCTCTCTTTTTGTCAGTTCATCCAAAATTATCTTTATTAGATCTGGATGCAAATGCTCTGACGATCCTCCTGATGCATTCACATACAGCCCAAACCACTCAGGATGAGACGTCCGGACATCACCATACACTCGCTCAAGGTACCTCCATACCGTGATCGGATCAGCGCCAGCTAATTGCGCAATATCCTTCATTGCCTTCCATCCATCTGGAGGAAGTTTTCGTTCCGCGATCTCCTTGCGTATATACGCTACAAGCTCGGGGTGCACGTATTTCACTACTCCACCAGGTCCCAAATATGGGCGCTCCCACTCGGGATGTATTCTTACCCGCTCTTCGAGCATGCGCACTACCACGGAACGGTCCACGTCCAGCTCATTGGCAAGAGATTGATAATTCATCCATTCGGACGGAGGCTTCTTTTCAGATGATATGAAATTCCTCGTTTCGATCACGCGAGGGCTGGGAGGTCTTGTCGGTTTCTCTGCGATTTTGCGGGAAATAATCGCAACAAGATCTGGATGATAGTGTTCTTCAATCATCCGTTTTTTATTCGCATACACTTTGAACCATTCCGGATGCTCTGCACGATACGGTTCAACCAATTTACGAACCCGCTCGGATCGAACGGCTCGACTCAAATCAATCAAATCGCTGGCGACCTTCCAGCCCTCTGGCGAAGATACCCGTTTTTCAATATTCTCTGTTACTACACGAACAAGTTCGGGAGAAGCGAACCATTGGGCTTGCCTACTCGCATCTTTGTATTCGATCAACCACTCAGGATGTAACGCACTTTGCGCACTAATTATTCGTTGCGTTGTATCCCTGTTAACACCTAGCCGCTCTGCAAGTGCCCGATTCGTTTCCCATCCCGCCGGCGCGATAGCAGGCTCCTTTTCAAGCTCCTGCTTCACATGATCAATTAGCTCGGGAGAGTAATGTTTCAATACGTGGCCCTTATCGCTCCGATATATTTTTACCCCCTCTGGATGCTCTTTGCTAATACGTTTGATAATTCCCGCAACCTTATTTCGACCTATACCCAGATAAAGCGATGCCCCCAACTCATGCTTCCACCCTGTCGGGGCAAGCTCGACCTCCGCCCGCTCGGATTGCGTAAACGGATTGCCGGTGGAAGTATCTTCTTGATGAAACCTCGTCGTAAGAAATTCCTTCAACTTTATCTTCCATTGTTCAGCACTCCCTAAATAATTAAATGACTTGATCTTTTCCTCGCCAAGTTCACGTAGTTCATCCTTTGTGAGTTGCATTAGCGGCTTGAGTTCATCTGCATGCTCGAGGCGCGCAACAAATGTCGCATTTCCCTCCTCGTCGTTCACGAACACGGCACGTTTCAAACCAGGAACATAAAAAGCCTGATAGCTCTCTTTGCGAATCATATTCTCACTATTCGTACCCGACACAACCTGATACGACTGATCCAATTCCGTGAGTACCTCAGCGAGAAAGCGTGAACGAGGGATTATTTTACGCTCATATATTCCCTGCCCCTCACCCAACTTAAATGTCTCCCCTTCATCCGGCGGAGTGACGACCGTATTCAACTTTATAAATGAATCTGGCAATTTCAGCACTACCGATTTCTCGGCTTCGCGTTGAATATATGTTCGTACGTCAAAACGAAGTGCAGCAATATTTCCACGTCCCGCTTGAATCTGAAGCAGATCCTCCGCGCCAAGCATGCGAGCGATTTCTTTTAACGGGGCACCTGGTTTTAATAACTCAACAATTTTTGCATTGATTTCCTGTTTTTTCTTTTCTAGAGACTGGTCGCCCAATGGCATCCTTTCTGACATATGCGAACCATCATACAACTGAAGAAAAGAAATTCATACTTGGACATAAGCCTCCCATGACTTATGATCTTTCATATGAACACTACCGAATTGAAAAAACTACTCGAGCAACAGACACCCGTCAGAGTGATTGACGTTCGCGAACCCGACGAATTCGCCGAGGGTGCGATTATTCCAGAATCTGAAAATCTGCCGATGAATCAAGCAATCGCTGACGCTTCAGCAGGAACACTTCCAAAAGATCAAAAAATTATTGTTGTGTGCAGAAGCGGCGGACGAAGCGGAGTTGTGATGCAAGCGCTCAAAGAACATGGATATGATGTTGAAAATCTCGAAGGAGGAATTGAGGCTTGGATTAAGGGATAACATTACTTGGTGAGTGGTTTTGGTTTTAAAAGTTTTATCACGTCTGGTAAATCATCAAAAACGACACGCACAATCCGAACTGGCTTCTGCGATTTTATCGCTCGCCATCCCATACTTTTTTCAGACCCACCCATTGGAGTGAAGTCGCTTCTCTCAAGAACATAGACATATCCAACATTCAATTTTGCGAGATCAAGTGCTTTTTGCGAAGCGCCAAAATTCAGATGTCCTTCTTCATCAGATCCGAATTGCGTCGCGTCTTGGTTTGCAAGCGCCCGAAAAATCGCGATATCCGCATACGGTGAAGCGGTTACAGATAGCGGCCCATCTATTTCCAATCTTCCCGATGACAAATCTTCTGATTGCGAAAGTTTCAACTCTTGAATATTTGGAATCGGAGACCCGTGAAAAACATACTGGTTCGATACTTCAAGCTCGTGAAGCAGTTTCTTTCCTTCGCCAGGCTCGCGTCGTGCCCCGTCAGCATCTTCAAGTCTTAATTTGTTTGCGATTTTCTTTTTCCACGCCTGTTCAACCTCCACCCAAGCCTCGTAAGAATTCATTACGCTATCTGATGGATCGAGGCTTTCAGAAAGTATGGCGTATGGACCATGCGAAGCTTTCTCATGATCAAAACCCATCCCGCTCCCACTTGGATCAACCTCCTGCCATTCGTCATCCATCCAAACACGACTCCAAGCATGACCGCCGGACCTGTAGCCGCCGTTTGGATCTAGTCTTTTTCCATCGACAAACGTTGCCGGGATTCCCGCAGAACGAAGAAGCGTAACAAATAAAATCGTAACGTCGCTACATCCATACGTTGTCATGGACTCAAGAATTTCTTGCGCGGAACGGGAACGAAAAACACGCTTCCACTGCTCGTGATCTTCTTTTTCAAGATTCTGGAATTTAATTTTGTGCTGAATGAATTCAATTACTCGCAAAATTGTTTCTTGCGGAGTATTTCCCTGCAACTCTTTAGATTTATCTCGTAACTCATTAGTTAATTTAGTTAATTTTCCTTCATGCAAATAATCATCCGGTGTTTTTGGTGTTTGATGAATTTCAAACGGGTTCATAATTTCATTTAAAAACTAACACGAAAATCGTCTTTCGACGACCTTGCGCAGATCGTGCAAACAAAAAGTAGGGGCACGGCGCGCAGCGCCCCTACCTTTATCCCGTGATATTTTTATTCTGCGGCTTCTTTAGATAGTTCTTTTTAGACAGAACCGATCGCCCAATGCGCTTCTCCAGTTGTTTTCTTGCTCCGGCCGCTATGTCCCCGCCTGCTTTGGCATCACTCTTCAATTTAGAAAGACCCTTTGAATCCTCGACCCGATGGATTTCGGCTGTCGAACGCTCTCCAAGCATCGTAAAGATTAGCTCGAAGTCGTCCATGTGATCACGGAGATTCTGACGCTCCAATCCTTTAAGCTGCTTGTATTCGTTTGGCGTTACACCGAAACTCGCTTTCGATATTTCCGCCGTAAGTATTTCGTAATCCTTTTCTTCTGCCGCGCCGCGCTTTTGCCATTCGTCTGTCAGTTCCTCGCGAATCGCGATACCGCGTATGCGCATTTCGATCCATTCGTCGCTATAACCTTTGAGCTTATAGAGCATCCGAGTTCGCTTGGTCGCTAGCTCGGGGTTTTCGATCTCTTGGACACGCTCATAGCCGACTTTGGCTAGCCAACGTTTGAAAGGCTCTGCTTTGGAAGATGGGATGGATTGAACGATACGAAAAATACCTTCGGTATTGGCACAGTTAAGCATCTGGGGTCCGCCCTCAGTCGGAATTGAAAGGGGGGTGGCAATCTGCCCCCACCCTTTGGCAAGCTCTGGATCACGACGACGCATATCTTTTAAATAACCGTCCGGCTGTGCCGAGTCTGTTAAAGCGGCAACAACGTCAACAATCACAAACCACCAATCAACACCAATGAGTGTTTTCCTGATTTTTCTGTTTTTAAACAAGGCGATTTGGGTGGTTTGCATATGGGACAAAAAGACTATGCCTCATGGGATCAATCCCAGACTAACATATGTTCTGTTTTTGTTCTAGTATGAAAACGGGGCGAATTGTGGATAAATAATCCCTTGGTGGGAAACTTTTGTTACTCGGCCAGTAAATGAAAATGCAAACGCGTCACCTGTTGAAACCCAGGGCCGTTTGTAATGATTCTATAATTTTGTAAATTCTGTTCTTTGATGATGGTTGCTATAGCAGCAAATGCATCTTGCAGATACGCCTGATCATCGGGAGTGAGTGACCCGATATCTTTGATGTCTTTCTTCGGAATGACCACGTAATGAATTCGTTTCTGTGGAAATGGGTGGTTCAGAACAACCGTTTTATCCGTTTCCTTGACTGCGAAGGGTATAATCCCGTCTAGATTCTGAACCCCGGCGGAGGTCAGCAAGCCAAGTAATTCGTTCGACTGCAAACAGGTGCCCTGGCATTGATCTAACGCCAAAAACGAACGCGGCAGAACGCCACGAAATGTGTAACCGCCGATGATACCTCCAATAACAAAACTGGCGACAACCAAGACCGCGATCTTTACCTGGCTCATAAACCTACTTCATCATCCCCTTCACCTTCTCCACCACATCTTCAATCTTCACCAATTGCATTTCTTTTTCATTGCGTACTTTCCATTCAACCGCATCTTCTTTTAATGTCTTTTCTGAAACAACGAGACGAAGTGGCAAGCCAATGATATCCGCGTCTGCAAATTTCTCCCCTGGCGAAATCCCTTCGCGATCATCCCACAACACTTCAACCCCCGCAGCCCAAAGCTGGTCATAGGTTTCCTGCGCAACCGACTGAATGCGCGCACGAACCGATTCGTCCTTTGAGTGAAGCGACGCCAAATACACATGATATGGCGCGACTTGAATCGGCCAGATTATTCCCTTTTCGTCGTGTGACGCTTCTACGATCGTCCCTACAAGACGCGTGGTGCCGATTCCATAGCAACCCATGATCGCCGTCTTGCGCTCGCCGTTCTCATCCGTGAACGCAACGTCAAACGCATCTGAAAACTTCGTGCCAAGATCGAAGATATTTCCAACTTCAACGCCTGTTTTGATTTCGAGCGTCTCTCCATTCTCTGGATTCTTATCCCCTTCTTTCAAATCCGTGATCTCAGAATTCTGGGCAAAACTTCCGTTTTCAGATGTCAGAATTTTATCTTCACCGGCTGGAGTAAGCACCTGAAACTCATGCGAAAACTTTTTCGTAAACGATCCGCCAGATGCTTCAACAACCTTTGCCTGCAAACCACAACGTGAAAATATCGTAAGATACGTTTCCAACACTTTGCGATAATACGTTTCAAGATCCGCGGTATTCGCATGGAACGAATACAAATCTTTCATGCCGAATTCACGTCCACGAAGTACGCCGGACTTTGCACGAAGCTCATCGCGAAACTTGCTTTGAATCTGATACACCGCGACTGGTAATTCTTTATAGGAAGACAAAAAACTTTTCACGAGCGGCGTGACAATCTCTTCATGTGTCGGACCAAGGCCATATACTTTGCCCGTTTGTGACGGAACCTTAAACAACACGTCTACAGAATCCCAACGACCAGACGTATCCCAATTTTCTTTCGGTTGAAGTGCGGACATCAAAATTTCTTGTGCACCAATTGCATCAAGCTCCTGACGAATAATGTTTTCAACCTTGCGCAACACGCGCAATCCAAGTGGCAACCAAGAATAAACACCTGCCATTTCTTGATGAACAAATCCACCTTGAGAAAGGAACTTCGAATTCACGGAATCCGCGTCATGAGGCGCGTTTTTGGTTGTGTGGGTGAACAGGCGAGATTGGCGCATAGATGGCGCTACGATAGCGGAAAAACCCCTGAATAGACAAGTAAACAAAATTCCCCCTGTGCTCTAGAGAGCTTCGGGGGATGCAGGGGGTACGGGCGGCTGCTTCGCGGCTTTAGCTTCGGCTTTCGCCTTTGCTTCGGCGGCAATGAACGGCGGATGCTCGTCCTCAAGTCCCATCAAGTACAAGCGTGTCTTGCGCTTGTGAAGCTCACAGAGACCTGTGAGCATCTTCTCGATGGGTTCGGGCTTCTCTTCTTCCTCAACTTGAACTTCTATCAAAACGGCGGGCACGATTTCTGCCTGCAATTCCAAAAGGGTCTTGCGACTCTTCTCCCGAAGCACGGTCGAACAGGGCCACTTGCACCTGATTCGAATGGGCTCGGGACGATCTGTAGAAACACCAACCATGTGCTCCCCGGAAACGGCGGCTGATAAACCACCAGATGCCAGCTTGGACATTTACTCACCTCCCTCGTATTCAATGCTTAACAAAAAAAGAGCGGCCTATCAAGTTAGGTCCGCTCAGAGAGCCTTCAGTTCACCGAGGACAAAACCTCGAAGAGGTCGAACAGGTCCTCGACCATCGCGTCGAACTTACCGAGCTCGAGCTCATGCCGCTTGAGCCTTTGGGCAATGAGTTGGCGGATGCGCTCGCGCGTCACACCAAAGATGTCACCGATCTCCACCAAGGTCATGGGCGCCTTATCGAACGAGAGACCGAAACGCATTTTCATGATCGCGTCGTTTCGTTTGACGATCGGCTCGTTCGAGTCAGGCGAGATCACAATTTTGAAGATCTCTGCCCGCAGCTTCGCGAACTGCTGCTTGGCCGCCACGATCATCTCGGGCGTCGGAGCTTGACTCTTGAGTTGCCGCTCATAACGCTCGGAATCGAACGTATGGATCGATTCAGACGATCCCACCTGCGGATTCGCACGCACCAGCGAAAGTGCGCGCGGGTTCAAGGTGACGATGCGCGTACGCTTCGTGAAGGAACGTAACTCCTCGTCAGTGGGAGAAACGCCATGCTTCTCCTTGAATGCCCTCACATCACGCATCACTCCGTACTCAATCTCCTGTTGCCCAACGGACACGTGCATCGCCCGCTTGTTCGACTGACGCTGTGCGCCACGTCGAGCAAAGCTTCTGATCCACCAATCCGCATAGGTCGTGAACGCCCCACGATCAGGATCGTAGGTCTCGAGCGCGCGCAGAAGTCCAAAGACTCCTTCTTGCACCACGTCGGCGTAATCCGTCCCACGTTTCTCGTAGGTCTTACACACGAACATGACATACCGCATGTTCGCAACGACGAGCCGGTTGCGATGTTCATCGCGCGTCTCGCGGCACCGCTCGAGCTTCGTCAGCTTCGTTGCCGAAACCGACTTCCCTTCAAGAACCAACGCGTCAACCGCTCCCTTGATTCCGAGATAGGCGTTCTCCGCCTCCTTGAACGCGCGGAAGTTCTCACGAAACTCGACGGACGACATGGGGGTAAACTGATGTACGAATTCCGAGTTCTCGACCGAATACATGCCACCACGTGCCATGGACACTCCTGTGAAAATACGGGGCTCCATCAAAGCAAAAAATATCCAAAATGTCAAACATAAACCCCTCTATTTTGAGGGGTTATGATGGTGCGCCCCAGACGATTCGAACGTCTGACCTCTTCCTTCGGAGGGAAGCGCTCTATCCAGCTGAGCTAGGGGCGCGAACGTGCGGAGCGTAGCTTGGCTTCGAATGTTTGACAATTGTACTAAGTGTCGATAAGATTTTGCCACATTTTTCGCAGCGGTAGCTCAGCTGGTAGAGCAGGGGCCTCTTAAGCCCAAGGTCCTGGGTTCAACCCCCAGCCGCTGCACCATAAAAGATACTCCCGAGAGGGAGTATTTTGTTACAAAAATTCCACCTACGCTCGTGGAGCTTCGGTGGATGCAGTCCTCACCGCTTGTCGAGCGCCTCGAGCGCGCGCCTGTGCGTCTCGATCGTCGCTTCGAGATCAGTGATCTCCTTGGCGATACGTGCCTTTTCGACGCGTTTCGCTTGTTCCTTGGCCACCGCCTCGAGCTCGAGTTCGATCACATGGCGTTTCTCGAGCAGCTCAGTCTTGTACATCTCGAGTAGATCGTCTTCGAACCCAGCGATCGGTGGCGGAGCATTCGGCTTGGGCGCGGGAGGCGCTTCATATGCGCCCGCGTTCGGCGGTAGGAGTACGAGCATCGGAGTCCCATTGTCGGTACTCCGTTCGGACATCTCCACGAACGATTTCCCATTCCGGACGATGTTTGCATTGTTCTGCGCGCAGAGAGCGAACAGCTCATCCGCTTTGCTTGGGTCGAATGACCATGCCCCACTCGGAGTCTCCGATAACACGAGAGACTTCTTCAAGAATCTGCCAACATCGTCGGCGTCGCCTCGGGTCATGTTCGGAACGCCAGCGATCACCACCGAACGGATGCTGTTGTTGTCAGGACAGCCACCGTGCTTGCGATACACAGGGTCTCGCATGAACTTCGTGAACGCCGAGAGGATCGCGTAGATCCCGAACGGCGGTCGATGTGGGTGGTAGCGTGAAACGTGCGGTTCATCCTGATGAGCGTCTGCCAATGGCCTATCCTCCTCGCCTCTCACATTGAGAGCGCTGAGCTGAGACGCTATGCGAAATATCTCTATTTGTCAAGCCAAATACCCCACCTCGGAGAGATGGGGTATTTCTTATATTATCGGATTTTAGAGAGCGGCGATGGCTGCCTTGAAAGCGTCTTGAGCGGCCTTGATGGCTGCTTGACGCGTTGCCTGAGCGGCTTTCATGGCTGCTTTGTGAGCATCCTGAGCTGGCTGAGTGGCTTTGTAAAACGTATCGCGAGCTGCCTTTACAGCTGCGCGGAACGTGGCGTTCGCGGCTTTGCGTTCTTCAGCTGTTCCATTGCAACGAGTTTCCCAAACAGCATGCGCAGCGTCGATAGCCGCCTTACGTGCGGTTACCGCTGAATCAATAGCGGCACGGCGTGTGGCGAGTGAAGCCTTCTGCGCAGCCTTATATTCTGCATTCGCTTTATCGATCGCGGCACGACGAGCGGCGGCGGCTGCATCAATTGCGGCACTGCGCTCCATCCGACTCGTTCCATTCTTACGGGCGAGATTTTCAGAGCGGTCAGCTTCGCGCTCATTTCGCTTCGTGGTTTCGCGTGTCTTCTGTTCATCTTCACGCTGAGCGATACGAGCATCCTGCTCTGCACGATTCTTCGATAATTTATCGGCAGCCTCTACTTGCTTCTTTGCGTATTCATCTTCCCACTTGATGGTAGTATTTTGACAAACAGATACCGATGTCAGGCTTACCTCACGAAGATTCTCGCTCTCCATCGCAAACGCAGAAAGAGGAGACATGAGACTTAAGGCCATCGTCGAAACCACTGCTGACTTGATAAAATTTTTCATATTTGTTGAAAAGAATAAGGGTGACATCGTGTGTCACCCTATTCTACATGCCTCACGAGAAAATGTTACTTCTTCTCAATGGCGATACGGAACTTACTCCCACCTACTTCAACTTCACTAATAGAAATCGATGTCTCCTCTACTGGTAATTCATATGAAAGATCAATCGCTTTCACGTCTGTGAGTACTTCCGCGCGACGTTCTTCGATCGCTTCACGTAGCTCCCCTTCTTCCAAGCTCATCATCAAACGAATGTGATCTCCCGGTTCAAGCTTCGCTTCTTTACGCAAAGCCATTACCTGACGCGCGAATTCACGACGCAATCCCTTGCGGCGCAAATCTGGCGTAATGACTGTATCAAGTTCAACGGTCCAAGGAGTTTCAAGTGATGCATCGTGCTCAATACGAACTGCTTCAACGTTCAATTCATCCATCATGAGATACGAAAGTCCGGTCTGGCCCGACAAACGAGCGACCTCCCCCGCATCTGGCAAACGGATAATCGCCGCTGCAAGCGCCTGACGCACAGGAAGCTTCGCTACAACGCGCAATTCATGCCCACGTGAAACCGCTTCACGGACCCATCGCATGTCCGATAGCAAGCGCTCATCAATCTGACGCTTATCAACTTTTGACCATTTCTCCAAGTGAACGGACGCCATTTTGCCGCCAATATCTAAATAAACTTTCTCAGCCAAGAACGGCGTGAATGGAGCCATCATTTTAGCGGTTTCAAGCAGCACTTCAAGCAGAGTCTTGAGTGCATCAGCGCGCTCAAATTCATTTTCTGATTTGATGCGATCACGCGAACGACGCAACCACCACGTTGAAAGATCTTCAATCAAGCCACGCAATGGACGCGCGGCACGAGAAAGCTCGTAACCATCCATGGCCGTTGTCACTTCTTCGAGTGTCTCGTTCAAACGCGCAAACATCCAACGATCGAGCACATTCGCGCTACGCGGCTTTCCGAGTTTAATCTGCGCACCATCCGCATAGGTTGCGTAGAATGTCTTCACATTCCAAAACAAGTTCAAGAATCCACGCACCACATTTTGCACATCACGCTCAGAAAAATTCACGGAATCCGCATCCACCACTGGCGATGACAAAAGATAATAACGTAATGCATCTGCTCCATGCGTCGTCAGAATATCCCATGGATCAGGATAATTCTTGAGGCTCTTAGACATCTTGCGACCGTCTTCCGCCAACAACAAACCGGTACATGTCACATGACGATACGCTGGCTTGCCAAACAAAGCCGTAGAGAGCACGTGCAGGTTATAAAACCATCCACGCGTTTGATCCTGACCTTCTCCAATAAAGCTCGCAGGGAAATTCTCATCAAATGATTCCTTGTTTTCGAATGGATAATGCGCCGAAGCGTATGGCATTGATCCAGACTCAAACCAACAATCAAACACCTCATCGATGCGATGCATGTCCTCGCCTTTTTCATTCTTGAAAACAACCTCATCAATCATGGGGCGATGCATGGACATGACATCCTTCATGTCGATTTTTGTCTTGGCCGCTTTTTCAAGATCATGGATAGATCCGAAAACGCGAATGTCGGTCCCATCTGCATTTGTCCACACAGGTAATGGCGCACCCCAATATCGGCTACGTGAAATACACCAATCAGGAGCGGTCTCAATTCCCTTTCCAAAACGGCCTTCTTTCAAATGCGCTGGATGCCAATCAATCTTTTCTGCTGTTTTACGCATCTTTCCTTTCAGCTTTGTCACATCCACATACCACGCGTCCTGAGCCTTATAAATCAGACGCGTATTATTTCGAGCAAATACCGCCACTTGGTGTTTGACCGTTTCTGCACGGAACATCAATCCACGTTCTTCCAAATCTTTCATGACTACTGGATTTGAATCCAAATAGGCCATCCCCGCGACAAGTGGAATGCCTGGTAGCTGAGTGCCATTATCATCAAGCGTAACGGTCACCGGGAGGCTGCACTCTGTCGATGCACGGAAATCTTCTTCACCAAATGCAGGAGCGGTATGCACGATGCCCGTTCCATCCTCAGTCGTCACATAATCCATCGCAATAACCTGATAAGACACCTTTCCTGCGCGACGAGTTGTTCTGGCACGTGTCGAGTCATCAAGCGCGTACAATGGAACGTACTTCATCCCCACCAAATCAACGCCTAACTTTTTTTCAATAATTTCAAAATCTTTTTGCGCTTCATCTTCTTCAAGAGGAAAGAAGTCGGACAACACTTTTGAAACAAGTTTTTCCGCCATCCAATAGATCTCCCCTTTTTCCAACATCCTGACCTTCACGTACATCTCTTGCGGATGCACCGCGAGTGCAACGTTTGCTGGCAATGTCCATGGCGTGGTTGTCCATGCGAGAAAATAGGTATTCTCCTCCCCTTCCGCCTGAAACTTTATCGTAACGGACGGGTCTTCTGCTTCCACGTACGAATTCTCCATCTGCACTTCCATGTTAGAAAGTGGCGTCCCGTTTGACGGAGAAAAAAACGAAACACGTAATCCTTTATAGATCAGCTTTTTACTCCAGAGTTCGGAAAACGCCCACCACACGGATTCAATATATCCGTGGTCCATTGTTTTATAAGCTCCATCAAACTCTACCCAACGACCCAATCGTTCTACATAACGCTTCCAGTCACCGGTATATTGTAATACAGAGCTCGCGCATTTTTGGTTAAATCCACCAACGCCATAGGCTTCAATAGCTGGCTTTCCAGAAAGTTTTAATTCCTTTTGGATCAGGGCCTCAACAGGCAACCCATGACAATCCCAACCCCAGACGCGTGGGACGCGGAATCCTTGCATGGTCCAATAACGTGGCACCACGTCCTTGATCGCGCTCTGGAGTAAGTGACCATAGTGCGGCATGCCCGTCGCAAAAGGCGGACCGTCATAAAATGTATAGCCCTTTGTGAGAGGCCGTTCTTCAATAGAACGATGGAAAATATCGTGTTTTTTCCAGTAGAGAGCGATCTCTTCTTCGATCCTTGGGAGGAGAGGTTGCTGGGGCTGTTCCTGCTTGGGTGTATCTGACATATACTTGTTGGGAATTTGACCAGCATGCGGTGATTTTATCCGTAGGTCAAGCCATATTTATGCCCAGACTCTATATTGGTGCGGATCATGCAGGCTTTGAGCTCAAAGAAGCTCTCAAAAAATCCGATCAACTCGGCTTTGTTGATTTGAGCGAATCTTTCAAGAAAGATGATGACTATCCAATCACCGCCGAACTAGTCGCGCTTGCCATTCAGCAAGACGCGAAAGCGTTAGGCGTGCTCATTTGCGGAACTGGCCATGGCATGGAAATTGCCGCCAACCGATTTAAGGGCGTCAGAGCCATTGTCGCGCGCACGGAAAAAGATGCCGAGCTCGCCCGTGAACACAATCACGCCAATATCCTCGTCCTTGGTGGATGGATCACAAAACCGGTGCTCGCCAAAAAGATTCTTCAGACGTTTCTCGAAACCAAACCTTCTAAGCAATCGCGACACATTCGTCGCGTCAACCAATTAGATGCCTAATATTATTCCGGCGATTCTCGTCAAAGACGCGGATACGCTCCGTGCTCGTTTAGCGCTCGTCGAAGGACTTGTTGATACCGTGCAACTCGATTGCATGGACGGACACTTTGTAGAAAATAGAACATGGTATGAATCCTCCCCAATTGATGCATCGCTCTCTATCGAATTGCATCTCATGGTGAGCGATCCGCTTGCAGTCATCGAAAACTGGAAACGCTCCGAACATATTATTCGCGCGATCTGGCACGTTGAGATTCCAACTGACCACGAAAAAATTATTACTCGTTGCCGTGAACTCGGCTGGGAATGTGGACTCGCTCTCTCTCCAGAGACTCCCATCGATCGCCTCTCTGCACTCGCAAACGAAGTCGACGAAATTCTTGTACTCGGTGTAACTCCTGGATGGAGCGGACAAAAACTCATCCAATCAACACTCGAAAAAGTAGATCAGATCAAAGAGCGCTGGCCAGATATCATGGTCGGTTTTGACGGAGGTGTCACACAAGACAACCTTTCCGAAGTACAAAGTCACACGATCGACCGATTAAACATCGCTTCAGCCATCTTTGAAGCCGCTGATCCACGCGAAACCTTGCGTGCTATACTTTCCACCATATGAAACGCATTATCAGTCCCCTATTACTTTCTACGGTCTTTTCTCTGTTTGCTTTTTCGACGGCGCATGCAGCAGCCATTTCTCCGGGTGATCTTATTAAAGGCTCTGGATCATCCGTCTATTATTATGGACAGGATGGAAAACGCTATGTGTTTCCAAATGAAAAAACATATAGCACTTGGTATGCAGGATATGACAGCGTCAAAACCATCACCGATACTGAACTCGGCTCTCTGATGATTGGCGGAAATGTCACGTACCGCCCTGGGATTAAACTCGTGAAGATCACGACCGATCCAAAAGTATATGCGGTTGGACTAAACGGAACGCTTCGCTGGGTCATGACCGAATCGATCGCTCGCGATTTGTACGGCGCAACCTGGGCCACAAAGGTTGATGATGTCGCCGACGCGTTTTTCGTGAATTACCATGTTGGTACGCCAATCATGGCTTCATCGGATTTTTCTCCGTCTTCAGAAACCGCCGGTTCACTCACCATCGGCACAGACAAGCATATTGGCACCGTCGCCCCAACACCGACACCAACTCCAACACCTACCCCAACGCCAACACCGACACCAACTCCTGCTCCAGCTGCAAAAACCGGAACACTCGTTCCATCAAATACAAAGCCGGGAGGAAATGAACTCGTTACGTTAATGGCAACCGCATCACCTTCTTCAGGGCTTTGGTACGTGAACGTCTTTTTCGATGGCGTCCTTACACGTCGCTGCGAGTTCAGTCCTTGTGGTGCTGATGTACGAATGCCAACAGGAAGAACAAGTGTTGATGCCGTCGCCGAATTCGTCTGGACAGATGGCGGTCGTGCACAAACAACAACTACGATCGATCTCACGCAAGGATCATCTGGAGCAAAGCTCACGATCACGAACCCAGAAATTAAAGTAAATGACCTTCGCGAAATCATTGTGGATGTAGACGCGAGCTTTTCCGCCAGCCTCATCGACATTTATCTTGATGGTGGAAATGTTCGTGGGTGTAATAGCGTGCAGCAGTGTCGCTACACCGCCTTTGAAACCAGTCCAATCGGCACCACGCACACCGCGTATGGAGTTATTCATGACGCGAATGGATTTACCAAGCAAACAAATATTGGCAGCTTCACAGTCGTCACAAATCCACGCCCAGTTGTGACGCTTGTGGTTGGCAAATACGATATGAATGCAGGAGAAACTGTGGATGCGACTGTCACCGCCACGGATGACACCAGTGTGCTCTGGACCGAGATCACCACGACAGACGGACAAACATTGAAGCGCTGTGACGCAGCTACGTGCACGATTTCCGTCAAGCGATCCGCAATCGGAACATTCAGTTTCGTCGCACGATCATCGGATCAGTTGGGAGCAACAGCAAGCGCTACTTCAAGCGCCATCACCGTTCGCTAAGTTGACTGTTTTCGCAATAGACCCCATTCTATAGAAGGTTAATTTATCCATAGCTATAGACTCTCCATTTGTTTATGAAGCATCTTCTTAAGCGCGCAGTCGCAACGGTCGGCACCCTCGCCCTCCTTGCTTCACCTCTCGCCTCCCAAGCTGCCGTCACTGGCGCATTCAGCGCTGGCGATCTCATCAAGGGTTCGGGCGACACCGTATATTATTTCGCTGCCAACGGTAAGCGCTATGTCTTCCCAAACGCGAAGACCTACTTTACCTGGTACAAAGATTTTTCGACCGTTAAAACAATCTCCGGTGGACAACTCGCCACCATCCCACTCGGTGGAAACGTGACGTATCGCCCAGGCTACAAGATGGTAAAGATCACGACCGATCCTCGCGTGTACGTCGTTGACCAAGGCGGTGTCTTGCGCCATGTCGGTGCAGAACAGCTCGCTCAGTCCATGTATGGCATTAACTGGAACAACCAGATTGATGACATCCCAGATGCATTCTTCGTGAACTACCGCGTCGGTACCGCCATCCAGACAGTTTCCGACTATCAACCTTCCAACGTGATGACCCTCACCACGACCATTGGACAGGACAAGCAGTTTGATGAAACCTCAGTCAGCGTCTCGATCGGAAGTGTGAGCAATGGATATGTTCCATCCACGATCACGATCAAGCGTGGCGCAACCGTCACTTGGACGAACCGCGACAACGTTGTACACAATGTTTCTGGTAACGGATTCAGCTCTGGCGATCTCGCCGGCGGCGCAACCTATGTCCACCAGTTCAACACGGTTGGCGCATTTGACTACAAGTGCACCATCCATCCAGTGATGCAGGGCACGATCAACGTCGTAAACTAGTCATTCCGAAGGTCACCCTTCAAGAAAACGACTCCGTCATGGGGTCGTTTTCTTTTTTAGACGCGGGACGTATTATGGACTTACTTATGAAAAAATTTGCCATCGGGTGTCTCATTGCGCTTGTTTTGTTCATCATTGCTGGATTCGCTGCGTGGAAGATCCTTACTCCGATGATCGAAAAATCCTTTCATTCTGTGCTTAACCAAGCGCAAGATGCCGCATTTAAGGAGATGGGCTTGGCCCCATTTGGAACCGCAACAGGAACCGCATTTCTAACAGATGTAGCTGGAGGCGTCTTTGTCACTCACAATGGAAAGCGCGAAGCCGCTTCCCAGGGACCAGTTGCTGAAGGCGATCTTATTGAAACCGAAACCGAGTCTTCTGCGGTTGTGGTCTGGCCTGACTATGGTCATACCCTGCTCGACGCAAGCTCAAAACTCACGATCACCAAGGCCACACAAGACGCGAATAACATTAATGTAGAACTTAAACTTGATAGCGGTCGTATCTGGACACGTCTCGAGCGATTACTCGGTACCGGATCTGGATTTGATGTTCGCTCTTCAAACGTGGTCGCTACCGTACGCGGAACAAGCTTTGGTCTTGATCATCGCGATGGAAAAAACGTGAATATTCAGGTTGCCGAATCCCATGTTGCTATCAAGAAATTCCGCACAAGTACTTCCACGGAATCTATTGGCGAAATGGAATTGAATCCTGGCGAGCAAGCTTTGATCGATGAAAACTTCAAATCAAAAATGCCGAAGGCGCTGATCATGGATGAAGCAGCGATGAGTGATCCATTCATCGAACTCGGAAATTCCAAATACGATCCTGCGCTCATGAGCTGGATTAGCAAGGCACTCGCTCTCTACAACTCCATTCCACAGGGCCGCGAAATGACCGCCCAAGAAAAACAAACTCTCCAAGAAAAGGCACTTGAACTCTGGACGAGTTTGCCAGAAGATTTTCAACCACAAGACATCGTAGACGAAGCCACCCAATGAACCTCTCAATAAAACAGCTCGAGCTTAAAGCGAATGAGATCCGACAGGACATCATTCACGCCTTAGTGGAAGCAAAAAGCGGTCACTCTGCAGGACCGCTTGGCATGGCAGACATCTTTGCCGCGCTCTATTTCCACGTTTTACAGATCGATCCCGCAAAACCGGACTGGCCGGAGCGGGATCGTTTTGTTTTATCAAATGCGCACACCTGTCCCGTGCTCTATGCGGCTCTCGCGCAACGCGGCTTCTGTAAACGTGCTGATTTTCTCAAGGGATTAAGAAAGTTTGGCACCCCATTTCAGGGTCATTCGAATAATCACTTCGGGATTGGAATTGAAACCTGTGGCGGTCCTCTCGGACAAGGTATCTCACAAGCCGTTGGCATGGCGATTGCTGGACGACTCGACGAAGCAACATGGCGCGTGTTTTGCACGATTGGCGATGGCGAGATGGATGAAGGGCAAGTTTGGGAAGCGATCATGCTCGCCGGAAAAGAAAAACTTCATAATCTCGTGGTCATTGTAGATCGTAACAATATTCAGATTGATGGATTCACCGAAGACGTCATGCCGCTTGAACCACTCGCTGACAAATGGAAAGCGTTCAACTGGCATGTCATCGAGATAGATGGTCACAATATCCGACAATTCATTGATGCCACCGAAGAAGCAAAAGCCGTGTTTGAAAAGCCAACGGTTATTCTTGCTCACACGATTCCAGGTAAAGGCGTGAGCTTCATGGAAAACAAATATGAGTGGCACGGAAAACCACCAAATACCGAAGAAGCGGCAAAAGCCATTATCGAGCTTCGCACCTTACAAGGAAGAATAACCAGCGAACACGAATAATCACCCATATGCCTCCAATCACACCCCCATCCAACACCAAGCGTATTATCGGTACCGTGCTTGTCGTATCCATTGTACTCATCGGCCTCATTATGGCCGTCATCTGGAAATCAACGACCGCCATGTTTCAAGCGCGCTCAAGTGACGGGTATGCCACCGTACAAACGGGTATGATGGGATATGCCGAAAGCGCTCCAGTTGCTCTTTACGCGAACGATGCCGTTGTCTCAAAGGGAATGATGGTTCCACCGATCGCTCCACAGCCAGGCGGCGCGACTGCCGATGATCGTGCACGCATCGGAGAAAAAATTATCCGAAATGGGAGCCTCACATTACGCGTGGACAATGCAACCAAGCGCATGGAGGAATTGCGAGCGATCGTAACGAATGCAAAAGGCTTTGTCTCAAGCGCGAACGTGGTTGATAACGCGAATGTCAAAACCGCAACTGTTACCGTGCGCATTCCAAATGACAAATTTGATGAAGTGCGTCGCGCCGCAAAAGCACTCGCAAGTACCGTATTTGTCGAGAGCGAAAATTCAGATGATGTGACCGCGCAGTTTGTTGATCTCGATGCGCGTCTCAATGCCGCAAAAGCAGAAGAACAACAATATCTTGAAATTTTGAAAAAGTCTGGATCCATTGAGGATACACTCGCCGTCACTGAACAGCTTTCGCGAGTCCGTGCGAATATTGAGCAACTCCAAGGACAGATGCGATACATGAATGATCAAACGTCATATGCAACGCTCAACATCACGCTCACTGAAGAAGCAAAGGTAGAAGCGCCATCTACGGTCTGGAAACCACTTGAAACCTTCAATATCGCCGCTCGTGGCCTCGTGCAGAGCCTCCAGAACCTCGCTGACACACTCATCACCGCGGGCGTATTCATCGTTGGTCTCTTGGTGCCAATCGTTCTTGTTTGTTGGCTCATCGGATGGATCGTGTGGCGCGTCATTCGTCTGATTATCAAAAAATAGTATGTCAAAATCGCCATGGCTCAATCCAAAACTGTTTGACGTAGACGTCGAACAAATCCCCACGCGTAATGGCTATGGCGATGGCTTGGTTGAATTAGGTGAAAAAGATCCACGCGTCATGGTACTCACGGGCGATTTGGCAGAATCCACACGCGCAAATCTTTTTCAAAAGAAATTCCCGAAACGCTTTCTCGAATGCGGCATCGCAGAACAAAACATGATGGGAGTTGCGGCGGGGCTCGCGCTTAGCGGAAAAATTCCATTCGTGAGTTCGTATGCGGTGTTTGTCCCTGGAAGAAATTGGGATCAGGTTCGTGTGTCTGTTTGCTATACAAATGCGAATGTAAAAATCGCTGGCGCGCATGCGGGACTTTCTGTTGGTCCTGATGGCGCCACACACCAAGCGCTTGAAGATATCGCCATCACCCGCGTACTCCCAAATCTCACCGTTGTCGTGCCATGTGATTATCACGAAACGAAGCGCGCCACGATTGCGCTCGCCGCCATGACCGGCCCCGCCTATTTCCGATTCGCGCGCGAACAGACGCCCATCATCACGACAGAAAAAACTCCATTTGAAATTGGAAAAGCGATCGTAATGCAAGAGGGGAAAGACGTAACCATTGCGGCGTGCGGGCCACTTTTGTACGAAGCTCTGGTCGCTGCTCGTTTATTAGAGGCGGAACATATCTCGTGCGAGGTTATCAACTGCCACACCATCAAGCCTTTTGATGAAGAGACGCTCGTGAAAAGCGTCAAAAAAACAGGATGCTGTGTCACGGTTGAAGAACATCAAATCGCAGGGGGATTAGCAGGCGCTGTTTCTGAAACACTCGGAAAACTCTATCCAGCACCAATCGAACGCATTGGGATGCCAAATCATTTTGGTGAAAGCGGAAATACGAAAGAATTGCTCACAAAGTACGGAATGACGAGTCTGGACATCGTTAACGCTGTGAAGAAGGGAATGAAGCGAAAAGCTTAATCTGATCACCCAGTTCACGAGCATCCCTTGGCAAGCGCTCCAAATCATAACCCGTCTGGCTTTCGAATGTCTCTACGCGAGACCGCAAAGCCGATTCCGATCCTCTCGCTAGAGTATCAGCGTCTGGCAGACGATTAATAGCGACTTGCAAATCATGTGCATCACGAATTAAACCCGCCTGCACAAGTGAACGGCCAGAGCGTTCCACGAGCGACGTCCAACCGTCTTTCCCACCGTTGAAATACGTTTTCGCGATAAATGCAACTGGGTCACTCACCCCATCACGACGCAAACCCTCCGCACACAACAAAACCAACTCCTGTCCATAAAAGTAGGTCCCATCCAGAGGATCACTTTCTTGAGAAAGCGCGTTCGCAAGGAACACGGTCATTGCTTCATGCAAATCTGTCCCAACAGCAAGCGGATCCGTCGTCTCAACTACACCACGTTTATACGAATCACGTTCTTCCTGCGTATTCCTTAAATCAAGCGCAACCCCGTGCAGGAATTCATGCCTAACCGTCGCACGGACATCTGCAGCAACACGCTCATGACCGGGGCCCGCCGGACGCGTGAGATATGAAACAGGAACAAGGATATCCATTTCCTCTCTTTCAAAAGAAAGCTCTCCGCCAGACATGTTAAGATCACCGCTTATCGCACTATAATTTATCGGTCTATCCTGAATGCGATCCAAACCATCCACACCCATTTCTTGTAACTTTGAGATGACCCTGGCGCGCTCTTCAGCCATGCGTTCTGGGCCTATTTCATTTGGGATGAGCCGCTGTTCTTCGTCTGAACTCAACTCAATAACGCCCGCCTGCCGAGGGAATCCTCGATGCTCAAACCGAAGACTTCCGGCGCAGCCAGTTTCTGTAGCCACAAGCAGAACAGCCGCATGGAACAAACGCGCAAGGTCATGTTGATACCAGCGTTTACTTATCTTGTTTTCCTGTATATTTATTGATTTGGATCGGTCGAACGCATCACCCTCGTGTATCTTCGACATAAAAACAGAATATCATGTTGTCCCCTATCTCCCTCTAAAAGTTATCCACATCCACTGCTCTGTGGGCTCTTTCGAGCAGCGCGCCGAATAAGCCAGCTAGAGCGCTTGCCAGAGCCGCAAAGCCCTGTTACATTAGGGCGCGCCGATGTATACGGCAGTCGTCAACACGCTTGGACGCGTGGTGTAGCCCGGTTAACACGTCTCCCTGTCACGGAGAAGACCGAGGGTTCAAATCCCTTCGCGTCCGCCATGAAAAACCTCCCAATCGGGAGGTTTTTCGAATCTCGTGTAACCCGTTCCCATGTAAAACGTTCAGTGCAATAGTAACCCTATGAAAACATATTTTCTCGTTATTCCACTCGCACTTGCACTAGTTGGCGCTGGATGCGCTAGTCCAGCATCTGTCACACGTCCCATTACACCAAGCCCAATTGTATCGACTCTCGAATTTACGAGCATAACCACGCAAAAAGGCCACACGGATCGATTGCGAAATGTGCGTGTCTCCCATTCTGCAGATGGGACCATATCGAATCCAGTCGTGATAACCGGCGAAGCAAGACTCTGGTATTTTGAAGCCGTTTTTCCGATTGATCTCTTCAATACGGACGGACAACGTATCGAATATGATCAAGCGCGAGCCAAGGACGATTGGATGACCGAGGATTGGGTACCATTTGAAGCATCCATCTCTTTCTCAGCTCAACCCACCAATAAACACACAGGAAAAATCGTACTACGGAACGACAACCCTTCAGGACTCGAGGAGGAGGCTGATGCATTTGAAATTCCAATTCGATTTCCATCGCAAGCGTTGACGAATGCTCAAGCGGATAACGCAGCAAAAATACAAAAATTTACAGATGATTCATTCGGATTTTCATTCAACTTCCCATCTGAATGGAAACTCGCCGATAGCGATGGCATCGTGTTTCAAAATCTCGGACCATACAAAGCTGATGGCCAAGGAGACGCTCTCACCGTACGTCGAATGGAGGGTTCATCCGTCACAGTTCAAGATGCGAAATTCGGTGATACGATGATGTATTTTGATGAAAACAAAAAGCGCTGGATGATTCGACAGCCGGATCAAAAAAGTCAAAGTGATTATACAACCGTGGAAGCGGTTCCAGCATACAAGACTCTTTCTGGCTTACCCGTCTTTAGTTCCACCGGCCGATGGAAGACGGTGATCATCCCCCTGTCGCACAAGCGTTTCCTCGTTGTGAACATGACTGGCTCAGGTTGGACGGACGGGCTCGACCCATTCGTGAAAACGATCCGCGCATCAACAGACACCCTCAAAGCAGAAGATGCGAGCCAAGCAATACAAGCCATGCTAGATAGCGAAAAACCAATAAAGTAAATTCCGAAAACGCCTTCCAGGGGCGTTTTCGTGATGGTAATCTATAACCAATATGAATAAAGCTATCTGCCTCTCTTTTCTGATGTTACCGGTTCTGTTTGGAGCTGGCTGCAACACACAAACAACGTCTATTACCATAAACTCAAAGACTAAATTAAATGTCGTTTTCGAGCGAGGACAAGATACAGACAAGAACCCAACACAATCCGTGTATACCATCGACAGCAAGGGTAAAAAAAGTGAGATTGTCGCCGGAGTGCTATACCATTTCAATGGAATGAATCACGGCCCAGATCTATTCACGGTCATGAATCCCCGCCTTTCAGACCGAGACACACCAAAATCTGTTGGTGAGCAATTTAGCGTTTCACTTAGCAATGCAAAAACAGATAGCGCGCATCCAGGAACATACCTATACGAAATTGAATTCTACGCATCCTCCCAAAACGGAAACCGATCGCTCGGACAGTATCAAGTGCAAAGTCTAAATGAATCTACCGACCAAATCATTCAGCTTCTTGGTGAAGAAACATTGAATCATCCAAACCAAACCTGGATTGCTGTTGGCGATACTACTTTTTATTTCGATAAACGAGCCGGGGGCTTGGTGGCGGATTCCGAAATACAGCCATGGCTTATACAACAAAACCCAGCATATGGAATTGAATTTCTCCATCCAGGAAGCACCTTCGCCTCAACCGAATCAACTGGTCGATATAGCGTCGGCGGACATCTCATTGATACAAATGATAATTTTGAGATGAGTGCTTCCAGTAAAATTGATAAAACCGCTGAAATTATTAATCAGCTAAATGGCTTAATAGAGCGAAAACGATATACAAAAAATGCATTCGCTCCAGATGAGGTCGCTTTTCAAAACGGAAAATTTACCTTAGTGGATGGACGCTTGCCAGATAACCACTATCTCGTTGAGGCATATTTCGAAGGAACGAATTTTATCTATCATTTCACCATGGAAAATCCTGATTATTCAAAAGAATTACTGAATACATTTGAGCGAATACTCGCCTCTGCCAAGCTTTCGAAATAACGAGAGCCACGCAATTCTGTATATGGCCACCAAACAATCAACCGCCAACTATATCCAAGATCAACTTTCTGAACTTGAGCATGTCGCTACACGCAAGATGTTTGGAGAATACGCCCTCTATTGTGACGGTAAAGTTGTCGGACTGATTTGTGATAATACTCTATTTGTAAAAATTACAGATTCTGGAAAAGCGTTTGTGGGCAGTCTTTATGAGGAAGGTGAAGCCTACAAAGGCGCCAAGCCGTCGATGAAAATATCAAATGACCAATTAGAGGACCATGAATGGCTCTCTCATCTCATTCGACTCACGGCCGATTCTCTACCCGCGCCGAAGCCAAAACGTATCAAAAAGTAGATACAGAATCGTGCCATTCCCCCGCTTTTCCGCTACACTATCTCCCGTATGAATGAACGAAAGTCACTCTTTCCCCCAGCGCTCATGCCGCTGATCACGGGAATTCTTTTTGCGATTGTCTTTGCCATCACGTTCACGCTTCTCAAACAGAAAGGCGCGGATTCTTTTGACTACGTTATTAAACGGATCCCTAGCATTAGACTCTACGGAATGGAAACCGCCGCACAATTCCGTGAACTCGCACGTACATGGGGCGTTGCTGTCGGTGCGGTACTGGGTTTTGCGGCAACACTTACCGGCTATATCCTCTACGGAATTCTCGCCATCATGAGGCTGACAAAAAACCCATGGGTCGCCACGGGTATTTCTGCACTCGCCGCAGGAACGCTCGCAGGACTCGGATACATGCTCGACATTACCATTCCACACACCTCTTTTTCGTCAGCACTCGTATATTTTTTCGGGATTCCACTTTTGTATAGCGGATTAGGTACGATCGCCCTTATCTTTATTCTCTCCCTTCTCTCTTTTCGATATGCAGCTCCTGCCATCGTTTCGGAAACGAAATAACCTGCTCTCGATTGCAGCTCTTGGAGCTGGCGCATTCTTTCTTCAAGGGTGTGGGCTTGAGAGTTTGCAGTTCGCTGCCTGCAACGTAAACGGCGATCCGCATTGCTTTCAAGAAGCCGCTGTGCAAAGCGATGATGCTGATAATTGCGACACGGTCGCGCAAAAACAAGAATTTAAACAGGTCGGTTCCAATCCCCCACGAGACAAATGCGTGGTCATGGTTGCCGCAAACAACGAGGACCCTTCAACTTGTAAAAAAACGCAGGGCGGAATGTATTCATACAACGAAGCTGATTGCTTAAAGGGAATCGCTGATTCAGCCAGAGATCCATCCGTCTGTTCGAAACTTGGTGATGCGAATATGGCCGCATGCGTGCAAAGCGCCACACAAAACACCTACGATGACATCGATGAATTCTCAAAAAAACCAAAGAAGACACAGGCTGATATAGCAGAGATTCAGCGAAAGATGGATGAACTTCAGAAATTAAATGGTATGATGACCAACATCATGAAAGAAAAGTTTGAAACGGAAAAAGCCGTCATCTCAAACTTGCGCATCTAATCGCACCTGTACCCCCTATGAAACGATCCCTCATCATCCTCCCACTTGCGCTTGCGCTGTTTGGCGCAGGTTGTGGCGCTACGACTACACCCGTAGCGACACCGGGACAAGATCAGCAAGCTACAAGCACCAATCCAGGCGAAGCCTCTACTGTTTTGGCGATGCAAAAGTTTACCGACGATACGTTCGGATTTTCGTTCACCTATCCAGCTGACTGGAAACTTGAAGGCACGAACGATCTCGTATTTCACAACCTTGGACCAAACCGATCCACGAACGGCGCAGGCGATACGCTCACCGTTGGAAGAATCGAAGGAACGTCAGCGACCGTAGATGACGCCGCCGCAGGAATCTCAAGAGTCTTTTTCAATGAAATTACAAAGGAGTGGATGATCGCTCAAAATAACGCGAAAGGAGAATTTGAAAGCACGAACGCCAAACCAAATTACACGACACTTTCAGGGCTCCCCGTCTTTAAAGTTCATGGGAAACAAGAAACAGCAATCGTTCCACTCACCCACAAGCGTTTTATCGTCGTGAACATGAATGGAAGCACGTGGACTGGTGCTCTCGAACCATTCGTCAAAACAATCCGCACACCGTCAGACAAACTTAAAGCTGAAGAGTTGAGCTCGGCAGTGAAAGCGATGCTTGAAAGCGAAGATATCAAACCTTAAGTTGGTGGTTTTAAGGCTTACAATACTATACGTTACTTTTTTGTACCGCTCATACAAACCGAATATGGATGACACGCCATATCTTGGTATCCGGCTTCAACAAACCAAGCATATACCTCAGGCCAAGAATGCTTCCACTGATACATTGGCGAATACCAATCAAATGTATCTAAAACGCGCCAACGCCAATCACGTCGATGGGAAATCGGCCAAAGTAAATGGAAAAACATCCCTACAACTGGTAAACGCGTAAGATAATAATATGGGATCGATAGATAACACAATGCGTGCAAAAGCCCACTTGGAATTTTTGTTGTTATTTTACGATATGCATCGCTCACTGAACTTAAAAATGCAATCTTTGGGTATACGTAAATTGCCATCCTGCCGCCTGAAGCCAAAAATCGCGTAATCGAAAAAAATGCGTCCTTTGTACTTGGTGTATGGTGCAGTACGCCAATGCTGTATACCGCATCAAATGAGGCATCACGAAAAGGTAAGTGAAACAGATCAGCCTGCACAATATTTACATGCGGTCGATGACCCACGTTCTTCATAGCTGCATCAACAGCAAAAGATAAATCAACACCCACCAATTGGGCGCCATCATTTAAAGTAATTTCAGAAAAACGACCAACGCCGCAACCCACATCAAGCACGCGCTTACCTACAAGCGCATGGGCTGAAAAGCCCGTTTTATTATGAAAAATTGCACTAGAAGACTCAGGGTCTTCAGTAGAACGCTTTGTGACGCTATCAAGCTGGGTCGTCTGATGCTCGTTCCATTCAAATGAAAAACTAGAAACGTATGCATCGGCCAGCACAAACCGTGGAACATATTCTCGTACAGGGAAACAATGCCCATTCATACATGTCAATTGAGCGCTGCGGATTTCACCCTGGTCTTCTATTGTATCCGTTAATTCAAATGCCTCACGGCATTTTGGACATACGAGTTCGGCAAGAAAATCAATTTTCATAGCCAAACTCTATGACACCGTTCTCATCTCCACAAGATCCACATGCCCCGTGCTTCCAACGGGTTCACCGG
>JBAXJG010000006.1:0-63723 GCA_037137975.1 Candidatus Uhrbacteria bacterium | reverse complement strand
GATGGGGTGGCTAATGGGAATCGAACCCATGATAACGGGACCACAACCCGCTGTGATAACCTCTTCACCATAGCCACCATGGCGCAGTTCGTCTCGTGGATGCGAGGCATCTTTACGAGGGTTTGCGGGGTATTTATAGCGGTAATTTCTGCATTTGGCAAGGGCATATGTTAGACTAGGTTTATCTATGAACTCCTTCAAATATCTTCTTGCTTCTAGTGCGGCGCTACTCTTACCTTTTGCGGCTTCAGCGGCACCTGTGATTAGTGAGGTTTCACCTGTTCAAGCAACGGTGAATACACCCGTATCACTTTCGGCGACCGTCTCTTCAAATGCCGCGATTAGCTCCTGTCGCTTGTATGTAGATTTGGCCGATGTAGGGGATATGACCGTGGCGAATGGTCGAGCGAGCACTTCGTTTGTATTCCCGTATGCGGGATCTCGTATTGCATTTGTGTTTTGTCGCGATGCGAATGGTTCGATGGCCGCTGGTCCGAACACGGCTATTTGGGTAGCGGGTGCGCTTCAAGCAGAGGCCCCACTTGCTACGCCAAATCCGCCAGTAGTTGCTGTTCCGATTTCTGCACCAATCCCAACTTTGTACAGTGATGTTCCAACGGATTATACGCGTCAATTATTGAAGCTCGCTTGCCCAGCGAAAGCGTCGGCAGATCATCCGTGTAAAGCCGTGTATTACGTTGGGGCTGATGGAAAGCGTCATGCATTTCCAAATAGTCGCGTCTTTTTCACGTGGTATCAAGATTTTAATAACGTAGCGACCGTTACTTCTGATGTGATGGGAGCCTTCCCACTCGGAAAAAACGTGACCTATCGACCAGGAGTACGCATGGTGAAATTCTCGACCATCAACAAAGTGTACTCAGTAGGTCGTGATGGATCCTTGCGTTGGGTAAAAACTGAAGACATTGCAAAAACACTCTACGGAGCAAATTGGAATACGATGGTTGATGATATCTCAGATACCTTCTTCATGAACTATACGTTCGGTCCTGATATCGATTTCGCGAGCGCTTTTAATCCAACAGCAGAAACAGAAGCGCAGGTGACATTCGATTAAACCATTCGGAGAACGATGGCGATGCCGATCACGGCTAGCGCGTGCGTGATTGTGGCGAGATGGCGTTCGTGAAAGCGAACGCTAAGCATCATAAGAAGTACGCTCGCGACAAAAAGAACAACAACCATGTCGGCGGTTTGAGCGGTTTTCTCAATGGTGCCCGTGATGGCATTTTCCCATGTGAGAGGTTCTGCGGCTTGAGCCGTGTTTACAATGCCAGCTGCAACCGCGGCTGGTTTTGTTGGTATTGTTTTTTGTGGAGCGGCCGTGGCGAGTTTCTTTCCAAACAACTGAACGACAAAGATCGCGTTTGAACCCTTGTATGGGCCTTTCGCTACACCTACACCAATATCTTTGTATTCTGGATTCACGATGTTCTCGCGGTGTGTAGGGGAGAGGAGCCAGCTGTTTTGTACGCTTTCTGCTTCGGTGTACCGTACGGCGAGATTTTCAGCTGCAATTTTGGCTGGGTACCCTTGGGCAAGTATTAAGTCCATGGCGGTCTTTCCACTAGGAGATTCGTGGCCGAAATAACTATTTGCGACCATGTCGTCCGCCTTTTGCTGTGCGGCTTTATCTAGAATAGGGTCTTCTGTGAGTTGAGATGCTTTGATTTCGCGTCTCGTGGTGTTTGTGAGGACGACAATATTTTGCGGTGTGATCACGCTCGCTTGAGAGACAACGCCGGGCAATAAAATCGGAGCAATTACCGTTGCCGCCTTCATCATGAGCAGCATCGCCCCCATGCTAAATAAGTTCCGGTGATGAAGGAGATGCGGATGGTGACCATTGCCAGGATGTGGCAAAAGATGGTCCTTGAGGAATTTTAATGGCGCAAACATGACGTAAGTATGCCATACTTTAGGCATGCAGCGCACACATTTTCTTCCAGATTGGAAAGGGTTGTGGTCGTTTTTGTCCGATGCTTCAGCGGATTGGAAGCCGAAAGCACTGGTTATTGTGTCGATCGTCTATTTGCTTTGGCCTGTGGATTTAATTCCAGACTTTGCCCCAATTTTAGGTTGGCTTGATGATATTGGCTTTGTTGGTTTTGCGAGTTGGTATTTGGTTCATGCGACAAATTCATATCTTGAAACGAAAAAGAAAAACCGGCTTCCGCCGGCTTCCTAGCCTGTCCGCCGATAGGCGGATTACCCTTTGAAGTTGGTGATCGCCATCAACCAGTTCTTTGTGAGAACGCCTGCGTGATTATCTCTCCAGGCGACTTCGAATTCTGGGATGGGCATGATGCGAATACCTGATTCAGTTTCTGGATCCATCATGAAAACTTTCAGTTTACCGATTTCATACACCACGCTGTAGTGATCGCCGCCCGCATTACTCCATCCGACGATGCAAGGAATTTCGTTTTCGATATATGTACGGAGTTCTTCAAGCGTAGCATCGGATTTTGCTTCAACAAGACCGCCAACAGCTCTTGCGCCTTGAATCAGCCTGTCGTGGCTTGTGGCGGTATCAGGCGTTACTTCGCAGAGTCTGGTGAGCTCCTCTTCTGAATATTCTTTATCGTGGTGCTGAAGCAAGATCTTGAGTGTTGCTGGGCCGCAAAGGCCAGGCGTCTGACGCACGGGAAAAAGTGGTTTCATATTAGGCTTTTGGCGTGTTTGGAGTATTTGGTTTATCTGGCATGCCGAATTCTTCCACGGCTTCATCTAAATGTTCTTTACGATCTTCTTCGGCGAGTTCGAGTACGCTCTTGCTGATGCGTGTTGGATGAGGAATTTGTTCAAAGGTGAATCGTACTTTTTCTCCAGCGGTTTGAATTTCAAGATCTCCGTAATCAAACATGGTTCCAATGAATCCGTTTACCGTCGAGGTGACGTCTTGAACGCGATAGAGACGAAGTTCAGAGACTGTTCGTGAAAAGAGACCAGTTTGTTCGATATTTAATACGCGTTTAGTAGTGACGATCCAAATATCGAGAAGATAATCGAGAAAATTCTGGAAGAGAAAGAGCCATGCGAATAGAAAGAAGATGGATGCACCAAGAATGATCAAGGTGAAGGTGGCTGGATCTTCAAGAAGTCCTGGTTGTGTGTAGGTTAATAATCCCCAAATAAGAAAAGGAGCGGCGATAATCGCCAGCAATCCAAGGTAGAGCGAGAACATCGTGATGGGATGTCTACGCAAAACATGGACGACTTTTTCGTCTGGAATCGCGTTTGGAAGACGGTTCAGGCTAATCATAGGTTGGATGGGAGACCGATCGATGGGATCAAATTCACGCTCTGTGTCCAATCTACGCCCATGAGCATGAAGGCTGTTCCGAAAAGAATGAGGCAGGTCATCCCAATAAAGAGAAGCGTTGTGAATGCAGTGATGGGCCCAGAAAGACCGTAGCGAACGGCCATGTATACGGTGATGAGTGCGACAATCAAAAAGATGCCCACGAGGATCATCCACGCGAAAAGGAAAAAGACTAATGGAATCATACGACTAGTGTACTCTGACGTTCCGGAGGAGTGAAGCCAAGGTGTTTGTAGGCGAGATCGGTCGCCATACGCCCACGAGGCGTTCGAGCGATCAGACCTTGTTGCAGGAGAAAGGGTTCTATGACTTCTTCAAGTGTTTCTACTTCTTCTGCGGTTGCGGCAGCGAGTGTGGTGAGACCAACGGGGCCGCCATTGAATTTTTGGATAAGGCTCTTCAGTGTACGACGATCGGCTTCATCGAGGCCGAGGGTATCGATTTCCAGGTTATCCAAAGCACGATTCACGATGACTTCATCCATAGCGCCACCTGCCATGACTTGCGCATAGTCACGAACGCGTCGAAGAAGGCGATTGCCGATACGGGGAGTTCGTCGGGAGCGGTCAGCCACCATGCCAAGTGGAGCGTCTTCCATGGACAAGTCGAGGAGGGTTGAACTTCGTTTTAAAATTTTGCGCATTTCATCTGGCCCGTAGAAATCGAGATGAAAGTGCGCTCCAAAACGATCACGAAGCGGAGCAGACAAAAGTGATAAGCGAGTGGTGGCACCAATCAGCGTAAAGCGCTTGAGATCAAGTCGAAGCGTGCGTGCAGTCGGGCCTTTGCCGATAATAATATCGAGCGCAAAATCTTCCATCGCTGGATACAGCACTTCTTCGATAGAACGATTCATGCGATGTATTTCATCGACGAACAAAATATCGCCTTCTTCTAGATTCGTGAGGATCGCCGCAAGATCACCAACGCGTTCAAGAGCTGGACCGCTCGTGACGCGGATATTTGCGCCCATTTCGGTCGAGATGACATGCGCGAGCGTTGTTTTTCCTAAGCCAGGTGGACCGTAAAGCAATACGTGATCGCATGGTTCGCTGCGTCCTTTTGCAGCCTCGATAAAAATACGTAAATTTTCTTTGGCGATTGGTTGGCCGATGAATTCGGCAAGCGTTTTTGGACGAAGCGCAACATCAAAACCGCCTTCACTTGGTTGTGTCTCAGGAGCGATGACGCGCGGTTCTGATGATTCCATAGTTACTTATTCTGGAGCCACAATATTCAAGACGAGAACAAAGCCAATTCCAAGGGCCGTGAGCCACAGTCCGAGGCGCGAGGTTTTTTCTTGATGTGCACTTGGGAGGAGTTCGGAAAGCGAAAGATGGATGAAGAGTCCGGCAAGCGCAGCGAGAAAGATCGCGAGTGTGGCGGCGTTTGGTACGAGATCATGACCGAGAAAGAATCCGAGTACTGGCAGTACAAGCATCATGATAAGACCGAGAATAGCTGGGCCATTCTCTTTGTGGCGTATGCGTAATAAAGTTACCGTGCTTAATCCATCGGTAAATTTGTGGAGCATGAGGGCGATCGTTACGAGAATTCCAAGACGATTACCCGCGGCAAAACCACCACCAACGGCAAGGCCATCGAGAAATGCGTGAAATCCCATGCCAAAAACGCGCGTCCATGTGCCGATATGTTGATGGACTTGGGCGTGTTCGTGTCCTTCGTGGCCGTGGTAGTCGAATGTTTTGTCGAGGAGATGAAAGAACAGAATCGAAGCTACGGCCGCGAATCCAATCCAGAGAGGAGCGATGCCGGCTGATTCCGTAGCCCCAAACGCTTCAGGGAGAAGATCGAGAAAAGCGAGTCCAAGAATAACGCCACCAGAAAGAGAGAGCCATGGCACGAGATTGCGCGGAGAGCGTAATACCAAAAGACCCCCTAGGAGCGTGGCGATGATAGGGAGGATGACGGCAAAGGCCGGGGAGAGGATCATAGGCATAGTGTGCTAGCATGGCGGATATGACGCAACTTTTGAGCTATTTTTTGCATATTGATCAGCATCTGGCTCAGTTGATCGCTTGGGCGGGTGGATGGTCATATGTCGTTTTGTTTGGGGTCATTTTTTGTGAGACTGGCTTAGTTGTTATGCCGTTTTTGCCAGGGGATTCATTTTTGTTCGCGGCTGGATCTTTGGCGGCCCTTGGGTTACTCAACCTTCCTTTGCTTATCGGGACTTTATTTGCGGCCGCATTTTTGGGCAATGAGGTAAATTATTGGGTTGGTCGAAAAATTGGCTTGAAATTGCTTGAAGGTCCATTCAAGCGATTTATTGATAAACGGCATATTGTGAAAGCGGAGGCATTTTTTGCAAAGCATGGCGTGATGGCAGTCATTTTTGCGCGGTTTATCCCAATCGTGCGCACGATTGTTCCGTTTACGGCAGGAATTTCACGCATGAATCCGAAACAATTCACGCTATACAATGCTGTTGGCGCTGCTTTGTGGATTTTCTTGTTCACCCTTGGGGGATTTGTTTTTGGAAATATTCCTTCTGTAAAAGAGAATTTCAGTGTGGTCGTTTTGGCGATTATCTTCATCTCGATACTGCCTCCTGTGATCGAATGGTGGAGAGAGCGAAAAATTGACTCGACAAATATACATTGATAAACCACGCCGCGGAGGAAGAAATGCATATTCGGTCCGCTGGCAATCGGTGCGCGGTTCACTTTCAATCCCTCAATCTTCCAATCGCTGATGATGAGGCGATGGGAATCTTGGAGTCGATTGGATACACACGAGTCCAGGTCGATCTTATTGGCCTCGCTCGTGATCTGAAAGCTCTTTCTAAGTATCGCCGTGGTGCTCGTACGCATGAGGCGCCTGGCGTGTTCGATTGTTCGGGCTTCGTGAAGTGGCTGTATGCCTGTCGTGGGATCGAAATTCCACGTTATAGCATTCAGCAGTTCGAAGCGTGTCATGACCTGCCTTCGGAGCAGGTTGTGGCCGGCGATCTCGCATTCAGTGTAGGACTTCGTCCCTACTACCGGAGTGATCCGACGATGGGGATTGGTCATGTCGGTATTGTGACGGACGATCAGACCGTCATTCACGCGACATCATCTGCAGGCGGGGTAGTTGAGGAGCCACTCGAGGCATGGCGAAATGCGGATGGCTTTCGCGGTGTGAAACGGTTGATTCCTTCGGATATGAGGCTCATCACGCTCGAGTGCCCAGAAGAAGACGAAGTCGAGTCGTCCAGCGATATTCGTTGCAAGATTCTTTTGCACCTGCCCCATACCGCCTAGCGGTGTGGGGTTTTTTCTATCAAAAGCCAGTCCATGGGCTCATCCCAGGTGTTTTGTTCCAATCGTGTTTCCGACCATGTTTCAGGAGAACAGACGCCGACTCGTAACCATGTACGAGGAACGGCAGATAGAAAACGATCGTACCACCCACCGCCACGGCCTTTACGCGTACCAAACCTGTCGAAGCGCATTCCTGGGATTAGGAGATAGACGCTTGATCCTGATGGAACCTCTCGTTTATAAGTATCTGCAAGCTTGAAAGGATCCTGTGTTTTATTGGCCTGTATCGTTTTCCAAGGTTTTAGATTACCGAGGTTCGGTATAGGTTCATCCGGAAGAGGTGTATACCAAATTCCTAACCAGTCTTGCTTGATTGGCGGATTCCCGATAGGTATAAGGGGTTGCATATGCAGATTATACCAGTACGCACTCGGTTATTCCGCGAAGGCGAAAATCTGAGAGAATTTATTGTCGAAAGCATTCCTGTTCTTCAGGCGGGTGATATTTTAGTTGTCACGTCCAAGATCGTTGCACTTGCGGAGCATCGCGTGATTGCATCGAACAGGAATAAACGACAGGTGATTCTCGAAGAAGCGGAAGAAAGCGTAGAAACGCCTTGGTGTCTATTGACGAGGAATGGAAATGATTGGTGTGCAAATGCAGGCGTGGATGAGTCCAACGCAAACGGGTCCGTGATCCTCCTGCCCAAAGATCCGAAGGAGTCAGCAAAACGACTTCGAGATGAGTTTGGGAATCGAGAAATCGGACTGATTCTCACGGACACGCGCACAGTGCCGCTGCGACAGGGGACGATGGGTATGGCGCTTGCTTGGGCTGGTGTTGATCAGTTAAAAGATTATATTGGAACTCCTGACTTGTACGGACGCCCTCTCAAGATGACTAAGGCAAATATCGTGCATGCGCTTGCCGCTGCTGCCGTGTTGGTTATGGGCGAAGGAGCTGAATCTGTACCAATCGTCATTATTCGCGATTCGGGGGTTCCGATAAACTTCGAGGCGAGCGGCGAAGTAGGTGATGTGGCGATGCTTCCTGAAGAAGATCTCTATCAGTATTTGTTTGTTGCAAAGTCGGCTTCGAGGGTTGACAATACGCCCATTTTATGAAAAGAACCATGCAGCGCTCACGTACACAACATAAAAAGGAGGCAGGCATGAAGAAGAGTTTTGTTGTTCCGATTCTGGAGAAGCTCGCCAAGGAGCTCGGCGTACGGCTCGAGATCGAACCGCGCTTCGGCTATGTCGCGCGTATCGTCCTACCGGATGGTCGTCGTCGTTACCTGCGTAACACGGTTTTCGATCTGAACGGTTCGGGCGCGACCGAGATCGCAAAGGACAAAGCATACGCTGCGCATTTTCTCTCGCTGGACGGTTATCCCGTTCCGCAAGGCGATTCGTTCGCGACGCGCGAATGGGCGAAGAAGATCAAGAGCAACAAGGGCCCGGATGCCGCGTGGTCATACGCGCAGCAGCTCGGCTTGCCCGTGATCGTGAAGCCGAACAGCAAAAGCCAAGGTTCTGGCGTAGCGCTTCCGCGCAACAAGCGTGAATTCTTCCGCGCGGTCACGGAGGCATCGAGGAGTGAGCGCATGTTCCTCGTCCAGCAAAGGGCAGTCGGTCGCGACTACCGTATCGTCGTGCTTGATCGTGAGATCATCTCGGCGTATGAACGGATGCCGCTCACCGTAATCGGCGACGGGCGATCGAACATCACTCAGCTTCTTGCTAAGAAGCAGGCGGCCTTCGTCAAAGAGGGTCGGGACACGGAGCTCAAGCCCAACGATCCGCGCATCACGCAGACGCTACGCATGCACAAGCTCACCCGTACAAGCGTGCTCGCGCGTGAGCGCAACCTGAAATTGTTGCCGAACGCGAATCTCTCCACCGGAGGAGATGCTCGTGACGTGACGCAATGTCTGCATCCCAAGTGGAAAAAGCTCGCCGTGCGCATCGCGCGCGACATGAACCTTCGGTACATCGGCATCGATGTGATGACCGAGGCCGAACTTTCGGACCCGCCCGCCGAGTACACCATCATCGAGGTGAATGCGGCTCCTGGGCTCGACAACTACGCCTCCATGGGCGCCACGCAGATGCGAGTCGTGCATGAGCTTTATCGCAAGGTGATGCTCGCACTCATGGTCTAAGCCACCGAAGGGTGGTTTTTTTATACCGTGACAAGCTGAGAAAACCATGATAGAAAAGCGCCGAGCCCCGATGGCGGAATGGTATACGCGGGGGACTTAAAATCCCTAACCCGAAAGGGTGTGCAGGTTCGAGTCCTACTCGGGGCACCAACAATAAAACGGCCAGATGGCCGTTTTATTGCGCTTACACTTTTGTTTCGTGTTCCAGTAGTACATGTTCCATCACGGGTTTTATCTTGCTGAATTTTTTAATCGCAGCTTTCATTTGCTGTCTTGTAAGAAGTCCTTTGAGTGGTCCAATGTGTTGAACTACGCTCCAGCTGTTTGCTGTTCCGGAGCTCATTGCTTCAGGAATGGTTGCTTCTGCGTGGAGTGCACAGACAAAGGCGGTTGCATACGAGTCGCCTGCGCCGGTACGCTCGCTGATTGGTCCTGGAAAAATTCCAAGACTCCAGATATGCGTACCATCGGTGGCATGTGAACCTTTTGGTCCGTCAGTAATTACGACGATTTTTGGTCCAAGTTGATGCAAGCTGATTAACAGGCTGTGGATTGGGCGTTGGCCATCTTCAAGAAGACGCTCCGCCTCTTCTTTATTGAGAATAAAAACTTCTGAACGAGCGATAACGGGTTTGATCGCTTCTAAACCGCGTCGTAAGTGTTGCGTGCCAGGGTTGAAACAGAGTTTTTGTTTTGGATGTTTCTTGAGGTGAGTGAGAAGTTGTCTTTCGAGTTTTTCATGACCAGGACCGATGGCGGTGTAGTAGACCCATTTCGTTCCATCGATATTTGGAAGAATGTATTTTCGTGGGGCCGAATTTCCAAGAATGGTTCGCTCGCCTTTGAAATTGAGAACAGTTGAATAGTTGGTCTCGTGTTTTGGATCGAAGATGGTGTATTTTGTCGAAACGTTTTCTTTTTTCCAGCCTTGTTGAATTTCTTTTCCTGTATCGTCTTTTCCAAGTACGCTCACAATGGCTGCTTTTAATCCAAGGCGCGAAGCGCCAACGGCTGCGTTCGAAGCATTGCCCGCACCCGGAATCTTCACGACAGATTCAACGGGGATCTTTTCTGCATACTCAAGGCAGATGAGGCACTGTTCTTTGTTGATTTGGCAAGAAACAGTCGCTTCGTGGATTTGAAGAAAAACGTCGAGGGTGGAATCGCCGATAGAGATGAAGTCAAACATATTGGCTCATCTTACACGGTCGGCTCTTGTTGCGCATGCCCTGCTGGGCTCGTATACTTCGCGCATCATTCATTTATCCGAAACACCATATGATCGTCAAAAAGAAGTCCGCTGCTGGTGCCTTGGGAGCTGGAGTTGCCGCCGGGGCCATTCTCGGTCTTGCTGCTGGGTTGTTTCTTCAGTCCAAAAAGGGCAAGGAATTGACTAAGGATGCTCGCAAGAAAGCCATGGCTTTGCAGAAGTTGGTCATGAAGCGCATTGATGCTGCTGGAGAAATGACGAAAGAGGTGTACGAGGAGATTGTTGAAGATGTGTTGAAGCACTATGGCAAGTCCAAGGATTTGCTCGCAAAGGAAATTCCAGAAGTGCGCGCGTTCTTGATGAGCAAGTGGAAGGAAGTAGAGTCTGCCATGAAGGGTGACGAGTAAAACGAACATGAAGAAGGTTCACCGATTTATTGGTCCATACGATCTCCGTCTTCCGGAGATCGTTTTGGATGATGCGGCCGGTAGACAGATCTCGGATGTCTTGAAGATGAGAATAGGGGAACATGTGCTTTTGTGTGATGGAAAAGATAAACAGTCAGAGTATGAAATTGTGGAAGTGATGAAGCGCTCGGTGCGTCTTCAAAAGTTTTCTGCAGATGTATCAACTGGTTGCGAGCCTGCACGTTCCGTGACTCTATATGCTGCGATTCTGAAGCGTGAGAGTTTTGAATGGGCAGTTCAGAAAGCGGTTGAGTGTGGCGTGACGCGTATTGTCCCGATGATTACACGGCGTACGATCAAGAAAGACGTGAAGCAAGAGCGTTTGCAGGAGATTGCGAAAGAAGCCGCTGAACAAAGTGGGCGCGGCATTGTTCCAGTAGTGGCTGAGCCCATGTTATTTTCAGATGCATTGATTGATGCGAAGCAGAATGAAGGAAATTATTTCCTAGATATCGTAGGGGCGCGATTTATCGCGCCCGACAAATACGCGCCCGACAAATCGGGGCGCGATAAATCGCGCCCGTACGGGATGTTTATCGGTCCTGAAGGCGGATGGGATGAGGAGGAGATTGCGCACGCAAAAAAGACCGGGCTTATCCCGGTCTCTCTTGGCTCGCGTGTCTTGCGCGGTGAAACAGCGGTTGCTGTAGCGGTTTATTTGATGACAATTTGATCTTCGCTTGCATCCACTTTGATCTTGTCACCTTCCTTGATCGAACCATCCACAATTTTGAGGGCGAGTTCGTCGAGAATTAAATCTTGAATAGCGCGCTTGAGAGGACGGGCACCGAAGCTTGGATCATATCCTTTTTCGGCAACGAGTTCTTTGGCTTTTTCTGTGTTCGTTGTGTTGATTGGCGTGTGGGCGTTCATCTATAGCATGCCTCCGATGTCTGCTTCCATCTATCGTAGATGGATGGTTTCTGGTCTTCTCCTTGTGATGTGTGCCGTTCCTCTCTGGTTGCTACGTCCGCGTGGCTAAATTTAAACACACCCGTGCATTCTGGCGAGGGTGTTTTCTTTTATTGCTATCGGTCTGTTTCCATTCGCGCCAATGTCGCATTGTATTGTGCCTGGCGTTCCTCGATATCGGGAACCATGCGTTGTACAAAACGTACATGCTCAAGCGCGTCTTGATAGGCTTCATCATCTGTTCTCCAATTTACCGCTAACGCTCCAAATGTGGAGGCTACTAAAAGAGCGCGAGCTGTACGTTCTTCCCAGGTCGATGAGTCGTTTGGGCCTTGTTCTTGTGTGCGCAGTGTCATGATAATAGCCATGGTTTCCGCGTAGTATTCTTGGTAGCGGTGTGCGAGTTCGAAGCGTTCTCTTGTATCCTCGATTGAGCGTGGGTAGCTAAACGGTAAGGCACCTTCTCCGGGTGCCGGCAGCGCCCGTGTGTCACCGGTAAATCCTGCAATTTCATTGCGCATTCGCTGAAGATAGATATCACTCGTAATTTCGCTCGTCGCGGAGAGCGTTTGAACGCGTTCCGTCATCCAGTGCATGGCCCATGTACGGGTTTCCGGGTCGAGCGTTGAGGAGCTTAACGGCTCGTTTGCATGAGCCGCTTCATGTGTAAGTAGTTGCATGAGATATTGTAACCGTCTCTTTTCCGGTATGTTCTCCACGGCAGTTTTTGAAATACGAATCATGGAAGCTTCGCCGGGTATGAATGAGCTCGAACAATCTCCCGCAGCTCGTGCATCTGTGCGGTCTTCTAGATGGTATGACATTGGAATTTCGCCGTCGATGACTTCAATGTTTTGGATATTTCTTGCCGTCATCCAATCGGGGGGAATGAGCGTCTCGGTGAGTTCGCGGATTTCTTCCGAGGAATACCCGAGCCGTTCAAAGCCCGCGAAGCTTGCACGAGGATGTTCCGGGTCACGGAGTTCCTCGCGATAGGCTTGAAGATCCGGTTCGCTCTCTGTGTATCGGTTGAGTCGTGCGATGGCGCCCGGTCCCACGGCCTCGGCGATGTCGCGTTGAAAAAGCGCTTCTTCTGTCGCGGGAGTAAAAGCGGATTCGTCCGGCATTTGTTCTGTGTTTTGAGCTGCGGGTTCCGAAGCGAATCCCATGGCTCCGACGAAAGCAAGGCGAAGCCATTTGGATTTGAATGAGCTTATACGGCGTGCAAGCGATCGATCCAATTTCTTCCGTGTTGTCGCCACATCTAACGTTTCTCCGGTTTGGGTCTGTTTGTTTATGGTAATTTCCTGTGATAACGCTAATTCCTTATTTGCCATAGAGTTACAAGGCAAGAACGTTAAATGCATCTAATTCCGCTTCCGGCCAAAGTCTGAGTGCGCGCGCATAACGATAGATGTCCTCTTGTGCACCGAATGCGGATAGGAGCTTTTGCCAGATGTATATTTTCTTGCCTTCAAATGGAATTGTTTCCAGCCCGAAACTATCGGCAAAGCGAACGAATGCCTTTGCGAATACCTTGTCGTTCAAAGGAATTCTTTCCGCTATCATGGCAAGTCCGTCTTCAAATCCCATCGGTCGTAGATAGGGGATTCCTAATTTTGAACAATGTTCCCAATCGAGGGTTGTTTTTAATGATCTATCCAATTGCTCCGCGTTAAATTTACCATCGATGGTTGTGAGTGACCCGTGATACGAGCCTTTTTGGTTGAATACGCAAAACAGCATACACTTTCACTGCATTGAACCAGTTGTGTGCTTTGGATGCAAACAAAAAACCCGTTTGATTTTTTCAAGCGGGTTTTTTGTCATTATTTGATGACGATCTGATCTTTGCTTGCATCCACTTTGATCTTGTCACCTTCCTTGATTGAACCATCTACAATTTTGAGGGCGAGTTCGTCGAGAATTAAATCTTGAATGGCGCGCTTGAGAGGACGGGCACCGAAGCTTGGATCATATCCTTTTTCGGCAACGAGTTCTTTGGCTTTTTCGGTGAATGTCACTTCAATCTTCTTTTCATGGAGACGCTTTGTGACGAGCGTGAGTTGCTGTTCAATAATGCGTGAGAGTTCCTTTTTGCCGAGCGCTTGGAACATGACGATTTCATCGACACGGTTCAAGAATTCAGGACGGAAGTGATCACGAAGCATGGTCATGACGCGTTCTTTGACGCCTTCTGGTGTTGCTTCTTCATCGACTTCTTTGTCTTTAAATCCTATCTCTGAACGGAATTTTCCGAAGTCGAGAATGAGATCTGATCCGATGTTAGACGTCATGATGATCACCGTGTTTTTGAAGTTTACGGTGCGGCCTTTGCCATCTGTGAGGCGACCATCATCAAGTACTTGAAGGAGAGTGTGAAAAACATCTGGATGCGCTTTTTCAACTTCATCAAGTAAGACCACGGCATATGGGCGACGACGAATTTTTTCCGTGAGCTGTCCGCCTTCTTCGTAGCCAACATAGCCTGGAGGTGAACCGATCATGCGCGCGACGGTGTGTTTGTCTTGATATTCGCTCATGTCGATACGGATGAGCGCATTCTCATCATCAAACATGGTTTCCGCGAGCGCTTTGGCGAGCTCCGTTTTTCCAACTCCCGTTGGGCCGAGAAACAAGAAGCTTCCGATTGGGCTCTTCTCTTCGCCAATACCAGCGCGTGAGCGACGGAGTGCGTTCGAGACCGCTTTTACGGCTTCGTCTTGGCCAACAACGCGCTTGTGCAATTCCTCTTCGAGATGCGCAAGCTTTGCGGATTCTGATTCGAGCATGCGCGACAAAGGGATGCCGGTCCAATGAGCGACGACAGCGGCAATATCCTCATCCGTAACCGCTTCTTTCAGGAGACCGCGCTTTCCTTGAAAGACCTTGAGTTTTTGTTCTGCGTCCTTGCGTGCTTTTTCTGCAGCGGGAAGTTTCGAGTATCGAATTTCGGAGGTCTTTTCGAGATCGCCACGACGTTCGGCGATTTCTGCTTCGCTTTTGAATGCTTCAATCTCTTTTTTTGCTGCATTGATAGCGGTGATGATTTCTTTCTCCGCTTTCCATGAGATCTCAAGCCCTTCTGACTTTTCGCGTGTTTCTGCAAGATGACGTTCGAGTTCCGCGAGACGCTCTTTTGATTCGGCGTCTTCTTCTTTTGAGAGTGCGCGTTTCTCGATTTCCAAACGCATCTGCTCGCGCTTCAATTTATCGAGCGCTTCTGGAAGCGAGTCGATTTGCATGCGAAGAGCGGCTGCGGCTTCATCAATCAAATCGACGGCCTTGTCTGGAAGGAAGCGATCCGTGATATAGCGCGTGGAAAGTTTTACCGCTGATACGATGGCATTGTCTGTGATGCGCACTCCGCTGTGTAATTCGTATTTATCTTTGATTCCGCGCAAAATCGCAATAGCATCTTCTTCGCTTGGTTCATCGACAAACACGGGCTGAAAGCGACGCGAAAGAGCCGCATCTTTTTCAATGTATTTCTGATACTCAGCGAGCGTAGTGGCGCCAACGCAACGCAATTGACCACGAGCAAGAGCTGGCTTCAGCATGTTTGATGCATCAAGTGAGCCACCTTCGCCAGAAGCTCCCGCGCCAACAAGCGTGTGAAGCTCATCAATAAACAAGATAATCTTTCCAGAGGCTTGTTCTACTTCACGCATGACCGCTTTCAAGCGCTCCTCAAAGTCTCCACGGAATTTTGTTCCCGCGATGAGTGCGCCAATATCGAGCGCCATTACTTCGCGATTCTTGAGTGACTCTGGAACGTCTCCAGAAACAATACGTTGTGCGAGACCTTCTACAATTGCTGTCTTTCCTGTTCCTGCCTCTCCGATAAGTACTGGATTGTTTTTTGTGCGGCGCAACAAAATTTGCATGACGCGACGAATTTCATCATCACGACCAATGACTGGGTCGAGTTTTTCTTGACGGGCGAGCTCGGTAAGATTCTTCGAATATTTTTCTAGGGCTTGATATGAACTCTCAGGTTCAGGGGAGTCGACTTTTACGGAACCGCGTACGTCTTTTAATGCTTTGAGAATTTCATCTAATGTCACGCCATTCTTTTTAAGAATGTCGGCAATTTCATTGTCTACTTCGATCAACGCCAAAAGCAAATGTTCCGTAGAAATGTACTGATCCTTAAATTGCGCGGCGATGCGTTCAGCTCCTTGTAAGACTTTTGCGCTAGCGGGGGAGAGATAAAGTTGTCCTACGCCTCCCATTCCTACTGGCGTTTTTGGGAGCTTTGTTAAAACCTCATCTGCTTCGTCTTTGAGAATATCCGTATCTACAGCAAGCTTTTTTAAGACAGCAGGAACTACTCCGCCCTCTTGTTCGAGCAGGGCAGAAAAAAGGTGAATCGACTCAAGCGTTTGTTGTCCGTTTGAGAGCGCGAGTTGCTGCGCGAGGTTTAACGCTTCTTGGCTTTTTGTGGTGAAATTTTGGGGCATCATACGTGGTTATGATTTTAGCACTCAAATCAATAGACTGCTAATTCTAAGGTACAAAAAAACGGTTCAGGCGTCAATGCTGAACCGTTTCTTGTTTTTTTACACCGGCCGCTTCACTTCGACGTTTCCGTTGATATCGCGATAGTGGACCTCGATCTGTCCAAATGGTCCGTCAATGGTGAGATAAACCGGCAAGTCGGCTTTTACGCACAAGGTAAAAGTTTGTGTGCCGCCATTTCCGGTTGGTTGATTGAAAGCGTAGCGTGAGCAGGCTTCAACTGGGTCGTCTGTTTTCGAGGTGAGCGTGGCGGTGTCAGCGACGGTGCTTTGATAACGGTTTTGGTAATTAAAAGCGTTCTGAAACACGGCTTGAAAGTTTTTACCGTCTTCTGTGTTGGAGAGATTCTGCCAGGTTGTCGTCCCTTGGCGAAACCAGATTTCTGAGTCATTCGCAAAAAGATTTGCGGTTTGTGTGGCCCCATTGTCTCCTGGAATTTCGATGCTTCCAGAAAGTCCGCCTGTACGACTGTATTCAAGATTCGTAGCAACGCGCCCATTGGCTGTCGGGACCTTCATGCTAGCTCGGAATGAGTTCGCCTGGCTCAAATTGCGTAGAACTTGTCTTGCATAAAGCACATCCGGTGAAACACCGACGGGCGTTGTTGAAGTTGGGACTGGAACAGAAACTGGCGCGCTGTCGTTAGGGACGACTGCATTTGGGATTTGGGGTGCTGGCGCCTCCGTGCTCTTACAGCCAAAGCCAAAGAGGGCAATAGTGAGGAGCGGAGCGATGAGAAAAGTTCTTTTCATACCGAGCTATGATACTTGAATTTATGGTTTGAGGGCAGAGGTCACATTTCCGCAGAGTACGCTTTCGTCTGTAAGGAGAGCGCATGCGCGGTAATAAGTCTTTTTTCCTTTTTCGATATTTCGATCCTGCCAGGTAAAGTTCCCTGTGTCTGGATTTCGGAACATGGACCAGTACTGTTTTGGATAGTAGGGATTCGTGTCCGAAACACTTTTTACGATCACATATCCTTTAATTGTTTTGTTGTAGCTCTTTGTCCATGTGAGGTCAGCGCCGTATTGGCTGACGGTTGCCATGATTTGAAGCTGATCGCTTACGATAGTCGGAGCGCGTCCGATAGCCGCTGGATTTGTGGCGGTTTGGATTGGAGCAGGAGCTGGTTTTGTAGTTGGCTTTGTTGTTGGCTTGGTGCCTGGTTTTGCTGCCGGAGCTGTGGGAGGCGCTGGAGTAGGCTTTGTTGTGGAGGCGGTTTGTTCGGCGACAGGGGACGTTGTTGCCGTTTCTTGGGTTGTGTTTTCTTCTTTTGGACGTGCAGCTACCGCGATCACAATGGCGAAAAGAAGGATTCCGCCTGCAATGAGTGGCATGCGGTATTGCTTGGGGATAGAAGTCATAATAGCCAGAGCATAGCCGAAACGCTGCCATTCTGCTAAAACTTCGGCATGTCAGGAACGCTTTTCATGGTGGCCACCCCCATCGGAAACTTAGAAGATATTACGGTTCGAGCGAGCCGTATTCTTGCTGAAGCCGATGCGATTGCATGTGAAGACACGCGAGTCACTTCAAAATTATTGGCTCATCTTGCGATAAAAAAGCCTCTTTTGAGTATTCATGAGCATTCTGATGCGCGCTCGGTTGCGATGCTTGTGGCGCGTCTTCAAGCGGGCGGAAAGATTGCATATACCTGTGATGCTGGGACGCCTGGCATGAATGACCCTGGAGGCAAGCTTGTGCAGGCTGCGATTGAGGCAGGAATCAAAATTGAGCCAATCCCTGGACCGTCAGCTCTCACGTCCGTGATCTCGGTTTGTGGGTTTCCAATGGATGAATTTACCTATATCGGCTTCATTCCACACAAGAAAGGACGCGAGACTCTATTTAAGGAGATGTCTGAGCGAGAAATGCCTACGATTTTTCTCGAGTCTACGCACCGCATTATGAAAACGCTTGAGGCTTTGCAAAAACATCTTGAACCAACACGAATGATATTTATCGGAAGGGAACTTACGAAGTTGCATGAGACCCTCTATCGCGGGATGATCACGGATGTGATTCAACAGTTGCAGGCTACGAGTACGAAAGGGGAGTTTATCGTGATCATTGGTCCATCTTGATATGTCCAAGTACTACATCACCACACCTATCTATTACGTGAATGATCGACCGCATATCGGTCATACATACACGACCGTTGTCGCGGATGCGCTTTCTCGCTTCCATCGTTTGCGTGGAGATGAGACGCGCTTCGCAACAGGGACAGATGAGAACAGTCAAAAAAATGTTCTTGCCATGGAAGTGGCTGGAGAAAAAGATTTAAAGACATATCTCGATCGCATGGCTGGCGCTTGGCGCGAAACATGGAACGAGCTTGATATTACATATACGGATTTTATTCGCACGACCGAGCCACGACATCTCGCTGGTGTTGAGCGATTTTGGAAAGCGGTGCAAGCGAGCGGAGATATCTATGAGGGTGTGTACGAAGGTTGGTATTGCACGGGATGCGAAGCATTCAAAACGGAAACGGAATTAGCGAATGAGCGTTGTCCGCTCCATCCAAACAAAGAGCTCGATCACATTAAAGAGAAGAATTACTTTTTCCGTTTGTCGAAGTATCGTGACGAACTACTCGCGCTCTATACAAAGGGTTCTGATTTTGTGATGCCAGAGTCACGTCGTCATGAAATTCACAATTATGTGGAAGACCATTTGATGGATATTTCCATCAGTCGCGAGGCAAAGTCCGTGCCAGCGGGTATTCCAGTTCCAGGTGATGAGGATCAGCGTATCTATGTCTGGTTTGATGCGCTTTTGAATTACATGACTTCGGCAGGATATGGCACGGATGAGGCTTTGTTTAGCAAGTTTTGGCCTGCGGATCTTCATTTGGTTGGAAAGGATATTATCAAATTTCACTGCGCGCTTTGGCCAGCCATGATTATGAGTGCGGCAAAGAATGATGCGCTTTTGCGTCATGAAGATGGATCGCCAAAATTACCAAAACAGGTTCACGCACACGGCTTCTTTACGATTGATGGATTAAAGATCTCAAAGTCACTTGGGAATGCCGTGGATCCGCGTGAGTTTGTACCGAAGTATGGGTTTGATGCGGTGAGATATTTTCTCTTGCGCGAAATTCCGTTTGGAGAAGATGGAGATTTTTCGCGTGAGCGCCTTGCAGCACGCTATGCATCGGATCTTGGAAACACGTTTGGGAATTTAGTGAATCGAGCTATTGCGATGTCTAAGAAATATTTCGATGGCAAGGTTCCTGACGCGGATACGACTGAGGCTTCGCTTCCTGTGAATGAAGCGAGTGTGTGGGATGGAAAGGGCGGGCTTGATGCGATTCATCACGTTGTTGAAAATGCGTACCTGACGAATCGTTGTGATATCGCTCTTGCGGCGATTTGGGATGGCGTGGGCGAGACGCGTCGCTCGGGATTATTTCAAGCAAATAAACTGATTGAAGAAACGCAGCCATTCAAGTTGGTGAAAGAAGATCCAAAGCAAGTTGGAGAAATATTATATGCTTTGCTTGAATCTTTGCGTTGGTATGCGTGGCTCGTGCAGCCGGTTATGCCAGAGATTTCAAACAAGATTTTTGAACAACTTGGATTGAATGCGGAAAAAGAGTTGAGTCAGGGATGGGTTCAAGGGTTGAAGTGGGGAGGATTGAAGCCAGGAGCTCCGCTTGGGGATCCGATGCCTCTGTTTCCACGTTCCGAGGTATAATAGAAGTATATGATTGTTGAGATAATTTTAGTGGTTCTTCTGCTCGCTCTGGCCGCTCGAGGCTGGAAGCTTGGAATTGTCGAGTCGCTCGGTGAGCTTGTTGGGGCGGTTCTGGCGTTTATGATTGCGCGATATGCGTCTGGATGGTTTGGCGTTGGGACATCGCGGTTTATCGCATTTGTCGTGATTGCGCTCATCGTCGCGAAACTTGTCGGGACATTGTTTCATATCGCCTCCAAATTACTTAAAATTGTCACCACATTGCCGTTGATTAGCTTAGTTAATAAGTTTCTTGGTGGAATTCTTGGGTTTTTATCTGGAATTGTGTTGATTGGATCTGCTGTTTATATCGTATTTTTCTATCGTCTTGATGCAACGCTTATGTCGTATCTTGGCGGTTCCCAAGTTGCGCTTTGGTGTCAGTCAGCGTTTTCGTCTTCATTGCGATTTTTGTTGTGAGGCCGTTCTTGATCGACACGCATTGTCACGTGCATTTTCGTCCGTATGATTTGGATCGAGTTTTGGTATTGGAACGGATGAGTCAGAAGCAGATTTGGGGAATTACCATTGGTACAGGTTTGAAAAATAGCGAAGAGGGTTTACGTTTTGCGGATGTGCATGAAGGGATTTGGGCCACGGTTGGATTGCATCCAGAACATGTGACGAGTGATTATGAAGACGAGAATGAGGGCGAGAAGCCAGAGAAAACTGTATCAAAAGAAGATCTCATTCGTGTCGCATCTCTCTCGAAGAAGTGCGTAGCTATTGGGGAGACGGGTTTGGATTGGTATCGTATTGATGAGACGCGAGATCGTGAACAGGCAAAAGCAGCACAAGAGCTCGTGCTCATGGAACATTTGCATGCGGCACAGGAATTGAATTTGCCGGTCGTGTTTCATTGTCGCGAATCACTTGCGCGTCTCGCAGAGATTCTTCAAGAGTTTCATGTTTCACGCCTGCGTGCCAGAACGCACTTCGGCGTGCAGGCACGTTTCAAGATTCAAGGTGTTATCCATTCGTTCACAGGCACGTGGGAAGAGGCGAAGCCATTGTTAGATTTAGGGCTTTCTATTGCGGTGAATGGTATTGCAACGTTTCCGCCTCGCAAGGGTCAGGATCCTGCAAATTCTATTGATCGTACAATTGAGCAAATTCCTTTTGATCGTTTATTGTTAGAGACGGATTCTCCGTATCTCGCTCCGGCGCCTTACCGAGGAAAGCGAAATGAGCCAAGTTATGTCGAGGAAGTGGCGCATCACGTTGCAAAAGTTCGTCGAATTTCTGTACAGGAAGTTGCGGAGCAGACCACGAAGAATGCGATGGAGTTGTTTGGATTAAAATAATTTCACGGAGCTTTTTTCCATTCGGATTAATCCGTCTTTTTCCATTCGAATGATCATTCGTTTGATCCAGCTTGAATCTTGAAGCTTGAAACTTGAATCGACGAGGGGACCGAGCTTTGCAAGTGGGACGGAACCTTGTCGAACAATATTGAGAATTCGCCCTCGGTAAATTCGGTCTGGGAATGGCTTGTCTCGATATTTTTTCTCGACGGCTTTTTTGATGGATTGTTTTGGAATACGCACGCGGCCTGAGAGGAATTTTTTTGAGGCGAAACATTGCGAGCGGAGCGGACAAACTGTGCAGTTAGGGATTTTTTTGCAGACGTCTACCGCAAGATCGAATGTCGCTTGCCAGAGCTCTGGTTTTTGTGGGCCAACGAGCCTAGTTAATTGAGCATCATCCAGTAAGGTAGGGAATGGTTTCCCGAGCGTGATGCGTGCAAGAACACGTCGAATATTCGTGTCGATGGGGATCGTGTGTTGGCCTTGTGCGAATGCGGAAACCGCGGCTGATGTGTATGGGCCAATTCCTTTGAGTTTTTGCCAATCAGCTTCTGTTTTTGGAATTCCGTGTGCGATGATTTCTTTGGCGATATCGCGCAGCATGAGTCCACGGCGATTATATCCAAGACCCGCCCAGGCGTGGATGACTTCTGCATTTGAAGCGCGAGATAGTGCGTGCCAAGTTGGGAATTGTTTTAACCAATTTTTATAAAATTCAAGAACATGTGAGACCTGCGTTTGCTGCAACATGATCTCAGAAACCAGAATACGATATGGGTCATGTGTCCGTCGCCACGGAAGGTCGCGTTTGTGCGTCGAATACCATCGAAGAAGGGGAGACCAGTTCATCAGTCTTTAAAGGTGAGCGTGGAAAGGACATCGAGCACGGTTTTATCGGTGATGTTTGCGTTGGTATAGGCGCGAATAAGCATTGTTGGCTCGCCATTTGATTGGATGAGATAGGTCCAAGAGGTTTCGGTGCTGCTTCCAATCAGGAGATGGTTTTGTAATAGAAAACTCTTGTCATATGCCACGGGTTCGCCATTATATTTTGAGATGAGAAGCCAGCCAGCATCAAAAGATGTTTGGGTGAATTGCGGTTCCACGTTTGGCGTTGGGAGGCTGATGGTGAATCCAAGGGGCATGCTAACAAACTCTTTCCAGCCTGCCGCGGTCTTTGGTTTTGTGAGAGGAATCGCGTTCGCTAGCATTCTTCGCTCGACTTCAAGTGCTTGAATTCGCGCTTGTGCTTTCGCGACTTCTTGACCTGCGGTTTCTACTTTTTTATTTGCTTCCGCAACCAAGTCTTTCGTGTTGCGCGTGGTTTCTTCTGCTTGGGCGCGCGCCTGTTGTGCTTGAGAGATGAGAGCCGAGCGGTCATTGTTTGCACGGTAAACAACTACAACCGTTCCTGCTCCGGCTGCAAGAGCGCCGAGCGTGAGAAGGGCAAATGATTGAGCGATGCGTCCCATACCTAGTTGAGAAACGTATCTAACCGCAAGCGTTGCGCTGGATCAAGATGCATCCCGAGCACGGCGAGCATCACCGCTTCTTGGCGAAGCTCTCCACGTAAACAAATTTCAATAAGTTCATTCCATTTTACTGGAAAGAGTTCGATACGTTCTCCATCTATCTCGTGATTTGGGTGTGGATCAGTCTCGAGATTTTTCGCCACATACAAAAGTTGTTCGTATCGGATCATGCCGCTGTGAGATTTCTTGTACCAAACCATGAGGTCTTTTGCTGCATAGTCTGTCTCTTCTTGAAACTCGCGCCGTACGGCTTCGTCATGTGTTTCGCCTGGGTCGACACGACCGCCAGGGAAATCCCAAAACAGTTGCCGTCCTGGCTGCTCTTGTTTTGTAAGAAGAACGGTATCGCGATCTAAAAATGGGATAACCGTGACGGTATCTGGGCGCAGATAGCACTCAAACGTTCGCGTGGATCCATCGAACATTTCTTGCGGCCATTGATAGGCGGTGGCAAGCAATCCTTCGAAGACTTTTACAGCATTTTTTGGTGGGGGGACTGGCATAACAGGCCGAGTGTAGCGTTCCGCCGTCTTTTCTGCTACTGTCGCCGACTAATGAGCCTCATCCCTCGGCCAAAGCCTCCAATCCGTCATTTGTTAGACACGATTCGCGTTCGAATCGCGCCTCATGCTTCTGGTGGTTTTGAGATACTCGCCTATGCGGATTATGGTCCGTGCCATCTCCCATTACTCGGTCCTGACCTTGAAGTTGAGGTCGAAGGCAAGATTCATGCGCCTGAACGTGATTTTGATGTTGAGGAAGAGGCGAGAATATTTTTAGCAAATGCATATCCGTTAATTCCAAGTGAAGAATCAAATCGTTTTCGTGTATTCGGTGAAGATTCGTATGTGTTTGCAAAGGAGATTCTTCCAGAAATTGAATATCGTTATACGGTTGATGCAGCTCGCGAGACACTTTCTGCACTCACGGTTCGTTCGCTGACCATTACACCTGATTTGCGAGTAAAAGCGGGAGTCGGTGGATGGTTTGATTTTTCGATTGCGTGGCATGCGGAACAAGCGTCTGTAAAAACGGAGGATTTGATTGATGCGATTGAATCAGGGAAGCCGTATGTGAAGACGGCGGATGGCCAACTTGTCGAACTTGCGAATGCCGCTGAAATTGAACAGATGGTTGAGTTGATTCAGCGCGCAAAAGAAAATGAAGATGGAAATTTCAGCGCACAGCTTTTGCATGCGCCAGAACTTGTCGGGCTTGTTGAACGTTCGAAAGCGGCACGTGTGCAGGCCATGGATGAAGGGTTTGAAACATTTTTGCGTGAAATAAAATCAGGAAAGCCGATTGAGCCAGTGACATTACCGCCTTCGCTTGAAACGATTTTACGTCCATATCAAAAAGACGGAGTTGCGTGGACGATCTTCCTACAGAAATACGGATTTGGAGGTATTCTCGCCGATGAAATGGGTCTTGGTAAAACGCTTGAAGTACTCGCGTTTCTTGCAGTAACCCGTAAGCCTGGCGATGCCCCTGATTTAGTAGTTTGTCCAAAGACGCTTTCGCTTACGTGGTTTGAAGAGGCAGAGCGTTATGCGTCCAGCTTGAAGGTTCTTGTGATCGATGGTCTTGCCGAAGAGCGTGAGGCGTTGATGAAAAAAGCGGATGGGTATGATTTGATTATTACGACCTATCCGGCATTGCAGCGCGATATTCCATTGTATTTGAAACGCGAGAAGCCATTTCGAACGTGTATTCTTGATGAAGCGCAGTATGTGAAGAATGCAGCGACAGCAACGGCAAAAGCTTGCAAGCTTGTGCCATCACAATTCCGACTCGCGCTCACAGGTACGCCACTTGAAAATGGCGTGCATGAATTGTGGTCTATCTTTGATTTTTTGATGCCAGGGTTTTTGGGAACGGCAAAAGAATTCCGTTTGCAGTATGAGCGACCGATTCGTGATCGTCAGGATAACAGTGCGCTTGATCGACTTCGCTTAAAGGTGAAGCCGTTTATGTTACGTCGTACCAAGGCGAATTTGTTGTCAGATCTTCCTCCAAAGGTGGAACAGATTAGTCACGCCGCGCTTACGGCTGAACAGCTCGTGGTGTACGGACGAACACTTGATGAAGTGCGCCGTGAAGTTGAAAAGGCCGTGGCGGAAAAAGGATTTAAGCGTGCACGCATTGAGATTTTGACGGCTTTGATGAAATTGCGTCGTATTTGTGATCACCCAACATTGGCTGATCCGCGTTTGCCACGCACGGAAGAATTGTCTGGAAAAATGGGACTCGCGCTTGAGCTCGTGCGTAACGCCAAAGAAGGCGGCAAGAAAGTATTATTGTTCAGTCAGTTTACGGGCATGCTTGATATTTTGCGTGAAGCGCTCGACGCAGAGGGGATTGGGCACACGACGATTGAAGGCAAGACAAAAGATCGCATGGCAGAAGTGAAGCGATTCGCAACCGATCCTCGCGTGACCGTGTTCTTGCTTTCGCTTCGTGCCGGAGGAACGGGTCTTACGCTTACCGAAGCCGATACCGTGATCTTGTTCGACCCATGGTGGAATCCGATGGTGGAAGCACAGGCCATGGACCGTGCGCATCGTATTGGTCAAAAGCAAACTGTGAACGTGTATAAACTCGTCACCAAGGGAAGCGTGGAAGAAAAAGTTATGGAACTTCAAGAGCGCAAAAAGCGTTTGTTTGATGCGCTTATTCAAGAATCTGGCGAAGGGCTTGAGGAGCTTACGTGGGAAGACGTACAGGGATTGTTCGCTTAATTTCGTTCGTATTCGAGATCGAGTTTTTTTGCGACTTTTTGGAGGAAGTGGTCTTGGCGATCTTGTCGTGAACGAAGCGAGACTAATTCGACATCAAGCGTTTGATGGAGAACGACAAAGCGATCGATTTCACCGATCACTTCATTTTTTGTTGTTGACAGGTCGTCTTTAACTTCACGAATTTCACCACGGACATTCACAAATTCACTATCCATGTGTGTGGATAGATGGTTCACAGCCACGAGAATATCTTGAACATTTTCCGTAAGCTTATCTACGTCATTTGTGAGCTTGTCTACGTTTACCGAAAGTTTATCAACGGTTTCTGTGAGCTGACCCACATCTTTCGAGAGTTTGTCTACGTTTTTCGTAACCCGATCTACATCTTTCGTGATTTTATCTACATTTCCCGAAAGTCGACTCACATCAGTCGTGAGTACATCAACCTTTGTTCCTAAAACATCGATTTTCGCATCTGTTTTTGTTTGTTTTGTATTCATACAAACGTTTACTAAAAAGTAAGGTAGCATCCCTACATACCGCGTTCCATATTTATGAGGCTGTGTCAATGGGAAAACAGTGGATAAAATCATAATATATTGACAAAAAGCTTAAAAAGGGCAAGGTTGATGTGTTGGTAAGAAAATACCTTAGGTAGCCTGTTTCGAAGCATGGATGGTCCATGCTCGTTACTGGAATGCCGAAAGGATGTAGGGGGATATCAGGATGGCGAAGAAAGTAACGCTTGATCAGTACCTCCAATTCGGACGCATGGTCAGCGCTGGCGCGGTCAGCTGTGAGCTGATGCAGGCGATTCTTGAGGAGCGTGTTGAGATCATCGAGAAGCCGCGCGAGCAGACCGGTTCGCCTTACCGTGGCGGCGTGCCGAGCAGCGAAACCCGCGAGCCGATCGGTTCGTCCCACCGTCTCCACGTGAGCTATGCCAAGCTCCTTGGAGTAAAGGCACTCGAACCGGAGTTCTCTGGTAAGAACAGTGTTTCGGTTCTTTACGACGGCCGCGAGTGGACCCGTCATACGTCCTGCGCCAAGATCGACCAGACCCCCGGCGAGCGCGATTTCCTTGTCGCGGAGATCCCCGCCGAGTTTCTCGGCAAGCGAATCGACACGATTGAGGATGCTCTCGCCGAGTGCTTCCACCCTCCGGGTTTCCGCTTCGCGATCGAGACGGAAGCTGTCGAGTTCGCTCACGATCACCAACAGCTCTACCGCAAGAACTGGATCTACGCCCTCGGGTCGTCGGCGCTCTTCGATGGCGGTCGCCGGGGCGTGGCGATGTTGTACGCGGACGGTCGCGACTGCTTCCTGGGTGGCGGCTGGGTCGGCGACGGTCTGCACGATAGCGGTCGCCTGCTCCTCGTCCGCAAGGTATCTACGACACTTGGACCCTCGGGCTCTTGGTGCTTGAAAAAGTCTTTGAGCCCTTGAACATTCTGTTCTGGCCCCGCTCTCCGAAAGGATGAGCGGGGCTTCTGCGTTTTGTAGGGGTAAAGCTCGCTTTGCCCTATTTCCATAAGTGGATAAAATCATAATATATTGACAAAATCGTGTTTTCGTTCTATTGTTCTGTGTTGGGTGCCCTTTCACTTATTGTTGATAGTTCATCAAAAAACACCTTAGGTAGCCGGTTTCGAAGCACGAATGGTTTGTGCTCGTTGCTGGAATGCCGAAAGGATGTGGAGGATATCAGGATGGTAAAGAAGGCAACGCTCGATCAGTACCTCCAACTCGGACACATGGTCAGCTCTGGCGCGATCAGCCCAGAGTTGGTCCAGGCTCTCATCGAGGGGCGTGTGGCCTACAAGTCGAGTGACCCCATCACGGTCCCGAAGCTTTCGGCCGCCGAGCTCTGCAGGCTCGCGCAAAAGAAGTTTAGCCTCAAGTTTCTCTGCACTCTCCTCGCCACGTGGGACTTCGTTGGGGATGAGTGCGGCAATACCTACGAGGTGAAGACCTGGAAGCCCGGCTGCAAGGTTGTGCCGGCCACCGATGCGCGTGAGCACTTCAAAGATGGCTTCACGGGTAACACCGCCGCGTTCATCGCCTGGATGGTCGCGAACTGCCCGACGGGCAACTACATGTCGATCCCCGAGGACGAACGGCTGTTCTCGAGCTTCAAACATGGCCTCTCCGCACCGGGCTTCTCCCGTACCTGCACGGAGTCAGCTCTCGGCGTGCGACCTGTCAACATGATTTGTGACGAAGACTGGACCTTCGTGGTCTTCCGTCTGCTCAAGTAACCCGTCCCTTCTGCTCTGGCCCCGCTCTCCGAAAGGATGAGCGGGGCTTCTGCGTTTTAGATCTACTTGGTTGACAGCTTTGCCCTATTTCCATAAGTGGATAAAATCATAATATATTGACAAAATCGTGTTTTTGTGCTACGTTTTTCCGTTCCTTCACAAGCCGCCTTGCGGCAAAGTTCGTGGGTTGGATAAGCCTGGAGCCCTGACATGCTGTTGGGGTAAGGGGTGAGTCCGTGAGAAATGGTGAAATCATGGCAAAAAAGAAGCAGGATCTTTCGCTGGTCGTGTGGGTCTTCGGTTGGCTGCTCGCGCTCGCGACGGCACTGAAGAAGTTCGCAGCCACCCTCAACGTGCCGTTCGAGGCTTTCGAGCGTTTGGGCTCCGATCAGGGTGAGGCAACGATCGGGAAGATCGTCCAGCTCATCCACTCTGACTGGCTCGATGCGCAGCCGAAGTCCCGCGTGCAGACCGGCTCGCCCTACCGTGGCGGCGTTCCGAGCGGCGAGTCCCGCGACCGTATCACGGTTACGGCTCCCTCTGCCGCCGGGCTCATCAAGCTCGCCAAGAAGCAGCTCAGCCTGACGTATCTCGATGGCGACCTCGCCAAGTGGGACTTCGTCACGGACGAGTGTGGGAAGACCTACGAAGTCCAGTCCTGGAAGCCCGGCCGTGAGGTTGTGCCAGCCACCGAAGTGCGTGAGCACTTCAAGGATGGCTTCGTCGGAAACACGGCGGCCTTCATCGCCCTCATGACGCGGGACAACCCCGAGGGCTACCACGCCTCGATCCCGGCGGACGACAGGCTCTTCCAGAGCGGTGGCCTCCTCTACGCGCCGTACTTCCTCCGCGATGAGTGTGACCGCAAGCTCGGCCTGCGCCACGATGTTCGTGACAGGTGGCGCGACGACATGTGCTTCTGGGCCTTCCGCGAGTTCAAGAACGCTTAGTCACTTGGGCTCTTGGCCCTTAGACACAGCCCTTGAACCATTAGACGCTTGGCCCCTGAACGGCCCGTCCTGTAGAGCGCTTGCGCTTTTACGGGACGGGCCGCTTCTAATTTTGGTAAACTATGAAACGGAAAGTACGCGAGACAGTATGCGGCTATGGCTTCAGGCGGCGGAAATCTGGTTTTTTCGTCAGGCCGGAGTGCGGTGAGGTACGCCAATCCGCAGTGTGCCAACGTAGGAATCATGAAAGATTGAACTCGGTGTTGTCTGCTCTGCGATTTGAGATCGCGCATTAAATTCAGTCCCAAGAATATTCAAGGGACGGTGATCCTGACGGCAGACAACGCATATCAAGGCTCTTCCAGAACGGTGACAACCTCTACGCGCCGTACTTCATCCGCGATGAGAGTAACCGCAAGCTCAACCTGAACAACGATGTTCGTAACAGGTGGAACGACAACATGTGCTTCTGGGCCTTCCGCTACTTCATCTTTCGAAAGACCCCGTCCTTCTCGAGAGGCGGGGTCTTTCATTCCAAGGATTTTTTCCAACCCCCAACCATTTTTCCAATCTCTACGAGAAGTACGGAGATAGCGGCGAATTTTTTATTGTCGATCATGGTCAGCTCCCAGCCGATCTGCATGAAAAACTTTATCAAGTCTAGCTTGGCCCCTGCGACGTTGATCAATGGAAGTTTGAGATTCGTAGTTGCGTACCGAGCCAAGAATAAATTTTCCAGCATCTCTAAAAACAACAAGTCGATTTTTTCGCAAAAGGAAAATCTTGAAAATTTTGGAAAATTATTTTGAAAACTGTGCCACAACTTATACGCCTCGGTTGCTTTTTGGATAATCGGTAAATTTGACTGGTGTCCGGCCGGGGGGGGGTAGCATATATGAATGACTTATGATGAAGTAATTTCGTTAGAAAATTTATGCGAAGCCTGGCAGGAGTTTATCCGTGGGAAGCGAGGAAAGAAAGATGTGCAGGAGTTCGCTTTGAGATTGGGCGATGAGATCGTGAAGCTTCACGAAGACCTGGTTTCTGGAGCCTATCACCACGGCCCATATCACGAATTTCGCATAAATGACCCTAAACCACGAATCATTCACAAAGCTTCAGTTCGTGATCGGCTGCTGCATCATGCTATACACCGAAAACTTTATCCAGAGTTTGCAAATACATTTATTGCTGATTCGTTTTCCTGCCAAAAGGGGAAAGGCGTCCATCGTGCCTTGAATCGTTTTCAAGAACAAGCTCGGAAAGTTGGGAAGAATAATTTCAAAACATGCTGGGTTCTGAAATGTGATATCAGAAAATTCTTTGCGAGTGTCGACCATTTTGTGCTTGCGGAGTTGTTGGAGAAACAGATTCAAGACTTGAAATTATTACAACTGTTGCATGAGGTGATTAACAGTTTTTCCGTTTCGTTGGGCAAGGGGATTCCGCTTGGCAATCTCACTTCACAACTCTTTGCGAATATCTACCTGGATTCTTTGGATCAATTTGTGAAGCGTTCCCTTCGGGTCAAGCGGTATGTCCGATATGCGGATGATTTTGTTTTTCTTTCTTCGAATCGTTCAGAGTTGGATGGCATTCTTGAAGATGTTCGATTTTTCTTGTCGAGCAAGCTTGCTCTTGATCTTCATCCGGACAAGGTTTTTCTGAAAACAATTAATTCCGGCATTGATTTCCTCGGTTGGATACATTTTCCAGAACATCGCGTACTTCGAACGAAAACGAAACAAAGGATGATGAAGCGGATTACAGGTAAGTCCTTGCAGTCGTATTTGGGTATGTTGAGCCATGGAGATGGTTTTACTTTGGAAAAGCAGATATTGAATATCAATTGGCTTAGCGGTTGACAGCTTAGCCCTATTTCCATAGGATGAGCCTCGAAATACCCATATTTATCTATGCAAAACCTTCTTCCCTACGTGTTAGGTGCAGCGGTGCTGGCAATCGTGTATGCGGCGTATTTGGCTCAGAGCATTCTTGCGTTGCCAGAAGGCGACGAAAAGATGAAGTCTATTGCCAAAGCTATTCAGGAAGGCGCGATGGCATTTTTGAATCGTCAGTACCGCACGGTGCTTGTGATCGGTGTCGTGGTGTTCCTCTTGATTGGATTTGTTCCATCGCTTGGATGGACGGTTGCGGCTGGTTTCGCGGTTGGTGCCGTTCTCTCTGCGCTTGCTGGATACGTTGGAATGTTCGTTTCTGTTCGTGCCAACATTCGCACCGCAGAAGCGGCGAAGCGTGGAATCGGTGCAGCCATGGATGTCGCCGTCAAAGGCGGCGCCGTGACTGGTCTTATGGTGGTTGGTCTTGGTTTGCTTGGCGTCGCTGGTTTTTACGCACTTACACATGACTTGAAGTCGCTTATCGGTTTGTCATTTGGTGCTTCGCTCATCTCGGTATTTGCTCGTTTGGGCGGTGGTATCTTTACAAAGGCTGCGGACGTTGGTGCCGACATGGTTGGAAAAGTTGAGCAAGGCATTCCGGAAGACGATCCTCGCAATCCATCAGTTATCGCCGACCTTGTTGGTGACAATGTGGGTGACTGTGCAGGTATGGCCGCTGACTTGTTCGAAACCTATGCCGTGACGGCTGTGGCCGCTATGGTACTTGGTTCGCTGTCGCTTGGTGGTTTGCAGGTGGCGCTTATCTATCCGCTCGCATTGGGTGGTGTGTCTATCGTCGCTTCCATTATCGGAATCGCGTTCATCAAGCTTTCGCATGGCAGCATGAACATCATGGGTGGATTGTATAAGGGCTTGATCGTGGCTGGAATTCTTTCTGCGATCTTGTTCTACCCAGTCACGACCACATTGCTCGCTGGTACTTCGCTTGATCCAATGAAGGTTTATCTCGCTTCATTGATTGGTCTCGTGGTGACTGGTTTGCTCGTGATAATCACGGACTACTACACTTCAAAATCTTTTGCTCCTGTGAAGTCCATTGCCGCTGCATCGCAGACTGGACATGGAACAAACGTGATCGCTGGTCTTGCTGTTTCCATGCAATCCACAGCCGCTCCGGTGCTTGTCATTGCAGCAGCAACTCTTAGTGCGTACTCATTGGTTGGTTTGTATGGCATCGCGGTTGCTGCCATGAGCATGCTTTCGCTCACCGGTATCATTGTGACGATCGACGCATTCGGTCCAATCACGGATAACGCAGGTGGTATCGCAGAGATGGCTGGGTTGGATGAGAGCGTACGTAAGGTCACAGATCCTCTTGATGCCGTTGGAAACACGACCAAGGCCGTCACAAAGGGCTACGCAATCGGTTCTGCTGGTTTGGCCGCTCTCGTGTTGTTCTCGTCTTACACGGCTGAAATCGCAGGATTGGGTAAGCATCTCGTATTCACATTGGAAGATCCAAAATTGATTGTCGGTTTGTTCATCGGTGGGTTGCTCCCGTATTTGTTTGGCGCATTTGCCATGAAGGCCGTTGGAGACACAGCCGGTGAAGTCGTTGAAGAAGTTCGTCGTCAGTTTAAGGAGATCCCAGGAATCATGGATGGTTCTGGAAAGCCTGACTACGCAAAGTGTGTGGACGTGGTGACCAAGGGAGCCTTGAAGCAGATGATCATTCCAGCGCTTTTGCCAGTGCTCGCGCCAATCGTTGTTGGTTTTGCGCTTGGTCCAGTAGCACTTGGTGGTTTGCTCGTTGGTTCTATCGTGACTGGTTTGTTCGTTGGTATCTCGATGACCACGGGTGGTGGTGCTTGGGACAATGCCAAGAAGTACATCGAAGACGGCCACTTTGGTGGCAAGAAGTCTTTTGCTCATCAGGCAGCTGTGACGGGAGATACAGTAGGTGATCCTTACAAGGACACAGCTGGTCCAGCCATCAACCCGATGATCAAGATTCTCAACATTGTTGCAATTCTTATCATTGGAATGCTGGTCTAATCTGTGCGATAGAGAAAAACAGGGGTAACCCTGTTTTTTTCTTTGTTTGTATTTTAAACTGCTTTCAATTCTCTATGGAAAACCCTGTTCTCAAAATTCGATCGTTTCAAGTGAAGGAGTTGGTGTGGGAGACGGCGATGACGTTTACGTTAGTGTTAGTTCCGCAAGACCCGGCGGACATGGTTGCGTTTAAGCCAGGTCAGTGGATTTATCTCCACTTGTTTAACGCAGATGGTTCGGTGTGGGCGCGTTCGGCTTATTCGATTGCGTCGGCACCAGAAGCCTCACAAGAAGTATTGAGGCTTGGAATCAAGGTCCATGGAGACTTTACGAAGAAAGCCTCACAGCTCATGCCAGATGACGTGGTGGGCGTTCAAGGACCGTTTGGCGTGTATGTGTTGCCAGAAGGCGAGAATCCTCTTGTGATGTTTGCAGGCGGTGTGGGGGTCACGCCGCTCTTGAGTATGATCCGAAGTTTAGTTGCGCAAAACGTAGAACGTGAGGTGACGTTGTTTTATTCGAATGCGCTTATCGAAGAGACGGCTTATTTTGAAGAGCTTGATTCTCTCGCGAAGCGTTGCCCTTGGTTTAAGCCAGTGTTTATTCTGACGCAGGGGTCGCCGAATCCGTGGCCAGGGGAGTCTCGTCGTTTAGATGGTCCGATGCTTGATGCACATGTTTCATCGCTTGAGGACGTGACGTTTCTCATGTGCGGTCCAAAGCCGTTCATGGATACGGTGAAGTTAATTTTGGAGGAGCGGGGAGTTGACACGCGAACTCGTCTCAAGCAAGAATTATTCGGATAAGTTATCATTTATCTATATGAACATGAAAAAGTCTCTTTCGCTTGGTGCTCCGTTGCTCGTGCTCGCCTTGATGGGGTTTGGGTGTAATCCATTTGCATCTGTTCAGGAGAAGATCAATCAAAAGATTGGTGATGCGGTTACGGACAAGGTTCTTGAAGCCGCGACAGGTGAAAAAGTGAATCTTGATACTGCGGATGGAAGCGTCTCGATCAAGGGCAAGGATGGAACCTCATCCGTTATTGGAACAAACGTGACGATCCCAGCAGGGTTCACAGATGAAATTCCACGATACAAGGGGAGCTCGGTGAATCTCGCTTCTGTTGATAAGGATGGTCGTTCCGTTTTGTTCGTTGAGATCAAAGATGCGTCGATCAAGGATCTTACAGCTTGGTATGAAGAGCAGATCATCGCAAAGGGATACAAGAAGACATCTACCAATGAAGTGACGGAGTACTACATGGCAGAATTTGCAAAGGGTGATGCAGGAATCGGTCTTCTATTGGTAAGTCAGAAAGATGGAGACAAGGAGACGGTTACGGCCCAGATCACATATTCTCCAAAGGGAAACTAAATTGTGAAATTACAATTTGTATTCGCGTTGGGATTGTCACTCGCGTTAACGGGTGCGGGTTGTGGGACTTCGGCTGTTCCCACTGCTCCGAAAGCTATAAATGCGAACCCAGCTCCTGCTCAACGAGCTGTGCCTCAGGGAGAGTTTCAGTTTCCTGCGGATTTCCCGACGGATTTTCCGAAGTATGCGAATGCGAGTATTTTTTCCGCGATCAGCGATTCGCAGCGTGCGGTTATGTCGCTTAAATCTAGCGATGAGTCTGGGATCATTCTCTCTTGGTATCATCAGGCGTTTGTGACCGCGGGATATACGGCTGATGAGAATGCGAGCCGTGGGACGGTCACGTCGCAGTCATACTTGAAGGGGAATATTAAGTTCGTCGTAAACGCGGATAATCAGGGTGACAAGAATCCAAAGACGCTCTTTAGCGTGACGCGTCAGGACCTTTCGGTGAAGTAGTCTCTTTGGCTGCGCCACGTGAACCCAGCCGCAAGCGAAAACAAAAGCCGCCACGTAAAATCTGCTACGCAGATCACGTGGCACGTAAAAACCCAGCTTGCTGCTGGGTTTTTACGTGGTGGGCGTGCCTAGATTCGAACTAGGGACCTTTACATTATCAGTGTAACGCTCTAACCAACTGAGCTACACGCCCGTGTATCTGGCAGGCGAAAGACTATCAATTTCCCTGTGACGTGTCAAAGGCTTTTATGGCTTGTATAAGCAGGTCGCCTTCAAAGGTCAATTTCCAGGCGCAAGGCTTAGGAACGTCGAGATTTGGGATATTTTCCCAGGTTTCCTCATGTTGAAGCTTGAGAATGGCGCTCACGATCGGCTCTCGATGGCTAATGATCATGGTCAGGCCGCCTTCAGGAAGTTTGGTGAGTTCGTCTGTGATAACGCGAATTATGCGTTCTGACATGGCTTCGAAAGATTCAACATCATCAAGCTTGAGATGAAAGGGAGGTGGATCTAGGTATCCCGCAGCTTTCCGAAATTCAACGAGTGGTTTACCGATCCAAGAGCCAACCTGCCATTCTACGAGACGTTCATCGGTTTCGACATTTCCGTTGATTGCTTGTGCGATGATTTCAGCGGTTTCGCGTGTTCGCATATGGGGAGAACTCACCATGCGAAATGGCTTCAAGTTTGCTTCGAGAATTTGTGCGGCGAGCGTCTTTACATCCGTAACGCCTCGCTCGGAAAGTGGATATGTGTTTGGATAGAAGATCCCTGCCGCATCTTCCACGAGTCCGTGGCGAATCAAATAGATCGTTTTCATAGGGTCATGCTAGCATATCGCTATGTCATTCGCTCAAGCGAGAAAGGATTTGCGTTCTCATGCCAATACTGAAAAAGCCGCATTTTTGCCTTCATTTTTTAAAACAGGAAAAGGTGAATATGGTGAGGGTGATCGATTTTTAGGCGTGATGGTTCCGTCCACGCGTCTGGTGGCGAAAAAACATATCGATCTTTCTCTTGAAGACATTGAAAAGCTTTTGCAGAGCGCATGGCATGAGGATCGTTTATTAGCCGTGATTATTTTAACGTTGCAATTTGCGCGAGCAGACGAGCGTGGGAAGAAGTGTATTTTTGATTTTTATCTTGCACATACAGATCGAATTAATAATTGGGATTTGGTCGATGTGAGTGCAGATCGAATTGTTGGTGCGTATCTTGTTGGAAAAGATTTGCGCATATTAGATCGTCTTGCGAAATCAGAATTGATTTGGGAACGTCGCATTGCGATTATCGCAACGTTTCACTTCACCAAGAGTGGAGATTCTGCACCAGTGTTTCATATTTCTGAGCTTCTCCTTTCTGATATGCATGATTTGATTCATAAGGCTGTTGGCTGGATGTTGCGCGAAGCGGGCAAGCGTTGCTCGGAAAGCGAGCTTGAACGGTTTTTGGCTCGGTATGGTCGTCAGATGCCAAGAACGATGCTTCGATATGCGATTGAGCGCTTTCCTGAGGCGAAGAGAAGGGGGTATCTTGCCAAGAGTTGAAAGCGTTGATAACGTACTGTCCGCAAGCAAGCAACGGCGGGTCCACCCGCCGAAGCTCAGCAGAGCATAGGCGGGTATCGTATAGCGGCTATTATGCTACCTTGCCAAGGTAGAGATGAGGGTTCGACTCCCTCTACCCGCTCCATAGAAAAAGACGCCAATTGGCGTCTTTTTCGTTACTCGTCTGGTTTTGGTGGTTGGAGCATGTCGGCAAGGCCTCGTGTTTCACGGGAGACGTCTCTCGTGAGATCCTGTAGCTCCCAGACGGCTGCGAGCAGATCTTGTATCGCTGCTTGAAGAATCACTGGATGCTGTTTAAGGAGAGACATAGGTTGTTGATGCTCGTGTGATCAGCTTTTCCACACGACGATCATCGCGAAGTTTTTTTAACTTTTTAAAACCTTGGGTGATGGCGACGGTGATTCCAGCGGCGCCAAATGGTGCCCAGTCTGGTAAGCCTTGGGTAGTAGTTGCGGTCGTTGTTGCGAGTGCGGCGTGCTTCACGATTTCGATATCATCAATGGAACGAATATTTAGAATCGGATCGAGACCGCGGAAATCAACGAGTCCAGTGACGCGGACTGTGTCTCCTTGCTTGAGACGCGTGAGTCTATATCCGGAAACGGGTTTTGCGTGGAGTGTCACGAGCGTGTCTCCTAGATCGAGTGTCACGCCACTCGTTTTTACTTCACCAACGGTTGCCGTGACGCTGACTAAACTCCAACCATCTTCGACGGATGCGCTTAGAAAATCAACGATACGAGGTTTTGGAACGGTTGTTGCTTGTATTTCTTTCCATTGATCTTTCGTAGCGAGATGCAGAGAGATGCCGTCGTCGTTTATTTGCAATGTTCCTGCGACGCGGACCGTGGCCCCGATGGGCGGTGATATCTGTTTTGATGTTCCGTACACAAGGAGGCCGCGACCATCAGCTGCGAGGAGAACGAATTGATTCTTACTTAGTATTCCCGGTTTTGTTGCGACGACTCCGGAAAGCACAACGCGAACATTTGGTTCTATTTTATTCAACATATCGAATGTAATGGCGCGATCGGCAGGGGTTAGTTTCTTTACTGCCGTCGTTTTAGGTTTTGTGATTGCTTTTGGTTTTGTAGTCGCTTTTATCCTTGTTGAAGTAACGCTTATTGCTTTTGCAAGAATGATTTTTGGTGGTTCTGGTTCTATCGATTCAAGCGTTGGCAACTCAATCGGTGGGGGAGATGGTGCATAGGTTGTGATTGTTTCTGGCTCTGGTTCAATGATGGGCGTTGCGGGTTCTGCGTTCGGATCATTCAAAACCCATGCAGTCGCATCTATATTCTTTTCCCAGAATGCATCACGTGGAGTTGAGCGATAGGTCATGCGTTCTGCGACAGATCCATCCGGCCGATGAAGTTCGACGCTATCACCGCTATTGTTTAATCGTGAACTCGAGATTTCAATTCTATTTGATGTTGCTGAACGTATGGTGAGAATTTTTCCAGATGCATCATAGAGCGACCAGCCGTTTAGTGCGTCGATGGTGGCATCAGGTGGAATTGATATTTCTACCCATTCTTTTCCAGAGATTGGGGCGGGGAATATTTTTGAGAGACGGAAGTCGGGGAGCTGAATGACGATCGTAGTGATAACAGGTTCTACCGGAGCGACTTCTGCGATTATTGGTGGTGGTTCAACAGGTAATTCTACGGTTGTGGTTGCGGCGACGGTTACGATAATTTCTGTGGTTGTTACTTCGGGAATATCGACCCAGTTGCATCCATCGCAGAATCCAGGCGTTCCAAGGTCTGCCACGCCATCGTCAATGTGAAGTCGTTCGATGGCGGTTTGCCAAGTTCCATCTTGCAAACGGATCATGGAAGCTTTTGTGGATGAAGAGAACCCTGCTGGGGGAGTGCCACCGTCTCCTGCTTGATCAATGATTGTTCCGCTTGGATCAAACAATTGGATGAGTAGCTTGTCATTTGGTAATGAGATGGTGCTTGTGACGATTTGTGGATCTGTTGCGAGTCCTGACTTGGTGTCAGATGCTGTGTAGTTCGAGATGAGAAATGCAGAGAGCGGGGGAATGACCGCGTTCGCATCAAAGACAATATCTTTTCCTCCGCCCGCACCCACAAGACGATATCCATTGAGATCCGTGGGCTCATTGCCACGATTCCAGAGCTCAATCCATTCATCGACCGTTGAATGAGATGAGCCGGCCCAATTTACTTCACCGATGAGCAGTGTTTGTGGTGTAGCGGCGCGCGCTTTGAATATTCCCGAACATATGAGCACGCCGCTCACGAACAAGAGAACGCTGATCCTGCTTATGAGTTGTCTCGACATAGAACGATAGAGCGACCTGTTCGTGCCATGATCCGATAAGTTCGAATCGAATGCGCGTACCAAGCCCCCTCTCTACCGCGTTCACTTTTTGAGAGAGTTTGTCAAGAGTCATGCAATATTGAAATAGAAAACAAAACACCCGCCGTTGTGGCAGGTGTTTTGTTTGATGAACTCGGCTGCACGTCGGGACCTGGTAATGATATTACGCTACGATTTTCATTTCATGCTGTCAAGTTCGCCTCTGTGGAGCCAGCGCGGGGAGTCGAACCCCATCATCACGGATTACCAGGTCCGAATGTGCTACCAAGCCGCTGGCCCACTGCATACTGCGTTCCATGATTCAGAAGGAATGTCAACGGTGGATAAGCGAAAAATATCTGATCAAAAATATAATGATTTATTGACAAATAGCATCAGATGTGATTTCATTTATCCTTAGTCGTACCTTCACATATTCGGTACAGTCATTGAAAAAATGGCCTTAGGTAGCCGGTTGTGAGCGCGATGGTCGCGAGCACAACTGGTATTTCCAAAAGGACATTGGAGGATAGACACGTGGGTAAGAAAGCAAGTCCGAATCAGATCGCAGAGATCGTTTCCATGCTCGCGAAGGGCACCATCAGTCATGAGCAGGCACAAGCCATCATCGAGAATCGGATCAGCGTGAGCGTCCTCGAGCGCATCACGGTTCCGAACCTCCCGGCCGCCGAGCTGATCGCGCAGGCGCAGTCGAAGCTCGAGCTCACGTATCTCGATGGCGACCTCGCCAAGTGGGACTTCGTCACGGACGAGTGTGGGAAGACCTACGAAGTCCAGTCCTGGAAGCCCGGCCGTGAGGTTGTGCCAGCCACCGAAGTGCGTGAGCACTTCAAGGATGGCTTCGTCGGAAACACGGCGGCCTTCATCGCCCTCATGACGCGGGACAACCCCGAGGGCTACCACGCCTCGATCCCGGCGGACGACAGGCTCTTCCAGAGCGGTGGCCTCCTCTACGCGCCGTACTTCCTCCGCGATGAGTGTGACCGCAAGCTCGGCCTGCGCCACGATGTTCGTGACAGGTGGCGCGACGACATGTGCTTCTGGGCCTTCCGCGAGTTCAAGAACGCTTAGTCACTTGGGCTCTTGGCCCTTAGACACAGCCCTTGAACCATTAGACACTTGGCCCCTGAACGGCCCGTCCTGTAGAGAGCTTAAGCTTTCACGGGACGGGCCGCTTCTTATTTTGGAAAAGATTTAGTGAAACTTATCAACAGGACGAGGTGTTTGACTTTTGTTCGCTCGAGTTCTATTTTTGTTCTATATGGCCGCACCACTTACACCCAAGCAAAAAGAAGTTCTCGATTTCATCGTTAACTTTATCAATGATCGAGGATTCGCTCCTTCGTATCGTGAAATCGCGAGTGGACTTGAGCTTGCCTCTCCTTCGACTGTGCATGCGCATGTTCAGGCTTTGCGTGGTCGTGGATTTTTACGAGAGGGCGATGGCAATACCGGCCGCGAGCTTGAACCGACCGACAAGGCCGTGCGTTGGGGGCGTAGCGTGATCTTGCCGCTGAAGGGTTTGATCACGGCCGGTTTGCCAATTGAAGCCGTAGAAGAGCGTGAGACATTTGCGGTGCCCGTTGATCTTGTTCCAAATTCTGCGAACTCATATGTACTGCGCGTGAAGGGTGAATCCATGATCGACGAAGGGATTCATGATGGAGATTATGTGATTGTGGAGCACAATCCATCGCCGAAGAATGGAGATGTGGTCGTGGCTTTGCTCGAGAATGCATATGTCACATTGAAAAAGTTTTATCGTGAGAAAGATCGTATTCGCCTTCAACCGGCAAATAAGACTATGAAGCCGATCTATTGTTACGATCCTTTGATTCAGGGTGTTGTGAAAGCGGTTATCCGCGCTTATCGATAAAATCTATGCCATACGATTCCGTGCATGAGCCCGTTGAGGTGCTCGTGGCTTTTAAGAACGCTCGTCCTGAACCCATGATGTTCAAATGGGGGAAGCAGTATTATCAAATTCGAAAAGTAAATCTTGTGCATGCAGAACGAATTGGGCGTGAAAAAATCTATTTCTTTTCCGTGTCTGATGATACGAATGCGTATCGTTTATCTTTCAATACGGAGTCATTACGATGGGCGCTTGAAGAAGCGGCGGTCTTGTAGCAGGATGGGTGTATGTCTATTCGTACTATATGGGGTTTTGCAGTGGTTGGGGTTATGTTGATCGTATTTCTTGTATTAAAAATCATGGGTCATTAATTTCATGCGAATTGTCACGGATTTCCATCTTCATTCGAAGTGGTCGCGCGCTTGTTCTAAGGATTTGAATATCCGGAATATCGCTTCTGCGTGTGAACGCAAGGGGATTCAGTTTGTCGGAACATCTGATTTTACACACCCGGCTTGGCGTAAAGAGATTGGCACTGAACTGGAGGATGTTGGTGGTGGTGCGTTTGCGGTGAAAGCTGATTTTTCAAAAACGAGATTTTTGTTATCTACGGAATTGTCTTGTATCTATAAGCGTGATGGAAAAGTGCGCCGCGTACATCATCTTGTACTGATGCCATCGCTTCAAGCGGTGGATCGATTCATTGCTTCGCTCGCGTCACGTGGATGTAATTTGAGAGCGGATGGCCGGCCCATACTAGGAATTGATTCAGAGGAGCTCGTGAAGCTCGTGTTAGATGCGGATCCTCAGGGAATGCTTATTCCCGCGCATGCATGGACACCGTGGTTTGCAGTGTTCGGATCCATGTCGGGTTTTGATTCGTTGGAAGCGTGTTTTGGTGAGATGACAAAATATATTTCTGCGATAGAGACTGGATTATCATCAAATCCAAAAATGAATTGGCGATTGAAAGATCTTGATGATGTGTTTCTCATTTCAAACTCGGATGCGCATTCTTTGGATAAGCTTGGTCGAGAGGCGAGTGTATTTGAAATGAAGTCGCCAAGTTATTTTGAGCTACGTCGCATCCTCACTGAGAAAGATAAAAAGAAATTTATTGAAACCATCGAATTTTTTCCTGAAGAAGGAAAATATTTTGCTGATGGACACAGTGCGTGTGGATTTGTCTGTGATCCTGTTGAGACAAGGCGATTGAACGGATTGTGCGGCGTTTGTCACAAGCTGATGACCGTTGGTGTATTAAATCGTATTGAATTGCTTGCTGATCGTAAAGAAGGAAAAGAATCACCACTTGCGGTTCCATATCGTTCCATTGTTCCATTGGCGGAATTAATAGGGACGGTGCTTGGTGTTGGACCTTCATCAAAAAAAGTTCAGAAAGTGTATGAGGCGCTTGTATCAGATGGACGCTCTGAATTCGCTGTTTTGCTTGATATTTCAGCCTCTGAGCTCATGCGTCTTGTTGAAGAACGTGTTATACAGGCTATTTTGAATATGCGAGAGGGAAGGGTTTCTGTTACGCCTGGATATGATGGTGTGTTTGGAAAGATTATTCCATTCGCATAACGAAAATCCCGTCCCATAGAGCGCAAGCGCTTTTTTTTTGGGACGGGATTTCTCCTCCGAGAATGTGCGACTTCACCGAGTGGTGAAGAGAGAACGTTCAAAGCGTATTATTTGCGCTTCGATGTTTTCTTTACGGCCTTCTTTGCTACCTTCTTAGCTGGCTTGCGCTTCGCTACTTTCTTAACGGCCTTCTTAACTGCCTTCTTGAGTTTCTTTGCCATGCAAATCTCCTCCTTTCATGTTAATCGGTCCGTGAATTTGGACTCGATGCGCGTTTCGCTTCGTGCAAGACGCATGCGATGAAAGTATAACACATATTTTCTGTTTTGTGTGTCAAGAGATATTTCGCGTAGCCTGTGGAAATACTTTTTTATTTAGTTTTCACTTTCCATGCACGCATATTCACTCCACTGATCGTGAGAGGGAGCGCACTGAACGTTGCAAGATTTTTCTTTTTCAATGTGCGCTTCGCAGAATCAGTCAGAAGAATTTCACTTCGCTCTGCAACATCTTCTCCAAGTTTAGATGCGAGGTTCATTTCATCACCGTACATGTCTTCGCAGAACAATAAGATCGGACCATGTCCGATTCCAATGGATACAAAGACATCGCTATCGTCATCTGTCATGAGATTTGCAACGCCGAGATCATGTTGAATGGCGAGGGCCGCAGCGAGGGCCTGATCAGAGTTTTTGAATACGGCGAAGCAGTTGTCGGCTTCGAATTTCACCACTGATCCTTTACAGCGTTCGATGGCTGGTCCGACTACCTGACGCATGCGTTGAATCATGGCGAGGTAATGGATGATCCCATAGCGCTGAACGAGACGGCTAAACCCGCTCATATCGAGGATAAAGATGCTCCGAACCTGCTGGAACTCTTTCACGATTTTCTTGTCTATCGCCTTAGTGCGTTCCGGATGAGTAATGCGTTCATCTAGCAGGTTATAGAGGTCTACGCAGCTATGAAGGGCTCTTCCAGCCTTCTTTTGTGGGGTTGTATTCATGGAATATATACTCTCATACCACTTGACGACAGGCAAAAAATGTGCCATGCTAGGGATGGATATAACGTGCGAAGGTCCGTCCGTCCGTTAGGTCGGGAAGGGTTCCATGCGCAAACGGTTATCCAGTTTTATTCTTTACATGACGATGTCCTGAAACAGGATATCCCAAAACGCATGCCTACCAAGTTGTTCGTCGGCGGCATCCCATTCCGTGCAACGGAAGAGGAAATCCGCTCACACTTTGCTCAGTTCGGAGAAGTTCTCTCTGTCTATATCCCTATGGACCGTGAAACTGGCCGCCCACGCGGTTTCTGCTTCGTCGAAATGACTGATGACGCAGCCGCTGACAAAGCAATCGCTGAGACCGATGGTAAGGATTTTGGTGGCCGCCAGATTGCGGTCAACAAGGCTCGCCCAATGGAATCACGCGGACCTGCTCGCTAAACGAGCTTCAAAAACCCCGACGCACGTCGGGGTTTTTGTTTATCCAACTTTTTACAATCCCAATTGTTTCTTCACTTCTTCTTCCGCCGCTGTCGGATTTGCTCTTCCTTCTGTGGATTTCATAATCACTCCAACAAACCATTTCACGAGGACGATTTTTCCAGCTTTGATTTGTTCAACTTGTTCTGGATTTTGCGCGATGAGCTCGGAAACGAGCTTGGTCATGGCGGCAGGATCATTCATCTGACCGAGATTGTGCTCTTCCATGAGATGCGAAGGATCTGATCCTGTCTCATGCATGAGCGTGAGAAGCTTTTGAGCGTTCGCGCTGTTGATAATGTTGTCGTCGATCAAGTGCAAAAACTCGGCAAAATTCTCTGGGGTGATGTTTGCATCTGTAATCGTTTTGTTTTCTGAAGCGAGAATGCTCGCGAGTTTATTTTTGAGCCAGCTGCTTGCGAGTTTTGCGATGGTTGGAATTTCTTCGCCCCATTCTGGTAGCTCTCCCATGACGCGTTCGACATAGTCCGTCCAATCATTCGCGACAAAGAAACGAGCGTCTTCTGACGTGAATCCGAATTCTTCGATAAGCATCGCGCGTCGAGTTGCTGGAAGGGCGGGGAGTTTTGCTTTTTCTTCTTCGCGAATCAAGCGCAGATCAAGCGGCGGAAGATCTGGTTCAGGGAAGTAGCGATAATCGGCATTCGTTTCTTTGAGACGCTGTTCAAAGGTAGAGCCTTTGTTTTCGTCCCAACCGCGCGTTGCGCCGACGGGCATTTCTCCTGCTTCATGCATCTTTGTTTGGCGCTCGATCTCGTAGGTGAGCGCGCGTTCAACGGCACGGAATGAATTCAGGTTCTTTACTTCAATTTTTGGATTGAATTCTGCGGCACTGTGATTCTCCTCATCAACTTCAAGCATCGAGATATTCGCGTCGCAACGCATGTATCCTTTTTCCATATCAGCATCTGAAGCACCGACCGTGCGAAGAATGGCTTGGACTTCTTGTACGTATGCTTTCGCTTCGGCTGGGGAACGAATATCAGGCTCACTCACAATCTCAAGCAAAGGAACGCCGGCACGATTAAAATCTACGAGCGTCGAATTTGTTGCCGCGTCATGAATATTTTTTGCCGCGTCTTCTTCCAGGTGTGCACGCGTGATGCCGATGCGACGATCATCAATCATGATCGCTCCGTGTTCAGCGATTGGGTGATCGTATTGTGAGATTTGATATCCCTTTGGAAGATCAGGATAGAAATAGTTCTTGCGATCAAAGTGCGCTTCATCTGGAATGCGGCAACCAAGAGCGAGTCCTGCGCGCACGCCCAAACGGACCGCTTCTGCGTTTACGGCTGGAAGCGCGCCTGGTTGACCGGTTGAAACGGGGTCAATGGCGGTATTTGGGGCGGCTGTGTCATCCACGTTTGGACAATCAGAAAACATCTTGCTTTTCGTCTTCAAGCGGGCGTGGATTTCCAAGCCAATGATCGGGATGAGTCTCATACGGGCGTATCCTCTATTACATCTGAGATTTCTTCAAGGAGTGGAAGATTTTCACTTGATAAATGATGCCCAGCGGAATGAAAAGCGCAGAGGTTATTCCGCGAATGACAGACTCGATTCCGTTAACGAGCGGGCTTGGAGCAACGGTATTTGCGCTGTATGTAGCGAAATTAAAGACTTGGTCCATGCCGACGAATAGTCCAACGATAATGAGGAGGATGAGAGTTGAGAAGCTGATGAGAAGACCCGTGATGATTCCAGAAGCTAAACTGCGAAAGAGAACACTCCACCAGTGATGTTTTACGAGCTCAGCGGATGCGGCGAGCGCTTGAGTGCCGCGATGCCCATCTTCCATGAACATGAGGATTGAATAGCCGAATAATACCGATAGCCAGATTCCTGGTAGTACAAGCAAAGCGAGTCCGCCAAGCACTGCGAGCGTTTGCAGTGCTACGACGAAAATAAATGGTCCAAATAGTTTCCATCCGATTTCCACGCTTGGTTCTGTTGGTTTCGTTGGATTTGAATCACGACGGAGTACAAAATCCGTGAGCGTGATCATGGTGTGAATATTGATTACGGCAGCGGCAACAAGGGCGATGACGTTGATGACGAGCTGTCCAGCGAGCGGCATATTCTGCGTGAGAAATGCTGCTCCAAAAATCACAACCGAACTCAAAAGGAAACGGATAGAGAGCTCGAGATTCTTTTTCCAATCAGCAAGAAATTGATCCCAGCCGGTCGAGAGAAGCTCGCCGATGCGAATGAGCGGTTGCGCCATATTTTATTTTGATTCTTTGAGCGAGTGAAACAATTTTGCCGAAATCGCAGCTTGATAGATGATCTGAGCGATTTGAGTGGCGATCCCAATCAAGAATGCGATGATGCTGTATCCGAGGAGAACGAGAATACTTACAATTCCAAACCCAAGATTTGAACTATTCGCTAAGCTTAGTCCGTCGGAAGTCATCCCCGCGAATGCAGCAAATCCACCAAAGAGCGAAATACCTAATACGATGCCGATAAACATGATGACGCTTTGAATCGCCATGACGATCATCATGAAAAGTATGATCGGGATAAACGATCGGGCGAACACAGCGCCCCAACGATTCTGCACGAGCGCGATTGATTGTTTGATGGCTGCCATTCCGCGCACATCGTCATTCAAAAGGAATGTTTGCGCTTGTGAGAATAGGATACCAACCCAGATCATGACTGGAATTGAGATGAGTCCAAGAAGCGCGCTCACGAGGAATCCGATAGAAGATTCACGCACGAGCAGTGCTGGGAGGAGAACGATAACCATGGCACCAATAAATGGAAGCGAGGAGATGATACCGAGCCAGAGCAAACCCGGTACATATGAAAGTGCCGATTGTTTTGGTTTCCATGTTTTCATGTCGGTTTCTTCGGCGTAGGCGAGCATGTATTGGACGATGGAGATCGCGGCCCAAATGAGTCCAATGACCATTCCGATCAAGCCAGCAAAATACACAACCAAGAAAGCGATGCTAAAGCCCATGCTTGGCGAAAATGCACCACCCAAAGCCATGGCAGCGAGAACGAGATAATAGGCGAGCGGAAGGATGAAGAACCAGACGCTGTATTTGAGGGTAGGCTTCCAAGTCTCTTTGGTCGCTTTAAAGCCAAAACTCATCAGGTCGCCAATAGAAATCAATGGTTTCATATGGCCCCAGTCTACCATGTGAATTAAAAAACCGCCTATCTAGGCGGTATTACGCGAGAAGCTTGCTCACTTCGACTTTACAGGCGGCTGCGACTTGTTCGGCCGAGCCTTCTGCGTCGATGTAGGCGATTTTTGTTCCGAGGAGCATGAATGGTTCTAGAACGTCCTTGTCGTGGTAACGCAAGGAGAGTCTGGATTGAAAGTGGGGATTTCCGAACTTGTCGTCGTCCACCTTTTCGATGCGTCCCGCGAGTCGCTTCGCGGCTGTCTCCTGGGAGAGCGTTAGAAGGATGGCGAGATCAGGTCTACGCGACAGCTCGAGTCGATTCCCTGGGAATTCGAGCAGTTCATGGACGGAGAGGGGCGAGCCTTCGTCCAGCGCTTGGATGGTCTGATACACGAACGAAGACATGAGGCCACGGACTTGAATGACAAGTCTCCCTGGCTTATTCATGAGAAAGGGCAGTACCGTATTTCGGTAGAGGACCTCTCGATCAAGAGCGAATGCCATCGCGGTAGACCGGGCGTCGAACGCCTTGTCTTTCATGATGGTATCTCGGATGACTTTTCCGATGCCCCAGCGGCTTGGCTGAGACAGAAAAAGAACATCGGTTTGGGCGGGGATGGCTTGATCGGGACCGAGACGGTCATAATCGTGCACATGACGACCGTGTCGCTCAAGCCAAGCCAAAAGCGCTTGAGCTACGGTATCTTTTCCGGCGCCATCTACGGCGTCGATTGTAATAAGGCGGCCCTGATCGGGCGCCATTACAGGGATTGACATCGCGTCTTTCCTGGCGTCCTTCATAGTTGGGGCCTCCTGAGTAATTATGTCAGCACGAAGCCTTTATTCAGGCAAGGGTTCAAACCCAAGATCGTGGAGCGTTTTTTTGACGAGATTCTCAAATTCTTCTTTATCGCCAGCATTGTCGAGCGTGCGCCAAGCTCGATCCATGACGCTCGGAATCGCGATTTCGGTTGGGGCATGTTCTTCTTTTTCAAATTGTTCCCAAGTCATGTTGGATTCTGAGGCTTTTTCCCCGCGCTTTTTCATGCGCTCAAAACGCAATTCGGCGGGAGCGCTGATGGCGAGGAGCTTGAATTGTGGAAGTGGTTCAAGCGCGACAATATCATCAATACGACGGATACCATCTACAACGATGATATCTTCTGGCGCATTGAGAGCGTATCGTTCAACGGCGTATGAAAGAATATCTTCTCCGAGCTTTTCGCGGAGTCCGGTTGAAATTTTGATGTAGTTGTCACGCGTTTTTTCGATGCCAAGTATTTGAACGATTTGTTCGAGGAGTCCGCTAAAACGGATATATCCGGCGCCGTATTTGCTCTTGAGCAAGTCCGTGACTGTGCCTTTTCCGCATCCTGCCTGACCAACAAGTCCGATGATGAGTTTTGGCATAATGATGGGTATGCTAGCAAGCCGTCCTTAGCGGCGTATATAGTGAGAAAAAGTGAAGCCTGGATGAGGTTCGTTTTCGGTTTCTATCCAGATCGCTGGATCGATGGTCGGGAAAAAGACGTCGCCATTTTCGACGGTTTGATCTATGTGCGTGATAAAGAGCTCATCAGCAAAATTGATTGCTTCTGCATAGATGCGCGCGCCGCCGATCATCATGATTTGTTGGTCGGTGAAAGCAGCGGTGGCATCTGGAAGATTTGAAAAAATACGTACACCTTCTGGGACAGGGTAATTTTGTTCTTGCGTGATGACGACGTTTGTACGGTTTGGGAGAGGACGGAATTTTTCTGGAAGCGATTCCCAAGTTCTTTGGCCCATGATGACGACTTTTCCGGCGGTCAAATCACGAAAGCGTTTGAGATCTTCTGGCAGATCCCAAGGTAGTTTTCCATTTTTTCCAATGCAGCCATCTTTCGCGACGGCAGAGATAATAGCGATCATGAGGGCAGTGTATATTGACCTCCCGTGTTCGACTAGCTGGCACATGTGCTAATTTGTGAGGCATTCAAATCTCTATGATGAAACCTCTTTCTGAACGAACTCCGGATGCGCAATATCAGCGATTATTGCGTGATATTCTTGAGCGAGGGGAGCGGACGAATAGCCAGCAGGGCGTTGACGCGATCACGCTCATGGGGCCGAATCCGCTTCATTTTAAGCTAGAGAATGGGTTTCCGATCATAAATGAGCGCAATATGGCGCCGAAGGAATCTGAAAACCTTCCTGTGACCATTTGGCGGCAGGCGATTGGAGAGATGTGTGCGTTCGTGAATGGTGTGCGCACGCAAAAAGGATTGGAAGAGTTTGGTTGTCATTGGTGGCAGTCTTGGGTGACTCCTGAAAAATGCGCGAAACGTGGATTAGAGGCAGGCGATCTTGGCCCTGGTTCATACGGTGCCGCCTTTCATGATTTTCCAATGGTCGGTGGAGAAACGTACAATCAATTCCAAAATATTATTGAACAGATTCGAGAGTTCCCGCATTTGCGTACGCATTTTATTTCGCCGTGGATTCCGCAATATACGATTCGTGGTGAAGGCAAGCATCAAAAAGTTGTCGTAGCTCCTTGTCATGGATGGATTCATTTACGCGTGCTTGATAATAAACTCACGCTTCACATGTTCCAGCGCTCTGCCGATGTTCCAGTGGGCGTTCCTGCGAACATGGTGCAATATGGTGCGCTTCTCATGATGATCGCTCATGCAACAGGAACGATTCCTTACGAATACATCCATAGTTTTTCTGATGCGCATATTTATGTTGATCAGGTTCCAGCCGTGGAAACCATGCTTGCGCGTGAACCAAAAATTCTCGCAACTGTAAAAATGGATACTGATGTCAAAGATTTTTTTGAGTATAGACACGGGCATTTCACGTTGGAAGATTACACGCCGCATCCTGGAATCCGTGGAATCCCTGTAGCTATTTAGTTGGTATTTGTATGGATCAGAATCGATTTATCAGCATGTCTGCCGTTCGTCGCGAGGATCAGCGCGCGGTGATGGAAGACATTAAGGCGCAGGGGCATTGTCCTTTTTGCCGTGAGAATCTTGAGAAGTATCACAAGAATCCAATCTTAAAAGAGGGGAAGTTTTGGTTGCTTACAGAAAACCAATGGCCATATGAAAAGATCAAGCACCAATTGCTTGCGATCTATAAAACGCATATTGAGCACATCACGGAGATTGATCCAGAAGCGGGGAGCGAGTTGATTCAGATGTTTGCCGAACAAGCGAAAGAGCGAAATATGTCTGGAGGCGGCGTCGCGATTCGCTTTGGTTCTTCAGAACACGGAAATTATGGTTCAAGTGTTTTGCATATTCACGCGCATCTCATTGAGCCGGATTTAGAGGCGCTTGGAGAAACGGAGGCGTGGAGATTTAAATTTGGACAACCGAGAAACTACAAGAAAAGTTGACGTTTGGTGCATTTTATGATGTTCTTTCCTCGCCAAATCATTCTACGAGAGGAGGTTTCGTGACGATTGTCTTTCCTGAGATGCCTGGTCTCACCAAGGACCAAGTGCTCACGCTTAGCCGCGTGCGAACCTACAAACAGTATCTCACGCTTCTGGAGAGCTATCAGAAGGGTGCATGCGCCTTCTGCGACCCTATGGATATGGAGTTGAACCCGATCATCCAGCGGAATCATCTCTGGCGGATGTGGGTCAATCCTTTCCCGCAGAAGCACACGAAGTGCCATCTCATCATGGCGCCGAAGCGGTACGTCGGTCCGGAGGATTCCTTCCTACAGGAAGATCTCACGGCGGCTGGCGATCTGTTTTTCTGGGCTCGGAGTGAGTTCAAGCTCAAGGGAGGTGGATTCGTGCTTCGGTTCGGATCGCCGCTCGACAATGCGGGGAGCGTTCTGCATCTTCACGCGAACATCATCGTCCCAGACGGGACGGGTGATGTGTCGGTCGCGCTCGCGAAGAGCGCGATCAGAATCGAGCACGGGTTTGATCGTCTCCGTGTATTCGAGAAGTTGCGCAAGGGCCTGCCGCTCGAAGCGCTGAGTGCGGGCGAACTCGCGCTCGTCTCGGGGTATCTCTAGGCTCACTAAGCGGTGAGCTTTTTTCTTATGCGTGGTTGACTGTATTGATTTATTCTGTTTGGATTCGCTCGCAGGTCGCTCGTTCTAAACGCATTGAAGGAGGTTCATGAAAATCACTCGTGCCTATAGAGACCGTTTCGCTGCCGCTCTGGCTGACGCCAAGCTCGGCACGGTCAGTCCGCTCCTCACGCCGGAGAACTTTCCGCATGAGGACTTCGACTATGTGGGCTTTGGGCTTCGGATGGTCCGGGCTCCAGGGTTTTGCTTCGAAAATGGGCCGTCAACGACGGCGTCTGCCATCGATGAGTGGTTCGCTTCTTTGTGGATGCAGGAGCCGGCCACGCTCGCAGACGGGTTGTACTTCTGTGCGAATCACAATCTCAACTTCAGTTTTCTGGAGTGGGATGAGGTTGTGGCGTGGGGCTCGCGCTCGAAAGCGAGGAGCCTGATGCCTTCGTTCCGTTCGCGGAACGAGAACGGTCAACACGGCGGGTGCTGCGAGCTGAAGATGGCGTATCGGCCCAAGCTTCCGGTGAGCGAGCAAGATCGTTTCTTGATGAGCGTCGGCTATCTCGTGCGCCAGAAGCGTCCTCTCTGATCACTTAGGTGGTCATTTTTTATTAGATATTCCCGTTGACATATTCGTATTTTTATGTTCAAGTTGTGCCGCTCAATTATGGGCAGTTTGGGGCGAAGATGACGCTGAACATTCCCAAAATCGATGGTCTGACGGAGCATCAAGTCCTGACGCTCACACGCGCTCGAAAGTACAAGCAGTACCTTTCGATGATCGAGGACTACAAGGCAGGGAAGTGCGTATTCTGTGACCCGCTTGGGGAAAAGAATGTCGTGCTTGTCGAGCTCGATGGTTGGCGCATGTGGGAAAATCCGTTTCCCGAGGACAACACGGCGCTGCATCTCGTGCTCGCATCTGTGCGTCACATCTCCACCGAGGAGCTGCCGAGTCGTCATGATTTCATGTCGGTGGGCGGGCTCTTCGAATGGGCAGAGGTACGCTACGGGGATCGACTCCGCGGCGGTGGCATGCTCATGCGCTTCGGATCGCCGGAGTACAACGCGGGAACTATCCTGCATCTTCACGCGCACATCATGGTGCCGGACCTGAAGGGCGACGTGCGCCTTCCGCTCGCCAAAGAACCAGCACGTATCGAACTCGGCTACTTGCGTCTGCGCGCCTATGAGAAGGTTCGCACGGGCACGCCGATGACGGACCTGAGCGACGAGGAACGCGACGTGTTCGAGTGATGTCTCTGGCCTGACGAATGTCAGGCCTTTTTCATTTCACAAAAACAATCTTCACGCCTTGGCTTTTTAAAATACGTTCACCGTCTAACACAGCGTAGCCATTTCGATAATAGAGTGTGCTGATTCCTGCGTAGGCGAGCTGTTTGGCGCAGGGAGGGCAGGGGAATGTATCGCAATAGACATCTGTTCCTTGGAGCGAAATTCCTTCTTTTGCAGCTTGCGCGACCAGACCCGCTTCAGCGTGAAGCGCGAGAGAAGATTCGAAGTGTTCACCCGCGCTAAAGTTTCCGCGTGGGTCGCCTTCGTCATTGGCGATTTGCTCGGAAGGAACATAGATATTGTGGGCACGCATTAGTATCGTTCCGTCTTTCACGACGAGCGCGCCGATCCGTCTCCACCAGTCACGGCTTAGCATTCCTTCTTCAAGAGAAAGATTGATCATCTCAATATCAAAATCCATCTCACTGATTTCTACATCTGGTGATACGGCCGCGGGTTCGATGGATTTTTTCTTGTCCCAACGCAAAAAGATCGTGTCTTTTGTGACTGGATTATTCGGGAAATATTTCGCTGCGAGTTCCGTTGAGAGATCGTCGTCAGAGACGATAAGTGCAGTGGTATTTTTTTGTAGCGTTTCAATTGAGACCGCGTCTAAAATCTTTACCGAATCAAAAATGCCCCACGCGGTAATGGATTTTTGAACAAGTTCTGGATCGAGTTTTCGAATATCTTTCACGAGATGCGCGTAACTCGCGATGACATCATTCCCAAAAATATAGAGCTCTTTCGCGTCAGGATGTTTTTCAAAAAGACGGCGATATCCTTCATGTAAAACAGGGATGTAGGCGACAATCGCAGTCATAATCACGTTAATCTTTTTCAACGCTTTCAAGCACTTCTTTCAGTGCTTTAATGAGTTTTGGCATGAGCGTACGCTCGAGTTTGTTTGCGGTTTTTATCTGCAAGTGACGAATCTTTGCGCTAGTAGATGTGGTTGCCATTCGATCGAGCACAATAACTTTCCCACAATATTTTTTGAGTTCCGTGAGTTCTTTTCGTGAATACGTTTCTTTTGTGGCGATGAGAACATCTGGTCTGATGATTTTAATCAAATGCCATTTTGGATCTGAATGCTTTTTGAGAAAAACAAAATCTACTGGTCGTAAATGCAAAACCATTTCAATACGCTCTTCCTCTGGAACGATTGGCCGATCTGGTCCTTTGCGCGCCTGAATCTTTTTATCATCATCAATGCCGACGATGAGAACACTGCCATGCTGTTTCGCTGTCTCTAAATATCTTGCATGGCCGATGTGGACGAGGTCGTAGGATCCTTGCGTGAGGACGATGCGTTCTCCGAGGGCTCTAAGGCTCTCGGCTGTCTTTTTCACGTCTTTGTAGTTCGTGAGCTTTCTTCCATTTGAGTGCATATCGTTTGCAAGACTTTAGCAGATCATCTCACAATACAAAACGACCCCGAGTGGGGTCGTTTTGGTAGGAACGGAATCTTACAAGATCTTGGCGGTATCGATTTTGATACCAGGACCCATGGTTGAGGTGAGGGTGACCGAGTTGAGGTAGGTTCCCTTGGCAGAGGCTGGCTTGACCTTCACAACAGCATCCATGATGGCGTTGAAGTTCTCGCGCAAGCTCTTCACGTCGAGGGAGCTCTTGCCGATGGCTTGGTGCACATTGCCTGTGGCGTCGTTCTTGAAGGCGACCTTACCCTTTTTCACATCTTCGATGATCTTCTTGATGTTTGGACCAACGGTGTCGGTCTTTGGGTTTGGCATCACGCCGGCAGGTCCGAGTACTTTGGCGACTTTTGCAAGCTTGGCCATCATATCTGGAGTAGCGACGGCAACTTCGAAGTCGAACTTACCGGTCTTGGCGATTTGGTCGAGAATTTCGTCTGTACCAATGATGTCAGCGCCAGCTTCCTTTGCTTCGGCTTCTTTGTTGGCAGATACGAAGGCAATGACTTTCTTTGCCTTACCGATCGTGTGAGGGAAGATGATCGTTGAGCGAACCTGCTGATCACCCTTCTTTACGTCGATACCGAGGTTGATGTGGACTTCGACAGACCCTTCGAATTTGGTCGTGGAGGTCTTTTTGATGAGCTCCAACGCTTCGTCAGGTGTGTAGAGTTTCTTCGCGTTTACGAGCTTCTTGAGTTCGTTATAGCGTTTGCTGTGAGCCATACGTGGTTCGGGCGGCCGCTTGTTTAGCTAGACCTCCCACATAGGAATTAGTAGCCGAAGATTAGCCAAAAGCTCGCAGAATGTCAAACCCCGCCGTGTGGCGGGGTTTGGAGGCTATTCGGTTGAGTTTTTGAACTCGGCTTCGGGATTGTACTCGGTGGTTGAGCCGATCTCTGTTCCAATCTCGTAATTCGCGAGGAATGTGTCTGGAATATCATCAATGTTCTTGTTCCAGTCGCTTCCGTAAAAGGCACGGGCGAGTTCTTCGGTTTTGATCCAGCGAAGGATGCCGCCGTGACCGATAGCATAGACTTTTGGATCGGTGGTGAATTTCACCATTTTGACGCCAGCACGATAAGTCACATTTGCGCCAAGTTCATAGCCTTGCAGTTCGCCAAGCGAGACTTCTTGAACGGAATTGAAATTCTTATACCAAGAAAAGAACACTCCTTTGTTTGGAAATGAGTGGCGTTTTCCGTCTTTTCCAACGTAGTAGACGGAGTGACAGGAATGATCAGCTCCTGCTTGTTGTGGGCAGATCGCTTTGATGAGCTGGCCGATTCTTGAGGGGAGAGCGGCTGGTGCGGCTTGAGGTTGCTCCACGGGCGGAGCTTGCTCAACGGGAATTTCTTTTATGGTTTCTTTGATTGGTTCAATCTTTGGGATTTCTTTTGGTGCTGGCGGTGGGACTGGTGTTGGTGCTGGAGTTGGAATTGGTTTCTCAGTTGGTTTTGGTGCTGCCGGTGCTGCGCCGAGAGGAGCGGAGGTGACGGCCTTTCCCGATACTTCGATGGCTGTGGTCGCTCCCGAGCTCATTTCACCCTTTTGATCTTTGCAGAATACGAAGGCAATGCGTGAGCCACCGCTTGGAAATGTGTATAAGCTGCTCGCCATTCCGTTTGCAACGGTCATCGGCCCTACATCAGCAAGATCAACCCAAAGAGAACAGCGCTCGATAGAAGCGGCGGAGCTTACAGATGCTTGCAATGTGACAGGAGCGCCGGCGATGGCCGTGATTGGTTTTACAGAACCTACGATTGGTTTTGCGGAGGCGGCGAGTGGCATCAACAACAAAAGAACAGGGAGGGTAGAAAGAAAACGTTTCATAATATCGCAATGATAACACAATCCCCGCCGTGGGGCGGGGATTGTGGTTGTCGTTTGATTAACCGATTACTTCGATTCCCATGTTCCGAGCTGTTCCTTCGACTTGGCGCATGACTGCTTCAATGTCGTGGGAGTTGAGGTCGGGCATTTTGATCTCAGCGATTTCACGGACCTGGGCTTTGTTCACCTTGCCGACCTTTTTGGTGTTCGGTGTTGGTGAGCCTTTCTCGACTTTCGCGGCCTTCAAGAGAAGAGCGGAAACAGGAGCGGTCTTGAGGATGAAATCGTAGGTGCGGTCTTCGTACAAGCTGATGACAGCTGGGACGACTTCACCGAGACGATCTTGTGTCGCGGCATTGATACGCTGACAGAATTCAGCGATGTTCATTCCGTGCTGACCAAGGGCAGGACCGAGAGGAGGAGCCGGAGTGGCGCGACCACCGATGACTTGCACTTTGATCTGTAGCTTGATTTTCTTTGCCATAATGGTGTTGCTAGAAGCGTAACAGTGGGAAGGTTATATCTTCTTTACCTGAGTAAAGTCAAGCTCTAATGGGGTTTCGCGGCCGAACATCGAGACGAGAACCTTGACCTTGCCACGCGCGCCATCGATCTCGTTGACCTTGCCTTCGAAGCCCTTGAACGGACCATCTCCTATCTTTACGGCCATACCTGGCTGGAGATCGATCATGATGATTGGCTCTTCCTTGCTGACGGCACGCTTTATGATGTTATCCACTTCTTCTTGAGAGAGTGGGGATGGCGTGTTGTCCATACCGATAAATCCTGTGACGTTTGGCGTATTGCGGACGACATACCAAGAGTCATCAGTCACGGTCATTTCAACGAGTACGTATCCAGGGTAGATCTTTTCTTCTGTGACGCGGCGTTTGCCGTTCTTGATCTTAATCTTTTTTTCCTTTGGAACCATCACGTTGAAGATGAATTCCTGCATGTTCAGCGCCGTAATACGCTGTTTGAGGGATTCGGCTACGGCTTCTTCGTATCCAGAGTAGGTGTGAATGGTGTACCAACGACGTCCATATCCAGCGGTCTGTTTAGGCATACTGTTTATTTTTTTATATTTTATTTTGTGACCGGGGGAGTAACCGTAACGCCACCTTGTGCATTTCCGCCTTCGTTAAGTGGAGTGACCTTGAGTGGAACGGAGTTACCGTTTGCGTCGATACCTTCGATTGGGGTGAACTCTGGAGCAACTGGTTGTGTGGAGGTTGCGGTGTTTTGCGTTGCACCACGGCGTGCAAGCAAAAACGTGGTTGTTTGACCAAGCCCAAGGTCAATCGCCGCAAAAAAGGCGGCCATCACGGCAGAGGCTCCGACGACAAGCAAGCTATAACGCAATGTGTCTTGGCGGGATGGCCAAGCAACTTTCTGAAGTTCGGCTTTTGCGGAGCGGAGGTAGGAGATGAGGGATGTGAGTGGGTTGGTCATATAAAGAGTTTTGTTTTCAAAAAGCCCTGGCAGGGCTTGTTGATTTCTTCGAAAGAATAGCAGAGCCGCGGGGATCTGGCAAGTGTTTCATTGGTACACCCCTTGACGTTTTCCTAAGCATTTCTTGCTTTTCGTCTGCGACATGTTCATAATGTTCAGGCAAACCCGATATTTCTCAATCATAACCCGGGTTATTTGTTCCAAATCATATGGCAAAGATGACAAAGTCCCAGCTCATGTCTGAGCTCGCCGCCAAGACAAACTTGAGCAAGAAGGATGCCACGATGTTTGTTGAGACCCTTGTTGCCATGGCTCTCAAGAACGTGAAGTCGCAGGGCGAGTTCGTGATTCCAGGCATGGGCAAGCTCGTAAAGGTTCATCGTGCTGCACGCATGGGCCGCAACCCAGCCACGGGTGAAACGATCAAGATTGGAGCAAAGACCGTTGTGAAGTTCCGCGTAGCCAAGGCTGCAAAGGACGCCGTTCTCTAAAAGAATATTTCTCAAAAGAGAGGCCTCGGCCTCTCTTTTGTTTTGATGGTATAATCTGTGCATCGCTATGAAACCGAAGCAAACAAAAAAGAAAGTTGCGGGAGTTGTGCGTCATCCAGATACGCAAACGGAATTTTTTCCTGAGCCTAGTTGGACGGGTCCTGGGCCAGATGCGCCAGCGGCTCAGCGGTTTCGTCATTGGGTATGTCAGAACAACAATACATGTGTTCCTGTTGATCCAGACAGCTTCACCGAGAATATCAATTGGCGCATTTTTCGTATCATGGCGGAGTTTGTTGAAGGATTTGAATTCTTGTCACAATTACATAAAGAGGTGACATTTTTTGGGAGTGCGCGTGCGATGCCGGATAATCGATATTATAAAATCGCACGAGAACTTGGAGGACGACTAGGAAAAGAAGGATATACGATTATTACGGGAGGAGGTCCAGGCATTATGGAGGCGGGAAATCGCGGAGCATTTGAAGCGGGTGGAAATTCTGTCGGGTTGGATATTCAGCTTCCGACCGAGCAGCGTCGAAATAAATATGTGCAGCAGTCCAAAGGATTTCATTATTTTTTCACGCGCAAAGTCATGTTGTCGGCTTCTGCTCAAGCATATGTATTTTTTCCGGGTGGATTTGGAACGCTTGATGAATTGTTCGAAGTCGTCACATTGATTCAAACGGGAAAAATGTCAGATCATGTTCCGGTGATTCTTGTGGGAAAAGAATATTGGGCAGAGATGCTTGGATGGATTCGAAAAACAATGGGGGAGAAGTATCACTTTGTTGAACCGATGGAAATAGATATTTTGCGTGTTGTTGATTCTGTTGACGAGGCGTACGACATCATCAATAAAACTCACGAGCGTACGTTGTGATTGAGCACGAAAAAAACTCCCCGACTTGCATCGGGGAGTTTTTTTGTTGGCTTATTTCTTGGCGGCGGCAGCGACCTTACGGGCGGCCTGTTTCGTGGCCTTCTTCTGCATCTTGCTTGGCAATGTGCCATTCGCAATGGCGGTCATCTTGTGAAGAGTACGAAGAGTGCTAGCGGCAACGCGAACACGGCGACCGTTTAAGCTGATCGTCTGGAGGTTAACCTTTTGCTTGCGGCGTGTGGCGATGTTCGAATGGCTTCGAGAGTTTCCGAAGTTCGCTGATTTGCCGGTAATGGCGCAGATGCGGGACATATGTTTGCGGCCGATCTTATACTGTTCCATACTGTTTGGCAAGTATGGGCCTCCTCTCTTTATTGTCTCAAGAACCAGTTCTCTTCTTTGTATTGGTTGGCGCCCTTGTTTTTACGCTCTCTGTGCATGAAGCGAGCCATGCATGGGTCGGGACGCTTTTGGGCGATTCCACCGCAAAACGTATGGGTCGTTTGACGTTGAATCCACTTGCACACCTCGATCCGATCGGGTTTCTCATGATTCTATTTGTAGGGTTTGGGTATGCGAAACCAGTTCCGTACAATCCTTATAATTTGAAATACCCACGATGGGGCCCGGCGCTTATAGCGGCTGCTGGTCCATTATCGAACCTGATATTTGGAAGCGTGTGTGCAGTTTTGTACGGATTCATGGCACCAAGTCTTGGGAGTGAGAATCTTCTCGTATTAACTGTATGGTTTCTTGGTCGTATCAATTTTACGCTCATGGCGTTTAACTTGATCCCTTTGCCTCCACTCGATGGGTCAAAAGCTCTCTTGGCGATGTTAGCGGGTCCTCAGCATGAGCGATTACGGATGCAGATTGAAACGCAAGGTCCGAACATTCTCTTTTTTTTAATCATAGCTGATATGTTCCTAAACATAGGCGTTTTTTCATGGATTAGCCGAATAGGGGACATCATGTTCAGCCTTTTATCTTAGCGATATTCTGTCGAAACTCTCTTGCACTTGACGGAATAGGCGAAACGCTGCTAAATTTTCGCCCATCATGCCAACAATCAATCAGCTCGTACGTCGCGCAAGAAAGCCGATCCGAGCCAAGTCCAAGAGTCCTGCCATGCAATACGCCATGGATACGCTTCATCGTAAGCGCACCCCATTACGTCGCGGCGCTTCCTTTAAGCGTGGCGTTTGCACAAAGGTGACCACCATGACCCCGAAAAAGCCAAACTCGGCTATTCGTAAGATCGCTCGTGTGCGATTGTCGAACGGGACAGAAGTCACGGCCTACATCCCAGGAGAAGGCCACAACCTTCAGGAGCACTCCATCGTGATGATTCGCGGTGGTCGTGTGAAGGACCTTCCTGGTGTTCGTTACCACATCGTTCGCGGTGTGTACGACACCCAGGGTGTGGCGGATCGTCGCAAGGGTCGTTCAAAGTACGGCGCACGTCGTCCAAAGGCCGGGGCTGAAAAGAAGAAGAAATAATTCTGATACTCACTGAATATGCGCGGAAAGAAAGCCCCCATTCGTAAGAGCACTATTGATCCAAAGTACGGATCGCCTTTGGTGAGCAAGCTCATCAACTACGTGATGCAAGACGGAAAGAAGACCACCGCTCAGACGATTGTCTACGGTGCTTTTGATCAGATGGAAGAGAAAATGAAGAAGCCAGCCATGGAAGTTTTTGATGAGGCTATGAAGAACATCTCGCCATTGCTCGAGGTGAAGGCAAAGCGTGTCGGTGGAGCAAACTACCAGGTACCAATGCAGGTGCGTGCCGAACGTCGCACACAGCTTGCATATCGCTGGTTGCTTCTTGCCGCACGTTCCCGCAAGGGAAAGCCAATGGCCGATAAGCTTGCATTTGAGCTTATGGAAGCCGCCCAAAATCAGGGTGATGCCGTAAAAAAGAAGCTTGACGTACAGCGTATGGCCGAAGCCAACCGTGCGTTCGCCCACTTTGCAAAATAATCAAATCCAAAAGCTGGTAGGCGAGCCTACCAGCTTTTTTCTCTCTATATAATAAATATGCCACGTGAATACTCCCTCCTTGATACCCGTAATTTCGGGATCATCGCCCACATCGATGCCGGTAAGACCACGGTCTCCGAGCGCGTGCTTTTTTATACAGGTAAAAAGCATAAGATTGGTGAAGTTCATGAAGGTGAAGCCACCATGGACTGGATGGAACAGGAGCAGGAGCGTGGTATTACGATTACCGCCGCTGCCACGACTTGTTTTTGGAAGGGCAAGCGCTTGAACTTGATCGATACTCCAGGACACATCGACTTCACGATTGAGGTGCAGCGCTCATTGCGCGTGCTCGATGGAGCTGTGACCGTGTTCGACGGTGTCGCCGGTGTAGAACCACAGTCCGAAACCGTGTGGCGTCAGGCAGATAAGCATCATGTGCCTCGTATTTGTTTCGTGAACAAGCTCGACCGCATGGGCGCCGATTTCTACAAGGACGTTGCTTCGATTCACGAAAAGCTTACAAAGAGCGCGTATCCTCTTCAGTTGCCAATCGGTTCTGAAGCAAATTTTTCGGGTATCGTGGACCTCATGACCATGAAGTCTGAAGTGTACTTGGATGAAATGGGACAAAAGTTTGAAGAACGCGAAGTACCTGCTGACATGCTTGAGAAGGCGAAGGAATATCGCGCACGTTTGGTTGAAGCCATTGCAGGAAATGACGAGAGCCTTACAGAAAAATATCTTGCTGGTGAAGAAATTGGTCTTGATGAATTGAAGGCTGGTTTGCGCAAGGCCGTGATCGCGGGTCAGATCTACCCAGTATTGTGTGGATCGGCTTTGAAGAACAAGGGCGTACAGTTCTTGCTTGATGCCGTTGTTGCGTACCTCCCATCTCCACTTGATGTTCCTCCAACAATTGCTCATGACATTGATGAACCAGAAAAAGTTATCGAAGTTCATGCCGATGACAGCGAGCCATTTGCTGCTCTCGCCTTTAAGGTGATGACCGACCCATTCGTCGGAAAGCTTGTGTTCTTCCGCGTGTATTCTGGTCATCTTGCGTCTGGTTCTTACGTGGTGAACGCGAAGACCGGTGATCGTGAACGTATCTCACGTATCGTGCGCATGCACTCCAACGAGCGCGAAGAAGTGGATGCTGTGTACTCGGGAGAAATCGCCGCCGCAGTGGGTCTTAAGGCCACATTTACGGGTGACACATTGTATGCGGAAGAGCGTCCATTAATGCTTGAGCGTATCACCATTCCAGAGCCAGTTATCTCGATTGCTATTGAGCCAAAGACAAAGGGAGATCAAGAGAAAATGGGATTGGCTTTGTCTAAGCTTGCCGAAGAAGATCCATCGTTCCGTGTTCGTACGGATGAAGAAACGCTTCAGACGATTATCTCTGGTATGGGTGAATTGCACCTTGAGATTCTTGTCGAACGTATGCGCCGCGAATTCAAAGTGGAAGCCAGCGTTGGTAAGCCACAGGTTGCCTACCGCGAAGCGATCCGCAAGCGCGTGGAAGATGTGGAAGGAAAGTTCGTTCGTCAGTCGGGTGGTCGTGGTCAGTACGGACACGCTGTCATCAACCTCGAACCAAACGAAGCAGGAAAGGGTTACGAATTTATCGACTCGATCAAGGGTGGTACGGTTCCTCGCGAGTTCATTCAGCCAATCAACAAGGGTATTGCCGAAGCAGTTCAGCGCGGTGTGCTTGCTGGATTCCCAGTGCTCGATGTGAAGGTTGAATTGATCGACGGATCATCCCACGATGTGGACTCTTCCGAAGCCGCCTTTAAAATCGCTGGTTCCATGGCGTTCCAGGAAGCGGCAAAGCAAGCAGGAATCTACTTGCTCGAGCCAATCATGAAAGTGGAAGTCGTCACGCCAGAATTGTTCATGGGTGATGTGATCGGTGACTTGAACGCCAAGCGTGGTCAGATCCAGGACATGACAGAGCGCTCTGGTGCTCGTGTGATCAACGCGATGGTCCCACTCTCTGAAATGTTCAACTACTCGACGAACTTGCGCTCGATGTCCCAAGGACGCGCCGCCTACTCGATGGAGTTTGATCACTATGGAGAAGTACCAAACGCGGTTGCACAGACGGTGATTGAGGGACGATCAAAGAAGTAAATAAAGAATAAAAAGCAGCTTCTGAATGTAGCTGCTTTTTGATCTACGTGTTAATATATGTCCAGTATATGAATAAAATAGAGATTGGATCGAGCGAGGCTAGGACTGAGAAAACTCCTAGTAAAGTAGTAGAATTGTTTGATCAAAGATTCTTTGTTCCGATTTCGATTACGACGCCTCCTGATCGTCATGGGAGCATTGGGTATGTAGATTTTGATGTTGATTGGCGGCCGAAACAATACGAAGTAAATTACGTATTTCAGCCGAATAACGACGATAGGAAGCTAAATTATTTTGATGACGACCATCGTCGAGCGATTAGCAAGGTTTTAGGAACCGGTTCAAGGGACCAGAGAGTTTTTTCTTTGCAAGATCAAAAGAACCATGAGCGTAGAGAGAAACGTAAGAGTATTCTGGAAAAAGAATTAAAACGATTGGAAGCATTTCTGCAAAAAGAGTTGCCGCCTGTTCGAATCCTTATACAAAAAGAAGCGGTGAAGCTCGGGGGGCAGTTTCGTGATGTAGAAGGAAAAATGCAGGATGATAGCTCCATGGTTGATAAGTATTCATGGAGAGAGTATTCCGATTTAGGAGGTCGCGTATCTGAAGGCCATATACTTTATTCGAAAGTACTGGATGCGGCTGATCAGCAACTCGATGAAGAGGGGCTCCGCGAGCATCTTGCTCAAGGAAATCAGGTGGCTACTAGTAGTTTTCGAGAAAGAATGGAGAATTTGCTTAAAAAAGAGTTGATGAAGGATGTTGTGGATGCGTTGGCCAAACGACAAAGAATTCTGGATGAGCTAGGTCTATTTAATTCAACGTACCTCATAAATGTACCTGTACTGCTCGCTCCAGCGAATGTAAGAAATCCGGTATTTGGTCCGTCGGTAGCATCGAACGGAGGTTTGTATGAGGGCGTATCTCCATCGGTATATACTCCGCAATCAAGTCCTGACCGTTTGGAGAATTATGGTTCAGGGGGAACTCGGACATGGTATGAACTTCAAGGAATAGATATTTCAGAACCAGTAATTTCTTTTCCGATTATTTCCTCGGGCTCGGTTTTGGTGCCTAGTCTTTTTGAGCTGCGTGCCGGGCGCGCGGGTGGGGAGACGATTAAAGAAAAGAACGGACCGGTTTTACCAAAGAAGGAACGTTCTTTTGTCGGTGTTTCTGAGGCTGTCGAGGCCCCGATTGTTAAGACGGAAAAGGTATTAGAGTTGCCAAAGTCTAAACAAGCCGAACTGCCTACTGAGGTATTGGAAGGGATTTCAACTTCGCTTGAGCGGGCTAGTGCGCTTCTGTGTATCATTGAAAAGGGTCTCATTGGTTCAAACCCATTTTCGATTGTTGAAAGAGAGCTACAGAAAAAAATCAGTGCAAGGAATCAGCGTTTGGAAGCTCTTCATGCTGAGCTTAAAAGCGGAATGATTCGACTTGAGGCCAAGGAAGAGGTGGAATCGCTATATAAGAAGGCACTAGAGCTTGTTCAACAAAAGGCGGTCGCTCAAGCTCGTCCCGGTTTTGGAAAAGCGGTGCAAGAGAAGATTGTTATATGGGAAGCAATACCTAACGCTGTTTTGAATTCATCGAATTGTCAGATGTTGCTTGAGGAGGGCGTGCGTACACCCGCTGATCTTGTTCGTGCTGTCCGTGAGCAGTATTTAAAGGATTCTTGGAATCAATCGATCGAGTCGTGTATCGAGCAGGTGGTTACAAGGGTTATAGATGAAATACCACAAGAATAGCGCTGCGTTATCGTAATGCTTATTTGCTACTCGATGGAGTTCGACCACTACGGAGAAGTGCCAAACGCAGTTGCGCAGACGGTGATTGAAGGACGCAGCAAGAAATAAGATCAAGAACATAAAGAGCCCCGAGTGGGGCTCTTTATGTTTTATATACAGGGCTTGACCTTTCCCTCTGGCCTTTAACGATGAGGGGGGGGGTAGAATTGTGGTATTAATTATTTAGCGAGAGACTATGTCA
>JBAXJG010000005.1:0-70667 GCA_037137975.1 Candidatus Uhrbacteria bacterium | reverse complement strand
CGTACTTGAAGACTTCAAATGGGCCAAATACGGGATGGGTTGGTATCGCGACAGTTGATATGGTGAATTCAGCCGATTTGAACTGGACGTACGCGCTCGCTTCAAATTCGATGAGAACAGCAACGGCAACGACCGACATCATTCTTGGCTCGACTGCAACTTCAACTGGAGCGGGTGCATACTTTGACCTCGCTGGAGGAACGAGCGGTACTTCTACGTTCTACTTTGGATATGCAACCAACTCAAACGTGATCATTGGTGGTACATCGAATACAACAGCGTTCATGAATGCGGCCTATTCAATTAATGGAAACGACTTGTTTGTTGGAGGAAATATTGGATCCGCTTCTTCAATCTATACGAATGGTGAATTGGTGGTTGGCCCTGGATCTACACACTATGGTGATGGATCAATCAATAAGAATAACGGCAACTTAAACATTTCCTCATCGGGCAATACTTCTATCGCAGCGGGCGGAATCAATTTGAATGCAATTTCGCAGGTCACCATTTCCGCCGCTGGAGGAGATATTCAATTGGGTAATAGTAGTGAGTACATTTCAGTAGGTGGTACATTTGCTTCGAGCCTAATTCCTCTGGGTTCTACATATACCCTTGGCTCTTCGGCTGCGACCTGGAATGCGTATCTTGGTAGTGTTAGCGCGGCTGGTCGTGTAGATGCTCCTTACTTGAATCGTTGGTATTTGTCGCCGTTACTTCGTGACACTATTAAAGGTGGAACGATGGCAACAACAACAGTTGGATCAAACCCATACGGTGTAGCTTTTGATGGAGCATATATTTGGGTAACGAATCTAAGCTCTGCAAATGTTTCGAAGATTAATGTCACTACAAACCAAGTGGTTGCAACGGTAGCGGTAGGAACAAACCCAGCTGGACTTGCATTTGATGGTAGATATATGTGGGTTGCGAACCAAGGTACATCGAATGTTTCTCAGATTGATGTGACGACAAACCAGGTGGTAGCGACGACAACCGTTGGGACGACACCTACAGGAGTCGCATTTGATGGTTCATATATTTGGGTAACAAACTATGGCAGCGCAACTGTAAGCAAGATCAGTACAACTTCAAGTGCGGTGGTTGCTACAGTAAATACAGGCTCATTTCCTAAGTCAATCGCATTTGATGGTCAGCGTATGTGGATTGGTGAAGTAGCATTGACCAGATTGGCGAGTATTGATGTGCAAACGAATACATGGACGGTTGGTCCGACGTTGATTTATGCGCCAGAAGGTCTTGTGTTTGACGGCACTCATCTTTGGGTAGTTTTGGGTAGCACGGGTGGCTATGTCACTAAGGTAAATGTGAATACAAATTCAAACATAACAAATGTACCTATTCCATCTGGTTCTGGTACTTTGGATGCTGCATTTGATGGTGATGGCGTCTGGGTTTCATATTCGGGTGGTGTCGCAAAAATTGATGTTAAGACGAATGCGGTATCAATGACAAAGACTGCAGGTACGACCCCTCGTGGAATCGCATTTGATGGCAATCACATCTGGGTAGCGAACTATGGATCTGCAAATGTTACTAAATTACCAATTGGAGGAGCGAGTGATTCTACGCAAAACATGGGCATGAGTTTGGTGCCTGTTAGTGGAAACACAATCAACCTTGGAGCGGTGAGTTATGCTTGGAATACGATCTATGGAAATACGGTTACGGGTACAACCATCAATGGAAATACCGGAGTATTTGGCACGATTTCAGCTGGAAGATTTACGGGGTATGTAAGTTCAACTGCAATTTCAGGTACATACCAAGACTTTACCTATAGCAGCTCATCGGTTCTTTCTACGGGAAGTGTTTCCACCACAAATCTAATTGTTTCAGGGTATGCAACCGTAACAAAGTTGATGGTTTCAAATAGCGCGACAGCGACAGGCACAGCTAACTGGCAGGCGGTTATAAGATACACGGGTTCTGCAACTGGAGGATTATGTATTGATGACTCGACTTCTACGCAGTCTTGTCCAACTGTCCCTGGTACTGGTGCATCGATTTTCGCGGATGGAAATATTACAGCAAACGCTTTCGACTTGGCTGAACGATACCTAGTTACGGGGCCAAATGAGCTAGGAGATGTCTTGGTGCTTGATAGTGCAACATCAGCGACCGTGAAGATATCGACTGGAATCCCTTATGATCAACACTTAATCGGTGTAGTATCTACAGCACCGGGGCTGCGACTTGGTTGGTTGGAGGATACCTCCGCGGTTGACGTTGCTCTCTCTGGTCGTGTTCCGACTCATGTAAACATGGAAAATGGAACGATATTGGTTGGTGATCCTCTCACGTCTTCACATGTGCCAGGTGTTGCCATGAAAGCAACTCGTCCTGGAATGATCATTGGTTATGCTCTTTCGGATGCTTTTGCTACTGGAACGATCGAAGTGTTTATGAACATTGGCTACAACGCAAACACCACACTCAACACGGACGGCTCCCTCTCAATTCTCGGCGACGACCTCGTGGTCGGCCCAATCGTTACCCCAGATTCAATGCAATCTTGGTCTGACTCATGGGGTCTTACATTCCGTGGAAATGCATGGGATGCATCTTCGACAAATTCTGCGAACCGCGACTTTACCTTGTTAACAAATGTCATCTCTTCAACAAGTTCCGCATTCGTCATTCGTAATGCAACAAGTAGCGACTTGTTCGCCGTCGACTCTGCCGGATCGGTTCGCGTGATGGGCGACTTCGGAATCATGGGTAAGTTGTACCCATCAGAACACGATAAGGCGCAAAGTGCTTATTATATCTACGTTGATGATACTTCGACGACACATCAATACATCTCGACAAATGCTGATGGTTGGCAGTCTGAATCAAGTTATGACTTAGCAGAACGTTATTACTCTGCCACTCAGCTCAAGTCTGGTGATCTCGTGATGTCGAGCAATGAAGGAGACTTTGGCGTTCAAAAGGCCATTGCTGGCTCACCAATTATGGGCGTTGTCTCAACGAAGCCGGGCTTTGTCCTTGGTGTGAGCGCAACAGATACATATCCAATCGCATTAACGGGTCGTGTGCCAACGCGTGTTTCAGGAGCAAATGGAGCTATTCATATTGGCGACTTGGTCGGTACGTCAGATGTGGCAGGTGTTGCATCGAAGATGACGAAGAATGGGTACGTGGTTGGTATCGCCTTGGAAGAATATGCAAATCCAGACACGGGATTGATTCAGGTATTCTTGTCGCCAAATTGGAATGGCTCATTCACCGCAGCTCAAGAAGTTGTTGCCGCTCCTTCTGTTTCTACTCCAGTCGTGAAACAAGGTTTTGCCGACATAGCAGCTGGGACAAAGTCGGTTGAAGTTCATTTTGCTTCAATCTCCGCATATCCAAGTGTCATGTTGACTCCATATGCACAGGTAGATGGTATTTGGTGGGTTGAACAGATCACGGATACGGGATTCCGCGTAGTGATGATGCAAGAACAAACGCATGATGTGCGTTTTGCATGGAGAGTCACGCCGTCACAGGCAGGGGATATGCTCATTAATTCAGACGGAACGTTTGGACCAATCGATCCAACAACGGGCATCGGGCCTGCAATGGGATCTGGTGCTACGGCAAGCAGTACAGATCCAGGGCTGGGTAGCTCAACTGGTACAGATCCAGTTCCGGCGCCAACCCCAGACCCGATTCCCGTTCCTGACCCAATACCAGATCCAGTTCCGGCGCCAACCCCAGACCCAGTGATTGATTTAGGTGGTGGATAGAATTGCAAAAACATTTGATTAAAAACATGATATACTTGCAAAAAATATATGCAGACGCTCTCTCCAAACAATTCGCAGCCGACCGCCCAAGGGGCTGAGAAGAAAATATTTCCAGGCGTAGCAAGGTTTATGGACGCTTTAATGGATGTTGCCCTTCATGGCGCAGTCATTCTTGTCCCTTTGCTTTTTACTTCGCTTACAATCGATTCTCTTGAGTTGCCAAAGCAAACAGCTTTGATCGTTCTTTCTGTAGTCGGAGTTGTTGCGTGGCTTGCAAAAGCGGTTGCAATGAAGTCTTTAACCGTTCGACGTGGTTGGTTGCATCTGTTGGCTGTTCTTTTTGTGGCCGCGTATTCGTTGGTCGCTCTCATGTCTCCTGACCGCTATCTTTCGTTCGTTGGTACGCTTGGTCAGATGCCATGGTCAGTTTCGACAATGTTTGCGTTACTGGGTCTGTATTTTGTCGCGGTAAATCGTTTGCAAACGCTATCTCAAATCTATAATCTTGTCTTTTCGTTTTTAGTGGGATCGTTACTTGCTGGAACGTTTGGGCTCTTGCAGGTCCTCGGATTGTTCATTTTGCCTTCGGCAATCGCGGCTGCGAATACGTTCTCTTCCGTTGGAAGTATCTATAGTCTTACCACGTTCTTGGTTGCGCCTCTTGTGATCGCGGCTGGTCTTCTGTTCCATGGTTGTTCGAATAACGTATGTCTGTTGGGTTCTCCAAGACCAGCTGGCATATTTTCACGAGTGATTTTGTGGTCAACGTTGCTCATCTCTCTTGTCGTGCTGATTCTTGCCGATTTCTGGGTAGCATGGGTTGCTTTGTTGTTCGGCACAGTAATGACGGTGGCGATTGGTCTCGTGCATAATTTGAGATCACGTCATCCTGCAAAGTTTATTGTCCCTGCTATTCTCGTATTGGTTTCGTGTATTGCATTAATATTCCAGTACCCAGCATTTGGATTGCATAACTCGATTAAGTTGAGTCTTCCTGCGGAAGTCTCACCATCTGCAGGTGCTTCATGGGAAATCGCCAAGCAGACATTGCGTGATCACCCACTCTTCGGTGTTGGTCCTGGAGGTTGGACATATAGCTATGCCATGTATCGCGATCAGGGAGTAAACATGTCTCCATTTTGGAATGTTCGTTTTGATCGTTCCTATTCCCAATTCCTTACTTTGCTCGCATCCGTTGGTATTGTTGGGATCACATTGTGGCTCCTTTGGTTAGTTTCAATCATTGTGAAGTCAGCGCTTCACTTGGCGCGCGAAAAGAACGAAGATAGCTGGTATGCATGGGTAACGATATTTAGTGGATGGTCAGTTTTGGTCTTCATTTCCTTCTTCTATAACTTTAACGTGGCACATATTGCCGCGCTCTGGATGTTCTTCGGACTCCTTGCGGCGATGGCGGGCGGTTCAGAAGTGGGACTTGATACAAAGCGCTCAAAGTACGGATTTGAATTGATTTCTGTTGTATTCGTGATTGGACTTGTGCTTGGAACGACCACATTGTGGTTAGTCGGCCAGCGTTTTGTGGCCGAAGTTGCTTTCTCTGATGGCGTTCGCGCATTCCGCGCTGGTCAACCTATTGATGGCGCTATCAAAGATCTTGTTCGCGCAAGACGCTTGAATCCAGGGGTTGATATGTATGCTCGCAATTTGTCTCAGGCACATTTGATCAAAGCAGCGAACTTGATTCAGGGTCAGCCATCAGAAGAGCAGGCGGCTGTCATTCAAAATGAGATCAAGTCTGCTGTTGAGCAAGGATTGGCTGCTTCAAGCACCAACCCAATGAACGTTGATAACTTCTCAAACTTGGCAGCGCTTTATGAAAGTATCGCATCATTCACGCGTGGTGCAGATGAAGCGGCCATTGCTACGTATGCTGAGGCCTTGAAACGCGAACCAAATAACCCAGTATTTTTGGGTGAAGTTGGTAAGTTGTATCTCTTGCGTTCTGATGCCTATCGCACAGCGCTTGAAGATCAAGACACGACAAAGCGTGAAGAAGCAAAAGTTAATACGGAGGGCAACTTGAAAGTCGCTGAAGAGGTTTTGACTCGCGCGATTGTTGCGAAGCCGGATTATCTTCCAGCCCGTTATTATCTCGGTGTTGTTTTTGAACGTCAGAATCGCTTGAAAGATTCAATCAGCCAACTTGCATTAATCTTGCAGCAGAACACGAAAGATACGAATGTCGCGTTCGAGCTTTCTCTATTGCTCTATCGAGACGATCAAAAGGCCGCTGCATTGGATTTGATGCAACAGGTTGTTCAAGCTGATGCTACGAACTTGAATGCAAAATGGTATCTCTCTGCCATGTTTGAAGAGAAAGGGAATCTAGATGAGGCGATTGCACAGTTAACTGATTTGGCTGCGAAATTTCCTGAAAATCAGGTAATTCAACAGCGTTTAACCGTTCTCCAGACTCGCAATAACATTCCACGAGGTTTACCTGAACCGGTCGTCGAACCGATTCAAGGTTCGTCCGATACGAATCCTGTGATTCGCTAGTGTGACGTCGAGACTTCCGTCACGTAGCAGCCGGTCGCAACTTTCCGAGTTGCGCCGGCTTTTGCGTTCGGAAGCCAGCACACTTTTGAATGAGCTTGAGCGCTTATCTAAAAAACAGCGTGAGGTCTTACAAGGGCTTGTGAGGGCATCAGAACGCGCGGACGATACAACGCTCATGTCTGAAGCGAAAACGCTTCGTGAAAGCGTAGAATCAGCGAGGCGAGTGTTGGCACGTTTATCTGCTGCGGAGCAAAGTACAGAAAAACTAAAAGCTGAATGGCATGATTGGGAATGCCACTCTGCATACGTCGATGATGCGGAGCATGTAACAAAAAAAGAACGTCAGGAAATTATTGCATCAGAGTTGCGATTGCGCGGTGTACGCATTCCTTCGAATAGCTCCCAATCTATTTCAATACATGAAGCCCCATGTGTTTCAGTGCCTGAAGCTCCATGCCTTTCCCAAGTAAATGATGCTGAGAATGAGCCGATCATAGAAGTTGCATTGGAACTCGAAACGCCTGCGTTGGATGAGCAAAGTATTCTCTATTGGGATGCGCTTGTTTCAAGCTTGCCACCAGAATCAATCGATGAGCGTTCGCTTTCTCGTTTGCTCGGTGCCTATCGTCAGATTCAGGGCGAGCAGAAGCGCGCTGATCGTCGTAAGGGCACGCGACGCTATCGTTTAGGGGCTTTTGAAGCGTGGAGTTGACGAAGCGCGTAATTCTTGGCATATTTTGCGGGCCCCGAAGTATAGATATGGGCCCTTAGCTTCACCTATGCTTCTGCTTTGGTGGACGGGCAGCTGGTAGAGCGTCCCGATGTACATCGGGAAGGTCAACGGTTCGCAGGACAATCAAATACGGGCCCTTAGCTCAGCTGGTAGAGCGCTTCCATGGCATGGAAGAGGTCAACGGTTCGATCCCGTTAGGGTCCACCATGCAAAAACCCCACCGATTGGTGGGGTTTTTGTTTATTTGATGTAGGCGAGTGGGTTTACGCGTTTGTTGTTGATGTAAACCTCGAAGTGCAAGTGAGTTCCTGTTGAGCGTCCGGTGGTTCCCATCATGGCGATGGTTTCTCCGCGCTTTACAGTGTCTCCTTCTTTTACGAACAGCTTGGAAGCGTGTCCGTAACGAGTTTTGTTGCCATTTCCGTGGTTGATCAAGACCATAAGACCGTATCCACCGCTGTTCCAACCTGCTTTTTCGACGACACCATCTTCGGCTGCATAGAGAGGATCGGTGTAATCACCATCGATGTCCAATCCGGTGTGCTGCCAACCATAGTATTGGTTGATCACATGTAGACGGGTTGGCCAGAGGAACTTACCTTTTGCGACGTTTTCGATCACTGTTTCTGGAGCGTCTGCTGGCTTGGTTCTCGCGTCATTCTTTCCCGTGATTTCTTGATATACATCTAAAGCTTTTCCTCTGATGCGTGAGATTGGAACGTCTGGGCGAAGATTTGTAGCTCTATTTTTTACAATGGCGAGTGGACGGGCGACGATAGCTGGTGGTGTTCCGCCTGGAATTACGAGTTCTTCACCAGGGGTGAGTTTTGTCCCTCCTTCGATGTGGTTGAAGGCAAGAATTTCATTCAGATCAGCATCGTAAGTCGTAGAAATCTTCTTTAGCGTGTCTCCTTTTGTGATGGTGTGCAAAATACCAGATACAGGTGGAATTTTTAGCGTTGTTCCTGGCTTGATGAGTGACTTTGCATTGAGATCGTTAGCCCAAAGAACGGTTCCGACAGTTACTCCAAAACGACTCGCGATCACACTGATCGTGTCACCTGCTTGAATCGTGTAGGTTTCTGTTTTGGTACGGTCGACACGAACATCGCCTGGCGCTCCTGGCTCTTCAGCTCCTGGAAGAAGAGCGATGCTTCCTGGAACGGTGAGGTCGGCTGGAATGTCGTTCGGGTTTGTATAGTCGTAATCTACGCCTGGATCTCCAACGATCGTGTCTTGACCAAGGTAGTGTGCGTCTTTTTGAACGAGATCAGGGCTCGCGTCTTCTTCTACGATGATGTCTTGATCATTCGTTAATAGAGAGTAGAGCAGGCTACGTTGTCCGGAATCTAATGCTGAAGCTTCATGCGCTTGAAGCTGGGTGGCGATTGTGACAAGACAAAGAGCAGCCACAACGCCATGAAGAATGTAACGATGTGTGAATATAAGAAAAATCATTCCTCGCGCTGACAGCACTACGTAGCCGAGGCGCAAGCGAAGAATGAGCACGATTCGATAAGAAGGGAGGATGATTCTGCGCACGAGAATGCTACCGATGGTCCGTGCGGCAGGAGCGAATGGTTTGCTTATCTTTACGAGGAGGTTTTTTATTCCTCCAAGAGCCCGTAGCCCAGCAAGGGCAATACGGCTCATGAATAGTTGAATAGGGGATGGATTTGACATGTGGTATGTATTATTTCGCTAATGTTAGCGAAATCAGTGTGTAGCCAGAGTAGGGTTAAATTAGCAGACCGACCGTCTAGGGTCAACCTTGCATTATGATGACGGATCATATCGGTAGAGGAGCGCTTCTCCGATGTGGGAAGGAGTAATAGTTTCTTCTTCTGATAGGTCAGCGATTGTTTGAGCGACTTTTAGAAGACGGAAATAGGCGCGTGCTGATAGTCGATGTCTTTCAACGGCGTGGGCGAGTAAGGTTCGGGCATTGGGATCAATCTTAAGATATTTTCGGACATGTTCGCTGGTGAGTTCGGCGTTTGTTGCAACGCCTGTTTTGATACATCTATTCGTCTGACGATCTCTCGCTGCTTGGACACGATGGCGGATGCTCTCGCTTGTTTCTCCGGGCGAGATATCGGTAAGCTCGGCAGTTGGTACTTTTGGAACTTCGATGAAGAGATCCATGCGATCGAGTAGCGGACCGCTTAAGCGTTTACGATATTTTGCCACGAGGATGGGCGTGCAAGAACAAGAGCGATCTGGGTCTGTGAGATAACCGCATGGGCACGGATTCATGGCGCCGAGCAAGGTAAATCGCGCAGGAAAGTTCATGGTGCCTTGGGCTCGGCTAACGGTGATGGAACCATCTTCTAAAGGTTGGCGTAGCGTCTCAAGGACATGACGAGGAAATTCTAGAAACTCATCCAGGAATAATACGCCACGATGAGCGAGTGAGATTTCGCCTGGCTTTGGAATACTTCCGCCTCCTACAAGCGCAACTCCGCTTGCGCTGTGGTGAGGAGCGCGAAATGGTCTTTGTTTCACGGTTCCTTCAGGAGGAAGAATTCCTGCCACTGAATGAATTCGTGTCGCTTCGAGCGCTTCTGCACGAGTAAGAAATGGAAGTATGGAAGGAAAAGCTCTTGCAAGAAGTGTTTTGCCAGAGCCTGGAGGTCCTTGCATGAGCACATTGTGTCCGCCTGCAGCAGCAATTTCGAGTGCGCGTCTCGCTTGTGATTGTCCTCGTATTGATGAAAAATCTAACCCAACAAATGGAATATCTTTTGTGAGAAGTTCACGATGCTCTTCGGCTTCGAGCAAGGAATCGCCTTTTACGTGGGCGATCACGTCTCGTAGATGTTTGGCGCCATACACTTGCAAACCTTCAATTAATGCTGCTTCTGAAGCATTTAACTGAGGGAGGATGAGTCCTTCGAGTCCCTGTTCTTTTGCTTGAAGCGCAAATGATAAGGCGCCGTGAATGGGACGCAGTGAGCCATCTAGGCCTAATTCGCCCGCAAGCATGATCTTTTCAAGTGGTTCTTCTGGAAGTGCGCCAGACATTGCCATCACACCAAGAGCGATTGGTAGATCAAAAGGAGTTCCAACTTTTCGTAAATCGGCGGGAGCGAGATTCACGGTGACACGTGTTCGAGGGAAGTCGACGCCAGCATGTCGGAGGGCGCTTTTCACTCGATCGCGCGCTTCTTGGACGGCGGCATCAGCCAAGCCAACGATAACGAAGGCTGGTAAACCAGGAGAAATGTCGGTTTCTACACTTACGAGATGTGCATCGAGTCCAAGGACAGAGGCAGTGATTACATGGGAGGCCATGTACTACCGCGTTCCAGATTTTTTTGATTGTGTCAAGAGGAAAGAGATAAGAGAAATCGCAATGGCAGCGTCTGCGAGGTTGATTGCAGAGCGTCCAAAGAGCAAAAGCCAGTCACGGACAAAGCCAAGCGCGAGGCGATCGAATGCGTTCCCAAGGGTTCCACCAATAAATACTCCGACAAGGAGGCAGGGGATGATTTGGTTTGATCGCGCTCGTTCTGTAAGCAGAGCGATAGACCATCCGAGTGCGATGCCTGTGATTAGGATGATAATGAAAAGCGGGATGGGCAAATTAAAACTGATTCCAAAGTTATGATGCAGGGTTGAGCGAAAAAATCCGTTGAATATGCTGAATGCCTCGCCTTCGTAATGACGAATATCGAAAAAATACCACTTGAGCCATTGGTCTGAAGCGAAAACAGCCGCCCCTGAAAGAAAGGCGGCTGTCCATGAATAGATGGCTTCTCGATTGATCACAATTCCTGAGTAAGTGCCTTTTTCGCTTCTATTGATGTGAGAGAGGTTGGACGGGCTTCCAGGCGACGGATATCGATGTCTGCTCCTGTGTACTTGCAGATACCGTATGTTCCGTTTTCAATTGCCTTTAAGGCTTTTTCTACATCAACCAAGTCCTTTTCTGTGCGTTCAACGATTGCTTCGTTGTCTACGAACTCTGTTAACTCAACTGAGTTATCATCTTCGGAGTTTCCACCCGATTCTGGGTAGGCTGCCCCTTTCTTTTCGGCATCGCCTCCATGCCCAAGATCTTTTAATTCGTCGATTAAACGGGCCTGTTCCTTCAATAGGCGCTCTTTAAAGTGGTTGATCTGTTCAGATGTGAGTGGCATACCTTTATATAATTGTATCAGAAATGCCCTCCCTGTCAAAATCACTAGGACTGAACAGCGTCTATTTTCGACCTACGAGTCGTATTCCAAGAAGGCTCTTTATCGGTTGGATTTTTGAGAGGGCCCGTTTCAAAGAGTTGGGGAAAATACTAAGCCCATTCTCAAGAAGGGTTAGCAAGAAGAGCGGAATTGGTACTACATACCCTCGTAAACCTGTCAGACTCCAAACACTTTTGAATCCTACTCTTTTCAGGATCCTGGCGAGTTCATGATTTGTATATTCTTTAAGATGTAGTCCGGTGGCGACCGTGTCTCCGAAATATGAAGAGATATCATGCGGACCATTGAACCGATGTGGTGTATTGCAGATATACTGACCTTTCGGTTTTAGTACGCGCAATATGTTTTTGAGCTGAGACTCCGCATCATCAGGGTGGAGATGCTCCATAAGCTGATTACTGTAGGCGATGTCTATTGTGTTATCACCAAGAGGAATGCTGATGCCGTCTGAAATAATTAGGCTAACATTACGTGGTAATGCTCCAAGGGCTAATGCAAACTCTTTTGATACATCAAGACTAAAGACTTGCTTCAGTTTTGGTGCTAGTCGTCGAGAAACCGCTAAGTTACCAGCTCCTATTTCAAGAAATACTTTCTTCTTCCCTAGGAATCTGTTTAATAATCGTTCGGTTGCAGAGAGTTGGACTGGGTCCAAGGTGGTTGGGTTTGTTTTGAGATAGGGGACGGAGCTATAGAGCTCGTCGTAGATTTCAGGATAGAGTTTGAGACGTTTTTCGCCAGAACGAGAACCGCGTAAACGAGAAGCGAGTCGCTTCTCTAATTCGTATTGAGTGCGGAGCTCATCCTTGGAGCGAAGTTCTTTCATGTCTCTAGTTTAGCAGTTCTGTGGTTGCACTAATCTGTGGTCTTTTTGTTATCCACAAGTGCTGTGGATAATTATTTATAGAATTGTTGAAAATATTTCGTTGCTAATCATAGAGAAATTATTTCATTATACACAGGTCATTTGATAAGAGGTTGTAAAAATGGTATAGTAGTAGAGGTTCCGTCCGGAACCAAACGCACCTTGGGTCGACACCTCGTCGAACCTGCATCCGCACCTTTGGTTGGTAACATTTTCACGGAGACGCGAAATGCGTCTGATCAGTTCATCCCATCTTTCGGATGGACAATAGGATTGCTCTTTACACTGCTTATAGGACCGACCTCCATCTTTCGATGGGTGTCGATTCCCTTCCTTCACTCGGTCCATTCGCCTTCACAGGCACATGGAAACTAAAAAACAAAAAAATACCCGTCCCATCGGGCATCCCTAATCGAGAGCGCTTGCGCTTTCACAGGGCTCTGCCGCGGACCAGGTAGAGGAAGCAGTTCTCTATGACCGGGGAATTACGTGTGTCACATTTGTTGACTAGCTGGCTCGAGCTCACGCTCGCCGCTACAACGAAGACGACCGCAACTCTCGGCCAAAGGCCCGCGCGCCACATTGCTTATGCATAAAGGGCGACCAGCGGGCCTTTAAATTACCCAAAATTGTTTTTCTTACTCAAAACACGCAGCCAAATACCCTTTTTCGCTTACAAGTTGAACTGGACGAAGGTCGCCAGGTTGTAGATCGAGGCCAAGTTGTTTTGCGACGGCAGCCAGAGCTTCTTCCGAAAGTCGTAACCAAGGATTTGCATTCGCACACGATGGAGCGAGAGGGAGTTGTCCGGTAGAGGACGCGCTGTGTAGTACAAAAGTATCTCCTTCGATGGAGGCGATGCGTCCTGCTTCGTCATGGCGTTGTCCTAAGAGGGAGGTTCCGGATGTAGCGACGGGTTCAATACGTTCGAAGCTGATCGTCCCGTCTGGCAGGGTGATGCTTTGGCGCATCGTGAACCCATACGCTCCGAGAAGGAGAGATGCGTCTTGCTCGAGGAGGGCTTTTTCAAAAGAGAGGCGTACAAGAGACGGTCCTTTGTCACCAAATTGTATGGATACTTCTGACATTGGCGGCAGACGCTTAAGACGTTCTGCATCTGGTAGATCAGGAATGGCTGAGGCAAGCGCTTCTTTTCCGTCGCCTGGCTCAAGGCGCATAGATACGTCGGCGGCTGGAAGTGCGGTTGCATGTGAAGCCGGGAAATGGAGATCACTTCGAATCATACCTTGATCCATCTTGAACCAGGTCCACGTACTTGGATCATTTGAACTGCGCTCGAAGAAACCGGTTATGTCAGCGCCAAAAATTGGGCCGCCGAAACGGCGACGTTCTAAAAATCCAAGATAGGATTTATCCCAAGTTGGGCCACTTTCCGTATCTGCTGCAAATGTGATCAATCCCGCCTTTGTGATGTGTAGTTTTTCGGATTTTGGCACATTCCAGAGAGGAGACGCAGCAAACGAGTACCAGTGATTATCGCGACGATAGATACCAAAGAGGACAGGCCAACTTGATTTGCCATCGAGATAGGCAGTCCAATCCGTTGGGAGGCTTCTACGAATCGGTTCTGGAATCTGTTGTGCCTCTTGTGCGCTAAGAAAAGTAACGAATATGGTGTCTTGCGGAATTGGAAGATTACGAGCTAAAGCAAATAAGAGAATGCCAAAACACAAAAACACACCAATCAATAAGCCGAGGGCCACAGCTTTCCAGGAAAACCAGAAGCGGCGACCATGACCTTCGGCCATGATGATGCTATTCGGTGAGTTTATGTAGATCTCGTTCCCCATGCGCTTCTATCTTAGTGGCGAAGTGGTTTTGCGTCGCGGTCGCTGGCGACGTAGGTAGGATCCAAGCGCTTCATCGAAAGGTTGATGCGTCCTTGTCCATCAATTTCTGTGACGATTACTTTTACTTTGTCGCCAACTTTCACGAAGTCTTCAACTTTTTCAACGCGATGGGTGGCCATTTCGGAAACGTGCACGAGTCCATCAACCTTTGGCAAAATTGAGACGAATGCACCAAAAGCCATCAGGCGAACAACGGTTCCTTCGAAAATTTCACCAGCCACGACCTCGCGCGTGAGTTGTTTGATCCATTCAACGGCTTTTTCCATGGATTCGGCATTGTTTGAAGTTACCATCACAAGACCGCTGTCTTCGATGTCGATTTCGACTTTGTATTGCGCAATGATCTCGTTGATCATCTTTCCGCCTGGACCGATCACATCGCGAATACGCTCTGGATTGATCTTGAAAGAAACAATGCGTGGTGCAAATGGAGACATTTCAGCGCGTACGGTTGGAATTTCGTTTGTGAGTGCTTCGAGAACCTTTAAGCGGGCGATCTTTGCTTTTTCGAGCGTTTCTTCAATAACATTCCATGGCAAGCCCCATGTCTTTGTATCCATCTGAATGGCGGTAATGCCATCGGCAGTTCCAGCGATCTTAAAGTCCATACCGCCAGTTCCATCTTCAAGATCCTGCAAGTCGGTGATGACTTGGTAGCGATTGTTTTGTTCATCCGAAGCCATACCCATGGCGATACCGGCAACTGGAGCAGAGATTGGAACACCAGCATCCATCAAAGCGAGCGTTGAGCCACACGTGGCGCCCATTGAGGATGAGCCATTTGAGCCCAAAACTTCCGATACGACGCGAATGGTGTATGGGAAGGTCTCTTTGTTTGGAAGTACTGGCATGAGCGCGCGTTCTGCGAGAGCACCATGTCCGATTTCACGACGGCCTGGGCCACGGTTTCCCTTTGTTTCACCAACGGAATAGCTTGGGAAGTTGTAGTGGTGGAAAAAACGCTTGGTGGTCTGGAATTCCATTGTATCGAGCGTCTGTTCCATTCCTGGCGAGCCGAGCGTTACGCTTGAGAGAACTTGTGTTGAACCGCGTTGGAACAATCCAGATCCGTGAGTACGTGGCAAAATACCAACGAGAGCACCCAAATCGCGAATATCGTCTAAGCCACGGCCATCGGCGCGACGTTTTTCATCAAGAATCATTTTTGTGATTTCGCTGTCCACGAACAATTCCATGACGCCTTCTGCTTTCTTTGCATCTTCTTTGGCGATGCCGATCATCTCGAGATTCTCAGCTAGTTCTTTTTTCAAGCGCTTCACAGCGGCTTTGCGATCGGCTTTGTTGCAAAGTGGTTCTGCAAACAATACGCCACGCTTTGTTTCAAGAAATGCTTGCGCTTTTGCGTGGATCGCAGCTAGTTCAGGGTTTTCTGCGATAGAGAGCTTTGTCTTTCCAACCGCTTTTTGTACTTGCTTGATGAGTTCGACGACAGGAGCGAGTTGCTCATGACCGAATTTCATTGCTTCGAGCATTTCTGATTCTGGGATGCGGTTAGCACCAGCTTCAATCATGACGGCCTTTTCTGGGGAGCCGGCGACGACAAGGTCATAGTCACCCAAAAGTGTTTCTTCATAGCTTGGCATGGAGATGATCTTTCCGTCTTTGCGACCAACACGAAGAGCGGCGATTGGGCCGTTCCACGGAATATCAGAAATGGCGAGTGCGCAGGATGCGCCAATTAAGCCGAGTACGTCAGCGTCATTGACTTGGTCATGGGAGAATACTGTTGCAACGACGGCAACCTCGTTTCGCATGCCGATTGGGAACAATGGGCGAATCGCACGGTCGATAAGACGGCCAGAAAGAATGGCTTCATCGGTTGGACGGCCTTCGCGCTTAATAAAGCGTGAGCCTTTGATGCGACCGGATGCATACATACGCTCTTCGAAATCGACCTGCAAAGGGAAGAAATCAATACCATCACGGGCATCGCCGTGTGTCGCGGTGCAGAGAATGACCGTGTCGCCATAACGAACGGTACAAGAACCGTTGGCTTGTTGAGCGAGTTGGCCTACGCCAATCGTGAGCTTGCGACCAGCCCAGTCAATCGAAAACTCTTGAGGCTTAGCAATCATAAAGAGAAGCTAGAAGTTAGAAGCTAGAAGTTAGGAACTGATCACGAAGTAGATGAATCCCTCGGAAAGGGATCTACGACCTCGCGACCACTGTATGTGTATCAGAATCAAGGGTTTTCTTCAAACCCTAGCTTCAAACTTCTAAATTCTAACTTCTGCCTTAATAGGTGATTCTGATGTTGCGTGGGATGTCTTTCCCCTCTGGTGGCATGAGTTTTGTCTTTTTTGGTTCAGGTTTGCGTTGTTTTTGTGCTGCTCGATGGTCTGGGATGAGGTAGCGATCTGGCTCGGCGGATAGATCGAGGAAGCAGTCAGCAACTGTTCGAAGAGTGGAATTTGTGGATTCTTTGAAGGCGACAACCTCGCTGATCACGCCATGGCCTTTGAGATATTCAACAAGCGGCACAAAATCACCATCTCCTGTAACAAGAACGATGACATCTACCTTTGAGGAGAGTGCGATCGCATCGACGGCCATCCCGACGTCCCAGTCGGCCTTTTTTGCACCACTTGAAAACTCTTGGACGTCTTTAATCTTTAGCTCAATACCTTGTTGTTGAAGTGCATCAAAAAATGCTTGTTCGGCATTGTCTTTTGATTTTGCAACATAGGCGATGGCGCGTACGAGAATACGTGGACCAACTGCTGCTTCGACGAGATTTGAAAAACTTACTTTGCGGTTATAGATGTTTTTTGCCGAGTGATACATGTTTTGTGTATCAATAAAGACAGCAACACGTTGATCTGGACGTTGGGTAAGCATAAAAGGGAGAAGCTAGAATCTAGAAGTTAGAAGCTAGCGATTGAATAAGCGCTGAAAAATAAACCAGCACAAGAAATGATTTAACAAATACAGTATATCAAAATATTGGGTTCGTGTCCATGAAATTGACTATTTGGCTTTGTTGTGAATAAATGTAGCGACCCAAAAACGTTGAGGAGATCTAAACATGGGGATTGTGCGTTGGATGTTTGGCTTGTGGTGTGTTGTTGTGATGGGTTGTTCCTTCGGATCGGCATCTGAGTTGGATCCGGTCATAATTCAAGTGTCTGTTTACGATCCAGCGTTTGCTCCGAATCCACTTATGGATGATGAAGAGCGGCAGCGGGTACTTGAACTGGAGCTAAGGACTCTCGCAACGACTGAAGTTGCGCTGGGTACTTACCCAAGTGAGACGCTGGCGACTTCGTTCATCTTTGGCGCAACTCGACTTCTCGCCTACGAGGAACCTGAAAGTGCTTGTATCGCGGAACGGTTGTTGAGAACGCATCTGGAAAGATCTCCACCGCATCCTCGTTCACCGTTTGATTATCTTCTGCCTGACCTCGAGTATCGAGCGAATGTACTCTGCCGCGTCCCCTGAGGGGCGTTTTTTTTGTATGAAAAATCCCGCATATGCGGGATCAGGGATTGCCGAACACCATGTGAGGCTGATAGCCGAGATGGTGGAGGCAGATCACGGTATTTGCGAACCCTTGGCGCACCCAGATGGTGGCGGGATCGCGGTCGAAGAGTCGCGCGAATTCGGTGTCGTAGATTTGTTCCACGGCTTCGCTCGGAATGATCTTCCCGTGGATGTCGTCGCGCGAGACGACGAAGAGGACGGGGAGTCCGCGACCGTTCGTATCCGCGAACGGATAGAAACGATTCACGAGATCTTGCGGAGACATGTTGATGAGCTCCGCGATGTCGATCAGTCGTGCCCAGCGCGCATGATGGTGCTGGAGATCGCGCGCCTCACGTGCGTACGTGGGGGACGGGAATGCGGGGTACTGTCCGAGCTCGCCCTTGTGGATCTGGCGTGCTGCGACGAAGGATGCGTGCCGCGACAGGACACCGTTCTCTCGCGTGGTGAGAATGGCTCCGAACGGTTCATCTGCGGTGAAGGTTGACTCACTGGTGCTCCAGGAGCTGGAGAAGCCGTGGTCGTGGCGTCGACCGCCGTTGCGAACGATCATGTACTTCGTCGGCTTCGTTTCGCCGATAATCACGTACCCGTCGTCCGTGGTTTCGGTGTAGCCCACCTCGTGGAACTCGTCCCACTCTTCCGCGCAGAGATGCCCGGTTGCGATGGTGAGCGCCCACTTTCCCTCGGGGACTTCGATCAGTCGGTGGATTGGCTTACCGTCCTGATCTCCCTCGACGATTCCCTTGATGATGAACGGTCTGTTGTCGTCCATGCATTTCCTTGTGCGCTCTCGTGGTTGATTCAGAAAACTGAGCGCCTGCCTTCTGAAGTGGGGAGATAATGGCTAGAAAATCCCCTTTTTGTCAAGGGATTATACATCAAAAAACCGCCCCTTTCGGAGCGGATTTTTCTTACGCGAGCTTGGCCATCAAATCGTCGTATGCCTTTGCGTCTTCACGCTTGAGATACTTCATGAGGCGGCGGCGTTCGGAAACCTTCTTGATCAAACCACGACGGGAGGAAAAGTCTTTCTTGTGTGTTTTCAAGTGCTCTGTGAGCTCTTTCACCTCGGCGGTGAGAATGGCGATCTGGACTTGCGGGGAACCCGTGTCCGTCGCATGCATCTTGAATTTTTCTATCAGCTTCTTCTTCTTGTCTGGATTTAACATAATGAAGAGATTCGCGTCTTTCCTAGCAAATGCCACGTAGTACGTGTCGCAGCCGGGAGGACGTATTAGTTAGTGAGAGAAAACTAACAAAACTCTCGCTTTTCGTCAAACCTAGGGACGTTCACACTCCGAGCACGGGACATCCTCCCCTGGGACCTTAACTCCTCCGACCCGAAGCCCATAACTCCTCCGAACCTAGGCCCATAACTCCTCCGGCTCCTCTTGTACTCAAGAGGAGTGCAATATGATCGAAGGGCATGCCTCCCTCTTGAGTACAAGAGGGAACGAGGGAGTTAATCGGAAAGGGGCGAGGGAGTTAATCGGAAAGGCACGAGGGAGTTAATCGGTGGCACGTCGGAGTTAATCGGTGGTTTGATGGATTTATTCGTCTCTATTGCCCCGTCTTCTTTTTCCCGTTACTTTACGCATTATATATGTCTAAGCGACCAGTCCACGAAATTGAGGCTAAATGGCAAGCCGAATGGGAGAAATCCAAGCTATATCAGGCGGCTGACCCTGGAAAGGACACGGCTGAAAAATTTTATGGACTCGTAGAATTCCCATTTCCGTCTGGAGAAGGGTTGCATGTGGGGCATCCTCGTTCGTATATTGCGGTGGATGCGATGACGCGAAAGCAGCGCATGTCTGGAAAGAATGTTCTCTATTCAATCGGTTGGGACGCTTTTGGACTTCCAGCAGAGAACTATGCGATTAAACATAAGGTAAAACCACAGGATGCGACTCAGAAAAACATCAACAACTTTAGACGCCAGTTAAAATCCATTGGATTTGGCTTTGATTGGGATCGCGAGATTGATACGACTGACCCAAAGTACTTTAAGTGGACGCAATGGCAGTTTTTGCAGTTCTTTAAGCACGGACTTGCCTATAAGGCGAAGACGAATATTAATTGGTGTCCAAAGGATAAAATTGGACTTGCGAATGAAGAAGTGGTCGCGGGATGTTGTGAGCGTTGTGGCACACCAGTTGAAAAACGTGAAAAAGAGCAATGGATGATAGCGATTACGCAGTATGCAGAGCGTTTGATCGCGGATCTGGATACCGTGGATTATCTCCCTCAAATTAAGTCGCAACAGATCAATTGGATCGGAAAGTCTGAAGGTGCCTATATTGATTTTGCAGTGGGTCATGAAACGGTACGCGTATTTACGACTCGCCCAGACACATTGTTTGGAGCGACCTACCTTGTACTTGCTCCAGAGCATCCACTTGCCGCAGGGCATGAAGAGGCAAAGACTTATATCGAGGCTGCTCGAAAGAAGACGGAAATTGAGCGCACAAATGAAGATAAGGAGAAGACCGGTGTACGACTTGAGGGGGTTATGGCGATCAATCCAGCAAATGGTCAGGAAATCCCTATTTGGATCTCGGATTACGTGCTCGCACATTATGGAACCGGAGCGATCATGGCCGTTCCTGCGCATGATGAACGCGACGAGGCTTTTGCAAAGAAGTTTGATTTGCCGATTGTTCAGGTAATTTCCGAGGAGCAGATCATGATCAATTCAGGATTCATGGATGGTGTTCCTGCATGGAAAGCGAAAGATGAGATGATCTCTTGGTTAGAAGAAAAGAAGTGCGGAGAAGGAACAACGACATATAAACTTCGTGATTGGGTGTTTTCACGCCAGCGCTATTGGGGTGAACCAATCCCAATAATTAATTGTAAGAAGTGTGGTCATGTTCCTGTTCCGGATGATCAACTTCCTCTTACGCTTCCAGATGTCGATGTGTATGAGCCAACCGACTCAGGTGAGTCGCCGCTCGCTTCGATGCGTGCGTGGGTGGAAGTGAAATGTCCTACGTGTGGTGGTGACGCAGAACGTGAAACGGATACCATGCCGAATTGGGCAGGTTCGAGTTGGTATTTTTTGCGCTATTGCGATCCGCACAATGATCAAGCGCTTGCATCACCAGAAAAATTAAAATATTGGATGCCAGTTGATTTGTATAACGGCGGAATGGAGCACACAACTCTCCATTTGTTGTACTCACGATTCTGGTACAAGTTCCTTTGGGATATTGGTGCGGTGCCTCAAGAGTGCGGATCAGAACCATACAAAGTGCGTCGTTCGCATGGACTCATTATGGCGCAGGGTGGTGAAAAGATGTCGAAATCCAAAGGAAATGTCGTAAATCCTGATGATGTGGTTAATGAGTACGGAGCTGATGTATTCCGTCTTTATCAAATGTTCATGGGTCCTTTTGATCAGGCTGTCCCATGGGATACAAATGGAATCGAAGGCGTGCGAAAATATTTGGATCGAGTTTGGGTATTATTTGTAGGGGCGCAATTTATTGCGCCCCAGGGCGTGATAAATCACGCCCGTACGTTGGAATTGGAAACTCTCTATCATCAGACGGTGAAAAAAGTGACAGAAGGAATTGATCACATGCATTTTAATACATGTGTGTCGCAGCTCATGATTTTGTTAAATGCATTTTCTGATGCAGGAGGAATTCCTGAGACGATGCAAAAAGGATTCATCCAATTACTTGCTCCGTTCGTTCCTCATCTCGCGGAAGAGCTTTGGCAAAAGATTGGTGCCACGGGGAGCGTGCATCGTTCTGGTTGGCCATCATTCGATAGTTCCAAACTTCAAGCTTCAAGTTTCACGCTCGTCGTTCAAGTGAATGGAAAGATTCGTGGGAAGGCTGTGGTTGATTCAACCGTGAGCGAAGACGAAGCAAAGGCAAAGGCACTTGAGCTGGTAGAGAAATGGCTTGAAGGAAAAACACCAAAGCAGGTGATCTATGTAAAAGGGAAATTGGTGAGTGTTGTAGTATAATCGTTTCATGTGGATTGCCATCGCCCTCTTAATCTGTGCTTCGGTATTAATTGAGGTCGCTGGTTCGATTGGGAAAATAGAAATACGGAAAAAAATTGAGAGTATATTCAGCATGTCATTTTTGAACATGTTTTGGTCTTTTGGCGTGTTCGGCGCGATATTGGTATTTCGACCTGACGCGTGGCGGTTTTCCGTAGCGTCTATTCCTTTGTTGATTATCCGTCTCATTTTAGATTGTTTTCAGGTATATTGGACTGGAAAAGCGCTTTCTCTTGCGAGTCGTGGGACATTTGGACTAGTCCGAACACTTACGATCCCATTGGTATTATTGGCAGAAGTAGCTCTTGGATATCAGTTAAGTGCCTTACAGCTCATTGGGGTAAGCATCGTTTCACTTACGTTGATGTTGTTGGGGTCTTTGGGTGATATAGAGAAGAAGGGGATTCAGTTTGTACTGTTATCTGCGATAAATGCGGCGGTAACGATTACGTTGTTTAAGTTCAGCATTACGCATTACAACTCCATTCCAACGGATCAGTTCATTGTCACGGCAGGACTTCTTGTTTTCTTGTATGTGATGGCTCGTCGTAAAGGGGAGCGGCCATTTCAACTTCTCCGAATGCCCATGATTGCTGGTCAATCTGCCGCTTTTGGAACGGCGAGTCTTCTTTCTTCGCTCACCATGGGCGTGCTCCCGGCGTCAATTGCAACAACCTTTAGCCGCGCATTGGATGTCTTTTGGTCGATTGTGTTTGGGAAAGCCTATTTCAAGGAAACACACGTTGTCGCTAAACTCATTGGATGTGCAGCGATTGTGGTTGGACTTGTTTTCCTCGCGCGGTAAACTGCTTTAACTATGAATCGCATTCGAAAGGTAATCATCCCTGTCGCTGGCTTTGGGACTCGATTTCTTCCAGCAACAAAAGCCATGCCAAAGGAGATGTTGCCGATTATTGATAAACCGGTGATTCAATATATCGTTGAAGAAGCAATCGCCTCTGGGATTACGGACGTGATTTTGGTCACGAGTCACACGAAGCGTCCCGTGGAAGATCATTTTGATGAAAGCCCAGTTTTGGAGGGGTGGCTTAAGTCGCAGGGAAAGGAAAAAGCGTTTGAAGAAGTAAGAAATATTAGTAAGCTCGCGAATTTTGTTTATATTCGTCAAAAAGGACCATACGGAAATGCGACACCCGTATTAAATGCGGCACATGTGATTGGAGATGAGCCATTTGCGGTGTTATTTGGTGACGATGTGTTTGATTGCAAAGTACCGCGTTTACGTCAGATGATTGATGTATTCGAGAAATATGGCGATCCAGTGATTGCGGCTATCAAAACGGATGATGCGGGGACGGAGAAATACGGAATTATTGATCCAGGCGCGAAGGTCGAGAAAGGTGTGTGGCAGATAAATTCTGTGGTGGAGAAACCAGGTCCAGAAAAAGCTCCATCAAGATTGGCGGGAGTAGGTGGATATATTTTGACGCCAGACATCTTTGAAGAGATTCGAGCATTGAGACCAAAGAAGGGTGGAGAGTATGTCACGCTTGATGCAATTCACTCACTGATGAAGAAGCGTCCAGCGTACGCGCGAGAGATTGAGGGGGACTATCACGACACGGGAACCAAGCTCGGATGGTTAAAAGCGAACCTCGCTTTTGCTCTCAAACGTGATGACATGAGCAAAGAAACGCGTCGCATGTTAAAATCGTTGCAATAATATGCAGCGATTTTTTAAACGCCTGATGGCGATGGTCACGCTCCTTGCTTTAGCGGGTCAGGGTTGCACACAGGGTATTTCTCCAGAAACGCAATCAGCCGCGAAACCAGTGGTGATTCGCGTATGGGCCGTGGTTGATGATGCGGATGTATATGACGCAGCGATGAATGCGTTTCGTAAACAGCACCCGAATGTGACGTTTGATTATCGTCGCCTGCGTCTTGAAGAATACGAAAGTGAATTATTGAATGCATTTGCGGAAGATCGTGGCCCTGATGTTTTCCTGATCCATAATGATTGGACGAATGCATACACAACCAAGATCACCGCCATGCCTAAGGTCACAAAGACGGCGTATCGCACAATGACGGAGGGGTTGCAGCCTCAACCAACTTGGACCCTTAAGAGTGAGCCAACGATTTCAAATAAGGAATTTAAGGATCAGTTCGCGGATGTGGTCACGGGAGATATCATGCGCACTTTGAATACGGGTAGTACGGATAAGCCAAATTATGAACAGCGACCAATGGGCGTGCCTGTTGGTATTGATACGCTCGCGCTCTACTACAATAAGGACTTTTTAAACACAGCCGGCATCCCAACGCCTCCAGAGAATTGGACGCAATTTGCAGAGGACGTGAAAAAACTCACAAAGCTCGACAAAGAAGGCAAGTTATTACAATCTGCCGCTGGAATCGGTACTGCATTTAATGTAGAGCGCGGCACGGACGTTTTGACGGCCCTCATGATGCAAAATGGAACAGACATGGGGAATGAGAATGGTGTGACGTTCAACAGAATTCCGTTGGCGCTGCAAGGGATTAAAGAAATTCCGCCTGCGTATCAAGCGCTTGAGTTTTATACTTCGTTTTCAGACCCAACGAAGGATACGTACACGTGGAATGCGAGTCAGCCGAATTCAATGGATGCATTCGTACAAGGGAAAGTCGCATTCTTCTTTGGGTATGCGTATCAATATGCAGATATTAAAGCGCGTGCGCCTAAAATTAACCTTGGGTTAAGTAAACTTCCTCAGATTGAGGGAAATCCGATTAAGAATGTTGCGAATTACTGGTATTGGGTTGTTTCAAAGAAATCAAAGTCACAAGATCTAGATTGGCGTTTCTTGAATACTCTTTCAACTGCGGATGCAGCCACAAAGATTCTCACGATTGCACAGCGTCCTGCTGCACGAAAGTCTCTCTTAACAGCGCAACTTGAAAGCGAACGTGTTGGAGTCTTTGCTTCTCAGGTTTTAACGGCCACGAGCTGGTATCAGGGGCGTGATCCGAAGACGATGGAAAGCACATTAGAACAAATGATTAATGATTTGGTGACAGGAGTTCGAGATACGCAACATGCGGTCAGTTTTGCCGCGAGCCAGATCAGTCAGACCTATTAAAACGTTCGTGCTACACTTCGGAATAATATGCGACGCTTGCTTGTCACGTTAGCTTTGATATCAGGAGCCACGCTTGCGGCTTTGCCGGCTTTGGCAGCGCCAACCTGTGGTGATTATTCAACCTTATCTACCACGGCTTCGACAACGGCTCGGAACGCTTCACGCACTTCGGGTTCTCCATTTGAAAGCTTTAGTTGCCAGCGTCTTACGAGTGCAGTAGATGCGACGGCTCGATCACAGAATTGTGTGAGCGGCTTGTGCCCAGGTTCATCAGATGTGATGTGTTGTAAGTCTGGGATTGGAGGTGTTGTTGGATCAACGGGTGGAACAGCAGGTGGAACGGCCGCTGGTGGTTCTTTTTTTCGCTTAGCACTTCCTGGGTGCGTAGCGACTGGCGATTGTGGGCTTGATGATATTGTTCAAACGGGAGTGAATTTTGCGAATTTCTTGTTTGGGATTTCAGGGGCAATTCTTCTTGCGACGTTTGTATATGGGGGAGTGCTCTATATTACGGCCGGAGAGGGAAAGAATGTTGGAAAGGCAAAAGACATGATCAAAAATGCACTCATCGGTATGGTTCTCGTATTCGGAGCCGGCGCTCTTGTGACGACTGTCTACGATACATTCCGTTCAGATACAGGTGGTCGAGCAGATAGATGTGCAACAGAACACCCAGCCGCTGGTGGCCGACCTGCGTTTAGTTGCCAGAACCTTACTGCAACTGACGCTGCTGCACAGCAAGCTGAGATGACGCGTCGTGGATGCGTTGCGGATTTGTGTGCTGGAGATGATTCACGACGCTGCTGTCCAGAAGTGACGCCTACCCCATAATATGAAACGACTTTTTGGTTTTTTTGCGGCGATATTACTTTCATCGACGTATTTTATTTTTCCAAACGTGGCTTTGGCTGGTACGGGAAGTTATTGTTGGTGTCGTGAGACCGCAACCGCCATTTGTACGAACCATCGTACAAACCAGATTTTTCCAAGTCGTGCGGAATCTGCTGCGCTCACAGATGATGAGTGTAATAACTATTGCTTAACGTATCCCGTTCCTTCAACTGCGGTGAATCATGACGTAACGTATCGTAAAGATGCGATTTGCGCTGTTTCTGGAGGGAGCGGATGTGCTCCGGGACAGGGGAGCTGTACGACGGATGCAGCGTCAACTCCGACTTCCGCACCGACGACTCCAGGGACCGCTGAGACGGTCGCTGCTGCGCCAATTCATTTGTATAATCCACTTGGTGCCGATACGGATATCCCTGCGTTTATTGGTCGTGGAATCCGTGGAGTACTAGGTCTTATCGGTGCGATCGCCCTGCTCATGTTTATTTATGGTGGTGTCACTTGGATGACGGCTGCTGGCGATTCAAAGCGTGTGGAGGGGGCAAAAAATATCATTAAAAATTCCATGATGGGATTGTTATTGATTTTCTTCTCTTATAGTCTGATCGGAGTATTTTTTAGTTTTTTTACGGGAGCTTGATATGAATATGACACGCTTCACTCGACACGCTTCTCGCTACATTCAGATAGGGTTACTTTTCGTCGCCTTCAGCTTTTTGTTTATTGCATCTCCGGCCCTTGCAACCAGATGTGACTGTACCGGTAGTACCCGTGATACCGCTAGTTGTAGTGCTTGTGTGACTTTGTGTTCAACCGTTGGCGGTATGACTGGATACAACGGTACGAGTGGGAATGCTTGTTCGGGTGAAACGGCTGTCGCGGGTGCCGCTCCGGCTGTGGCTGTCGAATGTATTTGTGCCGACGGCAGTACTAGTGCGGTTGCTAGCTGCAGTGCTTGCGTAACTTTGTGCTCTGCAGCGGCGCGTGGTGGTATGACTGGATACAACGGTACGAGTGGGAATGCTTGTTCGGGTGAAACAGCTATTGCAGATACTCCTGCACCTGATTCGGGAGCCGCCGTCGCTCCGGTTATGCGTACGCCTGCGTCGTTTAGCTATGTAAATCCACTTGGCACGACAAATATCACGACGATTATTAATCGTATTATTCGCACCGCACTTGGATTTGTTGGTGCATTGTTTCTTGCGATGTTTATTTATGGTGGAACGCTTTGGATGATCGCGGCGGGAGATGAAAAGAAAGTTATGAGTGCAAAATTAACATTGAAAAATGCGTTGATGGGAATTGTAGTGATCTCGCTTTCTTACGCAATTATCAACATCTTGTTTGAATTTGCTGGTCAGGTGCGGGGAGCGTAAATAAAGGGAGAAGTTAGAAGATAGAAGTTAGAAGTTAGGAAATGAAAAAACGGCGAATGCAGAACGAGAAGATTAGATCGTTTCGAGACCTTACAACCTGGAAAGAGGCACATCGTTTTGCGTTACAGATTTATCGAGTAACGAGATCTTTTCCAAAAGAAGAGCTATTTGGTTTGACTGACCAGATGAAACGCGCGGCTGTTTCGTTGACTTCGAATATCGCGGAAGGATTTTCACGCAGATCTTCAAAAGATAAGGCGCACTTTTATACAATTTCTGCAGGTTCTCTGACTGAGCTTCAGAGCCAGTACACATTGGCAAAAGATTTGGAATTTTTATCTGTGCGTGATTACGAAGACTTGGAATCCCAGCTTTTAAACGTGCATCGTTTGCTTAATGCGCTCATCTCAAGCACCAGGGATTTCCCTAAATTCTAACTTCTATCTTCTAACTTCTACCTTCCCCCTGCGTGTGCTATCCTGTTCACATCGTCTGCCTTTGTGGACGACATATCCCACATGAGAAAGGAGGTGACATGCGCATGAACGTACGCATTAAACAACTCGTTGGTTTAGCGGCAACGGCAGCTATTGCTTCCGTAGCATTTTTACCAATGGTCACCTTCGCTGCAACCCCAGTAGGAGGCGCTGGAGCATCCGGCGGACCTGACCTCGGTCTTAACCAGATCGGTGGAGCAGGTGGTATCTCGCTCGGTGGTGGAGACGTCCGCACAACGGCCGCTCGCATCATCAACGTAGCACTCGGTTTCCTCGGCATCATTGCAGTGGTAATCGTGTTGATCGGTGGATTCAAGTATATGGTGTCTGGTGGTAACGAGGAGAAGACCTCGGAAGCAAAGAACATGATCGTCGCCGGTATTATCGGTCTCGCTATCATTCTCTCAGCTTGGGCCATCACGACTTTCGTTGTCAGCTCTTTGCTGACGGCAACCACAGAGACGGTATAGCTTTAGGTAACAAACTAGTTATGTCCTCACGTATTCGATCTCGAATTATCGCGACCTGCTTCACCGCCACTTTGTTGGCGGTGCCGTTGGTTGCGTTTGCAGGGCTTAGCTCGAATAGTACCGGCCTTGAGGCCGCAGCCGCTGGTTCCGGCCTCACAGGCGGGTGTTCGAGCGCTGGCTGTATCGCTGATGTGGTTGGTCGTGTCATCAATGTGGTGATTGGTTTCCTTGGTATTGTTCTCTTGTGTTTGTTTCTCTATGCGGGATTCCTTTGGATGACTGCTGGAGGAGATGAGAAGAATGTAAAAAAAGCCAAGGATATTCTTTTGCAGGCCGTTGTCGGTTATTTCATTATCGGCATGGCTTATGCGTTGACGTCATTTGTCCTAAGTAATTTAGCGGCAGTGACGGCTCCAGCATCAGAAGCGGCAGCTACGGCTCCAGCACCAGCTCCAGCCCCGTAATGTTCGTACGATATAATTGGTACGTTTTCACTCTTTCCGGATCGCTATGAAAAACTCACTCAAAAATGCCATCTACGCAGGCACGGCAGCGACGCTCGCCGCACTTCCTGTTATTGCATCGGCACAGGTTACCGGTAACCCATTCCAGCGCGGAGTGAATGCCGTTAACAACGTTGGAAACGCTGCTGGTATCAGTGGCGGTACGACAGACCTTTACACAATCGTCGGTCGCATCATCAACGTCGTGCTCGGATTCCTCGGAATCGTCCTCTTGTTTTACTTCATCTACGGTGGATTTAAGTGGATGACGTCAGGTGGCGATGAAAAGGGAGTAGGAGAAGCAAAAACCATGCTTCGCAATGCCACCATTGGTCTTGTGATCATCATGGCTTCCTATGCTTTGTCCAGTTTCGTATTGACCCAGCTCGTGGCTGTCACGACAGGGACGTAATTCGCTGCGCAGCGAATCAAAATTCCGCCGCAAGGCGGATTTTTGTATTTCAAATATTTTTTTGAACCTAAACACCCCACTCTTTTTACAGAATGGGGTGTGCAGAGACTCGGTTTTACGTCATGAGTTGGACGTTGTTTAGAAGGGGCAGTGGATCGCCGCGCCGAGATCGGACATCGGTCCTCCGAAGTTGATCATGTGTCCGTTGGAACACTGCCCGTCGATCATGACGGTGGTTCCGAACGGGATCGACGGCGGAAGCGGGAGGTTGACCTCCCCGTACATGCCCGGCATCGAGCCGACCGTGATGGGGCCGCCGCCGAGAACCATCGGGCCCTCGCTCGTGGCGACCTGGACGCGGACCGTGGCCGAGAGGCCCTGATCCATCGCCGCATACACGCGGTAGGCGCGGGCGCGGATGGGCATTGGGCCGTAGCCGAACCCGCCCGAGGAGCCATAGCCGCCACTGTAGGTTGCACCGCCGTAGGCGATCCCGCGGTAGGGCGCGACGCCCATGGTGCAGCCCGAGCTGATGACGAGGACCACGAGCGTGAGCGCGAACAGAAAATTCTTCATCTGGAACCTCCTAGAAAATTTTTTGGTTTCGATCGCTTGGATCAGTACGCGCCGTAAGGCGTGATGCCGCAGCCGGCGATGCCAGGGATACACCCCGACGACATACCGCTGCCGTACATGGAGCCGTATCCACCAGCGCTCGGCGCGCCGTAGCTGCTGGAGGCGTTCATGCAGAACGCAACGTCGTCTTGGCGCAGTGCCGGGTTCATCATGAGGATTCTCATGATGGTCGGATCCGTCACCGACGGCGTGGGTGGAGGTGTGACCGTGGTCGCGACTTCTCCGGATGCCTCGCTGTCGATCGACGCGAGCAGAGAGGAACAATCCTCCCTCGAGATGTGCCGCGGTTCTGGCTCGCGACGGTCGTCCTGCTCGCAGATGAGCTGGACTGCATCGCGGTACCCGACCGTGATGGTGGTCGTCGTTGGCGCTTCCGTTGGGAGGACGCCCGCCTGACGCAGCAGAGTCGTCCGCTGCCTCTCGCGGTCCGAGATGCAGTCGTGGTACTCGGCCGTCGATGAGACGTCCGAGATGCCGGCGATCGAGGTCCCGTGGCCGCGCGGGCCACTCCAGACGCTCGCGCCGCACCCGGAGACGATGGTGACGAAGATGAGAACGAAGATGAGAACCAGGTTGTCGATGTGCTTCATGTGAACCCCTTATCGAGCGTCATTCCGCACCGTGCGGATTCCTGCTCGAACGTATCAATATAGCATAATATAAGAGAAAAGTCAAGATATATATAAAGAGCAGAAAGCAAAGAACAGAGAGCAGTTTTTGGCTAAGGTTAGGGAAGATAAAAACCCGCTAAGTATAGCTGTTCTTTGCACTCTGCTCTCTGTTTACTTTGTTTGACAAAAGGCTAATTTTATGTTATATTTCGTTGTTCATTCTGAGAACCATAAGGGTTCAGGAGTGATCTCCGAGTCCATTCGGAATGGCATATTGCTCATTGGACAATAGAAGATTACGGCCCTGAAATTATGGGCAGAAAAACCACCGCAAGGTGGGGAGGATTTCGATGGCGAGAAACAATGGAGGAAACCGAATCGGGAGGTGGCTTGCGGCGGTTCGTCGTTCGCTCTCGGAAGAGAGTGGCGCGATCTTTGCTGGTTTGGTCACAAGCTTCGGAGTGGATGCGATGCCCGACGGAGTCGTCGAGTATCTCTCCTCCCAGATCAACCCGGCGCTGCTGGGTAATAATCGGCTCCAGCGTCTCGTGGCCCGCACCGCATCCGCGATGTTTGGGCTTGGTGATGCGGGGCAGGAGGTCGCGGAGGCAGTCATCATGGACTTCTTCGAGACGCTCGCTGAGCGAAGCAAAAATCTAACCGACGAAGATGAGGAGGAAGAGATGGCGGACGACAAGAAGAAGGCTGACGACAAGAAGGCGTCCAAGGATGCGAAGCCCGCAGCCAAGGAGGCGCCGCCGCCCAAGCCGCCGGAGAAGACGCTTCTCCAGGTGGTCGGTGAGCTCGACGCCGCACTCCAGACGAAGTTCTGGAAGATGGTCGGTCTCGTCACCATCGGCTTCGGAACGCAGTCCGAGAAGGATGCGTTCCTCGCGCGCGTGAAGCACGTCACTCTCTCGAAGGAGGAAGTGACGGCGATTCTTCACAATGCGGATGAGCCGCTGTGCAGCGACATGCTCAAGCAGGCCGTGCAGCACGCGCTGAACGCAGGCGGAATGAAGGGTGGGTTTCGATCCATCATGGATTCCGCTTCGGATCGTCTGAGCAGCCTCATCGGAGGCAGCCACCAGCCGTCGAATCTCGGAGCCGAGCTCGACGTCGTCAACGCGAACCTGCTTGCCGAGCGCGAAATTCGCAAGGGTTTTCGCTGATAGAGAAGGGTTAAGCCGCGCGCCCTGGGGTCACCCGAAAGCGCGGCAAAATTTTTCGTAGGAGAGAGAACATGGCAGACAAGAAGCCGAAGAAGACGTTCGAAGAGACGGTCTCCGACATTGGTGGTGCCATCGGCATCCTCGTGACGGCCGTGATGGCGCTTGCGCGCCCGCACCTCGTCTCGGTCTGGAATCGAATCCGGATCGCAGGTCTCAACACCGCGGAGTTTATCCGCGATTGCTACGACCGCACCCTGGTCGCCAAGGTCCTCCGACCGTGGCTGACCGTGGCGCTTTCGTTCTCGGCGCTGCTCTTCGTTGGGCAGTGCTACGCTCTCGCGAGGATGAGCGTTCCGATCTCGATGGAGGGGCTGTGCTTCTTCTCCGCGTTCGGGATCGCCGCACTGGTTCTCATGGCGGTTCAACGCTATCGGATTCACAAGGTGCGTGATTTCGATGTCAACCTTGTGCCGGCGGCTGGTCTTCATGACCAAGCACAGTTCAACAGCATCTTCGGCGTTGCGGGTCTCGCGCCTTCGACGGTGCTGGCGATTCTCGTCGGCCAGACCGTGGTCGCGCTCCAGCTCGGCGGAATCGCGGTTCTGCTGCGAGAGATGCCGTTCTCTCACGGTCATGACCCGCGCATCAGCATGGTGTTCATGCTGGTCGCAGTCCTCGCGCTCATGGCGACGGCGGCTCAGTACGTCGTCATGGCTCGTGTGGTCGGATGGATCATCGTTGCAGGCGCTGGCATCGCAACGACCGTCGTGCGTGCCATCCTGCGGCCGATCCTGATCGCCCTGCCCTTCGTCGACGACGACAACGTCGACGAGTACGTGCCGGAGGGCCTCGGCTTTCCGCGCAAGGAGGTGGGGGACAAGATCTCCACTGGCCATGAGTATCTATTCGGCGTCATGGCGGGCTGGCTGGCCTGTGTGATTCCGGAACACAATATGTGGTGTATCTTCGGGATCACCATGTACGCCGTCGTTCTTCTCGGTGTGCACAAGCTGCTCAAGGCTCTCACGGGACTCCCCGCGGAGAAGATCTACAACGCCATCGTGATCACGTTCGTCGTCTTCGCCCCGTTGGCGCTGACGCGTCGTCTCATGATGACGTCGATCTGGAGCGACCTGCGCGCTCTCGGAAGCATGTGGACCATGCTTGCGCACACCGACTATCTGCCACTCCTGGTGGTGGGTGGTGGAGCCGTTGCCCTGGGTGTGCTGGCCTACAAGTACATTCCTCACAAGCAGGTGAGTTACCCTCTGCTCTACATCGGCCTTTTCATCGGTCTGCTGACGCTCGGACTGTGTGCATTCCACATGGTCCAAGAGAGTCCGCTCCCCGGTGAAGCACGGGCCACCACCCACGCGTCGACGCCTTCCGCACCTCGTGCCTCGGCTCCGCGTCCGCCACGCTCCCCGAGCGTGACCGAAGCCCACGGCGGTTGATCGAAAGATCAATAGCCAACTCACCGACCCCTGCTGCGCAACTGCGCCGGGGGTCGTTTTATTTCCAGCGCATCGCGTATAATCTCGTCATGATTATTTCGTCACGATTGAAACCGTTCCTTGTCTTTGTTGTATCAGGATTGTGGTTAGCTCTGTTTCAGTCTTGGGGAAAGTTCAGTGATCCAGACGGTTTCTATCATGCGAAGATGGCATTGCTTGTCGCAGAGCGTGGACCGATTCAGTCATTCCCGTGGCTGAATCTTACGACCTTAGGTCAACACTTTGCGGATCAGCATTTTTTGTATCATGTAGCACTTATTCCATTTGTAAAATTGTTCGGTGGACTTTGGGGAACACAAATAGCTGCGGTATTCTTTTCTGCATTATTCGTGACGGTTTTCTATCTCGTTCTACGTGCGCTTCGGGCACCGGCTCCATGGATCTGGACGGCGTTATTGCTAGTCCTACCGCATGTCTTGTTTCGTCTCACGTGGGCAAAAGCAACGCCGCTTGCACTCGTTTGTTTTGCGCTTGGTATGATGTGTTTGATTCGTCGAAAACCATGGCTCGCGTTTGGCATTGGGGTGATCTATTCACTCATGCATGGTGGTTGGGTTTTGCTGATTGGATGTCAGGTTTTGTTCTTGTTTGGAAAATGGGTAACTGAACACATGGCGTTTGATGAGCGATTCACGCGCCGTTCTTTTCGAGATGCGCTTCCTTTGTTGGCGACCATGTTTGGAATTGGCGTTGGGCTTCTGTTGCATCCGAATGCATCTGCGGAACTTTCATTTTTGTGGACGCAGGTTATTCAGGTTGGAGTCGCAACTCCGTATGGTCATGTCATTATGGGGAATGAATGGTACCCGCCGCAGATCGATGACTTGATTCAGATGCTCGCGCTTCCCATGATCGCTCTAACGGTTGTTGGCTTTGGTCTGCTTGTTGCAAGACGCGAGCCGTTGGATCGGAAACAGGCGGTACTTGGAACGGCTTTACTCGTGGCAGCCTCTGGACCGTTTGCATTGTTGTTGAAAAGTATTCGTTTTTTAGAATACGTATTACCGCTCCTTGTTCTTGCTATCGCCGCGCTTGCGGATTTGGTTGATTGGAATGTATTCGTACAACGGGTTCGTGAGCTGCTCCCCAAATTAGCGACCCCTGTACTCATCGTGGCACTTCTCGCATTCACCGTTCGTATGGATGTAAACGCTTGGCATGCAATTCACGATTCTGGTCTTGTGTTCGGTCGTTTCAATGCAGCACTTTCATGGCTTGATTCGCAGGCACAATCTGGTGATCGCATCTATGAATCAAACTGGGATGTATTCCCAGAATTATTCTATGGAATTGATCGAGTACATTTCGTGAGCGGATTGGATCCAACGTTTTTGTACAAGCAAAATCCTGAATTATCAGATGGGTATCTCAAGCTCACACAAGGTGATGCAACTTCTACGGCCTATCATGTGATTCGCGATCTCGCCGGTGCCTCATTTGTGTTCCTTGATCGACGAGCGAGTGCGAAACTTGAAGGCGTGATCCGTACGGATTCTCGCTTTGAGGAAGGCTACTCAGATGAATCTGCCTATATCTTTCGTGTCCGTTGAAAATCCACTTATCCACCGCGACCATTTGACTCATTCTACGGGCATGATAAGACTTGTGCGTCGAATCGTCCGTTGGCTCGCGTGAGAAACATGGCAACACGTTTGTCACGCGAGCGAGCGGAGGAGAGATTTCGCCGGCTCCATGCTTGCCGGTGAAACATAAAACCGCCTTCGGGCGGTTTTATGTTTCGGGGGCGCATAACCATGCGCCCTTACGGGGTGGGATTTGCTTTCTCGTCCTCTTCCCATTCTCGGATCAAGTCTTCGAGGCGAGGTTCGCCCCAGAGGTTGAAGTCGCGAAGGGATTTATCGATAAGCGTTTCTGCTTCGTCGATATCCATCATCTCATCGAGGATGAGCGTATTGATCATTTCGGCACGGACATCGGGTTTCGGCCGTACGTCTCCGGACGGCGTATAACACATGGCCTTGAGCTGTTCAGTAGTCATAGGTAGGCTTGTTCTATGAGCAGGGTATCGAAGGCAAGAGGAATAGCCAAATGGCTGATGGTTGTATTGCCGCTTTTCTTGCCTGCATATCTTTTGCGATTTTCCGTTGGACCACTCCCTTCAACTGCATTAGAAGCCTATTTAGGAGTTTTGTTACTCACGTTCACGATCGGTTTTGGATTGAGTGGTTGGCGTGATGGTTGGAAGCAGCTCGCAAAGTGGCAGATGCCGATCGTCGCGTGGTTGATTGTGAGTTTGCTTGCTTGCGCATGGGCGCCGTCGATCATGGGAGCACTCGGACTTTGGCGAGCGTATGTGCTCGAGCCATTGTTCGTGTTCATGATGTTGCCCATTCTTCTCGTTGGTGAACGTGAACGAAGATTTTTTGAATACGCAATTTACGGTTTAGTCGGATGGGTTACGCTTTGGGCTGGATTCCAGTTTGTGACAGGCCTCGGCATTCCGCATCCATGGGATGTTGCGATTTCGGCAGGTCGTCGAGCGACAGGTCCATTTCCATTTCCGAATGCGCTCGCGCTTCTCGTGGTTCCAATCGGCGCTTTTGCCTTTGCGAGGAAATATTGGGTCGTGACCATGGTTGCTTTTCTCGCCGCTCTCCTTGCTCGAAGCGATGGGGGAGTCGGCGCATTGTTAATTGCGTGTTGGGTGACGGCTTTCGTAGGGGCGCAGCATGCTGCGCCCCTACGAAAATGGTTGATTGCGTCCGCCGTGGTTGCCGTGATGGTTATTGGGATCGTCCCGCAGGTCCGTGACCCATTTGTGAAGCTCATAACGTTTCAGGATTGGTCAGGACGTGTGCGAGTGTGGATGTGGGATGAATCACTTCAGATGCTTCGGGATCGGCCTTTAACGGGCGCAGGGCTTGGAGGATATCCAACCGTGGTAGCGCCGTATCATGGTCATGCCTTTATTGAGATCTTCCAGTATCCGCACAACATTGTTTTGAATTTCTGGAGCGAGATGGGATTGCTTGGGTTAATCGTATTCGGATGGATTCTGTGGACATGGATTTGTATGGGGCGCATAACCATGCGCCCCTACGGGATGTATGCCATTTTGGTTGCCATCCTGATTCATGGATTGGTAGATGTGCCGTATTTTAAGAATGATTTAGCAATCGTGTTTTGGATTCTTATTTGGTTGTCGTTACAGCCGGCATTAGATGAACCAAAGAAGCCTTGATGGTGGCAGTGTTTATCTGCCCTTGTACGCCAACTTTATCGCCGATCTTGATGGTTGAGATATCAACCGCGGAAGCGTCTACCGTGTAGATTTCATTTTGTAGACCTGCGACGGTGAGCGTTGTTCCGTTTATGGCTGATACGGTTCCGTGGGTTCCTTGACGATGCATTCCTTGGCCCATCATGCGGCCGCCACGCCCTTTGAAGGATTCTATATTTTTATCGTTAATACCGTTTTGAAAATTTTGTCTGTTAAACATCGGATGTTGGGCGAGCTGTGCTGCGGTTGGTGTTTGTGCGAATGCGGCAAACGGCAAAATGATAGCGGTCGTGAGCGCCGTTCCGATGAGATACGGCTTTATATGTTTCTTGATATCCATAGAGAATAGAAAATAATGTGTGAGAATAAGCAGCTGCATTTATTGGTACGCATGCGCTTTCAGATTCCTTTCATATCTTGACCAAGGGCCATTTCGAGGCTAGTATTTGGCCGCGTTGGAGAGGTGGCAGAGTGGTCGAATGCGCTGGACTCGAAATCCAGTGTAGCCGCAAGGTTACCGTGAGTTCGAATCTCACCCTCTCCGCCACGTAAAAGCCGCAGCAAAAGCTGCGGCTTTTTGCTTTGCGGCTCACGTGGCATGGTACTATCTATGTCTGTGAAATCACTTCAACAATTTGTTCGTATTCTCATGTATGTCGCGGTTGCGCTGATGTTGCGCTTTCTCGTGATCGACTTGTTTCTCGCGAATACCGAGATTTGGTGGCAGCAGGCAATTGCAATTGCGATTGTGTTCGTGGTTGGAATCGGATTTGTGTTTCGTGGGACCGCGCGTGTGATCGAAGAGACGACGGATGTGTTAAAAGGCCGAACGGGTCTTGCAGGAGGATTTTTGCAGGCGATCGGAACGGCATTTCCAGACATGGTGATTGGTGTGGCTGCCGCATTTCTTTCGCTTCAAGTGCGTGGTCTTGATCCTGTGCGCGCGATCAATCTTGCGATCATTGCCGCGTCCACGACATTTGGTTCAAATATCTACAATATTTTTCATGCGGTGTGGTGCGTGTATCGCCAAAATTTAGCAAATGCAAAAGATAAAGTTGTGCTCATGTTTCCGTATTGGAAAGGGTCTGGTCGAGTGCAACCGTTTTCCGCGCACGCCACGCTTCCATCAACCCGAGAGATGGATAGTGCGATGAGAGTCTTGACCGTTCTTACGATGCTTACAGCATTTGTAGCGATTGCAATGGTCGCGTTTGGGCAGGTGACTATTCCGTTGATGGCTGATGAGGGAGATTTGTATCAACTTACGGTTCCAGTTGGGATTGTTCTTTTTCTTTTGTGCGTAGGGACTTTATTTTTCTTTCGTAAAGGTGAGCGTGTGGAATCTCCAGATCCAGAAATTCACGACGAAGAACAGATGTATCATTCGCAAAAGACTTGGCGCATTTGGCTTGATTTGATTTTGTCTGGAATCGCCATTCTATTTGCGGCGGAAAGTATGGTGCGTACTATGGAGACGTTTTCAGTTCTGACACATATCCCTTTTGTGATCACGGGTATTCTTGCGGGGCTGATTGGATGCTTCGGGGAGATGATGGTCGTGCACGTGTATTCCGTTCATCCAAAAGGACGTATTGGAGACGCGATCGTGGGTGTGGCGATGGATAATATTGTGACGACGCTCGGCGCTTCTATCGTGGCAATTATCGGAGGAATATTTCTTGGTGGAAAAATGCTTATTTTGATTTTCATCACCATTCTTGCCGGTAATACATTGTTAATCGAGCAGATCTCGAGAATGAAAAACAGCCTTGTACGCGAGAAACTATGAAAAAAATTGCTTTAGCTATCACGGGAATGGATTGCGCGTCCTGCGCAGTCACGGTTCAAAGTGCGTTGCAGAAAGTGGATGGTGTCGTGAGCGCATCCGTGAATCCGGCGACCACAAAAGCGACGATTGAATATGATGAGACAAAAGTGAAACCGCATCATTTGAAACATGCCGTTCATGCGTCTGGATATGGCGTAGAAGATATGGTGATGCCAGAAGACGGGGAGGAACATGTTGATCACACACGCCACGTGACTCCGATTACTGGTTTCGCGGTTACGATCGCTGGTCTCCTGACTTTGCCGGGATTGTTGGCGATGTTTGGATTTCCAGTTCCTCTACCACTTGTGGTTGTGGCGGCTTGGTATGTGGTTGTGAAACTTGGGTTACCTTTCCATCGAGGGACATGGCGTGAATTGTCACGCGGTCGTGCCAACATGGACACGCTTGTGAGTGTTGGAACTGGCTCTGCTTTGCTTTGGAGTACCTACGCCATGTTTATTGGAGGACTTACGTATTTTGAAGTGCCTGCGTTTATTATTTTCTTCTTGCTATTTGGGAAGTGGTTGGAAAATCGCGAGCGCAGTCAGACTGGTTCGGCTGTTCAGCAGCTTATGGCGCTTCGTGTAGCTGGAGTTTCTTATAAAATCGGAGAGCGTGTGGCTGTGAAAAGCGGTGAGCGTGTTCCTGCAGATGGAGAAGTCGTCTTGGGTGCTTCTTCCGTGGATGAATCGATGTTAACCGGGGAGAGCGTACCCGTGGAAAAGCGAGTCGGCGATGAAGTATTTTCTGGGACGGTAAATGGAATGGGTGGATTTACGTTTCGTGTGACGAAAGAATCTGGTCAAAGTGTTTTGGATGGCATTATCTCGGCAGTTGAACACACGCTTTCACAAAAATCACCGATTGAACGCATAGCGGATAAAGTATCGGCGATCTTTGTCCCGACAGTCTTTTTAATGGCGAGCGTTACGCTTGCTGCATGGCTTCTCACAACCCATGACGCCGCGCATGCGATCGAATATGCGGTTGCTGTGCTTATTCTTGCGTGTCCTTGTGCGTTAGGTCTCGCCACACCTGCGGCGATTTTGGTTGGAACGGGTGAAGGCGCACGACGTGGGATTTTGATTAAAGATGGAGCAGCACTTGAAGCGAGTCATAACATCACGACCGTACTGTTTGATAAGACGGGAACCCTCACGGAAGGTCATCCGGTTGTGACGGATATTTTGGCAAATCAAACTGGTCATGAATCAGATGTGTTGGCTCTCGCGGCAGGGCTTGAAACCTCTTCTTCGCATCCGCTCGCTTCTGCGATTCTTTCTTCTGCAACCGAAAAAGGGATTGGGCCGGTGACAGTTGAGGGATTTGAGACAGTCGCCGGCCAAGGCGTGAAGGGAATGATTGCTGGAATTGAATGCCGTTTGGGAAATGAAGCTTTTGTAGGAACGGGAATTCCAGAAGGCTTATCTCGTCATATCGTGATGTGGCGTCGCGAAGCGAAGACGGTTGTGTTTGTTTCCCGCGGAACTGAATTAGTTGGCGCGCTTGCCATTCAAGACCGTGTGAAACCAGAGGCGGCAAAAGCGATTCAGTCATTGCGCGCCATGGGACTTGAGATTGCGATGGTATCTGGTGATCATGAGTCGACGGTTCGAGCGGTGGGTGATGCGCTTGGCATTCAGCGTCTTCATGCAGATGTTCGCCCTGAGGCGAAGGCGGATTTGATTGAGGCTCTTCAAAAAGAAGGAAGGCGCGTGGCATTTGTTGGCGATGGAATTAATGATGCGCCGGCTCTTGTTCGTGCTGATCTTGGGATCGCGCTTGGTACGGGGACGGAAATTGCGGCCGCATCTGGTCAGCTTGTGATTTTGGGTGGATCTCCTACAAAGGTCGCGGAAGCGATTCGTTTAAGTCGTGTGACATTCTCTGCTATTCGTCAGAACTTGTTTTGGGCCTTTATCTATAACTTGATCGGATTACCGCTCGCCGCCTTCGGATATGTGCATCCTGTACTTGCCGGGGGAGCGATGGCGCTTTCCAGTGTGTCGGTACTTGGAAACTCATTGCGCATTGCTCGAAGGGTGAGAGTTGACGGAAAAACGCATTAAGTCTAAATTCCCAGCCACAAGCTGGGAATTATGAATTCACTCTTTCGCGTCTCCGAACGGAATCACTTTGGCCTGATATTTATGACTCAGCTTGCAAAACTAGCTGAAGGGTCATTTTTGAGTGTGAAAGACGCGGCAGAGGAAATGCAGATGCCTCTTGGGTATTTGGAGGAGATCGCTGGGCTGCTTAAGGCCTCAAACCTCGTTCAGGGACGTCAGGGACCAAAAGGTGGGTATTGTCTCGCAAGGTCAGCGAAAGACATCACCGCGAAGGAAATTGTCGAAGCGCTTGAGGGCCCGGTTGCCATGGTTTCATGCATGGATGGTGGTTGCCCGGTATCAGGAAAGTGCCAAAGCAAGAAATTGTGGGGATTTTTACAGAAAAACATCTTAGAAACCCTTGAAACGACTCGTTTAAGTGATATTCAGCTATGAACCGAACGATTTACTTAGATCATGCAGCGGCGACGCCACTTGATCCGATGGTCCTAGAGGTGATGCAGCCGTATTTTTCGGATGTTTTTGGAAATCCATCTTCGTTTCATTCGCTTGGGAAGCAGGCGAAGGATGACGTGACAATGGCGCGTCAGAGTATCGCGACGTTCTTAAACGCGCATGAAGATGAAATCATTTTTACGTCTGGCGGAACGGAGTCAGATAATTTGGCTGTGATGGGTGTGCCGCGATATGTCGGAAATATGCCGCACGTGATTACGAGCGCGATTGAGCATCACGCGGTGCTTGAGCCATTGATTCACATGCAGCGAAAAAATGAAATTGAATTAACAATCGTTCCAGTTGATCGCGCAGGGAAAGTAGATGTCACCGAAGTGATGGCGGCGGTGAAATCAAATACCGTGTTGATTTCGATCATGATGGCGAATAATGAAATAGGTACCATTCAACCGTTAGCGGAGATTGGACGTGAGCTTTTGAAATACCGTAAAGAGCATGGAACGGTTCATCCCTATTTTCACACAGATGCTTGTCAGGCGACTGGATATCTTGAAATGGATGTTGAAAAACTACACGTGGATTTGCTCACACTGAATGGCTCTAAGGTGTATGGTCCAAAAGGTATTGGCGCGTTATTTGTGAGACGCGGCGTAAAGGTACAGCCGATGTTTATTGGAGGAGGCCAAGAACGAAATGTGCGATCGGGGACTGAGAATGTGCCTGGAATCATTGGGCTTGCGAAGGCTTTGGAATTAGCGCATACCAATCGTGTTCAAGAGTCCGAGCGTCTTACGGTCTTGCGAGATCGTCTCACAGAAGGGCTCATGAATATCCCAAAAACAATATTGAACGGTTCGCTCACAGAGCGTTTACCAAATAGCGTAAATATTTCTTTTCTCGATATTGAGGGCGAAGCGGCTGTGTTGTATTTGGATGCGAAAGGCATCATGGCGTCGACGGGTTCGGCGTGTGCATCGGCATCACTTGATCCATCGCATGTGATTTTAGCGATTGGCCACTCGTATGAGGCAGCGCATGGATCTATTCGCTTCACACTTGGTCATTCGACGACTGAACAAGATGTTGATTATGTTATTTCTGTGATGCCAGAGATCGTGGAACGGCTACGTCTCATGAGTCCGGTGAATCTTGATATGAAATATTTTTCCTAATATGCAAGGAGACGTCATTGCGAAAAAAGAAGATAAAGGATGGTTCTACACGGATCTTGTTAAAGAGCATTTTTTTCATCCAAAGAATTTTTTGGAAGATGAATCTGCATATAAAGATGCGTTCATGGGTATGGTTGGATCACCTGCCTGTGGAGATGCGATGAAGGTTTGGATCCGTATTCAAGATGGTCGAGTTATTGATTTTAAGTGGAAAACATTTGGATGCGCTTCGGCGATTGCGGCTACTTCGATTCTTTCTGTCATGGTGACGGAAAATGGGGGCTTGCCGATTGAGGAAGCGCTCAAGCTTCGTCCGCAGGATATTATGGCGCGTTTAGGCGGATTACCTGCGCGAAAGGTGCATTGCTCTGTGCTGGGCGATAAAGCATTGCGAAGTGCCGTGAATGATTATTATCGTAAAACAGGTCAGAACGAGAAGATTGAAATTGAAGCAGGCCGCATCATCGATTCAGTTCTAAAAATCACAGACCATGACATTGAAGAAGCTGTGTTAGAAGGGGCTGATACATTGGAGAAAGTGCAACAACGCACGAAGGTCGGGACAGGGGATCCTGCGTGTTTACCAGAGGTCGAGCAGCTCATCCGATTTTACAAAGAAAAGTATTTCGGCGCATAATCCTATCCATCCTATGTCACTCAAAATCTCTAAAGTCGAAGTTGATCGCGATCTTTGTATTGGTGCTGCGCCTTGTGTGACGATTGCCCCAGGTGTTTTTCAGCTTGATGAAGAAAATAAAGCGTATGTCGTGAACAAAGACGGCGCTGATGCAGATACGATCCTTCTTGGTGCGCAGGCATGTCCAGTTCAGGCGATTAAGGTGTTTGATGAAACGGGCGCGCAGATTTATCCGTAAAAAATCCGCCTACGCTCTGGTGAGCTTTGGCGGATGCGGGGGAGGGAGTCACTTCTCGTTGAAGGACTTGGGAGGCTTCATCTTGAAGTTGAAAAGGGCGTTCATCGCACGGAAGCCTTGTTTCGCGAGATGTTCATCGGGGGATATGCTCATTTCTTGGAGCGCGTCCGACACGATGGCAACGAGCTGAGCAAGTCTTTTTTCGTTCTGGTCGATGGTCTGATCCTCGAACAGATCTTCGAGATTGCCGAGCAGGAGTCCGAGCGACTGGAGGTCGGCTTCGCGATCTTTCTTCATGCGAGCGATTTCTTCTCGCAGAGGTTTGATCACGATCTCCTTCAGTCGATCGAGCTTCTCGAGCGTTGCCTTCTCGAGCGTGGCGTTCTTTTGCTGAAGTATTTTGACTTCGGCCTCGGCGACTTCCCGCGCAGCCGAATCTTCGGCGGCGATGAGGTTGGCCCCTTCGGCCATGATCTCCGCATTCTCGATTTTCTCCGCGATCGTATTACGATTTTGGAGGATGCGAATGCATGCGGTTGAGAGTGCTGCTTGCACGAAGCGTTCTCGCTTCCTGCGTGTGGCCGCTCGTTTTTCCTCGGAGACATCGAGAGCTTCGAGGTCGTCTTCGGAAATCATGTACACGAGTAGATCGGTGATGGCACGAGTTTCGGTTTCGGCACCGCGTGTGTCAGCACCTGTTGCAAAGAGCGAAGTATTCACCATGTCGCCCGGCTCGAGCCTGCGGATCACTTTCATCGTCCCGCGGACATCTGGGACGAGTTCCTCGGCGATTCCTCGGAGGATGATGAAGGCTGCGACGACTGGACTGAACAACTGTTGAAGGAGATCACCCGCCTTCAGCTCGTGCACCGTGAAAAGATTGAACATCTTTCCAGGGACGGGCGAATAGCGCGTGATTCGCTGTTCCTTCGGGAGAACCACTTTTTCAGTGGGAGGCCCATCGGGAAGATCCTTCCGATCCATGCGCTCGGTGTCTTCGTTATCAGGGAACGATTTCCGTTCCGTCTCATACGACACGGTCTCATCCCGCCGACGTGGTTTGGCGGAATGAAATGGGATGACGTTTAAGGGCGGTTTCGGAAACTTCTTAGGTTCGGACATGATTCACCTCTCGCTGGGTCAGGTTGTAGGGCTGTCTCGGCGAGAATGCCGGACAAACGACCGTAGCTCAAAACGGCCTATTTGTCAATATAATACTACCTTTTATTTGGAATATTGTTACCGATTTTACGTATATTTCTCGAAGACGAATAGATTTCTGACAAGTCTCTGATCTGGGCGTCCGTAAGCAATCGGTCCAGCAATGCGAATAAGACCAGCTTTTTCAGCGGCCGTAGAAGCATCTGTTTTTAAAAGACCTTGGTTTGATACAAAAGCTGGCCAAACACATACGAGACGACCTCGTGGTTTAAGGAGTTTCACGAGTACTGGGAGAGCTTCGTTCCAAATCTTCTCTACCTCGCGTTTGTTTGTTTGAAGGGCGAGTTCTGTTTCTTCGTTTTGTAGAGGTTTACCGAGATAGCCTTCAGTCACGATCACATCCACGCTATTTGATTCCACCTGACTATCAACCTTTTGTGCGGGTGATGTGAGCAAAATAGGTTCGTTTTCCTTTGCAACAAAATTATTTGATTTTAGCCATTCAAAATTGCGTGTGGTTCCAGAAACTTGCTTTGAATCTAAGTCGGAGCCGATCAATTTCAAAGTCGGAAACATCATGGCTGCTTCCATCAAAACCGTACCTCCTCCGCAGAAGGGATCAAGCAAAACCCCAGTGTTTACGGCACTTAAATTGACCATCATGCGCGCAAGTTTTGGGGGGAGCATGCCTGTTTTCGCATCACGAAATGGACGTCCGAAGTCTCGATCGCTCCAAGCGTCAGCGTTTTGCGCGTTCGTGGTGAGACCGATGGTAACCTTCTTTTTGTCGATGGCGACGACAAAATCATACCCTTCGGTGGTGAGGGCGAGTTTGGAGATTGCGGCAGGGGAGATGTCACCTTTGTCGCCCGTCACCCAGCGCACGCCATGGCCATTTGCTTGGATCTTTCGTTTGAGTTCGATGGGGAGCTTTTTGAATCGGTCTTTGTCTTTTGGGGTACCGGCGAGCGTGAGTCCGAACAAAACGCGTGCGGCGCGGGGTCTGGCTTCAATCTGATCCGCAATATGCGAGGCGAGTTCTGTGACGTCTAAGGTTTCGATTTCCGAGATGATTTCCCCCAGTTTTACAACCCCAGCAAGGCGCTCTTGCATGGCGTTTGCGTCGAAGGAAGGGGAGTCGACGATACCCATTGAGCCCATCCAGGGTTCAACCGTTTTACCCAAAACGGCCCTAGCCTCAGCCAAGGATAGCTCTGGATGTGTTCCAAATAGGAGATAATGCTTCATTTCTTGGCGTAGCTTAGCGGATAAGTGGGTCAGGGTGCAACCTTGACATAACGAATAATGTATGATGATCTGAGCCGTCGCTGAAAGCTGTGCTTTTGGCGAAGGTTTTGAGGGGGCTCTTTCACCAAATGAGGAGGTCGTCATGAATCGGAAGATGCTGTGTCTCGTCGGGTTTTGCCTCGTGTGGATCCTGCCCGCGTTCGCCTCCGCCCAGGAGTGCGAGGAGCGCGGTCACCTTCGGATCTGCCCCGAGCAGACCGAAGACGGCACGCGGCTCTACCGCGTGACGGCTCACTCGGGAGCGTCGTACCAGGAGGTTCTGGACTTCGCGAACGAGGGCATCGAGGATGCGCGGCAGCAGATCACGCCGCAGCAGTTCGATGACAGGAATGCTCCGTACATCATCTACTACTGCCCCGGCACTACGATGTGCCGTGGCAATGGAATTTGTCGTAACGGCGTGTTCCCAGTCGTGAACGGAGACGATGTCGCGAGACATTACGACACGGTTTGCGACGGTACAGGGGTTCGCGCATCGCGCGGACTCGTGGCCGGCGTGACCTATCGGGTGCCTGCGCGTCGGGTGCTCACTGCGACCGAGGTCATCTCGGATCGAGTAGCAACGCTCGAAGCGGACTTGCATCCGACGGTCGCTTCCATTCGCGCTGCGAATGAGGCGATCGGTGTGGCCGGTGAAGACACCGTCCATCCGCCGAGCACGCTCGGCCTTGCACGCGCTGCGCGTGCGACGGCTGCTGCGCTTGCTCGCATCGATGTGACGCCTGCTGCTGTGGTTGCGCCGACGCCTGTCGTCGCTCCTGTGGTGGTCGCTGCGCCGATCGTCGATCCCGTTTCCACCACCGAGGTGGCTACGGACGATGAAACGAAGTGGCCCTGGTGGGTCACGATCATCGTGTGCGCGCTCGGTATGGCGGTCACGTTCTACGCCGGTCGCAAGACTGCGCCGAACACGATGATCGACATGACCGACTCCACACGTAACCTGCTCAAACTGGAGCAGGAGCAGAAGTGGAAGCCGCGAGTCGAGGAGGCGGAAAATGCCGCTATCTCACTCAGGAAGCAGCTCGATGAGCTGCGTCCAGTGGCGAACACTGTCCAGCTCAAGACAGAGCTAGAGGGTGTCGCAAAGCGCAAGCTTGCGAACGCGGAAGATCTTGTGAGCGACTTGCGAAAGCAGCTCGAAGATGCCCGACGCTTCGTGGATGCGTGGGTCGTTACGCTCACTGGCAAGACTCCTCAGATGGTCGCCGACGCATTCCAACGCATCGGGACTCTGAGCGCGGACTTGGTCTGTGCGAATGAGTCGAAGAGTGAGCTGGTCGCGCAAAACCAGGCGCTCGCCATTGCGATCACTGATGATCGCGCCACCATGCTGAAGGAAGTCGCGGACAAGGTTCGCGCTCCTCTGTATGCGCTCTGGCGCGGTGTCTATGGCAGCATTCTCCGGTACGATCCGGAAGTGCGTCGCCGGGTGGTCGATGCGCAACGAGTGAAGGAGTTCTTCTCCTCACCTCGCGAGGTCATTCTCGCAAGCACAAACGGGCCACGGCGCCGTAGGAACAACGGTCACGGTGTGACGGAGACGGTGGTCTTCAATGTCCTCAAGGGGCCTGAAGCCACGCACTTCCACCGCGAGGTCCATGACGCGTTCGACGCGGTCATGAATAGCCTCGACGCGTTCCTTGGCACTGTGAGCGATGATGGCCGTCATGACCTGACGCCGCCGCCTGGAGCTTTCCCTCCGCCGCCGCCCGTTCCCGCCGAACTGTCCAGCTTGCTGGACAACCCGGACGAAACGCCGACTGCGGAACGCGGTCTCGACGAGATCGCTAGCGAACCGACCGTCATGCGACGTGTCACAGATATCGGAGTTGGGGGATCCGCGCTCAAGCCGCGTGAACCCATCGCCACCCTTCCTGAAGAAGATCCTGCCTCTGCGGAATCCCGCGAGGAGTAGGACAGCGATGAAGAGGAGGGACGGTACTCCGTCCCTCCCAATATGGGCCCTGTCGTGAGACAGGGCCTTTCGAATTTATAAGGGGTACACGGCTTGACTTTTTGAAAAATTTGTGGCAATTCTATGGGGCCTTTAATGGGCAAAAGTTTCGTAGTTCTTTCACCCCTATACAAGCAAGAGAGAGGAGGCCCATCATGGCCTATTCGCGTTCCATTCTGACCGTGTTCGCCACGGTGTTCGGCTTCGTGTTCCCGTCCTTCGTGCTCGCGCAGCGTGTGCACGAGGTGCGTCCTTCGTCTTCGTACGAGGTTCGCATCGGCACCGAGGAGGGTGCGACCCTCGTCGCTGTCGTCGAGCTCGCTCGTCGGATCTCGGGAGACCGAGAGCTCGATGAGGACGATGTCATCGATAACAATGCAGGCGTCCGTTACGTCTGCAGCGCTGGTGGTCGCATTGTGTACTTCGGCAACGATCCCACCTATGGTGGAACGCGTTGTCCGGAGGATGGCATTCGCCGTCGTGGGATCCTGCGGAATTCGGTGTACCGGATTCCGCGGCAGCACGGAGCGATTCTTTCGCCTCCGCGTACGACGCGGCATCCGCGTTCGGGTGTCGAGCCGAATGCCTTGCTCACCGAAAATGCAGAGCTTCATCTGCAAATCAGTGAGCTGACGGCTCGGCTGGATGCGCGAGTAGTCGCTCCAGTCGTCGTTCCCGCTCCGCCCCCGCCGCCGCGTGTCGTCACGCGCACGGTTACGGTGACGGATCCGGCACAGGCCGCGCAGATCGCACAGCTTCGTCTCGAGATGACGAGGCTGACGCATGAGCGCGACATGGCGCTCGAGATGGTGGTTCATCCGACCGGTCTCTCCACGCTTCCGTGGTGGATGGTTGTGATGATCACGCTCGGGTGCACCCTCTTTCTCTACGGGGCGTTCTTCCGTCGAATGACGATCAAGCCGTACCAAGAGTACGGTGCAATGCAGGCAGAGATCGCCGAGGAGAAATCCAAGGCGCTCAAGAATGCCGATCGCGTCATGAAGGAGGAATCCAAGCGCATCGTGAAGTTGGAGCGGAGCCGAAAGCGCCTCGCTCAACGCATCGTGGAGCTCATGAAGCTTCGCGATGACACGGTGCCTTCGCTCAAGCGCCTCGAAACGTTCGAAGATCGCCGCGAGCATCTGCTCGAGCGGAATCGTCGTATCATCCAACTGCGTGAGCAGGAGGAAATGCACGACTGGTACCTTCGACAGATCGCCGAGGCTGAGGAGTATCTCACGGGTCAGCACGATTCAGATGAGGTGCTTGCCAAACTCTACCAAGCGACGATCGAGACCTGTCGTGAACAGTTGGCTCGTATCCCGTTTGATCTCGATGAGATTCGAAAGGATCTTCGGAGTCAGTTGGAGCGTCAGAGCTTCGACCTGCGTGAACAGTGCGGGTATCCCTTCAACGGGGATGCGACGGATGATTGGAAGGCGAAGTGGGAGGCTGATGCGCGACGCAAGTCCGCTGAAGCTGAAACCAAGCGTTTGATGCTCGATGAAATGCTTCGGCAACAGCGCGAAGCGTTCGAGAATGAACGCTTGAATCTTGCGCTTGGCAACGAGCGTGAGTTGGCTGCTATCAAGCTCAAGCTTGAGAACAGCTATGCAGCCAAGGATGGCGCTCTCGCTGGCAAGCTGATGCTCCATGGCCTCGATGCCCAGACCGCACGCGAAGACGCGAAGCAGTCGGATCGAGCGGCCGTGCGTGTACGCACTCAGCTGAACGAAGCGCAAGAGCGCCTCACTTTCCTCATGCAAGAGGTAAAGGAGCTGCGCCAGCGTGAAGCCTCGTTGCTTCAAGGGGAGGAGAGCTACCGTGCAACGGCCGAGCTCATCATCTCCTATGATCAGCAGATCGCTGATCTCAAGAAGCAGATTCTCGATTCGGCTAACAACCGCCTCGAGGAGCCGCTTGCGTCGGATGAGACGGGCTTGTTTGCCCGCCCCGAGCGCATGCGTCGAGTCACGGGCGCCATTGATCGCTCGATGATCGACATCGCTCGGGTGAGTATCCCGAGCTCTCCTCCTCTCCGGAAGGAGACGCCGATCCTGATCGAACTGTTCGAGTATCTCGAGCACTTCACGACCAGGAAGAACGGCAGCGAAAGTCCCGAGAAGCTGATTACGTGCAGCGAGCTCGAGGCGCGAGATTTGCTCTTTTTCCTCCACAACTTCTTCGTTCAGAGCCCGTTGCTTTCAAAGCCGGTGCTCCTGAGGAAGTTTGCGATTGCGGTCGAAAAGGTTCGACCCGAGCTCCTTGCGGAGCGACTCCGTCGGAAGACGGATCCGCCGGGCGCTCCTGTGCCTGCCTGAACCCAAGCCCCGTCTCTGAAAAGAGGCGGGGCATTTTCTATCCAGACCCTTGCCAATTTCTTTGATATTCGCTATGGTTCGGCCACTAAATCTTGTCCGTGACTGGCCAATCTACCGAAGCCTTTGCGCATAGGTGGAGCCCCAAATAGGGGACATGTCACTTACATATGTCGGAACAAACCGCTGCTCGTCGTTACGAGTTGCTCTATATCATCCCAACGTCTTTCACCGACGATGAACTCGGTGGCGTTGAAACAAAGGTAGCTGGGTTGCTCACCAAGGTTGGTGCAACTCTTGAGTCGACCGAACGTTTGGGGAAATTCCGTTTCGCCTATCCAATCAAGGATCAGCGTCACGGACACTATGTCCTCGTGATGTTTAACGCCGATCCATCTGTTCTCGCAAAGCTCGATGAATTGCTTCGCATCATGCCAGAAGTGTTGCGCTCAATCGTCCTCTCTGCCGAAGAAGCTGGTTCTGATGAGAAGTACGAACTCGTACAATTCACAGAAGTTGATTTGAACAATAAGGAAGATCGTCCACGTCGTCGTGACTCTGCCCCTGCAGAAGGAGCAGCTGTCGAAGTAAAGGACGAAGAGAAAAAGGAAGAAGGCGCCAAAGTTGAAGAGCCTTCCAAACCAGCGGAAACCGTGTAAGATCGATCGTATATGGATCTCAATCGCGCCATGATCATCGGGAACGTGACTCGTGATCCGGAACTCCGGACCACGACCACGGGTCAAACTGTTTGTTCGTTTGGTATTGCAACCAATCAACAGTGGACCGATGCTCAAGGGCAAAAGCAACAACGCGCCGAGTTCCACAATATTGTCGCCTGGGGAAAGCTTGCAGAGATTTGTGGGCAGTATCTTGGGAAGGGTCGCAAGGCCTATATCGAGGGACGCCTTCAAACGCGCGAGTGGGAAGCCCCAGATGGTCAGAAACGAAATCGCACCGAGATCGTCGCTGATAACATGATCATGTTGGACAAAAAGGACTTCAATGCTCCAACTGCTCCATCGATGTCGCCATCATCGGCACCATCCATGCCAGCACCATCCATGCCAGCACCATCATCCGAAGCCTCCGCTCCTGCCGCGCAAGCGCTCGACCGTGGGATCTCGGATCAAGAAATCAGACTCGAAGACATTCCATTTTAACTCGCAACTTGAAACTTGAAACTTGTAACCAGTAATTAGATTCACGTTTCACGATTCACGTTTCACGACTAACTCCCCGCGCGGTTCTGGAAGATCTACTCTCTCCGCGCTCACCATCTCTTATGATGAAAACTACACGCAAGCCAAAGACTTGCCACTTCTGTCAGATCAACGCTCAAGCCATTAACTACAAGGATACAAAGACATTGCAGCGCTACCTTTCCTCGTTTGGAAAGATCGTGCCACGCAAGCGCTCTGGTGTATGCGCATGGCATCAGCGCAAGCTCGCGAACGCCATCAAGCGCGGACGCTTCATGGGTTTCCTTCCATTCGTGGTTCGTTAAACAGTAAACAAAGAACAGAGAGCAAAGAGCAGCTTCGAAAGGAGCTGCTCTTTTGTTAATTAGTGTCTCGTTTCTTCAATACCAATGTGATGAAGTCTGGATGATATGAGGAACCAGTTGTGAGACTTTCTGCGCCGTCGATGATGACAAGATTCGCGTTCGTGAAGAGACGGAAAAAGTGTGTAAGTGGCCGATGGATGTCGGGGAATACCATTCCGTTTTCACGAATACGTTTCTCATAGACGAAGGTCTGGTCGTAGCGTGTGTGCTTTGGGGTCTTGCGCGTGCTCACTAATCCACTTCGATCAGTATCAAAGCAAGGATGACAAAAGCTAATGAGTAAGATGCCATCAGGTTTGAGTAATCGTTTTAGGCGACAAAGAACGCGGCGTTGTTCGGGTTCCGATAGGATGCATAGAACGAGGTTTGAGCTAACAAGATCGAATTGTCCGGTTAGGACGCGCTCTCGTTTGCGTAGCTCTGACGAGGTGAGAAAGGTCGGTCGCTGAAAACGCGTTCGCGCCTCTTTCACCATTGCAGGAGCTGGATCGTGTGCTGTGACTGTATAGCCGAGGCGGGTCAGGTAGTCGGCGAATTCACCCCATCCGCAACCGTCGTCGAAAGCTTTGCCGGGTTTTGTGTAGTGCTTGAGGAGTTTGGTTTGCACGGGGAGCAGCACTTCGTTCTTGGTGTGCTGGATACGCACATTTTTTGAGGCGAGTCTTTGCCAGGGATTTTTCATAAGGTATTGAGCAAGTGTTCAAGTTCGTGATGGGACGAAATGAAATGGGTAAATTGGGCACCATTTTGTTGGTGATGTAGGTCGAGATATTGCTCAATCGTTTGCATGAGCGATTTCCACTCATCGCCCACAAAAATGATCGGTCTGATCTTTCCGCCGAATTTTGAAGCTAGCTGATTAGCGTGAAAGGCTACCAATGCCTCGGTTAAGGTGCCGAAGCCGCCACCAGACAAGAGAACGAACGCGTCTGGAAGAGTTGTAAGTAGCTGGATACGCTCATGGATGGAGCCAGCCGCGGGGAGATTGCATGTGGAAGACCGAGTGAGTTCAGTATCAGCCATGGAGAGTGGCACGCCGATATTCCAAAATGGATTTTTGGTGCGATCTTTATGAATGATTTCGTCCGCACCGCGACTGACAGCTTCCATAACGCCGCTATACCCGCCATGGAGAATTCCAAAACCAGCACGGACTACAATACGACCAACTTCCATGGCGTCCTCATACCGCTTCGTATCCCGCGCGAGAAAAGTTTTTCCAAAGCAGGCGATATATCGCGGCGCGCCTGAGAGTCCACGAAACTCTCGATATGCGAGTTCTGCTGGATTCGGGAAGGCTACTATTCGCTTCTTCGTTACGACGTAGTTTCCGATGTAGAGCACATCAATTTTGGTCCGCAAGAATGTAGTAAGGGCATCCTCCGGTGTTTCGACTATGGCTTCGTTATCGTTGAATGAAGTGTTGAGTGCGATCGGTACGCCAGTGTGACGACCGAGTTCGACTAGAAGAGCATAATAACGTGGGTTTTGTCTGGCTGTGACGGTTTGAAGTCGTGCTGTTCCGTCCACATGTGTGGTGGCGGGGATGGTATCGGGCTTACGAACGGTGGCATTTAGGATCATGTATGGAGCGCTCTCAGAGTAGTTGAACCATTCGTGTACGGCTTCGGCTGTTACACTCGGAGCGAACGGACGAAACAGCTCTCGATGTTTTACGCGTGTGTTCAGAATTTCCTTCATTGAGGTGTTTCGTGGATTTGCGAGAATACTACGATTTCCAAGGGCACGAGGTCCTATTTCGCTACGTCCTTGGAACCAACCGATAATGTGATTGTTTGCAATCGCGGAAGCAGCCTCTTTCACTAGGTCGGGGAACGGAAGAAAGCGAACGTCAATATGGGCGCTCGCTTTTTCTAGTGCTAAACGGATATCCTTATCTGCATATTCTGCGCCGAGATAGATGGATAGTGTTTTACGCACAAGATATTTGGTATCGTGTTGTGCGACGCCAACGTAGGCATTTCCCAGCGCCTGTCCGCTGTCTCCAGCGGCTGGTTGAATGAATAGATCAGTGATGCCTGCACGAGTAAGTAATTCGGTATTGGTCACTGCATTGAGTCCGACGCCGCCAGCAATACAGAGCTTGGTTATACCGGTTTTTTTCACGATTGCGGTAATGCGTTTCACTAAGATCTCGCTCAGCTCACGTTGTATGAGCCAGGCTGCATCCTCATGTTCGGGGCGAATCGGTTCATGAGGTGCACGCGCGGAAATACGTACGCCACGTTTGTGAAACCATCGCTCAACTGTCTTCGATGAATCTAAGCGATCCGTGTCAGGAAGCGTGCATTGGATCTGATTGTTATCATTCAATTCAAATAGTTTGAGGTTGGCAAAGCGGTTGCGCGCCATTCCATACGCGGAGAGACCCATGAGTTTTCCGGCATATTTGTATCCAGGGAATCCACAAAAATAGGTGAAGTAGCGGTATGCACCACCCAACCCATTTATACCTATTCCAATAGGATCCTGTTCAAGCAATGTGACAACGTTGCCACGAGCAACGTAATAACTCGTATGCTCAAAGGCATTCATCCAGTACCGTTGTACGTTGTCCGTGTTGGGCTCCATGGCTCCGCTCAAGGTATTTCCATCTCCGTCGGCGACAAGAACGATCGCTTCATCAAAACCAGAGGGGAAATACGCAGAATGCGCGTGGGACTCGTGATGTCCGCATACCCGAATCTTTTCAAGAGGAATAATGAATCCTTCGTCGGTGAGCGCACGTTGGATGGAGCTTGTATTTCGTAATGGTTCAAGACAAGAGCTAGCCACGAAAAGATCGATATCATCTAAATGCAGACCCGAGTGTTTTAGGATGTAGCGGATGGACTCTGCAAAACCAGGAGCGTATTGCTCACGAGTCAGACGCTCCTCATTAATCATGAGCCGAACCTCGCCATCTACTATAAGACAAGCTCCGCCGTTATCCAGGGGGAGATCATAAGCCGTCTTTGAGAGATTGAAGCCGATAATATTCATAGCGACCAAGTAGAATACCAAAAAATGTCATTTTCATCAATGGTTGACGTTGATAAGAAATTGATGTAATATGTCAATATACAAAGGCCGAAAGTGGCTTTTCATCAAATATGATTGATAAAAACATACGCGCCGAGCTGATTTCGCTCGGATTAGCGGAGAAAGAAGCGAAGGTCTATCTGGCATTGATTCCGCTCGGAACTGTGGGTTCTTCGAAGCTTATTGAAGCTTCGGAATTGCATGGGCAGTTTGTGTATCAGGCATTGGAATCATTGGAGGCGAGAGGACTTGTTGGTCATGTAGTGGAGCGTGGAAGAAAGAAGTTCTTTTCAAGATCGCCATCTGCCTTGGTTCAGGTTGCGGAGAAGCAGGTATTGGCGGCGCAGGCTGTCGCGAAGTCATTGGAGCGGGCTGCACTAATTCCGGCGAACCAGACCTTTGAGGTAGTTCGCGGTACTGAATCTTTTGTGGCGCATGAATTCTCACTGCTTCGTGATGCGCCGGAAGCATGTGAGTTGCTCGTGATCGGCGGGGCAGGGGACCAGTTCTTGAAGGAGATGGGCGAGAAACTTGGGTCGTATGAAGTGGAACGTCGCAAAAAGAAAATTCGTGTGCGGTATGTCGGAAGTCAGGATCAGGTTGAAGCTTTGCGAAAAGACAAATCGAATCGCGGTTCATTTTCGTATCGTGTTTTACCGAGTGCGTTCACTGGTTTAGTGAATACAAATATTTGGCCTGAGGTTGTGAACTTGAATGCGTTCGCCGAACCGGTCACGAGCTTTGTATTGCACAGTCCGACGGTCGCTGAAAGTTATCGTGGCTTCTTTGAAGCGCTGTGGAAAATGGGGAAGGAGTAGCGCTTGATGTTTCAACTGAATTCCGCTAGGTTCTTTGCATGAATTCTGACTTTATTCGTGCACGTTCGCAGGTGGTGAAACTTGTTCGTCGCTATTTTGACGAACAGGGATTTTTGGAATTGCACACGCCGCGATTGGTAGGATTGCCTGGGCAGGAACCGTATCTGGAACCGTTGTGGACGTCGGTAAGTGAGCAGAGAGCAGAGAACAAAGAGCATCGAGCAGCACTGATAACGTCACCGGAATACGCGATGAAGCGAATGCTTGGGGCAGGGTTTGATAAGATCTATGACTTGGGTCCGTGTTTTCGAAATGGAGAGCCGTGGGATGGGACGCATGATCCGGAATTCTTGATGCTTGAATGGTATGAAAAAAATATTGGGTTACCGGAATTGATGGATAGAACAGAAGCAATGGTTGAATTTGTAGGGGCGCGATTTATCGCGCCCGTTCCTGCGGGTGTATTCGTTCCCTCCGATATATCCGTTCCCTCCGATATATTCGTCCCCTCCGATATATCCGTTCCCTCCGATGTATCCGTCCCCGCGGATGCGCCCGGTGCCCGGGAGCAGGGCGTGATTAATCACGCCCCTACGCCTAGTAAACCATTTCGTCGCCTCACAGTTCGAGATGCGATGAAGCAATATGCGGATGTTGATCTTGATCTATTACTTGGAGATCGTGAAGCGATGGCTGATGCCTGTCGCGCGCATCATCAAACAGTAGGGGAGAATGACACGTGGGATGATTTGTTTTTCAAAATCTTTCTTTCAGAAGTTGAGCCACATTTGGGTGAGGTGCCGACATTTCTCTATAACTATCCTGCATCGATGGCTGCATTGGCTCGAAAGGATCCAACCGATCCTCGATACGCGCTGCGTACGGAGCTCTATATTGGCGCGCTTGAGCTTGCAAATGGATTTGCGGAGCTTTCTGACGCTGTCGAACAAAGAGCGCGATTTGAAGAAGAACAGGCGTTACGGAAAACGCTTGGAAAAGAAGTGTGGCCGATTGATGAGCGATTCATGGCTGCATTACCAAGTATGGGAAATGCGGCTGGGATTGCGTTTGGAGTTGATCGTCTCGCGATGTTGCTTACGGGTACGGATTCCATCAGCGCTTTGATGCCGATCCCTGTGGGGGAGAGATTCTAGGGTTTGACGAATGATCAATATTTTGGCATTCTCCGCGCATAAACTCTATGGCCTCTACCTCTGAAATCAAGAAGGGTGTTGTAATCAAAGACTCGGCTGGACTCTGGCTTGTGGTCGAATTCCAACACATTAACCCAGGAAAGGGTGCGGCCTTTGTGCGCACGCGCATCAAGAACCTGCAAACGGGAAAGACGCTTGAAACAACATACAAGACGTCTGAAACAATCGAGTTGGTCGAAGTGGAACATCGCCACATGCAATACCTGTACCATGACCCATCTGGGTACACGTTCATGGATCAGGTGTCATTCGATCAGGTCACGATGCAAGATGATGAAGTGGGCGATCAGGGAAAGTACTTGCGTGATGGAATGGAAGTGAATGTCACCACACACGAAGGACGTCCTCTCTCAGTCGAACTTCCTCGCAAGATGGTGTTCAAGGTCACGGAATCCATGGATGCAACTGGCGGGAACACGGTGTCAGGTGGAAACATGACAAAGGAAGTGACAGTGACAGGTGGAATCAAAGTTCATGTTCCATTGTTTATCAAACAGGGCGAAGACATTATCGTGAATACAGAAAATGGTGAGTACGTGGAGCGCGCAAAGAAAGACTAAACAAAATCCCCGCCATGAAGGCGGGGATTTTTGTATCGTGTTAGAAGTTTGAATCAATCAATGTGCTAGCTGCGGCTTCGTTGCTTGGAGAGAATTCGCTCGCGGTGTTGATGTCTGTGCCAAAGTGGTAGTTGGTGAACAGGGTGTCCGAGAGGTCGTCTACTTGGCGATTCCAGTTTGAGCCATAGAGATTTTGAGCGGCTGATTCTGAGGTGATCCATCGGAGTAATCCGCTTCGGCTTACGGCATACACACGATCAAGCGTTGTGAACTTTACGAGTTTGATACCAGGTCGATAGGTGACATTTGCACCGAGAGGAAAAGAAGCGATCGAAGACATCTCGTAAACATTGTCGAAGTTTCCATACCAAGAGAGATAGGCTCGCTCGTTTGGAAATGCATGGCGCTTACCATCCGAACTGACATAGTACACGGCTTTGCAGAGATGGTCGGAAGGTACTTCGTAATCAGGGCAAGTTAGTTTGATGAGCTGGCGTTCATAGGATCCTCCTGGGGGAGTTGCGGGCGTCCTCGGTGCGGTGGATGTGAGATTCACCGAAATGTTTGTGTCGGGTCCTGATCCGGTGTTGCCGTTGATATCTGCGCATGTGGCATACATGTGGTAGTTGCCTGGCGCGACAGAGGTCCAGTACGTATAAGCGAATGAGGCAGTCCCAACGCTTGCACCCATGCGAGACATTTCATAATTTGCATAACGTGTGCCTTGTTGAACATGCAAGGTGCAGCTTGCAACTGGGCTCGCATCTGCGAACGAAACTGTATAGGTTTGTGTGGAGCCGCGTACGACTGCATTTGGAGATACGCTGCTGATGCTTGGCCCAGTTGTATCGCGGGGCGATGTTGTTGCTGGGGCAGAAACGCTGACATACGTTGTTGGATTTGCCCCTAAGTTTCCATATTGGTCTGTGCATTGAGCATAGACGCCATATGTTCCGGCGGTTCCTGCTGAACTAAAAGTATATGTGTAAGATGCGTTCCCTGTTGAAGCGCCACTGCGGAGCATGGTGTAGGAGTTAAATGTTCCTGAATACTGTTGAACAAATAATACGCAGTTTGTGACATTTGATACATCGCTGTATCCGATGGAAAACGTTTGTGGAACATCCATTGTGGCTGCACTTGGGGAAACGGTACCGATAACAGGAGCGGTTGTGTCAGATGTCCCAGCGGGGGATGGGGTTATATAGACATCGTTACTTCCTGAATAGAGTCCGGCTGCGTCATAACAGATTGCATCATATCGAGTTCTTGCTGTGCTCGGCATGGTGTAGGAGCGAGCATATCCTGAGCCGACCACAATCATTGGCTGAGGGTTTGTACCGTTGATGAGAAGGCTGCATCGTGTGACACCGATATTGTCGGTAGGGGTAACGGTGAATGTGACATTTGTTCCGACTGTTGGGTCAGAAGGTGAATAGGAGATGAAGCCTGTTACAGGTGCGGATGTGTCTGTGGCGGATGCTGCGCTTACCGTGATGCCGGTAGATGCTCCCGTACCGACATTTCCAGAGGCATCTGTGCACGTTGCATACATGTTGTAGATACCTGTAGGAGCTGTCGCTGCGTACGCCCACGCATAGGTTGCGTTACTAGAAGTCGCGCTGCTCATCGACATGTTGTATGTATTGTAACTTCCTCCGATAACGGTCTGGATATGAAGTACGCAGCCGCTTACGGTATTCGCGTCCAAGAAGGCAACGGTATATGTCTGTGTGCTACCTCGTACTGCCGTTATTGGGGAGACTGAGCCAATGGTTGGACCGGTGGTGTCAGGAGCGGGAGCTGGGGGTGCAGTTACATCAACTACGATAGATTGGCTCCCTGAATTTCCTGCAAAGTCTAAGCAGGTCACGGTTACAATGTGAGTTCTTACAGCTGAGAATGTGTATGATTTTGCCGCTTGTGTGCTTGTAAGCGTCATTGCTCCTTGGCTTGTTCCATCAATCGTGAGCGAGCAGCTAGTCACGCCGATATTATCGGTGAAATCCGCTCGAATCATCGTACTAGAATCTTTTACAGCTGTTGTTGGGGTAACAGGATTTACGACGGGGCTACTAATATCAGTATCTGATACGGTAATCGCTTGTGTTAGAGTCCCGACATTTCCGGCGGCATCCGTACAGGCCACGGTGGCAAAGGACGTTCTCGCGACGGAGAATGTGTAGGATCGCGCGGCTTGAGAGCTTGTATAGGTGATTGATCCCATGGAAATTCCATCCACGGTTAATGTGCAGCCAGTCACGCCAACGTTGTCGCTAAAATAGGCTCTGATCATCGTCCCCACGTTTCTTGTGGCTGTTGTTGGGGTGATGGAGCTGATAATTGGGCTTGAAGTATCTGTAGCCGCAACGACAATCGTGACGGCAGGTCCTAAACTTGAGTGACCTACCACATCCGTACATTCCGCTTGAGCAAAAAAACTACCAGCGGTGGATGGCGTGAGAGTGACGGTCGCACTTCCCGAAGCGCCTGCTCCGATAATCATTGGATAGAATTCACGTTCACCAACGACCGCTCCATAGTGAAGGATGCATGACGCAACTCCAGATCCAGTATCAGAGTAGAGCGCATTGAATGTCGCTGGGCTTCCGGCATTGGCGGATAAGGGTGTAACGGTTCCAACTACGGGCGAAGTGGTATCTGATGAGACAGTGACCGTTACGATTGATTCGTGTGTGACATAAGATCCAGTACCTGTGTTGTAGCAGGCTACGCTCACCGTGTGACTTCCTGCGGTTGCGATGGTGGCAGTTCTTTTCGCTGTTCCGTTGAGTGATGTTCCTGAAAGAGTCATGTCCCCATTCACGACGCTATCAATGGAGAGCACGCATCGATCAACAGTGATTCCTCCAGAGAAGAACGTAGCAGAATACTCAATTGGCAAACCGACATACGCTGCGGTCGGTGTCGGTGCATTCACGACGAAAGGTGCAGCTTGAGCTGGAAATATAAGGAGTGCGGCGGCGAAAAAAGGTGCACAGATCGCGGCGGCGCGAAGAAAAGAATTTTTCATGGATATATAATAGCAAAAAAACGCCCCACATGGGGCGTTTTTTGTCTGATGCGATTATGTGATTAGCGAGTTGTTACCAAGTCTGCACGGTTCGAATCAAGTGTCGTGTAGGTGTTTGATGTGCTCGACAAGCGTGCATAGACACGCGTGTTGATTGGATCAGCGCCTGTTGAGAACGATACGGAGCAGGTGCGGGAAGCGGTACACGTTGCAATCGGTGTTGAGGATTGTTCTGTGTATACAGTTACGACGGCATCATTCGTTGGGACATTTGTGTCTGTGAATGTAGCGGTGACGTAAAGGATTTTGTTCGTGCGGAGATTTTCTGCAGGAGCAAATGTGACCAAACCGCGACCTGTTGTTTGCGTTCCTTGATTGTTATTGACCGGATTGTAATTCGTTCCCGTGTAGCTCGTGATGTAGATCACGGGTGAGTACTGACTCATCACAAGCGTTCCGTTGCGATCATGGATCTTGGCTTGATATTGAGCCGAGAGGTTTGTCGAGGACTGTGCTTGTGGGTACACATCAACCACACAGGAGGAATTGTCATAACACGTTTTCACAATTGAACCTGTGTTGATGTCGGAGATCTCGATGCGGTTACCCGTGTAGTTCCATGTGCCGGCATTGTAGGCGTTTGCGGTAAGGCGAACGACCGTGCCTGCATTGATGGATGTGCGGTCTGCATTCAAGACGAGACCGTTGATGTAGTTTACGCCGTTGTTGTACGAGTAGTTGTTATTGTTGTTGTAGCCACTCGTCGTAAAGCGGAAGGATGACATGTTGGACCAGTCGCCGTAGACACCGTTTTCGTTGATGGCGCGGACGCGAAGGGAAATCGTGTCATCACCTGTGATCGTCGTATTGATCGAATTGTTGTAGTTGTCGGAGGTCAAATACGCTGTGTAGGAATTTTGTCCGACGACTGGCCAGCAAGCGGCGCCACAAGACACCTCGATCTGATGACGGCGAGCGGTCCCGTTCCATGTGATGGTCATCGTACGTGGGAAGTTCGTGAGAACTTGTCCGTTGTATGGTGAAGTAATCACTGGCGTCGTGTTCGCGAGAGCACCGTTCAAGGTGATGTAAGACGACCACGCGGTCGCGATGGTGGAACCGTTCCAATCCTTCAAATACGCGTAGAAGCGCATCGTGGATTCGTTGTTCTTACGATAAATTGCCTTGCTCTGGTTGCAAGATGAGATCGTGTAGCACGTGAACACGAGTGAACTATCACGTTCATCGTAGATTTCAATGCGGGAAGCATTGAAGCTCGAGTTTGCCCAAGCTGATACATTTACCGTATCGCCAGAGTTGATCGAGGTGCGATCCAAGCTCATTGTGATGGAGCCCGTATTGGTTACGCCGTTCACGTTTCCGAAGTAGACAACTGGAGCGTATCCGCTCTTGATGGTTGTTGAAGAGTTGTCGCGCAATGCGGCGTAGTACTGAACGGAATTTTCCGTGCCGTTGCGTTGTGGGTATACGGTGACGGTACAGGCGGTCGAAGCAAAAATATCATTTGCGGAATAAGAGAACGGCGACGTGCACGTGCGTACCAATCCGTTGGTGCGTGTGTCGTAGATTTCAACACGATACCCAGCTCCGTAGTTAGGGAGGTTAGATACAGAGAGCAAGACAGCTTCTCCTGGGTTGATGTTCGTACGAGAGACATTGAGCGTAATGTCGTTCAATGATCCATTCGTGACTGCGCTTACTCCGCGTAAAGAATCGCTTGGAGTGGAGACGCCGTTGTATTCGTTGCTTACGTTATAGTCGGAAACGCTATAGATTGGCGTGCCGACTGTGTAGTTCGTGAAATAGGTATCAGGGATGTCCATGATTTTGGATCCCCAGTTATATCCGAACAATTGCGAAGCGACATATGGACTTGTGACGTGACGCAAAACACCTCCGCGAGACACGGCATAGACTTTTGCGTCTGTGGCGATCTTCACAAGGTTTGCGCCTGGACGATAGGTGACATTTCCACCGATTGGAAACGAGTTGACCTCACTGTTTGAGATCATGCGAACATTGTTAAAGTTCGGAAACCATGAAAAGTAGACCGAAGCGTTTGGGAAAACGTAGCGTTTTCCGTCATTCGCAAACCAGTACACGGCACTTGAGGAGGTGCCACGGACGGCTGAATTGTATGGAATGCTGGCCGCTTGAGCCGCGTTCAAGGCGAACGGCGACAATGGGGCAGCGACGAATATGGCTAATATGAGGCCAATAATAGAGTTTTTCATAGGGTGAAATCGCATCAGCGATTAGGCTCAACATAGCAAAAAATGGCGGATTTGTCAATCCCCCCAGGACGGCCTACTATTGTGTCGGAGAAAGTCTCGAGCCGAGATGGTGAAATGGTAGACACACCAGCCTTAGGAGCTGGCCCTCGAAAGAGGATGAGAGTTCAAGTCTCTCTCTCGGCACCAACAATAAAAGCGCCCCGATCGGGCGCTTTTATTGTTGTGGGTTAGTTACCGCACATTGCGTTGCAGGTTATGTTTGCGGTTGTACAAACCGATAATTTTGTTTGATCCGTTCCAGCGTTAACGGCGCAAGTAACATACGCGCTTTCACATTTCTGTCGGCAAGCTGTTGGGTCTGTGCGGTTCGCGTTTGCTGTGTTGTTTGTAGGTGTTGTTGCGGTAGAAGGGGTAGAGCATTGTGTTCCGCCTGCAGGTCCACACTGCGTTCCAAGTCTATCGATTTTTCCTTCAATTCGGTTGATTTTTGTATGGATATCTCCAAGCGAACGATAGAGAACAGTTGGGGTAATGGTTGCCGATGGGGAAGTTGCTGCCGACGCTGAAAGCGACATGGTCGATGCGGAAAGCACAAGCGCGACGGCTGCGAGCCAACCAACCACGTGCCAATGAGCGCCATGCCCATCTTTACAAGGCGCGCATGTTTTTGCGACGACCTTTGGAGTTGTTTTTGTGATTTTCTTTGGAGTTGTCATATGGATGTCTATGTAGGTTTGTTTTTAGTTTCCGCACGTTACATAACACGTGTAATAGAGTGTATTTTTACAGTTTCCGTAGGAAACATTGTATGCGTCTGAATAGAGTTTGTCCGTGATCTGTGTTTTACATGCGTTGAACGTATCTTCGCATTGCTGACGGCACAGAACGGGATCTATTGCAGGTGTTTTTGGGATAGTCGGTGCTGGTTCTTGTGCGGGTGCTGGGGCTGGCGTAGCGACTGGTTCAGGCGGTGTACATTGCGTCTCGCTTGTTCCACATTGCGTTGCGAGTTGATCGATTTTTGCTTCAATTCGGTTGAGTTTTGCGTGGATGTCCCCGAGCGAACGGTAGAGGACGGTTGGAGTAATCGTGTTTGTCGGCGTTGCAGCGGCTGATGCAGAAAGCGACATGGTTGATGCAGACAGCACGAGTGCTATGGCTGCGAGCCAGCCCACGATATGCCAAGGAGCGCTATGTCCATCCTTACATGGAGCGCTTGATATTTTTGATTTTTTTGAAGGTGTCATAAAAGGACAATGTAGGTGATGAAGGGGAGTATAACATGGCCTCGACCCATTGACGAAACGAGAAAAATGTGTAATGTTTTACTCAGCACATACCGTGCGCTCTAAGGAAGGAAGGCGGCTTTTGGAAAAATTTCGTTTTATCGGCTGCCTGCTCGGTGGCGCCTATGGCGACGCCGTGGGCGCAGGAGTGGAGTTCCTCTCCAGGCGGGACATCGTCAAGAAGTATCCTGATGGTGTCGGTCTAACTGGGTTCCCAGGGATGGGGATCCACTCGATCACGGACGATACGCAGCAGACTCTTGCCGTGTGTGAGGGTTTGCTCGAAATCATCCGAAAGGGTGTCGAAGATCCCCTGATGGATCACGTCTGGTCCGCGCTCAAGCGTTGGCGCCGTCGACAGGACCAACCTCGGTACTCTCGTGCTCCTGGATACACGAGCCTCACGGCTCTCCAGGAAGATGCCCCCGGTACGTTCGAGCATCCTTTGAACTCCAGCGATTCGTGTGGCGGAGTGATGAGGGCTCATCCGGTCGGTTTGTATCATCATCGGTTTCCGGTCAGGGCGTATGACGCAGGCATGCAGTCTGCCGTCATCACCCACGGTTCGCCCGAGGCGTATGTGCCCGCCGGTATGCTAGCGGCCACAATCGCGCTGACATCTGCCGGGTGTACTCTCGACACGGCCTTGCGCCACACGCTGCGTATTGCTCGTGCGCGCGGGCACGTCGAAACGCTCGCGTACAAAATGGCTGAGAGAGCGCTCGAGGATGACCCTGTTCTTGTCGACATCGATTCGTACGGATGCGGCTGGGACGGAAATGAGTCGTTCGCAATGGCGATTCATGCGGCGAGACGCCATCCCGGTAATCTCGTTGCGGGATGTTCCTATGCAGCCGCAATCGATGGCGATTCTGATTCGGTCGCGTCTACAACCGGGGCCATCATAGGCTCCATGCTCAGGGCTGATCAGCTGCCGAGAGAGTGCTCGGCACTCGAGTTGGCTCGGAGTCTGACGCGTTGCGCGGAAAGCCTTCACCAACACTCGAGGGAGACCTCGAGACTCGCAGCGTAAAATATCTACCGCTTGTAAAAGCGAAACAGACAGCCTATCAAGGCTGTTTTTCTTTATCCTTAGGAGCAAATTCTCTCCATACAGCACTTTGAACAACCCATGCGAGTAACTGTTCGCTCGGGTTACGTTCGCTGCTAATCACGAGGAGTCGATCGCTCCCTTCTGAGAAACTCTTTGCTAAAAATTGAGAACGTTCCGTGTATTTTGGGAGTAATTCCATCCAGTCGACGATTCCATCGAATTTATTTTCATATTCTACGGTACGATTTTTCCCTTGAGCATTAACCTCCATTAGTTTTATTTGAGGATCCATACCAGACACGACCGCTTCCCCAGACGACGCGTCAATGATTGCTTGTCGTTTTTCAGAACTCATTACGGCAAGTAAAGCGTCTTGAGGGCCTGTTCCTCGATATCCTGTATCTACACCCATCATGTCTTCATGTATCCCATTTTGTCGTAGATAGTTCGCTAGAATTGCTTTTGGCGTGTTATTAACGATGGTTCTTGAAACGTCCACGTGACGAATCTTTTTTGCTCGTTCTTTCCCACTCATCTTTCCCCATTCTCTTGCGTGTCTGGCTGTGTAGGTAGTCATGAGCGTGTCACGTCCTACGTGGAACTCTCCTTTCTCGAACGAGGCATTCGCTTCGCTTGAAATCCAGTCATTAAATCCGCGCATCGCATCAATGGGACTGGGTGCGTACTGCTCTCCATGGCTGTTCAAACGAGGAGAGTGGACGTCCAGAAATATTCGCACGGCTTCTTCTAAGAGCTTCTCTGTTTTATCTTTTGCAATTTCTGTTGCGCTTTGTGAGTTGTCTGCCTCTTGAAAAGCATTTTGATAAAACGCTGCTGCGATTGGAGCCATCTTTTTTTTCAGAGAAAATTTGAAGTCTTGGATGGTCCTGCTACGGTTGAATTGTTCGTGATGCATCGAAAAAGCTTTTGCTGATGGGATCGAATCTAGGGCCTGAATGTGTGGATTTTCATCAGAAAAAATACTGTTGAAATTATCAATGAATGTTTCAAGATTCGTATCTTTTTCTTGTCTTCCCGCAAGCTGTTCCGTGATAATGTCAATATCCTTTCTGTTCTCTGGTGTTATTGTCACTGCAAGATTTTTGTCTAAGATGTAGTCTTTGTCATCTTTATCAAAACCAAAGCCCTCTTGTACTCGAATATATTTTCTTGATGCGTGACTAGACGCTTCGGTTGGCGTGGTCGACTTAACGGGCTCTACCAGATGCTCAATTGCAGCCAGTTTATCTTTTGCGAGGCCAGGCTTCATTAAGCGATAGGTATTAATTAAAAGTTCAGTTGGTCCACCGTAGTCAAAAAATTTCGTGTCTTCAGTGTCTGCCGGGTCGAGCTCAACACCGCCATCGGTAATCGCTTCGATGAAATCATGCAAATCCTTAATAGGAATCCCGTAATTCTTTACAACTTTTTTATAAATTTCTTCGCCATAATGTGAGCGAAGTTGGTGTAGTTGATTTGCAAAGATAAGTTCAAAAGAACCTTCAACAATTTCTTCGTTGCTCGTAAACAGCTCGACTGTACGTTCGTCTCCAACGAGGTTTTCGAGCTCTTGTTTTTCTTGTGCGATTTTTGCACGTTGTTGTTCTTTCGAGTCACTTTCAATATTAAAACGTTCGGCTTCTCGGAGGGCGTTTTTCAACTCTAAATGAGCTTGTTCAGCTTCGAGCCTGAGCGCTTCAAGTTCTGGATGCGCGGGCGTTCCAGAATCGGCGAGTTCCGCTTCGCTTTTCGAGAAAAGTTCTTTGAGTGAACGCATCTCCTCTTGGGCGCGCGCATGTATCTGTGCTGCCGTGGGTTGCTCTTTAATCGAATCCTTCTTTATAAATGGATTCTCTTTCACGGGTTCGAGGTTCATACGGATTGTATCTTTCGATGTTTTGCTAACAACCGTTCAGTGCGCTTTCGAACGGAGATGATTCTTTTTTTAAAACGTTTCCAATGTATATTTTCAAATGGCATATGTGATTGGTGAAGAAATACTAACAAGCCGATGCATAATATTTTTCTATACTACTCCATTGACAATCTGCTGAAAAACTGATACGCGGAGTGCGGAGGTTCTCTATGAGTCGCGTGCTGAGTGTCCTGTTCGTCGGGTTGGTGTGTGGGTGCGTCGGTTCGTCGGTCGAGGAACCCGTGGCCACGGCGCGAGATGCGCGCGCGGAGACGCGGTACTGTCGCACGAGCAGCGAGATTTACTTGCTGAGTTCGGAGGATTACGACGGGACTCCGAATGCCTCTTACGAGGTGATGCTCCCGTACCCCGTTGGCCAGCAGGCGAACGATTTCGTGCGGATCGATTGGGTGCTCGCCCCCTCACCGTCAGCAGAGCAACTCGGGATTTACTCCCAAAGTCTCTCGCGGCGATGGGATGCGCCAGTGAGCTACTCATTCGTAGCGCCGAGATTGCTCCGTGTCGGAGTCAGAATCGACGTGAATGTGGGCCTACCGTCTGAGCGCTACGTGACCGAGGCTGGGGCGGAAACTGATGCCGCGACGGCCATGCTCGACGGGAGGGGACACGGAGTATTCAATGCGAGCGATCTCCATGATCCGTTCCCGAACGGGTGCCCCGATACGCTGATCCGAGCGTCTCGAGATGGTGAGGATCGCGTCTCGCATCTTGTCTGGCAGGGATATCGTCTTGCGGACTATACGTCGCCAAATGGGACTCCTTTCCGTCACATTGACCAAAGGCGCTGCGTCTACACGATCGTGATCGGTGCAGAGTGGTCACCCGATACGTGCTCTGGCCGCAATCCGCGTATCGACGCGACTGGTACTGATATCGGTCCGCCGGCTGCGGTGGAGTACGAGTAACAGCGTTGTCTGAGATCCGATGTCACTATCGGGTCTTTTTATTTGTGGTATTCCTTTCCTCTTAAGATCGCCTCCGCTCTGAATAGTTGTTCAAGTAGCAGCAACCTCGCGATTCCATGTGGCCACGTCATCTTTCCGAGTGAAAGCTTGGCATGCGCGCCTTTCACGAGCGATTCATCTAAACCCCAAGAACCACCGATGAGGAATACGAGAGGGTGACTGCCTTCGCTCCAATGATCAAGTTGTTTGGCGAAGCTCGGAGAATCGTATTCCTTCCCCATTTCATCCACAGCGATGATGAATGCATCGGATTTGTATCCTTTGGTGAGTACTTCTGCTTCCGCTTTCTTTACCCGAGCCATATCTGGTTTCAATGAACCTGCATGTCCTTCGCTCACTTCATTCAAATCCACCTTGAAATATGGCTGTAAACGTTCGAGCAGTCCTTGTTGGGCGTCGCGCTGCCAAGGTTCTGAGAGTCGTCCAACTGCTCGAATGTGGATACGTTTCATGTGTGTGATTTTCCTTTAGATCAGGGTGCTTGACAAGGGCAAAGCACTTGTATAAACTTCTGGCACTTCAAACCCCCATGTCCCTGTACAGAGATCGGCTCTGAGGGGACCTCTGGAGATTCCAACATGAGTATCATCAACCATTTCGTCCGCTACGGTGGACATCAAGGCTAAGACTCAGGAACCTCCTTTATGGGTTCATGAGCTTGGCCATCGGCCAAGCTCATTTTTTTTCCAACATCGCGAGACAGACAAAGATTGCATTCGAATCGTTTCGAGTCCGATCTTTGTCCGACTCCGCCCAACCTCACCAAGAGGGAAGGGGACCAGGACTGAAACTTCAAAACTAAAGATTACATGTAACAAACTCCAATTGTTATATGTGCAAGGCATGTACACAAAACTTGTAATTGTAGCGTAGAGTCAAATAATTGACGACGCACCTGAACACAAACCGCTTCCCGTGCGTGAAACTTGAAACCCGTAACTTGAAGCTCTGAAAGGAGTTTCAAGATTCACGATTCAAGATTCACGCATCTGGATGGCGGAAGCACGAAAGGGCGTATGGTGGATGACTAGGCAGCGAGGAGCCGATGAAGGACGTAGCAGCCTGCGATAAGCTTCGGGGAGGTGGCAAGCAACCTTTGATCCGAAGATGTCCGAATGGGGAAACCCCTGTTGATGAACTCAACAGATCCGACCACTGAATACATAGGTGGCGGAAGGGAACTAGGGGAAGTGAAACATCTCAGTACCCTAAGGAGTAGAAACAAATTGATTGATTCCCTGAGTAGCGGCGAGCGAAATGGGACCAGCCCAAACACACATTCTTAACTTTCACACCGAGTATTACGTAAGTAACGCCGCGGGTGGGAGGGCGAGCGGAGGCTATCTTTATGTGTGGGTTGTCGGGACAGAACACGCGTTCCCCTCCGGGATGCAGGATAAGATGATTCTATAGTCGAATCCGCTGGAAAGCGGGACCATAGACGGTGATAGTCCGGTAGGCGAAATGGACATCATCTTTTCCGTTTTTGATCCAAAGTACGACGAGGCTCGAGAAACCTCGCCGGAAGCAGGCACGACGATGTGCCAAGGCTAAATACTCCTCCTGACCGATAGTGAACCAGTACAGTGATGGAAAGTTGAAAAGCAGCCCGGGAGGGCGATGAAATAGTATCTGAAACCATACGCTTACAAGGAGGTGGAGCGGGCGCAAGTCCGTCACACCGTTCCTATTGAAGAATGAGCCAACGAGTTTGCCATATGTCGCTCGGTTAAGTCCCTGAGGGGATGAAGCCATAGTGAAAGCGAGCCTTAATAGGGCGTTGGTGGCATATGCAAGACCCGAAACCCGGCGAGCTAGCCATGACCAGGATGAAGTCCCGAGAAATCGGGATGGAGGTCCGAACTCACGAGCCGTGCAACACTCGGAGATGAGTTGTGGCTAGGGGTGAAATTCCAATCGAGCTGGGTGATAGCTGGTTCTCCCCGAAATAGATTTTGGTCTAGCGCTGATTAATAGCCTTCTGGAGGTAGAGCACTGAATGGGAATTGGGGCGCAAGCCTACAATTTCCAACCAAACTCCGAATGCCAGAAGGTGTTCCCGGCAGTCAGTCCGTGGGGGCTAAGCTCCACAGGACAAGAGGGAAACAGCCCAGATCGCAGACTAAGGTCCCTAAATTTATACTCAGTGTAAAAGGTGGTCGGATGGCTTATACAACCAGGAGGTTGGCTTAGAAGCAGCCATCCTTTAAAGAAAGCGTAACAGCTCACTGGTCAAGCTATCCGGCGCCGAAAACTTATCGGGGCTCAAGTATAATACCGAAGTCGCGAACTGTATGGGTCTTCGGACCTATACATTGGTAGGGGAGCATTCCGATCTGCGCCGAAGCGGAAGCCGTAAGGCACCGTGGAGCGTTCGGAAGTGAGAATGTTGGCATAAGTAGCAAAAAGACAGGTGAAAATCCTGTCCACCGTAAACCCAAGGTTTCCAGGGCAACGCGAATCGTCCCTGGGTTAGTCGGTCCTAAGGCGAGGCCGAAAGGCGTAGTCGATGGCCAGCAGGTTAATATTCCTGCACTTCTGTTTGTTTCCGATGGAGGGACGCATCCTTCAACTGACCGAGATTCCCGGAATGAATCTTCGGGTACTCAGGGGTGACTGGTAGGCAAATCCGCCAGTCATAAGCCTCGGGGTAATCGTAAGTGCTACGAAAGTAGCGCAAGGGTCGGGACTGGGGTGCCGAGAAAATCTTCTAGGGCTAAGCAAATAGAAACCGTACCGCAAACCGACACAGGTGGGTAGGCATAAGTGTGCTCAGGTGTACGAGAGAACCCGCGTTTAGGAACTCGGCAATACAACGGCCGTAACCTAGGGATAAGGCCTGGCCCTCGCAAGAGGGCCCTCAGCAAAAGACGCTTTCCGACTGTTTACCAAAAACACAGCTTCCTGCTAAACCGCAAGGTGATGTATAGGAAGTGATGCCTGGCCAGTGTCAGAACGTTAAGGGGAGAGGTCATGACCGCAAGGTCGGCAGCCTTGAGCCGAAGCGCTGATGAACGCCGGCGATAACTATAATCGTCCTAAGGTGAAAATAATTCGTTGCCTTAGAGAGGTGAAAGCCCTCCGATCGAACTTCCGTTGCCACGGGAGATGTAGATGTGAAAATCTGGCTATATCGGTGAATCTCCGCAAACGCGGACAATACCGAGGAAACCCCACACCGTGTGGGGACTCCGTAGAGACTAATACGCCATGACTCTTCGACCTTCGAAGAGAAGATAGAGTCCGACCTGCATGGCAACATGCAGAGCACGACAGAAATGATCGTGCCCTCACTGAGAGGTAACAAACAGAGCGAAATTCCTTGACGGGTGAGTTCCGTCCCGCACGAATGGCATAACGAGAGAGCGACTGTCTCAACGTGGGACTCGGCGAAATTGCAAGTGGGGTGAAGATGCCCTGTACGCGCAGTCAGACGAAAAGACCCCGTGAAGCTTTACTACAGCTTGCTATTGGGTACCGTCTTGGTATGTTCAGTGTAGGAGGGAGCCTTCGGGCGACGATGAGACACCTCCCTTACTCTGACGGTATTCTTATCACGGTCCATATACCTGGATCGCGAAACAGTAGCTGGTAGGTAGTTTAACTGGGGCGGTTGCCTCCCAAAATGTAACGGAGGCGTTCACAAAGGTAAGCTAGGCGCGGATGGAAATCGCGCTGGTTCCGCAATGGGATAAGCTTGCTTAACTGCAAGGCCAACAAGCCGAGCAGATACGAAAGTAGGACATAGTGATCCGACCGTACGATATCGGACGGCGGAAGCTCAACGGATAAAAGCTACTCCGGGGATAACAGGCTGATCTGGTCCAAGAGTCCACATCGACGACCAGGTTTGGCACCTCGATGTCGGCCCATCGCATCCTGGGGCTGGAGAAGGTCCCAAGGGTTAGGCTGTTCGCCTATTAAAGCGGTACGCGAGCTGGGTTCAG
>JBAXJG010000004.1:0-71807 GCA_037137975.1 Candidatus Uhrbacteria bacterium | reverse complement strand
CCGTTCTTGGCAACACATCCCTTCAAGCGCTCACCGCCACGAACGCGACGTTTACAAGTGTCACCACGACGAACCTCGCTGTCACAGGATTTGTGAACACGGCCCTTATTCCAACGCTTGATGCTCAACTCGCACTTGGTTCTTCGGCTCTTCGTTGGAATGCGAACTTTGGATCTGTGACCGCAACATCTGTAACGACAACGAATTTCTTTGCCACAAATTTGCAGGCAACAACCATTTCCGCAACCTCGCTCATCTTGAATGGTCAGGCGTTAACGGTTGGTACACCTGCTACAACCGCAACTTTGCAGGTAGTCACGAATAATGGAGCCTCAACCATCAACACACTTTCACTTCTTGGTGGTTTCATTGGCGCTTCATCAACGGTTACATCTACGTTCACCGTTCTTGGTACCACGGCTCTTCAGACGCTTACAGCAACGAATGCGACCGTTACTACGCTTGGAGTTACGACGGCTTCTGCTACTCAGCTTTATGTTGCAAATCAATTAGTTTGTCTAGCGAATGGAACGAATTGTCCTGCGGATGTTGATACGCTAGCGACTGTCTCAGCGAATGGTTCTTTTGCGACTTCAACGCTTCAGCTTTACGGTGGTTTTATCGGAGCAAGCTCGACTGTTACATCGACATTCACGGTACTGGGTTCTTCTAACCTAGGAACTTTAAATGCATCTACTGCTTCATTTACGAGCGAGTCTGTCGGATCAACAACATCGACTGTCTGGCTTGGCTTCGCGACTGCTTCTGGTACAACGCTACGGGCAAGCAGCATCATCGTGAATGGAAGCAATGTGTGTTTGCAGAATGGTACAAATTGTCCAGGTGCTGTTTCTACGCCGAGCCTCGCCCAAGTGACGGCAGTCGGTGCAACAACCACAGCTACATTGAATTTGTTTGGAGGATTTATTGGTTCGTCATCAACGGTTACGTCTACGTTTACCGTTCTTGGTCTTACGACGCTCGGTACGGTTACCGCGACAAATGTAACCGCAACGAATTTCTTTGCCACGACCGTTTCGTCGACAAATTTGTTCGCGCAGACGGGAACGATTGGATCATTTACTACGGCGAATGCAACAATTAGCGGTGGAACGATCAACAATACGACGATTGGCTTGACGGCTCCTGCGGCTGCCGTGTTTACAAATGCAACGTTCACAGCAGCAACCACCACATATCTCGCGTTTACCTATGCTTCCGGTTCTACGCTTTTGATTGCTGGTCAGAATGTATGTTTGCAAGATGGTACGAATTGTCTTGGTTCATCGGGCGGAATCACCTCATCAACTTGGCAGTACAGCGGTACGTCTAATCGCTCATTCCTCACGACTACTACGCAGGATGTCTTGATGGGTGGTAACACAACGGCAACGGCAGGATTTATCTGGGACTTTGGTTCAAATGGCACCTCCAGCCTTATTCTCGGCGGTTCGACAAATACAAATGTATTCGTTGGAACGTCAACATATGGTGGAGGAATGAATTCGATGTTCTCTGTAAACGGAAACGATTTGTTTGCTCAGGGTCAAATTGGAGCGATGGGTGGTCTCTTTAGCGCGACGAGTGTTGTGACAAGTCGCAGCTTTGTGGTGGATGGCTCGAATAATGCAGTGTTTGGTCCTGATGCTTTCCCAAATCACGCGGCATCAACTGATAATGTGGGTTTGTCGACGTATAGCGGCGGCACGCTTAAGTCGGGTTTGTTTACGGAGGTGAGCGGAACGTTGCTCAGTGTGTCGATAAACTCTTCTCAGGGAGGTGATCGTGTCACTTCGACGATTGGTGCCATTTTCCGTCTTGATACGCGTGTCGGAAGTCCGTATTGGAGCTTGAAGCGTCAGCCGGCGGGTAATATTCAAACAGAAATTTCAGACTTTCAGATCTCGAGTGATGGATTCTTCGGATTTGGTGCTGGGCATGCTTCGGACTTGAATTCATTTGGTGGATTGATCCATATCTTTAATGCTTCTGCGACGAAAGATGTCTTGGTAGTTCAAGGGGCGATGGGTCAGACGGCGTCTTTGACCGAATGGTGGAACTCTTCGAGCACGCCAATGCTCGGAGTGAGCGCATCTGGAACGCTAGACTTTTTGACAGCAACAGGAACGATTACGTTGGCAACCTCTGGTACCTTAAGCATCACTTCTGGTCCGGGAAATTCAATGAATTTACTTGACTTACATCAGCCTTCGGTGGGCTTTGGTGCTTCACTTTCGGCCGGTGCGTTTATGGATCGTAACTCGGCTATTTTAGAAGAGTTTAATACATTCCGTACCACAATTACGGCAGATACCGCAGGATCGAATGGAGCCGGCATGGGTGATGGTGGTGGTTGGGGTGTTTATGAGTCATCCACTTGTACTGCATCGACACCGGCAGACACGATTAACGGTGTCATGCGTTTAAATTCTGGATTGAATACAAACGGTTGTCTTGTGATGATGGATGATGCGTTAAGAAATGCTCGACTCATGATAGCGGCAGCAAATTTGCCTGTGCTTTTAACTAAGGCTAGACCTTCGAGCACCTCAAATGCGCAAGACTATTATTATATCGGTGCATCTGATTCGACGGACGGTGCAGTTGTGGCACCAACAAACTTTATTGGTTTCGGTAACAATGGAGCTGGTACATGGGTAGGTATTACTCGTAATGCGGGTGCTGAAACGGTGGTTACGTGTACTGGTCAAACGATCTCTACAACGAACTTTGCACTTCTTATGACGGAAGTGCGTTCCCCGTCTGATATACGGTTCTATGTCGATTCTGATGTAACGAATGGAATTAGCTTTACTGAATGTGGTACAGGATCGCAAACAAATATTCCTTCAGCGAGCCTTGCTCCTGAAATCATGGTTCAGGCTCGTAATGGAACTGCATCAGCCTCTTTAAACTTTGATGTTGATTTCTTCCGCGTATGGCAGGATGACGGATTGCCAGGTGATGCTCCTGTTGATGGTGCTCCGAACTATTCTTCTCAGTCGAGTTTAGCTCAATCGTTTCCAGCGGATGATGTGAATCTTGCAGAGGGAACTGTTGTTTCGATTGATACTTCAACATCTAGTTTGAAGGCGATGCCATCAAATAATTCCTATGATCCAAATTTCTTGGGTGTCGTAGTGGGCGATCCGGGCCTTACGCTTTCAAACGGTTCATTTGATGGTATTCGTGTAGCAACTCAGGGTCGCGTGCAAGCATTTGTATCCAATGAAAATGGAAATATCACGCAGGGTGATGTGCTCACAACTGCATCTTCAACGGGTATGTTGATGAAGGCAACTGGCCCAGGTCCTGCCGTGGGTAGAGCGCTTGCTTCATTCTCAAGTGGAGCCTCATCTACGGGTTCGATATTGGTCATGATTCAGCCGATGTATTACACGCCTAGCGAAAATGGCGCGTATAATGTGTTGCGCGCGATTGGATATCTCGCGGTTGGTGACGTGGATGTTCCTCCGATCGGACCATCAGCTATTGCTCAGTTCCATGGAACAACGAATACCTATTTGCAGGTGAACTTGCAAAACATGTCGACAGGGACTCAAGCGACTGGAGACTTTGTTGTCACGTCTGATAATGGAAATGATAGTAGTTACTATATCGACTTCGGTATAAACGGTTCAAACTATAGCAGTCCAGATTACACAATTGGCGGTCCAAATGATGGATACTTGTATGTAAATGGTGGAAACTTGGATATTGGTACAGCAAGTGCAACGGACATCATCTTCCATACAGGTGGAACACTTTCTGAAAATGAGCGCATGCGTATCACGCAGGATGGTTGGGTGGGAATTGGAACATCGACGCCAGCCGCTATGCTCGATGTGGCAGGGGACACGCGTATCGGTGGTTCACTCTTGGTGGGTGGCAAGAATGTGTGTTTGCAGGATGGAACGAACTGTCCAACCGGCACGTCAACATTGGCGATGATTACGGCAAACGGAGCGGTAACATACACCACGCTTACGCTCGCTGGCGGTTTCATCGCCGGATCTTCAACGGTCACTTCAACCTTCACGGTTCTTGGTTCTACATCATTGCAAGATGTTTCTGTCACCAGCCTCTTGGTTGGCGGACAACATGTCTGTTTGTCCGACGGAACGAATTGTTCCGTGGGTGAAGTAACGAATGCTTCTTCTTCTGCATCTACATCTGTTGGTTCTGAAACGGAAGTGCTCGCGCTTACGACTACACCTCGTGCAGCATCAAACGCCGTATGGATTTCGGCACAGGCTCGTGTGAATAACGCCTCTGGTGCTGAAGCTTCTGCATTCACGCTTCGCTTGCGCCGTGGCGCCACCTGTTCTGGCGGTACGCAGGTTGGTGTTGATCGCACGGTAGATGTTGGTGTTTCAGACTCTGATACCTTGAGTGTAAGTTTCGTCGATTTGCCAGATACGAGCTCGGCCGTTACCTATCGTTTGTGTGCATTGGCGACGGGTGGAACGCCAACCGTTGAGAATCGTTCAATGACGGCACAGTTGGTAAACCAGGGAGCTGACTTGGCGGAAGTATATTACTCAAATGAAGCAGGACTTGCTCCTGGTGATGTCGTGTCGATTGATCCAACGGCTGATGGTATGGTTCGTCGCAGCTCGGGTGCATATGACTCACGCGCGATCGGTGTCATCTCTACGCGTCCTGGCTTGCTCTTGTCTGAATCGGCAAAGGCCGGTGGTCAGCCAGTGATGGTCGCTTTGTCTGGTCGTGTTCCTGTGAAAGTTTCCGGCGAAAATGGCGCGATTATCCCAGGTGATTATCTTACGGCTTCTACCATCCCTGGTGTGGCGATGAAGGCAACACGTTCTGGAATCTTGATTGGTCAGGCATTGAATGCCTTTGATGGAACGGGGACAGGTGAAGTAATGGCATTCGTGAAGAATATGCATGGTACGGGTGTTGGAATCGCGGATCTTGATGCGATGGGCCAGACTTTTGCTCAGGGATTGTCTGTCTCTGGTACGGGTTTAACCGTAAACTTCTTGAGTGCTTCAACGGCAAATATCGGTATCTTGAATGTGGAACAGATCAACAGCCCAGCACTTGATGTGATGGCATCTGGTACGCGTGCATTGGGTGAATCTCTCGCGATGCAGCTTGGACTCATTGAGGCCGTGACCACGACATTGGATCAGGTACAAACACGCTTGTCGTCGCTTGAGGAGGTGCTCGGTCCATTGCAGGCTTCGCTTGCTTCTTCGACGTTGAACAACTTCACGTTTGATGATGCGGGTAGCATCTTGTTTAGCCAGCTCGCGTATTTCCGAAGCGGTATTAAGCTTGATCAGATCTCGCCAATCGGAGATTTCCTCACGATTGCTGGCGATGTGAAGATTATTGGTCGCGTTACCTTTGATAAGGACAGTGGAGGATTCGCGGTCGTTCATAAGGACCAGCGTCTCGTTCATATCGCCTTTGATCGTTTGTATAATGAAAAGCCAGTGATTAGCGCAACCGTCGCTTTCGATGACCCAACATTCGCCACAACCACAGCAGATGAATACTTTAATCAGGATTTCCGCATCGTGGTTTTGAACTCAAGTACAAGTGGATTCGACATCTTGTTCAACAAGCCAGTTTCAAGAGACATTACATTGAGCTGGACGGCGCTTGCGGTCAAAGATGCGAAGACGTTCTCGTCGGCCATTACGATCGATTTGCCGCCAAGCCCACCGTTTGAAGCGCCGGTAGTCGAAACCCCTGCGCCAGTCGATTCAACTCCGACATCAACGGAAATCATCCCTCCTCCAGTGGACGTAACGCCAACATCTACGGATGTAGTTCCACCACCTGCAGATGTAGTCACACCGCCACCTGCAGATGTAGTGCCACCGCCAGTCGAAGTTGTGCCACCAGCACCTGAAGTTGTTCCGCCGCCAGTTGATGTAGTTACGCCGCCACCTGCAGATGTTGTTACGCCGTAGTATGATGAATGCGATATAAAAATAAATGTGATAGAATTTACACTATGCCACGCAAAATAATCCGTCGTACACCGACCGCAACCGATATTGCACCTCCAGCGCCTGTTGAAGCGCCAAAAGTGCGCACCTCGCGTTCCTCAATTCTTCTTCCTGCGCTTGTCATCGTGGCTGTCGCTGGAATTGGTTTTGCTGGATGGAAATTATTTCCACAGAACGTGAACGTAGCTGAGAATGCTGCTGAAGCGCCTGCGCCAGATCAGGCGACGGATCTTGCAAAGAGAGTATCGAAGCACGTGCTCGTTCCTGCGGATGAAAGTCCAATGGTCGCAACCGTTCAGGATCCAGAAGCTTTGCGTGTTCAAAATCCAGTTTTCTATAAAGAGGCAGAGCAGGGCGATCGTTTGTTGATTTGGTCGGATAAGGCGGTGTTGTATTCGCCAACAAAGGATGTTGTTCTTGCCATGCTTTCGATGAGTGCGTTTAATGCATCCTCGACGCCTCCAACTGCTACCGATACAAAACCAGCAGCTTCAAATATTCAGGTAGAGACTTTGGCGACAAAAGAAGAAGTTATGGTGGAAGTTCGCAATGGAAGCACGACTCCAGGATTGGCTCGCAAGGCAGCGGAGAAGCTTAAGGCTGATGGTTGGAAGAATGTGACGATTGCTGATGCAAAAGTTAAGCCAGTCACGACGACAGGAGTATTCGTTTCTTCGAAAAAAACACTAGGCGACTACCCAGCGACCATCGCTTCGATGTTCAAAGGTGGAGTTATTAAGACTTTAGGTGCTGAACCAGCTTCTGCGGCAGATATCTTGGTGATTATTGGTGCCGATTATCAACCGTAAATAGAACATGTGGATAAAATGCTCTACGGATTTAGCTCCGTAGAGCGTTTTTTTACGAAGACACGAAAAAATGCTATAATAGAGTTCATGGCCTCGATATTTAGCCGAGCTCTCCGCGCGGGGAGAATCACGGCTGGCCTCATGGTCTGCCTGTCTTTGGTTATTCCATTTGGAGATCTTTCTCCAGCACTCGCCGCAACAACAGCATACGATGCTTCGATCATCGCGCTTGATGCCCCACAGAGAATTGCGCCTGGTCAGACGGCTACGATCAAAGTAACTGTTCAAAATATAGGAAGCGCTGGTTGGGTGAATACGGGAGCGCATTACGTTTCAATTTATGGTTATGATTTTACCCGTCGCGTTGAAGTAAATAGTCCTTTAGCTTCGCCAGGTTGGGAAAGTCCGATGCGTCCGGTGCGTTTACCGGTTTCGTCGCTCGCTCCGAACAAACAAACAGTATTTTCATTTCCGATTAAAGCCTCAACAAAGCCCGGCACATATAAGGGTGATTTTTTGCTTGTTGTAGAAGGGTTGAAGCGAATGGGAAATGGTCGTTTCACCGTTTCTTACACGGTTGATGGAAATGCTATATCTGTTTCTGCACCTACGGCTACGCTTACATCAGCTCCAGCCCCTGCAGTTGATCCAGTGCTCGCTCCAGGGTCTACGGCTTGGCAGGCGCAACTCATTTCAACTGGAGGTGATGAACGTCAGATGGAGATGGAGACGAACATTATTGCGACCTTAGAGTATAAGAATGTTGGCTCGCAAACATGGAAGCGTGATTCTGGCACATTTGTCTCATTGTATTCCGTGAGTGGCAATAAAGAGCGAGTTAGTTCGTTCAAAGATGCGAGTTGGACTGGAAATCAGGCAGCGAAAATGGTTGAGACTGAAGTAAAACCGGGACAATTAGCTCATTTTAAAGTTGAGCTTCGTGCGCCGCGATCTCCAGCCATGTATCGTGAGGAATTCATGCTTGCGGCAGAAAATGCGGCTTGGATTACAGCGAGTCGCGCCATTCTTGCAATTAATGTACCGATCACGAGTGGTTTTATTGCATCCGCCGCACCAGGAATGAGCGCGGCTGATATCGTGAGTCAATCAGCTTCGACGCGGAGTGGTCAGTATATCGCCAGCCTTTTACTTCGTTCTTTGCAGACGATGACGGGAACTGGGAACGCACGTCAGCAGGTTACGGTAGGTTTCAAAAATACGGGGGATGTAACTTGGGGTACACGCTTATTGAAAGTGAAGGGAGTTGTTCCTGCACTTACGGGAAGTCTCGCTTCGGTGCGTGATGATACCTGGCTAGATATGGGCACGCCGACACAAGCAAAAGATGCCGTCGCTCCAGGAGAAGTTGGTTTTCTTACGTTTTATATCAAAGCTCCAGTAAAAAAGGGGAATTATACAGCTAGCTTTCAGTTGTATGCAGATAATCAGGCTGTTGATGGGGGAGTGATCGATATTCCGATTACGGTTACTGCTGATGGCTACATTGAGCCAGAGCCAGTCGTGAAGCCGACTGTATCAGTTTCCACGCCATCCGCTCCCGCTTCGCCAACATTTACGCTCAATCCACAGCCTTTGAATGGCGATGTGGCGAGTTTGCCAGCTGAGCCAATGATCCGTGCTGGTATTTTTGCGACGACTGACAATACGATGGTGATTGCGGCGCGCTTTGTTCCATTGGAGGTTCGTGTGGGTGGTTCAACCGGAAATTTGGTGTGCTCGGTTGCGAAGGGACAATCGGTGACGGTATCTTTTGATCCAAATAGTAAACAATACAGCTTGTCGGGTGCTTGCTCTGGTCAGTCTGCGACATGGTATGTCGTGCGTGCGACGGATGGTATTTCTCCGATGGAAATGAGTGACTTTAGCCGTCTTGTTGGTTGGTTGCCTGGTGCGAATGACAATACGTTCCGTGGTCAGATGGAGTTGCGTTTGGCGGAATCATCAGGTGAAGTCTGGGTGATAAATGAATTGCCTGTTGAATGGTATTTGAAGGGGATTGGAGAGACTTCAAATTCGAGTCCGCAGCAGTATCAGCGCACTCTGCTTGTTGCTGCTCGTACCTATGCGATGTATCACGTCGGACGTGGTACGAAGCATGCAGCCCAGCATTACACGGTCGATGCGACCTATGATCAGGTGTACCGAGGATATGGCGCTGAATTGCGTGATCCAGCCGTTGTACAGGCGGTAGACGCGACGCGCGGGCAAATCGTCACATATCAAGGTAAGCTTGCTATTACGCCGTATTTCTCGCGTTCTGATGGTCGTACGCGTGATTGGAAGGAAGTGTGGGGTGGAGCTGGATATCCATGGCTTGTGTCCGTCCCTGTTCCAGATGACATTGGTCGTACTCTGTGGGGACACGGTGTAGGAATGTCAGCTATGGGTGCGCTTCAAATGGATGCTAAGTGGGGAAAAACTTATGATCAAATATTGGCCCATTTCTACACAGGAACGGAGTTGAGACGAGTCTATAAATAAAATACCCCGCGTTCGCGGGGTGTTTTATTTTAACCTTAGCGTAATTTGTCAGAGGGTCAAAAAAATGTTATAATATAAGACATATTATGAACATTGAACATGGCAAGGAGCAGAGAGAAGGTGGACATCTTGAAGTTAGCTCTGAGCACTGCAGCGCAAAGCTTGGACGAGGTGCTAGCGCGAAAGAGATGCCTTCTCACATGCTTGTCGTGGATACGGGTCAGCCATGGGTTCCTGAGCACGAACAATGTTCTCCAGAAACGCAAGAAGAACTTGACCGGCTTTATCGTGAGACGATTCAGCATGGGATCGTTGACCACCATGGGATTGACTCTGTCGTTCCTGTTTTGCCAGAAGGTGTGCGTCGTAGATGTTCAACGAATATGATTGCGGATTTTGCTCCAGAAGTGCTTGCAGTTATAAAGGATCGTGGTGTTTCAAGTGTCACTTCTCACTTTGATAGCGATCTTGATTCTGTTTCGGCAACCTATCTTGCAAAAGCATTGGTTCAGAGTGGTGATGTGGCTCGTATGCCGAAGATTACGAAGTCTTTGGCCGAGTTTGTACATTCTGTGGATTTTCCAAGTTATTTAGAGACGGATCCTCATAAATTTTCACAAAGTTTGCTCGGGATTTTCGGGTCAGTGAAAACAGCTATTATGGGGAAACAGCGTGTAGAAATGGGTCGTATATGGGGAGATAAGGCAAAGACTATCGATGAAAAGCGACGTGAATCAGGAGAGGCTGCTGGACGCTATAGCCAGGAAGTAGTTGATCGATCCATAGAGATACTCAATGCCTGTGAAAAAATTTCCGCTGACTCTGACATCGATTTTCAACAAGTGGATGTTGAGGCTTTAGATCTATCTGAAAAAACTCGTTCATTGCTTGTAGAAGGCACGGAGAAAACTATTGAGGATTTTGATAAATTTAATCAGGAATTTGAGCGCGCAGAGCGAGCGATGGCTCGAGTAAAAACGAAAGATGGTTCCATGTTAGATGTTCCAGTGATCATCTTTGAGAATCCAGACATGGACCCACTCATGGTGACGAATATGAGCTATATTCGTGTCTCTCCTGAGACGATTGTCGCTGTATTCGCTGGCGGAGAGAGAAAATATGGTGGTGATCATTATGATATCGGTATTAAACCAGAAACAACGGCATTGTATGATTTAAAATCGTTAGAAATGCCAATGAATCAAGTTGAGGAAGATCTGCGTCAAGACTTATTCGGAAATTTGGAAACTATTGTCTCTGGAGGTCAAGCTCCAACCGCAGAACAGCAGGCTATTTTAGATCAGTGGAAGCTATCACCTGAACAATTGTTGAATAAGTGGAGGGCACTTCGTCCAGGCTTTGAGCATACGGGTCATGGAGACCCGTCGGTAGTGGTAGCGGGAGGAAGTTTGCTTGCCGCTTCTACTACGTCACTCATGACGCCTGAACGTTTTCGTGAGATTCTTGCAAAACAACTTGAAACTAAATAAATACCTTTTATATGTCTCTTGAAAAGCCTTCGCAAATAATTTCGCTCACTACCGAACAGGAGCAGCTCATCACTTCAGATACGGAGCAACTCATGGCATATGCTGCCGCACATGGTTTGCGACAACTTGAAGGTCGTATTCAACACGGATTAGATCCATCGGGGATGCTGGCCGTGGGGGAGACGCGTGCTTTAGCTGCACGGATTGCTGAGACCGTTGGAACGACCATCGATGAAGCAGAGGCATTTATCAGTGCGCTTCACACCCAAGGTCCTTGGCAGAATGTTGAAAAATTAAAGGATGGAGGCACGACTCCTGAGGCAAAATGGTATTTGCATTTGGCGTCGGCTTGTATGGAGAAAAATGATGATAGTGAGTTGCTTGATAAGCAGGGCTATCTATTGGATCGTGCACGAGTTGTGGCTGAACTTACGCAGTATACTGAGACTGAATCGAGTGCTCGTGAAGAGCTATTTAATGAACGCTTGCAAGAACGCGTATATAGCATCCCTGGTTTTCAGGTGGAAGAAGTCGATGGTGTAAAAGTCCCGGTTGCTGAAGGATATCCATTTATCGGGATGGCGGCTCAGGGTTATGAAGCTGGAGTATCTCGAACTGGCCCTGATGGTGATGCAAAAACATTGTATTTTTCTGCTACGGCTGCATTCCACGAATCAACACTTGAAGCTGTTGGCGTGGTACCGGTATTCGCTGAGTTGTACAACCCGACAACGCAAAGCATGGAACGCGTAGCCGCTGACAGTGAAGAGGCAAAACAAGGGCGTTTGGTCTATGGTTCAAGCAATCAGTTGGATCAGGATCTTAGAGAGCGTCAGGGTGCGCTCAAGCGTATCAGTCCTGGGTATTATCTCGCATATGGAGACAAGAATCTTGCTGTTCGTTTGGTGGCTGAAGAATTACGTTCAAAATAATAACATCATATGTCTCTTGAAAAGCCTTTGCAGAAACCGCCGCTCACCGATTCACAATTGGACCAGCGAGCGCAAGAGGAGCTCGCGAGTCGTGCGGAGCGTATTGAGCGATTAAGTGCGAAAGTTGATCAATTATTCCCAGGGGAAAAAGCTGAGCCACTTCGCGAAAAGATCAAAGCTTCATTTAATGTTCCTCAGTGGGGTGATTTTCACAATGAGGGAGTTTTCATGGATACGCATTTGGATTTGATTTTGCAAAATTTGAACCAGGTACGTGCGGGTGAGATGCCAGAAACTCTTCCTGCGGATGTTCGAACGATTATGCAGGAAACAGCTTCATCACAAGAGGCGGTTTTGGAGAAGTATGTCTTTCTTCATGATATTGCGAAGATGGATACGCTTTTGGTTAAAACAAAGAATGCGGATGGGAAGGCGGTCAACACGAAAGTTTCTTGGGACGAATGGCAATCGCGCGTTCCTGTTGAAGCTCAAACGGACCCGGTAGCGATGCGTGCATGGCTGATTGCATCAGGGATTGAAGGTGTTTCGTACTATCATCCGTCGGACAAGACGAACGAAGGAAAAATGCATGGCGCGGCTGGCGCGGAAGAAGCGCGTCGTCTTGAGGCTGAGGTCGACCCATCTGTACTGGCAGCTATCGAAAATCACGAGGTAGCATATCAATTTGCAAAGCCAAAAGCTGAGACCTATCGTAAGTATTTCAGCGCCATGTCAGAAGAGGAGAAAGCAATGGCTCTGACAGCTAGCTACATTGATACGCTCGCTTCTCTTGGAAAGACGGGGGAGCCAAATCTCTCGAATTTTATTGCACTAACAGTTTCAAAGAGAAATGATGAATTGCTTGTGGCGGTAGAGGCTGAACTTCCTACACTTAAAGATCTTGATCTGAAGAAGGTTGAGAAAAAGATCGCGGATCTGAAAAAAGCTGATAGCGCGTTTCCTGAAAAGAATGCCGCCCAGCTTATTGAGTGCATCATGAAAGAATGTAAAAAGACTTCCTACGATCCAGTGGTATTAGCTGCTATGCTCAAAGAGGTGAAAGAGCTCACAGAAGATGAAAAGACCCAGATAATTGCGCTCGTTTCGTCTAAGAACCCTGAAGACACAGAAAAGATTGGCTCAATGTTTAAAGATAAAATGCGATATATTTCGCGACCACTTAAGGCTTCTGAAAAGAAAGGATAAGCGAACTTAGTTCATCTGTATGTCTCGATTATGTCGATGATATGGTATTCTTGATCTAGAAAACACCATATGACTGACCATAAAGATCGTGAGAAATCCTCTCAAGTAGAACAACCCGCGTCATCGGTGGAGGCTCTCGATCGACTCAAAGGTCAGGCTGAGCTGTTGCAGCGTGAAAATGCAGAGGCCGCTTCGTCTCTTCTTGAACAGTATGTTGTACTCATTAAGAGCTTAGACAAGAGTTCGGCACTTTTTCGAGAAGTGCTTGCTGCGAAGAACGAATTGAGTACAAAGATTCGTCAGTGGGAAAAGGAGCGAGCTCAAGTCGCGGTAGAGGAGGCTGCTCTTGTTACGCGTGAGTTAGACCCACGACTTGATGATGAAACGATTGTTCCAGAGCGTGATCGCTCTGCGTTTCGAACGGCTTATGAAGCTCTCCCAGAGCCGTTTAAAGAGCGTTTCGCCAAACGTCTTGAGGCGGTTTTCAAGAACCCTGACGAGGTGACGGTTGTTACTGCTTTAGGGGGTGCGATATTTGAAATGAGTCGAATCAATTCCGTGTATCTTCAGGGACTTGAAACAGTTAATACGAATCCACAAGAAAACTTAGCCATTACATATCGAGGTCATAAACCAAAAAAAGGGGAAACAGTTGATTACTCACTTGCCCCGCGTGACACGATAAAGGATGCACCCATCCAGATCGATGTGCCAATTGTTCGGGACGGAAAGCCTTTTGTATACGAAACAAAGAGCTATCCACGAAGAGAGTTCGGTGCAGATGTACAAAATCGTAATTAGCTCTTGAAGTATCAGGAAGCTATCAGGAGCGGTCTTGTTGATGGGGGCACATTGGAAATTCGTGGCCGCATCAACCATGAGTTTCTTGCTTGGGTGATGGGCGCGAGTATTGATGATCAAGGAGCTGTTCCTGACGTTGAAATTTTGTATAATGTTCCATTGCCAAGTGGAAAAGAGTATCGTTTTGTTTTAAAACGAGGCAAAAAAGATGCAGGATTGAAGTTTCATAACGAAGATCGTTACACGCCAGAAGATCAGCGTGTTATTCGCGGAATCCAACAGACGCTTGGATCAAAGCGTGCGATCGTTGATATTGTTACTTCAACGCACGTAACGCCTGAAGCTGTCGAAGCGGATAAAGAGCGTGTGCAATTTTCAAATGGAACAGAGGAGGAAAAACAAAAAGAGCTAGCCGTTCTCGAGAAATTGCTTACAGTCATGGATGATCCGGGACGCATCACGGAGCGTCCTGTGTTTGAAGCGTATGAACGGATAAGAAATGCAAGGATGGCAAAACGATTTGAGGACGTACCTGTTCGTATAAATAGTCGGAATGAAAAGAGTGCTGTTTCTGAATCGGCTACGCGAGATAATACAGAGGCGGGGATTAGGCGATATCAGCAGTTCCTTCAAGAAAACCCTACGATTGCGGCGGTGAAGTCCAGTTATGTGCTTACCCCTGAACGGATTCCATTAGCCGTAGATAAGTCGTGGGCCATGGTGGCAAGAATTGCCGCCTTAGAGCGTGCGCGCGCAGAAGATCCTCTTGAGGCTGATCGAAGACAGGCTCGTGTTGATAATGGATATACGGGGCTTCCGGAGGGTGTTGCCCTCGATTTGGAGCATATTCAGATGGACGCTATCTATGCCGTGAATAAAGACGGGTTTGATCAGGAATCCGTGGGAAAGGCAGTACCTAAAAATACGATAGCATTATTTTTTCGTTCATCTCCAGCTGATTCTGAGAAATATATTTTCAGATACAAGACGTTCAAGGAGTGTAAGCACGCTATGGAGATGCCGGAAAATGAGCACATGAAGCTTACGTTTGAAAAAATGTCTGGTTCTCAACGTGCGCTTTTCCAAAAAATGTATCGAGAAGCAGAATTTGTTCGGGATTATGAATGGCCTGAGCGTTTCACCACAGTCGAATCGATTCCTGAATATCTAAAGAACCAGGATCGGAGGTATCTCGAAATTCAAATATTTGATCCGACAACGGGAAAGACAACGAGACAGATCGATGCAAAACCAGAACAGATTGCTGTAACGGAGATTCAATTGCTTCGAGCGAATCTGGAAAGAGCTAAGCAATATATCGCTGGGACAAAGCGAGAGGGACAGCGAAAAAAGAGTATCCAGCGTTTAGAGGCTGAGTTAACTTCTATCCGGGAGACGAATGAGGCAGAGGTTAGTGGCCTTAAAGTTGAGGCGCAAAAGCGCTCGGCAGAGATTGGGAAGAAGATCGCTGAACGAAAGAAAGCGAAGGCCGATCCAGCGGAGATTGCCGCGCTTGAGAAAGAGCGCCTTCAAGTGTTTGATGAGTTGCGTGAAATTTCGAGAGCTTCACAGGATGAGGTGAATAAACGCTATCTTGAAATTGAGAAACTGTATCATCAGATCATCCCAGATGAAGAGTGGGCTACATTCGCTTCTCGTATTTCGGGTCAAGTGGATCAGAACATTATTAAATTCATTTATGTGGTTCGTCCAGATGGAGAAGTGATTGTTCAGGAAGAGATTATTCGTGGAGATGTAGTGAGTGGTCGTGCGGCGCATAGTGAGCTCGCGCAAGGTCAAAATGTCTATGGAGCGGGTGAACTCGCATTCACAAAAACAGCTGAAGGCTGGGTGCTTACTGAATTGAATAACGGTTCTGGGCACTATCGTCCCGATGCACTTTCGACGCTTCCATACGTCCGTAGCCGATTAATCGCAAAGGGGATCGATGTTTCAAAGACTGAACTTGTTGATAGTATTCTTCGCGGGATGCCCCTCAAGGATGCATCAGCATTCTAACCAAGTAGCTTATGCAACAAAAAAAGGATTTCTACCAGAAGGTAATAACGCGAGAAAAGGAGATAACGAACGAACTTCAAGAAGTTCGAGTTCAATATCGAAAGTTCTTATCGGAGGCCGAGAAGCAAGCCCAAGAGGAACAAATCTCAAAGCTGGAAGATGGCTTAAAAAAGGAGTAAACATAAAAAACACCCCGCGTTCGCGGGGTGTTTTATTATTCGATCACCTTATCTACCAGTCCATACTTCATCGCTTGTTTTGCCTCCATGAAGTTGTCGCGTTCCGTGTCTTCTTCAATGGTCTTAAGCGGCTGTCCTGTGTGCTTTGAGAGAATCTTGTTCAAGTTGTTCTTTGTTTGAAGGATTCGCTCTGCATGAATCTTGATATCGGTTGCTTGTCCTTGGAATCCGCCAAGTACTTGGTGAATCATGACCTCGGAGTTGGGGAGAGCGAAGCGCTTCCCTTTTGCTCCACCCGCAAGGAGAACAGCACCCATAGAGGCTGCCATACCGATACAGATCGTCGAGACCGCTGGCTTGATGAGCTGCATCGTATCGTAGATGGCGAGACCGGCTGTGACTGAGCCACCAGGGGAGTTGATATAGAGCTTAATATCTTTTTCTTTGTCTTGGCTTTCAAGAAAGAGAAGCTGCGCGACGATAACGTTTGCAACCTCATCGTCGATCGCTGTTCCAAGCATGATGATGCGATCTTTTAAGAGACGCGAGTAGATATCATACGCGCGTTCACCCATGGTTGTCTTTTCGATCACGGTCGGAATAAGCCAGTTGTTTGTTTCGATATTCGAGAGAGAATATTTGTTCATAGAAAGAGTGTATCAGATGGGAATTAGCAGTCAAGACACGCGTTTGCTAATCAAGCTACAATAACCGGCAGATTGTTCATTATCACAATATGACCTTTTTGGCTGAATCCTGCCGCTTTTTTGTGTCCGCCACCTCCGAAAGACTGTGCAAGAACAGAGATGTCTTTTGTGAGACTTCGTATTGAACCTTTTACGGTTCCATCGGATTTTTCACGAAGCACCATGATCGTGTCTGATTCTGAACACACGGCATTGAGAAAATTCGAAACGCCTTCAACAGATTCATCGGCTCCAGGTAATCCGTCTAAATCTTTTTGTAAGAGATAGGTGACTGTGAGATCGAGTTTTGGATCGTATTGTAAACGTGAGAGGGCGAGCCCCCAGAGTCGCAATCCAGCGACGCTCTTATTGATGATGAGGTGACGAAGAATGTCTGCATGGCGTGCTCCAGCGGCAGTACAAGCGCCAGCGGCTTCGATGCCTTTTACATTTGTGCCTGAGTTCGTGAAATGCGAAGTATCGGTGCACAGACCCGTGAGAAGGGAAGTCGCCATTTTATCGTTCAGTGGAATATTATTGTCTTCAAAGAAACGATAGACGACTTCGCAGGTTGAACAGGCGTCTGTCATTACAACATTGATATGGCCGAATTTTGTGTTCGTGACGTGATGGTCCAGATTGATAAACACATGACCTGGCTTTAAGCGTGGCTGAAGATCCTCAAATCCACCCGCTCCCGGTGCACTTGCATCTAAGGAGACCACTGCGTCCCATGGCTCATCGAATACGAGTGGGTCTTGGGTGAATTCATGAACATGATCAAGAAAGAGAAAGTTTTTCGGGGAGGAAACGCTCATGAAGAGCTTCACTTCTTTTTCCTCTGATTTGAGCCAGCTATAGAGCGCGGTTGAAGATCCCATGGAGTCGCCATCAGGCTTACCGTCTCCAATCACAAGGACGCGCTTCGCATGGAGAAGCGTTGTATAGACATCCTTGAGTGGGTTCTGGGAGGCCATAGAGAACGAATAACCATAGCAAATACAGGGGTTTTCGTCAATGTAGGGGCGCATGGTCATGCGCCCTGTGCGAACATCATAATTGGTTTGGTTGCATAACCGTACCCTGTATGGATTGGGCGCATTACCCTGTACGGGGCGCATTACCATGCGCCCCTACGGGGTTTATATCTCTCCCTTTTGCTTCATTTCGAACAAGGCGCTTTCGATAACGGCGGCTTTTGCTTCGGTATCATCAAATACGAAGTGAAGGCGTGGAATACGGCGTAAACGTAGGTGATCGGCGAGTTCTTGCTTGAGGTTGGCTTCAGCGCCTTTTAGGATGGAAATTACTTCGTCTCGGCGGTCTTCTGGGAAGACGGAGAGGGTAATGCGGGCATGGGCTGTGTTTGCTGTAAGTTTTGCGCGTAAAACCGTCACTAAAACACCCCGAGGAAATTCGACAACCGCAGCAAGCGCTTCGGCGATTCCTTCGCGGAGATGTTCAAAACCTGTTTCCATGCGGTTATTTGCCATACAGGTGAACAGTACGGGGTATTTCGACTATGGACAAGGGATGTATTTTGCGCACTAAACCCTGTAAAATGAGCACAGAAAACTGACCCACTATGTACCTGAAACGGCTTGAAATCCAAGGCTTCAAGACTTTTGCACAGAAAACGGTGCTTGAGTTTCGTCCAGATGCGTCTGGTCGTCGTGGTGTGACTGGTGTGGTCGGGCCGAATGGCTCTGGTAAATCCAATATCGCAGATGCGATTCGTTGGGTGATGGGTGAGCAGTCACTGAAACTTTTGCGTGGGAAGAAAAGCGAGGACGTTATTTTTTCTGGTTCTGAAAAGCGTTCGCGTTCTGGATTTGCTGAAGTCTCGATGATTATCGAGAACGATTCAAAAGTGGAGGGACTTTCGATGGGGGAGATCGCAATCACACGAAGACTGTATCGAGACGGACAATCTGAATATGAAGTGAACAAACAATCCGCACGTCTTTCTGAAGTGGTACTTTTGCTTGCTCAGTGCGGCATCGGACAAAGAACCTATTCAGTGATCGGTCAGGGGATGGTTGATGCGGTATTGGTTGCATCGCCGGTCGAGCGCAAAGAATTTTTCGATGAAGCCTTTGGTTTGCGCCCATTTCAGTTAAAAAGACAGAACGCTTTGCATAAGATCGATGAATCAAAAAAGAACCTCATTCAAACTGAGCAGATTCTTTCTGAGATTGGTCCTCGTTTGAATGCGCTTGAGCGCCAGGTGAAACGTTTGTCAGAACGTGAGACGGTTGAGAAAGAATTGCAGACATTGGAGCGAGCTTGGTATGGGCATGAATGGAAAGAATTAATGGATGGTTTGAAGGCAGCCAAATCTCGATTTGATGGAGCTCGTGCGACAGAGAAGGGTCTTGAATCAGAAGCGACCGCACTCGAAGCGGAGTTATCAAAAATGGAAAAAACCACGCCTCGTGGTGAAGGGTTTAAAGAATTGCGTATAGCTTTAGATTCGATTGCGGCTGAGCGCGCCGGATTGCGTGAACGAGAATTAAAATTGGATACAAAAAAGGCGGTCGCTGCTGTTCGTGCGGAAAAGCCATGGTCACCGCTCCCATTATCAAAAATTATTGAAATTGTAGACGGACTTCGTGAACAGCATGATCAGCTTTTAGAGGAGCTCGCAAAAGGAAAGCCAGATTTAGCTCAAGCGCGAGCTCTTGCGAGTTCATTGCGTGAAATAAGCACGGATCTCGTTTCCAAATTACAACGTCCAGCTCCAGAAGCTGTGAAAGAACAGCCGGTTGATGCAGAACTTGAGAAGGAGCTCCAGCAAATCGCACAAGAAAGCGCACGATTGGTGCAAAAAACAAAAGAGGCTGAGGTTGAACTTGAAACATGGAGCAAGCAGGAGGATGAACAGCGTTCAGGGATTTTTCAAACTCAACACAAGCTTAATCAAAAGCGCGCAGAAGCCCAAAGCGCTGAACGAAAAGCAGGAGAAGCATCCGTTGAACTTGCTCGTCTTGAGACACGTCGTGATGGATTGCTTTCGGAGTTGCGTTTGCATGCGCCTGCATTGGAATCTGAATTAACGAATAACGAATTACGAATTGCGAATAACGAATTTCGGCCTGGTCCAGAAGCTCAAGCGCGTATGCAAAAGTTGCGCACGCAGCTTGAATGGATTGGCGGAATTGATCCTGAAACGCTAAAGGAGCACGGAGAAATTAAGACGCGTTATGATTTTCTTTCGAAGCAAGTAGAGGATTTGCGTCAGGGGATCCAGGGACTAGAAACAGTCGTTGAAGAATTGGATGAGACTATTCGCGGAAGAAGCGGTCGTGCATTCAGAACTCTGGATAAAGAGTTTGGTGCGTATTTCAAGAAATTATTTGGAGGAGGGGAGGCATCACTCGTAGAAGTTCAGCCAGAAGTTGAAATGGATGAAGAAGGAAACATTTTGAGTGAGCCAAAAGAAGGCGAGGTTGCGGGAATTGATATTATCGCTACACCGCTTGGTAAGCGCGCAAAGGGAATCGCGCTATTATCTGGTGGTGAACGCGCGCTTACATCTATTGCCTTGATTTGTGCCATTATGGCGACGAATCCAGCGCCATTCGTAGTATTGGATGAGGTGGACGCTGCGCTTGATGAAGCGAACTCACGTAAATTTGCCGAGATTATTGGAACGCTGTCCGATAAGACGCAGTTCATTGTGGTGACTCACAACCGCTCGACGATGTCGCAAGCGAATGTTCTTTATGGAGTAACCATGGGAGACGACAGTGTGTCCCAGCTTCTCTCGGTTGATTTTGAACAGTTGAAACCGGGAAAAGAATAAACTCAAGCAAAAGAAAAACCGCCTATTTGGCGGTTTTCTTTGCGAGTCTTTCCTTGTGGCGGATCGACATGCCTGAGGTTTTACGCTTTTCGTCTTTGATGATGCCCTGATCGATCAAGATGTTGTGCACGGTATCAGAAGCTTGAGCTCCCTTGCTGATCCAGTACAAAACGCGTTCTTTTTCGATTTTGACGATTGCTGGGTTGCGAAGTGGTTCATAGGTCCCGAGGATTTCGAGTGCCTTACCCCATGGATCGCGTGCCTTTTCTGAAACGATGAAACGATATTGCGGCTGCTTGCGCTTGCCGACGCGAGTCAAACGGATGGTCAACATGTGATTGGGAGAAGCTAGAATCTAGAAGTTAGAAGCTAGAATATGAATTTAGATGTAGGAAACCTTCGCCAGAAGGAAGCCTCAAGAGCATGGGCAGGACAGTACAGAATTTCGCTAAAACAGTCAAGATTAGCTCATTTTTTTGCGTTGTGATAGCATTTCTGTACTTATCCATTCTTCAAAGATATGGCAGAAATGCAGAAGGACCAACAGTTTCTAGAGTTCGTTGTGAAGTCTCTCGTCAACCACCCAGAAGACGTGAAGACAGACCGTGAAATCGACGATCGTGGCGTAAAGATTACGCTCCACGTGAATCCAGAGGACATGGGGTACATTATCGGACGCCAGGGTCAGACCGCTCGTGCGCTTCGTATTCTCCTTAAGATCGTAGGCGCAAAGGACGATGCTCGAGTGAGCATGGTTATATTTGAACCAGAAGAACAGCGTCGCCAGCATCAGGAGATGAAGGCTTCGATGCCAGCCTCGGCTCCAGTAGCTGGGGGTGTCCCTTCTCGCCCAGCCGCACCGCGCGTTCATGGTGATGCGGGTCTCGTCTCAGACGACGATTTGTCAGACTTGGGAATCTAAATGGCAAAACGTTCTCCCTTGCAGATTGATATCATCACCATCTTTCCCGAGATGGTGATGCCTTATTTATCTGGTTCTATCTTAGGTCGTGGTGAGAGATCTGGGGCGCTTAAATTTGCAGTCCATCAGTTACGTGACTGGACCCATGATAAGCACAATACCGTGGATGATAGCCCTTTTGGTGGTGGACCGGGCATGGTGATGAAGGTGGAGCCTTTTGATGAGGCGCTAAAATCACTCAAGATCAAGAATAAGAAAAAGACGCGCGTTATTTTGACGAGTGCGCAAGGAAAAGTGTTTACACGGGAGGATGCGAAACGACTTTCAGAATATAGTCGGTTAGTCTTTCTTTGTGGCCGCTATGAAGGGGTGGATGAGCGCGTAGCTGAGCATCTCGCGGACGAAGAATTATCGATTGGAGATTATATTCTTACTGGTGGTGAGCTTGCAGCCTTGGTAATGGCGGATGCGGTTAGTCGTCATGTCCCAGGTGTTCTTGGTAAGCAGGAATCACTTGAAGAAGTTCATGGAAGTTTTCCTCAATATACGCGCCCAGAGGTGTACAAGAAGTGGAAAGTGCCAGAAGTCCTTCTTTCCGGAAATCACAAAAAGATAGAAGAGTGGAGGAGAGAGCAGCAAAAAAAGATCCCGTAATTGGGATCTTTTTTGTTTGCTTTATCTTGACAATCGAGTCTAATTTGCGTAAAGCATAAGCGGTTTAGAAGGGAGCGTATCGATGGGTGCTGGAGATATTTTCAATGGTCCGAATCTGTTCGATCTCACGCTCGCTTTGATGGACCCGCGAGGACGAAGTATCTGTTTTCAGTACGTGGATGCTGATGGACAGCCGACCGAGATGCGGGCCTTTGTGAACTCGGTCGACAATGGGTGTGGGGATGGTAGGTTCACGGTTCGAGGGTTTTGTTGCGGTTCGGACCTTCGCTATAAGGCGGTCTATAATCCCGCAACAGGCACGGGCACGATGACCACTGGTCAGCCGTTCTAACGCATCTGTGGATGCGTTTTTTTTATTCAATATTCTTATACACAATTTTTGTGATTTCGATCGCAGCGATGTTCGCAAGTCCGAAACCGAGTACTCCAAGAAGCCAAGGCCAAGAAAGGGGAACCGTATCAAGAATAGTGTTGAGCCAAGGGAGATAGATTGCGCCGATCATGAGGCTGAGACCTACGAGTACACCGATCGCCAAAGGAATATTCCCAATAATTGAGTAAGACCAGATTGGCTTATGAAGTGATCGTAAAGAAAGGGAGACGAATAGCGTATATGTGCCAAAAGCCATAAACGTAAACGAACGCACGATGTGACTTTCGAACCCAGCATTGAGTAGCCAGATATGCATGGTGAGTAATGTCACACTTGAAAGTGAACCGATGACGAAGATGATAAAACGTGATCGTTGATCAAGGAGGTTCCCTGAGTAACGAGGATGTCGACGATTCGAATCGCTCATATCCTCAAAGGCATAAGCGATTGCCGGGAAACTGTCGGAAAAGAAATTTACGAATAATATTTGAAGTGCACTTAGCGGGAGGGGGAGTCCAAAAATCATGGATCCTCCAATAAGCACCAGTTCACTAAAGGCATTTGAAAGGAGGTAGCTTAGTGCCTTTCGTATATTATCGAGAATACGTCTTCCTTCTTCGATGGCGATAACGATTGTGCTGTATTTGTCATCAAGAATGACGAGGTCGGATGCGGCTTTTGCGGCATCAGTTCCTGATCCCATGGCGACGCCAACATCTGCGGCGCGGAGAGCGGGGGCGTCATTTACCCCATCTCCCGTGACGGCTACCACTTCGCCTAATGCTTGATACAGCTTCACGAGGCGGAGCTTATGCTCTGGCGTGGTTCGTGCGAATACGGTGAGTGATGGCAGGCGTTTCATGAGGGCTTTATCGTTAAGCTGATCTATTTCGATGCCCGTGATTACACCTCCATGTCCATTGATTAAGCCAAGCGTTTGCGCGATAGCGAGCGCGGTTCCAGGATGATCGCCCGTGACCATAACGGTACGTACACCGCTCGTGCTGATGCGCTGAATAGCCTCGGTGATTCCGGCACGGAGTGGATCGCGAAACACAAGCCATCCAGAAAATTCCATGGTTCCGTTTTCGCGAGTTGCCACACCGAGTAGACGGCCGCCTGTTTTTGTTTGTTCTTCGATTTGTGCAAGAAGGGATGACTTATCTTGTGGCGAGATCGTACACATTAAAATAAGGACATCTGGTCCACCAAGAAATATTTCCTTCGTTTTGTTGATAGTGACTCCGCTGTATTTCTGGATTGAGTTGAATGGAATTCGTTTGCTAATCACATTCGATTTCATGAGATCCGGAAGCCGTTGACCTCGAGTGGCAGCTCCTCGCACGAGGGCCTCTTCCATGGCTTTTCCGAGGATATGCCAGCGCTCAGGTTTTTCCGTTGGATTTTCTATGATGATATCTGTTGCAAGAATCGCATTCTGCAAGAGTTGATCATCTGTTTCGTGAAGCGCATGGACATCAACTAATGACATCTTTCCCATGGTGAGTGTTCCAGTTTTATCTGTGAGGATCAAGCTGGTTGAACCGAGCGTTTCTGCAGCAAGCAGTTTACGTACAACGCCCTTTCTTTTTGCGAGTCGTTCGACGCCGCTTGCAAGAATGACTGTTAATGCGACGGGTAAACCTTCAGGTACAGCGGAAACGGCTACCGCGACGGCGATAAAAAACATTTCTTCTGTGTGATGGCCTGTCCATAGCCCGATTCCAAACAAGCCTATGCAAAGAAGAAGAAGAAAGAAAGAGATTTGTTTTGCAAATATTGATACAGAGCGTTGGAGCGGAGTTGGCGCTTCTTTTTCACTTACGAGTAAAGCGATGCGGCCAAACTCCATTTGTTCTCCTGTCGCGATTACGACGGCATCAGCTATTCCTTGGGCGATGAGCGTGCCTCCGTGGAGCATGCATGTCCGATCAGAAATGGGCGCATCCGCATTTTGAGGAGAAGGATTTTTGTTGACGGGGAGGGATTCACCCGTCAAAACGGATTCATCCGCCTGAAGATCAGTTGAAGCCAAGATACGGGCATCTGCGGGTACGCGAACCCCTGCTGTGAGTCGGATGACATCGCCAGTCACGAGCTCTTCAGCATCGATTTCACGCACGATTCCGTCACGAAGGACGTGTGCAAGTGTTTTTGTGTATTGTTTGAGTGCTTCTAATACGGATTCCGCTTTATTTTCTTGCCAGTATCCTAAAGCAACGTTTATAAAAACCGTCGCAAACAAAACGCCTGCGTTTATATACTCGGAGAGTGCGATACTTACACCTCCCGCGATCAACAGAATCGCGATGAGGGGACTTTTAAGTTGTTTGAAAACCAACGTAGCGCTTGTGGCTCTTGAACGACCTGGGAGCGTGTTACGACCTTGGATTTTTAGACGGAGCGTCGCTTCTTTTTGGGTGAGTCCGTCTTTGAATTTGCCGAGCGTCTTGATAATTGCTTCGACAGGGAGCGACCAAGGAGCTTGTGGGGTGACATGAAGAGACATGCCCCCATCATAGCTTAAATGGAGGTTGGTTCGTATGCGACGCGTGATCGATTCGTCATGAGATGCTCTTCACGAAGAATGCGTCCTGTTGTTGTCTCGCGCACCTCGCGAAATATTTTGTTTGTACGCCATGGAATCTGTTCTTCGTCGCGAATGAAGGCGTGGTCGCGTTCAATGATTGAGTAGCGCTCAGGGATATCAGTATCGCTTAGAATTTCGCCACGCAAATGCTCGTCATCAACCCAAACGCGGAGTTGGAACGTATGGTTTGTTGGATTGTGTACTTGATAGTCAAAGTAGTTGTAGAAAATGGTTGCTCCAGTTCCAAAGGGAATTGTGCGGCCAGAGTCTGGAAAGAGATCAACAGAGTGGTGATGGCGTTCGGTGATCGTGAGGGGGGAGTGGAGGAACATCCATTGAAGGAGATTTGCGATTTGGCAAAGCCCCCCGCCGATGCCGTGCGTTGGTTTGCCCTGGGCAATCAAAAGACCGTCAACGAAGCCGCGCTTGGCGGTTGGTTTTCCGACGAGTTTCCAAAGAGAAAGCGTTTCACCTGGACGGATGAGCGCGCCATCTAAACAGGCCGCGGCAAGTTTGAGATTGGTTATTTTGTTCTGTTGGAGACGCATGTCTACGTTCCCCAGTTTTCGGATAAGGGGAGACTGATGCTTGAAAAGACGCACAGGGAGGCGTTCAGATGAGCGTGTTCGTACGAGCGATCGATTTCCGGCCCATTTCAAACGACGACGCGTTTGGTGATACGCGACGGCGACCTTGTAAATGGATGGGTGAAGTTTGGACAACATGTGTTTGAGTGACGAAGGAATATAGCGTATTTTTCTGCTTTTGTCAACGGACGAGGGGATGGGGTTATGACAAGATTATGTTGTATTAAATCCGATTTCTGGTGTTCGGGTTTCTTCTTCTTGCATAAGCTTTCGGATCGTGTGAAAAACGATTTTAAATTGTTCGTCGTATTGTTTCTCCATGAACTCCAGTTTGAGTTGTAGCTCTTGATTATTGGCAATAAGTGCCCTTAATTTGGTGAATGTTCGCATGATTTGAATATTGACGGCGATAGCTTGTTCGCTGTGCAGGACACTCGAAAGCATGGCAATACCTAATTCGGTGAAAACGAAAGGAAGGTGACGTACACCTCCATGGGCTGCGCTTGATATCACAGTTTGTGATATCAAGTTCAAACAATCATTTTCGGAAAGTTGAAACATAAAATCATCTGGGAATCGTTGCTTGTTTCTTTTAACAGCCTGGTTCAGGGCTCCGGTCGTAACTCCGTACAATTTAGCCAAATCACGATCGATCATAACTTTTACACCTCGCATGAGATGTATCTGGCTCTCGATTTGTTCGATGGATGGGTTTGTTGCTGTAATCATCTCTCTACCGCGTTCCATATTTTTGATGGGTTTGTCAAGCGTCAGACATGGGACGAACTCAAAACACCCCGCGTTTCGCGGGGTGTTTTGTATGGTAGCTCCAAGGGGAGTCGAACCCCTGTTAACGGCTTGAAAAGCCGCTGTCCTAACCGTTAGACGATGGAGCCATTCGGCAAGTTCATGGTGAACCAAGCGCAGAAAAGATAGCCGTTATTTGCTTTGGGGTCAAGCCTCTTGTTCACTTCATGGTATTCAACTACGGTACCCCAGCTTGCTGCATGCCGCAGTTCGCATACAAGGAGGTCGTGATGAAGACTGGTCTGCTGACCCCGCGTCAACTGCTCATGCTCGTCCTCGCCGCTAGCCGCGACGCTGGCTACGGAGTCATCTCGAAGGAGAGGGTTGTCTACACCCTCTGGGACATGCGCGATACGGGAAACCAAGTCGTGCCGGGACTCACGTTCAGCCTGTCGGGCGAACGGCGCTTCTGCCGCGCGCTCGATGACGCCTTCATCAGCCTCCACGGGGCTGGGGCACCGTTCAACTCCATCACGGGCGCGATCGAGGTGTCGGATGAGCTGTCCTGCGCCGAGATCTACAAGCCGCTTCATGACGAAGAGCGCGAGAGCCTGTATCTGGCCATCGCGCCCTACCTGGCCGAATTCGTTCGGCAGGTGACGTGGTACGTCCCCGAGACGTCCGAGCGTCCGATCCCTTCCATGTTCTGATCCTCCGAAGCTCACCAGAGCGTAGGAGGAATTTTTTTATCTGACGATCAGGGTTGCTGTCATCGATGGATGGATGGAGCAATGGTATGTATAGGTTCCGGCGGCGAGGACGGAAGTATCGAATGTCCAAGAGCGACTCGCGGCGAGCGTTCCAGAATCAAAGCTTCCATCATCGGATGTGATTGTGTGTGAAACCGTCTCACGATTAAGGAAAATAATTTTGTCGCCTCGTCGCACTGAAACACTGGTTGGCGCAAATGCTGAGCTTTGAATATTTACGTTATAGGTAGACGTTCCGACGGGTGGTGGAGGGGTTGTGTTGTCTTGAGGGGGCATGTTTTGATCGCTTGATTCAACAGGGACTACTGGGGTTGGAACGGGGGTAGGAACGCGTGGCGGAGGCGTAAAACAGCCTTGGCCCATGAGGGCGAGGAGAGCAACGGACAAGAGTATTCTTTTCATATATCATCTACTTTATCGGATATGGCACAAATGCGCATCCTGGGAATAGAGACGAGCTGCGATGAGACCGCGATCTCGATTTTGAACGTGTCTGAAAAGAGCGTGAAGGTTGAGCAGGATCTTGTATCTTCCCAGATCCCCATTCATCAAAAATACGGAGGTGTCGTCCCAGAGGTGGCAGCTCGTTCGCATGTTCCAGAGACAGTCGCGCTTATCACGCAGGCGTTAGGAAAAAAGGGGATGAAGGCTTTTGATGCGATCGCGGTAACCAGTGGTCCAGGGCTCGCGACGGCGCTTCGTGTTGGTATTGAGGCTGGTCGCGTCATGGCGATGCTTTCAGGAAAGCCGATCGTTGGCGTGAATCATCTTGAAGGGCATCTCGCGTCTTCATGGTTGAATGCTGAGAACAGAAAACGTTGGCAGTATCCTATGCTCGCTCTCGTGGTATCCGGTGGTCATACCGAGCTCGTATTAATGAAGGAGGCATGCAAATATAGGATCATTGGTCAGACGCGTGATGATGCGGCTGGGGAAGCGTTTGATAAGAGTGCGAAGTTGATGGGTTTGCCATACCCAGGTGGCCCACAAATTGCGAAGCTCGCGCTTGAAGGGGATGTGAAAGGATTTGATCTTCCAAGACCGATGCTTCGTGATGGAAGTTTTGATTTTAGTTTTAGTGGGTTGAAGACGGCCGTTCGTCAGGCATGGGAGCCATGGGCCGACGTAAGGGCGCATGGTAATGCGACCTTATTTGAACAAAAAAAACGTGATTTGGCAGCAAGCCTTCAACAGGCGATTGTTGACGTGCTTGTAACAAAAACGATTTCTGCGGCAAAAAAACATAAGGTAAAAGGCGTGCTGCTCGTAGGGGGAGTCTCTGCTAATCTTATGCTTCGTGAGAGATTGGCATTAGAGATCAAAACTCAATTAGTAGGTGTGGCATTTCTTCCTTCAGATAAATTGTATGTGACGGATAATGCCGCGATGATTGCGGCAGCAGGATATTGGCGTCTCAAAAAAGGGGAGAAGCATGATTGGAAAAAGATCGAGGCCAAGCCAGAATGGAATCTATGAAATTTATTATCCATCGCGTAGAAGATTGGAATTTGCTTGCGCAACAACTTGTGCAGCGTTTGCCTTCGAATGCGGTGCTGACGCTTTCTGGCCCACTCGGGGCAGGAAAAACGACACTCGTGCAAGCGATTGCGCGTGTGCTCGGCGCTTCGCAAAATCCGCGAAGCCCAACATTTTCTCTTGTGCGAACCTACAAGCTCGCGAACACTTCGCCATTCTCTACACTTGTTCATGTGGATGCGTATCGTCTTGAATCACCTTCTGATGCAATCACGCTTGGCTTTGATGAGCTCGCTGCCGAAGATGGCTCTTTGCTTGTGATCGAGTGGCCGGAACGGCTTGGTTCTATCTTAAATGCATTGCATAAGCCTATTGTTCGTCTCACGATAACTCAGGACTCTGGAAGCGAGGTACGCAGAGTTGACTTTTTGATGAATTAGGTTTAAATCTCCTTCGGGTCTTTTCATGGAGAAAGGAGGGTTGGATGCCGTTCAGTATCACGGTGACACGACATGCGTTGCTTAGATACGCAGAGCGTTGCTACGGGGAACTCTATCGGTCAATTGATGAGATCCCGATGGTTCGAACGAGGCAGTTCATTCGTGAGATTCATGAACACGTTTGCAAGGGGGTGCGGCTTACGAAGGTTCAGGCTGAGCGTTTTCATGCGCTGTGGCCTTATCCACGAATTAGCGAGCGATCTCGGTCTGGGACTCTCTATTATCGAGAACAATCAATTTTCGTGATTGAGAGTCATCCGAACAATCGAATGTACGTCATCACGGTGCTCGAAGCTGCGCCTCTGCAGCTCAGGTACCTAGAGGAGATTGGGTTTCGTGTGAAGGTGAGACATTCACGTCCAGCAACGGTCCTCAATCGTTATGCGTGGCTTCGAACATATGCTCAGATTGAGATTATGTTCATAGGTCACGCGATCGATAGTCCGCATGATGTGTCCGCGGAACACGTCAGGCTATGGCTTCAGAGGGTGGATCGAATCGAGCGGGAAAAGGGGAATCATAAGTACGAGATCAACCGTCGGTTGTACGTCGATGAGCGCATGCGACGGGAAGTCGCGATGGTGGCTTCAAAGTCGATGAATCCGAGAGTGCTCATGTCTCGTGAAGATGTCGAAACGGACGCATCTTGGGAAAGTTGGAAGCGGGTGGTGAAAGAGGTGAATTCGGTTCGATATGTTCTTTGTACACCTGAGAGAGCCGTGACGTTTCTACGAGACGTTGTCTACGAATCAGGTCATTTGCCGCCCGAAGTGCTCGAAGCGCCAATCAAACCAGGAACCGTTCTTGGATTCGATCCAGATTCACGTGGTTCATACGTGTATCGATTGCTCTACGCACCGCCCGAATCTTAGTCGGGCGGTTTTTATTTTGTCTCTTCTTCTTTTTTTGTAACTGGTTCGTCTGCTACTGGTTCAAAGTTGGTAGAATCCACATTCGCTACGGCGAGCACCTCTTCAACGCTTGTAAGGCAATCTAGGGCTTTAAGCAGGCCATCTTGTGCCATGGTGATCATGCCGTTCTTGAGAGCGATCTCTTGAATTTTGAATTCGGAAATATCATTTCCTGCGAGAATCACTTCTTCAATCTCTGGCGTCATGGTGAAGATCTCGTAAATACCAACGCGGCCTTTGAATCCATCGTCTTCTTTCGTCACTTTCTTTGGATCTGGTTCGTAGAAAACAAGTTTATCCAAATCAACTTTGTAGCCGGACTTTTCGGAGATGCTCCCAAGGATTTGTTTTACCTGTTTCGTTTGAGCGGCCGATAGCTTGGTTGGAATAGCCATCTCTTTTTTGAGGCGTCGTACAAGGCGTTGACCGATGACAGCGTTCAAAGCAGGGGCGAGCAAGAATGGACGCACACCCATCGATAAAAAGCGGGGGATGGCACCTGCTGCGCTGTTTGTGTGGATTGTGGAGACAACGAGGTGACCTGTAAGAGCGGCTTGAATCGCGATTTCTGCCGTTTCTTGATCGCGGATTTCTCCCACCATCACAATGTCTGGATCTTGGCGCAGAATTGAACGAAGACCTTTCGCAAAATCGTAACCTTTTGCATGTTCGATTTGGCTTTGATTGATGCCTTGAAGTTTGTATTCAATTGGATCCTCGAGCGTGATGATTTTTTCCGTTGGATCGTTCAATTTCTTCAAGATGGCGTAGAGCGTGGTTGTTTTACCAGAACCGGTTGGACCAGTTGTGATGATCATGCCGTTTGGTTTTTCGATTTGCACAACAAGATCTTCCAGCGCTTTGCCACGTACACCGAGACTGTCGAATTCGAGGGCAATCGCCTTTGGGCGAAGGATACGCATGACCACGGACTCACCAAAAGCGGTTGGGAGAAAGCTTACGCGAATATCGATCTTTTCATTTGTGAGATAGATCGTGATACGTCCGTCTTGAGGAACGTCTTCGATGTTGATTTTTACACCCGCGAGAAGCTTTAGACGTCCGATCATTTGCTTCCAGGCGGTTTTTGGAAGTGAGGCAGCATCACGCAGTCGTCCATCGATGCGGAATCGGATTTTGACGTCTTCTTCTTCGGCTTCGATATGTACGTCTGATGATCCGATGCGAAGGGCGGCACCAAAAATCAACGTGATGATATCTGTTGTGCTGACTTGGCTGATTTTTGCTTGGAGATCTTCAAAGTTGGAGATTTCTTTTTCAAATTTTGCGAGGTCTTCTTCTTCGATGCGATATCCGTAGATGATCTCTTTTGGAGTTGGGAGTTTATCGTAGAGCTTGAGTGCGTATTCAAGACTGTCTTCAGAGACGAGATACGTTGAAACGTTCGCGTGGCGTTCTTTTGCGACGCGCTCTGCGATGCGTTGCACCTCTTTTCCGGGGGAGGTTGTGGCAATGCGAATCTCATCACCAACAAGAAAGAAAATAACGGCGCGTACGGTTTGCGCAACGTCGCGCGTGAGGAGGGAGAGCGCTTCAGGAGCAATAGGGAATCCTCGCAGTTGAATAAAAGGGATTCCTTGGGCAGAGGCTTTTTGTGCGGTTTCACGTTCTTTCTCTTGAATACGAACCGAGTCCATCGTTTCCGATAGTTTTGTTTGTATTGTTGCACCTTGCGCGGATCCACCAGCTCTTGGCTTTGAAACAGGGACGGCCTGCTTGGTTGGATCAACTGAAGGCGCTTTAGCCGCATTTGTTGCCCGTGCTTTTTTGAGCAAGTCCTCAATGGAGGTCGCTTTTGTTGCCATACGTTTAGGAGGCTTGTAAATGGTGCATCATTGCGTAGAGCCAGCGATGGATTTTAGCTAATGCGGGTCCTTCACTCAAACGTGTATAGAGGTGATGCCATGCGCGGTATTGGAATGAGAGGTTGAATGCGCCGGCCATGAGCATGATGACGATGAAGAGCATGGCCCAAACGAACCAGGCAAACTCGGCGAGTAAAGAAGCATTTACGAGTACGGCTCCAAGCAGCACAAGGAGCACTGGGAGACCCATTGCAAGAAACAACAAGAGTCCTGCGAGCATAGATCCAACTCCTACCGCGAAGAGAATGAGCGAAACTTCAATGATGCTCAGCCAAGAACCGCGTAACATGATGAGTCCACGCTCTAAGGATTGCGCGACATGTCCTTCTTCGAGAACGATATTATTCAACGCAAAGAAGTGAATTGCTGTGAGCGATAAAACGGCGATGATATATAGAATGGTTACGCCGACGGATGCCACGACTAAGCCAGTAGAAGGGGAGCTCGCGTACAGAGCGAGTGGCATAAGCATGAGGAATCGTGCGAGCCACAATAGACCAAGCGTGACGATATTGAGGGCGAGGACGCGTGGAAGATGTTTCGCTCCAGCGCGCAGACAGTCGCGTAGTCCAGGGCGACCGTTTCGTACTGTGCCTCCAATGCCAAAAATGAGTCCGCCTTGCGCGATGAGCGCGAGGGCGATCGTGATTGCCATGACGGTTATCGATACAATGATTCCTTCGGTCGCTGTAATAGCGGATAGCGAGTCAGGCGCTTCTGTGATGCGCTGCCACATGACTCGGAAAGCGGAGCTCCAAGAGGCATCAAACAAGGTGACTGATTGAAGGCCGATATTTCGTGATGAAACAAGAAACGCATCAAGGATTCCTCCTGTTTGAATGAGGCCTGCAAGCAGGGCAAGTGGCCACAACCAACGCTCGCGCCAGGCTCCACGAAGGGCTGGAGGAAGGATCTCTCGATAGACGTGACGATGTGCGATTTTATTTTTGCGGATCATACAGCGAAATTATAACACGATCGATACAAAAAGGGCGCACCGTGTGCGCCCTTCCTTTTACTTCTTGATTACGTTCTTGATGTTGGCTGGTGGCATGCCGGCGATCTCTGCGAATTGTTCGCGTTCGATCGTTTCATGCGTGGTGAGGTAGTTTGCGATGCGGTCCATGGCATCACGGTGCTTTGTGATGATGGCCTGCGCGGTTTCGAGACCCTGTTTGATGAGAGTGTCGATCTCCGCATCGATGACGACTGCCTTTGATTCTGAATAGTCGCGTTCTTCGTGGATTTCGCGGCCAAGGAAGATCATGTCTTCACGGCGGCCATAGGCGCGTGGTCCGAGAAGTTCGGACATGCCCCACTGGGTCACCATGTTACGAGCGAGAGCCGTGGCTTGGCGCATGTCATTTGAGGCGCCAGTGGTGATATCTCCGAAGATAATCTTTTCTGCGGCATATCCTCCCATGGAAGTGGCGATCTCTTCGACATACTCTTCACGTCTTTTCATCATGCGATCTTCGAGTGGCAACTTGATGGTGTATCCAGCGGCGCGTCCACGAGAAATGATGGAGACTTTTTGAACTGGATCGGCGAATGGGAGGAGGTGGGTCACGAGGGCGTGTCCAGCTTCATGGTAGGCGGTGACTTTGCGCTCATCCTCTCTCATGAGGAAGCTCTTGCGTTCAGGACCGAGCATAACCTTCTCGATTGCGTCGAGTAATTCATCCATGCCCACTTCGGTTTTGTTGTGGCGAGCGGCGGTGATGGCAGCTTCGTTCGTGAGGTTCATGAGGTCGGCTCCAGAGAATCCAGGAGTGCGCTCAGCAAGCTTTTTTAAGTTGACTGTTTTTGCGAGTGGCTTGTTCTTTGCGTGGATCGTAAGGATCTCTTCACGGTCGCGGATGTCTGGTGGATCAAGAACAACGCGGCGATCAAAACGACCTGGGCGGAGCAAGGCTGGATCGAGCACGTCTGGACGGTTGGTTGCTGCAACGACGATGACGCCGAGGTTTGGTTCAAAGCCATCCATCTCAACGAGGATTTGGTTGAGCGTTTGTTCGCGTTCATCATGTGAACCTCCGAGACCAGAGCCACGCTGGCGACCGACGGCATCAATTTCATCGATGAAGATGATGCATGGAGCGGCCTTCTTCGCTTTGGCGAATAAGTCGCGTACGCGTGAGGCGCCGACTCCGACAAACATCTCTACGAACTCTGAACCAGAGATATGAAAGAATGGAACGTCTGCTTCACCAGCAACCGCGCGAGCGAGAAGCGTCTTTCCTGTTCCAGGAGAGCCCATGAGCAAAACGCCCTTTGGAATTTTTGCACCTAGCTTGGCAAACTTTTCTGGCTGTTTTAAGAACTCGACGATTTCGCTTAGTTCTTGTTTTGCTTCACGTACACCGGCCACATCTGCAAATGTAACTTTCTCCTGCGTCTTTGATGTGTCACGAGCAGGGGACTGACCAAAGCCCATTGCTTTGTTGTTTTGTCCTTGGAGCTGTCGTAAGAAAAAGAACATCAAGACAATCAAGACACCCAGAGGGAGAAGCGTTTGGAGAGCGATTGATCCCCAGAATGCAGCGCCTGATTCTTCTTTGATGGTGGTCTTGATGGAGCGCGCGGTTGCTTCGTCGATACCGTAGTTTTTTAAGAGCTCAGAAACGGAGATCGTCGGCTCCTTGTCGACAAAAACCTTGGAGTCATCTGTACGAGTGATTTCCATGCGGTCGCCGCGCACGACGATTTCTTTGATTTTTCCGTCCTTGGTGTCGGCGGCAAAGGTCGCAACATCAAGCGTTTTCTTATCTTCGAGATTCACCATGGAGAGACCGGCGGCCACAAGGACCACGGCTCCCACGATGAGCAAAATATTGCGAATAGTTGTGTTCATAGCGTTGGGCGAGAATAACGAAAAACCGCCGGAACGTCCAGCGGTTTCTCTTGGCTTGATTAAGCCTTTACTTCTTCCTTGAGTTTTCGGAGCGAAAGACCGAGGCGATGGTTCTCCGGATCAATTGAGATGATGCGGAAGTCGAACTCGTCACCGACGCGCGCAATTTCGTTCACGTCCTTCACTGGCTTTGCGCCAAGCTCGCTGATGTGGGCCAAACCGTGGATGTCTTGGTCCAACTCGACGAACAATCCGAATGGGTTGATCTTGAGTACGCGACCCTTTACCCACTGGTTCAACACATACTTCGCGGCGACACTTCTCCATGGATCGTCGATGAGCTTCTTCATGGACAAGAAGATTTTGGAACCTTCAATGTTGATGACTTCTGCGCCAACGTGGTCTCCGACTTTGAGAACATCACGTGGGTGATCGATGCGCTGCCAAGCGATCTCAGAAATATGTACGAGACCTTCGAGGTTCTCATCAAAGCGGACAAATGCTCCGAAGTCGGTGACGGCGGTGACATCACCTTCGACACGGCTTCCGACTTTGTACTTCGACAAGACGGATTCTTGCTTGGTTTCCCACACTGCTTTTTCAGAGACAACGACTTTCTCTTCCTCTTCGTTCACGTCGAGCAACTTTACCTCGAGTGTTTGTCCGACGAGCATCTTAAGCTTCTCTTGGATCTTGTTCTTTTCACCACCGGCTACGCGTGGGTAGTTGGCAGGGGAGAGTTGAGAGACTGGGATGAACGCTGGAACGTTTTCGACGCGTGTGACCAAGCCGCCTTTGTTTGCATCAAGGATTTTCACGGAGATGACCACATTCGCTGTGAGCAATTCCTTGATCTTTTCCCATGAGCGCTTGCGACCTGCTCCCTTGAGCGAGAGTTCGAGTTCGCCGAATTCGTTATCGAGTTCGATGACGGTTGCTTCTACTTCGTCACCGAGACGAAGGTCGAGGTGCTTGTCGAGTTCTGGTCCGCGGATCAAGCCGATCGCGAGTCCATTAATATCGACGCGTACTTCATTGCGACCAACGGCAATAACGTACCCTTTGATTACTTCGTTTAAGTTTGGGAAAGCCGGGGAGGCTCCAGACTCCATGAGTTTGGAGATTTCCGACTCGCTTTGAATCGTTTTTTCCATACCGAATAACTGAATAATCCATATGAATTCCTTGGGTCTTCCCTTGGAATTGGTCTGCCGTGGGTCAATCGCCCCGGTCCAGAAGCCGTGAATGAAGGTATCAGTACGCGAAGCTTAGGCAAAAATTGGGGAAACGTCAAGGGATTAAAGTAGCATTAACTCACACGGGATACCGATTAACTCATCGGAACCACCGATTAACTCCCTCGTTCCCTCTTGTGCTCAAGAGGGAGGCAATTCAAGAGGAGGGAGGAACTTGAGAAATATCACCCGAAGTTTTTCAAGAACATTGTCCATGCAATAAAATTCATGATTCTTGAATCGAATGACGGTTATTCCTAGAGAGTTAAGAATCGTCTCACGCTCGAAGTCATATACACGCCCATCTACTGAAGCGTGTTGTGAACCGTCCAATTCGATGCCAATATGGAATTTCGGACAGTAGAAATCTAGAATAAATCTATCTACTCCGAACTGACGAAAAAATTTCAAGCCAAGGAATTTTCTATTACGAAGCCGGCTCCATAAAAGGTGTTCTTCTGGCGTCATTTCATGTCTCAATTCTTGTCTGCGCGCTTTTAGTAATGGATCATTGTGTGGAAATTGCATACTATACCGCGTTCACTATTTTCCAGGTTATTGTCAAGCGTTCGCGCCTCCCGTTGCCTGCCTCCCTCTTGAGTACAAGAGGGAACGAGGGAGTTAATCGGAAGGCGCGAGGGAGTTAATCGGTGTTAATCGGTGGTACCCGTGAGTTAATCGGTAGTACGACGGAATTATCGTTGCGCGATAAAATTATCCTGCGTGGTATCATCTCTAAGTATGTCTGAATATTTTCTTGATTTACGCGATACCACAGCGGTTTGTGATTTTATTGAATCAGTTCTTGGATTTGTCCCAGATAAGGACCGACGGCCGTATGAAACGGTGGTTGAGGAGGTCCGTGGTGAGAAGGGTTCGGTGACGGTTGAACGTCTCGCAGAGATGGCGAAGAACATCGCGGCGGTTACTTGGGCACGTCGTCGTGCTCTGACGCGTTTCATTGAAACGGTTGGATCAGAACTTGAATGGGAAGGCGTGATAAAAAATGTTCGTCCAACCACGGCGACGCTTTTGAAGAAATTGCGTAAAGACGGACACGCCCCAGATCTTGCAAGTACACTCGCTCATCAAGACGCTTCAACGCTTTTGAAAGATGATCAAGAAATTGAGATAGGGATGATTCGTGATGAGGTGCGGGCAAATTTGTATGACGATCACGCGGAGAGTCTGGTTCCCATTATTGAGGAGGCCCAGAGTGAGCTTAAAGCAATGAAAAAACGTCTCAAGAGAGTTCGTCAGCAGGCTGATTCAACGACTGGCACACAACAGATTTCGTATTTTGATAAGTTGGCGGCTTTAGAAGATCGAATATATTTCGCTGGGGAAGTGGTGCCACTTGAAGTGCTGGATGCGGAGATTCAATTCGATGCGAGCGAGCAAGTATTAGAGGGATAAAAAAAACGGACCCGAATGGGTCCGTTTTTATATTCTTACTTTTTGTTCAATCCGTAGAGCGCTGTCCACGTTTCTTTTCCTTGCGTGTCCACGAGACGCGCTTGATACTCAACGCGATCGGTCGAAAGCGCAGGGCTTGTCCAGCGACACATGTCAGATGGGCAAGTCATGACGCGAGCGCCATTCATGAAGAGTTCGAGGTGGTTCGCTCCATTCGGTGACCAACCAGAAAGCGTGAAACCGAGCGTATCGCCAGCCGTGAACGTATCGTTCTTTGTGGCAGATACCGTTACATAAGGGCCTGGCGTGTTCAGCGTTTCCCACCAAGCGCGTGAAATGGTAACCGAGCTTGCATCTGTCCAAGCCACGTGGCCTTTCATGTCTGTGATGCGTGCGTTTACTGTCACGACTTGGCCATGGTTCCAGTCACCCGTGCGGATGATAAAGGCACAGTCACGAGCGGTTGTTCCAGATGCGAAACTGCAGGTTTTGCGAGTGGCGCCGTTTACGACCATGTCGATTTTGGCGATACCGTTTGCTGACCAAGTTCCGACGCTATATGTCGATTCTTGAGTAGCTTCGATCTGCGCGGTTGGGGGATTGAGCCAGCTCCATCGTGTAATGCCGTCGGTTGAAGCAGCGGAGCCGGCTGGAGTCGGGCTCCAGTTTGCTGCGCGGATAGTGACACTGCGTCCATTGCTCCATGCTTCCTGTCCATCCGTATTGATAGCACGAGCAACAAACGAGAAGCTTGTGTTATCAGCGTAAGATGCGGCATCAATAGTGAGTTCACACTTCACTTCACTCATGGCAACGCCATAGCGACAAATCTGACGGATCTGACCGCCGTAAGAGATTTCAATGCGATCAAGACCAACGAGACTATCAACACCGAATGCGCGTACCGTGAGCGTTCCGCCGCGACGGATGTCGGTGACATCAGGGGAGAGCGTGAGGCGAGAGGCGAATGCGGGTGAATTGATTTGAATCGTTCCCGATGATTCGACAGGAGCAATGTTCTGGGTTGGAACGGTTGCGATTGAAGTCGCTGCAGGACGTGTGATTGTCGTGGCTGGAATCCATACAGCGTTTCCTTTTCCGTCTGTGATGCGGGCATTCAAGAAGAGGTCGGTGCCGACTGGATAGTCGTTTGCGCTCAAATGAATTTCACAGGTTGTTTGTGTTTTGACCTTTGCGAAATTACAGGTGTTTGCAACCTGACCATTCAACCAGAGATTCATCGTGGAGATACCGTCCGTCGTATCTTGAGATGAGACGACATAGTTCGCGGTTGTTCCTGATGGAAGACTGGAAACCACAGGAACCATCCAAGAAGCGAAAGAAATACCAGTGCCGGAATCCTTTGAAAGGGATGGGATGATGGTTGTGATAGGCGTGAGGCCAGCTTTAGAATCACGACGAACGTTCAAGGTGATGATGCGGCTTTGCGTGGCTGCACCAAGTTTGTTTAACGCTTTCGCCTGAAAGACAACGGCGCGATTGGTAAGGCCGTTCGCCCAATAGGTCGTGGTGAATACACATTCGGTTCCAGGGCAGACACGGATGCGTGCTCCGTTTACGTAGATTTCAATTCGATCCATGCCGACGATATCCGAAGCCGTGGCGCGGAACGTAAAACCCATTCCATCACCGACGGTAAGGTCGGTAGGAATGCCTTCGACACGGAGATCGGTGCCGTAGATGGCGTTTGCAATTCCGCTCGCATTAGAAGTGGCGATTGGTGCAGGAGCAACTTGTGCTTCTGCGATTGCATCATCTACAGATTGAAGCGTAGTCCAGCCGTTCATATTCAAGCCTGTGACAGCGAATCCATTGCCACCGCTCACAGAGAGAATTCGATCTTTTGCTGTGCCTTTGGAAACAAGAGCTGAACCATCATAACGATATAAAGAAGTGCCGGAAATCAACATCCAACTTGAACCACCGTAAGCGGCTTTGAGAGAGCTACCTGTTGCGAGTCCAAGTGCTTTTGTCTGGTTTGAAAGATTGGTCCAGATTGAATCATCAAAACTCCAGAGACCATCTGTTGTGGTCATGAGTGCAGAGCTGTTATTGCTCCATACGTTCAACACGGGGAGAGAGGATGGGACGCCTTTGAGAGCCGTCATGGTCAATCCGTTGATGCTCCATGCCATCAGGTGGCCGGTTTGCTCACCAATCCAGAACCAGCGGCCATTGATAAATGCAGCATGGCCATTATTTGTTGATTCGAGTGGTAACACGACATCCTGTGGAATAGAGGCGGTGCCATTCACGAAGACAAGGCGCTTGGTGCCATTGGCGGTGGTATTTAAATACCATTGACCATCATGTCCTGTTGCTTCGAGCGTTTCGACGGAAGAGGGGAGGACATTGGTCATGTCGGCCCAGTTTTCGCCGTCGCGCAACCAAAGCGAACCACGACGATCATCGAGTGGCTTGTTCCAAACGAGCCATTGGCGACCGTCTGATGCGAGAAGTTTAATGGAATTCAAACCGTGATCACGAGCTTCCTGTGAGAGATCAGTAACCGTGGTTCCGTCAAAACGGAGCAAGGCACGACCATCTGAAAGCAACCATGATCCTTGGCGTTCAGCCGAAAGGGTCAGGTTTACGCTATCACGTTGCGGGAGGGACGAGCTCTTGTCAGTCCAAGTCCAGGCATCGCGATCTGCGGAGACAGAAGCAACCGAGGTCAATGCGCTAAGCGCGACGACGAAGATCGCTCCGAGGAAAAACGGCTTATTGTAGAGTTGTTTCATAGATATAGATTCCGGCAGGAATCATGTCTACGTACCAAAAAATGGTCATTTTGTCAACCCTACCAGCCCCGTTTCGCAAACTTTGTGCCGCCTGATATCCTGAGCGCATGTCCCAAGATCTGTATTCCGTTTGGAAAGCGCAAGAACAAGCGCAATTTGAGAAAATACGGTTAACGCGACCTGATTTGCTGGAGCGGCCAGAATCCCCAGATCCTGACTTAGTATTAGGGATGATTGGTGTAACTTTTTTGCCAGATACGCGAACGCGAGGATATATTCGTTTATTTCCTCAAGACTTCATTGTTGAGGAGATTCGAAAGGATGGAGGAATCGTGGCCTTGTCCGACGCGCCAACCTTTCAAGATTCTGAAGACCATCGAACCTTGTTTGTAGACGTGGTGAAAGCGGGAATTGCGCATCATCATGCGCTACACGATTTGTACTCAATGCTTGGTATTGCGGAAGGTCAGCTCGGATATGCAGGTATTAAAGACTCGATCGCACTCACGGCTCAGCGCGTTTCTTTGCGTGGCATCACAAAAGAACAGGTGGAAATGTTTACGCATCCGCATCTCTCTTTGCGTCCAGTTGCCTATGGAAATGGGGCTTTGCAGATCGGGGATTTGATTGGGAATCGCTTCACAATCACGGTGCGTACAGAAGGAGCCTTTAGTGAATCACTTATTGATACACTTGGTACGATTGGGGGATATAACTTTTTTGGGCCTCAACGTTTTGGGCTGCGTGTGAATTCTCATTTATTTGGTCAGAAGCTTCTTCAGGGAGATGTTGAGGGTTTGCTGAAAATGTATTTTACTCAACCTGGTCCATTTGATATTCCGTTATTTCGTGAAGTGCGTGAATCGCTTGGGGCTGTTTATGGTGATTGGGCACGCATGTTGAAGATCGCTTCATTTTTACCAAGCAGTTTGGGGAGTGAGATAAAAGTTCTTGAAGCATTAGTTCGTGAACCGCAAAAAACCCGCGCAGCCTTTACCGCCATTAAAGATCAGGTGAAGCTTTGGCAGGCGGCTTATGGTTCATGGATCGTAAATCGTCATCTTTCGCGTTTGATTCAAGCAGGTGGAGAGATTCCAGAAGAGTTGTCATTACCGTTGGTTCCAGGAGGTATTCTGAAAGAATATGCTGATCTAATTGAATTAGATGGTACGGCAGATTATGAAAAACAAATGGCATTTTTCCCATTTTTACAGACGACTGTAAAAACAATTCCTACGAGATTACGCGCAAAAAATCTTGCGTGGGAAGCAACGGATGAAGGCGTAGTATTACGTTTTGAACTTGGAAAAGGTTCATATGCTACTTCATTTTTGTCGCATGCGTTTCGCTTGTATGAAGGATTGCCGATTCCGTCGTGGGTACAAGGCGGAGAGGTGGATGGTTTGGCAGTCATCGGCGGCGGGACCGTTGCACCGTGGAAAGAAAAGTTCAAAAATGTGCTCGTGAAGCGTGACCCGAATAAAGAAAAAGAAGAAGAATAATTTTTTTAGATTTTGAAAAGGCGCCCGCACCGGAGATATCCGGGGGCGCCTTGTCAGTGTATGGTCAGCCGTTCTTGACGGCTGCGATCTTTGCCGCGAGCTTCGCCGTGAGCGTCTGACCCGTGGGGGGCAGAGACGACTCTTCGCCGAAGCCGCGACGGGGGTGGTAGCGAAGGACGTTGACCTTCGCGGGTCGTCCCTCTTGGACGCCCGTGAGGTTCACCGTTGCCGAGCCGTCCGGATTGTCCCAGACATGCGCGGCGACGAAGACGCGGTCCGAAGCGAGGAATGCTTCGACCCGCTTCACGAGTGCGAGGTCTTGGACCAGCTCGTCACCGGGGAGGTGATACTCGGCCGTCACGCACCACTTCTGTTTGTTGGTGTCCGTGAACTCGCCAGTCTCCTGGTCGACCTGTGGCGCCTGCGTGATCGCGGCACCGATGAGGATGAACCCACAGGCGAGTAGATCGCTGTGGACCTCGCCGAGGGAGGCGTTCGCAAGTCCGTACTTGCCGAACACCTGAACCCCCGTGTCGCCCAACATCCCGGGACGTGCCTGAGGCACGCCCTGCTTCGCCGCCTTTGCCTGGCGGCTTTCGTTGATGCGGCGGATGACCTCGCGGCCCCGCCTCTCGATCTCCACGTCCTCGATTCCGAAGGCGCGGACGATCTCGTCACGCGTCACGGCGCTCTTGGTGTGGAACTTCACAAGAACGCGGTCATTCTCCGGCTTTGCCATGGCGCTCACTTCTCCTTCGTTCTGAATCGTTGCGGAGCGGCTCTCGAAGCCGCTCATGGTTTGGTGGCCCATCCCCAAGAGCTGGGAAAGGACCGTCATCGTGAGAATTGCGTTCAGAATCATTCCTATCTCCTACTGTTACGGGTCGGCAAAAGCCGCCCAAGGTCGTCGTTCATGCCTCTGTTCCGTGTTTCGGAGACGAGAGTCGAACGTGTAAGGATAGCACAAAAAAGCGTGTTTGTCAATATTATAATCATTTCGCCAGGGTTCGCAGTTTTTTGGCTATGAGAAGGCTTGCTTCATCCCAATTTCCAATAGTTGTAGTGGTTTTGTGGTCTTCTGGTTTGTCTAAAGCCTGACAGATTGCCTCGATCCAATAGTGTGGTTTTGCTGGAGGAGCGAAGCGTGTTCCTGAAGGGGCGATCTCGGGCAATGAACCCGAAGTGGAGGCAATGCAGGGTGTGCCAAAATGGGCTGCTTCGTGGAGCGGTAGGCCAAATCCTTCGTACCAAGATGGGTAGCAAAAGATAGCGGCATCACGCATAAGTGCAAACAGCTCTGGGTAGGTTGGCCTTGGAAGTTCAGGTGTGCCCGTTATTTTGAGTTTAACATCAGAATATTTTGGATTTTTGATGAGTTCTGCATGGGCTGTTTTTATACACTCAACGTTTTTCCGTGTTCCACCCAGCGACAAGATGAACCGGTTATTTTGTTGTAGGGGCGCGATTAATCGCGCCCCTACGATTGGGGGCTCCATCTCGATTCCAATAGGGATGACCGTGATTTTGTCTTGATTGATCCCTAATATGTGAATGAGATCGCGTTTGGTTGTTTCTGAAACAGCAAAATGGTGTGTGGCGTTTTTAATTAATGTTTGTGGCTTTACCAAGATGTGCCAGAGACGCGATTTCCATCCAAACCACTTGGGTTCAATGAGGAATGACATGTCATGCACAAGGAGTGCATAGGGAATTTTTGGTTGGCCGACAAATTCTAGATTCGGTAAAAATAAAAGATCAGCATGTTCTTTTGCGAAAAATTGATCGTAGGAAATGATTCCGAGAAAAGTGAGAGCGGCGACAAGTTTATTTGGAAGGCCGTTCTTGAGACCACTTGTTTTAATGACAGCTGTATCAGGTTCAAGAGCTTTTACGAGGGCTGGTACAAGACCCGACGCGAGTCGTGGTACTCCACCCATCCATGGGCGGAGAAGTGGTCGGCCGTCTATCATCACTTTCATACGTGATGGTTATTCCATGCAAGGTCGAGTCGTTCTCTGAGTTGTTTTTGGAAGCGTGGTTTTCCAAAGCTTTCTGCATGTCGACGGATTTCGCGTGGGTCAAACCGTGATGGATCAAAGCGAAGGGCAGCATTACCTACGTCTTCCCAGCTTTGTACTTCAAAAAACGTCCCCGTGACTCCATCGATTACGGTTTCTGCTGCGCCACCTTGTCCGAATGCGACAATGGGTCGGCCAGCGGCCATTGCTTCTACAGCGGTGATGCCGAAGTCTTCAATTTGTGGATGCAAGAATGCGATCGCTTCTCGGAAGAGTTGGATTTTTGCTTCGTCAGTGATGTGACCGAGGAATTCAGTTTTTGGTCCAGCGAGCTTGCGTAGTTTGTCGAACTCAGGACCTTCTCCAAAAATTTTGAGGGGGATATTGAGTTTTGCAAAGGCGCGTACCGCTAAATCAAAGCGTTTGTAGGCAACGAGACGACCGCCTGTGAGCCAATAGGTTCCAGGCTTTGTTGAAAGGGGGATGCGTTCGATATCAACGGGTGGGGTGAGTACTTCTGCTTCGCGTTGATAATAACGGTGGATGCGCTGTTGGGAAGTTCGGCTATTTGTCAGAATTATATCTGGCCTTTGTGCGGCGGCCGTGTCCCATCCGCGGAGATGGTGGAGAAAGGTAGGAAGAATTTTTTTGATGAGTTTCGGACGGGGGAGTTCGTTTACGTATCCAAGTCGCTCCTGCCAGAGGAAACGAGTTGGGGTGTGCATGTAACAAGCGTGTAGCGCATGCGGTTCTGCGAGTGCGCCTTTCGCGAAGCTGGAAGAATTTGAAAGTACGAGATCGTATCCAGTGAGGTCAAATCGTTCTACTGCTTCTGCCATGAATGGGAGATACCATTGGTAGTGACGTACGGCAAAGGGTCTTTTTTGAAGATGGGACGGGCGAATATCCGCGCTCTTAAATCCGATATGTGTGCGGGCTGGATCATGAAACAACGTAAAAATAGGTGCGCGTGGGAACATCTCATGCATCGCGAGCAGGGTGCGTTCGGCTCCGCCATCTTGTACAAGATAGTCGTGGACCAGAGCGACACGCCTCGGACCGGCGTGCGTTTCGACTCTGGGTGGCGTTGCGGCCAAGGTCATATGGTGAGTCTAGGTCGCGCGGATGGTATAATCAATATCAGCTATGCGACGGCTTGATTTGACCTTTGCTTTTCTCCTTCTTCCGCTGGATTTTCTTGCGTTGATTGGTGCAGCTGTAACGGCCTATGCTTTGAGATATTCAAAGTTATTCACAGCAATTCGTCCGATACTTACAGACGTTCCGTTTAACCGCTGGTTTGAGGCCTCAGCATTTTTTGCATTGGTCTGGATGTTGCTGTTTGCGGTTGCGGGTTTGTATTCGCTTAAGCGTCGTCGTGCGTGGAGCGTGCTTGGTCGTGTATTTCTCGCTTGCACGGCTGGGGTGATGTTCGTGATCGCGACTGTTTTCTTTCGTCTCGAGTGGCAGACCTCGCGTTTTCTTGTGCTCGCTGTGTGGGGGCTCGCGATCGTGTACGTGAGTTTGTTCCGCATGCTGCTGCATATTTGTCGCCTTGCGCTTTTGCGTGGAGGTTTTGGACATCAGCATCTCGCACTTATCGGGCATTCATCGACCGCAAAAGATCTTTTGCTCATGTATAGAGATCACCCAGGAATCGGCATCAAGCCAGTGAAGCATGCGAAGAGTTGGAATGATGCGACACGAAAAGAGCTTGGCCGTCTTGCAGATGAGGGAACATTGGACGTGCTTCTTTTGGCTGATCCTGATCTTGATAAAAATACAGCGCTCGACATGATCGCATTCGCTGAAGAGCATCATGTTGAGTTTCGTTATCTCGCAGATTTATTTTCCGCCACGTTTACACGAGTAGAAATGGACACGACCGGAGGAATTCCGGTGATTCAAGTAAAGCGCACGCCACTTGATGGATGGGGCCGTATCGCAAAGCGCCTGTTTGATATTGTTGTCTCTCTTTTTCTCATTCTTGTCGTGAGTCCGGTTTTGCTCGTCATTGGCGTTGCACTCATGATTGAAGATGGTTGGCCAGTGATTTACAGCAGTGATCGCGTAGGGGAGCGTGGTCGCGTGTTTCGTTTTATGAAGTTGCGTTCTATGTGGCGTAAGATGTCGACGGGAAAAGAATTTGGCGGCGCTTCGGCCATGAAATTTGAGCAACAGCTCATTAAAGAGAAATCCATTAAAGAAGGGCCTGTCTATAAGATTGGGGATGACCCTCGTGTCACGCGTATCGGATATTTTATTCGTCGCTGGTCTATTGATGAGCTCCCACAGTTTTTCAATGTGCTCTGGGGAGATATGTCGCTTGTCGGACCGCGTCCGCATCAGCCGAGAGAGGTTGAAAAATACGAGGCGCATCATAGACGTGTATTGGCGATTAAGCCCGGCATCACGGGTATGGCGCAAATCAGTGGACGTTCAGATTTGGATTTTGATGATGAGGTTCGTTTAGACACTTGGTATATCGAAAATTGGTCGCCCATGTTAGATTTTTATATTTTACTGAAGACGCCATACGTGGTCATTAAGAAAAAGGGTGCGTATTAAAAACGACCCATGATGGGTCGTGGCTCGCGTTTAGCGAGTGAGAAGTGCTCTGAAGTCTGGATGCCAGTCGCGCAACCAGGCGCTGGGAGGCTCGAGACCGCTCCAGCTTGCGAGCGACCAAGTCAGTGCCATCCTTGGATCTGGGCCCGGAATTCGGGCGTTGCCGACCTCCATCTCACCAGCGGGCAACAGGCCGACGATCTGACACTCGATTGTTCGATCGGCGTGTCGGATGTACCGGATTGTGAGCTCGCGGAGCTCTGGTCCCCACAGCTGGACGTAGCCTGGGTAGCTCTCCAGGAGTGACAGGCGGCTTGCCGCGAGCGTGTCAGGATCGAGCGCTTCGCGTCGATCGCAGACCTCTGACTGGCGTCGCGACGTTCGGCAGATGGTCATGTCCGGTTGGACGGTGAGCGTCAGCCCTGGATCCGAGGGATCGGCGGTTGACGTTTGGGCTTGGGCCGAGGATGCGATGAGAAGGAGCGACACGATTGCGAGGAGACGAATGAACATGAAAAACCTCCGTGGCCAGAGAGAACCATATTTTGTTATGAGCGTCAATCCTGATGAAAAGAAAAAATCCACCTACGCTCTGGTGAGCTTCGGTGGAATTAGAGCCGTCCGCCCTGGTAGAAGGCTTCGCAGACCTCTTGGTCCTTGAACCCTGTTATCTTGAGTTTGATGGTCACGTCGCCGACGAAGCGCGTGAACTGGGTGTCGTCCCCGTTGTCGGAGAAGATCATTCTCGTTTGTGGCTTCTTCGAGATTTCTCTCTCGAAGGTCTTGAGTCCGATCACGCGGTTGAGCTGGTAGCTCTGCACGCGGGCCTCGTCGAGGAAGAGGAGTGCGTCCGTTGGATTCGGGCCGTACTTGATCAGACTCTTTTCCGCCCACCACGTTTCCATGGTGAGCCGCCAGAGTGCCTTCTGTCGCCCTTCGCCGTAGAGAACGTAGCGTTGGCTCATGTTGAAGTTGTGGCCGAAGCGCGTCTCGATCAGTAGGAGATCGGGATGCTCGGTTTCGTGATACGGGAACTGTTTCGAATCACGTAACGTGGGTCGATCGGCCTCCGTAACCTTACCCGCCGTGATGGCGAGGAGGGCACGGGCGACGAAATCCTGCAGGTCTTGGTCTGTGTAGGTTTGCAATGTGCGCCTCCAGTCGGCAGCCCATCAAATTTTGTGTCGTTTGTCAATCCCTTTTGCGACGCTAGACTGAGGTGGTACTATCCATGCCATGGCGAAACTTTCTTCACATTTACGTACATTTCTTGAATACCTCGAGATTGAAAAAGGACGATCTCCGCTCACGGTACGAAATTATGAATTCTATTTGCAGCGTTTTATTACGTGGGCAAAAGATCCTGATGCGGCTTCAATCAATCAAGATGATATTCATAATTATCGATTGTTTTTAAATAGACTTGAAAGTCGTGGGGAGGGGACTCTTAAGAAAAGTACGCAGAATTATCACTTGATCGCCTTACGTTCTTTTCTTAAGTTTTTAGCGAGACGCGACATTAAAACAATGGCGCCAGAAAAGATTGAGCTTGCAAAACAAGGGTCGCGAGATGTCTCATTTCTTGATGCGACAGATCTTCAGCGGTTGCTGGAGGCTCCAGAACGCTCTGAACTTTCACCGATTGTAAAAGCACGCGACAAATCAATTCTCGAATTATTTTTCTCGACAGGGATGCGCGTGTCAGAACTCGCGAACTTGAAGAAATCACAAATTAATCTTGCGCGTGATGAGTTCACGGTTCGTGGAAAGGGTGACAAGACGCGAGTGGTTTTCCTTTCGAATCAAGCCCGACATTCTTTGCGGACCTATCTCGAACTACGAAAAGATGAAGTGCCGCATCTGTTTGTAAGGCACGATCGAGCGAAGAATGAACAAAAAGAGGTTGGAGCGATCACACCGCGCTCGATCGAGCGATTAGTGAAATATTATGCGGCTGCGGCAGGAATTCCAAAGCATGTTTCTCCGCATACCCTTCGTCACTCGTTCGCAACTGATCTCTTGATCAATGGGGCGGATATCCGTAGCGTTCAGGCGATGCTCGGACATTCATCAATTACAACGACGCAGATCTATACTCACGTGACAAACCAGCAATTAAAAGAAGTTCACAAAGCATTTCATGGAAAAACTGTAGACGAAACCTAATATGCAACTCAATGAATACCAAGACGAAGCATCAAAAACCGCATTGTATCCGGGGAGAGGTTCAAATCTGACATACACGGTTCTTGGCTTATGCGGAGAGAGTGGAGAGATCGCCGAGAAGATGAAAAAACTTGGTCGTGATCGTGGGGGAGTGATGGACGACGCATGGAAGGTTGAGATGACCAAAGAATTGGGCGATGTATTGTGGTATATCTCGCAAGCCGCATTTGAACTTGGTGTGGACCTTGAGACGGTGGCTGCGGCAAACGTGGAGAAGCTTCGTTCACGCCAACAACGTCAAACACTTCACGGAGACGGGGATAACAGGTAGGCTGGGGCCGCTTGCCCCTCATGCCCTTGTAGCTCAACGGATAGAGCGCCGGACTTCTAAGCCGCGATATGTTGGTTCGATTCCAACCGAGGGCACCATCAAAAATCCCGCCAATGGCGGGGTTTTTGTATTTGACGGCCCGCTTAGGGCGTCCTAGGCTAGTTTTATATGGAATTCATCCTCTCTTCGTTTTTCTTTTGGGTCATTGTTGCCGCGGTTTTATTGCGTTCCGTGCGTCAGGTAAACCAATATGAGCGTGGGGTAAAGTTCATGTTCGGGAAGTTTCATAAGTTGGTAAACCCAGGTTGGCGCTTGGTTTTTCCTATCATTCAGACCATGACAAAGGTGGATATTCGCATTAAGGCGCTGGAAGTGCCGTATCAGGATGCCATCACGAAGGATAACGTTTCTTGTAAAATCAACGCCGTAATCTACTATAAGATTATTGATGCAGGTCGTTCATTGATTGAGGTTGAGAATGTCTGGAATGCGGTTTCGCAGCTTGCTCAAACAACGATGCGAAATGTGTGTGGTGAGCTCACGCTTGATGAGCTTCTCTCGGAGCGTGATCAGGCTTCACGACGTATTAAAGAGTTGCTCGCTTCACATGCAGCGACATGGGGAATTGATGTGCAGGGTGTTGAATTGAAAGATATCGTGCTTCCAGAAGACATGAAGCGCACGATTGGTAAGCAAGCAGAAGCTGAACGTGAAAAGCGTTCGGTGATCATCAATTCTGAAGGAGAAGTGATTGCAGCTGAGAACCTTCGTAAGGCAGCTGAAATTCTTGCGTCGTCTCCAGGTGCATTACACTTGCGTACATTGAACACGATTAATGATGTATCGAGTGATGAAAGTAATACGATTTTGTTCGCTCTTCCAATTGAAGTGTTGAGAGCGTTTGATAAGTGGGGGAAGGGTTAATAAAAAAATCCCCGCTCATGCGGGGATTTTTTTTGTTAATCGAGTGTGATTGTTTGAGATAACTCGCTCGTGGGATTGTAATCGTTCGCTGAAAGAATATCTGTTCCAAATGTGTAGTTGGTATAGAACGTGTCAGCGATATCTCGGATGCTCTTGTTCCATGTTTGGCCGTAGAGTGCGATCGCGAGTTCTTCAGAATTGACCCAGCGTAGGACTCCGCCTTTTGCGACGGCGTATGTTTTTGGATCCGTGGTGAATTTAACCATGAGTTTTCCTGGGCGGAATGTTACATTTTGCCCAAGCGTATATTGTCCCATTTGTTGCGTGCTAATAACGCGGACATTATCGAAGTTTGGATACCAAGAAAAATACGTTTCGCTGTTTGGAAATGCATGACGTTTTCCATCCGCGCCAAGATAGTACACGGCGCGGCACGCGTCATCGGATTTGGCTTTTGTTGAGCAGGCGAGCTTGATGAGATCGCGTGGATTGATTGAACCGGTGTACAGCGTTTCTGTGGTCGGGCTAGGTGATGGGGTTGGTGTAGGGATTGTTCCTACTTTGCTTGGGACTTCGGACATGTAATCTTGATAGGATGACCATGTCACGCCCGTAAGTTGAGCTCCGGTTTGGACGAATTGTTGCCCAAGCCATCCACGGGAGCCGCCGACTTCCACGCGGTACCAACCGTCTGTGAAGCCGATTACCTGAACGGCCGTACCAGCGCTGATTGTTTTGATAACGCTTGAGCCCGTCATACAAGCTTGGTCACGGAGGAATACACCAGATTTTATGGTTCCGGATCCTGCATATTGCAGAACTGGATCAACGTAGCAGTCACTTGCAAAAACAGGCGCTGGGAGAGCACTGGCTAAGATGGCGATGGTGGTGAGGGAAGCGAGAATTCGTTTCATATAGAAATAGCATAGAACAAACGCAAAGAGTCGGGGAGACATGATGTCTGGGCCGAGATATACTACTTCCGTCGTATGTTCAAACAGCAACAGTCACCGAGAATATTGCCACAGAGTCCTTTTCAAGATCCACGATCAGGTGAGAGTCCATCCGCTCGTTATCCACGGATCGTAAATGAATTGGCTCGGAAATTTATTTATAATACCGGTGAATTAAAGTTGCTAGAAATTGAGAGAGCGATTGAAGAAAAAAAGAGGCAGCCCGGCATGTCCGAACTTGAGGCGGAAAGAGGCGAGTTAGAATCTTTGAAGTTGTTTCTACAAGGAATGGCTGAACAAGAAGTAGCAAATACACGCATGGACCTGTGGTGGCCTGAAATCAAGCGTCAGGATAAGCCAGAGACGCTTACTCGGGAACAGGTGCATACGCTGTATGAAGCTTTTGAGCATCGTCGTCCTTTGGAATATGCAGAGAATCGCGCTATTCATTTTTATGAGGCTTGGCTTGAATTCCATCCTGAATTAGGAGTGAAATTAACTGAGAATATCAGCCTTGATCGTGCGGATGTTGAAGTGTTGCTTATTGATTTGCGTATTAATATCGCTGAACGCATTTTGGATACGGAACAACGAAGAGCTGAATTGGAGAAGTTGGATCAAAAGCTCGCAGATATTATCGAACAACTTCCTCGTGAACAATTTGGAAAGAAATATGAATTGGAAGAAATCTATTTATTACGTCGTTTGATTCATACAGCGGATACGGGGCATCTCGCTTCAGTGAGACATGGAATGCCGCGAGAAGATTTGAGACCTGATTTTGGATCTGTAGACATGGTGTTAACTTCCGCGGGTCGTCGTATCGATTTTCAAATGAAAACGCATAATCCAGATGCGCGACTTGAAGCAAGAGAGACGCAATATCAAAGCGTGAAGAAGGCAGAACAAAATGCGAAAGCGAATGGAACAAATGTGGTGAAGCTGAACGCGAAGGCCATTGAAAATACGTATCAGAATTCGCTCCGTCAGGTTGATAAGCGTACTTCCCAGAGCGTGAGAGACAAGTATGCGGCCTTGCAGCCTCTTGTCATTGTAATTCAACGCTTGGATGAGAAGGATCAAGCGAGATTTCTAGAACCAATCGGATTTAAAGAAGTTGATCTACAACGAGAAGAAGAAGCATTTGAAAAAGGTCAGGCCGAAATGACAGCTCATGGGGAAGCATGGAGAAAGAAACGCGAAGAGGATCGCTTGGACCGTGAACGAATTGATGCTGAGTATCTTGCGGCTGAGAAAGCAAAGATCGAAGCGCAACAGGAAGCGGAAAGAGATCGAGCGCGACGTATTTTGGAGGATCAACAGCGCCAGGTGGAGGCGTCTGCAGCTAAACGAGCGGCGATCGCTGCGGCGTCTGAACAGAAGAGAAGATCTTCAGAAGCGGAACAGGCCGCAAAGCAGGAGGAGCTGGAAAATCAAAAACGAGCGGCGGAAGAAGCGAAAAAACGAAAAGAACGTAAGGCGACAAAAGATGAAGAGAAGAAGTGGGTAGAGACGAAGCTCGCCGAACTAGGGAAGCCGGATTCGCTGGTGAGTCTTGGGTTTCTTGCTGTGGAGGATCGTAATAAGATCCCAGCTATTCTTGCTGCGAGAAAACGGCTTCTTGCCGAGAAGTATCCAAATGCAAAAAGCGTGTTGAAGGAATTTCCGTTCCAACAATAAAAAACACCCACCGAAGCTCAGCAGAGCGCAGGTGGGCTAGTGACGGCCGTGTTCTCGATCCCATTGCTCCATGTCGTGGATGACATAGTCGGGGATGGGCTCACCCAACCGCTCATACGCTTCCGCTTCCTTGCGGAAGATGTTGATCTCTTTGGCGCTCACTTCGACGGTGTGTTCGTCGGGGAGTAGGACCACGAGGTGGCCTGGGCGTTCAGAGATTACTTTCCCGCCCGTTGTTTCTGCGAGCCATGCGGCGAGACGCGTAGGAACTTCGCGGGACGCGCGTACGTCAGCAAGATTCGTGATGTCCGCTTTCTGTCTTGGAGAGCGCTTTCGCTGATTGTTCAATGGGCTCCTTTCCAAAGCCGAGTGTACATAATATTTACGAATTGTAAAGGGTTCAGTCTCTGAAATACAAAAGATCCGACCTCTTTCGAGGCCGGATCTTTTGCGACGGGCGCGATTAGGCGCGGCGTACGTTGACGGCGCGAGGACCCTTGTCCGAAGCTTCCGTGTCGAACTCAACCATGTCTCCCTTCTGAAGCTCGGCGAAAACCGTGCCATCGATGAGAGCGGTCGTGTGGAAGAACACGTTGTTCTCCTTCTTGTCTTCCTTACCTTCTGGGGTGATGAAACCAAAACCCTTCTCGTCGTTCTTGCCAGCAATGATACCCTTCATAGAGTCGCTTTCCAATGATTTTAATAGTAATTTGGCTAAAACTGCTTTAAAGTAAGCACTATTTCAGCCGAGCATTGGAAGTAACGGATAGGGTACTACTAAAATGGGCAAAAAGGGAAGAGGGTGCCCAATTTTCCTTGTTATTGGGCTTTGCCGTGTTTCAAATACATTCGGGTGATTCGGAGTTCTTCGTATCCGTATTCGTTCCCTAATTTTGTGCGGATGGGTGCAAGTTTTGCGTCACCGAGTGTGTTAAACGCCTCTTGAATGTGTTTAAGACGTGATTCTTTTGGGATGGGGAGTGAAGAGATGTTTACCTCTTCGCCGCCTGTGAGGGCTGTTTCAAGGTGCTGGAGGATCGTGGAGCTGGCAAGCTCGCGCATCTTGATAACTTCTTTAAGAGAGAACCCTGCATTAAAAAGTTTAACGGTTTCAAGCAGACTTTCATTGGGCGCGCGTTTTACGCTTTTCTTTTCTGTTGGCGCTTCAGTGATTTTTGGTAGGCAATTGTCGCAGGCGGCGCAAGTGGTGGTTGGCCATGCTTCACCGAAGTAGGGCATGAGATATGCGCGTCGACAGGTCTTGCATTCGCAATAGCGTGCCATGGCTTGCCATTGGGTTCTTGCTTGTTCGCGTTCTTTTACATCTGTCATCTGACGAAAAAAGTATTCGTGCTTGAATCCATCACCGCGTGAATAAAAAAGGAGACAATCACTTGGAAGACCATCGCGTCCTGCACGACCAGTTTCTTGATAGTAGCCTTCAATAGACTTTGGAGCATCCATATGAACGACAAGACGCACATCTGATTTATCGATACCCATTCCGAAGGCGATGGTGGCTACGATGACAGGCGTTTTTCCACTCAGAAATTTTTCTTGTACTCGTGAGCGCACATCAGATGACATGCCTGCATGATAGCCAGCGGCAGAAATATGATTCGCGCGAAGATCAGCGGCAATTTTCTCCACGCGCTTTCGAGAGAATGCATACACGATTACGGATTGATCGGCACGTGCTTGGATCTCTTTCACGAGACGCTTAAGCGCCTCTTTTTTTTCAAGAATGCGATAGGTGAGATTGGGACGGTTGAATCCTGACTGAAAGACGTATCCGTTTTTGAGCTGAAGTTGTTTGAGAATGTCTTCGCGTACGCGTGGTGTGGCTGTGGCCGTGAGTGCCATCATGGGAACGCGTGGAAACAGCTCGCGCAGTGCACCGATCTGACGATACTCGGGACGAAAATCATGGCCCCAATCAGAAATACAGTGTGCTTCGTCTACAGCAATCAAACTAATCTCGAGCGTTTGAAGAAAATGAAGAAATCCAGACAGCCCTAATCGTTCTGGAGCGATGTAAATAAGTTTAATTTTTCCGTGACGCGCGCTTCTCTCAACCTCATCCATTTCAAGTGAGGAAAGAGTACTGTTAAGAAAAGCAGCAGGGATCCCTTTTTCTTTGAGAGAGTCCACCTGATCTTTCATGAGCGCGACAAGTGGCGAAATCACGAGCGTGAGACCAGGAAGCATGATAGCCGGGAGCTGGTAGCACAAAGATTTTCCTCCACCTGTTGGCATGAGGACGAGTGCGTCTTTTCCAGATACGCAATGAGAGACGATTTCTTCTTGTCTTGGACGAAACGCTGAATGGCCGAAATGTTTTTGTAATAGGTGAAGCATAGATCTACCGCGTTCCATATTTAAACTGCTTCGTCAAGGCCTGATCTACTCTTTCATGGTGTGGAGTTCACGAAGAATCTTCCAAATATCAGACAGATGAACGCGGCTCTCGCGTCCGTGTCGCCACGTTACTGGAATCTCTTGGATTGCGAAACCCTCTTCTTGGGCTCGGAGGAGAAGTTCTACATCGAATGTCCATCCTGTGGCATGCAGGGTCCTAAATAGGGGGAATGTACGACGGTGAAAGGCCTTAAATCCGCATTGGGTGTCTTGAAATCGAATATCGAGATACCAGTGGATGAAAAGATTGAATGCGCGCCCAGCCCAGATTCGATAAAACGGTTGGCGTTCAGCGATACGGGCGCCGATAAGTCTTCGTGAGCCAATGATGATGTCATGCGACTTGAGAGCTGGGAGGAATTTTCGGAATTGGGATGGGTGTGTTGCGAGGTCGGCGTCCAAGAACAATGCCCACGTTCCTTTTGCGGCAAGAATTCCTGTTTTAACGGCTGCGCCTTTACCTTTGTTTGTTTTGTGTTCAATCAGACGGACGCATGAAAAATTTTTTACGAGAGTTTTTGTGGCTAATACGGTTGCGTCGGTCGATCCATCGTCAACCACAATGATTTCGTATGATGAAAGGATATCATCAAAAATTCGAACTGTTTCGCGTACAGCCTTTTCGATAGTTCGCGCTTCATTGAACGCAGGGATGATAATAGAAAAGACCATGTTGATAGGGATCATGATATCATGCTCATACGCTATGAGAAAAATTATTTTACTTGTTCTCGTTTGGATTTTTTGTGCAAACGCCTTTGCTCTCGTCGCATGGAATCGTTTTAATCTGAAGCCTGATACGGCATATACGTGGATTGATGCACGTCATTTGCACACGCCTTCGTGGAGTTTTCTCGCGCTTCCAGCACGATGGGATTCAGAATGGTATCTCGATATCGCGAGTAGTGGTTATGTATACAAAGGGCCAAAAGCGCTTTCGAATATCGTGTTTTTCCCCGTATATCCAGTACTGATTTGGTTGGTCCAATTTTTGACGCTTGGGAACTATGTCGCGGCAGGTTGGTTTATAAGTTTGGCGGCACTTATTGGAGCTTGCGTGATGTTGGATAAATACGTGAAAGAATTTCATCCGAAACTTGATTCTCAAGTTGTTATTCTTGCGCTGTTATTATTCCCGACGGCGATCTTTTTTAACGCGGTGTACACAGAGTCTTTGTTTCTACTGCTATCAATTGCTACGGCCTATTTTGTACGCAAGGGTCGTTATCGAGAAGCGGGGATTCTTGGGTTTGTTGCAGCGCTCACGCGCGTGACCGGCGTATTGCTCTTGGTTTTTGCACTTGTTGAATTCTTTTCGCATAAGCAGTGGAAGAAGAATCTGCGCGAGGGAGCGTGGTTGCTACTTATTCCAGCCGGTCTCGCCTCATTTTTCGCGTATCACGCCTATGCGTATGGTGATCCGCTGCTCTTCTTCAAGATTGAAGCAAATTGGGGGCGTGCATTCACTCTGAACACGACACATTTGTTGACCTCGACGGCTTCTGCAATGGCGAACCTTGGTCTTGATGTTGGATTTTTTATTTTCGGTCTCCTCATTTCATACTATGTCATCAAAAAAGTCAGGCTTTCGTATGGAGTCTATATGCTCGCAACGATCGCGGTTGCGATTAGCACGGGAACGCTCATGAGTATTGGAAGATACTTGCTTGTTTTGTTCCCGATTCCAATCGCAATCGCGCATTTGAAGCCAGAGCATCAACGCATCGTGATGATGATCTCGACCATGCTGTTCGCTTTATACGCCACGCTCTTTGCGCATAGCTATTGGAGCGGATAGGATGCGTGCATATGACCACCATCGAGTACCTTCGGCAGTATAAAGTTGGTGAGTACGCATTGTTTGATTTTGCGGCTTCGTTTTTGGGAATGTTAATACTAGCGCCGCTTTTGTCGTGGCTTTGCAAGAAGGCGGGGATCATCGTTCCAAAAAAGAACTGGGTAATTTTTACGTTACCCCTTAGCATCATCGCTCACGTTCTCGTTGGAAAGATCACGCCAATGACTCGAGATTTTTTAGATCCGAGCGGACACTATATTTTAAAAATCGTGATTGTTGCTTGTTTGATTTTTTCGTTTGTTGGTTTGAAGCGAGCGTAGCCAAGCTCTCGAGCTCCTCGCCATATTATTGACTCGTATATCTGAGCTCATATGTATGAAAAAACCCATCACGTGGAGACATGATGGGCGGACCGAGAGTTAGGTGAGGATGAGCGGGAGCGCTCGTTCGGCGGGTTGTCGGATGGACGTTGATGTCCAGAACGTTGCGCGGGTGAACCAGGAAGGGTCGACCTCGATCACACGTTTGCCGAAGTGTTTCGCCGATCTGGCGATCGTTCCGGTGTCCGTGACTACGCCGCTCGTGCCGACGAGAAGGACGGTGTCGCAGCGTATGAGCGCCTCCTTCAAGCTAGCTACATGACGGACATTTTCTCCGAAGAGAACGACGTCGTGGCGCAGGCTTGCGTGGCAGAGTGGACAGCGCTTGGGTTCCGCGAGGACGTTCTCGGGGGCTTCTTCCACGTGGGCACAGGACTGGTTTTGACATCGGTAGCGGTGAAGCGATCCGTGGATCTCTTTGGCTACGCCGCCGGCACATGCGTGCAATCCGTCCACGTTTTGCGTGAACAGATTCACTTCGCGTCCCCGTGCAAACGCGGCGAGTGCTTCGTGTGCCGCATTCGGCTTGGCGCGTCCGATCGTCTCGCGTGCCATTTCGAATGCTTGCCAGCCCCCGATCGGGTCCTGTTCATGCGATTCTGGAAAGGCCCACTTGAGGAATTCCGGCTTGTTGTACAAACCACCCTTTCCTCGAAAGGATGGAATGCCGCTTGCCACGGAAATGCCCGCCCCGGTGAGGACGAACACACATTTGGCGTCAAAGAGCATCCGGCGTGCATGACTCGTCTTGGTTTTGGGGAAAAAGGGCACGAGAACCTCCTTTCTTGCTTTTGTCTATACAGGATATTTTGCTAATTGTCAATGGTCGTGGAAAGCTGATACCGTTGGATTATGTCCGGAGAACACATGCCGAGTCCGTTTGCAACGGAAGAAAAAAAATCGATTACGCTTTCTGAGGCGATGGAGGTGGTCAAAGATGGTAAACTTGATGCGCTTGCTTCTCAATTTTTGCAAAGCTTTCGTATCGAAGGTGATAATCGGGAGGCGTTTATCACGCAGTTTTCCGAAAAGGAAGGTGTGAGCACGAAATTTGCCGAACGATTTTTAGACGATGAGTCTTTTCGGAGACGGGTCATAAATATTTGCAATAATTTTTCGCAACATGGCGAACGTCTTTTGCACATGGAAGAAGCCGAGATTTATACGGAAATAATGGAGCCGAATACGAATGATGTCGCTCCTCTTCTTCAGTCGACGAATCCGAGCGAACGATTTAAGGGGGCGCGGACTTTGCCGAGGAATGAACTTATCGCCAAGCGCTTGCTTGATATGCGTGACACGGTTTTATCGATCGGGGATACGGAGATGACGGAGAAAATCACTTATATGATAGAGAGCGCGATGAAGCCATTGGGCCTTGGCGATATTGTGGATGACGCGAGCTGGCGCAAGATGGCGGAGTCTGAGGAGTTGCTGTCTGCTTTTGTGGAAGACGCAACGATGCGAGATTTATACAAACAGGCAACCGAAGGACAAGAACTGGAACAGATTGGGCGGCGTATTCAGCTCTATCGTCACGAACGTAACGATGGGAGTGTCGTCCCGACTCTGGGTGTTGATCAGGTGGCAAAAAACATGGAAACGGGCGCCGAAACGCGACTTGGTTTTATGATCGAACGGGAACAAGACAAGCGTGTTCTTAAGGATATTCTGGTCATGGTTGATAAAAATACGCGCAACTCGAACGAGGGAATGAAATTTTTGCTGGATAATTTGCCGCTGGTAAAAAAGTATGAGTTGTCCGAAGCGGAGTTTGTTGCCAATTTGAAAATTGGATCTTATGTTTGGGCGCGCATTGCCGATGTGGATGCTGGCGCCATGGCGGAAGACCTTTCGACCGAAGCGCAAAAAGAGTTGGGCCCTAACGCGGATCCAAAGCATTTGAAGGCAAAGGTATTTGAAGAGCTTATTCTCCCGGCGTATGAGAGAAATTTTCGTACCGCGCATGACACGGCACTTCACGGAAAAGACCTTGAGCCTGCGCTTGAGAAGGCGTTCTCGGATCTTCGGGCAAAGGCCCTTGCGGGTGAAGCGACCATGGAAGATTTTGCGCGACTGGGTGAGGGCAAAGATATGGTTAAGTTCGATGCGGCCGGAAAGATTGTCGAGAGCGATTCGTCGGAAGCCATGTTGAGTGGTCATCTTGGGAAAGCGGCCATTATGGGAATCCCCTGGAAGGCGCGTGTCCCATTGGATCGTTCCAGCTTGTTCGATTTGATCGATAAGCTAGACAAAAGCAAAGGACTGATGCCGCTTTTAAAACGCACCGGACAAAAAATCGGTTTAGCTCTCTCCCTCTAATATGAAAAAACTTTTTGAAAAACCGCTTTCGAGTAATTTGGGAAAGGATCCGGATTCTGGAACGGACGTGGAATTTTATGATTGGATCACGGGGGGAGATTCGGAAGTCGCCCTCGGTTCGTTTGCTGCTGCGCTTGTGGAGAGTTTGCGCGATGAAGTGAGTGTTTCGGAGTTGACTGATTTGTTGAATGATTGGAAGAAACGTTTACCAGAAGCGGAATTTATTAGTCGTCTCGCGATGTTGGAACGACTGATGCCGCCAAACCATCCGTATCACATGATAAAGGGGAGTTATCTAAAATAGATCGGTTATTTCGTTTGTTGGTTTGAAGCGAGTGTAATTTATTTTTGTTCATTTTTCTCTTCCGTATCGTCCTTTTTGCTTTGCCATGCCCAGTTCCACTCCCACCCTTCTTCGCCCGTGCGTGCTTGGTAGATGTAGACGGGGATTGTGATAGCGAGAGCGAGCAGGCCAGTGAGAGTGAACACGAGGCCAAGTATCCATTGATCTGAACCAAAGACAGCGTCTTGAGCGTAGAGAGCGTTTGGACGGAGACGATAGGCGATCCAGAGTCCAGGGAGCACGAAGGTAGCGGGAATTGCGTAGCAGAGCGCGCCAATCAAGCCTCCAATGCGTGAGATTGTTTTGTCATCCATCTTAGCGAGCTTCATCCCAAGAACCGCGATACCAATTCCACCGAATACAATACCGAGTAAATAGAGAATCCAAAACACCATTGAGAGATCCTTATCATCTGCGACGAATGCATTCGGAGGATTTGAAGGGCTGAATACAACTGTCACTTGATCACCTGTGCGATACGCGGAGCGATTTGAGTAGATTCCCGATGAGTATTCTTGCATATTCCCTTCGCGATCTGCGTATTGGAAAACGGGTTTTTCCATGCTTTCATCCTCGGGATCTTGTTCCATGCGTAGAACGGTTCCGTTTGCGCGAATGCTATCTGGAGCCGCATGTGGAGTCATGAGATACGGGATAATGAGTCCAAATATCAAGCCCGCAAGACAGAACATGGTGGACACAGCCCATGTACGTCCAGCGCCGGTAAATTCGTACTCCCAAGAAAAGACAGCCATAGAATTTTGTGAAAAGTTATGCGGCCGTTCCGACGGCTTCGCTTATATTTGTAAATCCATCTTTTTGAAGAAGCTTAACAAGTCCATGGTTGATGTCGCCGATGAGTTGCGGCCCTTGAAAGATCATTCCTGTAGCGAGTTGTACGAGTGAGGCGCCGCGTGTGATTTTTTCATATGCATCTTCGGCAGAAAATATTCCTCCAACACCAATCAGAATATATTTTTTGTTTGTGGTGCGGTAGAGGTGCGAGATAAGATTGTTTGAAAGATCGTAGACAGGCTTCCCACTAATTCCACCTTTACCCGTTTGTGCGAGTTCGTCTTGGTCGATCGAGTCGCTATCACGGCGCTTGGTAAGATTTGAAAGAATAATGCCGTGCACACGATGTCTGTTCATTACTTGAACCAATGCATCTAATTCCGGAATACTGATATCGGCGGTGAGTTTTACGAAGATTGGTTTCGTGGTTGGGATGGGATCGATCGCGGCGAGAAGGGCTTCAAGTTTGATTGGATCAGCAAATGGTTCACCGCCAAAGGCATTTGGGCAGCTGATATTGATTGTGAAATAGGAGCCGATGCTCGTGAATGCTTTGAACGCTTTCACGTAGTCATTTATTCCAGCTTGTAGTTCGACGGTGGTCGCGCTGTTTGTTTTTGCGATGCTTGTTCCAATGGGAAAAGAAAATGTTTTTTCGTGGAGACGTGTAGCGATCGCCTCGCATCCGTCATTTTTTAAACCGTAGTGCACGACAAGTCCTTTGGATTTCGGCAGTCTCCAGAGACGAGGCTTTGGATTCCCTTCGCATACCTCACCCGTGATTGATCCCACTTCTTCAAAACCAAAACCTACGGATGGGAGTATATTGGTGAGTTCGGCATTTTTATCAAATCCTGCAGCGAGACCGACTGGATTTTCGAATTGAATCCCAAGAATTGTTTGTGAGAGCGTAGGATTTTGGTAGGAAAAGAGTCCTTTGGTAAGGCTTTGTGTGAATGAATATCGGCCTAGACGTTTTCCGAATTCAATCATGCGATCGTGTACGACTTCAGGATCTTGGCGAAAAAAGAAGGGTTTCGCGATATTCGCGTATGCCCATCGTTCAAAGGAAGTGAGAAACATATGAGTACGGTAGAACAAAATCCGAGCTATTGCGAGATTACGTATAATTTATTTAAGTTTCTTGGTAGAATGTAATTACTATGCTTCGTAAACTTCAATCATGGCTAAAATCAAGATTGGCTGGTTCTGACGTGCCAAATGCAGATGCCAAGCAATTGCTAGCATTAAAGAATGAGTTTAATAATGCACTTGAAGCATCTGGAAATAGTCTTGAGGAGCATTTAAATTCAAAAAAAGAGTCTACGTCATTCGTGTATCAGATTGAATATCAATCTGAAGCTAAAATGATTCTCATGACATCGATTCATTCGCTTGAGATAATTCGCACGCGAGCGTTAGAGCTTGCATCGTCAGAAGAACGAGATGCGCTGATCGCTCAATTAGATGAGGCGATCGAGCCAAGACGTGACCAGATTGTCGTTCTTGAGCAGCTCATTAACAAAGTTCATGATGTTGTCGCATCAGAATCAGCGATTCGAAATACGTTAGATAATGTGAGCGAATTGAAGAGCATATTAAAGGATATGCCGTATGAGCACACGGTTAAAATTTATGCGTTAGCTAAAAGAACAAAGCAAAATCCGAGAAAGCTTTTGGAGAAGTTTGCTAAAGATTCAAAAGGAAAAATTAATTTTGAGAGGGATATCGCTCCATTGTTGCCACGTGTAATCGAAGAGTGGAAGAATAAGCATTTGCCTTCCAAGCCAACGGATAAGGGCCTTATAACAGATAGAAAAAAAATGAATTAAATTTTTGGGATACGCGTTCCTGCCTTTTTTGTATCGTTCGTTTGTAGCAAGAAGAGAATTAAGCAACCAACGAGTGATAAAAGACCGACCACGAAAAAAGTTGGTTTGAATCCAATGAATTGCACGAGTACGGCTCCGATCGCGGCTGCTGCAGCCACGCTAAGCCCTGTAACTGTCGAGTAGAGGCTCCATTCGAAGCTCTGATGGTCTTTGCTAAGATTCTTGCTCCAGAGCCCAAGCCAAGTTGGATAGGCTAATCCGCTTCCAACGCCGTAGAGTACTTCCGCGAGATAAATATGTTCGACTCTTGTTGCGAATGCATAGACGAACGGCACAATGGTGATTAATACCGTTCCAAGTATTAACCAGCGCCTGCTGTGATGATGTTTATCTACGTATCGAGAAAAGGGGAGTTGGACGCAGGACTTGGTTAAGAGAAATAGCATGCTCGCAAATCCAGCCGCGTAGATTTGCCCACCAAGAAGATTGTCTTTGATGAAAATGGCGAGAATGGGTTGGATGAGCCCGAAACCGGAAACGGAAAATACATCTGAAATGAGAAGGAGCTTGGTGACGCGGTTCATATTAGGTGTTGCTTACAAATGCGAGAGCGATAGCGGAGATGATGACACACACAAGACCAATTTTTTGATGTGTGGCGAGCTTTTCTTTATTGACGATGAGGCCGAGGCCGGCGGCGAGAGCAATGTAACTTTCGCTGATTCCAGTTGAAATCGCGATTGGAATTGTGAGCGTACTAAACGTGAAAGCGATCCAAGCGATATTATCCGCGATACTGACACCGAGAATAAGGCCTTTTTGTTTCTGCCAGCTTTTTTTAAGCGCTTTCCACTGATGCGAATAGGTGAGATATCCAGCAAGAGCAATGGCAATGAATGCGCTCGTGAACCAATTAATGAGAAGCGGACTCGTATGTCTTGCGCCTACACCGAAAAGAAAATTTGCACTACTCATTACGATGGTTGCTGTGATTGCCAGAAAAACACCTTTTTCAAGATGAAAATGACGGAATACGCGAAGTGATTCTAGCGAAACGAAAATGATTCCTGTGATTAAGATGGTGGTGAAGAGTCCTTGGATCGGCGTGAGCCATTCGCTGAGGAAGAAGCTTCCCAGAGCGACGGTTAATGGTACTTCAAGCGCATAGATTGGTTCTACAACAGAAATTTTTCCTATGCGTAATGCCTCGAAATCAAACAGCGACGCTATGAGAATTACGATACTTGCCGCAAGAAGCAGCCAAAATCGATAATCAACAAGAGCGAGATACGGTAGCTCTTGAACAATGAATGGAAAGAGCAAAACGGTTGCAAATGCGGTGATGCAAAATAATGCAACTCCGTTTCCTAGTTTGCGCGTACTTTTTTGGATAAGAAAATCACCAAGACCCCAAGAAAACATAGCGACGAATGCCCAGAATATGCCCATAGATTGAGGTAAGCGTAGCACTTTGTTGATGGGAAATATAGCCGAGACAAGTCGTGAGGCCGTAAATGGATATTGTACTTATATTATTGACAATATGGCTATTTTCTGATATGATTCTCGGTTCTCAAATTCTATGAACCACGATACTCGCGAAACTATCCAACCACGTATCTATAGCAAGATTACTTGGGTATTTGGTTTGGTGTTAGTGATTGCGGTTGGAGTATCACTTCAGGGGCTTTTTAGCGATACGAGCGCTGCGCATGCGGAAATCGCGACCATTGATCAACCAAAGGCTCATATGGTTGATCGGTCCCAGGCGAGTGATTTTACTGTGTTTGAAGATGTGTTTTCAATTATAAAAGCATCTGAACAGGCCACGTCGTCGGTGAGTACGACGACCTCGAGTATTTTGGAGTATTCCCCGTATCTGGATGGTGTTGGCGCGGTGATGTGCGAAGGGGACTCGTTCAGCTCTATTGGGAGTGGATCGCTTGTGGGAGATGCATCATCCCCAAAAGTCTTAACGAATTTGCATGTTATTCGTGGAGTAAGCTCATGTGTGTTTTATGTAGCTTCGGAGAGTGATCCGAGTGTTTTTGGTTTGTATTCTTTGGATTTGAAATACACGCAAAAGAACAGTATCGCTGATGAAGCGTATCTTTCAATAACAAAGCAAATCGGCGGTAACCTCCCTATTGAACGATTAAATGTTCGTTTAGGAACGCTTCCTTCGTGCGCTTCGAATATTCCAACAGGTTCTCGTGTTGTGGTGATAGGTTTTCCGAAGTATTCGAATATGAATATTCAGATGGATAGTGGTATTTCAAAAGTGATCCCACAACGTCAGATTACGGAGGGTATCATTACCGGTAAAGATGCCTCGCCGATGCAAGATGGGTTGCCAAGCCCGAACTATTTCGTATCTACAAAAATGGACACCGGAAGCTCGGGTGGTATCGCGCTTTCTACCGATGCACAAGGAATTTGTTCGCTCGGAATTCCGACATGGATTCAAGAAGGAGAATACGCAAGTCAGGGTATTGTGCAGAGCATGAAAAACATCGTGCACTCTCGTCAGGAATAACGGTTGCTCAACTTAGCCGAATTTGATGGCCTTAATCTAAGCCATTTTAGCTAAAGTTAGCCATAAAATAACCATCAAACCATTGACAAATACCCATTATAATGGTATCTTATTGCCTCGATCGTACAAACACGGTCGTTCGCATTATGACTTACCACTCTACAAACATTGTGTCTGTGTCTATGCAGACATGGATGAAAAAGACTATTGGATTACTCATGCTTGCTTCGCTTGTTATTGGACAGACTGCGTCCGCACAAGTCACCCCAGTCGGAGCTACAGAGTCTACCATTGTGGTTCAGCCGGAACTCATCACTGTTCCCGTTGTTGAACCAAGCGTTCAACAGGTATTGCTGAATGTCTGTGAATCGAACGGCTATGGGGAAGATTGTGCGAAAACACTTTTGGGTATGCTTTGGAATGAATCTTCAAACCGTTCCACCGTCATTGGTGACGGAGGACAGGCTCGTGGATACTTTCAGATTCACTATAGACTCCACAAGATTTCCATTGCTTGTGCCGAGGATCTCGTATGTGCTGCAAATTGGTCATTGAATTACATGGAAGCGCATAGCTATCCAAAGTACGTGAAGTACGCTGTTCAATGTCACAATAGCTGTAACGTGAACAATGGATATGCAGCAAAGGCTATTCGTAACGGAAACATTTTCTGGAACAAGCCACTTGCTATCAACCAGACTGCTCCGATTGAGCTCGCCATGGAGTAATCACGCATTGTGAATAAAAACACCCCCGACAAATGTTGGGGGTGTTTTTTGATAAAAGCGAAATATTCGCGCGAGCAAATATGCTGTGTTAGCATTTGTATGTTCTATTCATAATAACGATCCAATATGAGCTTTGAGTCCGGTTTTCCTTCCAATAAGCCATCCGTTGAAACTGACGGTTCAAATAAGATAACGGATCGTATTCGTGAGATAAAAGAGAATATTCCAGCGAATCACAGGCAGGAGGTGATAAATGATCTTAAAGAGTTTAAGTGTATTCGTGTTCTACAGAATTACAAAGAGCCGAAAGATCCTTCAGGGCTGCCTTTAGAGGTTAGAGAGATGATGGAAGAGAGAGGACTTGGATCTCACGATTATCTTGTAAGCGCTTCGAATGAATGGGTGGAGAATTTTCAACCGTATTTTGATATATTAGATTCATACGAAGGGTGGACGCCTGACGAGCTTGATAAGTTGATTGAAGGATTGGAGCAGTAACGTATAAAATACGTTTGTTTACCCGTGATATGAATTATAGAGGTGTAGGTCTTGTGATGCTTGCGGCGTTCACGACTTTGTCTTTAATGGGTTGTTCTAAAACTGAAACGCAAAACTTTTCTTTGATGATGAACAACCAATCAAAAGAGAATTGGAGTTTGTGGTTTGGAGAGAGCGAAAGCCCAGAGGGAAAAGGAGTGATTATCCCAGGCGGATTTCAGCCTGCGACCGTGGGATTGCGTGTCTTTAAAGAGTCAGAAACATCTGAAGATGCTAAATTTCAAGATCATATCAAGCTTCACGCAAGTAAAGATGGTTCCAACGTAACAAATTTTGATCTTGATATTCGGATGCCGGTGGAACAGGGGCGGACTTTGTATGCGCGATGGGATGGGAAGTATTTTTCGGTTGGGTACTAAGTTGAATTTAGATCACTTCAAATTTCACATCGCTTGAAAATACGTTTGGTTCGAGCATGCGTTGTTCTTTAGTTCCTTTCACGGTGATTGAGATGATAATTTTGTTCAGATCAGAATTCTCACGCATGGCTTTTAACGATCGCAATCTCCAAACGCGCTCAGAATCATTCTTTCCAAAATCTGGGTCGTCGAGCGAAAAGATAAGTGAGAGTTTTTTCTCAGGAAAACGTTTTGCGAGCGCGATCATTTGAGATTCGAATTCGGAATAACCAACCTCCAAGAGGAGCATGGATGCTTCGAGATCGCTGAAGTTTTCTGGGTTATTTTTCAACGTAGACAGGAGGGATTCTTTTCGAGAAACTTGCTTTGGTTGTTCGAGAGACATATCTGTTATTCAATCCAATAACCCTTAGCCCACAACATTCCTTTGCCTTCTGTTTCGCTGTTTTGTGACCAGGTAGCAGGATCTGCATCGATGACGGTATACGAGCCGGCTGGTAGATCGATATTTGGTGTTGTGTTCCAATAGGCATTTGGCACACCGCCCTGGCCAAGCGAAGGGGAGGCTTGCCAAGGGCCATAGATTTTACCGCTACCATCTTTCAGACTAACCAGTCCAGGTTCTTTTCCTTTCGCGTCATTCCAGTGGTAGGTTGATAGTTCTGCGAGATGCGCTTTTTTGTTGAGTGTGATTGTTGGTGATGTGCCATTGTTGTTTACGGCCATGATGCTCGTGATGCTGAACAATTCGATTAGTGCATGCGTGGCAGGTTCTTCGTATTTAAGAACTTCTCCCTCTTCTTTTGCTGTTGGTGGCACCTCGATCATGGTCGGTTCTGGAATGACTTCATTCTTTGCCTGCCACTCTTCGGCGCGGATATCGCCAAGCGTCTTTTCGGGTTCGCCATCTTTTTGAACGAAGATCTTGCTGTCTGGAATGTTCGGATGGCTTTGTGCGTACTCCTCGGCTTCTTTGCGTGAACTTACGTATTTTTCATCGCAACCGGTCAATGAGATCGCAAATAGAGCGATACAGAAGACTGGAATTATACGGTGTAATGGGGAGGGGAGAGACATATGGTCGCATGCTAGCAACATGTCTTTTTAATAGCTATGCTCGTCGCGCGTGAGATGTTTTTCTATTGTTTTGAGTTTTTACAAATAGGAGATATACCATGATCGTTTGAATCGCAAGAAAAGAGATTGGCTGTGCGGCGTCAGCGAGAGTCCAGTGAGGAATATTAATAATAGCGAGCGCGCTCGCTATCCAGAAAAGAGCCCAAGTTAATTTTGATTCTCTTCTTGGATGCGACCATGCGGAGGATATCGTTGGGATCGCTCCTATGAAGTTTACGACAAGTGCGGTGAGGAGACCATAAAGAGGACTGTTAAACACCACCCAGAGAAGGAGACTTAATGCGGCTCCTGCAAGACAGATTTTATCGATAGTGTTCCATCCAGATTTCCCGAATCGTATCGAGAGAATAGCTGTTAAAACTGATCCGACAAGTGCTCCGACGATGAGTGGGTTAAGGGTGTGCTCCGCATACATCCCTCCGAAAGTGATGGCGTCCATCGCCGCCCAAATCAACCAAGATGCTTTAGACGGCTTTATATTCTTCCTGACGATGTCGTAAATATATGGACAATATCCAACGACAAATAAGATGCCTGGAAGAGCGATGATAAAATCCGTCAGAAAGGTTTCCATGTGAAAAAGATTCTAGGGCACTTGAATCACGTCAGGCTTAGCTCGTTTTATGAGAATTCGCTCAATAGCAAAAAGCGATTTATTGATTTCGGATAATTTCCGACTGAAAATACTGCTCTTGAAAATGAATCGCTTGTTGGATTTCTTCATCTGAAATTTGCATTCCCTCGGGTACGACAACGAGTTTGTCATCGTTATCATTTAATCGATGAACTACGGCAATGCATTGTCCTGAAAATTCTTCGAGTGGAGTATTAACACCGAGAATGTAGGCATCAAGCTCTTCGCCGTCAGGGGATTTTGTTTCAGGTACAAATCCGTAGTTCACCGGATAGACGTATCCGTGTTTTGGATGTTTTGAACCAAGCGGACGGTCCATTTTAACGGGTACAATCTTCCCAAGAAATGAACGCGCTTCAGTAAAGATAATGCCTGATTCTTTTTCCATAATGATTTTTATGGGGCCCGTGTGATAACCGTATCTGCGCTGTCTGCTGAGGTAATAATGTTTCCGTATTGATCGCTGGCAGAAATGGTCCAGTGAATTGTGTTATTTCCACCTGGGCGATAGACAGGATATGCATCCGCATTGCAGATATCAGTCCCATGACAGGTTTTGATAACTTGTCCGTCACGACGGTCAATGATTAATGTGGTGAGTGTGCTCAGATTTGTGTCCGAGGGTAGTACGAGTTTTCCTGTGAGTACAACTGAGTATCCTTCTTGTAGCGTTGGTTGAGCGCTGCTATTTAGTGTGGTTTTGGAAAAGCTTGGCCGTACGAGTACCGTCGGTGAATAGGCGCGTGGGAGGATATTTCCTTGAGAATCACTGACGATCGCGTAATATTGAACGTCTACGTTGCTTACAACGTGTTGGTAATTGATTGTGTATTCGCAGACCGCAGCGCCTGTGCAGTTTTTTTGAAACGCTCCAGCTGGGTTATAAATATCAATGCGTAAGTTACTTGTAGGGATTGTTGCGTTTGTTACGGTCGTGCGAAAAGTGATTGAGTTTGGTTCTGCGGGCGGATAAATAGCGGTTTGGTCTGCGGTCATTGATACTTGGCCGGCAAATGGTTGTGCGATTGGAGGCGTTGCTACTGGAGGAATGTTTTGCGCGACCCACTGTTTGATGGATCGGTCATTATCTGGATTTGTAATACTATTTAACGCATTGACCACGTTAAATTGGTAGGCATAGGTTATGTCTTCTCCAAGTGAATAATTCACAAAAAATTCAACAGGAACGTCATCTACTTTTTGGTTCCAGTCATACCCATATAATTGTGTAGCAATTGCTTCGCTTGTGATCCAGCGCAATACGCCACCACCTGCCACTGCATAGACTTTTGGATCGGTTTGGATTTTAACGAGTCGTACGGCTGGGCGATATGTGACGTTGCCGCCAAGAGGGAACTGACTGAGTTGGCTGTCTTGGAGCGTGGTGATTCTATATTCTGTATTTTGCCCATTGTAGAACCAACTTTCGTATGTGCGCCCATTTGGAAACACGTACCTTTTTCCGTCATTTCCAACCCAATATACTGTCGGTCCTGAGCCTTTAATAAAACCAATTGCACCTGCTGTTGCTGGGAGCGTGTTCGCGAGCAGCGTGATGCAGCAAATGAGCCAAACTGAGAGTGTATTGTTCATAGATTTGAACCAACTGTATAACAAGATCCAATCTCTTGCGAGATTTAATTTATATATACTTTGAGCAGAGTGAATACATCAGGGACCCACCTGATCGACATCCTCCCACGAAACCTCTTGTCTGGCGCGTTGTAAGAATGAATCCGTTATATCATTTGGAGTCATGTCTCTCTCATGTATTGAGCCAGAATTATCGATGCTGAGTATCTTTCCTGCTGTAAGGACTTTGTTGTAGAGCGTTTTATAAATTGGCAATCCGGGCGGCTCATCGATTGCGATAAATGGTAAAGGGCCGTCGAATAGAAAACTTGGTTTATATGATTTTGTGAACTGCGCGTTTGCGGTTGAGTTGTCGATGATGGCAGTAATAGCGCTGTCTGTTCGTTGGAGACCGAACGAGCTTCGCTTTGTTGAAAGAACGAGTGTTCCAAACCCAGAAGCTCCGGTTGACGCTTTCGTGTATGAAGCAGGTGAGCTCCCTGTTGTCCGATTGAGGTTTGCCCATATTCGGCCTGTTCTCAATGCATAATCAAGTGGGTACCAAACTTCTTTATTAGGACCAAGAGTCATTGTTTTTGCGAGTCCGAAAGATACTTCCGTGTCTTCATCCAGAAAGAGCTTCCCTACATAGGGGATCACGATCTCTATAAAACTTCCTGGTGCTGTTTTTACAAGCGTCGCTTCCAGCGTATCTCCTATTTGCGCCACGTGAGGGGCAGGAATTTTGCCTGAGGCATCCATTAAGCGCGATTCAAGCATGGCGCTTCCAGAGACTTTCGAGATGTACGCTTGGAATTCCATCAAATCAGAAACGGGGATGGGATGTGTATCAAATGTTCCTATTATCGGTAGCGGATTTGGAGCAAGTGAAACATGCGAATTATTGAACGCTAGCTTGATGGTGGTAAGACCAATCCAAGCTATGAATATGAAGAGTATGGCAAAGGGTATAGACAGGAATTTCTTCATAGTAATAGGCTTTTTGTCTTACAAGGTACCATGCGGTTCTTGTGGTTGAGAAGGACTGCTATTTCAGAGCGTTTTGTATTTCGATTATGTATCGGGACCAGTCTTTGTCTGAAGTTTCTATGATAACAAAGGGCAAATTGGACTGCTTGATAAGCTTCATCAATTCTCGCTGTTGATTTTTGTAATACACAATCTTTTCTTCAAGTGATCCTTGTTTGCCTTTCACCCATGACGCGCCACGAAGTACAGAAGCTTCTTCTATTCTGCTCGAGATTGCGTCCTCGTGAATTTGAAGCAAGGCAATGAGTGGTTTGTATTTGTCGATTATTCGTTTCTCAATTTCATCGAATGAAGAGAGATCTACGCTCGTGCGAAATGCGTGGGTCAAATGAAACCGATCTATGATAAAAGCCCTTGCTGGCTGTTCTTCGATTTCATCAAGGACTACCGAAAGATGCTTAACGGCCTCTTGAGGATCAATGTTATTAATCAGTAGCATCAATGTCATTTCTTCCGAAATGATCATGGAGTCGCTTAGTTTTTCTTGCAGCATCTGCTCGAGCGTTGTCTTTCCGCTTGAAGCGATTCCTTCGAAAATGATGAACGGTTGCATGGAATACATCGTACCACTTAGTTCTTACCCATATTAGCGCTTTACATAAATCCCTCGACTGCTCGAAGGATTTCTGCGGAGTGATCTCGTCGAGAACGTCCCCATTGTAGCGCGGTCATGGCTAGATAAATCGTTTTCTTGAGAACGCATACCCTGACCCCGTTTTAAGGTATTTCTCGAATGCTTCTGCTTTTTCTTTTGTGAGGAATGCGGAATACCAGATGAGTTTCCAGGGTATGTGTTTGCTCGTATAGGCGGAACCTCCTTGATTATGTGTCTTTATTCGTTCGATAATATTTGTTGTTGATCCGAAATGGTATGTTTTGCTTGTTTCACTTTGGAGAATATAGGCGTAGTGCATATATACACTGCGTTCATTTTTTTTGGTTGTATGTCAAGCGTGTATAGGGGGATGAATTCATACAAACATAAAACTCCCAAATGGGAGTTCTGTGCTGGGTTTGCCCACCTTCGCTAAAAGCTTCGGTGGACATCCCCCATAGCTCGCGTCTGCGAGCGTCGGGGGATGGGGT
>JBAXJG010000003.1:0-127911 GCA_037137975.1 Candidatus Uhrbacteria bacterium | reverse complement strand
CACCCCGGTAGCCACTCGCTACCCTCCAATCCCGTGTGGGTTCGCACCACCCCGGTAGCCACTCGCTACCCTCCAATCCCGTGTGGGTTCGCACCACCCCGGCCACTTCTGTGGCCACCCCTCCTCCGGGAGGAGGGGATTTTTTTAGGAACCGATCTCCTCCTCTCAGAGGAGGAGAAAGCAAGAGGTGGTGCGAACCCACCTCCCAGGTGCGAACCCACCCTTTTCTTTTTCTCTCTATCCCGACACAATCCCATTCATGTCTGAAGGATTGCTCGACGGTCTAAATCCAGCCCAGTTGGAAGCCGTGACCCATGGAACTGGGCCATTATTGATTGTGGCTGGCGCGGGAACGGGAAAGACGACCGTGCTGACAAAGCGCTATGCGTATTTGTTGCAACAGGAAGGTGTGAGCGAGGAAAATATTTTGGCGCTTACATTTACGGACAAGTCCGCAGGAGAAATGGAGGATCGCGTGATCTCTTTGCTTGAAACGGGTGCGTACGATTTTTGGATTTCTACGTTTCATGGATTTTGTCAGCGTGTGATCGAGGCTCATGGTTTAGAGATTGGTTTGCCGAATCAGTTTCGATTGTTAACGCCCGTTGATTCGTGGTTGATGTTGAAGCGACGTTTCACCGAGCTTCCGCTTGAGCACTATCGACCGCTCGGGAATCCGGTAAAATTTTTGCGTGCCATCCTGAACCATATTTCGCGCGCAAAGGATGAGGGGATCACGCCTGAGCAGTATCTCGCGTTTGCGGAGAGCACGGTGCTGGAGGGCGAACCAGAGGCTGTAGAGAGCGAACGTAAACGATTGCTCGAACTCGCGAATGTCTATGCCGTCTATCGCAAGATGATGTTGGAAGAAGGCTGTCTCGATTTTGCGGATTTGATTCTGGAGACATTACGTTTGTTTCGTGAACGGCCATCTGTATTGGAGCTCTATCGCAAGCAGTTTCAGTATTTGATGGTGGATGAATTTCAAGACACAAACTGGGCGCAGTATGAATTGATTAAGCTTCTCTGTGGGAAGGAGCGGAATATTACGGTTGTTGGAGATGATGACCAGGCCATCTATAAATTTCGTGGCGCCTCTCTCGCGAATATCTTGCAGTTTCGTGATGATTTTCCAGACGCGAAGACCGTAGCGCTCACACAAAACTATCGATCCAAGAAAGAGATTTTGGATTGTGCATATAATTTCATTAAGAAAAATAATCCAAATCGTTTAGAAGTAAAACTCGCAGATACGGGTCTTACAAAGCAGCTTGAAGCGACGCGTGGAGACGGTGGACATGTGGGTGTGATTTGGAAGCGCGGTATTGAAGACGAAGCAGAAGCGGTTGCGTATGAGATAAAGCGTTTGAAAGATTCTGAACCTGATACGAGTTGGAATGAGTTTGCAATCTTGGTTCGTGGAAACGATAGCGCTGAGCCATTTGTAAATGTGTTTGAGAGCATGGGAATTCCGTATCAGTTTCTCGCGCTTCGTGGATTGTATGCAAAACCGGCGGTGTTAGATGTCCAGGCAATCTTGCATTCCTTGGATGGCTACCATGAGTCATCTGCGATTTGGAGATTGATGCATCTTGGTTGTTACAATGTTCCATCAAAAGACGTCGCAGAATTATTGCACTATGCAGGACGGAAAGGACTGTCTCTGTGGAGCGCGCTCCGACAAGCATCGGAGGCAGCAGTGAGTCGAGACGGGCTCAAGATCGTTCAGAAGCTCGTTGAGCATATCGAGGCATTAGCCGAGACCGCTCGACGTGAACGGCCATTACGATCGCTTCAGCTCGCCTTGGACAAAACGGGATATTTAGCATGGGTGATGCGTCTCCCTGAACAGGATAAATGCGAGTATCTCCAGCACTTAAACGGATTTGCCGAGCGCATGAAACGATATGAGCACAGCACACACGGTCCAAGCTTGAGAGGATTCCTCGAAGAGTTGCGTATTGAGATCGATTCTGGCGAAGAGGGCGGTTTGGATTTTGATCCAGACGCTGGTCCAGAGCTGGTAAAGATCATGACCGTTCACGCTTCTAAGGGATTGGAATTCAAACATGTGTTCGTGGCGTCCATGGTGGATCGGAAGTTTCCATCTCGTGCGCGGAGTGAGGCGATTCCATTGCCAGAGGGTTTGATTATCGAGCGCTTGCCGGTCGAGGACGCGCATCTTGAAGAGGAGCGTCGTTTGTTTTATGTCGCGATGACACGCGCAAAAGACAGGCTCTATCTCACGGGTGCCGTGCAGTATGGTGGCACGCGTCCAAAGAAGCCTTCTGTATTTTTGAATGAAGCCGGTTTAGCTATCCCAGAACCAACGGGAGGTGATGAAGCAAAGCGTCTCATGCTTCAGGATCCTGATGAGTTGGTTGAGTCGGATGTGGCGCATTATGAGCTTAAGAAACGATTCAGCTTTACGCAGCTCGCCGCCTTTCGAAAGTGTCCTTTGCAGTATAAGTTTGAGCACATTTATCGCATCCCAAAGTTTGGAACGTATCAAAAGAGTTTTGGGCAAAGCGTTCATAATGCGTATCAGCATATTTTGGAATTACATCAGCTTCGAACAAATGCGCAGCAGGGGAGCTTGTTTGGGCCTGCACCTGAATCCGGTCCAGAGGGTGAGGGATTTAAAGTGACGCTTGAAGAGGCGTATGCGTTGTATGATGAGGCGTGGATTGATGAATGGTATGAAACGCGCGAACGCCATGATGAATATAAAGAAAAAGGCCGTGGAGCGATCAAACATTTTTGGCAGTCATGTCGAGAGAATTTGCCGCAAATATTTGGCGTTGAAATTCCGTTCACGCTTGTTCTCGGACTTCACTCATTGAAAGGGAAAGTCGATCGCGTTGATAAACTTCCAGATGGATCCGTGGTTGTGTATGACTATAAGACCGGCCAAGCGAAAGATGAGTTAAGTGCGGAAGATAAAGAGCAGCTTCATTTATACCAACTCGCCCTTGAAGAAAAAGGAATAAAAGTTTCGCGACTCGCGTATATTTACGTGCTTGATTGGGTGATTACAGACGTAGATCTCTTGAAAGAAGAAAAGCGCGATGCATTCTTGAATAAGATTACTGAGCGCATGGAGGCGATCACGCTCTCTAAGTACGAACCGACTTCGGATCCGTTTACGTGTAAGTATTGTGATTTTAAGGGGATTTGTGAGTTTAGAAAGCTCTAATATGGGATTTCAGAAATTGGGCGGTATCCAATCGGAGTCGCTTCAAAAATTTGGCAATCTTCGACGTAACGTGAATGCGGTGCGAGTGATTGAGGCGGCGAAAACGGTTTTAGTCGCACTTTGGGGAGAAGAAAAGGCAGCGATGGTGCGGGGAGTATCGTTTCAAGAAGGAGAGTTAAAACTAGCTGCATCCGCGTCTATTGTCGTGGGGGAGTTAAAGATGATAGAAACACGTTTGTGTAATGAGGTGAATCGAGGGCTTGGAACGCGCGTGGTTCTTAAGTTGAAAATTATTCAAGCGTGATAGAATACTTACATGGGATACCGTTCGTTTCTCTGGTTGATGACACTTGCGACAATCGCCTCGCTTGGCGGATGGTCTTATATTTTGTTTAACGTGAATCCTGATGAGGCGGGTGTGATTGGATTTATCTTGTTTTATATCACTCTGTTTGCGGCCTGTGTGGGCCTTTTGACACTCTTTGGAATTATTATCCGTGTGCATTTGCGCAAACGCCATGACACAGCCTTTCGCGAAGTGAGAATTGCCTTTCGACATGCGATTTGGCTTTCGCTTGTTTCGGTGATTTGTCTCGGATTGTCTGCTCAAGGTTGGCTGACCATGTGGTGGTTCCTCTTGCTTTTGGTAGTTGTTGGGGGATTAGAGTATGCGGCCCTTTTGATTCAAGAAAGCCGTCGTTCCTAGCCTGTTGCGCGCTGCTTGATGAGTCGCTAATGTCCCATTACTTATGCGATGGCCGCGTTTTTTAGGTCAACTGACCAAGCAGCTCGGGATTGACCTCGGGACCGCAAATACACGCGTATATGTACGTGGAAAGGGTATTGTGATTGACGAACCTTCAGTTGTGGCTATTAACCGACGCACGAGTCAGGTGATGGCGGTAGGAGAAGAAGCTCGTTCCATGGTCGGCAAGAACCCATCTTATATCCAAGTATCAAAGCCGCTTCAGCGCGGTATTATCGCTGATTTCGAAGTCACGGAAAAATTGTTGCGGTATTTCTTCGAGAAAGTCCACGAGGATAAGACATTTGCGATTGCTCGACCACGCGTGGTGATTGGTGTTCCTCTGGATGTGACCGAAGTAGAACGTAAGGCCGTGGCAGATGCGGCTACCGGAGCCGGTGCTCGAGAAGTGCTTGTGGTTGAATCTCCCATTGCCGCCGCCATTGGTGCGGGATTGCCGATTAAGGAGCCAGTTGGAAACATGGTTATCAATCTTGGTGCAGGATCAACGGAGATCGCGGTGATCTCATTGAATGGAATAGTGGCATCTAAGAGTATCGCGATTGCTGGAGAAGAATTCAATCGAAATATTATTCAATACGCTCGTGACGTGTTCAACTTGTTGCTTGGTGAACGTGTGGCAGAAGAAATCAAGATCGCGATTGGTTCAGCTGATGAGATTCCAGATCCGATTGAAGTTTCCATGCGCGGACGTGATTTGTTGACTGGTCTTCCACGTCAGATCATGGTGAATGATGCGCAGATTCGTGAAGCGCTTGGTCGTTCCGTGAAGGTGATTGTTGATCAGGTGAAAGGGATTCTTGAAACAACACCACCAGAACTTGTGGCTGATATTCAGCAACGTGGAATTGTGTTGACGGGTGGTGGTGCTTTGCTTCGTGGAATTGATCAGGCGATTACCCGTGGAACGGGTTTGCCTGTCCGTATCGCAGATGAACCGTTGCTGTGCGTTGTGCGCGGAACAGGCTCTTTACTTGATGATCCTGCAACGCTCGCGGATGTCGCGATTTCTGCTACGGATATCGTAAAGGGCATGTGATGAGGAATCCTTGGGTTTGGGCACTGGGAATAACCGCTATCGGTTTAGTTTTTGTACTTGCCGGTGTGACAAAGCCCGTGGGGGAAGCGATACGTTGGATGACATTGCCGATCGTGCGTGTGATGTCAGGTGCTGGTTCGCGCGCCATCACGACAGACGACCACGTAAAAGAGCTCGAAGCGCAGCTTAGCGCTTTGGTTGTAGATCAGGTGCGTTTGCGATCTTTGGAAGAAGAAAATCAGACGCTTCGTAGCCAAGCGCGATTTTTGGATCGTTCTGGTTATGACAGCGTTGGTGCTCGTGTGATTGCTCGTGACGTAAGCGGTCAACGCGCTTTGCTTACTATTGATCGCGGCAAGAATGATTCTGTTGAAGTCGGCCAGGCGGTTATCACGGATGATGGGATTATGGTTGGAAAAATCAGTCTGATCGAAGACACGATCGCGGTCGTGGAATTGCTCACAGATCCGAATTCACGCGTTGCAGCCGCCGCTCAGAGTAAAGGTCAACTCGCAGGAATATTAGAAGGGCGTGGGAATGGTACGGCTGTACTTTCCTACATCCCATCTTCGGAAGATGTTGCTTCAGATCAAGTGATTGTGACCGCAGGAACCGAGGATAAAGTGCCACGTAATTTACCGCTCGGGATTGTGAATACGGTGGAGACACGTTCTTCGGATCCATTTTTTAGCGCCGCGATTGAGCCGCTTGTCTCTCTTGAGCGTGTGACATTTGTGTCGGTATTGCGTCCAACGGCATTGCGTCCACACCTATGATCTGGCGAATCCTTGTCGCAGCGCTCGCCGGCCTCATGGCCGGATTATTTGAAGTGGCTGTTTCGCCATTTTTGCCATATTGGGCTGATATCCGTCCGCTTATTCCATTGGTCGCGATCCTGACCGTAACAAGCTCGCGATCGCGTTCATATACGGCATTGGCAGTCGGGTCTTTGGTGATAGAGGCTTATGCCATTTCAAGTCCGGACGCGCCGCTCTTTCGATACTTGGTTGTCGCGATTTTGATGGACGTCGTGGCACGAAGATTACTTACAAATCGTTCCGTGTATGCCACGGCCGCGCTCGCGGTTTTCGGAGGATTAATAGCGTGGCTATTATCTCTTATTGTGTCAGGGACAGCGATCGCGCTCGGATTTGCTGATGGACCATGGTCACCACAATTGTTCCCACTGTTCACCTTGATTTGGGATATTGGGCTGACATCAGTAGCATTTATTTCCGTGGCTGCATTCACGGGACGTTTCCGCCTATGAAGCGATCGGATGCACAAGGGGACATGCAGCATGAAGTCTTTTTCGAAGAAGGACTTACGCCGCTCAAGCATCGCTCTCTGTTTATTGGGCGAAGTATTTCGAAACGCCGTTTTCTCGTTTCACAAATCTTTATCGGGATGGTGCTTACCGTGTTAGCAGGACGTGCCGCGTGGATGCAGGTGCATCTCGGTGATGAGTTTCAGGCGCAAGCCGAAGCGAATAGATTGCGCACGACCGCGCTCATGCCTCGTCGTGGAGTAATTTTGGATCGTCAGGGAAGAATTCTTGCAGACAATATCCCGCGATTTCAAGTCATGCTTACGCCGTTTAATTTGCCTCGAGATCCAGCAGAAGTTGAAAATGAGGTATCGCAGGCCGCACGTCTACTTGGATTGTCTGTGAATGATTTAATGCCTCTGGCGACCGCGACAGGAACGGCTCGTGACGAGGAAACGATCATCGCGCAGCAAGTGGCGTATGAAGATGCGATGGCCTTTGCGATCGATCTCCCGAATCTTCCAGGATTTTCACTTGAAGTAGCCGCACGACGTCGGTATCCATGGAGTGCGGATATTATGAGTTTGTCTCACGTTCTCGGATATGTGGCGCGTGTTTCTCCAGAGGAATATGCGTCGAGTCGTGAAAAGGGATATCGACGTGCAGATGACATGGGAAAAGCTGGTTTGGAGCGCACACATGAAGCGGAATTGCGTGGTCAGCTCGGGGCTCGTGTGAGTGAAGTGGATGCGCATGGTCGTATTCAAACCTTGGTAGCAGAGCGTGATGCGATAGATGGGCAAGAATTGAAATTGAGTTTGGATATTGATTTGCAACGAGCTACAGAGCAAGCGCTTCGTAAGGAGATGGCTTTAGCGCATGTGCAGCGAGGAGCGGCCATTGCCATGGATCCACGTGACGGAAGTATTCTCGCGACTGTTTCTTGGCCTTCGTATGACAATAACCAGTTTTCTGGGGGAGTTTCGACGACTGTGTATCAGACACTGATTAATGATCCAGAGCAGCCGCTATTTCCTCGTGCATGGGCTGGAACCTATCCTTCAGGATCAACCGTGAAGATCGTGATCTCAGCGGCTGCATTAGCCGAACATATCATCACTCCGCAAACGACTGTGCTTTCGACGGGAGGATTATTGGTTGGTGGACACATGTTTCCAGACTGGAAGGCTGGTGGCCATGGATTGGTGAATGTCCGTTCCGCGATCGCGTGGTCGGTGAATACGTTCTATTACACGATTGGTGGTGGATATGAATCGTTCGTGGGTCTTGGCGTGGAAAAGCTGACGCACTGGTTTCGCGTGTTCGGTCTTGGCTCCAAGACAGGGATCGATCTTCCAAACGAAGGAACAGGTTTAGTTCCAGGGCCAGATTGGAAGCAAGAGAAAAAAGGCGAACGCTGGTATGTGGGTGATACGTACAACTTGTCGATTGGTCAGGGAGATTTGCTTGTGACGCCATTGCAGGTCGCCGCCTATACGGCAGAAATCGCGAATGGAGGATTTAAAGTTGTGCCACGTTTAGAAAAAGCGACGTCAACGGCAATTGGGGAGAGACTCGCTCCTGCGGATGCGGTGGAAGTCGTACGAAAAGGGATGCGTGATAACGTGACCTATGGATCTGGTCGAGCATTAGCAGGGCTCGCGATGCCCGTAGCAGGAAAAACAGGAACCGCGCAGTGGTCCAGCACGAAAGCAACGCATGCATGGTTCACGGCATTCGCTCCCTATGAAAAACCTGAAGTCGTGGTGACGGTCTTGCTTGAAGAGGGTGGAGAAGGATCGAGTGTATCCGTGCCAGTCGCGAGAGATATGTTGAATGCGTGGTGGGAGTTGAGGAATGCGCGAGGGGGAGCGTTTTGAAGGTTTGACACGCTAATCACATCAACTTATCCTATCTCCATACGAGAAGCGCCCCCGCCATTCAAGCGGGGACGCTTTATCTCGATTTACTTCCTATGCCACCAATCCAATACGTTAGCGCCGAATATCTGCAGAAGCTCAAAGAGGAGCTTCATCATTTGAAAACCGTTTCGCGACGCGAATTAGCGAACCGTATTGAAGTTGCCAAGGCCTTGGGAGACCTTTCGGAAAATGCAGAATATCATGAGGCGAAGGAGGCGCTCGGCTTCATCGAAGGTCGCATATTGGAAATTGATGATTTATTGAAGAATGCGATCATTATTGAGGAAGGCGCTGGCGGTACAAATGTTCGTGTCGGTTCAAAAATTAAGGTTTTGGTAAACGATAAAGAGAAGGACTTTGATATTGTTGGTTCAAATGAGGCTGACCCACTTTCTGGGAAGATTTCCAACGAATCTCCAATTGGTTCGGCGTTAATCGGGGGCAAGAAAGGGGAGACAGTGTCAGTTCGCACGCCAAACGGTCATACAGACTATAAAATCCTAGAAATCAAATAATATGTCCGACGAACGCGACGTACGCCTGCAAAAGCTCGAGGCGCTGAAAGCCGCGGGACAGGATCCGTATCCAGTGGTTACGGAAGCAACAGCGACCTGTGGGGTCTTGCTTTCGAATTTCGAATCCTGGCTCGAACAGGGGAAGTCAGTGATCGTGGATGGTCGTGTCATGTCTATCCGTGTTCATGGCGCGATGTTGTTTGCTGATTTGGAGGATGAAAGTGGTCGTATACAACTTTTGTTCAAAGAAGATGAGACTCCAGATGCCTTCGTGCTGTTCCGTGATGCGATCGATCCTGCTGATATTGTCGAAGTGACTGGCGTTCCATATCTCACAAAGCGTGGCGAGAAATCTATCTTGATCGTTTCATGGCGCGTGCTCACGAAAGCGGTTTTGCCTTTGCCGGAGAAATGGCATGGATTGCAGGATGTCGAAACGCGTTTCCGTCAGCGCGAACTTGATTTGCTTTCTAATCCAGAAGTACGCGAGCGATTTCGTGTACGTTCAAAGCTGATTACATCTCTCAGAAAGGTGCTCGATGAAAAAGGATTTCTTGAAGTCGAAACGCCGATGTTGCAACCGATTCCGGGTGGTGCAAATGCACGACCATTCGTGACGCATCACAATGCATTGGATATTGATTTGTATTTGCGTATCGCACCTGAATTATATTTGAAGCGTTTAGTGGTCGGTGGATTTGAAAAGGTGTATGAGATTGGTCGTTGTTTCAGAAACGAGGGGATCGACCATTCGCACAATCCAGAGTTCACCATGCTCGAGATGTATTGGGCGTATGCGAAGAAAGAAGAGTTCATCGCCTTGATCGAAGAGATGCTTACGCGCATGGTAAAAGATGCGCTTGATAAGGACTTTGGCGCTCCATGGCCACGTCTCACATTCCGTGAAGCCGTGTTAAAAGAGACGGGGATTGATATTGATGATTGTAAGAACGAAAAGGATGTTATTACAGCCGTAAAAGCCGCCAAGGTAAAAGTAGATTTTAAAGGATGTGTCGGGCTTGGTGAGTACCTTGATGAGCTTTACAAGAAGACCACACGATCGAAGTTGGAGGGGCCAGTTTGGATCTTGGATTATCCAATCGAGATGAAGCCACTGACGGCGCGCGTTCCAGGAGAGCCAAGTAAGAGCGCATCAGCACAGCTCATAATTCAGGGTGCGGAAATCGTGAATGCGTATTACTACGAGTTGCATGATCCATTTGATCAGCGCGCACGCTTCGAAGAGCAGCAAGCGCTTGCCGACAAAGGGAGTGAAGAAGCACAGCGCATGGATACAGGATTTCTTGATGCGCTTGAGCACGGTCTTCCTCCAACATCAGGAATGGGAATGGGAATCGATCGCATCGCATCCATGCTTACCGGAGTTCCATCTCTGAAAGAAGTTATCTTGTTTCCAACTCTTCGACCTAAAGCTGAATAAAATATGCTTGATATCAAATTTATCCGCGAGAACGCGGAGCTCGTAAAAAAGAATGCAGAGAATAAGCGCATGAGCGTTGATATTGATTTACTTCTTGAGCTCGATGCCGCTCGTTTGAATGCGTTACGCGAAGTAGAGACTTTGCGTCAAGAACGAAATGAGACCGCTGATAAAATGAAGTCGGCTACCGCTGAAGAGCGTCCGGCGTTTATCGCAAGAGGGAAGGAGATTAAAGAAGAGTTGGTTTCAAAAGAGAATCTCTATTCCGAGCTGAGTACCAAATGTAGTCATGAGCTTTTGAAGGTGCCAAACATGACGCATCCAGGGTCTCCACTCGGAGCGACGGATGGCGACAACGAACCGGTTGCGACCTTTGGGAAGGTGCCTGAACTTGGCTTTAAGCCTCTGACTCACGTAGAGTTAGCCGAAAAACATGATTTGATCGATTTTGAACGTGGAGCAAAAGTTGCTGGATCAAAATTCTACTTCCTGAAAGGAAAACTCGTGATGCTTGAGCAGGCTCTCACGCAATGGGTTTTGAAGGAGATGGTCGCGGAAAACTACATGCCGATGATTACTCCTGACGTTGCCAAGGATGATGTCTTGGTTGGAACCGGCTTTAACCCGCGTGGCCCTGAGACACAAATTTACTCAATAGAAGGGACGGATTTATCACTGATTGGAACGGCTGAAATCCCATTGGGCGGATATCACAAAGACGAAATTTTGGACGAGGCATCGTTGCCGATTAAGTATGTCGGCTACTCACATTGCTATCGAACAGAGGCTGGAACATACGGTCGTGAGTCATATGGTTTGTATCGTGTGCATCAGTTTTCAAAAGTAGAACTGTTTGTATTCTGCGCACCTGAACAGAGCGAAGCGATGCATGCAGAATTGCGTCGTTTAGAAGAGCGCATCTTCGACAAGCTCGGTTTACCGTTTCAGGTGGTAGACATTTGTACGGGTGACCTTGGAGGACCCGCATACCGCAAATATGATCTTGAAGCGTGGATGTGGGGACGTGGTGATGGTAAGGGTGGCTACGGTGAAGTAACAAGTACTTCAAACTGCACAGACTACCAAGCACGTCGTTTGAATGTTCGCTTGAAACGTAAAGATGGTTCTGTAGAATTCGTTCACACGTTGAATGGGACAGCCGTCGCTCTCTCACGTGCACTCATCGCGATCATGGAGAACGGACAACAGGAAGACGGTTCGATCAAGATTCCTGATGTATTGGTTCCATTCACCGGGTTTGATAGGATTGGCTAATATGAAAACGTGGATCGAAATTGACGGGGCAGCATTACGCCACAACTTTCGATCCTTGGCGCGTCTCGCAAAACCAGCAGACACCATGGCCGTGATCAAGGCGAATGCCTATGGTCACGGTCTTTTGGAATGTGCGAATATTTTGAAAGACGAAAAAGTGAATTGGTTTGGCGTTGATCATATTGATGAGGCGCTCGCGCTTCGAAAGGAGGGGATGAAGCAACGTATTCTCGTGATTGGATATACGCCATCAGAGCGTCTCGCTGAAGCGGCGAAGAAGCAAATTTCGCTGACTGTGTTTCATCTTGATACGTTGAAGGCGATGTCGAAATTACAAACAAAATTTTCCATTCACATTCCAATTGAAACTGGATTAACAAGGGAGGGGATTGAGGGGAAAGAACTTGAGGTGATGTTGAAATACATTCACGCGCATCGTGATTCGTTGATGCTTGAAGGCGTGCATATGCATTTTGCGAACATTGAAGATACGAAATCACGCGCCTACGCTGACAAGCAGATTAGTGAATTTGAAAAAGCGACACGAACACTTGAGGAATACAAAATGTACCCAATAAAGCATACAGCTGCTACTGCCGCATCCATTTTGTACTCAAATACGCATCTTGATTTGGTGCGGACCGGAATCGGTCTTTATGGCCTTTGGCCTTCGGAAGATACGCGTCGACGATCGCAAGACCGTTTAGATTTAAAACCAGTGCTTACGTGGAAGACTCTCGTCGCTCAAGTAAAATCTGTAAAATCAGGTACTCCCGTTAGTTATGGCTTAACTGAGCGCGTTCGTCGTGATTCCAAAGTCGCTGTGCTCCCCATTGGCTATGCAGATGGATTTGATCGAGTCGCGAACTCAAAACGCGGACATGTATTGATAAATGGAAAGCGTTGTAAGGTTTTAGGCCGTGTTTGTATGAATATGACCATGGTGGATGTCACAGACGCGGGTATTGTGAAGCCAGAACAAGAAGTCGTTCTTATTGGAAAACAAGGCAAAGAACGTATGAGCGCAGAAGAAGTCGCTGGGCTTGGAAAGACGATTAACTACGAGGTGGTCACAAGAATCAACTGGGACATTCCGCGACTCGTGATTTGATGGCACAATTATCGTCATGATCCGCGTGGCGATCTTGTTAGGTGGAACTTCGTCTGAACGGGCGGTGTCTTTGCGATCTGGAGCTCTAGTCAAAGCTCAGCTCGTATCGCAGAAAGATCAGTTTACCGTGAAAAGTTATGACACGGGCAAAAAGACTGATCTGATGCGATTTGTGAAAGATGCTCAAGCAAAGCGTTTTAACGTTGTATTTAATGCTCTCCATGGAACGCATGGCGAAGATGGCCATATTCAAGGCTTGTGCGAATTGCTTGGTGTTCCGTATACAGGTTCTGGGGTTCTCGCATCTGCGCAAGCGATGGATAAGGCGGTAACCATTGGGATTTTCCACGCAGCGGGACTTCCAGTTTCCGAATCAGTACTCATCACAAGACAAGCTTGGAAGAAACAAAAACAAGAAACACTGAAAAGTCTGAAACGCGTGTTCAAGAAAGATATTGTCGTGAAACCTAATGCGTCAGGTTCAAGTGTTGGTTTATTCGTAAAACCGGCGCGCTCAACGTGGGAAAAAGCAATTTCTGGTGCTTTGAAAGAAGATGCGGGCTGTTTAGTTGAGTCCTTTGTTGCTGGACGTGAATTTACCGTGCCTGTGTTGGAATATAAGGGCGTTCCAAGGGCTTTACCCGTGATCGAAATCCGTACAGCTGGTGGCGTCTTCGATTATCAGGCGAAATATCACGACAAGCGTACGCAGGAAATCTGTCCCGCTCCGATCTCAGAAGAATTACGAGGCAAGGCACAAACGTATGCGGTTCAAGCACATCAGGCGCTTGGTTGTCGTGGATATTCTCGAACGGATTTAATATTGGATGCGAATGATCAGTTTTGGATTTTAGAAACAAACACATTACCAGGGCTGACATCCGCGTCTTTATTGCCAAAATCTGCCGCTGTAGCTGGGTTTTCGTACATTCAACTGCTCAGTCATCTCATTCGAGAGGCTCTCCGTTGATATGGCAGTCAATCCACGCGCCATGTCGGCCGCTTCAGGGGATATAAATCGTCGATTACGCGTGGAGAAGAACTATAAACGTCGCGCCGTGTTTATTATCCTTACGATTTGTTCTGTTATTGGTTGGACGTATTTAATTTTTGTCAGTGATGCATTTGCGATCAATGATGTTGAGGTGAGTGGGATCGAGAACCTGGATCCAATGGACGTAAAGAGGGAAGTGTTCCGCGCTTTAGACGAGAGACAGGGGAATTGGCTCATTCATGCGAGACACGCATGGTTTATTGATAAAGATGCGTTACAAACTGAATTAATCGCGAGATTATTTATAAATTCAGCGATTGTGGACAAATCCTATACCAACGTTTTACGACTCTCGATAGACGAAAGGTCTAAGAGGTTCGTATTCCACTCTCATAAGCAGTATTTCTGGATTGATATTCAAGGCATCGCTACTGATTCGCTTACAGATGAAGAAACACGTGACGTTCAATCTCGTCTCATTGGAACTCGCACGATTCGTCCTGACGAGCCTCCAGTTATTAAACGTGACTTAGATGACGTGATTAACGTGGGATACGTGGTAGCGAACGCGTCACAGGCTAAGGAGTGGATCAAGTTAGCTGAGGATGTGCGAGCCTCAAATTTGGCCTACCGCGAAATAGAGCCTCCTACGGTATCAAGTACCTTGTTAAAGGTCCTGAGCCCTGAGGGCTTTAATGTGCTCATGGATATAACGTCGCCAATAGAATCACAGGTAAGAACATACCAAGCGTTTATTAAGAACAAGCCTAAGAGCGTCGATAAACCGGAATATGTTGATGTACGCGTACCAGGACGGGTTTACCTTAAATAGCGCCTAGAACCCAGAAAATTAGTATACCATGTCGTATAACATATATTGTGCGACGCATAGCTATTTCGCTTTAAACACTGGGCTTCCCCTCCTCTGCCGTCGTAAAATGGAAAAAATGGGTCAGTCCCCGATTTGGACAAAATAGATTTTTTTGAAAATATTTTTGTAATAATAAATTTCTTTTGCCTTGGTTTCATTCCTGTTTACGGATTGACGGTTTGCAAATATTCTGTCAGTTTCCTCGTAACGTCCTTTTACATCGTTTTTACCCTCATGAGGCAAATTCATGCTGAATCGGTCCACTCGCATCTGGGAGCACTTCCCTACTGTGTTCGCTGCCATTAGGCAGAGTCACGAGCTCGTGGGCTTGAGTGGTCATCATGACATTCACCACGCCGCTCGTGTGGGTCAAATGGCATTTCAAATCGCGCTCGAAGAGTGGCGTGATGAAGAAACGGCTCATCAGGCAGGACTCGCTGGCCTTTGTCATAATGCGGACCGGATCATGGAGGTCGGGCGCTACAGTGAGTTTCGTGGAGAAGGGATGTCTTTGGATACTCTCGTGAACCGCTGGCTAGATCAGGATCGTATTCATGCGGACGCACGTGCGGCTGTTCTGAAAGCGGTTAAGGGTCATGCCAATATCAACCAGGTTGATGATTCATGCGTTCAGATCGCTCTCATGGATGCTGATCGCGTGGTTAACCTCTCTCTTGATGCTGTGATGCGTTCCGCGCAACACCACAAGAGTCTGCAAACGGTGGACTATCAGCACGCATTGTCCAATCCGAATGCTCAGTACTCAAGCCCACAGAGCGTTCTGAAGGGTCTCTGGTTCCACACTGAGTGGGCAGATCCCACGACGAACGTCTGCGTTCGGACTCACTATGGAAAGCGAGAAGCGCAAAAGCGTCTCACGCTTATCCAGCAGTACCTGGAAAACGTCTTGAGCCAGATCACGGACGAGGGATTTTTCCCGCTCCCTTACTGAGGTGATTATCATCGGAGGTTTCATCATGTACGAGCTCTTCGATCGCTGGTGGATGGTACTCATGCTTTTTTCAGATTTTCTTGCGCTAATCTTTCGCGAGATCTCTGCGAAGTTCAATTCTTACGCCGTCTCATAGGGACGGCGCTTTTATTTGAGCATGAAAAAGAAAAAGACCGACTTGATGTCGGTCGTGGTGGTCAGTATTCGATCGGAACGTCGGCTCGCAGGAATGCGTTGCCGATTTCCCCGATTCCCGGCAGGTGAAGGTACTCGGTCGGGACTTCCTCGAGAACCAGGAAGCTGCGGATGCGGTCGATCCAGATGCTGTGCTCGGCCATGCAGGCTCGGAAGCCGCATGCCCAAGCGTTCTGCGCGGTCGGATCGAGCGTGCAAAATGCGCGGCTGAGACTCGCGGCCGCCTTCTTGCCAGCGAACGTGGGTTCGACCCACTGTCCCAGGAATCGCGTCCAGTTCATCTCGATGCGATCGGGCAGAACGGGCGACGGATTCGCTGCCTGATAGATGATGTGCTCGAGCGACTCCTTGTAGGCATCGCGGATCTTCACCATCAGCCCGCAATCGTACTTGCCGTAGGGCGAGCTGTTGGATTGCGAGCTCGCGTACATGCGCATGTGCTCGAGCATGGTCTGCGGCTTGCCTGAGATCTTGATCTCCTCAGGCGTGCGGAGCAGCGGCTGCATCTGATCCGCGAAGCTGACCTTGTAGAACCCGTCTTGACCGAGGTCTTCGTGGTCCTTGTGCAGGGTCAGGTAGTGTCGACCGAGCTCGAACGGTCCCGAGCAGTCGAGTCGATCCACCCAGCGAGTCATCCAGACCTCGAGGAGTGGATGATTGTCCGCCGACATGTCGCGATAGGGTGTGACGGTACGCGTCACACCGTCTGCACACGTCACATCCGCGGGCTTGAGGTAGTGCGTGTGAGCGGCGACCGCGTAGGCCGCAAGAGTCGCTTCGTTGGGCGTCAGGACCTTGTTCTCGAGCGCAGCTGCGTGCACGAGTAGCGCGCCCACTTCCGCGTGACGCACGACCCGGTTCTTGTCCGCGTAGCGGTCGACGAACAGGGTTGCCGTGTCGTGCAGGGTGCCTCCGAGGAGGCAGGGCATGATGAGCTTGGTGTCGAGCTCCGGATCGTAGCTGAGCCACAGCGCGTGGATGTAATCCCGTGCCCAGTGGCCTCGCCCGTGTCCAGGATCGCCATCAGGAGACTCCTCCCCGATGATGGCGGCGAGGATGCCTTGAACCGCGTGGAATGCATCGTTGATGGCGACGTTGCGCGACTTGTTCGGAAGCGACTTCAGCAGATCCGGGGTGAAGCGTTCTCGCAGGAGCATCATCTGCTCGTGCAACTCACCTTCCCGTGCCGGATCCCTGATAGCCTCCTTCAGTTCCTTCAATGTGAGAGAGCGATCGGACATTCCCGTACCTCCTTCTGTGTAAGGGTTTGGGGTGTGCGAGGTGTAGCAATAATAAAAGACCTGGTCAAGCGTTATTCCGCCACCGGACTCTCCGGCGCCCACACATTGATGTCCCACCAGGCTTTTGCACTTGAGAGAAGATCTCGGCCAATAAACATCAGGATACTGCGGTATGGTTGGCGGTCAGCGGAAAGTCCTTGAACCTCGATGCCAAAGTTGTCGCAAAGATAGAGAGCGCGAGCAAGATGAAAACGTTGTGTGATTACAACCGTAGAAGTGACTTCAAATTCAGAAACAGCGCGCTTACAACTTTCATACGTTCGATAGCCCTGTCCATCAACCAAAATATCGCTCGAAGTAACGCCTTGAGAAATCGCGAGATTCTTCATAGCTGCGACTTCATCGCCATGGAATGCGCCATCATCACCCGTCATGAGGATCTTCGAGACTTTTCCTGCTTGATAAAGCTCTACAGCCGTTTTTACGCGGTCTGAAAGTGCATCTGAAGCGGTTCCATCTGCTTTGACGCTCGCGCCAAGTACTAATGCATACGTCGTCGTTGTCACATCCGCTTCAGAGGCGCGGATTTTTGAAATCTCTTTTGTTTGTACGAACGTAATGATACCGACAACAAGAGCAGCTACGACCGCAATCGCGATTCCAATATTGCGCAGGACAGCACGTGACATACTTATCCCTCAATTAATGGACGATCGACGGGCGCCGTTTCGCGCCCAGAACCTTCTCCAGTGATACGTAAAACGTCTTTATCAATCTTCCCAAGCTCTTTATCCGCATCATTATATTTGTTTACAACCGTTCCGAGATGCTTTCCAATACTCTTGAAATGCTCGTCATAGGCTGAAAGATGCCGTCCAAGCTCCCCAACGCGCTTCTTGATTTCCATGGCCTGCTCTTCGATTTTAAGTGCGCGCAGTCCTTGCATCACGGTTTGAAGATAGGCACTAAAACTCGTCGGAGAAACAATAATCACGTGATACACATTTGCCGCGCGTTGCAATAAATTTTCCGTGTCCTCCCCGACCGCACCGATCTTGTTTACGAGCAAATCGTAGTAAATCGCTTCATGTGGAATAAACATAAACGCAAAGTCCATGGTCCCCTCCCCTGGACGAACGTATTTTGCCGTTTCCTTGATACGGCTCTTTAAATCGTTCAAAAAGTCGCGCTCATAGCGTTTACGATCTTCATCTGTCGTCGCTTCTACGAGGCGGTTGTAGTTCTCGAGACTAAATTTTGAGTCAATCGGAACAATCTTGTCTTTGATGAAAACCGCCGCATCAACAATCTCTCCGTCTTTAAACGCGTATTGCATTTGATATTGCTCTGGTGGAAATACATTTTTCAAGAGTGTTTCGAGATAGTATTCGCCGAGAACACCGCGCTGTTTTGGATTCGTAAGAATGCGCTGCAAATTTTCCAATTGTCCGGAAAAGTTAAGCACCTGTTTGTTTGTTTCTTCGATTTTCGCTAGTCGATCCGTCACATCTCGAACCGCACCCGTCATGCTATTGCTGGACGTTTGTTGTGATCGTGTGTTTTCCGTCAGCGAGCGTCGCAACTCTTGATCAAGCGCTTCAAGACGTTGATGAAGCATCAGCATCGCTTGAGGATCAAGGCTTGGTTTTTCATCGCCTTTGTTGCGACGCGACAGAAAAACCATCAATCCTGCGAGAGCTGCAAATCCAATAAGAAAGAGCCATGTTTGATTCATGGTTCACATCATGGAACGTAGAACAGGTCGCGTCAAACGCAACGAAATGTTCAGAAAATCAATAATCTCCCCGTCGCGTTTTTGCGCGATTGGGGAGATCAGGGAGAGCTAACGTGTTAGACCATGTCTTCCAGCTCGAGGACCATTTCATCCTCTGGCAGATGCATGGCAAGAAATTGAATGTAACGCCGCCGCGCCGTGCTCTTCTTCCTGAAGCGGTGCAACGCGCCACACGAGATGCACTCGGTGGGGTTTTTCCCCTGCTTCAGATCGTTGAACGCGACAACGGGATCAACGGGTAGATTGGCCATTGGTCGGAGATTGATGCCCTGAAGGCAGACGAAGCACTTAAACCCAGTGTCTAACTTGATACGCAGAGTGAGTCGCATGATTGCTTCCTTCAGGGGATGATGTGAATGCCATCTGCAATGATTTTTTCTACTTCGGAGACGTCATAGACTGGTAGTCCATGGATCGAGCCGACGTAATTATTCCTTTGCCCCATGCGAACCACGACTTTGGTCGCTCCTGCCAGCTTCGCCCGCTCGAGGAGAAGCCTCACGTGATAGGACGCGCCCGTATCGCAGCGCCCATCCTGACACCCGTCTTGGCAGCAGTACTGATAGCTCATTCCTTTGATGATGAGATGATACCTACTGCTCGAGCGGCGCAGAACGTGGGCCGTCTCATTGACCAGAACGACGGATGTTGTGCCGTGTTCAGACGAGCTATGAATGAACCATTCGATAACGGGCATGTTGTTCCTTTTGTTTGGTTTTATCGATCAAACAGTCTTTCGAGTTCGCGTTGCTCTGCGAAACGCGTCTCTCGCGAATTTCTTTTGCCGTCGTTCTGTTCCCAAGTGACGGCTGTACTCGGATCTGCGTGTTTCCACCAGATCAGTTGAAGCAGGGCTTACGCCCGCTCGAACTCGCGTTTCCGCTTTCCTCGATCCGCGATGCGATTCGCGAGGTCGAAGCGCAGGACGCGCAGATCGGAGAGGAGCCGCAGGGCCTCCTCCTCGGTCTGGGGCTTCTCCGGGTGGAACCCCCGGTAGCCCAGGTCTCGAGCGAAGGCGTTCGCGGCCTCCAGATTCTCTCGGCAGAGAACCAGGAGACGCTCGAGCTTCGGCGTGACGTTCAGCATCTGGATCATGGGAACTCCTTTGGATGTATCAGTTGGTCAACATCCCCTCTCGAATTTCATCTTTTGATGAAAAGCGGGAGGGAATGGCGAGAATGAATCTCGCCATCAGCCGCCAAGATTCCGCTTGGCCACGTTCGGTCCTGTGCGTCAGACCGAAAGAAACGCAGCTAGTTTTATCGCACATTTGAACAGGGGCTGAATCCTGTTCTGTTTTACCCGCTGCGATTGCGGGGAGGTCTCGCGCTCAGATCACGTTCCAGCTCGTGTAAAGAGTGGAACGGCCCGTTCGACGCGCCTTCCTGCGTGCCAAGACCTTCTCAACCCTTACGGAGGCGAGACGGCGCTTGGTGCAGAATCGACGCGCGCGCTTGACGCTCAGGGTCGCAGTCATCGCCGCCATAGACACCTCCTTAGTAGGTGGGTTCGTCGCAAAAGAGGTCAGCGTTCAACCATCCTTCGCCACGCTCCCAGTTATCTTTCGCGATTCGAGCATCGCGACGTTCGCGAGCCTCCGCATGTCGTCGATCTTGCAGAGCGAGCTCTGCGTAGGTCGGCCGATTCTTGAGGGCCCATTCCCGTCCGAGCCTGTACGCGACGCGGGAGCAATCTCCGTGATACGTGTACGCCTGATGAGCGAGTCCGTTCTGCGTGTCGCTATCGATCACTGCATTCACGGATCGCACACCACGCTGGACGTCGATCTCGAGCGCCGAGATTGCCCGAAACACGTCCTTCGTGTTCATCGCGCACTCCCACTCGAATCGCTCCTCGTCCACTGCGGCCATGTCGGCCAAGTGGAACTCCACCTCGGCTTCAGTCATGGAAACTCCTGGGTAAGCGTCTGTTGGTCAGCTTCCCTCTCGACGTTCATCGTTTGATAAACAGCGGGAGGGAACCCCGAAAAAACTTTTTAAGTTCTCGGGGCAGGTGCACATCAGCCGAATGTGCCACGGGGCGATAGATTGCTCAACCGCCGTGAGCCGAGTGCTTAGCTCGTGACCGTCCAGAGACCGAAGCGGAACTTCGCGCTCTCGATCTCCTCGGGGGTGTACTCGTGTCGGCCTTCGAGCCGCGGAAGTCCGGAGACTCCCATCACGAGCAGCCGATCGCCGGACTTGAGGTTCGCGAACGGGGCCTTTTCGGGGATGGCGACGTCGATGCCGTAGCGTGTCTGCATCACCCTGATGGTCAGGGCGTGCGACGGGTTCAGGCAGACCTCGACCCCTTCCGCGATCACGCTCTTCGCCTCCTCAGGGCTGAGCTCGAGCCGCGTCATGCTGCAATTCGCCGGAAACATGTTATCCGCCATGCCGAATCCGAAATACGTCTTCACGGGCACTCCTTGGGTAAGCATCAGTTGGTCAGCTCCCCTCTCGAGATTCATCTTTTGATGAAGATCGGGAGGGAAGATCGTCGAAGCGTGGACGATCAGACACGTGTGATGTTGTTCGGTTCACAAACCGTGTTGTTTAGCCGTTTCCGTAGATGAACCGAGTGCTCGCGGGAAGGTGAAGGAGAAAGCGCACGCGCTCTTCCATTTTCTTCAGTCCGCGAAACTCGTTATGCATCCACACGGAGCCCTGAGCGGCACGACCGCCGCCCATCCCGCCGCCGATCTCGGTGTCGTTCTCGTCCGAATCGAGAATCGTCCAAGATGAACCGCCGCCCTCGTTACAGGACCACGCGATCGCATCGAGCTCATTCAAGAGCTGATCGAGATGCGTGAGGTCGGTTCCGTAGGACGAGACCGTGAGGTAGATCTGACCGCCCCAGTCACCCTCGAGCACGATGAAACTCGTCGCCATGCTGTCCTTTTGGATGCGTCAGTTGGTCTGCATCCCGTCTCGACGTTCGACGCATTGGTCAAAATCCGAGATGGGCCGACGAGAAGATTCTCATCGGGAAAGAGGATTAAACACGGGGCCGGAGAGGAGGAGGGTTAACAAGTGCTCTAGGCTAACGACTGATGGCTTAAGGCTCAGGGCTCAGCTTCTTAGGGCTGAATCCTAAAGGCTCAATACCGTATCAATGCCGTTATCGTTGGCGATCTCGTAGGAAGATTGCTCTTCCGACAGCTGTTATCCTTTCGGATAAAGTTGTTTTACCCAACCTCACTCACCCGTCCCGCGGCCAGCCCGCTGTGGGTTCCGCCGAAGCGGTAAACCACAGCGGACAGACTCGGTGTCGGAGGCGAGAGCCCTAGAGCTCGATCGCCGTCCGGTGGTTGGCCGTCTCCACCGCGTCGTTGATCGTTTCGAAGCGATCGCGGAGCGCTTGGATCTCGGCCACCCGCGCAGGCTCGGTCAGAGCTGCCTTGTGCGTGACCGACTTGGATCGGGGGATGTTGCGCCCCGTCACCTCGTCGTACACGTACTCGGACGACTCCTCCGTTCCCGCCCGCAGAATCAACTGCGGCAGCCACGCCAGGTCCGCCTTGAGCTCCTGGAGCTCGCGGATCGCTTGCGCAAGGGTGACCTCACGTCCCTCCACGGTGATTCGCGTCAGGGCGTTGGCCCGCGCGATCGCCGTTTCGAGACGGATGATCTCCCCCTGGAAGCCGGTGCGGAGCTTTCGCTGCTCCTCGAAGGCGAAGGACGGCTCCTTGCCCTCGACCCAGGTACTTCCCTGGGTGGCGCGCGTCTGCGCCTCCGCAAGAAGCCCCTTGAGCTTCTTCACGCGGCGGAGACCCTGCGAAACCGTGAGCACGAGAACATTCGACTGCGTCATGGGAACTCCTATGGGGTTTCAATTGGTCCACCCCCTCTCGAGATTCATCGCTTGATGAAGATCGGGAGGGAATGCACATCAGCCGGATGTGCGAACGGTCCGATTTGGAAGCCTCGCTCTACCAGTCCTCATGTTCCATGAGTCAGGGAGCAAGGTAGTCCTTGTCGGGGATCTCGAGTCCGAGGCAGCCCACCGGGTAGTGTTCCTCCCGATGGAGGCGATCCACGAGGGCTTTCGCCTCCTCGTAGCTCTTCACCTTCCCGAGAACCGTATCGGTGCGCCATCTCCGACCGTCCCGAAGGTCGATCTGGAGAACAACGCGGAGCGCGCCCACGGACCCACGAACCTGGAGCCGGTAATCAACACCCATGAGGCACCTCCTTGAAACGGTTGAGTGAAATCCATCAGAGCTCTTAAGAGATGATGGATGGAAAAGCGGGTGGCACGCCACTTCTTTCGGGGGTTCTGTCAGACGGCTAAGCATCTAAGACAGTCCAACACCGAAAGGAGGCGTACACTTCCCTCTCGAGATTCATCGCTTGATGAAGATCGGGAGGGAATTCCGACGAGCGCGTAGCATCGTCGGACCCGGAAGCGTATCAGTCGGATACGCGACGATTGGCGTCTTCCTTTGCCCACTGAGCCTTGATTCCCTGGAAGGAAACCCAGGTACTCAAGAGGTGGACGGCGAAGAGGGCCAACAGGATTTCGCCCTGATGCGGCGGGGGTACGACCCCGTTGACGTACAGCTCGTATTGGCTGTACACGAACACCCCCTGCACGAGCACCATGCAGATGTTCGATGCAACAAACATGATCTTGTCCTCCATGGGAACTCCTTTGGATGTATCAGTTGGTCAACATCCCCTCTCGAATTTCATCTCTTGATGAAAAGCGGGAGGGAATGCACATCAGCCGGATGTGCGAACGGTCCGATTTCGGAAAAAATTGTGTGCAGTGCTATGGCTATGCTGTTCCCCCGGAGCGAATCTCCGACAGCACGTCCTTCGCGATTTTTGCATCTAGCCTAGATGCCAATGACACGGGGACGTGGTTGCTGGCTAATGCAACCGTCATATGGTCCGAACGTCTGCACGCGCGCGGTCCTCGTTAGTAGGTGGGTGGCACGCCACTTCTTTCGGGGGTTCTGTCAGACGGCTAAGCATCTAAGACAGTCCAACACCGAAAGGAGGCACGCTTCCCTCTCGACCTTCATCAATTGATGAAAAGCGGGAGGGAAATCCGTCAGAGCTCATGAGAGATGACGGATGAAGATATTGAAAGGGATGTCGGCTACTCGCATACCTCGGGTCCCGGTAAACCGGTTAATGACCGTCATCGGTTTCGAAAACTGCCTAGTCCCTATCTCAGCCAGCTACATTTATTACGCGCAATAATGGCTTGTAGCGCGATCAGTTTTACCGTCTAACAACGTTCGGTTCCTTAGTACCGAAAAGTTGGAAAGTGTTAGCTTCCCTCTCGACGTTCATCGTTTGATAAACAGCGGGAGGGAAATCCGTCAGAGCTTTTGCAAGATGACGGATGAAGAAGAAACGGGGCTGAGGGCTCAGTAAGTCGGGCCCTCAACGCCTGCCAAGACCTCACGGTCCAAGCTTCTCGGGTGCATCCGAGATTGAGCAACCTATGAGTCACTCTTGAAACTTCGGATTGGGCATGCACGCCCGCACCTCGTTCCTCGAAGGATGGATGGGGAATTCCCAGCCTGCCTCCGTAAATGATTTTATGCCGCCCAGCAAGCAAGGGACATTCACTCCCTCTCGACCTTCATCAATTGATGAAAAGCGGGAGGGAATGGCGAGAATGAATCTCGCCATCAGCCGCCAAGATTCCGCTTGGCCACGTTCGGTCCTGTGCGTCAGACCGAAAGAAACGGAGAAGTTTCATCGCTATTTTGCTCAGGTATCTCAGGCCTGAGTATTTTTAAACGCGGCGATTACGCGTTGTGGTAGAGATGCCTACCACTGCATGCGCCGCCTAGCGGTTCCGTCCGCACCCAGCCGGGGTGAGGATCAGAGGGCCGATGCCCCGCTCGACCTTCCGCGCCTCGCTCGAACAGTGTTCGAGCTCGGCAACGGTCAGGCCGAGGACCGCCAGGGCCGCCTCGAATCGGGAGTCTTTCGTCCCGAACCGCCAGTAGTTACCCACCAGCGCCTTTGCCACGATGATGCTCATTGGAACCTCCTCTCTCATTTCGAATTTCTTCAAAAAGGGAGAGGAGGCCTCGACACATGTCGAGTCCGTCCAATACACAATTGGAGGAACTAATTTACATCGCGTGATTGTAAGGGGCGTGGGTTTTCACCCGAGTGAGGCGAAGGACCGCAAGCATGGGTTTGTTCTTCGTCTCTCTCGATTGACAACGGGTGTCTTTAAAATTGGTTAAAAAAAACATCGTCCAGACGTATCTAGACGATCTTATGCGATGTTCCCTCGAGCTCAGTCACTCTGGTAAAGAATGGCTGTTCCCGCTGGACGAGAAATAATATAACACAAACAAATAATTCTGTCAAGAGGTGCCTTACACTTGCGTATAATTTGGCTAAGATTAGTTAGAATAGTGTAAGCCTAGTGTATTGACAAATAATATGTTTCGTGCTAGTATACGGTCATGATTTGAGACGAAAGTCTTGAGTCATAACGGCCATAAGGGTTCGGGAGTCTCTCGACTCTAATTTGGCCGGTGCTCTGGTTCTAAGATGACGAGGTGCGCCATGGGCGGAGGATGCGGTTGAACCATGTTTCGTCAGAACTGAATTTCTCGGCGAGCTCGCTCGCCTGATGAAATTCGTCCACTCACAGGCATAGTCCTGTATCGGCTCGTCAGCCTCCGCTTGTAAAACATCAATGTGTATACAGGCTGGTTCACGAGACTCGTTCTCTTCAAGACGTTTCTGCTCGCGACTTCAAAACGTATATAGTAAGAAGTTGCACTACAAATAGACCCTCGGACACCAGTGCGCGAAAGCGTGCGGTGTCCGGGGGTCGTCTTATTAATTTTTGTTTTTACGAAGTGCCCAAATATAATTTAAAAGTTGCTTAACGGTATCGGCAATTTCATTACTTTCTATTATAACGGAAATTTGTTTCCCTCGGAAAGTGGAGAGAGCTACTTTGTTTGCATATACGAGAACATCACCATTAAAATCAAACAAATCTTGGGGCAGAGCTGCGATTTCCGTATTCGCAGTTCGTCCAACTTTAAGGGGTTCCTTTTTTGCAAGCAGTAACAATCTTGATTGGTGGTTTTTTGGCATAGCCTTATCCATTTCGGCATACCAGACTTTCATGTCATCTCTGTGGTGAACGCCCAAGATTTCATCGGTATTCCCCCACTCATCAAGTGTCTCTGGTCTCGTAGCGACTATGTCCGACATCACGGCACGCAACGCGTCTTTTCCTTCAAACAATTTCACAACGGGCTTTTCCCCTCTTTGTAGAAGTTTCAAATCCTGAATACTCTCTTCTGCTTCTTTGAGTGTAGCCTCCATCTCTTTTACGCGATTAGAAACGTGCGCAAGAAGTCTGTCTGGCGATTCAGCGACAAACAATTTTTTCTTCCCTTTCTCAACAGAGCTCATCAACCCTTGATGTGTAAGCGCCTCAATCACCGCGTAGGTTGTGACGCGAGAGAGCTTGGCTATTTTGGCCAGATCCTGAACCGTGGACGGTCCAGCTTCCAAAGAGGATAGATACAAAGCGGATTCGCTTTCGCTGAAACCAAGAGACTTGAGAAGCTTCTTCCATTGGGTCATATAGCCCACAGTCTACATAGATAATCGTAATTTTCCAACCGCGACTTGCAAATTTTCTCCCCCTTCTGTATCTTCGCAAAATCTCTATTGATCACCAATGCTATGACCAGCCCATCTGTACACCTTGGCCCTTCTTCGTGGGATCGCGACATGCAGGGTCTCGACATCGACGCCGAGTCCGACAATCTTGCTGCCCTCGGCATGCACGTTACTGGCGCAAAAGCCGGTGATGACGAGGAAGAAGAGGAAAAAGAAGAGCTTGAGGAGAAGAGCGTAGAAAAGGTTTTAGGCGAAGAGCCTGTCGTTGAAGAAGAGGAAGAGAAAAAGGCCCCAGAAGACGAACCAGAAGAGCTCGATGAACTCAAAGAGCTCGACCGTCTTGAGCGTGCATTGAAGGACGAAGACGATCCAGTCGCAATGGCTGACGACGAGGACTAAACAAGAAAACAAGGTGGGAGGTGCCGATGTCTGTGCAAGAGTCTAGACAAGCCGAGAAGATCTATCGCGATATCCTGCGGGAATTCGCTTTCTCCTTCCGTGGGCTTGCTCGAAACCAGGTGCCGACGCTGACCCTGTGTTTCTCTTGCTCCCCGCCGGAAGTTGATTCGAAGGCCGAAAAGCATCACTTGGTGACGCGTTCGGTCTTCGAAGCTTTTTGCGCCGTTCTGCTGCGTGAGACGCTTGTGTCTGAGCAGAACCCGAAACAACACGTGATGCGCGTGTGGAGTTTCGAGAAGCGTGATTGTCCTTGGTTCGACATCCTCGTCGAGCGAAGCGGCGATTCCTTCAACTTCCAGGTGTGCTACGTGCACCCCATCCTATACGTCTGATCCCCCGAAGCTCACCAGAGCGTAGGGGGATCTTTTATATCGTTATTGGCAAACAGCGCACTCTTCGGTTGCTACATCGCGCTTCACGGATTGTGCATCAATCGTTTCGGCCTGAATTGGAGAAGCTGAACGGAGATAGTACAAGCTCTTGATGCCGAGTTTCCAAGCGAGTATGTGAACCTCGTGCAAATACTTTCCAGAAATTGGAGATGGAAAGAATACGTTCAGCGATTGCGCTTGGTCGATATACGGTTGACGATCGGCGGCCTGCTGAATGATTTCGCGCATGTTCATTTCGTATGGAGTACGGAACACGGCCTTTTCTTCCGGAGTCAGTACGTCCAAGTTCAACACACTCCCCTTGTCGGCAATGATCTTCTTCCAGAGCTCGGTGGATTCTAATCCTTTTGATTCAAGTAACTTCACAAGATGCTTATTGCGATACAAGAAGCTTCCAGAAAGCGTCTTTTGCAAGAATGCGTTTCCAGAGATTGGCTCAATGGATGGAGTTGCTTCATTACACAAGAAGCTCGTTGAGGCTGTGGGCTGAATAGAGGTCACATAGGAGTTGCGACGCGTTCCACCGTCCAAAGGCAATCCGCGTTCGACTCCGAGGCGCTCAGAGGCTTTGTGGGCGTGTGTGCTGATATTCAAGAACATCTCTTTGTTGATGTTTCGCGCCATCACGCTCTCAAATGGAATCAGCTTGCTCATGAGGTAGCCGTGATATCCCATCACGCCAAGTCCGATGGAGCGTTCGTGTTTTGCCGAGTTGATTGCTTTCTTGAATTCAACAGGATCAGCCATCTCAATAAACGTCTCAAGATTGTTATCGAGCGCAGTCACGCAGTCATAGGTGATTTGTTCGATCTGATCTTTCCATTCGTCGTATTTCTCCACGTTCAAGTTTCCAAGACAGCAAACAGCCGTGCGGTTTTCATCTGTTGGGAGAACGATTTCGGTGCAGAGGTTGCTTTGGCGCACCATGAGTCCAAGTTTTTTGTGGTGTTCTGGACGTGCATTGTTTACCGTGTCGATAAAGAGAAGATACGGCTCCCCTGTTTCCGCACGCATGGTGAGGATTCTGCGCCAGATATCAAGCGCATTCAATTTGTTTGTGACGGTTTTATAGTGTGGATCGATGAGATCGTATTCGCGATTCTCCTCGACCGCTTTCATGAATTCATCTGTAATGACGATTCCGTTGTTGATATTCAGACATTTGCGATCAAGATCGCCTCCTGTAGCTTTGCGAATTTCCAAAAAGTCTTCGATATCTGGATGATCAATGCGAAGATACGCAGCCGCTGCTCCACGTCGAACAGAGTTACGCGAAACCGCGATCGTGGAAGAGTCCATGATCTTGAGGAATGGAATCACTCCAGATGATTTGAGTCCTGAGGCCTGAAGTGGCGCATTCTGACCGCGCAGTTGCGACCAATCTGTTCCAATACCACCTCCGTATTTGGCAAGAAACGCATTTTCACGGTAGATGCCAAAAATTCCTTCGAGTGTATCTGGGACTGTATTCAGGAAACATGAGATTGGCAGTCCTTTGTTTGTGCCAATATTCATCATGGTTGGCGTGGCTGGGATGTACCAGCAACGCGTCATGTAATCGTATAGACGCTGCGCCATGGCTTTATCTCCCCGTGAGAGGCCAGTTGCGACACGCGCATAAAACTCCTGTGGATCTTCACAGATATTTCCTTCTTTATCGCGCAATACGTATCGATCGCGAAGATTTTCCAATCCAAAATACGTGGTGAGCTTTTCAAACTCATTCGTTTTTTTGATGCTTTCGTGAATTTCCCGATTCGCGGTGTAATGCGGACAATCCCAGCTGCGACGATTGGCGGTATCGTGCTTGATTTCGGCAAGCAAGAGATCGCGAGCAGAGACAAGATCGTTGTTTGAGAGCGCGTCAATAACATTCGTGTAGGTCGACATAAGGTTCAAGTTTAATATTTGTTTACCAATCAGCCACCACCGCGCCCTTTGAGTATTCAGTGGCGCGATTCTCGAAAAAGTTTACGTGTTCCTTTGCATTCACCATGATATCCAGCCATGGGAGTGGGTTTGGGGAGTGATAGACCTTATCAAGCCCAAGATCATTCAGTTTCTTGTCAGCGGTGTATCGGACATAGAGTTTCACATCTTCTGGTGTGAGCCCTGGGACCGCTCCCATGTCAAAACACGTGTCAATGAATTTATCTTCGAGCGTCACCATGTCGTCGCAGGCTTTATAGAGCGTCTGACGAAGTTCATCGGTCCAGATGTGCTTATTCTCATTCACGAGCGTTCTAAAGAGCTCACAGACGCCCTGGCTGTGCAGCGTTTCATCACGGATGCTCCATGTAACGATCTGTCCAACGCCTTTGAGTTTTCCAAGGCGCGGGAAGTTCATGAGAATCGCAAAGCTTGAGAACAAGCTCACCCCTTCCATGAATCCTCCGAACACCGCGAGGTTGATCGCGAGCTCTTCGACCGAGTTCACATCAAACGATTGAATGTACTGATACTTATTGCGCATGGATTCGTATTCGAGAAAGGCACTGTATTCTTTCTCTGGAAGCCCGAGTGAGTCATTCAGATAGGAATAGGCCCAGACATGCACGCTTTCCATGGCAGCAAATGCCGAAAGCATCATCTTGATTTCCGGCTTTGGGAATGACGGAATAAGGCGAGAATTGTAGTTGTTGTTTACCTCAATGTCGCCCTGTGTGAAGAAGCGAAGAATCTGAATAATCAAGTTCTTTTCTTCTGGGGAAAGCTTGAAGCGATAGTCAGAGATATCCGATTCCATGGGAACCTCAAGCGGGAGCCAATGTGCTTGGTTTTGCTTTTGGAAGTACTCGAAAAACTGCGGATATTCAAACGGTCGATAGAATGGCCTGTATGTCAGGAGTGGGCAGGCGCCAATGAGCGGGTTCATGCGATTTTTTCTTGATACATGTTAATGCTCTGACGATCTTCTGGTGTCAGGAACTTAATCGCTAACCAACGGAAAATGTAATCAACAATAGATTTTGCTTGCGGGATGTTTGGGTTCTGTGTGGCTCCAGATGGTTCGTAGCGAGCATGAACATATTTGTTGCAAAGAACCTTGAGCGGCACGCCATATTGGAGACCAATGGAAATCGCGGTCGCGAATGAATCAACGAGTCCAGCGATAGAGCTCGCTTCTTTGGTGAGTGTGATGAAGATTTCTCCTGGTTGGCCATCTTCGTAGAGGCCAACGGTGAGATATCCTTCGCAAGAACCAACATGAAACTTATGCGTGATGGCTTTACGTTCATCAGCAAGACGACGTCGGCGCGGCACAAACGTTTCACCCGACGTGGTTGGGGTCATCATAGGAGAATGTGTGAGGAGTTCAGATTCCATAAATTACTACATCTTGTGGTACGAACGAAATTCTATCACAAGATATAGCGATCGAGGCAACCGCAGAGAATCCTAGGAAAACAAGATGTTTGTGGATAACTAAAATCCGAGACTCAAATTAATGGCGCGTCTTTCGTTCGGAACGGGTGGTTCAATAGGGACGGAAATGTCTTGTTTTTGCCCCATGCGATTATTGAAAGAGATGTACGCGTTTAACAAGGCAAATTCATAGACATCGCGCGTCACTCGAACATCCTGAAGGCAATACTCGGCGAGTTTATCGAGCTCTCCATTGCGCCAGTATTCAACTGCCATAAGTCCATGCCCGCTCTTCCCTATGCCGAGGGTGGCCTTTGCGACGTCATCTAACTTAATGCGAAAACCAAGCTTCTTTTCGATTTCAACAAGGAGGTCTAGAGATGGCAACTTCATGATGTCCCCTGTGTAATATTGCTGAAGACAGGGCAAATCAAATCCAATAGAGTTGTATCCAATGATTCGATCAGAACGCTCAAGACGCGGCCAAAGCTTTGGAAGATCTTTTTCGAAAAACCCTTCAAACGTGTCCGTTTCATAGAAATAGCATCCAACATAAGACACCTTCAAAAGTGAGGGGTTATAGGCCCCAACATCTTGAAAGGTGTTCTGTGTTTCGATGTCCAATACAACTTCTCGTCTCATAGAAATGCGAAACCGAGGATAACATAGATGCATTTGATGTGAAACAAGGTGAAAGGCTTGAAATTTTCAGGATATCGTGCTTTTCTGTGGCTGGAGGTTTTTGAATGAGTAACACGCGTCCTGGTTCAACGCTCGTGATCCTTCTCTTCCCCGTGTTCGAGAATCCCGAGGCTCGTCGTGACTTCGAGATGCTGCTCGGGACGGCCCTCACGGTGACGACTTCTGAGATCCGAGTGCTCGAATTTCAGGAGCGGTATACGCCGATCTTCGTTCACACGTTCCTCAAGGAGCAGACGCGTCTGTGGGATGGCCCGCTGGCGCTCATCAGCTTTACCGGTCAAGACAGCCTGCTGCAGGCTGCGTCCAAGATCGGTACCATCGACCAGTTCATCCCGCCGATGCGCAGCGCGCGCAAGGTGTTGGTCACGGGTCCGAACGTGATCGACAAGCCCTGTGCCTATGGCCACTATCCATCCCACGATGATACGGGGGTTGTGAACAAGCCATTACTCATGATGCGGACGGGTCCTCCCCCATATCCAATGCTGGTGGTTCGTGAACTCGCACATTTCCTTGGGAAGCCGGATCGTCCGCGCGCTCCCACGGATCAGTTTCTCGCCACGCGAAAGAAGCGTGACGATGAGACACAACAGGGCTTCCCAATCGAGGACCCAAAAACAGGAAAAGTGATCGGGCTACGACACACGGATCCCGCTGAGGAGGATGAGCGTCCCACCATGGAACCTCCCCCGCCCTCGCGTTTTCCCTCTATCAACCCCAAGCGATAAGCTTGGGTTTTTTCATATAAAAAACTGATCCATGTAGATCAGTTATGAGCGTGGTCGACCCGTTGGATCGACGGGTAGCGCATGGTGGGCAAGGCCCAGATGTGTCGGGTGGACAAGGCCTGGGCGCGTCCCGGTGCTACGGACCCGGTGAGGAAGCCTCCCAAGAAGCCGCAGACTGTCAGGAGAGCGGCGATCCAGTAGAACTTGGCCGAAGTAAAGATCGGCCTTCCTCGTCGCAAATTGCGAGCGATACGATGCCAGAGCAGCATCTTGTGGGCGCGCTCGAGCTCGAGTTCGAGCACATCGATGCGCGATTCGAGTCTCTGTAGCCGAGACTCGGCAGGATCACGATACGGAGTCGACTGGCTATCCATCGATCATCACCTCCATGGGTAGGCGGCATGCTGACAAAACTTGTGGCGTACGTCAAACTATGGCCATGAAATATCGTCTGTCTTCGCTCATTGTATTTGGTGCGTTGTTGTTGACGGCTCAGCAAGCGCACGCTCAGTCCACGGCATCTGTCTTGGTCGCTTGTGACCACGAACAGGGCTCTGGAACGGTAATTAACGGCTCTGAAGGCTATGTGCTTACTGCAGGGCACGTGGTGATCAGTGATTTAGGCGCAGGACAGATCGCGAGTTCATGTGTGGTTTATTTTTCAGACGAAAATGGTAATCCAAGCAATGAATACAGGGCATCTATTATCCGAGCCGTGTATAACGATAAGCTTAGCCAGGACTTTGCGATCCTAAAAATTGGTGCCTCTGTTGGTCCAGATCGTCTGAACCGACCATTCCCCTATCTTGCGACAAATGAGTTTAGCTCAAAGGGTGATGGGGTTCGTGTGATCGGATATCCAGGACCAGACCACGTACTCAAAACGACAACCGGAAAGATCACGGACTATGTTGGCGGTTTTATTGATGCGACCGCAGAAATTTTTCGGGGAGATTCAGGTGGAACGGCGGTTGATGATCTTGGAAGATTGATTGGCGTTCCAACGCGCATTCTCACGATGTATGTAGGAACTTCTACGGAGAGTAGCCAGATCAGTTATCAATTGGTTGATATTCGCGCCGTTATGAATTGGCTTGATACGTTTGGCATCAACGAGCATGATCAATATTTTACGCACGCAGACCACGATCGTTATCATCAAAGCGCGGTTTACATCACTCAACAAAATCTTGGCTGTCTCGATCTTGCTCGCACGCGTTCTTCCTCAGCCGTGTACTGCTTGATGGCTGATGATACTCGTCTCGCATTTCCAACAGATACAGCTTTCTATTCCTGGTTTTCCGATTTTAAAGATGTGGTATTGGCGAGTAATGAAAGCATTGCAAGTTACCGCCTTGTGAGAAACGTAACCTATAAACCTGGGACATTGGTTAAAGTGCGTACAGCCTCTCCCGTGTACGTGGTTGTCGATTCATTTGGTTCGCTTCGACAGATTCCATCTGAGCAAAAAGCGATTGATCTATGGGGCCCGGCTTGGGCGGGCTTAGTGTTCGATGTGCCGGATGAGTTTTGGGTAAATTATCGAATTGGACAGCCTCTAGAGTAAGAGAAAATGATTTGAAATCGAAGAAAGGGGGTGCGTTCGCCTATTGGCGTTCGCACCCCCTCTTCAGTAGTACCGTATTACGGAGAATGGTTGTACTGGGCGAACCACCCAGCGTCACTCATGGCTTGTGGGTTGAGACTCATCGGATCCGTAGGGATCGTCGTGTAGCGGCTGACCAAGTAGCCCAGGTCTAGCGCACACCCGTAGTCCATGAACCCTAGTCCGAGAGAAGGAATCGATGAATACCTCGAACAGGCGTATCCAGAGATTGTGGTTGCGTACAGATCAGTTCCGATGTCTCGGATGACCCAGCCTTGATCTGCGAAACCGTAGTGGGTGAGATGGGAGATGCTGTCGTACCACGTCACGGGTGTGCCGGGCCGTACACCAACCGTCTCGACGTCGAATTCAACGAGCGCATTCGCGAGGACGATGTCCTCATAGACGGTTACCACCGCACAGACCCTATTCGGATGCCAGAACGCACCATAGAGGCTCCCCCAGTCGATGAATTCGCGGAGGGTCTCAAATTGATAGAGCCGAGGCGTGGGACTGTACACGTCTGCGAAGTAGATTCGCGCGTCGCTCACGGTGCGGAACAATCCATTCGGAAGAATTGCGCCTGCGGCCGCGGAATCAACGCGACGGACTGTGCCCGTGCATTGAGGAATTTCCGTGCCCAGTGTTTGGGTGAGTCTTAGGAGTCCGTGTTCCGGAACGTCCATGAACTCTCCAACCTGGAGACAGTGGCTCAGACTCTCACTGGAGCCGATGTCCGTGACGCCATCAGGAGGCAGGGCCCACTGAAGCGTGCGCGATCGGTACGTATCCGGTTGAGCGAAGTTGATCGTGAGGAAGACGTAGCCTCCAGTACCAACGATCGTCGGAGCCACATACTCAAACGTGAGACCTTCACGTTCAAGTTCACTTGCGGTCATGTCACGCACGAGAAGCGGAGCTGTCCGATAATCGTTCGCGTGGACCATGACTCGAAAGAGATCGGTAGGATCTCCGACGCGTAGCTGAGGCTGAATGCGTACCTGACGAGCGGCCGTTCCCATATTCAACATGGAAATGCCCATCATGTAGCCGGGTTCGTTCCAGTTCTCGCGACTTCCGCTACAGCGGTTAAAGCTGAGAGCGGCGAGAGGTCCTTCTCCCTGACTGCAGGAGAGGGGCTGTTCGCACAAGGACACCACGTCCTGCCTCTCAGGTGAGGCTGGATCAAAAGGCGCCGTGATATCGCGAGAGTGATTGCACACCGCGTCGACGCACGTATCAACGCTCACAGCATCACCATCGTCGCAGTCTGCGAATGACTCGCAGCCAACAACCACCAAGCGTTCGTGGTTGCAGATGCCGCTGCCGAACTCGCAGCTGTCGACGCTCGTTTCGTCATGATCGTTGCAATCGAGGTCGCTTTCACAGCCAGCGACTTCGTGGATGATCTCGACGCGTGTCTCTCCGCAGGCGGAGAAGACGAATGCGGTCAGAGTCATGAGAAACGCGTATCGAAACATGATATAACCTCTCCCTGCACACGCAGGATCGCATAACCCGATTGTCGAGCTATGGAAACAGCCTCGAAGAGACTGTTTCATAGAGCACGAAAATGAAAACAAATTTTGAAATGACAGCTACACTTAGCATAAAATGTGCAGCTTGTCAACCCATAAGCATAACTGAATGTATAGGATTGACAGTATAATTAAATTCGATTAAAAGATGGTCTAGCTCTATCTACGATGCTCTATTCGTGAAAGGAATCATCATGGGTCCGTCTTCAAGCCTCGAAAAATGCAGGCATACTTTTTGGGAAAGCAGATTTCCCGGACATGGGACGAAGATCATGGAGGCGCTTGGGGTGGTGTATGAAGCACAGCTTCAGCTCAACCCCCCAGTCTCGGATCTCGAAGCGCGCGCCCAACGGGCAATATTCTGGAGACCGATCAAGTCGGTTAGCACGATGGACATCATGTCCGTACCTCAACATACCTCCCTCTGGAAAGACCTCGATGATCGGTATGGGGATGGGCTGCGTGACGTATTCGATGATCGATATGAGGATTCGCTCGCGGCCTCAATCTATCTCGCTTTTCAGCGAGCGTTCCAAGGCCCGTTCGCGGCCTCGCTCTGGACGTCTCTCTACTTTGTCGTGGGAGCGTCAATCGTGGGAAACATGGACCTGCTGGTGCAATTCCAGCCCCTGCTCGGCCTCTGCGCACTGGGAAACTTCCCCATTGGTTTCGATGAAGAGGGCAATCTGTTGCTCCTCGTGGCCTCCTAGACTCTTCTGAACACGAAGAGTCATTTTTATATAAAAAACGATCTGCCGTGAGGCGAGATCGTGAGCGCTCAGATGAGCGAGAGAATCTGGTCTATGGTCTCGGGCTTGAGGTCCGCGAGACCGATCTCGACCAAGTCGAGTGCAACGTGCTCCTCATCGACACCCTTCTCGTATCGCTTGGCGATGCGCTTCAGGTCGATGATGAAGTTGAGTGCGTCTTCGGGTGAAGACAGCATATCCGTTTGCTTGTGGATGATGTCGGGCTTGATCCCGAAATGGTTCTCCTCATCGTCGAACCATCTCTTCTTGTCTTCGACCCACTTCCGCTTGTAGCTGAACTCCACCATGAGAAACCTCCGAACGATTAGGGGTGAATATTTGATAGCAGAAAATTTTGAGTTAGTCAATGTTCATAGCACTATTGACGAAGCTACAAATATAGTGAACGCAGTATATGCATGGATCTGACACTCATCCCCTTGGAGCGTATTGAAAACAGGATATTCATTATTCGTGGCAAGAAAGTCATGCTCGATCGTGATATAGCTGAATTATACGGTGTAGAAACGAAGGTTTTAAATCAGGCCGTTAAGCGTAACATTGAGCGTTTTCCTGAGGATTTTATGTTTGAATTGTCTCTCAATGAAGCGGAATCTTTGAGGTCACAATTTGTGACCTCAAACATCGGAAGAGGTGGTGCGAGGTATTTGCCGGTGGTATTTACGGAGCAGGGCGTGGCCATGCTCTCGAGCGTGCTGAAGAGCAAGCGTGCGATTCAGGTTAATATCCAGATCATACGAACCTTTACCAAGCTACGTGAAATGGTTTTGGAATCGGATTTCAAGGATGAAAAAAGCCCCATTCGGGGCCGTTTTCTTTACGATGCGTTCTTTGATTGATCAGCGCGCTTACGTTCGAAATCCTTAAGATATTGCTTGCGAATACGAAGGCTGACTGGAGTAACTTCGAGAAGTTCGTCATCACCAATGTATTCGAGGGATTCTTCCAAGCTCATGCTGCGTGGGGTTGTGAGACCATCGGATACACCATCACCCTTGGAACGCATGTTTGAAAGTTTCTTTTCCTTACAGATGTTCACCTGCAAATCTTCAGGTTTTGCGTTCTGTCCGATGACCATACCTTCATAGCACTGCACACCAGCACCAATGAAAAGCTGGCCACGCTCTTGAGCGATCTGAAGCCCATAGCTGTTCGACTCCCCTGTCTCGAATGAGATGAGCGAACCGTGTGGGGTTCCTTCAATGGCTCCGACATATGGACGATAGCCGAGGAAAAGAGTGTTCAAGACGCCCTGACCACGCGTGTCCATCATGAATTCTGTGCGATACCCGATAAGACCACGAGTTGGGATTTCGAATTGGAGATACGCCGTTCCATTCTCGACGCGCATGTCTTTCATTTCACCCTTGCGCTTGCTCATCTTTTCGATAGAGGTACCGCTATTCCCTTCTGGACATTCGAGAGAAACTTCTTCAAATGGTTCCGTCTTCTTGCCATCTTCTTCCTTCATGATGACCTGTGGGCGTGAGGCTTGAAGTTCAAATCCTTCGCGGCGCATGCGCTCGATCAAGATGGCGAGGTGGAGTTCTCCGCGACCAGACACGATAAACGTACCGTCTCCAGATCCTGCTTCGACACGCAAAGCAACGTCGTTCTGCAATTCACGCTCCAAACGCTCTTTGATGTTGCGGGAAGTTGTGAATTTTCCTTCCTGACCAGCAAATGGGGAGGTGTTTACACCAAACGTCATTTTCACGGTTGGCTCTTCGATCTTGATAACTGGGAGAGCTTCTGGCTGGGTTACATCTGCGATGGTTTCACCGATGTTCAAGCCTTCGATACCAGCAAATGCGACAATGTCTCCAGACGCAGCTTCTTGTACTTCTGTCTTGCCGAGACCTGTGAATACAAACAAGTTTGAAATTTTTGCTGGGGCTGATTTTCCATCGCGGTTAATCCAAATCACATTTCCAGGGCGGAAAATACCACGCACGATGCGTCCGATACCCATTTTGCCTTTGTAGTTGTCGTAAGAAACGTTTGCAACGGAAACTTGAAGTGGGCCGTTTTCGTCGGCTTTTGGTTCTGAGATTTCGCGAACGATCGTTTCAAACAATGGCTTGATGTCCGTCATCTTTGAAAGGTCAGCTTCCATTCCAGCCTTACCTTGTTTTGCGGATGCGTAGACGACTGGGAAATCCGTTTGGATATCCGAAGCTCCGAGCGTGACGAACAAGTCGAAAACCTGGTTCAGCACCCAGTCTGGGCGTGCGTCTGGCTTGTCGATCTTGTTGATGACCACGATGATCTTGTGTCCTGCTTGAATAGCCTTCTTCAAAACGAAGCGCGTTTGTGGCATTGGACCTTCCTTGGCATCGACGAGCAACAAAGCACCATCAACCAAGTTCATAACACGTTCCACCTCTCCACCGAAGTCGGCGTGGCCTGGCGTGTCTACAATGTTGATTTTGATGCCGTTATACGCAACGGATACGTTCTTTGCGAGAATCGTAATACCACGCTCGCGTTCGAGCGGGTTCATGTCGAGAATGGTGTCGCCTTCAAGTCCCTTTTCCTTGAAAGAGTCGCTCTGTTTCAAAAGAGAATCGGCCAAAGTGGTCTTGCCGTGGTCGACGTGAGCGATGATTGCGATGTTGCGGATGTCCGTCATAAGTGCGCGGAGTTTAGCCAAGATTTTAAATAGTGTCAACCACCATATCCCCAGAATTAGTACGACCCCCGTCCGCGATTAAGCAGACGAGGGTCGAGACAGAGCAGAACAGAACCGAACGTGGGGTTTTTGCCCCGTTTTACGGTCACCGAAGTGCCGTTTCTTGGTCCCGGAATTGCGCCGGGGCTGTCGGTGTGAGAACGATCCAGCGGCATCGAGCCGATGGGATTCTCACGATGTTGAGAGAGAGGCGGCGCCCGTCGAGAAAAGTCAGTAGTTCAGGTAAGACTTCTGCATGCGTGAGCACCCTTTCTGGTTGAAACCATCAACTTTGTACCAGAAAATGCCCGTTTTGTCAAGGGTTCATGAAGCGCTTCGCCGCCTCCCAATACTCCGGATGCCCTTGCTTCTCCTTCATCCAAAGCCACCACTCCACTCCCCAGAAATCAACGATGGGCATCTCTAAACGAGAAGCATAATCAAAATTATTCTTCATTTGCGCTTCGTCGAATTGAGCGATCTGTTTTTCAATCGGTGTGTTTGCAAGAGAAACATCAGACCAAGGCTCCATCTGCATTTCGCTTACGTAAATCGGGCCGGTCCAGTTCTGAACAAGGGCTGCCTTGGTGGAATAGAAATCTGCAGGAAGAAGCCAATGGACCGTGCCAAACATCGGATTTGTCACGATACGATAGACGCTGACACCAAGTTGGTCAGTCTCTCCAGGAAAGTTTAGCCACGAAGAAAGCTCGCCAGAATCGGTCGTTCCTACGGGACGAGGTGTTTGCCTTGCTTGTTCCTGTTCACGAACCCAGCGAATCTCTTGAAGAGCGAGATCTTTACTCATCCCCGCGCAGGACTGAAAAGAATTAAGCTGCGGCTCATTCTCGATCTGCCAGCTCACGATGCCCTTTTGATCTTTGACGTGCGTGTAGACCGCCTTGAGATAGTTGAGCTGTGATCGATCAATATCGTACTGGGAGAGTCCAGAAATCCAGTCTGGCGCCCAGCATTCAGGCCAACGTGGCAATCGAGCTCCAATGGCAAGCGTGACGGAAACGCCATTCTGTTCAGACGTTTGAAGTTGCCAATCTAAATCAGAAAAATCATACGTCTTTTCTTCGGCTTCGATTTCGCTCCAGTACGCCATGAGTCGTACGTGTTTTGGATGAAGCTCTTTGAGAGCCGTTTCATATCCTGCTTTTGGATCAATGCCGATTTCACGTGCATAAGGCATGCTCCAGGTGAATCCGTATTTTGTAGAGACTGTTGCAGGAAGCCAGCTCACGAATGCGAGACCAACACCCACGAAAATAATGGCGAGACCCTTAAAAAGAAGAACATGCCAGGTGCGTTCTTCGTGAAGAAGCGCTGCTAATTTTTTTCCTCCAATCCATGCAAGAAGAACGATTGCGGCATATTGGACGGCTTGGAGCGCGTTCACAACGGTCGCGCTTCCCAATGCCACTGCATACTGCACACCGATGAATCCGATCGCCCCGCAGATCTGCCCAAATAACATAAGCGCAGCCGCGTGATATCCCTTTCCGTTTTGTTCCTTCTTTGGTTTGAATAGTGATGAAAGCTCTTTGCGAACCTCAAGCGAAAAAATTGGGATCAAAAGTGCTGTTGCCGCAGAAAACAATCGAGAAAGCACAAAGACATCAAGAAATGGTGCACGTTCGAACGCGAATTTCCCAAGGGCTGTTGAGATGGCAAAGACAAAGGCTGATCCAATACAAAGATAAAAAGTGGAATGATCGAGGTGTTTGTCTTTATGGCCGCTTCTCGTAAGTAACAGCGTGGCAATAATAAGAATGACAAAACCAACAAGCGTACGACCAGTCAGGCGTTCATGAATCAGAATCATGGACGCGACCAAAGTAAACAGAGGGATGAGAGAACCAACCACTGGAACCACGCGACTCGCTTCGGCGCGTGAAAGTGCCTCAAAGAACCCCCACATGGCCAGAACGAATGTAATACCGAAGGTAGCGATGGCGATCCAAGTGATTGGATCAGGAAGATGCGCGATCCAAGGAGCCAGGAAGAGTACGAGTCCTGAAAAGAATCCGATCACCGCTGCATAGGTCCCGCTTCGTTTGAATGAACTAGAAAGAAGCGTTTTGTCTACGATAAAAGCGATCGCATTCAAAAGATGCCCACCGATGGCAATTGCGATCCAGCTCATAGCTCCACACCGTCCCCTTCATGCGGGACGACGGATGGGATATTGAGATGTTGTTGAAAGCGTGTTGCAAGAGCGATAGCGGACCCTTCTTCGCCATGTGTGACAAAAATCTTTTTTGGTTTTTCAACGGCTTGTTCTACCCACTCTGTGAGTTTAGCTTGATCTGCATGAGCGCTGTATGCACCGATACTCGTTACTCTCGCTCTCACGGGGATGCGTTCTCCGTGAATGATTACTTCTTTTCTTCCTTCGTGAAGATCGCGACCTAGAGTGCCTTCGCTTTGATAGCCAACGATCAAAACCGTGCAATGGATATTTGGAAGTGCGCGCAACAAATGATGCAAGATGCGTCCTCCGTTCATCATGCCAGATCCTGCGATAACAATTTTTGGATTTGGGACATTGTTAATCTCTTTGGATTCATCTCTGGTTAATGTTTCGCGAAAGCCGACAAAATCAAATGGATCATCACCAGAAGCAATCAAAGCGCGTGTCTCATCATTGTAATATTCAGGATAGTCTTGAAGTACTTGTGTGGCTCGAATCGCCATTGGACTATCGAGAAAGATAGGAATGCTTGGAATGACTTTATTTTCGATAAGATCATTTAATTCAAACAAAATTTGTTGTGTGCGATCGATCGCGAATGCTGGAATCACTAGCATCCCTTTGTTCGCAATAGTCTCAAGAATCACCTCTTTGAGTTTTGTTTCGCGAGTGCTCTCGTCTTCGTGAATACGATTGCCGTACGTAGATTCAACAACCAGTACATCGCAGGCTGAAAGTTGATCGGTTTGTGGAAGTATGTGGGATCCTCGATTTCCGAGGTCGCCGGAAAAAGTGATGCGTTTGCCAGAGCCTTCTTGCAGTTCCCAGAAAGCACTTCCGAATATATGTCCTGCATTTTGCGGGCAGCCTTTAATATCTCCTACAGAAACTGTTTCTTTGTATTTGACTGGAACAAAGGCTTTCATCACTGCATCTACGTCCGTGTCCTCGTAGAGCATTGCGCGATTTTGACGACGAAAATCTTCCTCCATGATGTGAATCGTATCGCGAAGCACGAGCTCGGCGAGTTTTATAGTCGGTTCGGTAGCGTAGATTTTTCCTTTAAACCCATCCTTCATGAGCTTTGGGAGTCGTCCCGTATGATCAAGGTGAGCGTGCGTGACAAATACGGCGTCAATCGAAGAAGCATCAAATTTAAGGGGTTCAAAGTTTTTATGTGCCGCAACGTGCGTGCCTTGAAAAAGTCCGCAATCAATAAGTACGCGAGTGCCATCTGTGGTTTCTAACAGATAGCAGGATCCGGTCACTTCACGAGCGGCGCCGTAAAAAGAGATACGCATATTGTTTATCGTGCGCTTTGAGACAAGGTACGGTCAAGCATGGCGCAAAATTCTATATATTCAGGCTGTGCGGGTTGGCAATGTCGTTCAAAGACAATACCGATCATATTGCGTTCAGCACTTCCCGTGAACAACATGACGAGTACCGCGCTTTCAAGAAGTAATAAAACAGAGCCAGTCACAATGGCGAGACGAAAGGCGAAATCAGGACGATCGAATCGTTCTGCCCATTTTTGTTCAAACATCCAGACGCGAGATTCTGTGATGGTATTTGCAAGAAGTGCCGCGCATGATGCAGCCATCCCCCACACAAATGAGCCGACGGGACCAAATCCGAACGATCCTGCGGCAAGCATGGCGACAGGAAAAGCAATCACTGTGGTGAGTGCCCAGAAATCTCCATTTGTTTTTTCTTCCAAGGGACGTTTTGTTTTGCGGACCATAACGTTTATAGAATACCACGAGAAGCGAGAAGCTAGAAGTTAGAATCTAGAAGTTAGGATTTAGGAGGTGAACAGCGCTAGCTTCTAGCTTCTAAATTCTAACTTCTCTATTTCGCTACGCCTCCGCCTTCACGCTGTCGGGTCCGAGAATCGCTTCGAGCTCATGAGCGATCGTTTCGTCAAAGCGAATTCGATAGGAGGAAAGAATCTTTTGTTGGCCACCTGCATTGTCCACGCTGAAGTACACACGATACTGACCGGGATGCGCATCAAAGATTGTACGAAGTTTGTGTAAGATCGTTTCTGGGAGATGAGCGCGTAGTCGAATGGTGACAGCCTGGATCTGTTCTGGTGGTTTTTCGGGGAGTTCGACGGTTGAATGTTCAGCGTTTCTATTTGCTATTTCTTCAATGTTTTCGGGTGTAATCTCATATCCTGTCTCTACCAGAAATTTCAATTCACCGTCTTTCTCTTGAACGCGGCCCGAAAGAACAACAACTTTGTCAGCGACCCAGAGATCAGGCTTTTCATTGTAGACGCGTGGGAATATCACGGCTTCGATATCCCCTGTTAGATCTTCGAGTTTGGTGAAGACCATCGGCTCATTATTTTTTGTAAGAATTTTCTTTGCGAGCGTGAATACGCCACCAACGCGGACACTCTTTTCTTTCTTGTGTGCCGCGAGCGTATTGATTGGAATAAATAATCCTTCCAACCTTCCAGAATATTCTTCAAATGGATGCGCGCTCACATACAGGCCGAGCAATTCTTTTTCCCAAGCGAGTATCTCGCGTGTGGTGGCAGATGGTGCTGGCTTCAATTTTAATGCTCCAGGTGATGAAACAGATGACGTGTTCGCAAACATGTTGAATTGTCCCGATGTCGCTTCCTGCGTGATGCGCTTTTGATATTCAAGAATGGTATCTACATTAAAGAACAAGCGATTACGATCACCAAAACGATCTAGTGCACCAGATTTGATGAGTGATTCCAGCGAGCGTCTATTGATATGCTTGCCAGTTACGCGTGAAACAAAGTTTTCGAGATCTTTATATGGTCCATTTGCTTTGCGTTCGCGATACATGGCTTCAACGACATCTTCTCCAATGCCTTTGATGGCAAGTAAACCAAAACGAATCTTGCTCGAGCCTTTCACAACAGCGAATCCACGGAATGATTCGTTGATATCAGGTGGAAGAACCTCAATACCAATGAGTCGGCACTCGGTAACCTCAATCGTGATGCGATCAAGGTTTGAAAGATCCGAGTTCATGAGGGCGGCCATGAACGCATCTGGATAATGCGCTTTCAAATACGCTGTTTGATAGGCAATCAAGGCGTAACAGGCAGCATGCGACTTGTTGAATCCGTAGGCAGCGAATTCTTCAAACTGCGTAAAAATAGCTTCTGCCTTTTCTTTTGGCACTTCTTTTGCCATGGAACCGTCAATAAATTTTACGCGCATTTCAGCCATGAGCTTGGCATTCTTTTTTCCCATGGCTTTACGCAACGTGTCAGCTTGACCACCGGTAAAGCCAGCCATGTCTTTCGCGACTTGCATGACTTGCTCCTGATAAATTGGCAAACCGTATGTGCTTGCCAAAGCGTTTTGCGTCAGTGCATGGATATACGTGATTTTTTCTCTTCCGTGTTTGCGATCGATAAACGACTCGATGAATTGCATCGGTCCCGGACGATACAGGGCCACCATGGCGATAATGTCATCAATTTTGGATGGCTTTAATTCGCGGATATACTTCTTCATTCCATCAGATTCAAGCTGAAACACGCCTGTGGTCTCCCCTCGCCCAAGAAGTTCGAATACCTTTGGATCATCAAGTGGAATCGTGTGAATATCGATGGTATCTCCGTACACGGCTTCAATAATTTCGAGTGCGTCTCGAATAACGGACAAGTTAGAAAGTCCGAGAAAGTCCATCTTCAACAATCCAATTGCTTCGGTTGGATGAAGCGAATACTGCACAACTTGCTCCACGTCACCTCCTTGAGCTTTTTGAAGTGGTGTGAACCCGACAAGTGGTGAAGGAGCAATCACGATACCGCAAGCATGTTGTGAGGCGTGACGTGTGGTTCCTTCCAATTTTATCGCAAGATCAATCAAGCGACGGACACGTGGATCACCTTCATACATGGCACGAAGTTCAGGTGCATCTTTTTTTGAATCCTTGAGTGGAATATGTCTCCCCTGCACTGGTGGTGGAATCACTTTTGAGACACGATCCACATCTGCAAAGCTCATGCCAAGAGCACGACCTACATCTCGAACGGCCGCACGAGCAGCCATGGTTCCAAACGTAATAATTCCAGCCACACGATTTGCGCCGTATTTTTCTGTGACGTAGTGAATCACGTCTTTGCGTTTTACATCATCAAAGTCCGTATCAATATCAGGCATCGAGATACGATCAGGATTCAAAAAACGCTCGAAGAGCAGACCGTATCGCAGAGGATCGAGGTCTGTAATACGCAAGCTGTAAGCTACGATGGAGCCTGCAGCAGAGCCACGACCTGGACCAACGATCACGCCGTGATCTTTTGCCCAGTTAATATAATCAGACACAATCAAAAAGTAGGCGCCAAAACCCATGCGCTCGATGGTGGAGAGTTCAAATTCAAGTCGTTCTTTCGCTTCCGTGAGCTTCGGGGAGTTCTCGTATCGATCAAGTAATCCCTTTTCGCAAAGGGTACGCAAATAACTTGTCTCTGTTTGTCCTTCCGGTACATCAAATTTTGGAAGATGATTTTTTCCTAGTTCAAGTGTGACATTGCATCGATCTGCGATCTTTCTCGTATTTTCGATTGCTTCTGGGTGTTGTTCGAAAGCCTTTATAACTTCGTCAGGTCCGCCGAGAGACAAGTCGGTGGTTGCAAGTGACTGGCGATTTGGATCCTCTGTTGTTTTTCCATCGTGAATACACACGAGCACGTCGAGTGCTTCGGCATCGTCCTCGTGAAGATAGTGCGTCTCTTTTGTAACGACAATCTGCGCACCCGTCTTTTTACTAAGTTCAATTAACAACCCATTCACCTCAGTGTTTGATGGTGATTCTGGATGATGAATTAGTTCAAGGTAAAAATGATCTGGCCCGAGAATATCCAAATATTCGCGCGTCAGCTTTTCGGCGCGCTCCATGTCGTGACTGAGTAATGCTTTCGGTATCTCCCCTTTCAAGTCACCAGACAATATGATCAAACCAGCGCCATATTGTCGTAACAGGTCTTTATCAATACGAGGACGATAATAAAAACCCTCCAAATAGGAAATGGTGATGAGCTTCAGTAAATTGTGATACCCCTCATTCGTTTCCGCGAGAACGGTAAGGCTCGAAGAGTGTTGGTCGATACCTGCGCGCTTATCTGTGTGTTTATTTGCGGCAAGGCTAAGCAAAACTCCAATGATTGGCTTTACGCCTGCCTTATGCGCTTCTTCGTAAAATTCAACGGCGCCATAAAGAGCGTGGCGATCTGTTAATGCAATGGTGTCGTATCCAAATTCTTTCGCGCGCTCAATGATTTGTTCTGGAGATCCGATGCCGTCATACAGCGAATACATCGACTGGACATGCAGATGAACAAATGGGCTTTTTGGTGTGATTTGTGGATCGCTCATATGATTCCGCTGACGGCGCGAGGCCTGCGGGGATGTGCCGATGGTAACGGATGGACTGATTGACAACAAGGTTTGCATTCTGATAGGAAACAGTGCGTGGGAGGTGTGCATGTTCCTGTCAAAAAAGAAGATTCTCAAGGCGATGCAAATCGCCGCTGGTGATGATCGAGAAGCGCTCGAACTCGTGCAGTACATCGAAGAGTATGGGGTGCATGTCGCGCCTCATCGAGACATTCCCGGCGACTGGGATGCGCCTAGCGCTGAATTCGTCGCGGGTAAGATGCCGATGTTCTGCTACAACACGCATCGCGATTTCCTGAAGAAGCACGGAGATACTCCGTGGATCTCGGATATCGAGGAAGTGAAGCTCGTCTGCGAAGGCAAGGCTGAAACGTATCACACGCTGAACGTGAGCCCTGTTCCCTGTCGTGATGAGTGGCGCGGTCTTTCTCTGCTGTCCTGTGTGGCCACCATCAAGTGGAACATGGACGGTCTTGAACCCTTTCTGACGCCCGCTCCTCCCGTCAGAATTCTCCCTCGTCGTCATGAGGAGATGTTTAACCAAGCGAAAATGGAGCTTGTGCATCTGATGGTTCGCAAGAACTACCAGAGGCTCGTGGGCATGATCGAGCGATTGATCCTGCGCAACAGCCAGCTCATCTTGGGGACTGATACGCCCCCGCCGCGACTCGTCGATCCAGTGAGTCTGGAACGCGACCGTCAAACGGAACGCGCCCTTGCACAGCACGGGACTTCGATCGAGGCGGCGATCGCGCTTTTCATGGCGACGGTCACTCTTCAGCATCGGAAGGCGCTCTCTGAGCGAGAGAAGATGCTCCGGTGTGAGATGTTTCAAGCGATCGTGGATGAGGCGGAGCGAGAAAGACTTGCCGCCATCAATAAGGTGAAAAACACGACGTTCCCAATCGGTTCCTGCTGACGCCCTCGGATTTCCGAGGGTTTTTTCATATAAAAAAACCGAGTTTTCACTCGGGTTGAGAGGTTGCCTCGCGCAGCTCAGAGACCAGCTTCACCGTCTCTACGCGAAGCTTCTTCGCGTATTCACGGTCAGGAGTCTTCATTTCCATAAAGAGTCGAACCTTCGATTGCTCCTCTTTGTGGAATGTCTTCATGATTTCCGAAGCCTCGAGCCAGGAGCGAGATTCTGAGATCGAGTACCTTCCTTCGCGGTCTTGCCACAAAAGAGGGGTGATCGTCTGGATATCCTTCTCCTTGATCGCCTTGATGGAGACGGTGTCGAGGAGGAAGTGTTCCTCAGGATAGCGCTGCTGCATAGCCTCGAGAACTCGCGTCGTGAGAACGAGCTCATCCTTTTCGAAGTCGTGCAGCCGCGTCCAGAGATGACGGTTGAAGACACCTTCCGCCACGTGAACGAGTCGCTCAGAGTTGGGCTGATTGGTGCCGCTCAGTTGACGAAGAAACGATTCGTCGCTGAGTGCGGCGTAATCTGCCGCAAGTTGATCGAGCGAGTCGGTGCGGATGATCTTCAGACCGATCTTGTTCGCTTCCTTCTGAATCTCGATGAGCATGAGGCCGATAGTTCGTTCGGTCTTGTGCGTGTAGCACTGAGCGAACATGAAGAACCGGCTGGCGATGAAGTTCTCGATCGCGCGGATTCCCGAGTGGCGCCACCCGAGACGGTACTGTCCGTTCATGCGAACGCACAGCATCGACTTCAGGACGCGATCAGGATCATAGAGGCCATAGCTCACGCCAAGCGACTTGCTGTCACGCAGGAGGTAGTCCATGCGGTCTGCATCGATGGGCGTGGATGAGATGATGTCTCGCACGAGCGGGAGCCACGGGATGAGGTCGGTGGGAATGTCGCTCCCCGCTGCATCACCCTTAAGAAGGATGACGGCCACGGCTTGCGAAATCCACGGCTCATTGCCTACGTCAGCCCAGAGCTTTGCGAAGAGAATGCATGAGATTAATTCATGATCCGCACGCGTGTGGGTTTCATCCTCCGCTTCTTTGATGTGCGTTGTCAGCTGATGAATCGGCTGAAGACGCGCGTCATCGAGGAGCGGCTTGATGTCGACGAACTTCGGAGCGAATCCGTCGAATGCATGCGACATGGGCCCGTGGCCTAAATCGTGGATGAGTGCGGCGATTCGTGTGAGCCGTGTGAGCTTGTCACGTAACTCTTTATCGAGTTCGTAATAGCGCACGGCCTGGCCACTCTCTGCTTCGGAGAGAGGGTAGAGCTTGTCGTCGCGAGTCTCGAGCGCGTTGAGCATCTGCTGCGCCATGTGGCACGCGCCGATGCTGTGCTCGAAGCGCTTGTGTGAGGCGGTAGGCCACACATAGTGCAAGAGCGCGAGTTGGCAAATCCGGCGCAAGCGCTGGAAAAGCGGGTGGTTGATGATGCTCATCTCTTCTGGAGTGAGCTGAATGTGGCCGTGGACAGAATCATGAATGACGGACATGGACACCCTTTCTGAGCGAATGTGAAGATACTGCCTGCTGTTTAGGCTCATCCAAGCCTAAAGTCAAGAGTTGCTGACTGGACAAAAGACGCGAAAAGCGTATGATCGCGCCACATCTTTTTCACCCTACGTTACTGAAAGAAGGTGTCTCGTGCTCCGCACATTCCAAGAAATTGAGCAGTTGATGATACGCGCCGCGGGTGGGTTTCTCTCAGACGAGACGCGTGATGCGTTTCGCAATGAGGCTACCCTCTTCGAGATGACGGCTTCTGCATCCAATCCGATCGCGCGCCTTCTTCGGATCGCGCCTTCGGAGGATGTGCATCGCCTCGTGCTCGTGCTGCCTCCGCGTCGTCGGTTTCCGAATCACGATGGCAGTCTCGCCTACAACGTGTCGGTGAGACTTCCGAACTTCGGGCCCGCTTTCGCTTTGTGCATCGGTTCCGACCCCTGTGACCCATTCTGGTTCGGCCTCAAGGTCGCGGCTGAATGGTCGCGGCACATGCGGCAAGACATGGTGCAGGAAGAGCTCGCCTACGGGAAGCTCGTCGCGCTCGCGCTCGATGAAGAGCTTGATCGCGTGCTCACTCGCAATTCGCCGCGGAGGTTCTCGAAAGGCCGTCACGACGATCTCGACACGGTGTTTCGTCTGACGGACATCGTGTACGGAGAAGTGTCGAAGCGGTATGCGCATCCCTCGTCGCTCTCAGAGGAAGTGACGCGTACGCATCTCATCGCAGTGGCCGTTTCAGCTGCCTCGCGTGGTGCGCTCAGCATCAAGGTGGTGTGACATGCGTATTCGTACGTTTGATCAGATGATGGTGTCGATCAGCACCGCAGCTGGGGATGTCCCTCGTCTGCGAACGCTCGTCGATCGGATCAGGCATGGGACGGACTTCATCTCACCGATGGTGGTTCGTCGCGAAAACGGATACGAGACTGTTCTTCCTTCGATGGATCGTGAGCGCATCTCTGTGTTCCGGCTCATCGATGGAGATCCACTTGCGGAAAAGGAGAACGATCCGCTTGCCACGTATCTGTCCGTCGGTCCTTCCGACAACCGAACGACGGCGATCGGGATTCTCCCCCATTCAGCGAGTCCGTATTGGCATGGGCTACGATTGCTCGTGCTCGTGCAAGAGTTGCTCGCCGAACGCAAACTAGACCGCATGCCAGTCCCGCGTCTTCTAAAGGAGGGCGAGAATCATGTAAGTGACTGGCGAGCGGTCGGGTTTCGTCAGGTATCGAGTCAGAACATTAATGCGCACTGTGAGCACGCAAACTATCAAGCGTCGCGGCTCGTGCTCGATATCCTCGATACGCACTTCGGTGGTCGTATTCGCCAGAAAACGGCGGAACTCAAACGCGAGGGTTTGATCGTCGGTGTGCATCTCACCTCGAGAATGCGCGCCTACATCGACTATCAAGTGGAGATGGAGTTTGATACTCCTGCATCCGACGAAGAAGCGCATGCTCGCGCGCTTACCACGGGTCTCTGTATGCCGGCTCTCCTCGAGCCGCATCCGATCGACCCGTATAACTAAATCCCCCTAAGCTCACCAGAGTGTAGGGGGATATTTTCTAATCAACTTTTTTGATCTTACGTCGCGGGAGTATCTCTTCGTCTGAATCATCTCCCCTTCCGCCATGGAGCATGCCGAGAACGGCTTCTCCTGCTCGGGTGAGCATGCCGGCATAAGATGAGAGCGAGGAAACCTTCTCCATCGCATCATCCACAAATTCTTCTACGGCTTCAATTTTTACTCTCGCCTCGGTTACTACTTCATTTGATTGTCTCATGAGGCGAGCCGTTTCATACAAGGCCCAGCACAAAAAGCCAGTTACCCAGATCAAACAGATCGTCGCCACCACGTACAACATGTCTTGCGGGTTAATGTACATACCCGCAGATTATATCACACTCGAACAGATGCGCTGAAGTCGGCTCGAGCTTTTTCAGTCACACGTTCAAGCGCAAGATCCACTTCTGCGGATTCAAGCGTGCGATCGCCACCAAATGTGAGGTGAAATGCGAGCGATTTCTTTCCAGCTTCTACGCCTTTACCAGAGTAAGTATCAAACCACGCAACATTGGATACGAGTGGGTCAGCGGCGCGTAATACATTGATCACGTCTTGAGCTTCAACAGATTTCTCGACGACGAGTGCGAGGTCACGCATTGGTTGTGGGTACACGGAAACAGGTTCATAGCGGTGCCCGTCTTTTGCATGCTTAAAGATTTCGACAAGTGGTAGATCAACAAGTGCCACGCGTCCCTCAAAGGCGTATTTCTGCGCAATGGTTGGATGAAGCTCTCCGATCGTCCCGAGTAAGCGGCCATCGTGCCAAGCTTGAGCTGAGCGTCCTGGGTGCCAAAATGGTTCGTCTTCATTGCGCTTCCATGTCACTCCTTCAATGGCTAGTTCAGACAAAATGCCTTCGACCAAGCCCTTTGCCTCGCGCCACGCTTCATCTCCGCCGAGAATCGCTACGCCGAGCTCTGGTTGCTCGTCTGGTAGTGCGTTTGGTTGCGGATAATAGACGCGCTGAAGTTCGAATAACTTCTGCGAGCGGAATCGATCTTGATTCTGTTCAATCACTTGCAACAAAGATGGCAAAAGTGACGTGCGCATGAATTCGAAATCGGCCGTGAGCGGATTTGCGATGCGTAGTAATTTTGCAGGGTTATATCCCGCTTTTTCTTGTACTTCAGCTGATGTAAACGAATACGTCATCGTTTCCGTAAATCCTGCGGCTTTTGCGATATTTCGAATGCGTTCTTCTACGCGAATCGTTTGGATGGGTGGCACAGAAGAGATTCCAGATGGAAATACGGCGGGGAGATTTCCGTATCCGTAGATACGAGCAATTTCTTCCACAAGGTCACGCCCGTCTTCAATATCATGATCACGCCACCATGGGACGGTTGCTTGAAGCTTGGAACGTGAAGCTTGAACCTTAAAACCTAAACGCTTAAGCGTATCAACCGATTCTGTTGGCTTAATATCAACGCCAATAAGCTCATTAATCTTTGCGAATGTAATCGAGAAAGAAGCGGGCTTGTATTTTGCTGCACGGATATCAGTCACAGCGGAAGCGACTTCTCCGCCGCAAAGTTCCAAGCAGAGTTCAATGGCACGAGCGAGGGCCTGTTCCGGTGCTTCAACGGATAATCCCTTTTCAAAACGTAACTGAGAATCTGAATACAGATTCAATGCGCGAGCCGTGCGGCGAACAGAGACTTCATGAAATGTTGCCGCTTCAAAAATAACTGATTGCGTATCGCCAGAAACAGCCGATGTCTCGGAGCCCATCACGCCTGCAACGGCTTGTGGCTTTTCTCCGTCGGCGATAATGAGCATTTCTTCTTTGAGCTCATAGGTTTTGCCATCAAGGGCAGGCATCTTCTCCCCCGCTTTTGCTTTTCTAACGATCAACTTTTCTCCAGAGAGTTTCGCGGCATCGAATGCATGCATTGGTTGACCAAGCTCAAGCATCACGAAGTTCGTGATGTCTACAAGATTGTTGATCGGCCGAACTCCAGCCGATAAAAGGCGGCGCTTCATCCACCAAGGTGATGGACCAACTTTTACCCCATCAATTTTTACCGCCATGTACCGTGGGCACAAGGATTTTTCCTTCACGGCTACGTGTAGGGGCGCGATTAATCGCGCCCCTACGAATGAGGCCGGTTCCCAAATCAATTTCTTGTCCAAAATCGCCGATGCTTCACGAGCCATCCCAACCATGGAAAATGAGTCAACGCGATTCGTCGTGACCTCAATATCCATGACCGTGTCTCCGTTAAAACCAATAACATCCGCAATCGGAGTTCCTGCGTTCATTTTCAAATCAGGAAGGTATTTGCCAAAATCTAAAATTTCTTTTTCTTGATGTGGAAATGCATCATACAATCCGATTTCGCTTGCTCCGCAAATCATTCCTTCACTCGCTACGCCACGAATCTCAGCTGGTTTAAGTTCGATAAGCTCCCCTTCTCCGTGCCAACGAACCATCGCGCCTTCAAGAGCAACCGCAACCCACTGGTCAACGACAACATTTGAACCACCACACACGATCGTGGCGTGTTTCGTTCCGATGTCCGTCACCACCAAGCGTAATTTATCCGCGTTTGGATGCGGGTTTACTTCAAGCACATGCCCTAGCACGATTTTGTTCCACTCTTTTCCTTGTGGATGCAGACGTTCTACGCCAGGGCCAGAAAGCGACACGCGTGCCGCAAAATCCTCAGGCGTCATGGAGCCGAGGTCGACATACTCTTTGAGCCAGTCGTAGGAGGTGAGGAGGTTCATATTAGAAGGTTGGGATTGTGGTGTTCGTGTTGGAAGTGAGAGCTACTGATGCAACTGTCGAAATAAATACGATGGCAAAGGCTCCAATAAGGAGGCGTTTTTCGAGTGTTCCCCAAGTTGAATCTGGATCTGCGACGACATCGATCCAGATTGGATCAGTGATTGGTGCAAAAATCATGGCAAGGCTGCGCAGACAGATCATCGTTCCTACACCAGCCAGAAATCCATATACCAATACGATAAACGTAGCAGGGAGAGCTGAGGACACGGTATGCATCCAATTGTAGAAAAAGAATGCAAGGAACCCAAGAACGAATAGCGGTGAAATGCGTGAGAGTATCTTGTTGAACAGATAATTTTCCAAAGCACTGGCTTTTGCAGTGAGCGAGTTTTTGAGTTCTTCTGTTATCTGTTCAGGAGTCTTTCCCTCTTCTGTGGCTTGTTTACTGACAAGATACGCGGTGCGAATATACGAAGCTCCCACGAAGAATTTCCAAATATACACTCCTACGATAAAGAGAAATGTAAGTGAGAAAGCAATAATGAGCGCGAGAGAGTTCATACGATGTATTACTTATCGATGCTGCACCCAACGCGGCAATTACTTTCTTGTTGAGCGACACGCATTTCAAGAGCAGCAAGCACAGAGCGAAGCAAGGCATTCTCTCTCATGATTTGATCAATGCGTACATCTGTTATGTTAGCGCGTGTATCAATGCGTGATTGGAATAGTTGCGTTCCTTCATTGATGCGATCGTCCAAGCGATTGGTAGATTCCTGCGTGTCATTTCGCACAGCTCCTGATTCATTGAGAAGCAAAGCGCCAAAAGCAAACCAAGAGGCGAGCAAGAGGACAAAGAGCACAACCCAAGCGGCGATCAGCCACTGAAAACGATTTTCAAGTTCAGATTTTGTTTCGTACTTTGTTACTTCTGTTGTCGCGAGATTTGGAGCTGTGTCCATATTAGAATTGTTGCAAGAATCGTAAATCGTTCTTATACAAAGTACGAAGATCGTCGAGCTTCAACCCTTCTTTCATCATGTACGTTCGCTCCACTCCCCAACCGAATGCCAAACCGGAATAGACATTTGGATCAAGACCGGCAGCTTTCAACACATTTGGATGAAGCATTCCCGCTCCACCAAGTTCGACCCAACCATTTTTTCCCATGCGTGAGTCCGTGGACACATCGATTTCAAATGATGGCTCTGTAAAACGGAAGTGATGTGGTCGAATGCGAACTTTACGATCTGGTCCAAAGAAACTCTTGGCGAAATAATCTAAAATGCCAAGTAAGTGCGTAAGATTTACTCCTTTATCGACATACACTCCATCAAATTGATGGAACATCGGTACATGGGTCAAGTCAATCTGACGACGATAGGCTTTTGAAATGTTCATCGCACGAATTGGTGGTTTCCATGTTTCAAGTAAGCGCGAGGTTCCACTTGTGGTGTGTGGAGTCAGGATCATTTTTCCTTCATGCTTTTTATCGGAAATGGGCACATCAGCAAAAAACGTCTCCCAATCATCGCGCGCAGGATGATCCTTTGGCATGTTGAGCGACTCGAACGCATACCAATCCCAATCGACATCATGTTCGCGAACACGTGTGAATCCCGCCTCTTCAAAGATCTTTGTGAATTCACGAATGGCTTGCGTGATCATGTGAAGATGTCCCTCTGGTGGGCGCATGCCTGGCTCTGTGATGTCTTCGCGCTCTGCATCAAGCGTAAGGCTGATGGCTTTTGTCTGAAGAAAAGCTCGGCGCTCGGCTACATCGCGTTCCAGAGCCTGTTTCGTTTCATTTGCCATGACGCCAATCACTTTGCGCTCTTCTGGTGTGATGGTGGCTAGTTCTTTCATCATCCCAGCGAGCTCGCCTTTTCGACCCAAAAACTGCACCTCAAGCTGTTCGAGCTTTTCGAGATGTTCCGCATGAAGGATCGCGGCGCGGCCTTCTTCGGCGAGTTTGGTGAGGAGTTGTCTGAGTTCCATAGGGTTAGTGGATGAAAAATCGACGGATATCGTTCAGAGTGACGAGTGCGACAAGGATAAGCAAGCCCACCATCCCCCATTGATTTACGAGCATCTCAAGTTTGGCATTGTTCTTTTTTCGTCGAATCGCTTCGGTAATGACGAAAAGGGCGCGTCCGCCATCGAGGGCTGGGATAGGAAGAAAGTTTATCACGGCCAAGTTAAGCGACAAAACGGCCATGAATTGCAGGACAGGCCATGCGCCCTGTTCCACAATGCTTCCAGTCATAACAGCGATTCCAACAGGGCCAGACAAATCTGCAGAAGGGCCTTTACCAAGAACAAGATCATGAATGAGCGTTCCAAATCCGCTTACGATCATTCCAGTGAACCGAACGCTTTGAGATATACCTTCTCCAATGGCAAGTAATGCAGGGAATCGAACCGTGCCGATATCAGAGAGTGCCACGCCAAGCCCTGCGCGATTTAATTCTTTTAAAAACGCTGGCTTGGTTTCGATAGATAGTGACTGGCCGTCTCTCATGACACCGAGAGCGAGAGTTTCTTCAAGATTTGTATGCGTGCCGAGTTGAATGCGTGCATTATCTGCATTACTGACAGCGACACCATCAATCGATTGCAATGCATCTCCTGGTTTGATTCCTGCTTTTGATGCGGCTGAATCTGCCACTACATCTACAATTTCAACGTGTTGATTAGATACGATGGCTGATTCTGGAAGATCGTTTGTGATTGCTGGCACGCCAATCATGAATCCAAAAGAAAAAATCGTGGCTGCGAGTAACCAGTTCATGGAAACGCCCGCGGCGAGCACAGCGAATTTCTTCCATCCGGATTTTGCGGTGAGCGAGTCTTTGTCAGACGCATCGTCGGCTGACTCGCCCTTTAATCGAACAAATCCACCGAGCGGCAACCAGTTCAATGACCAAATGGTCGACTCGTATTCTGTTTCATCTTTACGAGTCACGATTTTCCATTTTCCTTTTTCACGCACAAAGCCAATTGCGCGTGGTGGAAATCCAAAACCAAATTCATACGCACGCACTCCAAAGGCGCGTGCAACGAGATAATGCCCAAGCTCATGCAGGAGAACTAAGACGCTCAAAATGAGAAGAAAAGAGAGGATAGATAACATGGCGATATAATGAAGCTTTTTAGGCTAAGTGTAAATAGATTTGTGTCGTTCCAAATAGTCAGCCAAGGACTCAGCGACGAACTCTCCCTGTGTATAGACGGGAATCGGTTTTGAGAGCGCTTGTTCAATCTGTGTTTTGAGATACGGGAAATGCGTACAGCCAAGCAAAATCGCGTCCGCATTTGGCGCTTCACGTTCCATTTCGGATATTTCACGCTTGATATCGGCCCGAGCCTCTTCACTTTCTATTCGTTTTGATTCAACAAATCCCACCCAATTTGGACTTGCATGTGAATGAATCGTGATATCAGGATTCAAATGCGCAAATTCTGCTTCGTAAGCACCACTCTTTTTTGTCGCGACAGTGCCAAGAACCACAATATTTCGATGACCGAGCTTTGACATCGCTTCCACAGTCGGACGAATAATGCCAAGTACATTTCGTCCAGGATATTTGTGAAGTCGCTTTTGCTGAATTTCGCGCAGCGCATTTGCCGTAGCCGTATTACACGCAATGATTACAAGCTTGCATCCTTCGGCGAAAAGTTTTTCACAACCCGCCCATGTCAGCTCAAGAATTTCTTCTCGTGACTTGTTTCCGTATGGTGCGTGTTCGTGATCGCCAAAATAGCGCGTTTGTAAATCGGGTAAACGCTTTTGAACAGCTTCAAGGATGGTGAGACCACCCAATCCAGAATCAAAAAATCCGATCATGCAATTCTTTCATTTTCTCTTCGAGAAGTTCTGGAGATGTGGCTTCCACATTCAAACGAAGCAATGGTTCTGTATTTGAAGCGCGCAAACTAAACCACCAATCCACAAATTCAATTCTGATTCCATCGATACGAGAAGTGACGCCGGCATACAGAGTCGCGATCTCCTCTATTTTTGCTTTCGGATCTGCAACTTCAAAATTGATTTCTTCTGACTTAGAATATTTTCTTATTGATTTCCAGATTTCAGAAAGTGGTTTCCCTTCACGCATGACACGCTTCAAAAGAAGAAGCATTGCAAAGTCACTCGACTCAGCATTATTGAACTCATTGAAATAAAAATGCATGGACAATTCTCCAGCAAATACGGCCTTATCTTCATGCATTTGGCTCTTAATGTTCGCGTGTCCTACTTTGCACATTTGCGACGTTCCGCCAGCCGCTACGATGGCATCACGCACACTCCATGACGAGCGCACGTCATACAAAATGAGACCGGATTTGTGTTCGGCGAGAACTTCTTGCGCGAGAATAGCGGTCAAGATATCGCCAGGAATCGGCTCCCCTGTTTCGTCGACAAAACCAACACGATCTCCATCACCATCAAAAGCTACACCGAATAATGCGCCGCTCTTTCGTACGTCTTCAGAAAGATCAGCAAGCGTTTCGCGCTTGAGCGGATTAGCTTCGTGATTTGGAAAACGTCCATCAAGCATCCAATAGAGCTCACGAATATTCGCATCGCGTAATTTGCGTGTGAGTTTTGGAAGAACAACACCGTTCATGCCATTCCCTGCGTCTATGCAGAGTGTAATCCCCTCGCCCGTTCCAGAAATCTTTGCGAGATTCCAAACTTTTTCGACATAACGTTCGAGCACACCCTCATCAAGAGAGACCGTGCCACGAGTGGCTGCATCTGGGATCGGTGCATCACTAAGCGCGAGATCGCTTAACTCTTCCATCCCCGATCCTTCACCCACGGGGAGACCGTTTCCTTTTGTGATTTTAAAACCATTGTATTTCGCTGGATTGTGCGATGCGGTCACCATCACACCTAAATCGTATGTTCCAGGATTTTCATTAATCGAAAAATTAAACATTGGCGTTGAGCAAAGCCCAATTCGTACAACTTCAACACCTTGCGCAAGAAATCCATCAATCAGAGATTTTTCCAACTCGTCCGACGTGAGGCGCATATCGTGGCCTATCACTACGCGTTTTGGTTTGTAGATTGATGAAAGGCTTTTACCCAAACGCCCTGCGAGTGATGCGTCGATTTCACCGGGTGACAAGCCACGAATATCGTAGGCCTTGAATATAGAAGATTGCATGCCGCAAAGTATCGCGCTTCGAACGGATAGGAGCAAGTGCGTTTGGGCGGGCACATGTAGGGGCGACGTTGCATGTAGGGGCAATTCATGAATTGCCCCTACATGCACGCGACGCGCATACGACATGGATGCATCATGTACGCGACACATGCCCGGATGTGAATTTATTCCAATGCATGTTCGTCAATTTCCCAATGTATCGGATTGTTCCGAATATATTTTCGAATTGCATATAATTCCCCGTCATCACGAATAATCCGCTCGTGATAATTTCGTTGCCAAATTGGATTGAATTCCGGTTTGACTGTGTGGGCGTGTTTGGAAACGGCGGATTTGAATGATCCGATAATCGATCCAACGGATTGGGACGGCGGACCCTTTGGGTATTCGTATGCATGAACGGGCAACCCATTGTGTAGGGGCGACGCATGCGTCGCCCCTACAAGAAGCGATCGACGATCGACGATCCAGACGATCAAATGAACGTGGTTCGGCATTACAACACATTCATCGATATGTATTCCCGAAAAATGGTTAGGTAGATTTCGCAAACAATTTGAAACAATCTTCCCTAACCAATTCAATTCCATTTTCCCGTTTGTAATGTTCCCAAATATATGCGCTTTTTCATACGCGCAAATGGTTACAAAATACGCGCCTAATGATGAATAATCATAGCCATACATTCTTCTGGATGAGCGCGCATGAGGTATATATTCTAGTTTCTGCATTCCATACCGCGTTCCATGAAAAATGAGTGCTTGTCAATGGTGTGGATATGAAAAGAGACCTCAGTTGAGGTCTCATGAAAGTCCGGAACGGGTCAGGTCGAGAACTCTCGTTCGTTTCGCTGCACCGCCTCGCGCATCTCGTCGCTGAGCGCACGAAATTTGAACAGTTCGTGTGCTTTGTAGGCGACGTACAATCGGCTGAAGAACCAGAGCCAGAGAAGCGTGAGCGCGAATGAGCAGCCGCGTTCGCCGCTCGTTAGCACGACACACGCCACAGTTGCAGCGAAGGTCGTGAGGCCCACGATGAAGCATTGGGTGCTGGCGAACAGTGCCCGCATGTCTGGTTCCTTCCAGCGATTGAACGCTTCGTAGCCGCGTTCTCTCATTCCGAATAGAAGAGGAGCAGTCACGGCCGCGGACACGAAAAAAAGGTAGTTTTGATGGCCATTCACATACCGAACGATGCTCCCGTCGCTCACAAGCTCCGCGCCGACGAAGAAGCCGAACAGAGCGATGTATAGGCACGTCGATCCGAGTGACATGAAAAAAATGAACATGGAACCGAGCGACATGGGACGAACGTTCATGGGAAACTCCTTTATCGCGAAATATATCGCGACAGGCCTATATATACACAAAAAATCAGCTTTTGTCAATGGTGTTGATATGAAAAGAGACCTCAGTTGAGGTCTCGTATTGACTCAGGTCAAGTCACAGAACGGCCGCGCGATAGCCGTTGTGGCAGGGATCTTCGAGGGAGCTCTGGGAGTGGTTCCACTTGTCGTCTTCGTAGTGGAGACCACGAACGAAGGGAGAAGTCCCGTTCTGGCGATAGACCGTACCCAGAAAGAGAACGTACATGTCCTGCCAATCGACAGGGATGAGCTCCTGGTGGTCCATGAGGAAGTCCAGGACGTTGGCCGGGAGCACGGTCCGATCCTTGAGATCCTTCATGAGATCGACGACCCTGACCATGTAGAACATCGTCGGATTCTTCAGACGGGGATGTTGGTGGAGTCGGGCCATGTCACGGCTCCACTCGACCTTACCGATGAGACGGTTGCCGACCTCGTCCTTGGCCATGCGTGAAGCGAACTTGCTGGGGACGAACGGCGGTGAGTCGCAGTCGATGACGTACTGCGAGCCCTGGGGCGTCGTTTGGCCTCGAATGAGCGTAAGGACGCTTTCGTTGACTTCGACGTTCTGGGTCAGACGCGTGAAGTCCTCCGTCGTCCAGCCCGTCTTGCGGCCGGTGATCTCGAATTCGTGCGCAGCACCTACTCCCAATTTGAACTCGTTACCCATGTTCCACTCTCCTCGCCGACGCATCCCGAAGGACATATCAGCACCGCTTCTTAACTCATCGATAGGAGGAATCGCCCTCTTCTCGACACGTCAATCATTCAAAGCGGCTGCGCTTTCTCTACATGAAAAATCGTGTTTTGTCAACCCATTGCACCCTTCCCCAGCTTCATCTAAAGTATATTTGTCGGTCGTTATTTAATCTTAGCCTAATTCTAGTTAAAGAATACTAGATTCTAGCCTATCTCTATGATGTGGATTGTCCTATTGGTTATTGTTGTGGTCGCCGCCTGGTTGATCATGACCTATAATGGTCTGATTTCATTGAAGAATCGTACCGATGAGTCTTGGTCCGATATCGATGTTCAGCTCAAGCGTCGTTATGATTTGATCCCAAACCTCGTCAACACGGTTAAGGGCTATGCTTCGCATGAATCCGGGACTTTTGAAGCAGTAACCGCCGCTCGTACGGCTGCCATGGCCGCCAATTCCCCACATGACAAGGCAGTCGCAGAAAACGCCTTGGCTGGAACGCTTAAGTCTTTGTTTGCTTTGTCTGAGGCCTATCCAGATTTGAAAGCAAATGCAAGCTTCTTGAGCCTTCAAGACGAATTGTCCAACACAGAAGACACGATCCAGGCTTCCCGCCGCTTCTACAACGGCAATGTGCGCGATTTCAACACCAAGATTCAGGTGTTCCCAACCAACTTGATCGCTGGAATGCTTGGCTTTATCAAGCGTGAATTCTTCGAGATCACCGAAGGTGAAAAGGCAAACGTACAGGTCCAATTCTAAGCCATGATGTTACCGGATCTACTGGACCGATTTACTGTCCATCTCAAGGAGGCGTTGCAAAACGCCCTTGCCTTTGCCGTGGGGAGTGGTCGCGATTTGATCGAACCTGGCGACTTGGTCGTCGGTTTGACCATGGGTCGCGGCTCAATCGCCTCAGAGGTCTTAGGAAAGGCAGGGATCAAGGAAGACGACGCAAAACGTCACTTCCGTGGCTTCCCTGCCCCGCATGAGCCAGGAATGCCAATCGCGCCGGATCTTTCACCGGCCGTAAAACGTATTCTTGAAAAAGCAGTGCTTGTTGCACATGCGCATGAACAAAAATATGTCGGTACCGAGCACTTGCTTTTTGCATTGCTTGAGTCTGATGTGGTTGATGTCCATACGTTTTTGCAAGAAGGCGGTCTTGAGTTGAGTTTTGCGAAAGATCAGTTAGTCGGAGTGTTGCGCTCATCGAGTCGATTCCCAGATGTGAATGATGTGGCGCATGCACAAACACATGATCATGGATCTGCAGCTCCACAGGGCGGTCAAGTAAGTGATCCACGAACAGGACGTGCCGCTCGCGATACAAAAAAGCCTCGCGCTCTCGAAATGTTTGCGCGTGAACTGACTTCTGCTGCCGTTATTGAAAAACTTGATCCAGTGATTGGACGCGAACAAGAAACCACGCGCTTGATTGAAGTATTGTGTCGTCGTACAAAAAATAATCCAATATTGCTCGGTGAACCGGGTACAGGTAAGTCAGCGATTGTAGAAGGTCTTGCTCAGCGTCTTGTTGCTGGAGATGTTCCTGATCTTTTGCATGGATGCCGTATTTTTTCGCTTGATTTGGCATTAATGGTTGCTGGTACCATGTATCGTGGGGAGTTTGAAGCGCGCATCAAACAGCTTGTCGAAGAAGTGAAAGAAGATCCGCAAGTGATTTTGTTTATTGATGAAATTCATAACTTGGTTGGCGCTGGATCTTCATCTGGTTCACTTGATGCGGCAAATATCTTAAAGCCAGCTTTGGCTCGCGGGGAGATTCGTTGTATCGGTGCAACGACTTGGAATGAATTCAAAAAACACATTGAACCAGATGCCGCATTGGAACGTCGTTATCAACCAATTGAAATTACAGAGCCTGATCTCGTGACAGTTCGATTGATGTTGGAGGGCGTGAAATCGCGTTATGAAGAGCATCATTCTGTTATCTACACGGAAGCTACGTTAGATGCGGCCGTTCGTTTGGCGCAGCGCTATCTCACAGATCGATATTTCCCAGATAAGGCAATTGATGTGATTGATGAAGCTGCCGCGTCCGTAAGTGCGCGTCGTTCATCGCAGGAAGAAATGGAGCGTTTACGCTCGCTTGAGATAGGCGCATCTGTGATTCGTGGCCGTAAAGAGCAAGCAATACAGGAACAGCGTCTTGATGATGCAGCAAAAGCCCAAAAAGAGTTGGATCATCTTGAGGAAGAACGTGTTTCGATTTTGAACACCGTAAAAGAAAAACGCGAGGCAACGCCGATCACGGTTACTCCTGAAGATGTGGCGGGCGTTATTTCTCGTCTTTCGCGTGTTCCCCTTTCTGATATTTTGACCGTTGAGCGTGATCAGCTTCGTAAGCTGGAAGAACGACTCGCGTTTGCGGTGCTCGCGCAGGATGAGGCGGTAAATGCTGTAGCGGAAACAGTCCGCAAAGCGCGTCTTGGTTTGAATGATCCAAAACGTCCGCGTGCGAGTTTCTTGTTTGTTGGTCCGTCTGGAACGGGAAAGACCGAATTAGCACGCGCACTCGCCAAAGAATTATTCGGCAAAGAAGATGCGCTCGTAAAACTCGACATGAGTGAGTTCGCAGAGGGTCACTCTGTTTCAAAATTACTTGGTTCCCCTGCTGGGTATGTGGGATATCGTGAAGGAAATCGTTTGGCAGACACTATTCGCAAGCATCCGCATGCCGTGTTGTTATTTGATGAATTTGAGAAAGCACATACGGATGTGCAGCATCTTTTGCTTCAGGCCCTTGAAGATGGACAGATCATGGATGCGAATGGCCGCGCGATTCCATTCCGTCACGCCTATATCGTACTTACCTCAAATGTCGGTGCTGAATATCTGAACCGCGCGACGCTTGGATTTGGAAATGAGGCTTCTGGATTTGAATCATTAGTAAAAGAACAGCTGAAAGAGCGTTTTCGTCCTGAGCTTTTGAATCGTCTTGATCGCGTGGTTGTATTTCGTCCGATTGGTGATGAAGCGCTTCGCATTATTTTGCGTCGTGAGCTCGATATCATCTTAAAACGCATGCAAGAAGCGCAACGCGTGGCATTAGGCGCTGGTGATGATGTATTGGATTGGCTCATGGGCCGCTCACGTCCTGCGGAAGAAGGTGCCCGTGCAGCACGTCGGCTTGTAGAGCGTGAAGTTGTCACTTTACTGTCAGCATTTTTGATTGAACATCCAAAGAAACGCACAGGACTTCTGAAGGTCACTAAAGATAAGCTCAAGGTTTCGTGATAAGATGAGGGCATGGACGACCAGGCGCAACCCGACTTGAGCGCACCTCAACCGGAACCCGCAAACCCAGCACCAGCGCAGCCGGATATTCATTTCGGTGAGATTTTAGATCTCGGAAATCATCAGTACTGGACTATTTCTTCTACGGATGGAGGTGTTATCGTCACGAAAAAAGGACAGCCGGATAGAAAGTTGAGTCAGAAAGAGCTCTCCGCGGCGCTCACTCGCAAAATTCCTATCGCAGTACGTCATCAAGGTGATGAGTTTTCGACGGCTGGTATTGCGTTGGGACAAGTAATCCATCTTCCTGAAGATATTGGTGCCAATGCAAGAATTGTTTCTTTTGACGCGACGAGTAATGGCGGTGAAGTTCAAATAGTAATTCCAAACAAGGGAACATTTTGGGTTCCGAAAACGGCTATTCAAGATATTCGTTTGGTTGGTAGAGATGCAAATAAAGGTTTGGATACGTTACGTGAAGCGGTAGGCGTAGCTAAGGATGAACCAAAAGAAAAAGCTCGACAGAAAAAAGAAAAGCTCGATAAAACACTTAAACCTGAAGAATTGGAAAAGCGTGCTCGCATTGAGACCGCTGTAAAAGAAGCAGAAAAAGAAGCCGCAAAGGGCGGCGTGGTTGGGCAGAGTGATTTTGAAGATGCGATGGCGCATTTTCGTGGCATCACCCCAGAACAGGCACGAGCCGAGAAAGCCAAAAAAATACGTGAAAAAGTTGAAAAACAGATTGGTGAACAACAAACAAGCACCGTAAAAAAAGAAGCCTCTATCGCAGTGCCTGCGATGCAATCAGCGCAAGAGATTGAGGAGTCCCTTGCGGTTGAGATTCCGACGATAAACGAAGTAGAAACTGAAGAGGAACAAGAAGTCACCATTCAAGCAAAGGCTTCATCCCCCGCTCCAGTCGCCGCTGCAGCTGCCTCTGTTGTTATCTCGCAAACAATTCCAGTTGGTAAAGCGTCTGCATCTTCCTCATCTTCCTCTGTGAAGATTTCTGCGACTGTCCCGGTAGGTGGAGGAGAGTCTGAGCCTTCGATTCGTGAAGTTCGTGCTCAACTTACAGCGCAACGTGCAGAACCAGTACTTTCTCAAGAACAGAAAGCAATATCAGCTCAACTCGTTTCTGTTTTGAATAACAGCAAGGGCGATGAAGCATTGAAGTATATTGATCAGCAGCTCATTCCAGAGCCGGTCATGAGGAGTCGGCCTGTGCAACAGGCTGCCGCTGCATCAGCTACACGTGCGATGAGTTCTGGTGCAGTACAGCAGGGTGCTGCGATCATGAAAAAGTTCAACCTCCCTAAAGAGGAAGTTGATTCTGCGGCTCGTTCTGCTTTTCGGACAAATATCATGAAGGGTTCGTCTGAAGGAGTTGAGCAACTCACAAATGAATTTGGTCCACCAGATCAGTATTTTTCCCCACCTCAATTAGAGAATTTGAGAGCGGCTGGAATGGTTGCTTCGGGTGCGTCTCCAAAATCGTCTCCGCGTGGCGCAACCTCTGCGAAACCATCGACTCGATCAAGCGCTGGGGGCGGTTCAGTCGCTGTATCGAAAACGATTATGGTTGGTGCAACTCCAGTACGAAGTAGAGCTACAAACACCACGGGCAAGTCTTCATCATCTTCTTCGTCATCACAATCATCTTCTGAAGGTTCTTTGATGGCTGGCGGAGTCCGACAGCAGCTCAAGCCTCAACTTGAGCTTGCAAATGCTGTCGCGTTTCATACGCAATCATCTCCAACACAAGGGGGCTTTGTTGAAGGAGTTGGATCAGCAAGCGCGGGGCAGCTTTCTGAAGACTCAAGTAATCCAGTGTTCGGATCTGAAGTACATGATTTTGGCTCTCAAGCTTCACCCGAAGAACAGGATCAAGAAAATGACGTGTATCGACCAGGAGGCGCTTCAAATGAACGGTTCAGGAAACAACAAGAGCAAGCGTCGGCGACTGGACAACAGTTTCTTCCAGATAGTACGGGTTTACCTTCGACGGAATTTGAAAATAAAGAAAAGAACCGACAGATGGAATCGAGGCCGACGGAAGCTCAGGATTTTGGTGGCGGAAATGCCGGTCTTGCCGCTGCATTCATGATGCAACAGGCCGCCGCTCAACAACAACAGAAAAAGAAGGGTGAAGAGGAGGATGATTCGTCGATGGAGGACCTTCAGGCGCAAACAGAGGCTGTGAAGCGCATGATTTCACGCGGAACAGATGCATTTAATGCCTCTATGAGTATTGCGACGGCAGAAACCGTTATTGGTGCAATCCTCGAGCTCGCGGCGCTCATGCTGAATATGAATATGCGTCTGTTGGCTTTGAAACTAAAAAAGAATGGTTTACTGAGAAAGATTTTTCCTGCGGCGCAATATCCATTTGAAGCGGTAACCATTATTATCGCGGATATATTAGTTCCGATGTGCATATTTTTGGGCATCTGTTTGATGATTGGCATGATGTTTATGCCTTTAGCAATTGTCGCTGTTCCTGCTCTTGGTATCACTCTTCTGGCATCTTAATCGGACATGGTATGATGTTTCGCGTATGAGCGAAAATGTACGTCGTGCTTTGTTGATAACTGGCTTTATGCTCGTGGTGCTCGGTTTAGGCTTTGGCCTTTACTGGGTATTCTTTCGATCTGCGGCAGTTGCCCCAGTCACGGTGAGTAATTCTCCGTCTCTTCCAGGCGGTGGATTGCCAAGCCCTGGAAAAGGTCAACCAGGTGGTGCTCCGAGCACATCAACAACTGGATTGCCGACCGTTGGTGGAATTATCCCAACACCCATTCCACCGCTTCCGACTGGCGTACCCACAATCGTCCGTTCAGAAATTGTGACACAGACTGTAACAAGAATGGCCTCAATGTCTGCGGGTGGAAATATGCGTGGATATAATCCAGCAGATGGAAAGTTTTATGGGTATTCTGCGGATGGCGTTGCAACTCCCCTTTCGAATCAAGCTTTTTTTAATGTAAAAGAAATCGCTTGGGCAGCGCAATCTGATAAGGCCGTATTAACGTATCCAGATGGTTCGAATATTTTTTATGATTTCGCAACAGATAAACAAGTAACCTTGCCTAAGCACTGGGAAGGATTCGCGTTTGCTCCTGGTGATGCGCAGATCGTCACAAAGAGCGTTGGAAATAACGAGGACAATCGCTTTTTAATTGTCGCAAACCCAGATGGGAGTGGCGCAAAAGCTCTTGAACCATTGGGTGATAATCAGGCAAAGGTTCAGGTGAGCTGGTCTCCAAATAATCAAGTAGTAGCCTTTTCTCATACAGGTGATCCGCTTGGTTTTGACCGTGAACAGATTCTGCTTATTGGTCAAAATCATGAAAACTTTAAGGGGTTGGTCGTTGAAGGTCGTGGATTTATTCCTGAATGGTCACCGAGCGGAAAGAACCTTTTGTACAGTGTATATTCTGGCGCGAATGAATATAAGCCAACGATTTGGGTGAGTGGAGCTCAGGGTGATTCCGTGAATGCGAACCGTGTAAATATTCGGCTTGATACATGGGCTGATAAGTGCTCCTGGAGTGGTGAGACTGTTCTTATTTGCGGCGTTCCGACTAATTTACCAGTCGGGGCTGGCTTACAACGTGATTTAGCGCAAAATATTCCAGATGAGATATATAAGATTGATTTAACAACAGGAACGAAAGTGAATTTAGGTTTGGCCGCTGGAAACTCTTCCGTGCAATCAATGAGTGTGACGCCGGATGGAAAGACTGCCCTATTCACAGACGCAACCACTGGTCGTCTCGTGCGGTTTAATCTCGAATAAGTATGGATCGTCGTAAGGCTTTGTATCTTCTTCTTGGGCTCTTTGGCCTTGTTTGCGCTTTACTTGTGTGGAGTTTTATTTATCGCGACGTGAAGACATTTGAAACCGGTAAGCCACCCGCCATTCAACCTGCGGCTGTTATTGTACCCACGCAACCAGCGCCTCGTGCTTCAGACCCAGCGAGAGGATCCGCGAGTAAAGATGCACTTGTTATAACGGAATACGCTGATTTTTCAAGCATCTACAGCCGTGCGGCTGAACCAGAATTACGAAGTGTTCTGCTTGATAATAAAGATATTCGTCATGTATGGCGTGATTTTCCAGCGATTTCAGACTCGCCACTCGGGATGCTGTCCGCAGCAGCTGGTCGTTGCGCGGGCGAACAGGGGCATTTTTGGGAAATGCATGACGCTCTCATCACATCACCAAGACTAGATAATGAAATGATTAATCTTATCGCCCAGAAACTAGGATTAAATACGGCAAATTTTGATGATTGTATTTCATCTGGTGTGTTCGCTTCTGCGGTTCAACAAGACGTGGATGAGGCGCGTGCGAATCATTTAACGAATGCTCCTACTTTTTTCATTGGAAAGTCGGTTCTCTCTGGTCAAATTACCGCATCGGATTTGAGATGGGCAATCTTAAAGGCACGAATCGGACAGTAATATGAGACTTATTATCAGTCTTGTTGGTTTACTTGCGCTATTCTCGCCTCTTTCAGTTTTGGCTTGTACGGCAACAGATTGCGCGGCAGGAAACTACTGCGCAACCGATGCGCGCATCTCTGGCGGCTCTGCTTGTTATCGAGAGTGTCGGTCTGCGAGTGGCGGTACGGGCGGATGCACGGGAACGGATCGCTGCGTGTCCGTCACGGGACATGAAGTGTGCGTTCCAAGTAGCTCCCCGCTTGCCACGGGTTCAGGAACGACTTTGCCGAGCTGTGCCACAGGTCGTACGTGTCCTGTCGATCATACCTATGTATGCATTTCCTCTGCATGTCATTTGATTGATGGACAAGTATGTACCGAAGACGCGCAATGCAAAAGCGGAAGTGCATGCACGACCGCGACTACGGGCACCGGAAAAGTGTGTACGGTTAGCTCTACGCCGGTAAGTGGTGGGACGGCTACGACAGAAACACCGTTTGTTGCCATTGTTCCGAAATTAGGTGTACAGATTCCAGGTGTAACACTCTCTCCCTCTACGAAAGACGGTGAAATTGTAGCGGTTCCTTATCTCGCCGAGTATGTGAATGGAGTGTATCGTTACATGGTAGGCATTGTATTAATCATAGCGATCGTAATGGTTGTGTATGGAGGGTTTCGTTATCTAGTCGGCTCGAGTCTTGGGGATGTAAAAACAGGAAAGACGATTATTATTGATGCTCTCGCTGGGATGTTGCTTGTCCTTGGGGCTTACATGATTTTAGATACGGTAAACCCAGCGACCTTAGATTTATCAGTTTTGAAGCTTTCGTTTGTAGCAGGCGTGAGTGATTATGATATGGAATCGCTTGAATCAGAATTGCTTGCTCCTGAACCTGCGGCTGCTGCTGGCGCATCAACGGGAGGAGGATTTGTTACTGTAGATGTCGCTTCATTTCAACGATTAGATACTCCTTGTTTTCACCTGAATACCCCTGCCGATCCTTCAATGATTGGACCTCTGACTAGAGCTGGTGAAATATTTTGTAGATTGCGTGGCACAAACACGAGTTGGCGTCGTATTGTTGGTGGAGCCTATCGCCCTGCTGGTTTGAGTTTATCTTTTTGGCTTAAGCGTTGTCTTAATCGTGTGACATGCATTGTGGCTACAGGATCTCCGCTTCCGGCGGCTATGACTATTCACGGTCCTGATGGTCGCTGGACTTTCGCTGATCCGACTCTTGCGAATATGGTTCGAAATTTGCCACAACAGGATACGAGAGTGTATTCCGATGCTCAAATTCAGCCTTTTGTTGATCGTTTAGGGTCTCTTGCAGGTACGAACAGTTACAATGGACATGGACGTGGGTTGGCCGCAGATATCTGGTGTGATGGTGCTTCAAATGGACAATTTGGCATGTTTGCACCTTGCCAACTAATTCTCGAACAAGCCATGAAAGAGGCAGGATTTTGTAGGATTCCGAATGAATGGTGGCACTTTGAGTTAGCATCTAATCATCCAACAAGAGCTTGTAATGCGGGTTGGGCAATTGGAACGGCGACGATTCCTGTAGGCCAAACACGAGAAACGAGAGCGATTGATTATCGTTCATGTCCTGGGAATTATAATTTTAATGCTGCACGTCAGGGAGCGAATTGCCCATAGTTCTTGTACACCATCTTTCCCGTCTTGTAGGCTCGTCACATGAAACCTCCTGCTCAGGTATTTGAATGCTCCAAATGTGGAGCGCAGTCTTCTAAATGGGCAGGAAGATGCTCGGAGTGTTCGACATGGGGTTCGATTGCACAGGATCCGACGGCATCACGCATTGGGGCGACGCATGCGTCGCCCCTACATGCAGTTGGAAAGGCAGGTAAAACCGAATCATTCAAAAATCTTACAGCCACCTCAAAAGCCGACCGCATCCCAACGGGTTTGGCGGTATGGGATCGAGTGCTTTCTGGTGGCCTTGTGCCCGGTTCCGTTACATTGGTTGGTGGTGAGCCAGGCATTGGAAAATCGACTCTGCTTGCACAACTCGCTTTACGAATCGCGCAAGATGGAAAGCGTGTGATGTATGTCACAGGTGAAGAATCTCCTGCGCAAGTTTCACTTCGCTTGAAACGCTTGTCCCCTGTTCTGCCGCCTACGCTTCATTTTTTGGATGAAACCGATGCGGCGATCATCGCCGCGACGATCTCTATCGAAAAACCCGATCTTACGATTATCGATTCCGTCCAAACGCTTCGATTGAATGATATTCCGGGTGAACCTGGAAACGTAAATCAAGTAAAAGCCTCTGCGGCTACGGTCAGTGAAGCCGCGAAACGGAATCAATCCTCCGTTATTCTTGTCGGTCAAGTAACGAAAGATGGAGATCTCGCTGGTCCGCGTTTGTTAGAACATTTGGTTGATACGGTCCTGATGATGACTGGCGATCGTACACAAACGTTTCGATTATTGTTTGTCACCAAACATCGCTTTGGGACAACAGATGAGACCGCTCTCCTCGCGATGAATGAAAATGGATTAGAAGAGGTTTTAGACCCTTCAGCGGCCTTGCTCGCAGATCGCCCGGTCGGTGCATCAGGCACGATTGTGAGTTGTCTGATCGAAGGTTCGCGCGCGATCTTGGTTGAGCTTCAGGCGCTTGTGACCTCCGCAGGATATGGCACGCCTTTGCGACGCGTTTCCGGGGTTGATCTAAACCGCACATCTTTATTGCTTGCGGTTCTTGGTCGTCGTGCTGGACTTGGTTTTGGTGACCAAGATGCCTTCGTGAATACTGTTGGAGGGATGGAAGCAAAAGACACGTCTGTTGATCTTGCCGTGTGTCTTGCGCTCGCTTCAGCAAAATCAGATATCGCAATCCCCGCTTCGTATGTTGCTTGGGGTGAGGTGGGTCTTGCAGGTGAACTTAGACCGATCGGACGCACAGAATCTCGTCTGAAAGAAGCACTTCGCATGGGCTTTGATACGGCGATCATCCCATCGCAAAAGGATCTCCCAAAAACAATCCCAGGAATGCGGATTATTACTTGCAAAACATTGCGTGAGGCGATTCAAGCAATTGCACCTAACCGATAATGAATCCCCGATTAACTCCCTCGCCCAGGGGATTAACTCCCACGTCCCTTTCCGATTAACTCACGTGTACCGCCGATTAACTCACACGTACCACCGATTAACTCCCTCGTTCCCTCTTGTACTCAAGAGGGAGGCATACCTTTCAATCATATTGCACTCCTCTTGAGTACAAGAGGAGCCGGAGGAGTTATGTTCCTCGGTTCGGAGTGGGGGCCTCGGTTCGGAGTGTGGGCCCAGGACCGGAGGAGTTATGGTCCCGGTGTTGTTTACTCCTGGTGCGAGGTAACACGCAGCGTTTCAATTGTCTTCTTTAAATACGGATGCGTTTCAAGCTCAGGGTCTTGTTTTGTGATGCGTTCGGCTTCTTGTTGAGCTCTTGAGAAAATATCGGTGTCTGTCAGTCGCGTCATGCGTAATCCGAGTTCACCGCTTTGTTGTGTGCCGAATAGATTTCCGCTTCCGCGTCGTTTTAAGTCTTCTTCGGCAAGTCTAAATCCATCATCAAGCGTTTCAAGTAACTTTAGACGTTGATACGGTTCGCCTTCCATATCTGTCATTAAAAAGCATTGGCTTGGGAGATGCGAACGTCCCACACGACCACGTAACTGATGAAGCTGTGCGAGTCCAAATCGTTCGGCACCCTCGATGCCGATTACGGTCGCTAAAGGTACGTCTACGCCAACCTCGATAACCGTTGTAGAGACAAGAACTGGCGTCATGCCATCGACAAATGCTTGCATAGCTTCTTCCTTTTCTTTCGGTTTCATTTTGCCGTGTAGAATACCTATATTGATGCCGGACAATGGTTCCTTCGCAAGAATTTTCGCTTGTTCTGTCACGCTAGACACGCCAAGCGCATCCGATGGATCAATCAGCGGACACACGATAAATACGCGCTCTCCGCGCTTTACGGCCTGTCGCATGGCTTCGTACGCGTCTTCTCTGCCGCGTCCATGGCATACGCGAGTTTTGATTGGGAGACGACCAGCTGGTTTTTCAAGAATCACCGAAACATCCAAATCACCGTACAAAACCAAAGCGAGAGAACGCGGAATTGGCGTGGCCGTCATGCTAAGAAGATGTGGGACGCGGCCATCGGTTCGGACGGCTGTTATCATTGCGTCGCGCTGATCTACGCCAAAGCGATGCTGCTCATCCACAACAGCTAAAGCCAAATCAGATGGAAGGCGACCTGGTTCAAGCAATGCATGGGTTCCAACAAAGATCGCATTCCCCTGTTTCACTGCGTCATTCCAGCCTTCAGTTTTTTCTGTGCGGGTGACGAGATAGAGAGGAATCGGTTTTTGACCATACAAGCGTTTTAAACTTGCTGCATGTTGTCTGGCGAGAATATCCGTTGGCGCGAGAAAAGCGGCAGAGGCGCCAGCCTGTTGAACGTGCGCCATCAAAAATCCTGCGACAGCGGTTTTTCCAGAGCCAACATCTCCCTGCAATAGCCTTCGCATGGGTTTTGTTGCTTCCATGTCTTTTAAACATGCCCAAGAAGCACGTTTTTGGTCTCCTGTGAGTGGGAAAGGTAAATTTTCGACAAATGATTTTGCAAAACGTTCGTTAAATGAAACAGTAGGAGCTCCATGCGTGTTCGCATCATGTCGTGCCGCACGCAATGCAACTTGATAGGCCAACATTTCATGATACGCCAACACACGTCTTCCATCTTCTGATTCCTGAATTGTTTCTGGCTGATGGACTTTTTTGAGCGCGGCAACATAATCTTGCGCCTCGATCTCAGTATCAAGTCCGATACTTGAAGATGAAAGATTTTCAAGTGTGTACTGTAAAAGACGGCGATAAGTTTTCTGAACAAGCGTTCCCGTAAGACCATAAACTGGTGCAAGTTTTCCAGCAGCGATTGTTTCTCGATCAGATGGTTCCCATAGCGGATTCATGATCGCTTTCCCAAAGCGTGCATCAAAACGCACTTTTCCAGATAGAAAAATCTCACGACCCTCTTTCAATTCTTCCAGAACCCAAGGCTGATTAAAGAAATTTGTGGCGATTTTGCCAGTCGCATCTTCAATAGTAAGACGAAATATTTGAATGCGTTTTCGAAAGCTTGGCAATTTTGCGCATTTCACTACTTTTCCACGCACCGTTACCGTGTCGCCGTTTATGGCGTTCTTGATTTCCGTGATTTTCGAGTAATCATCGTATCGGCGTGGGATGGTCGTCAAAAGATCCCCGATCGTGCGGATTCCAAGCGTTTCCCATGCCTTTCGGACTGAGGGAGTCGCGCCTTTGATAAAGGAGATTGGTTCGTCCCAGAGGAGCATGGTTGGATCCTATCACATAAGAAAAACGCCCCATAACGGGGCGTTTTTCATGGTGCGGCCGAGACGATTCGAACGTCTGACCTCTTCCTTCGCAGGGAAGCGCTCTATCCAGCTGAGCTACGGCCGCATGTTTGGGTATTTCGAACGTCTGACCTTCCCGACGTACGTCGGGACGCTCTATCCAGCTGCCTGTCCGCCGAAGCAAAAGCATAGGCGGAAGCTACGGCCGCGGAAAACTATATTCTTAATAGCCGCGCCACGATATCAGAGAAATACTCATTTTGCAAGTCTAGGTTCTCCTGTACGTATTGGCGAAGATGGTTACGCAATGCAATTGGGTCCTGATCCTCTAATTCCACACGCATACGAGGAATTACCATGCTTCTTGACTCGATATACAAGACCTTAGACATAGGAGGTTGGTAGACGATGCCAAACCGGTCCAGATCCTTGAAAAGCATAAGTTTTCCGTTCCAAACAATGCCATTATCCCCTACCTGTACCAAGATTTTTTCAGGATCTTTGTTCCCAACGAGCAGTAACAGAATAGCCATGAGCAAGATGATGAACGCGAACATGAAGTTCGCGGTCCAAACAGCAAATGCCATGAGCGCAATCGCAGACAAGGTCATGATGAAATACCAACTTGGACCTCGTTCAAACTTCAAGTAGGAGGGAGCTTCCCAGACGAAAGCATCCTGACTTTTAGCAATCGCGTCTTCCACCTCTTGAGGAAAAGAGTTCATACCTCTCTATTATATCACACCTAGATCAATTCTTTGGTGTCTCGAAGTACTTCTTCTGCGTGATCTGCTGGTTTTACCTCTTCATATACTTTTGCGATTTTTCCCATTGGATCAATCAGATAGCTGACGCGTAGTACTCCCATATATTCCCGACCCATAAACTTCTTCTTCGACCAAACTTCGTACGAAGCTACGACGGTCTTATCCTCATCAGCAAGCAATGTGAATGGAAGCGTGTATTTTTCAACAAATTTCGCGTGGCTTCGGACGGAATCAGTACTTACGCCAAGCACGGTGATTCCCATGTCCTTAAATGAATCGTAATGATCACGAATCGTGCAAGCTTCTTTTGTGCAGCCCGGTGTGCTGTCTTTCGGATAAAAATACAACAATACCCACTTCCCTTTTAAGTCGGAGAGCGTGTGCATTTTCCCCTCTTGATCGGGCAAGGTGAAATTTGGTGCGCGTGATCCTGGATTGAGCATAGGAATAGTATGAAACAAAAAACGGGGCCTGTCCCCGTTTGATGTGAGTATTAGGTAATAACCTCTTCGATGACGCAGCCGAACACCGTGCAAATTCCGAGAATGGTCTTGATCGTTGGGTTCTTGTTCGCACCCGATTCAAGCTTGATAATCGTGTTGTAGTTTACTTTCGCCTTCTTGGCGAGCTCTTCGCGGGACAACTCGTGCTTGGCGCGATGCTTCTTAATATTGCTGGCAATCTTTCCTGTGTTGTACTTTGGTTTCTTGATCGTAGCCATAATATAGAGTGGGTAAATATTATTCTAGAAGAATTTTAGATTATATTTTTTGTATTTCTCTGTCAAGTTTCCTAGATGAAAATCCCACTCTGTCCTCCGAAGCTCACCAGAGCGTAGGGGGAAAAGTGGGTCATGCAACACGGGCATACTTGCGGAATCGTGGCTGGAGGTGAGTCCAACGCGCAACGCGCTTGATGCCATTCGGAGTCCAGGTGGGTCTCGTTTCCAGTCTGGATCCAAAGAGAAAGAGCCGTGGAACCTTGTCTTTGAGCGGAAGGAGGTGGATGAGATTATCATCCACGAATGCTCCCAAGCCTTTGCAGGCTTCTGTTTTTAGTCCATATCGACCAACGCAAGTGACCGGTAGATCTAATCCGTGCTGACGGAGCCATGGGGCAACGTGTTGCCCAGCGGCTGGTCCTCTTGCCGTGACAATGCGCGGAAAGAAGCCTTTATCCATCAGTTCACGAATTCCATCCACGGCCCCAGGTATCGGCACAATCTGGGAGTGCATGTATTCGTCTTCGAATACTCTGCGTAGGACGTCTTCGTATACTTCCTCACTCACATACCCACGTTGAACGGCAAACTTTCGTTTGCAGAGTTCTGGCGGGATGTGAATGCCGTATTGATCAAGGAGAACCGCTGACTTCAGGCGGTCTCCGTCGGCGATTACGCCGTCGAAATCCAACCCGATATTCATGCGTACCTCCTTTCAAACAACAGCAACTCTACTATAATCTAATGGATACTCTCTGGCAAGATCCCCTGTAAATATGGTATCTTCACTCTATGAAACGTGAGATGTCCCTTTATAAAAAGTCGCTCAATGGAGTTGAGATTTCGTATGCCGCAACACAAGAAGCTTCAAAGGTGCTTGCCTCGCTTGAGGTAACAAACGAAGGCCTCTCTCACAACGAAGCGCGTCGAAGACTGGATCTGTATGGTCATAATGAGATCGCTTCAGAACATAAACAGCTTTGGTATCATTTCTTGTTGAAGAATGCGAATGATCCTTTGAGCGTGTTGTTGCTCGTTATCGGTTGTATCTCTGCATTAACAGGTGATCTCAAGGCAACAGTTTTGATTTGTTTCATGTTGGTGATGAGTATCACGCTTCGGTTTATTCAAGACATGCGCGCTGATAAAGCTGCCGAACACTTGAAAGCACTCACGCGTACAACCGTGAAAGTCATGCGAAATGGGAGAGTGCATGATATTTCTCTTCGATGTATTGCCCCTGGAGATATCATTCATCTTTCAGCTGGCGACATGGTTCCTGCGGACGTGCGACTCATTTCCTCGCGCAATCTCTATATCGATCAGGCGAGTCTTACGGGAGAATCTCTCCCTGTTGAAAAACAATCAGATCGTGTTACTGCCGTCACAAAAAATGTATTGGATTTACCAAACGTGTGTTTCATGGGAACGAACGTAAGTAGCGGAACAGCCACAGCGGTCGTGATCGGAACGGGTGCAACGACTAAATTTGGTGTGATCGCTACCGATCTCGCCGCCCAAGCCGAGGGTCCAACGAGCTTTGACCGCGGAGTCGATCGTTATACGTGGCTCATTCTCAAATTCATTGGTGTGATGGTTCCAGCGGTTTTTCTTATTAACGGTTTCGCGAAGGGAGATTGGTTGCAGGCATTCTTATTTGCTCTTGCGGTGGCGGTTGGTTTGACTCCAGAGATGCTGCCGATGATCGTTACGGTCAATCTTTCAAAAGGTGCACTCGAAATGTCGCGCAAAAAGGTTATTGTAAAACGTTTGAATGCGATTCAGGATTTTGGTGCCATGGATGTTCTTTGCACGGATAAAACCGGTACCCTTACCGAAGGCCGCGTTGTGCTCATTCGCCACGTGGATATTGATGGCAAAGAAAGCTCGCCGCTACTGGATTTAGCCTATATCAATAGTTGCTATCAGACGGGGTTGGTGAATTTGCTTGACGATGCGGTTGTGAAGCACGAAGGAATAAATTGTCAGGGATTAGTTAAACAGTATAAAAAAATTGATGAACTTCCTTTTGATTTTCAACGTCGCCGCATGTCGGTTGTGGTTGAAGGCGTTGATGGTGGTCATCTTTTGATTTGCAAGGGAGCAGTTGAAGAAGTGCTCGCACAATGCAATAACGTCGTCTCTGAAGGTAAGGTGGTGAGTTTGGAAAAGCATCATCACACACATAAGGAAGATCTGGTAACCAAACTTAGTAAAGATGGGTTTCGATTAATCGCCATTGCAACAAAAAAGCTAAGCCATGCAAAAACGATGTATGAGAATACTGATGAGTCAGAAATGACACTCATCGGTTTTCTTGCATTTCTTGATCCGCCAAAAGCCTCGGCTTCAAAGGCGGTAGCTGAGCTTGCAGCACATGGGGTGATGGTAAAGGTGCTTACCGGTGATAATGAGTTAGTAACGCGGAAAGTCTGCTCAGAGGTGGGGCTCTCGGTGGAAGGGATGCTTTTGGGCAGTGACATTGAAGATATGGACGACGCGACCCTCGCTCTCGCAACGGAACGAGTAACGGTATTCAGCAAGCTTGAACCTTCACACAAAGAGCGAATCATTCGAGCGCTTAAGAGCAAGGGTCACGTAGTAGGCTTTATGGGCGACGGAATTAATGATGCACCCGCTCTCAAAGCCGCCGATGTAGGAATTTCCGTTAATGGGGCCGTTGATATCGCGAAAGAGTCGTCGGACATTATTTTGCTTGAATCGAGTTTGATGGTTTTGAAAGATGGCGTGGTGGAAGGTCGTCGTGCTTTCGGCAATATCGTGAAGTACATCAAGATGACAGCGAGTTCGAATTTTGGAAACATGTTCAGTATTGTGGGGGGAAGTATCTTCTTGCCATTTTTACCAATGCTTCCTCTGCAGGTCATCACAAACAATCTCATGTATGACTTGTCGCAGTTAGGCATCCCAACAGACAAAGTTGATAAAGAATATCTCGCAAAACCACGTCAGTGGAAAATCGATCGAATCCGCCAGTTCATCTTCTGGATTGGGCCAGTTAGCTCACTGTATGACTATGCGACGTTCTTTCTCATGTTGTATGTCTTTAATAGCTGGATGAACCCAGCGCTCTTTCACACGGGGTGGTTTGTCGAGTCGATCTTCACGCAAACCCTGGTCATTCACGTGATTAGAACGAATAAAATCCCGTTCTTTCAGAGCCGTGCGAGTGTGCCACTTACCCTAGGAACCTTGATTGTCTGTTCCATAGCTGCCTGGCTTCCCTACTCTCCTGTGGCGGGAACTCTAGGATTTACTCCGCTTCCATTACTTTTCTGGGGTTATCTCGCGTTATTCCTTGTTACGTATTTTATTTTGACCCAGATTATTAAGACGTGGTTTATCCGCAAATACGGTTGGGATTGATCTTGACAATGATTGTATTTAAGTATTATCTGCGAGGGCAAAAGAGAGGAGGTGAAGATGAAGGTTGTAAAATCGGATGAAGAGATTGCTGAGTGTGAACATACGGCTGGTATCCCGTGTATTCGAGAAACACGGTACCGCAAGGTTCTCGCATCGGTCATGGACGGATTTTGGCTGGTCGATATGGAGGGGCGGATCGTGGACGCGAATGAGGCCTATAGCCGCATGAGCGGGTACACGCGCCAGGAACTGATCGGCATGACCATCGGCTCCTTCGAAGCGATTGAGTCGAGTCTCGAGATCGTCGAGAGAACTTGGCAGATCAAAGAACGTGGTGCGGCTCGTTTTGAGACCAAGCATCGAGGGAAAGACGGCTCTATTTTCGATATTGAAAGCAGCATCCAGTATGCTGATATCGAAGGTGGAAGGATGGTCGTTTTCATTCGCGATATCACGGAACGCGTTCAAACCAAACGCGAAAGCGTGAGATTGCATGCTGAACTTGCACATTCACAAAAGCTGGAGCTGTTGGGGAAGCTCGCGGGCAGCGTTGCTCACGACTTCAACAATATGCTTGCAGTCATACTGGGTCATACCGAGCTCGCGCTCGAGGACCCAGATAAGTCCATGCTTCAAGAGGATTTGAATCAGATACGGACAGCCGCAAGTCGCGCAGCTGACATTTCGCGACAACTGCTTGTGTTCACACGCAAGCAGCAGCTCGTACCGAAGGTGATGGACTTGAATGAGTCAATTACCAGCACGCTCAAGATGCTACAAAAGCTCTTGGGCGAATCCATCCATTTGAATTGGAAGCCAATTCCGAGCCAACTACTCGTGAGTATTGACCCAATTCAAATTGATCAGACCATCATAAACCTCTGCATCAACGCGAGAGATGCGATCTCTCAATCAGGACATGTGGTGATTGCTACCGGTGTCCGTGTGATGAGTGCGCCCGTGGCACCAATGCATACGAACATCACTCCTGGTGGGTATGTATGGCTTTCCGTGAGCGATGATGGTTGCGGGATGGATGTCGAAACACTGCAACACATCTTCGAGCCGTTCTACACCACGAAAAACGTTGACAAGGGCACTGGCCTAGGGCTCGCCATCGTTCACGACATCGTGTATCGGAACAATGGTTTTATCGAAGTGACGAGCATCAAGGGCCAAGGGACGACGTTCAAGGTCTACCTTCCACGTCACGAACACATGTCGAAAGACGGGGAAGATTTTCAGATACCATCGTACCCAGGGGGTACGGAGACGATCTTGGTCGTCGAAGACACGCAAAGTATCCAGATCCTGGTTAGAAGGATGCTGGTGCGACTCGGATATACGCCGCATGTGGTGTCATCGGCTCAAGAAGGAATTCAATTCTTCGAAAGCCATTCCAACATCGATCTTCTCATGACGGATGTGGTGATGCCTGGTATGAACGGATTTGAACTGTCCGCTCATCTCAAAATCCCCACGGTCTACATGTCCGGATACTCTCAAGAGAGTTTTACGGAAAAAGAAAAACAGTCGAGGCGAGATGCTCGCTTCCTGCAAAAGCCATTCACGATCCAGGACATCGCAGTCGCCATACGAGAAACACTAGATCGTCGCAAGTAACCCTGGGATCAATCTGATCCCAGGGTCTTTTTTATGCATGGTATTTCAAGACAAGAATAATGAATGCAGTAAAACTATTAATCAAAACGAGTGGTAAACCGTAAGCAAGATACTTAAAAAATGGAACGTGAATATTTTCCTTCTCTGCTTGGCTGAATGCGATGACGTTGCAAGCCGCTCCAATCGGAGATCCTGCACCACCAATCGAAGTGCCGAGGTTTAAGGCCCACCAAAGTGGATAGACCACAATGCCCGTTTTCGCCATTTCTTGAATAGCTCCAACCATCGTAATGTTATAAGGAACGTTATCGATAAACGTCGAGAGCACGCCTGATCCCATGGAAACGATCGCTAGAAGCCATGTCATGGATCCACCGGTCCATGAAATTAAGGTTTGAGCGAAGAATGGAACAACATGCGTAAATTCTAACGCTCCAACAACCACGAATAACCCAAGAAAGAAGAATACAGTCTCCCAGTCGATCAATTCACTAAAGATCTTTTTTGGTTCCCGATGAAAGATGAACATGGCAAAGAATCCAGCTGTTAATGTAATGGTTGCATTATCAAGAGTGGCACCTGTAAGAGTAAATATCCACTCTTTAAGCGTCATGAGGAGAATAGCACCCACAAGTAACGGCAAACCAATTGCAAGAGTTCGTTTGTTGCGAATCGCAGACATTGGCTTGAAGGCAGCAACATCCTTCTTTGAGACATGAACGGCCGATAGCTGTTTATGAAAGACCACCAAGACGAATAGAATCGTTACGACGGAAACGGCGAGTGCAATCAAGCCAGAATTTGTAACCACTTCCATAAAACCAAGACCAACTGTTTTCGCTTGATAGTAAGTCGTTGGATCGGAAATCGGTGTCATGGAGCCGGAGATATTCGCAAACGTGACGACGGTAAGTAAATACGGGAGAAAAGGGAGTTTTAATTCACGGATGAGCACGAATAATATTGGTGCCAAAATAAGCATGGTTGGGATGTTTGATAGAAACACCGTCATGACCATGGTGAGATATGCGAGAGCGATCAAGAGAAGTCGAGGTCTCCCTTGTACTAACTTCACGAGACTGAGCGCCGCTGCTTCAAAGATGCCTGATTCTCGAACGATACCGACTAATATCATCATGCCAATAACAAATCCGAGCACATCAAGATTTTTGCTAACGAATAGCAAAGCATTTTCTTGAGACGTATGCGTCGCGTCTCGAAATACTTGCATGAATATGAGAAACACAGCCCCATACATTGCCACAAGTACTTTATTTAATTTTTCTGAGATTAAGAAATAGTAAACGACGCTTAATACGATCAGCGAGATAAAAGAAAATATCGAAAGATTAACTTCATTCATATGAGGCTTCTGATTTTCCCATTGCTTCAACGAGCGCCTTTTTAATCTCTGTTCGCGTGACGATTCCTACGAGTTTGCCTTTTTCAATAACAGGAACAATATACAAATCATTTTTTAAGAAATCGGAGGCAACTGCCATGATACTCGTTTTCAGATCAACAGAAATGTAATCTGTGCGCATCACATCCTTAGCTTTTAGATGCTTCACTCGTATACACTCCTGATGGAAGAATCCTTTTCGATACATAGCGGACGCCATGGAAACGTTATCTTGAAACTGATGAGGCACAACTGCGGCGGCAATGTCTTGAATTGAAATGACACCTACAGCTTTTTTGTGGTCATTAATGACCACAAACCCATTGAATGAGTGCCTGACCATGTGTTTAAGCACCGCCTCGATACTTTGAGACTCGAGCACGGTCTCGACACGTGGATGATATACATCTCGAATGATCATAATTTACTATGATCGATTATATCACAGGAAATTATAATTCAAATACTTCCGCCCCAATCTCACCGAGCATACTTCGTACAGCCTTACGTTCGGAATTTGGCACTGGAACACGGATATTGTGATGTTGTCTCCCCTGTCTTGGCATGAAAATGGAGTAGTCAAAATCGACAATAGCTGGGTCGGTTGTTTCATGAAGCGTGATCTTTTCAAGTTTTGTACCAGCCATAGTCCATGTGCAGAATTTGTCTCCAAACAAAATTCCATCTCTTGAAATGTATGTTTCTGCTTTTGTCTTCAAGAATTTCTTGGTTGAACGGATAGACATGATAGCGACGAATGTCATGAGTATGGCAAGTCCGGCCATCATCATCGCGACAAATTTTCCGCTCTCTGGATCGGCAATATAAAAAATAATGGCAAACAAAACACAGAAACCAATGATAATCTTCAAAATGGTTGTTTTTGATGAAGCGTCTGCAAGTTTCTCAACCTCAACATATTTGTTCCACTCTTCATCGGTGTATGTCCAATGAACGAGCGCATCGCCAGTTTGAATGCGTTTTTCGCCTTTTGCCATCACCCAGTACACAATCGCGGTCACAAATGCCGTTAGCGATACCAATACGCATACTGCTGAAATCGCAAAACCGCCATCGAATCCATCGATTCCCATCAAACTCGGAATGAAGATGCCGACAAGCGCAAGCAAACCAACGATTAGCGAGATCTTTGCGGTCTTTTTGCTGGAGGACATAGTGTTTAGATGAATGACTTCACGATAGCGATCAAGGCGATCACGGTCCAGATGATGTTCAGCACACCAGGTTGATATGTTTTCTTGTGAAAAGAAATCGTCACAATCCCTAAGGCGCCCGTGATGTTTAGCAACTGATAAATCAAGCTTGTCGGTTCTATGTAGGAAAAACTGACAAGTGCGTATGCGGTTACAATCGCAACGGTTCCGTACCAACCAAAAGCTTCAATGAGCTGGTTCATATAAAAGGAGTATAGCAAAACCGACCCACATGGGTCGGTTTGTGCGATGGCGGATGTTGCTCCCTACATGTGTAAAGGACATTCGCAAGGTTTCTGTTTTAAAATTATTTTTTGGTCTGCAATGGTGTTGATGAATATATTTTGACTACCAATACCAGTGGCAAATCTTTTATCAAGCGGGGTGTGGTGCTGATACTCTCGGCGAGAAAATTCTTTCACCAATGCTTCGTGCCGATTGTATAGTGCTTTTTGTTTGCCCACCCAGCGCAAAGTTTCCGGATGCCTCGAATACCCACCTTTACCTTTGTGTTTGGTTAAAATATTCCAAAGTCCGTGAAGCTCTCTGTGTTCAGCCAGCAAATGCTTCCGGCACAAATGTTTTGGATGTATGTCCCATACGCGCATAAGCTATCTATTCAAATACGTTATGGTTAATTGCACACAAGTTGCGAATGCTCCCCAGAGTAAGTATGGAATGTTGGCATACACAGTCCAGCGGAGCTCGGGCACATTGTGCCAAACCGCATAGAGTGCCCAAACGAGCGTGCCGACGACGAGCAGGATGTCGATTGATGCGAGGAAATTATTTACCAAACGGAATTGTATTGGTGTGAAAGCGAAATTGAAAAGTAGGTTGAGCGCAAAAGGTAGTGCCACGATCCACGGGATCTGCTTAGTAAATGCCTTGTAAAACACCGTACCGAAAGAGACCGCGATAATCGCATATAAAACCGTCCACACTGGTCCAAAAACCCAGCTTGGCGGAGCCCATGATGGTTTTAATAATTCTGCGTATACTATTTTTTCATTCATAAAAATTAATTGGGTGGCAGGGGTTATTTAATACTTATAAATTGCATTCTTATTGCTAGGTGACACACAGATAAAAGATATCATCCAAGTCACTTCAGTAAAAGAAATAGTGCGAAATATGATCGAAAATACCGACCCAATTTGGGTCGGCATGATTCATGGCGGAGAGGGAGGGATTCGAACCCTCGCGGGACTTTTGATCCCCTAGGAGATTAGCAATCTCCCCCCTTCAGCCTCTTGGGTACCTCTCCGTGGCTAAAGCGGGGCTATCTTACTGGCGTTTTCAAGCAAAAGCAAGGACTCGACAAATGCCGTAATAACACTTAATATTTCGTCGCTGGAGAGGTGGCTGAGTGGTCTAAAGCAACGGACTTGAAATCCGTCGTACGGGAAACCGTACCGTGAGTTCGAATCTCACCCTCTCCGCCATAAAACAACACCCGCCGAAACGCGGGTGTTGTTTTATGTAAGATTCTATTTTTTACACACGTACACAAACGCAGGTGGTACATTCTTCCAAGCGATTCGTGAACGATGAACTTCTTTAAAGGTGCGCTTGAGTAGACGTTTAAAACGAATACCATCAGGAAGAAATTGGCTGTGAATGTATGCGAACGTGAGAAACATCCCTCCAGGGACTAATGAATCGTATGCCGCTTTCAAAGTCTCGGTTTGTATTTGTTCGCTAAATATCGACCATGGAAGTCCGGAGACGATTCGATCACAAGTCGCTAGTTCGTTGTCTTGCAAATGCTTTGTGATGCTTGAAGCTGCGTCATGATAAAACCTAACGTTTGGAAATTCAGTTTTGAGACGTTCGATAAATTGCCCATCCTTTTCTATGGAAATGAGCAAGGCATCTGCACTCATCTTTCGGATGATCTCTTTCGTGAAGACGCCAGTTCCTGGACCGAATTCTACGATCGTTTGAGCTTTTGGCAATTCTGCAAGGTCCGTAATGAGTTCTGATAGTTCATTACCAGAGGCCATGATTGCCCCCGCTGCAACAGGTCGAGTGAAGAATTCCATGTGTGTAGTGACGCGGTGATGTATATCATAATGAAATGAATTTCGCACGCCTGCGTAATACGTTAGTAAACATCCCAATTGGATGTTAGAATAATCCTGATTTATGAAGAAATTCATCTTTTCGTTCCTTTTGATCGGCACCTATGCCGCGTTTGTCATATTCACGCAGCCAAACAGTCAGAATACGGTCGCAACCGTTCCTGCCGTGGTCGTTCAGGGGCAGACAGGTACGGATCCACTCACGATCGATATCCCTGCAGTGCCGACTCCAGCGCCAGTTGTAATTCCAACACCAACACCCGCTCCTACTCCAATTCCAACCCCAACCCCAACCCCAACACCGATACCAACCCCAACGCCGGTTCCAGTACCGACTCCGAAACCGGTCCCAACCCCTGTTCCAACCCCAAAACCCACTGGTCAATATAAAGATGGAACATATAACGGCTCCATTGCGGATGCTTTTTACGGAAACGTTCAGGTTCAAGTTGTGATTTCTGGCGGTAAGATTTCAAATGTTATTTTCCTTGATCACCCGCAGGATCGCGGTCGTTCGATCAGCATAAACAACTACGCGATGCCGATCTTAAAAACAGAAACGATTAAAGTGCAAAACGCAAACGTCGCAACTGTTTCAGGAGCCTCTGCAACCAGCGGCGCATTTCGAGAATCACTCGCAGCTGCGCTCATAAAAGCAAAACTATAATCAGATGAAGCAGACCGAGCTCATCATGGGGATGCCGATCACCGTTGAGATCGAGGATACTTCGGTTACACAAGAAATCATGGATCAAGTATTCGATTACTTTCGATCAATTGATGAACAATTTAGTGTCTATAAAACAACGAGTGAAATCACGAAAATTAATGACGGTCTCATCCCCGCTTCTGAAGCAAGCAAAGAGATGCGATTGATTTTTGATTTATGTGAAGAAACAAAACAAGCCACGTCTGGATATTTTGACATTCGGGATAGAAATGGCCGTCTGGATCCATCAGGGATCGTAAAAGGCTGGGCGATCTATGAAGCATCAAAACTACTGAAGAAATTGGGCATGAACATATTTTTTGTAGACGTTGGTGGAGACATACAAGTCTCAGGAAAACGATGGGACATCGGCATCAAACATCCATTTGATCAAACAGAAATAGTCAAAGTGATGCACTTGGAAGATCGTGGAGTTGCTACATCAGGAACATACATTCGAGGCCAACACATTTACGATCCATTCGCGAAAGACCAGCACATAGATGAAATCGTAAGCCTCACCGTGATTGGGCCAAATGTCCACGAAGCGGATCGATTCGCAACAGCCGCATTCGCCATGAAAAGAAAAGGAATAGAATTTATTGAAGGATTGCCCGGTTTTGAAGGATACATGATCGATAGGGATGGGATCGCGACCATGACAAGCGGATTCGAACAATATACATAACTATATGCTGAAATTCATCGACAACATCTTGAACAAAGTCACCATGTACAAACTTGTTTTGTATGTGCTCGAACTATTTCTTGTTATCGCCGTGGTCCTCAGCGCATTTGGCTTGCTCCCATTTAATCCGTTTGCACTTGCGTTTTCTGTATTCTTTTTCGTGGCCGTAAACTGGGCAGCGAATGAGTTAAGCGCGCGTTTCTTTTGGGCGCCGACAAATACGGAGTCGGTGTTTATCACGGCGCTTATTCTTGCGTTGATTGTCTCACCACCAACATCCCCTTTTGATCTTTCCTATTTCATCATGGCGAGTTGGGCATCGGTTTGGGCGATGGCGTCGAAGTATATCTTCACCATTCGTAAAAAGCATATCTTTAACCCTGCAGCGTTTGCCGTGGCATTGACCGCACTCACTATCAATCAATCCGCAAGTTGGTGGATTGGATCAGCGGTCATGTTGCCAGCAGTATTGATCGGTGGGTTGTTGATCGTAAAAAAGATTCGCCGTTTTGACATGGCTTTCATGTTTTTATTCGCCGCACTTGTATCGATCATCGGCGCTGGAATTCTCAAAGGAAGCAATTTGAATATCCTTATCACTAAGTCGCTCATTGAGACGCCACTCTTCTTCTTCGCATTCGTGATGTTCACTGAACCGCTAACGGCGCCGCAAATTCGTAATGAACGATTGATTTTTGCGACTTTGGTTGGCGTTCTGTTTGCGCCTTGGGTGCATATTGGATCTTTCTACTTCACTCCAGAAATTGCACTGCTTGTTGGTAATGTATTCGCCTATCTCGTAGGTTCCAAAGATAAGTTCATGCTTCACTTGAAAGAACGCGTAGAAGTCGCAAGCAATACCTACGATTTTGTCTTTACGCCAGATCGTCCATTCAAATTCAAGCCAGGGCAATATATGGAATGGACCATGGCGCATGAAAGTCCTGATAATCGTGGAAATAGACGTTACTTCACGATCGCTTCTTCGCCTACAGAATCTGACATGCGCATGGGAATCAAGTTTTATCCAAAGAGCAGCACATTTAAGGAAGCGCTTATTAGCATGAGTCCGACAGATGTGATCGTAGCTGCTCAGCTCGCTGGAGACTTTGTCATGCCAACGGATACAACAAAAAAACTCGTGTTTATTGCGGGTGGAATCGGCGTGACTCCATTTCGTAGTATGATTAAGTATCTCGTAGATGAAAAGGAAGTGCGCTCTGTCGTGTTGCTTTATTCAAATAACACGGTTGGAGATATCGCTTATAAAGATATCTTTGATGAAGCTCAGAAGAAGCTTGGCATTAAAACGGTGTACACACTTACTGACGCCAAATCGCTTCCATCAAATTGGAAAGGCGCAACTGGATTTATTGACGACAAGATGATTGCAAAAGAGGTTCCTGACTATAAAGATAGTTTTTTTTACTTGTCTGGTCCTCATGTGGCGGTAGTCGCGTTCGAATCAGCATTGAAAAAGCTTGGAATCCCATCTTCGCAAATCAAGAAGGACTTTTTCCCAGGCTTCGCCTAAACCTATGAGTCAGTGGTCCGTGTATATCCTCAAATGCAAAGGCGGTAGCCTCTACACAGGTATTTCGAATAATGTGGAGGAACGGATAAAGCGTCACAATCTTGGCAAAGGGGCCGCGTATACGCGCAGCCACCTTCCGGTTGCGCTTGTTTGGAGCGAAGCGCAAGAATCGGAATCGGCCGCAAGAAAACGCGAGGCGCAGATCAAAGGTTTGACCAGAACGCAGAAATTACATCTAATTGGGTAAACCCTATGCAAATTGAAGTCGCAACACAACGAATATTGCTATTAAAGGATGTCGTCTCTCCAGAAGAGGCAAAAGAAAAAGCATGGCAAAAGAAAGTCAGCGCTTTTGATGCATTCAGCAAAGCAGCAAGTTTTTTAAGTCGTCCAAAAGACGAAGACTTCACGCTACTCTACAGCGAGCATCGCTATGAACCTTTTTGGCATGTATCCGCAAAAGCGCGATATGAATACACCCGAACTGCCACGTATAAAGTTCCAGTGAGCGCGAAAGAAGTAAAAACCGTGACCGTGCATGACATCAAATACGAGAACTTGAATGGGAATGTACATATCCCCGTCTTGGAATATTGTTTGCAGGAAGAACTTGATGAAAATTTGATTGACGGAATTACTGGGAAACCAGCGCCACAACTTCAGGCTTTCCTTGCGATGAAGCCGCATGAGGTGACTGGACAGCTTCAGGATCAGGTTGAGGCTGGAGCGATTCTCATTCCACCTCAAGCCCGCGTTTCAGCGATCATGCGTGATTCTCTCTCCAAGATGATCAAAGGCATCCAAGCAGACACGATTCTCGCCGAGCAGGTTGAAGTCACGTGTGTCGATCTCTATTATCATCCCGTGTATGCCTTCAAATACGCCTGGGCATCGAAACAAAAGGAAGGAATTCTTGAGGTAGATGGGCTCACGGGAGAAGTTCGTGCAGGTAATCGAGTGTTTACGGAATATTTCGGTAAGGTGCTTGATCAGAATTTCTTGTTTGATATTGGTGCTGATGCGGTAGGTATGTTTGTCCCTGGTGGAAGTATCGCTGTGAAAGCCGCAAAATATTACATAGACAAGAAGCAGAAATAACCTATGCGCAAATCGCTCTTGATCGGGGCTGTAGTACTCCTTGTTGGAGTGATTGGGTGGCTTGTATTTGATACGCCATCGAAAACTGGCGATTGGCAATCAGCTCTCTCCGTTCTTTCCACGGCTGAATTCAATGGCGATCTCGTGACGGTAAAGAACATCCGGAACTTTCGCTACAATGGCAGTGAAGAAGAGAAGGACGCCATTCCCGCGTATTACGATAAGACATTTGATCTGACCAAACTAAAACAAGTTTGGTTTATTGCCGATCCATTTCAAGAAAACGCTCTCGCTGCGCACACATTCCTCTCTTTTGAATTCGAGAATCAGCAATACTTAAGCATTTCCATTGAGGCGCGTAAGCTAAAAGGCCAAAAATATGATTTAGTGAAAGGGATGTTCCACACATATCCAATCATGTACATCGCGGCTGATGAAAGGGATACGATCTTTGCAAGAACCAACATCCGAAAAGATGAAGTTTTTGTCTATCCAGTGAAAACAACACAAGAAAAAGCACGCGCTTTGTTCGTGGATATGGCGAATGAAATGAATAGTCTCGCCGTAAAACCAGAATGGTATAACACTCTTTTCGCGAATTGTACGTCACGCATTGGATATCATATTAATCGTGTAACTCCTGGACGCATTCCCTTTTATTCGCTCGCTCCGTTTGTAACTGGCCTAGCTGATCGTTTTGCTCTCGAACACGGACTTATAAATACAGATCTTTCACTTGAGCAAGCACGTGAAAAATACAAAATCTCCAGCAAAGCGCTGGAGATTGGAAATGTAGAAAACTTTTCGGAACTTATTCGGTCTTCAGGGTCCCAATTTTGAAATTAGCTAATTCTGATTCAGGACGAGCTTGCCCGCCGTGCTTTTTGTCGTATGCGGCAGAACCATCGTTTCCGCACAATCCCAAGATAGCCTTTTCGCCACCTGGATGTTGAGAAATCCATTTTGTGACGTCGTATACGCTCCCGTTCACAGCTGTCCAGCAAGCCGTACTTGAGCTATGCCCTTTTACATCAGCGAATGAGTATTCCAACCCCGTATCTTCAACGACTGGAGCGGAATTGATCGGAGCTGCAGGAGCTTCTGGCTTTTCTTTCTCTTCGGTGGTTCCACAGCCAGCTCCTGCGAGCGCAAGTAAAGCAAAGGCTGAAATAAATCCCAATTTTAGATTTTTGTTCATGAAATTATTGTTTAGATTAGTACTTCAGTATGTTTCATCCCTTTGCGATTGTAAATAGGATAACGTTTTCAGCTCCAGCCTCTAGAAGAACTCGTTTACACTCATTCATGGTAGCGCCACTTGTGAAAACGTCGTCTACAAGGATAACGGTGCCTGAAACTGGCTTAAGAATTTCAAAAGCACCAGCTATATTCCCCTGTCTCGCACGTTCATCTTTAAGTTTTGCGTTTGGTACTGTGTGTTTTGTACGTATTAATACCGTTTCTCGAATCGCATTTGGATACCAATACTCACGAAGCCCGTCCGCGATGATCGCCGCTTGATCTACACCACGCTCTCTGAGACGTTTATCTGACGCAGGAACGCTCGTGATCGTGATTCTGCTATTGTGGTGTGGAATTGTGTTCTCGTTCTTATATCGCAACAGGAGGGCTCTGATTGAATCTGAAAGACACGTTGCTGATTTGTATTTTAAATTTGTCACGAGCTTTCGAACAGTTGGATTGGAATACGGAGCAAGATGGATCGATTCAATAGTATCCAACGAGAGAAACGGAATAGCAATCAAACAGGCCTGACAAAGCCAGGCCCCATCTTTTTCACAACCAATACAAAATGGCGGAAAAAGAAAATTAAGGATTGTATGGTTGAAGCGAAACATCCGAAGGAATCCACTTGTCACCTTGTTTAACGAACAGTACGGTCAAGACGACCGTTGCCGCCTGGTCAACTGTTTTTACAGTCGTCACCTGCTGCGCTTGAATAGTGACTTTTGCATCGGCACGACCGATCAGAGGGATGGAAGCGTTATCAAGTTCGGTTGAAAGAACGCGAATGGATTGAGTCCATGAATCACCAAACGCTGGATGGTCTGCTCGAAGCTGTGCAAGGCGTGAATCAAGTTTTGTTTTTAATGTGGGCGTAACTGAGGCAGTGATAGCACGTAAGCTTTCGAAGTTATCTGAACTGGAATACGTACCTTGGCGCGCTGCAAAATCATTTGCGAGGCGCTTGATCGCTTCTTCGGCCTGGCGTTCCTTTTCCTGTGGTGAATTGAGATCGATGGAAACAGCCGTTGTTGTGGCGGCTTTTAATCCAGACTTGGTCGGATCAAATGGGATTTCTGCTGGTAATGCTGGTGGCTGTTTTGTGGTATTTGTCGGCAAGGAAGGAAGAACTGGCTTCAAAATAAACCATACAACAGCTCCAATACCAAGCAGGGCTGCAATGAAGAGAACGATGAAGATATTACGTCTTTGCATAGGTTGTAGAGTTTAGGCTTGCTCAGCTTGTTCTGCGGCAAATGCTTTCTTTTGCGCTTCAATTTTGAGCAATTGTTCAGGATTGGTTGTAACAATTTGATCTTCTGTGTAGGAGGCCACAACCTGAATGGCTGCATGTTTGGATCCAGCAAAGAAGATGCCTTCACCAACACCAGATTCAAGTAACAAATACTTCTCAGATTGAGTGAGTAGGAACGTTCGAGCGATAAGATCGATGGACGCGGGAGATTGTTTTAACAGCATCTGCATCGAACTATTTGTCACAATGGCCTGACCGTATGGGGAAGTCAAAAAGTCGTTCACGTCCTGAGTGATGGTTGTGATTCCAAGGTAATATTTACGACAACGCTTCACGAGCGCAAAGATAAACTTTGCCGAATCTTCGTTCTGCATAAGCCACCACGCTTCATCGATCACGAGAATGCGCTTCTTGCGTTCAGAGCGAACTACGTTCCAGATATAGTTAATGATTGTGTAGATAGCCATCGGTCGCATTTCGTCTTCCAAGTCACGCACCGAGAACGTGACGAGTTGGTTATTCATTTGCACTGTTGTTGGCGAATTCAACAATCCAGCAAATGTTCCTTCTGTAAACTTCTTCATCTTTACGATTAACTCAGCAGTCCCTTCCATACCTTCCAAAATGTCTTGAAAGTCAGAAAGAACAGGCGGCTCTATCTTGCTCAAATCTGAACCTGGAACGATATCTTTCTTTGCGTATGTTTCAAGCAAAGCACGATCCAAAATGGAATCTTCGATCGTGGTAACTTTTCCAAGCATCAAACGCAACAAACCCTTAATCGTAATAACAGCACTACGAATAATATCTTCAACAGAAAATGATTCTCCGGTTGGCCGTGGCAAATCAAATGGATTGATCTTTGAACGAGAAGCAAGAGAAATGTTGATATATGTACCACCGACCGCATCCGAAAGCGCTTTATATTCCATTTCCGGATCAATAACGATGACATCTACACCCATCATGAGTGAACGGATGATCTCGAGTTTGACCGTATATGATTTACCAGCTCCGGACGTCGCGAAAATAATCGCGTTCGCATTTTGAAGGGAAAAGCGATCAAAAATAATCAACGAGTTATTGTGACGATTCACGCCATACAAAATACCGTTATCGCTTGTGAGCTCCGCTGAAGTGAATGGAAAGCTCGAAGCGATTGGCGACGTGCTCATGTTAAACGTGATCTGCAATTCGTCATTCCCGGTTGGCAATGTCGAATTGAAACCTTGTTCAGCCTGGAAATAGGCGCGACGTGTATAGATCAAGGTAGAACCGAATGTACTCTCTACCTGGCTTGTAATGCGCTCCAACTCGTCCTTATCCGTTGAGTAGAACGTCGTGTAAAAAGCAAATTGAAAAAAGTGCTCAATCCCCTGTGTAAGATCATCACGAAGTTGTTCGATATCGCGCAAAGCGGTCTCAGAGATTGGGTCGCGTGGCTTACCAGATTCCGCGTCTGATGAAATCTGCGCTTCAAGGATACCTACCTTGCGCTTCAACTGTTTCAAAACAATATCGGCTGGAATCGGATAAAAGAACATCGCGATATCAAGCTGCGTAGACAGGTTGATAATGGGAGATGCCCAACCGACCGTTACATAACGCGGATACGTTACCACGAACAAAGTGCGGCAATACGTGTCTCCTAGACGCACAAACGATGGCTCAATCACCATTGAAGATGGAGCAATCAAATCCTTGATCGAAGCAACTCCCTTACGATAAACACGCTCCTCCTCGAGGGCGAGCCGTTGCTCATCCTGTTGTCTTTTGAGCTCTTCCTTTGAAGGACCTTTTTGTAACTTCACGCCGCCCTCTACGAGTTGCGCGGGGTCAATTCCTTGTTTTTGGTTTGGATTGAAGGCCATAGGGCTAGGATTCGACTTGAAGTTTCGTAAGATCAGTCATTCGTTGCGACTCGAATAACTCCGGATTATACACGAGATAATACAGCTCAATGAGGCTCTGCGTATCAAGCTGAACCGCGTTCAGTGACATGGAGCTTAATCCGCCAATGATCTGGTTGACGCGTAGACTCAAATCAAATTTCATTTTTTGAAATTTGTCTTCTGAAATCTTTCCAGCAATCGTAGGAGTTAACACTTCCTGAAGTCGCTGTAAAAATCCCTTTTGCGTGCTTCCTCCTTTTTGATCAAGTGGGTTATAAGGCACCACAACATAAAAACGCTTCTGCATGATTTCTCCAATAGAGACAAGCTGTTTCACGAATGCTTTGTAGTCATGAATCTGGCGCTTTAATAGATCGTTTGATAATTCTTTCTCACTTGCATCAAGCTGGCGCATGTAATTATCAATGTTCATGCGACGAGATTGAATTACTACCTGGATCGGAAAGTCTAATGCATTTAAAAACTGCATGTACGCTTGAACGATCGCATTCTGCTCATCAACGGACTTCAACGCGAAGTTGATACTGGAAACGAGAAGAACAGAACGGAGCGTTCCGTCTCGCATCACCACTAAATCATCGCGGACTTCCACGATGTCGAGAAATTTCTGAGAAGGGACACCCGGTTTTGGTCCGGAGAGCTTCTTGCTTTGCATGGTAGGCATTGGGGCAGTGATCAGTATTCAGTGGTCAGTGATCAGGTTTGGGCGACCAGTACGACACTGATCACTGAAACCTGATCACTGAAACCTATTCTTTGTCGTTGTCAGGATTATACACCCCGCCCGTGTTCACCGTGAGGGCAAGATCGCGGAGGCGTGTGGATGCTGGCATTGGTTTATAGATTCGTATGATTTGTGCTATCTCTGGTGGCTTCACAATGAATGCGCGAAGTTCAGCATCGGTCGGTTCTTTATTCCAAACGCGTTTTGCGGGCCGCATAAGCGTTTGAAGCACATTCACAAAAAACAAATGAAAAGGCTGACCATTGATTTTCAAAAAACCAAAGACACCCGCAAGTCCTCCAATGAGAACCGCTGCAAATATAAATGGAACAAAACTCAGGATTTTATACGAGATAAAACCCAAAAACGTTGCACTCAAACAAATCACGAATTGTCGTACCGTAATCGGGCCGAGAATCTTATCCTCGTTATCGATAAATTGAGGTACAACGAATTTCTCTGGCATGTACTAAAGTATAGCACAATCCGGGATCATAACTCCTCCAGCTCCTCTTGTACTCAAGAGGAGTGCAATATGATTGAAAGGTACGCCTCCCTCTTGAGTACAAGAGGGAACGAGGGAGTTAATCGGAAGGTACGTGTGAGTTAATCTAAAAAATACGAGGGAGTTAATCCCCTGGGTGAGGGAGTTAATCGGTTGTTTGAGGGAGTTAAAACTGAATCTTCCCGTTGAGTGCGATGATTGATCCAAGCTCTTCTGCCGTCGGGAGATTTGGATCAATCTTTCTCTTTTCCTCAACTAATTCGGAAACAGGTTTCCCTGAAGCAAAACTTTCAGCGATTAATCGTAAGTATTGTTGTTGCAAAACGCTTGAACGCCACGCCTCCACGCCTTCAGTCCAACGTTCAAATCCTTCACGCTTGAGTGATTCAAGCTTTTCAAAAATACGTTGTGCTGCCTGATTTGGGTCTCTCGACTGACGACGATAAGACTCAATGTCCATGGAGCGAAGCTCATCGGCTAAACTTGAAAGCTTTGTGCCTCCGGAAATACTATCCACGGCTGGCCTTGGAGCGCCCGAAACTGGCGCTGGAGCCTTACGAGAGCTCTCAGCGATGATCTGTCTCAAGGCTTCATCCCCTTTTGACGCAAGAACCTTTTGGCGATACCACTCTGCATGCTCCTCGCTTTCACGTTCCTTACGTTCTCCGATCTTCTTTTTTTGTTCTTCCTGAACGGCCACGATTTTTTGTTTAGCTTCTTCTTCAACAATGCCGCGTTTTTCGGCGTAGGTTGATTCAATAACGTTCTGCACGCGCTCTGCCTCTGAAGCCTCTAACTCAACTCCACCGACTTTTTCTTCGCGAAGCAACATGGCGAGAACCTGTTCTCGATTTCGAACGTCGCGCAAACGTGAAGAAATCAGATTGCGTAAACGCGTTGTAAGATGCTCATCCAAAACTTTCGTAAGATTGATATTCTTCATGCACTCGTCGATCGTTTCCTCCAAAACTGGATCGAATCGACGTTCTTGCTGAGCCCCAATCATTCCTTCTGTTTTTTTATCACCTGTTTTCGCTGCTTGTGACGCAATTTGCGCTTGATTTTGTTCCGCATCGCGCTGTTCTCGTTGAAACCAGTCTGCGTATTCTGTTTCAGACATGACCTGTGTCGAATTAATGAACGTATTCATCTGTTCAACAAATGCTTGAGCCTGCATTTTCGCAAATCCCAACCCTCCCTCTGCTTGTGGGCGTTGAATCAACTCCAGTACTTGCGCTTCATCACGCACTCCCTTTAAGAAAGATACAAGAATTTCTCGGAGTCTCGTGACAGTTCCTTCATCCATCAAACTGATTTTCGACAAGCTCGCAATACGACGCGCTGCTGCACCATAGGAAACAGGACGCAAAGACACGCGTGGCGCTGCCTGAATTTCACTTTGAGGGACACCAAGCTCAGTGAGACGGCCTTCAACATCCCAGATAACCAAATCCGCAACAGGCAATACGACCCATTCGAGAACTTCTCTTTCTACGTCTTCGGATTTTCTATCGCCGGCTAAACTGCGAAGTTTTCCCGTAAATTCAGCTCGTGAAATCTTCAGGAAAACCAAGTCCCATACAGCGTCCATGACACGATCCCAAGCGTCGTTGTCGTAAGCCAGATCCTCCTGAGCGTGAGATTCTCTTAAACCAGCTGTCCCGCTTAGCAAATAATTTTGAATCACGTCTGGTTGGTCATCGAAATACTTCATCCATAGATCACGTTTCATAGTTTAAGCTTCTTCTTTAGGCGCTATACTGTGACCTAACGCGCTTGATACGGATGAGTTTTCTTTTTTAGATATCGCTTCTTGCAAATCCTTCAGTGCAGTCTGAATATACTCCTCATCAGATCCAGCGGCAGGCTTAACTCCAGAATGCTTAATCGCATCGGACTCGCTACGAAGGACCTGTCCAACTTTAATGAATGTCTTAATTCGTTCTGGGTCGGTGAAGCCCATTTTCACACAGTTAACCATGACATTGACCGCACCAGCCTTTGCCATAGTTGCGGCGAATTTAGTTCGTTGAGGCGAAGCCATGTCTTCAATCTTTGAAGCCAGTAACTCGAAATCAGCAACTTTCGGATCGACATCTTTTCTACTCACGGCAGCTCCAGTCGCCGTATCAATCGAACGAGTAACTTTTTTCGTAATCACGTCGCCTGCAGGATTCGCAGGAGTTCCTGGCGTTCTCATCGGGTTGCCGCTCGAATCTCTCACAGGTTCAGTGCTTTCAACGACTTCCCACTTAGCAAGTTTCGCTACATCATTTTCCGCAACGTCTTGAATGGCTGTTAACGAATCATTGTTCGCGAATACTTGGTCAGCAGGAATTTCACGCAATGCATTTTGAATGGTAGGTACATCTGTAGGTGACGCGCGGAAAGCCTTCCCTGCCGCGATGGCTGATTCTGATTGGACCTCTTGCGTAGAGCCAAAGCCCGCTTCGAAAATTCTCTTTTGTCCTTTTTCATTCTTGCCAATGGTCATTCCTTGAATATTTTCCTTATTGTATTTACCAGGAGAGCCTCTCATGAGCTTCGTCATCATCTCAATGTTCGTCTTCAAATCCTTGTTCTTGATCTTACCGGTGAAATTATCAAGTTTAGCACGATCAATAGATGTCTTTCCTGTTGCAGGATCAGTGACGACCGCCTTAGATTGCTCAAGGAGAGAGTACAAGAATCCCATATCGCCTTGCGCCGTATCCGAAATTGCATTGAGCGCATTCGGATCAGTAAGCAATGCTTTAGCTTGCTTGTCTCGGTCTTCAGCCAAATGAGGATTCTTCTTAATTTGATCATCAATCTGACGTACCGCGTCTTGATCCCCCATCTTATCAGCCATCTTTCGCGCATCCGCAAGTCTGCTCGCCTGTTCCTTCGCAACGGATTGATCAACTTTCTGCGAAGCGCGATTCTTAATCATTCCAGCGTCTTCAGCGAGTTTCGCCTTCAACGCATCGCCAGAGAGACCATCATTTTCCAATTCTTTCTTACGCAACTTCGTCATGTCAGCAACCGCACCTGGCATTAATTGATCTTTGAACGCCTTTGAATTCTTCTCATCTGCAAGACCAGACATCTGCTGTACATACGCAGCCTTCATGCCCTTAGTCTTCAAGAAGCGGTTTGCTGTACCAGCAGCGGCTTGTTTCTTTCTATCAAGCGACAAACCCTCAAGACCGGCCTGCTCGGCGGCTGCCTCCTTTTTATCAAGGTTCTTATTGTAACCCATGGCTGCAATAAGCGGCGCGCGCGTATAGCTCTTCAAAATCGGAATTTTTGAAGTTAATGCAAAAGCGGCTGAAGCAGCTCTGCCAGAAATATCTGTACGTCGATCGACGTATTTCGCACCTGCGCCTGCTCCTTTAGCCGTAAGCCAAAATGGAAGCGTGGCTGCAAGTTTCCCAAGACCCTGCGATGCGCTGCTAACCCCCGCCGCATATTTACCAAGTGTTTTACTTACTGATTCAGCCGCACTCACAGCCGCTTCCAATCCCATCAGTAACAACGTGATTCCAACAATGAAAGAAGCGATGTCCTGACTATTTCCAATACTCGTCAAAAATGAAACTGCTGGGTTATTTGTCTGGATATTTACCGCTTGTGCAAGCCCACCAGGACTTCCAGCGGATGCCTGCGTGATAGCAAAGGTCAACCAAAGAAAGAAAGCCATGACTGGACCACCCGTAAGCATGGCAGAAAGCTTGGTCCAATATTTACTTGAGAATTGGCTTATGCCTTTTTGCATTCGAGCTGGTAAAGCCGTTGCAAACAAAGCGATAGGAGACAAGATTAACGCGATCCAAAGCCCTACAATGCGTACAATCAAATACGCGGTCATGATGACGACCACACCAAGTGAAATCGAAAGCATGAAAATACCCAACATCAATGCAAGAATGATATTGGTAGAGTCAACCGTGCCCGTAAGTCCCGCAGCGCCAATTACACTAGCTGTACCTCCTCCCCCTTGCGGAGGTGCCATCGCTAAAACCCGATCCAACTTTAATGCAGAGACTAAGTTCCCAGGACCAGCGCTTGCGAACGCATTTACGAATGTCAGCATGATGACTTGAGAAAAGTCGATCAAAAGCTGAATGAGGGTACGCGAGAAGTTAATTAATACGGCCATCAACAAAAGCTTTGGTAAAACTTGCTTGTAGTGGAAGCTGTGCTCGTAACCGATAATCGTTGCAAAGGCCGAAATCAAAAGGACGATAATGAAAAACATGTTCACTACATCGCGGACGACAACCCAACCCTTATGAACAACCGTTGCATCACCAAAACCATTGTAGCTAGCAAATGAAATAAGGATATCAACCATGAAAATCAACACCTTACCAAGAAAGCTCGCAATAATATTCAAAATATCTGCGATAAACAGAAGGAGGTTGCACTTCACTCCAGCCAAGCTCAACTCATCACATCCCTGTACATTTCCAGCTGCTACTCCTGACGCTGGTGCTTCTGGTGTTGTTTCAACAGCTGGTGCCGCGACCGAAGCTGGATCAACATTTCCATCAGCGCCACAACTCGTTCCTGCCACTGTTCCGAAACGAGTCATTCCTCCGGTAGACGCACAGCTCGTCACACATGCGCTACAAGATGCCTGTTCTGATGACGCGCTTGAGCACTGACATTCCGCGGCATACGTAGTTCGTACCGTCGCAGGGAGCACCATCAATGCCACGGTCATGAGACCGGCAAAAAATGCTAAACGGAAAATGCGCATCATTCAAAAGATATGATACCACAACTTTATATTCGAGCGGCTGTGGAGAAACCCTCTGCCATCCCAACTGAACACCCGCATGTGAAGCGATCCACCTAAAACGTTCTCACGCACAACCGATTAACTCACACGTACCTTCCGATTAACTCCCTCGTCCCTTTCCGATTAACTCACACGTACCTTCCGATTAACTCCCTCGTTCCCTCTTGTACTCAAGAGGGAGGCATACCCTTCAATCATATTGCACTCCTCTTGAGTACAAGAGGAGCCGGAGGAGTTATGTTCCTAGGTTCGGAGGAGTTATGGGCCTAGGTTCGGAGGAGGTAAGGTCCCGGATTTGGAGTAGGGACGGTCCCAGGTTCAGAAGAGTTACGGTCCTAGATACAGAATTGGAATGTTCTTAGGGTCGTAGGAAATATTTCCTCTGTGGTGGAATTTTCTTCCCCAGATGACGGAACTTACACCATTGTCGCGATCGCAAGTGCGTGGTACATTCGGGTTCGTTTTTATATCGCAAAAGATGAACCTCTCCGTTAACTTTGTTGCAACAGATCCCGACACCTCGGCCCGCCGCAAGACATGGATCTTGGCCGGGGTGTTTACGTTCGTTGTCGCTCTCATTTCTGTTGCTGGTGCAACGGCGTCTTATCGATCCATAGAAAATGGTAGCAATGTGTTTGATGAGTTCACTCGCCTACCTGGATTAGTAGAAGTTCGTAAAGTTGTTATGGGAGATGCCGCTGTCACCTCTATAATTAAGCCCGCTGTAAACCGCGACACGATTAACATCCTTATATTAGGGATTGGCGGAGCCGGACACGATGGATCTCTTCTCACAGACACGATCATGCTCGCGTCGGTCGACATGAAAGCAAAAAAAGTCGGCATGCTTTCCATTCCACGCGACATGGCTTGGAAAAGAGACGACGGAGCTTATGAAAAAATCAATTCAGTACACGCATGGGAAGAGCAAGCGCATCCAGGAGAAGGCGCCATGCGTACCGCTGAAATGTTTTCCACTTTTTTTGGTACACCAATCGATCATGTTATTCGACTCGACTTCCGTGGCTTCGCTGCTTTGATAGATGCGATTGGTGGAGTTGATATCGACGTAGAGCATTCGTTTGCTGATGAACAATTTCCAACAAGCGATGATGGCTGGACCACGATCTCATTTAAAAAAGGAGAGCAGCACATGAGCGGAGCAACTGCACTTGTCTATGTTCGTTCTCGTCACGGGAATAATGGAGAAGGTTCTGACTTTGCACGCAGTCGTCGTCAGCAGCTCGTCATGATGGCCGTTCGTGACAAAATGCTCTCTCTAAATACGCTTGCCGACCCAGGAAAACTTGCCCGTTTATACTCTGCGCTCGCCTCTCACGTTCAAACAGATCTGACTCCTTGGGACGCCGTCGCATTTGCCCCGCTTTTGTCAGATTTTGACGCTTCCAAAATCACGACTCACGTTCTCACGGACGCACCAGACGGAGAGCTCGTTGCCACAACTTTGAACGGAAATTTTCTTCTCTTTCCAAAGGCTGGAAATTGGGATTTGATCAAGAGTTTTGCCCAAAACCCATTTTCCTCCATAACCACCGAAAATCAGAAAACCCCTTCTTTGGCAAAAGTCGAGGTAAAAAATGGGACGTTTCGCGCTGGATTCGCGGCACAGGTTTCCAGCGTCCTAAACGTAGCCGGATATGAGGTGTTAAACGACGGAAACGCCACTCGTCGCCAATATGCCCGCTCCCTTATTTTTGACCTCACGGGCGGAAAAAAGCCCGAAGATCTCAACAAATTAAGGAATCAGCTTGGAGCAGACGTCTCTCTTTCTGCCCCAGTTGTCTCTACTTCGGCTAAGGGCCAAACCGTTCGAATCGTCTATGGCGATGCCATGACAAAAGAGACAATTGTCGCCACAGATACCGAATTCCTCGTAATTCTTGGCGAATCAGCGTACCCTTTCGTTCAAACCACTAGCAGCTATGCCATATACTAAAAACCGCAAACTCCCACGCGTAGCCATTGTGGGCCGAACCAATGTCGGAAAATCGACATTTTGGAACCGCCTTACAGAGAGCGCCCGGGCCGTTGTCAGCAAGGAAGAGCACACAACACGAGACCGAAATTACGGTCGTGTTATTTGGAATGGAGCTTGTATCGAATTGGTCGATACGGGCGGAATGGATACAGAGGATGACGTCATCGGAAAAGGTATTCGCCGACAAGCTGAGCATGCCATTAAAGATGCTCAAGTTGTTCTATTCTTAATAGACGCTCAAGCAGGAATTTTGCCTCAAGATCTTGAGATCGCACGCGATGTACGTAAGCTTTCAAAGTGCGTGAAACTTGTTGCAAATAAAGTTGATACCCTTAAGTATCTTCCACAAGGTGCCGACAAACAAATCTACTCATTAAACTTTGGCGCACCGGCTCTCGTGAGTGCGGCTACGGGTCTTGGAATCGGCGATTTGCTTGATGAAATATTTGTCGAACTCGACAAGCAAGGAAACCCACCACAACCGATTGAAGATCATCCAGCACTGAAATTAGTTTTGGTCGGACGTCCAAATGTCGGAAAGTCATCACTTGTTAATGCGATTCTCGGTGAAGAGCGCGTGATCGTATCCCCGATCGCCCACACAACACGCGAACCACAAGATACAGAAATCGAATTTGATGGAAAACCAATCGTCCTTGTGGACACGGCTGGTATGCGTGCACGTTCAAAGGTTGAAAAGGGTGTTGAATCTGCCGGCGTAGCTCGTAACATGCAGTCTGTTATTCAAAGCGACGTCGCCATGCTCGTGTTTGATGCAACCGAAGATCCAACAAGTCAGGATCGCCACCTTGCAGGCATGTTGGAAGAGTCCAGCAAGGGTTTGATTCTTGTCGCGAACAAGTGGGACTTGGTTGAAGACAAGGAAACAGACACACCAGACAAATACGAAGCCATCATTCGTCAGTTGTTCCCCTTTCTTTCTTGGGCACCAATGGTATTCGTAAGTGCTCTTACTGGTAAGCGTGCTTCAGGCCTCATTAAGACCGCTATGAAGGTCCAGGAAGAGCGTTATCGTCATATTGATTACAATGCCGTAAACCGTTTGTTGAAAGCCACCATCAAGCGCATGAAGCCATTGCAAAGCTATGGCCCAAAGTCGCCACGCATCTTCGACGCCGCTCAAGTTGGTCACGCGCCTCCAACATTTTTGATCACTGTTCACGGTGACAAAGAAAACCTTCACCCAAACTGGTTGAAATTCTTTGAAAAGCGCATCCGTGAAAAGTTTAGCTTCACCGGAACACCAATTGTTGTAAAGGTTCGTCACTTGCCAGCAGGAAAAGCCGGTCAAGAGAAGAACAGCCAGGGTCCAGGTATGGTCGCCGCTGTCGGAAGAATCCGCGAAAAGAAGAAGCTCGTGAACCAGACGATGCGCAGACAAAAGCAGGGAGGACGAAGATACTAGAAGATCAAAAAAATTCCCGCGAGAGCGGGAATTTTTGCATATATTCCCCAATATAGCATATCATCCACGCATGAAACTCATCGTAGGTCTCGGGAATCCGGGCAAAGAATATCAAGGAACCCGCCACAATATCGGGTTTACAGTTTTAGATGAGTTGGTTCAGGAGTTTCAAGCTTCAAGTTTCAAGCTTCAAGAAAAGTTTAAAGCGGATATCTCTGAATGGCGCGTTGGATCGGAAAAAGTACTTCTCGCAAAGCCAAGTACGTTTATGAATCTTTCTGGAGATGCCGTGCAAGCCATAAAATCGTTCTATAAGCTTGAAGACGCTGATATCTTGATTATTCAGGATGAGATGGACTATGCGCCTGGCACATTCGCTTTTGCGATTGGATCTGGTGCCGCAGGACACAATGGAATATTTTCTGTACAAGAACGTCTTGCGACAAAAGACATCGCGCGCATGCGCATTGGAATCGGTCGTCCAAAAATTGGAACCAAAGAAGATTTTGTTTTGACGCGTTTCAACGAAGAAGAAACTCCAATCATGAAAGAAGTCGTTGAGAACGCATGCAAAGCGTCTCGCGATTGGGCATCCAAGGGCTTGACAAAGACGATGAATGTGTGGAACGCAGTAAAGAGCGGGCCGGCGGCATGATGCTCATGCAAACTTGGTAATTTGCGTTGAAGGGGTTTGATTCCCCTCGTCGGCTCCCGCAATCAAAACACTTGACGTCAATGGAAAATTTGATAGAATAAATACATACCAAGTTTGCAAGCGTCATGTTCAACAATCAAAACTCCCCGCGCGGGGAGTTTTGCGTTATACACACCCTTGACGCGAACGTAAAATCATGGAACGCAGTAAAGAGTGAACAAACAACATCCAATTGAATACATCGAAGCGAGCGATCCCCGCTTCCCACCGTTACTCAAACATCTTTCAGATCCTCCAAAAGGATTATTCGTGCGAGGCAATTTGAAAGATCAGCCAGCCATCTCAATGGTAGGCACGCGAAGATGTTCTTCGTATGGCCGTCGTGCGACGGTTGAGATCGTATCTGGAATCGTAGCAAATGGTCTTGGTGTCATTTCAGGTCTTGCACTTGGCATAGATGGAGAGGCGCATAAAGCCGCGCTTGATTCTGGCGGATACACAATCGCGGTTCTCGCAACAGGAATTGACGACGACACGATCTATCCGCGTGAACATTTGCGTCTTGCACATCGCATTCTCGAAAACGGTGGTGCTCTTGTTTCCGAATATCCACCAATGTCTCCTTCTTTCAAATATGCGTTTCCAAAACGGAATAGAATTATCGCTGGATTCACACCAGCAACAATCGTAGTCGAAGCAACGCCGGATAGCGGCTCGCTCATCACTGCAAGACTCGCACTTGAAGAGAATCGTGAAGTACTCGCTGTTCCTGGACCAATATTTTCTGAAACGTCTATTGGGTGCCATGAGCTTATTAAGCTTGGCGCAAAGCCTTGCACATCTGCAGAAGATATTATGTCGGTCTTAAAGCTCGATAGACCAGAACTCATGACCGCCGCAAGGTCTCACATGCCGCTCACTCCAGACGAAAGCGTTTTGCTTGGCGAGTTATCTCAAGCACGTCACATTGATGAGCTTTCTGCAGCGTTATCGCTTCAAATCGGACGTCTTTCTGGTCTCCTTTCTTTCTTAGAACTGAAGGGCTATGTCCAGCACGAAGGCGGTCAAATTTGGCGAAAGAAAGCGTTTTTCGCCAAAACCCCCATTAAATGATATATAGATGTCTATGCATTTAGTCATTGTCGAGTCCCCAACCAAGGCAAAAACCATTCGCAAGTTTCTTGGAAGTAACTATCAAGTAGTTGCCTCCATGGGACATGTCCGAGATTTGCCTGCTTCCTCCGAACAAATCCCGGAGAAATTCAAGAAAACAGAATGGGCAAATTTAGGTGTAAATGTTGATAATGGTTTTGAACCTTTGTATGTCGTTTCTGAAGGAAAAACAAAAGTGATTCGCGAATTAAAAGCGCTTCTGAAAGACGCAGAAGACGTCTATTTGGCAACTGATGAAGACCGAGAAGGAGAGAGCATCAGCTGGCACCTGTTGCAGATTTTGCAACCAAAAGTTCCCGTCATGCGCATGGTGTTTCATGAAATCACGAAGACGGCTATTGAGTCAGCACTCGCTCATCCGAGAAACATCGACGAAAAACTCGTTCACGCGCAAGAGACGCGCCGTATTCTTGATCGCTTGGTCGGATATTCTATTTCGCCAGTTTTGTGGAAAAAGATTGCCTACGGATTATCTGCTGGCCGCGTACAATCAGCCGCTTTAAAAGCGATTGTTGATCGTGAGCGTTTGCGCATCCTCTTTAAAAAAGGAGCATACTGGGATGTTGCCGCCTCTCTCAACAAAGACGGCCATGCATTTGATGCAAAGCTCATCGCTCACGAAGGAAAGCGCATCGCCAGCGGAAAAGACTTTGATGAAAACACGGGCGCGCTCAAAGCGGATTCTGTCGTACAGCTTTTAGACGAGACCGTTGCAAAAGCAATTGCAGAAGCCACCGCAAAAGCAAAGTGGAATATTACGGACGTGACAGAAAAAGAAACGCATCGCAAAGCACCACCACCATTCACCACCTCAACACTTCAGCAGGAATCAAACCGCAAGATTGGGCTGTCTTCGCGTGAAACAATGCGCGTTGCACAGTCGCTGTACGAAAAAGGTCATATAACCTACATGCGTACGGACTCGGTGAACCTTTCCGGTGAAGCTATCAAAAATATTCACGGACTTGTTTCAAGCAAATACGGACCAGAATATCTTGGCGGAACGCGTGTAGACACTGCACAAGCAGGCGCACAAGAAGCGCACGAAGCTATTCGTCCATCTTTATCATTCACGCCACCGCAAGATATTGGTTTGTCTGGTGCAGAAAAAGACGTGTACGAACTCATCTGGATGCGTGCAATCGCCTCACAAATGAAAGACGCGCAACAACTTCAGATCAGCGTCAAAATGGAAGCAGGTGTATCTGAATTCCAATCAACAGGAATGCGCATTTTGTTTCCTGGATTTTTGCGCGCCTATGTTGAAGGTTCGGACAACGTAGAACAAGCCTTGGAAGATAAAGAGAAGCCACTTCCAGAGCTCAAAAAGGGAGAAACTCCGAACTGCGAAAAGACAGAAGCTCAAGGTCACGAAACAAAACCTCCAGCGCGCTTTACAGAAGCTTCCATCATTCAATACATGGAAAAAGAAGGTATTGGCCGTCCAAGTACTTATGCTTCTACCATCAGCACATTGTTAGATCGTGCCTATGTGCGAAAAGCTGGCAATGCATTGATCCCAACCTTCACCGCCATGGCCGTGACCGGATTGCTCGAAAAACACTTTGGCGACTTGGTGAACGTTGGATTTACCTCAAAGATGGAAAAGTCTCTCGACCATATCGCTGAAGGAACGGAAGAATGGCTCCCCTATCTCACAAAGTTTTATCTCGGAACAGATGGATTGCGTGAAAAAATTAAGCGCGAACTTGAAAATATTCTTCCGGAAGATGCAAAGACAGTTCATTTGCCGAATCTCGAGAACTATCGAATTAAGGTTGGAAAGTTTGGACCATACGTTGAATCATCTTTGCCAAATACAGGCGCAGAAATTAAGGCATCACTTCCAGACACGCTCGCACCAGGCGACGTTGATGAAGCTGCTCTGAAAGCCGTTCTTGAGGATTCCATGAAAGGCCCAACGACCCTTGGCATTGATGCCGCATCAGGGAAACCAATCTTTCTCAAGACAGGATCATATGGCGCATATCTCCAGCTCGGCGAAGAAGACGAAGATTCAAAAGTGAAACCAAAGCGCGTCAGCATTCCAAAAAATGTTCCGCTTGAAGTGCTTGATCACGATAAAGCGCTGCTCATTCTCTCGCTTCCTCGATTGCTTGGCGTAAATCCAGCCTCTGGGAAAGAGATTCGTGCAGGACTTGGTCGCTTTGGTCCCTATATCGTTCATGACGGAGACTTCCGTTCGCTCAAGAAAGAAGATGACGTGCTCACCGTAGAATTGCCACGCGCTCTAGAACTGCTCGCGACACCAAAGGGCACACGAGGCCGTCCATCAGCCGGAAAAGAGATTGGGCTCCATCCAAACGATAAGAAGCCGATCACCCTTCATAGCGGCAAATTTGGGGCTTATGTGAAACATGGCGCAACCAATGCAACCATCCCCAAGGACATGAAGCCCGAAGACGTGACTCTCGACCTTGCGGTCGACATCATCGCCGCTCGAGAAGCAAAAGGACCATCAAAAAAGATTCCACGAAGAAAAAAGACCACCTAATGGTGGTCTTTTGAACTATGGCTTCCTCCGCCTCCGCCACTACTACCGCCTCCATCCCTTCCAATAAATCCCCAAAGCGATTTAAAATTCTTATTCAACCAACCATCCAACATTCCAACTTTATGTTTCGTCTCATGAGGTTTTTCGCCAGTAACACCTTTAAGCGCAGCTGGTCCAGCTGGCCCTCCAGATTGAACATCATTGTATAATCTCCCACCTGATGAAAAGACCGTTTTCTTTGCGTCAGGTATTTTATCAAATGAGTCACCACCCATGCTCGCCCCTGTGCGATATTCCGAAGCGAGCGCGCCCGCGGCTACGGCCGACGCAGCCATGTTCATAGTCTTGGTCTCAGATGTGGCCTCGGTCGCGGCCTCGGCGGTCGTTGTTGCATTCACTGACGACTCAAATGCCTCCAGAGCTTGAAGGAATTGCTCACGATCCCTCCCCTGCATTTTCGAAGGATTTTTGAAAGAGTCGAGGAGTTGGTTTGCTAGTGGCGAGAGGCTATTAATACGAGAATCTTTTTGTCGATCCGGATGAACACTGGCGGCAAAGTTGATCACTGTTCTACGCAAAGCTTTCAACTCAGCCGGATTGCTCAGGGCAGCAACATAACTATCGTATAACTGACGAAGCTTGCCAACGCACTGCTCAAAGGTTGCTAACTTTTCTGCTGCTGATTCTGTCTTATCATCCGGACCTTTGGGACCTTCCGGACCACTCGGACCCCCTGGACCCCCTCCTCTCGGACCACCAGAACCTCCCGAACTTTCCGAAGACGAGCTAAAACCTTCTCCACCCATGCTCGAACCTGTCGAATCACCATTGGTCGCCCCAAGCATGGCGGTAATTTCAGGTAAGCCCATATACTGATCATTCAAAATCGTCGCCACTTGCTCTTTCAGCTTTGTGATTTCCGAAAGATCGAATGCGTGTTTTGCGAGCTCAGAACGTTTCTTTGGATCGGTTTCATTTGCTACTTCTTCCATCGCAAGCGCGTGGGCATGCGCAGAGTCACCTGCGTGGTACTTCGCATTTAATACTGCCATGTACATTCGCTCAGTATCCGTAAGAAGCTTAAGTTGATCCTTTGGCAGTTCTAGCTTTTGTTGATCTAAGGCAAGAACAACCCCCGTACCCTTATGTTCTTCATTGAACCAATCTACAAATGATAGCATCGCTTTGTGATTTTCTTTCATCACTTCTTCTGCGCCAACCCTCTGGTCCTGTGCTTCTTCGTTATGAACTTCAACTTCAGACTCTGACTCAACTTCCGATTCAGGTGCCACTTCAGCCATAGGCTCACCAACTACAACCGTTCTTGATTCTATAACGGCTTGTTTTGCTTGTTCTGGTGGCTTCGGCGTTTCGCCCATGATCGCAGCCACAGTATCTACAAATACTTTCTTTTCTTTTTCACCCAGCTCAATAGCATTATCATTTGCCGCCTCAAATTCTTTTGCTGAAAATGGGTTTACACCTCGCTTAGCTTCTTCGCCTGAAAGAGTATTAATACTTTCTTCCGCTCTTTTCTTTTTGAATTCCGCTAAGTTAACAAGATTGTTAAAATGACCACCTTCTAAATCATCACCTTCTAATGCCTTAACAAGTTCCGGATTTTCTGAAATTTCGACAGCTTCAGGACTGGGTGTATTGGGTAAAGATTCATGTGAAAGGTCATTCGCTGCAGCGTCTTGTGTCATATGCAAGAATAATAGTACCTTGAAGCATATGCTGTCGAGTGAACCAATCCCACAAACAATCGACGGGCTCTGCGAGCTCGTGGCTTCTTACGATACCAGCGCCAACCCTGAAACGATCAGAGAGGCGTATGCATTTGCAAAAGAAGCTCATGCGGGTCAAAAACGTGCATCTGGTGAACCGTATATCATTCACCCACTCGCAACGGCTTATAATCTCGCGGAGATGCGTCTTCCAGCACCGATTATCATTGCGGGAATCCTGCATGACGTTCCAGAAGATACTTCTCGCACCGTTGAAGACATTCAAGAAATCTTTGGCGAAGATGTCGCAACCATGGTTGCCGGAATCACCAAACTTGGAAAAATCAAATATCGCGGCATGGAGCGTTATCTCGAAAACCTCCGCAAGATGTTCCTTGCGATGGCCGCTGATGTACGTGTGGTCTTTATCAAGTTCGCGGATCGTCTTCACAATCTCAGCACGCTCGATTCCATTCCCCCAAAAAAGCAATATCGCATTGCACTAGAATCACTTGAGATCTACGCACCCATCGCCAACCGTCTTGGTATGGGTGAAATGAAAGGTCGTCTTGAAGATGCGGCATTCAAATACGTTCTTCCAAAAGAATATGAGTGGACCAAACAAATCGCCAGCACCGGACGCGCAGAAAAGAAAGACTATCTCACAGGAGTGCTCAACAAGACCAATGCGTTTCTTGCAGATGCTGGTTTGAAAGATGTTGAAATTCAAGGTCGTAACAAGCACCTGTACTCGCTCTATCGAAAGCTTCTGAAAAACGAGCGCAATATCGCCCGAGTCTATGACTTGATCGCTGTGCGCGTCATTGTTGACTCATTAGCTGATTGCTACGCCGCACTTGGCATCATTCACGCTGAGTGGACACCGCTTAAAGGACGTATCAAAGACTATATCGCACAGCCGAAACCAAACGGATATCGCTCTTTGCATACCACCGTGTTTTGCGAAGAAGGAGAAATTGTGGAATTTCAAATTCGCACCAAAGAAATGCATGCCATGAACGAATTCGGTATCGCAGCACACTGGAGTTATGACGAATCAGGAAAAGTGAATGTCGGACACGCCTCAAAGGGTCATACGCCAGAATGGGTCAATGAACTCGCCGAAATTCAGCGCGAACTAGAAGATAAAAAGGCGTACTTAAATGCCATCGAAGAATTGAAGATTGATATCTTCAAAGATCGTATATTCGTCTTCACACCAAAAGGAGACGTAATTGATCTTCCTGAAGACTCAACCTGCGTAGACTTTGCCTACGCAATTCACACAGAAATCGGCAATACGTGTATTGGTGCAAAAGTGAACGAAGACGTCGCCACACTTGATCGCGTGCTCAAAAATGGAGACATGGTGGATATTTTTGTCGACAAAGGACGCAAAGGCCCAAATCCAGATTGGATCGGGTTCGTAAAGACACGTCACGCAAAATCAAAAATCCGACAGACCTCAAAGTCCACGATCGCCGCTTGGATTAAAGGGATGCTCCCAGGTTCGAAATAAGCTGCGAAAACTCCTCATCAGACCCAAATCGGATCTTCAAATCCCCTGCGCCTTTTTGGTTTCTGGTAATCACTACTTTTGTGCGAAATTTCTCACGTAAACGCTGTTCAGCATCAGCGATATTCGCATCTTTGGAAACGGGCGTTCGAAGCTTGGTCGCCACATGAGTTTCCATCTGTCGAACGGTAAAGTTCCCAGCAAGCATCGCTTTAAACAACTCCATTCTCTCTTCATCAGTTGGAAGAGACACAAGAGTACGGGCATTGGACGTTGAAATTCGGCCCTCTGACAGCGCCTGTTGGATCTCGAGTGGCAATTGGAGCAAACGGATCATGTTCCCAACCTGAGGACGGCTCTTGCCCATTTTACGGCTTACTTCGTCCTGCGTCATTCCAAACTCATCCACCAAACGCTGATACGCAATCGCCTCTTCAATCGGATTCAAATCAGAGCGCTGGACATTCTCAATAATAGCCAACTCAAGCTTTTGCAATTCTGTTGCTTCACGAACCAAAGCTGGAATGGTTTTCAATCCAGCAATTGTCGAAGCGCGAAAGCGTCGTTCTCCTGCAATCAGCTGATACGTTCCATCGCTTTTTGGCGTGACAATAATTGGCTGCAAAACTCCATGATCACGAATGCTCGAAATCAGATCTTCAAGCTGACCATGGTCAAAATGCGTACGAGGCTGATGCGGATTACGTTCAATAGAAGAAATAGGGATTTCAAGAACGCGCTGACCCTCTTCTCTTGTGACGGCTGGAATCGATTCCCGAACGACAGCCGGCTCATTCATCAAAACTGGCTCTGGGCGAGCGGCAATGCTATCGGCTGGTTTTTGCGGGATGATCGCTCCAAGTCCACGGCCTAATCCCGATTGTCTTCCTAAGATCATACATTTCTCACGGCGTAACCGCCGGGTTCACGTTCAAGAATTTCTTGAGCTAAATATTCGTAGGCTTTGGCGCCTTTGCTCTGCTTATCAAAATGCGCGATGGAACGACCAAAAGAAGGAGCTTCCGCTAATCGAACGTTACGAGGAATAATCGCTTTAAAAATATTGTTCGGAAAATATTTGTACAATTCCTGTACAACATCATCCGACAATCTCGTGGTTGGATTATACATCGTAATAACAGCTCCAAGCACATCGATCTCGGGGCGGATATTATCCTTTACGAGTTTTACCGTTTCGAGCAACTGTCCCAATCCTTCCAAGGCGTAATATTCTGCTTGTACAGGAATCAGAATTTCATCAGCCGCCACGATTCCATTCAAAGTGATCAATCCAAGGGTAGGCGGACAATCAATCAAAATAAAATCATAGTCATTGCGAATTTCAAGCAAAGAATCACGTAACTTAAATTCACGGCGGTCCATTCCCACGAGTTCAACGTTCAATCCAGCGAGCGCGGTCGTCGCTGGAACAATATGAAGACCCTGATGAGCAGTTGGTTGAACAACCGACTTCATGGTGACTTCACCCAAAATTCCTTCATACACGCCGCCTTGCAAATTACGGTGATCGATTCCAATACCTGAAGTTGCATTGGCTTGAGGATCCAAATCCACAATCAAAACGAACTTTCCGAGTTCACTCAAATAGGCGCCCAGGTTTATAGCCGTGGTCGTCTTTCCTACCCCGCCCTTCTGGTTGACGATGGATATAATACGGGCCATAGGCAGCTCGGTTACGGGGCAATGTTACACGGCTGTTAAACGATTCTGCAAATGCTTGAGATGCTTCTCTCTTTCCTGAGTAAAACGCTCACTATCTAAGCCATATTTTTCTAGGAGCAGGGCCGCGTAGTTTCCTCCAAGGTAATGCGGCAAGATCACATAGTCTGCTCCAGCCTCATAGAGAACCATAGCCTCTTCGGCCGCTTGAGCCGTAGTAAGGAATACGGCTGTCTTATTCTTTCGGCGTAATTTCTCAATTAAGAACAAGCTTGTTTCTAAATCAGGGATCGTGCTGATCATGAGAGATACTTTTTTCAGATCAAACTCATCTAATAATTCATTGTCAGATGCATCGCCATAAATGACCGGTACGCCTTTCGTTTGTAAATCACGCACGACAGCGGGATTAAAATCAACGATCGCGTACGGTTTTCCAAGTTTCGCAAGTAAAGGCAAAAAGTCATACCCGAGACGATGCGCGCCGAACAAAATAGTTTCCGGTTGTTTAATGTGGCGCTTCTCTTTCAATGTTTTTGCACGTTCAAATAGTCCGAGTGGTGTTTTCAAAAGTTTAAACAACGTGTCAGCGCCACCCATCATCAAGCTTGAGACCGTGAATGTGACCAAGGCAACTAATGTAACGATCGTAACCACATCTGTATCAATGTAGTTCAACGTGCGTGCCAAAAGCAAAAACACAAGCGAAAACTCACTCACCTGCGCCATGGTCAATCCCATGTAGAAAAATGTCTGACGACGATACCCCATCACCCCAAGAATCACGCTCACAATAAATGGATTTCCGATAAGCACATACGCAGACAACACAGACACAGGGAACCAAAGTGAAGCGGCATTTCCAAAAGACAATTGCGAACCAAGCAAGACAAAAAACAATACGAGGAAAAAATCGCGCAACAATTTCATTTTCGCACTAATTTCAAGATGATATGGCGAGGTAGCGAGCGCGATTCCTGCTGCCAAAGCGCCAATTTCGATGGAGAAACCCATGAATTGAAACAATGCCGCAACTCCCATTCCCCATGCCACAGAGAACAACAACAAAAACTCTTGAGACTCAGCAAAGAAAGGCGTGAGACGAGGAAGAATGAATTTTGCCACGATCCAAAGTCCTCCACCAAGTGCAACAAGCTTTGCTAGAGCGAATCCAAGTGCCATGAGGGATGCTCCATCCGCTGTAGAAGAAAGCGCAACAAGTAATGCCGTCGCAACCAAATCCTGAACAAGCAATACGCCAACAGCGATGCGTGCATACAACTTTCCAAGATCACGGCGATCTTGAAGAGATTTCATTGCAATGATTGTGCTGCTAAACGTAAGCGCAATCGCAAGAAAAAGAGCAGAAATTCCGTGAAATCCTAAAAGCCAAACTAAACCAAAGCCACACAGAGTTGTAAAAAATATCTGTCCAAGACCAACCGCCAGTGAAACACGTCCCACATCTTTTACAGCTGATGGCGTCAGATTCAATCCGACGATAAACAACAGCGCCGTGATCCCAAGTTTTGAAAATATCTCCACTGTTGAAATATCCTGAATCCATCCAAACGCAATCGGTCCAGCCAACAATCCAGTTAAAATATATCCGAGAATAAGTGGCAGTTTTACTCGTTGCAACAGAAAAGAAACCACCGTGGCGAGCGATAGGATCATCGCGAGTTGAAGGAACGCTTGCATGTCACCCATAGTATAGCAAACTATTTGGTGAAACCACGTGAACCACGCAAGATAAATATTGCCACGTAAAATTCTCGTTTGTACTCGAATCACGTGGCTACGTAAAAACCACGCGTTAGGCGTGGTTTTTACGTGGTTGCGGGGGTCGGATTTGAACCGACGACCTCCGGGTTATGGGCCCGGCGAGCTGCCGCTGCTCTACCCCGCGATATTTGTGCGTGCCGATCATAGCTAAGACTTGCCATCTGGTCAAGCATCCGCTACCCTTTTCGTCGGACTACGCTTTTCTAAGCTTCGTCCGACAGGCCGCTTTCACCAAAGCATGGCCTGCCAATCGAAGCTCCAGCGTAGATTGGCCGCGGTGGCGGAATTGGTAGACGCACGGGACTCAAAATCCCGCGATCGTAAGGTCATGAGAGTTCGATTCTCTCCCGCGGCACCATAACAAAAACGCCCATACGGGCGTTTTTGCGTTATTAGAAGACTAAACTGATTAACGCGGCGAGAAACATGACTTGCATCGCAAATCCAGAAGCGAGCGTCATATCTTTACGTTCACTGACGAGATTGTGGAAGAAAAAATGCAAACGATGGAACCATCGCAAACCAGGAATACGCCATACCTCATACATCGCAACAAGCAAGTCAGGTAAAATGCCACCCGCCATCCCAAGGCTCATCGTCAACCGATCATTTGGAATATTGGTATTAAAAAGAAACAAAATAAAGTAAATAGAAATACACGCATCCAACATGACATATGCCAATGCGCGCGCACGTCCGCGACCTGAAATATATTCTTTGTATTGCTTCGTATCCCCGTGCGGAATGATGTCGCTCACAAAATGCGACGCGATCCCCAACGCGAATGCAATCAAGTGTTGTCCAGGGATCTGCTGAGCAATCAATGCCCCAAGAGCCGCGTGGGTCGTCATGAACATAGAAAACGTCAGAATCTTAGCACAAATGACTCAGAAAACAAAAAACAACCATATTCTGGTTGTTTTTTGATGGTAGCGGGAGGCGGGATCGAACCGCCGACCTCGGGCTTATGAGTCCCGCGCTCTAACCAGCTGAGCTACCCCGCCATATTTTTGCAGGAGGAATCTACCAATCTTTTGCGATCTTGGCAAGAATACACTCAGCCGTTTTATCCCACGTAAATTGAGCAGCCTGCTTAGGCCCACGGCTTCCATCAAATCTCCCTTCAAACGCCTCCACAATGCCCTGTATCCAAGCTTGACGGTCAGTTGGGTCTAAGAGCATCCCCGCGTCTCCTACGACCTCAGGGATGGCTCCACGGCTCGAAGCAATAACGGGTACACCAGCCGACATCGCCTCAAGAGCCGTACGACCAAATCCCTCGTGAAGCGATGGAAGAAGCAAGACCGTCGCATGACGCACAAAGTCGTCTCGCTGTGCATCATCAAATGTCATGTACGGTTGGCCAGCAACCAATAGCTCTGCACTAGGAACGATCTTTTCCACTTCTGGCCAGAGCGATTCAATGAATGGAATATTCTTACGCGGATTCACGTTGCCGAGAATCAGTGCATAAGGCTTGTTCTCCCCTGCCTCAATCGGACGAATTCCCTGATACGTCACGGTTGATAATAAACCTGTAAGCGTTCGCACCTCGCGCTCTGTATCTTTGCTCACAGCAAAAATATGACGCGCTCTTCGAAGTCCACGCAAAAACAATGTCGTCGTGACGAAACGTCTCAACCAAGATTGCGCAAACCATTCTGGATGAGAAAAGATCACAACATCATGCACCCAGGGATAACACGGAACCGGCATAAACGGTGGGACCGCTCCACTTGGAATAAATAATGCATCCACCGTATTCACAACCTCACGAAAAGCCCATGCACGTTTTGGTGCATACAGACGAACGACTTCAATCCCATACCGGTGCGCAATCCGTTCCAAAGCCTCAGTTAATTCGATAGACGCATGCGAAACTCCCGCGCCAAGTTCGACGCGTTCTGGAACATGGCGTAGATCAACTCCGAGTCGCATGAGACCAATCAAAACTTCTAAACGCCCAATACGTAAGAGCTTTCACATCTTGAAAGCGTGTGAGATGCGCGTCATCATTCAATACAATCGAGATAACACGATGCCCATCTGGGCCTTCTGTAATTTGGGCAAAACAATATCCCGCTTCAGGCAATGTTCCAGATTTAGCCGCTACAATCTTGTATGGCTTACGATTCATGTCTGTCGCCAACAATAAGTTTGTGCTCTTAATCTTATAGCCTTTTGGATTCACTGTTCCTGACAAACTCAAACTCGGCTTTGCCATGCCATCGCGTATTTCTGGATAGGCTGAGGCAGCTTTTAATGCAATCGCAATATCACGAGCCGTGGCCATATTCTGACTCCCCAATCCTGCCGGATCCACAAAACGAGCGCCACGCATTCCTAATGACTCCGCCTTCTTATTCATTGCAATCACAAATGCTTCACGACCCAAGGAAACACGAGCAAGTGCATTTGCCGATTCATTCACCGATCCAACCAACATCGAATCAAACACATCAGACGTTTTCAGTATTTCATCAGCTTTAAATACGGTGCCACCAATCTCTCCATCATCTTCATTCTTGATGGACATGACCTGAGTAAGATCAGGATGCTGATCCAAAAACGTCATGGCCGTTACGAGCTTTGTTAAACTCGCAACAGAAAGTACCTCATCTGCGTTTTTCTCAAATAAAATCGCTCCACTCTCGACATCCATCACAATCGCCGCACGCGCAGAAACTTCAACGCCAAGCGATGCACCTTCTTTACGTTGTGGAGCTGTTGATCCAACCGTCTTTACAATCGGAAGTGGATACACAGCCGCCTGCGGAAGCGAAGACTCTCGCATCGCATGCAAGGCAAAAGCACCAACAAGAGCAATCAGGGTATCTGCGGTCATACTAATTCCTGCAAAGCCTGCTCAACCGCAGAATGACCTCTGAGCGCAAGATAATCTGGCAAATCTTCTGGTCCACTTACGCCGATATGCTTAAAAAACGCTACAGTCACTCCAAAAGTCGGCTGACCCAAGCGCGTGTCTTCTTTTTGCTCAATCAATCCACGCAATAATAGATTTCTCAAAATCATTGTAGATTGAACCCCACGAATCTGCTCAATCTCAGGTCGGGTCAATGGGCCACGATAAGAGAGAATCGCAAGTGTCTCAAGTGAAGGCTTGGTTAGTTCGCCATGCAATTCCTGTTTCAAAACCGCACGCACGACCCCAGCCGCTTCTGGATGCGTGACAAGCTCCGTCATCTGACCGCTGCGCACAAGCACCGTTCCTGATTCAGACGACTCGAGTCTTTCTTTTAACTCTTCCAATGCTTGTTCAACTTCTTTCGCATCACGAGTCACAAGCTCAGAAAGCTTGTTAATGCTCATCGGTTGAGCGGAGGCAAATAAGATCGCCTCAAGAAGAGAGTTGAGATTCATACGGATGTGGTGATGTGCAATCGAATATCAGCAAAATGTCCCTCTTGTTCGACGGATACAATGCGCTGTTTTACCAGTTCGAGCAAGGCCAAAAACGACACAACCATTTCATGACGATCTTGACTCTCACTCAAAAAGCGATGAAACGAAGATTGTAATAATTTCGAAACGCGCGTGCGCAACTGATCTATCTTTTCTTCGATAGTCACTGCTCGTTCAATGGAAGACTTTGGAAGCGCAAGAATCGGCTCAAGTCTACGCACCATTTGACGATATAATTCACGAAGCATTTCGCCCGTAATCCCCTCTGGTGGGATAAAAGAAACCTCTGGTTTCAATGGACGATATGTTCGAGCATATGAAGATCGTCCAAGTTTTTCCATCTCCGCAATCTTAAGCGCTGCCTCGGCAAAGGTTTTATATAGGCGCAATTGTGTTTCCAAATCAGGTCCTTCTTCTAGATCGTCGTCATGAAGACTTGGGAGAAGTGCTTTTGATTTCAAATACACAAGCTTCGCTGCCACGACCAAAAAATCAGCCAGATCTTCTGGAGCAATCTTCCCATGATTTTCTCGAACAAGTTTTACAAACGGTTCAGTCACCTGCAACAAAGATACGGAAGTAATATCGAGCTTCTCACTTTCGATGAGCTGTAAGAGCAGGTCCAATGGACCTTCGAAGTGTTCGATCTTTACCTCATAGGCCATGTGACTAGGTTTTCTTAACGCTGATGTGGGCGTCGTTCAAACTCTTGTCGCTGACTTCGCTTGGCGCACCCATCATAACGTCACGAGCATCACCAGTCTTAGGAATTGGAATAACTTCACGGATATTTGGTTCATTTGCGAGAATCATCACAAGACGATCAATACCTGGCGCAATTCCACCATGTGGAGGGGCACCAAACTCAAACGCTTCGAGCATGTGACCGAACTGAGCCTGAATTTGCTCATCCGTAAAACCCATGATCTCAAATACAGACTTTAATGCTTCTGGAGTGTGATTTCTGATACCTCCCCCACCTGCTTCGTATCCATTCAACACAATGTCATATTGCGCAGCCGTGATCTCGCCAATACGTTCTTTCTTCAAAAGCCATTCGCGATGCTCAGGCACTGGGGCAGAAAATGGGTTGTGTGTGAATGTCCAACCACCCTCTTCGGTCTTCTCAAAGAATGGAAAATCAATCACCCAACAAAAAGCGAGCAAGTTTGGATCATTCTTATCTTCGCGGATATCAGGCTTATCGTTTCCATACTTTTCCATTGCCTCCTTATACGAAAAGCGTGGGAATGGAATTTGTTGAATGCGCTTTTCTGGAGTAACGGTTTGCACAAGCTTGATCATCATGGCTTCGATCAATGCCATGACATCCTCTTGCTCAACGAAAGACATTTCAATATCAAGCTGACTAAATTCAGGCTGACGATCTCCGCGCTGATCTTCATCACGGAAGCAACGGGCCACTTGAAAATACTTTTCCACACCACCAACCATCAACAATTGCTTAAATTGTTGGGGCGACTGTGGCAAGACGTAAAACTTTCCTTCATGAACACGAGATGGCACCAAAAATTCACGAGCACCCTCTGGAGTTCCCTTCGTGAGAATTGGCGTTTCGACTTCAATAAAACCTTCTCCATGAAGATACTCACGGAAAAACGTATTCACCTTGTCGCGTAAAACCAAGTTCTTCAACATGCGACTTGAACGCAAATCAAGATAGCGATACTTCAAACGAACTTCTTCATTTACTTTTGAAGTGTCCATCAATTCAAATGGCGTTGTCTTGCACGTATTCAAAATCTGCAGATCTTTTGCAAGAATTTCAACCGTTCCTGTTGGCATGTCTGGATTGATTTGCTTTTCGCCACGCGCCTGTACAATCCCTCGAATTGAAATACAAAATTCTGGACGCAATTCACTCATCGCCGTCTTCCCCTCTTCTGTAAGCTCATTTGGTATCAAAACAACCTGAACGATTCCTGAACGATCTCGCATATCAATAAACGCGAGCTTACTCATATCGCGACGCACATGGACCCAACCCTTCAAAAGCACTTCCTGGCCAACCTGTGCGACCGTGTCGCGGATCATGGTGCGGTTCATAGATCTGTATATCACCAAAAACGTTAATTCACTGCAACTAGTAAGTATAAAGACGCGCGATCCTTAGGATCTGAGCCTGTCGCGCGAATTTCGAACTCCCCCTTCAAATTCACGGGGATCTTGTACGCCCCCTGCCAAGTCCCGTCTTTTTGCTTCTTTAAAACGACGGCTGACTTGTCAGATGGCTTCCCGTCTACGATTAAAAACCCTTCAACTGACACCACTGTACCTGAAATGGTCGCCACAAAATTTACAACAGATCCTGATGCAGCTCGATAGGTCCCATTCTCATTCGACATACCCTGAGGCTCAACTTTTTCGATGGTAGGAGAATTCTCAGAACTGCGAACTGGTCGTGTGGTGCCTGTATTATCAGTCAAACTAAAAGCGGTGAGATTTGGTGCAGGTGTTGCATTATCCATCGCTTGCAATTGAAGCGCGACATCAACAAGATTCCACACGATCGTGCGTTTACAATCAGCACGCTTATTCGCAATACAATCTCGATAGCGTTGAACGTCTTGTTGTGCGCTATACAAAAAGTAAGGCGGAAGAATCACGAGAGACAGAAAAATAACGCTTCCGAAACCAACCCAACCCTTAATCCAATTTGTTGGTAATGAAACTTGATCCATATGCGGCCTATTCTACCACAACCGCAATATCAGGTTCGGCTGATAAGGATCCTGAAACACGGCGTTCTTCTTTTCCAGCCAAAATCAATAATGAAGTACCTCGAACCATAATCAAACGATTATCTTTCAACCAAAGCAGTGGCGTGCCCTGTCCTGTCATCCCATTTGTCATAACAACAGAATACGTACCGCCTTCCGTTCCATACGCAACATTTCCACGCAAAGCCACCACACGATTGATAACGCTGTCAGAGGTCGCGACAACAACTTGAGATCCATCCGTTTCAATGCGAACAAGTTTGGATGGGCCATGAGGTTCGCTTTCGATTCCTTCACCTGGAATGAATGTTGAAAGCCATACGCTTCCATCAACCAGTCCAAGGACATTCGCGTTATCTGGAAGATTTGCGATTTTACGAATACTCCCCGCGCGATTCACTAACAAAATCTCCTGTGCCGCGGAAACGTGAGCAATCACCACGGCATGTGTAGGGTCCAATAACCCTAACATCCGCGGGTCCGTATACATCTGACCATTATCGCGTCTTAACACGATATCCCAATCTACTCCCGACACTTTATAGCCATCAGAAAATGGGATTAATGTAATCCCCGAATCTAACAATTCTGTTGTTCGCCAACTTTTTGTAACTTCGATTTTTGTAGAAGATCCCGAATCCAAATCAACCAAAAGTTTTTGATCACGATCTGCACTTAATGCAGGAATTCCCAATGCGATAATCGCATGAGTTGCCGTAGCGGCTGATGCCACTTCTGGTGTTGTTTTGGTTGGTAAAGTAGCAACTGGGGTAGATGCAGGTACTCGTTCAGAAACAGTCCAAGCGACTGCGGCTACAATCAACGCAATCAAAATCGGCCCAAGCCAACTGGTTGCGGAACGTCGATGTTTAGACATGAAACTAGGGTACTACGGCTCCAAACGATTGAGGAGGCGTGGAAATGGGATCGTTTCACGGACATGATGAATACCGCAGATCCAAGTCACAATACGCTCCAAACCATATCCGAAGCCTGAATGAGGTACAGAACCGTACTTTCGCAAATCCAAATACCAACCAAAAGCCTCTTCTGGGAGATGGTGCTCGCGAATACGCTTCAAGAGCTCTTCGTAATTATCTTCGCGCTGAGAGCCACCAATAATTTCTCCATAGCCTTCTGGAGCCAACAAGTCCGCATTCAGCACGCGTGTCGGATCAGCCGGATCACGCTTCATGTAAAACGCTTTTACGGCCGCAGGATATTTTTCCACGAAAATCGGCTTTTCATATTTCATGGTGAGCTTTGTTTCGTCGTCAGCTCCCAAGTCATCCATATCGCCGATATCAGAACCCATCTCACGCAGTTCTTTGATCGCCTCTGCATGCGTCATACGGATAAATGGCGTTTGTACCTTCTTGAGAGGTTCTTGATTGCGTTCGAGAATTTTCAATTCAGGCTGACACTTTTCAAGTACTTGCTGCACGATAAAACACACAAGAGATTCTTGAACCTGCAAATTTCCTTCATGCTCCACAAAGGCAGCTTCCGCATCCATCATCCAAAACTCGGTGAGATGGCGTCGGGTCTTGGACTTTTCTGCGCGAAATACTGGACCAAAGTCAAAACAACGACCCACTGAACCAATCGCGGCCTCGAGGTACAACTGACCTGACTGTGAAAGATACGCTTTGCGTTCACCAAAATAATCAATTTCAAATAACTCTGTCGTGCCTTCACATGCGCTTGGCGTAAAAATCGGAGAATCGATTTTTGCATAGCCATGATCTCGCATCCAATCGTAGGTTGCGTGAATCACCGTGTCGCGCACTTTTTGAATGGCCCATTGTGTTGGAACGCGCAGCCACAAATGACGCATGTCTAACAAAAAGTCTGGACCATGTTCCTTTTTTCCAATCGGAAATTCTTCAGACTTCTGGACAAGCTGAACTTGCGTTGCCTGTAATTCAAAAACTCCTTCCTGTTTAGGATGCTTTGTAACAACGCCCGTCACTATCACGGATGATTCGATCGTCGCCTCGCTCGAAGCAATCCAACTTGCTTCATCTACTTTGTCTTGTGCGACGACGGCTTGAGTAAATCCACTTCCGTCGCGAAGCCACAAAAAAACGAGCGTCTTTTTGTTTACGACATTATAGGCCCAGCCTTTAACCGTGACGGTCTGACCAACTAACTCGTCAAATGTTTTGATGAATGCGTCCATAGATGCACAGGAGCATACGAAAATGGGAGCATTTAGGCAAGAAAAAATCCGCGTCTAGCGCGGAGAGAGGCCTGCCTTCTGCTTGCGGAAGGCGCGTGCCTGATAGTGGGACTCGACTCGCTCGGCGCGATGGGAACGCTTGTGGTTCCACTGCTTGCCCGAGTAGATACCGACCACCACGTTGTGCAGATCGTGCAAAGTGATGAACACCGGCCGTCCGCGGAACCCGATCCCGTGAAGGATCACGTATCCTCGACCAGTCGTGTCACCCGTGCGTTCTGCCGTCTCGATGTAGGCTCGAGCCTGCACGACAAGCAGATTCAGCTGCTCGTTCCAGGCGCGATCGAACGTCATCTCCGCCTTCTGACGGCTGGTCGCGCGCAGACGGCGCTTGACCGACTCGATGAGATGCTCCTCGAGACCATCCTTGCCGATCACGCAGCGCACGAACTGATTCAGCACACGCAGCTTGAACGCTCCGGAGAGCGCCGCCATGGACTGGCGAAGCTTGGCCTTCAGAACGAGACGCGTCGGACCGACGGGCTTGTGGCGGCGCTTCACGCCGATCTTCGGAGCGATCTCCTGGACATCCGTCTGCTTCTCGATGCGCGCCACGGGCTTCCGGACCTTGTGCCGGTAGCGGGTGATGTCGACCACGTTCGAAGAGACCAGTGTCTGCATCCTTGAACCGACCGCCTGTGGCGGACGCTTCTGCGGACTCGCACATCTGTGCATTCTGTATAACCTCTGGTTTAGGGAATTGAGTCCAAGAGGAAGGAAAGAACGGTGACAGATCACCACACCTAAACAATTACGTCAAAAACGCATTAATAGTCTGTGGGCCATGAGGCCTCGTTCGAAGATGCGTCCCCTCTAAAGCCTGTTCAACCATGCCACTTACCTCGCTGAACACAGATGGCATTGCCGTCACCGAAAGCGTAAACGCAAGAGGAACCTGAGGAAGCATAAGTAATAATTTATGGGCTTCATCGCTCAAATGCGCCGATTCATGCTCAGAGCCATATCCTAACGCTTCAAGCAATTTAGAAGCCGCGGCTGCATATAATAATCGAGTGCGTTCTGGACTTGGCTCTCGCTGACAAGAACGCCACGCCTGCATAAGCTCTTCTAACAAATCAAAAATACCAGGATCAGAAACCCCTGGTCTCGTTAATGAATTCAACAAATTCGCAAATGACCCAATCATGGCCATTGCTCCAAGCTGCTTTCGCAAATCCGTCTGAGCGCAAACCGCATGAGCCACCGCAAGCTTATCTACGCTCGCCCCAACCGCAATCATCACATCTGCTTTTGTAAGCGGTTCTAAATGTCCATGTTGTTTCGCTTGCCATTTTCGTACGCCGCGAGCTACCGCTTCCAGCTTTCCATACTCACGCCCATACATTGAAATCCACGAATCGTGTTCACGATACGGTTCTGACCTCAGCACATACACCGTGTCACGAAGGTAAGGCATCCAGATGGTTCTGGAGAATCGCTGCCGCCGCAAGATCATCGCGCTTGCCACGTCCACCCATCTGCTTCACTTGATCGGCTGCCACTTTGCTCGTCAGCGTTTCATCCGCTTCCACGACATCAAATCCATCCATTTTCAGACGACTGATAAAGTCACGAATTTGTTTTGCTTGAGCTGTTTCACGAGATTGATCCGCCAAAGGCCGTGGCACACCAACAACAATCAACTCAGCGCCTTCGCGAGACATGAGTTCGTGGATGCGCAAAAGCACATCCTCAAAGGATTCATTCGCGATCACACTCCAAGGCGTAGCTACGCGAGTGATATCGTCTCCCAATGCAACGCCGATACGGGCGGTGCCATAATCCAAGCCAATGATACGCATGGGGAAAGCTTGGCATAAAAAATCCACCTTTGCCAGTAGGCGGGTGGATCAGGCGGCGGTAGGCTTCGGCGGATCGTCCAAGGCGTCGGTAAACGCCTGGTCGAGCGCGTCCAAGTCATGCTTGGCCGCGGGGGTGCGTGGGGTCACCAGGACGAGACGAAGGGGCTTCTCACGAAGCGGCTTGAGATCCCTGGTGGGACGTTCCTCGGGATCGTAGTCATCATTCAAACTCACAGAGACCTCCTTAGTGAATCGCCATCCTACAGAATATCACGATTTTCCGCTACTCTGCTCTCATGGTCGTCTTCCCAACGTTTAAACAAGAGCGCGCACTACTCGCCGAAGGGTATACGCTTTTTGCAGGCGTAGACGAAGTAGGATGCGGCTGCCTCGCAGGGCCAGTTCATGCAGCAGCCGTGATTCTCCATCTCAATTCACGCCTTGGGCTGATCCGCGACTCAAAAACGCTCAACGAAAAACAACGCGAGTCACTCTTCGAAAAGATTAAAGAACGCGCTATGGCATGGGCTATTGCCTCAGCCAACGTTGAAGAAATAGATACGCTCAATATCCGACAAGCCGCGTTTCTTGCTATGCGCAGAGCGATCGAACAGCTATCCATTCAACCAGAAATTATTCTTGCAGATGGATTTATGATTCCGGGAATCAGCATCCCCTGTCGTCGTTTCGTTAAAGGCGATCGTTATGTGAAATCTATTGCCGCCGCTTCTATCCTTGCAAAAGTGACACGCGATCGCGAGATGAAACTTCTGGATCAAATACATCCAGGATACGGATTTGGCATTCACAAAGGATACGGAACCAAAATGCACCAAGCTGCTTTAGACAAGCTTGGTGCATGTGAAATTCACCGAAAGAGTTTTGGACCAGTTAGAAGTTGCCTACAACCATGAAGTACTCGTGGTGAGAATAGTTAGCACCTTGTGGGAGCGTGGCAGCTGATTCTACTTTAATAGCGTAGGTATACTGATGACTTTCCGGAAGAGAGTTGCTCGCAACCAAACCCGTCGTCACAGGTGCTTCATTCGCACCAGCAACCGTAGGAATTCCAGCCCAGACGGCCGTCGTTCCTCCGGTTGGAGGAAAAATATCGGTGTCATTACTTGAATATCCAAGATGGCCTAATTGACCAGAATCCGGAACAGTCCAGGCGGTCGCAGCGGAATCATCGACGCGTACGCTGTCCTTAAACTGCTTTATCGAGTTCCCATTAAACGACATATCCTGATCTTGAACCACGTAAATGGAATAACCGTTTGAAGCGTTAGTCGCAATATTTAAGTACCAAGCACAAACCTTCGGTGTCGCTGGAGACAAAACGCCAAGTGAGCAAGTGTCAGAAGCGAGAGAGTTATCAATGCTCACCGAATCCGAGTAGAAACTAGCTGGGGTGGTAAAACCGGATACGGAAAACGAAAGAGTTGGCTCAACATTGGCTGTAACCGTCAATCCAAGTCCAACAACAACCTTCGAAACAAGCGATGCATCGTTTTGATGAGTAGCACTGTTATCTAAAATCGAAAATGTGTGAGTTAAATCCATATACGAACCGGGAGTATACCCAGGAGGAGCTTGTGGGTTCTTGATTGGGTTGTTTACGATAGTCATCGAATATTCAGTGCTCGTCGCAAAAGAACAAGCCGATGAACAAGCAACGGAAACGAAAAGCGTCTCGTATACATCATTTGAATCCTCATCTGAACGATAAAAACCGTATACAGAACTGTTCGCTGGACCATTCCAGATGAAGTCCCCAGAGGAAATTGTAGGCTGCCATTCCTGCTTATCATTCAATGGAGGCGTTCCATCCGTTTGAAGCTCGAGAATAATCCACGCACAGGCATAAAGCGCGATGCACGGATCTCCATTCGCGATTGTAAAAGCTTTTGGCTGCTTCCATGCATACGATACATTCGTAAAAGACGGATTTAGATCATAATCAACGCTATAAACTGGCTGAGCAAGAGTAGTCCTAAGCAGCTGAAGCCCATCCGTGCCATTTGATCGCGCAGAAACAACTTGTGGTAAAAGAATCGGAAGAGGAGCTGGAGTCGCATCACCGTTCATCGAAGCATCATACGCTGTTGGCGGAGGATCGATCGTATCACCAGGCGCAATGGTTGAACCTGCGCCAAGCGTGACCGTCAACTGTCTGATCATATAATTTCCTTCTGGAGGGCTGTGGTTCCACGTGACCGCTCCACCAGCACCAGCAACATCAAACGTATGACCATTATTAATTCCTAAATACGCATCGACCCAGTCATTCAAATACATCCACCATTCAGTCAACATCTGATCGTTAAAAGTAACCACGATATTATCTCCACCATTAATTGTGCCGCTCTGGTCCATATCCTGCACTACCACCGTAGAAACAGCGGGCGGAATTGTATCGACGTAGTAAACAACCGGAGGCGACTGAATATAGTAAAGAGGCCCACCACCTGCATAATCATCAGTTTGAATCCTGATTTCAGATGGGCTCGCTGATCCAAAATGAGAAAGAGCAATATAGGTAAGTGAAATCGTGTTTCCTGCTACACAATTACCCACCACATCTGCCGCAATCGAGCGTCCGTCGCCTCCAAAATAACCTGATGTAGCACCCATATCTACAGCACAAGTTCCTCCTGAAGCTGTGATAAAATAATCACCATCCGCCACGACTAAACCCGTACTTGCGACTGGATGAGAAAAAATATTCAAGTTTCCATCTACCAATGCTGAAAATATTGGGCTATCTGCATCACTCGCGATTCCATTCGGCCCAACGGTCAACACAATCGTCATCTTGTCTAGCGTCTCTTTTTCAGCAGTAACACTTGCGCCAGCTGATTCATTTTGGTCTGAAACTGTCGCTGCTCCTTCACCATACATAGTGATATGAACGGGATACTGAATAGACACGGCCGCGCTACCTCCGGCTACGCTATCTGTAAAAATTGCCAACTCTGTTGGCCCCGCTACTGTAGAAGAAATGCCTTTGTAATAAAAATTAATTATTCCCGTACCTTCTTGGGCACCAGATAATGGGCAGTTCCCTGTTACATCAACCGTAATCACCTGACCAGAAGCACCGGATGTGCCCATAGCAACCGCACATGTACCTCCTGAGGCTTCAACAAACCATTCGCCATCTACATTGACTTCACTCGAGTTTGTTGGAACCGTCGCCCCGCCATTTGCATGTGGAGCCGTAAATCCTGTCGGAATAGTAAAAGTTGGACTATCCGCGTCTGCCGCAATTCCATACTGGCCAACGGTTAATTCGACTCGATACAAGTGCGAAGTCTGCTTTGCGACGACTGCTTCAAGTCCACTAGGAGCTCCATCAAGATACAAGTTTGCTGCATCTCCACTCCCTTTTGCTTGCGCTATATTCAACCTTCCAAAGTCCCCCATTCCCACAAAAATAGCAACCAACAAGATGATAGAAATAGCGCGTTTCATAGAATGAAAACATTCTATCATACACATTGACTTTAGACATGTGGAGTCTATAATCATTCGGCACATTCTCAACCCTATCGGAAAGTCACAGGTGTTCTTTGGTTTCCTCACGGCCGGGTTCAATCCCACCTTGCTCAATCGAAATCGCTCACCACGAATGCGGAGTCATCGTCACTCATCTCGCTGGTCACGCTCACGCGACGCTCGCGATGAAGCTCCGCAATTCCCTTTTTCTGGGACCGGTGATCATCAAAGGCTCTGACCTGATCGTTAACGCCACCGAGCTCGCAAAGTTTGACGCTGATTTCGAGCGTCCTTTCGTGGAGCTCATGAAAGACTTCGTGGCGTTTGGAGGGAAGCGTGTGTTGTTCGTGGCAAAACGCCACAACATCCGGCTTATGGCTGAGTTGCTGAATGCCTCATCCATTGCTGCAGACGGTCCTCGTATCGAAACGTTCGATACATCGGCGCAAGCTTTCCGCGAGGTTGATAACTCGCAAAACGGTGAAACGTGGACGAACGAAAACAGCGTGTAGTGAGTCAACGGAATATCTCGACGCATCAGCTCGATGACATTCTCAAGGGCGAGGTCCTCACCTCACTCGGATCCGCTGGCAGCGCACTCGACGTCAACCGGATGCTCGATGCTGCGCGTCGCAGGTTCGCTCCGAACGCCATCTGGACGATCGGAGCCCTGGAAGTTGAGCAGCTGACACCTGAAGCCCACACGAGACTCATCATTGCCTTCAACGAGTTCCGTACGGCTGGCGGTATCAAGCTCATCGTTATCTGCACGAAAGTGAAGGTGATGAGTCTATTCATCAGCGCCGCAAGAGAAGCGCGAAACATCGATCTAAAGATCGTGAGTTCCGTCGCTGAAGCATCTAGTCTTGCGAACAGCTATCGTTCGCACATCCGAACGAAAAATCACACTGAACAGGCCGAGAAGTAATCTCGGCCTTTTTTATA
>JBAXJG010000002.1:0-250468 GCA_037137975.1 Candidatus Uhrbacteria bacterium | reverse complement strand
TATCTTAGAAATTCCCCACTACCATGAAATATTCGTGGTGTGTGTATTCGGTTCCTTGTGGAAGAGTTGCAGCCGATTCTATCTTGATAGCGTATGTATACTGATGACTTTCTGGAAGGTTATTATTTGCAACTAAGCCAGACATGACTGGAGCTGCATTTGTTGCAGCTATCGTTGGAATACCAGCCCACACTGCAACCGTCCCTCCCGTCGGTGGGAATATATCTGTGTCATTACTCGAATAGCCAAGATGAGCGAACTGCAATGAGTCAGGAACCGTCCATGCTATAGCAGCCGCGTCGTCAACACGTGCGCCATCTTTAAACTGTTTGATCGAGTTTCCGTTAAATAGCATGTCTTGATCTTGAACCACATAAATGGAATAACCGTTTGAAGCATTCGTAGCAATATTGAGATACCAGGCACAAACTTTTGGAACCGTTGGAGACAACACACCAAAGGAACATGTATCTGGTGCGAGAGAGTTATCAACACTCACAGAGTCTGAATAGAAATCTGATGGAGTCGAATAACCAGCAACTGAGAATGTGAGAATTGGATCAACATTTGCATTCACCGTAAGACCAAAGCCCACCACAACCACCGCTTTTAATACCGCGTCGTTTTCAGGAGAAACGCTATTATCTGAAATCGTGAACGTATGAGTCAGGCTCGTATAAGAACCAAATGAATAGGCCTGCGGCGTCTGAGGATTTTTAATAGGTGAGTTTATGATCGTGAGCGTATAAGGTGTGCTCGGGGCAAATGTACAAGCAGCGGAACAAGCTACAGCAATCGAAAGCGTTTCATACACTCCATTCGAGTCTTCATCAGAACGCACAAGAGAAGCTGGCGAGCTATTTGTTGGTCCGCTCCATTGAATATCTCCAATTGAAACAGTATCCATCCATTCCTGCTTATTTGTGAATGGACCGCTTGGATTTAGTTCACTTCCTAAATTGATTTTAATCCAAACACAATCGTTTGTAGCGATACACGGATCCCCGTCTGCAACCGCAAAACCTTTTGGCTGGGACCATACATACGAAACATTCGTATAATACGGATCTGTCACATAATTATTACTGTAAACCGGCTGAGCAAGAATTGTTTTGAACGATGTAAGACCATCAGAGACCAAGGTAGGTGCTGGAGCCATCTGCGTCACACCAGACATGATACTCGGAGGAACAAACGTATCGGAATCAATAGGTGCATCTGCTGCCGTTTTTGTAAAAATTTCATATACGCCCGTGGAACCTGGGACAGCGGGATTTGTGACATCGGTAATGGTACACGTCTCCGTTGCAGCAGGCTCCAAACTTCCTCCAATACGAGAAATGGTGACCACATCCCCTGCTACAGAGGTATTAAAACTCCCACCCATAGTAGTCGCACATGACCCAACAGCTGAATTTGAAACTGAATATCCTGCCGGGAAAACAACTTCAATCTTTCCATCACTCGGAATCGAGTTTGTCGTATCAAATCGAACCGTGGCAGGACTCACAGCACTCACAACCAAGCTCGCCGGAGAAACGCTTGTATTCGTTAAACCAAGTTCAATAATCGTATTACCCGCTGCAGAGCCTCCGTCAATCATCGTGTCATTCGCAAGTCTCGTGTAAAGAACATACGTGCCAGTTATACCGACAACAGCTGGATTCTTAACCGTATTAACCGTACAAGTTTGAACGGTATGAGCGAGTGCAGGCGCTCCATCACCCTGACGAGTTAAGGTAATTATGCGTGATCCGTATGCGGTTGTAATTGCAAAAGTACCATCCATACTCGAACACGTCCCTCCGGTCGCATTCCATGGCGTAAAACCCACCGGAAATATTATTTGAATCTTTCCATCTGCAGGAATTGGATTAGACGTAGTAAAACTCCAACTTGCAGATCCGATCGCGTTCACGGCCAAAGAAGCGGGTTGCGCACTCGTCGCTGTGAGCGTGCCGGCTGTAATGGTTACCGCAGGAGCGATTGCACCCAAAGATACGAGCTGATCGCTTGCGCTCACATTCTTAATTCCAAAAGTGCCAGTAAGCCCAGAATAATGCGGGTTCACAATCCCAGAAATCGTACATTGCCAATAGGCTAAAGGCTCAGCGATACCTCCCTGACGCGTAATAGTGACGGATTGGCCATCAACAGTCGTTACAAATGATCCACTCATAGGAATCGAGGACCATTTCTCACAGGTTCCTCCATGGGCACCAGAAATATCAAATCCTGATGGAAACGTGACAACAAATTTACTATTAAGAGGCACATCCGCTCCATGGGTAAAACGAACTAATACATCCGATGTCGCACCCGAATGCAAAGACGCAGGTGTCACGCTTAAATTTATGTACTCACCCGTAATAAAACTCCCTGGGACTGACAGGTCTTGATCAATCAGATTCCCCGTAGCTGACTGAGTAACAATTGAAAACGGATTAGATAATCCATTCGTATTATTGCTAATATTTGTGATTGTGCAGGTTTGATCTCCAGGGGGAACGGCTCCTCCGCCAGTTCGCGTTAACGTAACCGTTAGACCAGAACGTACAGAAGAAAAACTTCCACCCATTCCAGGACAAGCACCTGCCGTATAACTCGACATCATGTAGGAATTTGCCCCTGTGACTGTGGACGTAGGTAATGTGAACACGATTTTTCCATCTGCTGGAATTGGATTTACATTGTGAAACAGTATCGTCAGAGTCACTGGATCGGTGATCATGAACGCTGAAGGAGTAAAGCTCGTATTCGTGAGTTGACTTGGTGTAATTATATCTGATGTGACTGCCGCATCTGAATCAATAGCCACATTCCCGGATGTCATCGTTGAAATCGCATACGCTCCCGTCGAACCACCTATGGCAGGGTTTACAATGTTATCAATCGTACAAGACCAAAGGCCAGGATCCTCAGAACCTCCGCCCGTTCGGGTAAGCGTAATCGTGTGATCAACAACACTTGTTACAAAGCTGCCGCTCTTCCCGGGACATGCACCTCCTGCAGCACTTGATACATCAAATCCCGCGGGAAACGTAACAGCAATCTTCCCATCAGCTGGCACAGAGCTCCCCGTAATAAAGACAACCGCTGCCGTACCGGAAGCACCGGTATTCAAAGTGTTTGGTGCAACATTCGTTGCAGCAAGTACATCATTTCCAAATACATCCGAGGTCACCGATTGATCCGCGTTAATCAACGTACCGCCAGAAGTCGTTGTCTTGATGGTATACAGCCCCGCCGAGCCATTTGAACTTGGATTGATGACATTGCTAATCGTACATACCTGAGGCCCAGCGCCAACTGAACTACCACCACTACGCGTAATTGTAACCGTATGACCAACAACCGCTGTTGAAAAACTGCCATCCATTGTACCGCCAGATCCTATTAAACAAGTTCCCTGACCAGCCACCTGTGTAAGATCATAACCAGACGGAAATATAACAACGATTTTTCCTGTACTTGGGATTGCATCTAAAGTCGTAAAGGAAACAGTCACTAGGCTCTGAGCGCCTGTAAAAAGAGTAGCTGGTTGTACATTTGTATCAGCTAATAGATTTACGATAACAACCCCAGGGACATTCCCTGTATCCAGACTGGCATTAGCAGCCGTTCTTGTAGTAATAGGAAACACCCCAGAAGTCTGCGCAGTCGAAGGATTTCTCACGCCAAGCAATCGAGGAAGCGAGAGAATGAGCAGCGCTTTATCGCTAAACTCGCAGGAGTAACGCTTGTTCCAGAAATGGTTCCAGAAGAGATCGTATCAGCCGCGACAGCCGCGTCTTGATCAATAAATTGGTTGCTCGCATTTTTTGTCGTGATGTCATACACACCCGTAGAACCAGAGACGCCAGGGTTAACCGTTCTTCCTATCGCACATGTCTGCGGTCCCACTGGTTCAATGGTTCCACCTGCTCGCGTAATTGTAATAACCTGACCAGTAACAGCAACACTAAACGTCCCATCCATCGTCGTAGAACAAGAGCCAACATTCACTCCGGTCAAAATATACCCACTTGGAAACGTAACTAAAATCTTACCTGTCGCTGGAATCGGATTTGCGGTAGTAAAAGAAATAGTCGAAGTTCCTACTGCACCGGCGAACAAACTCGGCGGCTCTACATTTGTTGATACTAATGTTCCGGCAGTGATCGTATCCGACGCGGCCGTAGCTGTATCAATATTCGCACCTCCAGAAGCAATCTGCGTAGAAACAGTATATGTTCCGAACGCGTCCGCATATGAAGGGTTCGTAATCCCACTCACCGAACAAGACTGCAGTGCAGACGTTGAAGTAGTCGTACCGTTACGTACAATATAAACGACTTGACCACCGTTCAAAGTCGAAAAAGTTCCATTCATTCCCGTACAAGTTCCACCGAATGCACCCCCTACTATAAAGCCAGCAGGAAACGCAACCGCAACAACTCCAGCTGGAGGAATACCATGCGGATTCGTAAAAGTTACTGCAACCGTCCCAGATGTACCCGCAGCTAAACTCGCCGGCTGAACATCAACACCTGTAAGCGCACCCGCGGTGATCACTACCCCAGGAGCCGTGCCCGAGTCCCAAACACCATTCGAAACGTTTAAAATTGCCAGAGGGCTTGAGGCTGTCGTTTGAGCGTAGCTTGGATTTTTAATCCCTTGAATCGTGCAATAATGTGGTGTTATACCACCAGCCACATTATTCACTTGCCCAGAAAGCGTAACAATTTGTCCCGAGACGCTCGTGATGTAGGTAGTAGCAAGTGTAGGACACGTTCCCGAATTAGCTCCTGACACATCGAAGCCTGCCGCAAAAGTAATTCTTATTTTATAGTCGCCTCTGATATTATTGACTGGCGTAAATGCAACATCCACTTCTCCTGTATTTGAAACCGTAGAAACCAAAGGTTGAACGGAAGCTGAACCTAGCGTGGCGCTCGCCGGAGCACTCATCATCACCTGTCCAACAAACCCGACAGCCACAACCAACATCACCCGTAAACTCAAGTGAGCATTGAAAGAAAAAACATTTTTCGCAATCACCTTCAGACGATTGTACATGAAATGTTGCTGTGTTTGTAACAAATCATATAGATAGTATCACTTGCGCAACAAACAAAAAAGACTCTTCTGTGGAGTCTTTTTTTGATGGTAGCCCATGTGGGTGCGCGGTGGAATGAGCTTGTTTCCGAGCTGGAACGCTGGCATGAGTTCGGTAAGTCGAGGGAAATGGCTCAAACATTGGCGTAACTGTGCGAGAACCACATCGATCCCAGACTGCCATAAGGGATTGATATACATCTGTAGTCTTTAGGAGAGCGCTGTTGCGGATGCTCATGGATACCTCATGCATATCCCTTGGATGGGGTATTTATTCTTCTCTACACTTAGGCAATATCTGGACGCCTCGCGATTTTGTGAGTACCGAAAACGGAACGGGTTACGGAAATGGCGTCGCTTGTTTTAGCCAAATTCTAGGTTTTTAACCTAGAAAACCTAGCCTTATCTTAGCTAAGTTTTAGGTTCTTAGGTTTTCGTACGCGAGTCTCAACTTAGCGGAATTTTGGGTTTTTGGGTTTTCGGATGATCTCATGTGATGGCTACAATCTGCTTTTCGGCAAACTGAATCATTTTCTTATAGCCCTTCTTTTCAGCAGCCAACTCGATGAACTCTGTAAAATCTCTTTTTGCAATCACTGAATCCTGAAGATGACAAAGAGCCGTTATCGCACTCGCATATCTCAAAGCTGGCTCATGGCTGATCTGAAAGTTTTCATCCAGAAATGTCATCACTTCCACTGGATTATAATCCAACTTGTTGGCTGGGAGTTTGATCAATCTTTTGTATAGTTCATACGCATCCGCATACTTACCCTCGAGGACACGAATAAAAGCAACATCAACCATTGCAATCGGTGAAGAGGGATAAAGACGCTGCAACTTGGAAACCGTAGTCGATGCTCCCTGCGAATCGCCCATCCTCTGTTGGCATATGGCGAGATTTGCTAAAGCGTCACGATTCGCTTCGTCCAAAGCGAGCAACTTTTCTGCATACTGTTTAGACTCAGCAAAACGAGAGGCGAAATAGGCCTCCGTGGACAAAAGTTGATAGCAATTTATGAGATGCGGGATCAAATTGGCCTGAAATGGATCACCATTCTTAACCAAGCTGTCGTGGAGTCGCTCAAAGACGAGTACGCTCTGCCGAATCCGACCCTGAACCTTTAGAGTCAGGGCAAGAATATAGAGCGACATATCCAAAAGATTTTTTGTGACGATTCGCACGTCTTCATACGAATTGGATTCAAAGATACGCCAGTAATTTTTTTGAGCCATCTTTGTCCCGATATCCAAAGACAGTAGCCTTCCTACACGTCGCTTGTTGTCTTCGGGATGCGTGTATGTGAAACGAAGTTGTAGCTCATTTACTGGCTTGTCATTCGATTTCAAGCCATCACCGGTAAATGATCCGGATATGACAAGATCGATATTCTTTTTTCGGCCATACTCCTCTGCCTCATGTTGGCTAGAAAAATCTAAAATGCCAGAAAAATCCTTTACTCGCAACTGCCTTGCCAAACCCAGCTGCTCAATCGTAGTCAACAAGCCTCGCTTGATCTCCTGATAGTATAATCCAGAATTCAAACCCTCTTGAGTTTTTATCGCGAGAGCGATGTTCAATCTCCCGGGAAAATGTCGGTACCAAAATTTCTTAGAGCTTTTTACGAGCCACTTTCGTGTCTTTGGAATAGCTAAAAACAGAACCCCGAGAAGCGTGGGAATGGCGGCGGTTACAGCAGGCTGATTCCACCACTCAATATCCGTGGCAGCAGGAGGCACTCCCATAGTCTTATGACTTACGCCGATTGTACGGCGACTGATTCGTTGGTCGTAGACTCACCCCCAATTTTTGCGCCATGCCACGTACCGCGTCAGGTGTACGACCGAGCTTCAAACCGATCACGCGAGTCGGTGTATTTTGTTTTGCAAGCTGCTTTAACGCACCCTGTTCAGGCGAACTCCACGACTTTCCGGTGTTTCGGTTGTATTTGGCCATATGTCCTCAAAGAGATGTGAATAAGTAGGTGTTGATTTTCTATTTTCTTTCTAGTATCATGACAGATATACGCAACACGTCAAGCCTATGCTCACTAAAAGACAAAAAGAAGTCTTGGACTTCATCACCGAACACACTAAGCAAAAGGGCTATGCCCCTTCTCTTGATGAAATTAAGAAGAAATTTCATTTTGCATCTGTTTCAACAGCGCATTTTCACGTTTCTAAGTTGGAAAAAAATGGATACTTGAACAGAGTTGAAAACCGAGCACGTGGCATCAGCGTGAATAAGAAAGAATCTCTCGTGAAGATTCCTCTCTTTGGAACTATCGCCGCCGGAGCTCCCATTGAAGCAATTCAGGAGAAGGAATTCATTACCATCCCAAGAACCAGATACCCAAAAGAGGCCGAGCTCTATGCCCTGCGCGTATCTGGAAACAGTATGATCGAGGAAAATATCAATGATGGTGATATCGTGATTGTTAAAAATCAATCTACTGCCGATAACGGACAGAAAATTGTCGCTTTGATAAATAATTCCGAGGTCACGCTCAAAAAAATCTACAGAGAGAAAAATATCGTACGGCTCCAACCGGCGAATTCGGAATTAAAGCCCATCTTTGTTGATCCCAAAAACCTGCTCATTCAGGGCGTGGTCATTGATGTTATTAAAGACTCAAACACAGAGATCTTAGCTAGACCAAAAGTTTCGTTGCCCGAAGTCGCGATTCGACCTGACTATATCGGGGAGAATCAAATCATCTGCGGCGACGCTATCAAGCAACTAGACAGAATAAAACAGGATTCGATTCATTTGGTTTTGTCTGATATTCCATATGGCATCGCACTGGATGAGTGGGACGTCCTACACGCGAATACGAATTCTGCACTACTAGGTCAATCGCCCGCACAGGTAGGAAAGAATGCTTTTAAACGTCGTGGTAAACCTATCAACGGCTGGTCAAGCGCTGATCGCAATATTCCTAGGGAATATCAAGACTGGTGCTACTCATGGGCGCATAAACTTTTCCCCTTAGTGAAGGAGGGCGGGAGTTTATTTATCTTCGGTGCACGCAGAACTCTGCACAGAGCACTAGCTGCTTTTGAAGAAAGCGGTTTTCTCGTTAGAGATGTTTTGGCTTGGGAGAAGCCCTGCGCTCATCATCGAGCGCAGCCTATTAGCGGAGTTTTAGAAAAGCGTGGGTTGAAACAAGAGGCCGCCGAATGGGAGGGATGGAAGTTAGGAAACTTGGCTCCAAAATATGAGCCCGTCGCTTGGTTATTTAAGCCCTATCAACTAACAATTACGGATAACGTTCTAAAAAATAGAGTTGGCGCAATGAACGTTGACGCTTGTTTGATTGATGGAAAATCCCCCTCAAATATTTTACGCTTCGGCTTTAGTAAAAACGAGGGTGGTTTGCACGAAGCTCAGAAGCCGGTTGAGTTATTAGAATACTTGATCAAGCTCGTGACCAAAGAAGGGCAGACGGTACTAGATCCTTTTCTAGGCTCTGGTTCTACAGCGGTGGCGGCAAAAAACTTAAATCGAAAATATATCGGCTTTGAGCTATCAGAAAAGTACTGCGAGATAACCAAAGATCGGCTGTCTACTTCTTTAGAGAAGAAGGCGAGGGCGTCGTCTTCTCGCTCAATTGATCAAGTGTCTCTTTTTTAACTTGAGTCATCTTTTTTATTTGTGCGATCTTGCTATCAAGTTTCTCGCTCTTGATCAATCGCGTAATCGCTTCTTGGTGAGTCAGTTGCTTGATCATCTTTATCTTATTCTCTAGAAAATCGGTTTCGGCTTTTGCCGATTTCTCTAGCGACTTAACTTCCGCCTGCTTGAATTCCTCTAAGTCTTTAAGTGGTTTTTTGAAAATCTCAGCTATCGAGAAATCAATGGCGTTCCAATACGTGACTGCATCTTTCGCACCCTTTAAGGCTTTCCCCGCTGACCAGAGAGTCTTATAACTGACTTTGCCGCATTCGGGTTGCGATAGCATGTAAACCAAATGGATGTACGACAACATTGTGACATTTCTATCAATTGCTTGTCGGTAAATCTGACTGGAACTTTTTGGATACTGATACAAAGGGCAAACTAAACAAGCGTAGTCCTTACCTTTGCGCCATTTGTTTAGGGCTTCTACCTTAAAATCTTTTTGGTTTTTAGCCGTCCTACTTAGACGAAATGCTTTAGCATCCGCCACGATAGAGTATTCATTTGTTTTGCCTTCCACGTCGGCGGAATCGGATCTCAATTTTACAATTTCCGAATCGATGCCCAAGTAGTTAAAGGCAACTGACAAAAGTATGTCTGTATATTTCGAATACAGTTTTTCTTCACTGGAATCGTGCCCGAAAGACTCTGGAATGACACCGCATTCAAGCAGGCTCGATTTGATTTCTTCCAACGTCAAATCTGAAAGCTCTTTTACGAGCCTTTTCGCATAATCATCAAAAGTAAGATCTTCTTTTGCCAACTTGGTGATGAGCGTGATTACTTGTTTTCGTGTCATACAACTATTTAATGAAGTAGGAGAGATCTTTACCGTAGATTTTTGCAAATTGCTTTAGCTGCACGATATCAATACGTCTCTGTCCGGATTCGATTTTTGAAATGTAGGATTGAGTTCTGTTAATCAGCTTTGCAGCCGCTTCCTGATCCAACGTTGCTTCCAAGCGTGCCTGCTTGAGTTGCTCAACAGTGTATTTGTGGTCTTTTGTAAAAATCGTTTTGGACATGTTGATGAGTGCGTTCTCGAACATTCTATATTCCATTCTGTAATATTCCAAAATGGAATATATGATTGAACGGATTGGAATTTGCCAAACTCCCAATACTAAGCAAACAAATGGGCTGTATGCAGCCCTCTGTTGTTTCGTCTGTGAATAACCTCGACTTGCCGCGCGAGCCAATCTTTATGCTTGCTCCATGCTTACTTTGGAGCAATGCCGTCGCATCGATCCTGATCTCGCCAATCTCCCCGACGAGGAGCTTTTGGCTTTACGCGACAAGCTCTATGCCGTGGCGAACACGGCTTTGGACTCTCTTGGCCGTCACGAAGCCTCAAATCCGGCTCACGTGCCCGCCCTGCTCCCCGAATGTGGCAAAGTTGCTTAACTGATCCGCTATGCCTGAAACGAGCCCAAAAGCGTGCATCATCTATTGCCGCGTATCGTCCAAAGAACAGGTTGAGGGTACGAGCTTGGAAAATCAGGAACGTCTTTGTAGGGAGTACGCCGACCGGAACGGTTTAGCCGTCCTCAAGGTATTCGTGGAAATGGGCGAATCGGCAAAGACGGCCGACCGAACGGAATTCACCAAGGCGATTGCGTTCTGCACCCAGAAGAAAGGTCGCGTCCATCAGTTCATCGTTTACAAGATTGATCGCTTCGCTCGTAACCAAGACGACCATGTTGTTGTTCGGAGCTTGCTCAAGCGAGCTGGCACGGAGCTTCGTTCCGCTACGGAAACGTTTGATGAAAGTGCGATGGGGAGAGCAATGGAAGGAATGCTTTCCGTTTTCGCCGAATTTGATAACAATAACCGCCGTGAACGTTGCAAAAGCGGAATGCAGGCTCGCGTGCGTGAGGGCATTTGGTGTTGGGCGGCACCGCTTGGCTATCACAGGCCTATAAAGGGCAAGAAAACAAACATCGTACCTGAACCGGAACGCGCTCCGCTCATTCGTTTGGCGTTTGAGCTTTACGCAAAGGGCACATATACATTCAAGGCATTGGCTCAACTCTTGGGCGATCGCGGGCTACGCACGCGCCGAGGGAAATATCCGCTTCAACAGACGCTCGAAAAAATCATCACAAACCCCGTGTATTGCGGTCGAATTGATTCCTTTAAGGAGATGGCTAAAGGAAGTTTTGAACCTATTGTCGACGAGGCGTTGTTCGCTCAATGCCAAAACGTGAAGAGCGGATATCATCTCAAAGGCAAGCCGCGCGTTTTCAATAATCCTGATTTTCCCTTGCGGCGTTTCATCGTTTGCCAGCATTGCAATCAACCGCTCACGGGAAGCTATGCTCGAAGTCGTCACGGCAAGCGTTATCCGTACTATCACCACGGGAGCAAGAAATGCACGCACTCCAAATCCATACAGAAAGGTGCTTTCGAGCAGAAATTCGTTCAGTTCTTGGAAACCATTGAGCCCGACACCAAGTACGAAAAGCTGTTCAAGGCTATTGTTCTTGATGCGTGGCAGGATCGCTACAAGAAATTCGATGAGACCAATGCTCGCGTTCGCAAGGATATTGAGAAACTCGAGCACGAACGTCAGACCGTCTTCGACTTTCACCGCAACGGCAAGTACACGGATGATGAATTCGTGACCCAAAAGCACTTGGTCAACGAGCGCATCGATCAGAAACGCCTATTACTCCAAGATGCGCGGCAGAAAGAGTTGGATATGGAAATGGCTCTCAACTATTGTTTTCATTTCATCCGCAATGCTTCCAAGGTTTGGATGAATTTGGTAGACGATTACGAGGCTCGGATCAATCTCCAGCATTTGATTTTCGCAAAACCGCTCATGTTTGATGGTGATTCTTTTGGAACCCCCGAATTGTCGCTAGTCTTTGCACAAAAAAAGACTTCTCCTGATGAGAAGTCCTTTTTGGTAGCCCCTAGGGGAATCGAACCCCTATTTACCCCGTGAGAGGGGGTTGTCCTAACCATTAAACGAAGAGGCCGTATTTACTTTCGTTGCCACGCAACTTCTTGTCTCACAAGCAATTCACTCGCTCGCGCTGGCTCGGCCATCAATTCCTTGATAACGCGCTCCATACGAACGCCTTTTGTCTCAAGCGTCCCCTGCGACGCCTTTGCAAGAACGATATCCCCCGGCTTCAGAATCTGCTGGATGTAGATCCCCGCCTCTGGCGTATCTTCCATGCATTTCACCTGATCTTGGAGCATCCCATTTGCGAGAGCGCCCTCCATCATGGCGGGGCCGAATATACCACAGCAAACAAGCACGTCAATCCCCGCCTTCGCCGCTTCAACCCCCACGCGTCGGTGCATATCGGCTGCTTTTTCACCCAATTCGCGCATCTCCCCAAGGCACGCGATCTTTCTCTGACCTGGATTCACCTTCACAGAACCTAAATCTCGCAAAGATTGAATCACAGCGGTCGGCGAAGCATTATAGGTATCATCAAATAATGCCGTGCGTTTGATGCCCGAAATAATCCGCGTTCTCCCCTTTGCTGGAACAAAATGCTCTGGAATGGTCTGAAGATCTTCGGGCAAGGCATCAATAGCATAAGCAGTACAAAAACCAGCCGCAATCGCATACGCAACCGATGTTCCGTACACGCCAGGAATCACCATCTCCGTTCGACGATGATAGAGCTCTAAAACAGTTCGCAAACCCGTCGGCATCAAACCTGACGGCGTTTCTTCGCTCACAATCTCTTTCGCGATGATGTGAATATCCGTTCCATCCGCTTCACCAAACGTAAACACGCGCTCACCCGTCAAATGACGCATGCCGAATACTTTCGGATCATCCGCATTCAAGATCGCCATGCCGCCTGGTTTCAATCGCTTAATCAACATCGATTTTTCTTGAACAAGCGCATCAATATCTGGATAGTTCGCAGCGTGAACAGGGACGAGTCCAGAATCAACACCAGCTGTGATTCCCGTTACAATCGCAATATCAGGTGGAGCGATACTGGTGAGATATTCAAGATCACCCGGCTTATCAGCGCCCATCTCCAACACAAAAACTCGAATCCCTGTTTTTTGTAATCCAACCGACATTGCCCAGGCACGGAACAAGAGCGCGCTCCAAGCCATCACACTTCGTCCAGGAGACTCGCAACCAAAGATCGTGAGTGGTAATCCAAGTTCGTTATTATAGCTTCCCTGTGGCACGCGTATGGCGCGCTCAGGAAGATCCGAGCGCAACACGGCGCCTATCGCCTGCTTCGCCGTGGACTTTCCAACGGATCCCGTGATCGCAATAATCAAAGGCTTTTCACGAGCAATCACTCGTGCCGCTCTTTGACCGAGCCAACGCTGAAGCGAATTCAGGAGAGACATAGGACTTCTATAAGAACAAACTATTGCGGTCTCGTCGAGGTGGTCTCTGGTGGAGCTTCTGGAACTTTGATTTCTGCGACTGGTCTTTCAGGCTCAACTTGAAGATACTTAAGCAAAAACGCGCCCATCTTCCCCCAAACTGGTGCTGCCGATGATTCGGCAAATGCAACCGTTCGTGGGTGATCAATAACCACCAGCATCACAAATTTAGGATTATCACTTGGTGCAAAACCGGCGAATGTACCGATAGTTACATCGGAGAGGTATCCTTTTCCATCTGTACTCGCAACTTGCGCTGTACCCGTCTTGCCTGCCACAAAATATCCTGGGACGCCAGCTCGTTTCCCGTGGCCCGATTCCACCACCGTCACCAACATCCCTGACACAAGTCTTGCGGCGCGTTTTGACACTGCCTCGCGAACTACGGTTGGTTTTGTTGTCACGTGTGTTCCATCTGGCTTGATAATTTCCTGTACGATATATGGCTTCATTAATTGACCGCCATTAGCGATCGCGCCATACGCCGCCAACATTTGTAATGCAGTCGTTGTGATTCCCTGACCGTACGAAGCCGTCGCCGCAAAAATCTGACCCTTACGATCCAGAGGGCTAATATCCCCGGCCCCTTCTGGTCGAAGTTCGATGCCCGTTTTCACACCAAGACCGAAACGCTTCACGTAATCACGAAATGAATCTTTTCCAAGTAGGCGCTGTACAAAGATCGTTCCCGTATTAAGCGACATCGCCAACACTTGTGTCATGGACTGGATACCATGCGCCAAGCGATCTGAATTGTGAATTGTAAAATCATCAATCTCTTCTTCTCCTTTATCATCATACGTCGTCTGTGGCGTAATTTTTCCCGCATCAATTCCTGCCGCCAATGTCAGCGCCTTAAAAATGGAACCGGGCTCAAACTGTCCAAACGTCACTGGATTATTCAAGACCGAAATAGAAGTAATCTTTCCATAATTTGCTGGATCATAATCTGGCGAAGAGCACATCGCCCAAATCGCACCCGTCTGTGGATCAGCAACAATGATGCTCGCAGAATCCGCTTCAAACTCTTTCACGGCAGCTGCAATTTGTCGGCACGCTTCGTACTGCATGGTGCGATCAATCGTCAGCACAACATCCGAACCATCAACGGCTTCTTGTAAATTCGTCGTTCCAACCGTGATACGTCTTCCTTTCGCGTCTGTTTCCGCAAGAATCGAACCATACGTACCGCCAAGCTCTTCTTCCATCGCACTTTCTACTCCATATCGGCCAACGCGCTTCCCTCCATCATCATTGGCAACGAAGCCATAGATCTGACCTCCTAAACCTGTTTCTGGATAAAATCGTGCAGGGCCTTTAATAATTCCAATGCCTGGCAAATTCTTGTCTTGCAGCTCTTGCGCTTTCAGCATTTCTACATCTCGCGCAATAACAGAATAGGTACCCGTAGCCACAGAAAATTGTTTCTGCAAATCTTCCGCCAGCAATCCCGTCGCCTCTGCAACCGCGACAACCGTGCTCGTCACATCCTTCATCTGCTTTGGAATCGCAAACACTTGCCACGTGTCTCGATCTGTTGCAACTGGGTGCAGACTTTCATCAAATCGATCACGTAATAAAATAGAACCGCGCTTTGGCACGATCTGCGCTTGAACCTCGTGCTGATCAGTCGCGAGAAGTCTATAGGCTCGATATTCCGTCACCTGCAACTGAAACAATCGGACACCAATGACACAAAAACCCAAAAACAACACAAACGAAACAAGATACAAACGCATCTTGATAGATGGTTCTTTTGGCTTCCCTAATCCTAATCGTTGAGCCACGGGCCCATTCTACACTTCTTGCAATCAATCTTGGAAACTCTTCGCAAAAACCGTTCGATAAATATGCCCTCTTGTCACAATTCCAATCAATTTCCCATTTTCCATCACAGGCATTCGGTGGATATTCTTTGCAAGCATCAAGGCTCCTGCGCGCATCACTGGCATATCAGGCTCAACCGTCCACACAGTTGTTGTCATGAACGATTCCACTGGATGATCAGCCACATCTTCCGCTTTATGCTCACGAGCCTCGGAATCTGAATACAACTCAGGATTTTCGTAAAAACTGCGATAGTAAGGGTACAACACACGAAACAAGTCTTTTTCAGACACAATCCCGACGACTTTCCCCGTCTCATCAACCACTGGAAGACCACTCATGACCCCAGTCACCAAAAGCTTGGCGACCTCTCGATAGGTCGTGCCAATTGGCACGGTTACTACGGCCGTTTCCATGACATCGCGGACTTTCATAATTCCATAGTAACATACACCCATGGCAAAATGCATCACCCTTGTTTCATGGAATGTCAATGGGATACGGGCCGCTGAGAAAAAGGGATTTCTCGACTGGTTCCATGAACAAAAATACGACATCGTAGGCCTGCAAGAGACAAAGGCTCATGTCGGTCAACTTTCACCAAAACTCGTCCATCCAGACGGATATGAGTCGTATTGGAGTTCAGCAATCCGAAAGGGCTATAGCGGAACAGCTATCTACACCAAAATCTCTCCGATCTTTGCTGAAACGAACTTTGGCGATCCATTTCTCGATGGCGAAGGAAGAATCGTTCTTCTTGAATATGAAAAGTTCTTTCTCTTTAACGTGTATTTTCCAAATGGTGGCTCTGGCCCAGAGCGTCTCGCATTCAAACTCGAATTCTACAAGCGGTTCTTGAGTCTCACCGAGTCCTATCGCAAAAAGAAACCAATTATCGTGTGTGGCGACGTAAACACTGCGCACACCGAAATCGATCTCGCTCGTCCAAAAGAAAATGTAAACACGAGCGGCTTCATGGCCGTCGAACGTAAATGGCTCGATCTTTTTGTAGATGCTGGTTATGTAGATACATTTCGCCTATTCAATAAAGAACCAAATCAATACAGCTGGTGGGATGTCAAAACAAATAGCCGCTCACGAAATGTTGGTTGGAGAATTGATTATTTCTTCGTAAGCAAAGAACTACAAAAACACGTGAAACGTGCATGGATTGACCAAGCCGTCACAGGATCCGATCACTGCCCGGTAGGAATTGAGCTGGAATTCTAACTACCGATTAACTCACGGGTACCACCGATTAACTCCATCAAACCACCGATTAACTCACGGGTACCACCGATTAACTCCCTCGTTCCCTCTTGTACTCAAGAGGGAGGCGTACCTTTCAATCATATTGCACTCCTCTTGAGTACAAGAGGAGCTGGAGGAGTTATGGTCCTGGGTTCGGAGGAGTTATGTTCCTAGGGTCGGAGTAGGGATGAGCCTAGGTTCGGAGGAGTTAAGGTCCCAGGTTCGGAGTGGGAACGGTCCCGGGCTTAACCCGAAAACACTTCGTAAAAATGAAGATAGTTTTCTGCGATCTCCCCGATCGCTGTTTCGCGATCAATCTGTCCTTTATGAAATGAATCGAGTGCATCCCAGAAAATGGTACGCCCGACAGCAAATCCAATCATGCCATCAATTCCCTTCCCGGCTTTGATCCAACCGTCCACATGAGCCTCGGTCTCAGAACGGCCAAGCACAACGCATCCCACGTCATCACGGCCATCCGCACGCGCCTCCGCAACGGCGGCACGATAGGCTTCAGGCGCATTAAATCCTTCGATCTTCCAAACATCCACTTCAATACCAGCCGCATGAAACTGTTTGATCAATTCAACCGTCAAACCAGGGCGAATTTCATTATCAAATCGTTCCTGTCCGATAGAATTCTTTTCTGCTTCTGTTGGTGAGATAAGTGGCTCCATCAATAATCCATACTCATTTGCGATACACCAATCAGCCAAAAGCTTTATACGCTCAAGCTGAATTTGATTCTTAGACACATCTCCATCCGCTCGATAATGCAATAAGACTTTTGCGAAGGTCGGTTTGATCGTTTCAATATGCTCATCAAAATCATCACCATATTGAAATTCAAACAACTCAGTTCCACTTTTTTCCGTAGTGAGTATCGTTACGATTCCACGCTTACGAGCATCCGCTAAAAGATCCGCTCCGTATTCTTCATCTACAAGAATGGCAGCTTCGTCTTGTGGAACACCCATCTCAATTCCTTTCAGAAATCCCTGGTAAATGATTTTCTTGAACTCTTTAATAATCTCTTTTTCTTCTTCTGTAAGATCTTTCGTCTTATTAAAAAGTGTACGCGTTAAGAAGGAACGATGATCAAAAGGCAAGATCGCAAGTGGTTTTGTATAGCCATGCATAGGAGAAGGATTTGACGAGACAATACCATGTGGGGCAACAATGATGAATCTATGCGACTCCCCCAACGCCGTTCTCAGATGATGGTCACCCACGGCCCAGAGTCGGATCATCTTACGGAAGAGTCCGTGAAACGCTTGGAACGCACACTCTACGAGCTCCAGCACATCGAGCGACCGAAGATCGTGGTGGACCTGGCCCACGCCATCACCCTTGGAGACTTCTCAGAAAACGCGGAGTATCAAGACGCAAAGGCGAGACTCTCACGTATAGATGGACGAATCTTTGGGATGCAACAACGCATTAAGAATGCGATTGTGATTAAAGCAAACACAACGGACGGAATCATCGCGCTCGGATCCACCGTAAACATCATCATCAACGGCAAACAAAAAACGTATCGTATTCTCGGCCCACAAGAAGCAGACCCGATCAAAGGGAGAATCTCACATCTCTCGCCGCTTGGTTCAGCTCTTATGGGAAAACACGTTGGCGATATTGTGGAATACAAAACACCTGACCAGTTACCCGGTCAGGTGGAAATAATTTCGGTTGAGTAACTTTACTCTTCGAGCGCTTCAATGATGGCGTCGAGCTTATCATTGATCTCCTTCAACTGTGCGGCAAAGTTTGAACCAGCACCAGCTTCTGGACCTGCGCTGAACGATGGCTTGCGGTATTCACCACGTGGTTCGCTGCGGAACTCGCCACCGCCTTCTTTCTTAAAGCAGTTGCTGCAGAGTACTGGTTTGCGACCATTTGGACGAAATGGAACCTGGCAAGCCGTGCTGCATGTGGCACACGTTGCGTCATACATCTGACGATCGTGATCACCACCAAAACTCCCGCCACTTGGGCGCTTAAAGCCACCTCCACCCGCTCCACCAAAACGCTTTCCTCCCTTGAACCCACCTGGCTTTTTGTCGCCGTAAGATTTGTACATAATATTTCGCGCACCATACATTAAAATGAAATATTTGGCAAGGGTGGGGCGCTACGGAGACGACGATTTCAATATTATGCGCCTAAATGCCCATCATTGTTCCATTGTAAGACACGCCACTGGCCCTCGGGCTTCTTCTCACATTCCGTGATGCTCGTGTTATGCATGGCAAAGGCATTCACAAAAGACGTGTGCAAAGCGGGCGTCAAATCATCACCAAATACCATGACGCACGTAATCATCCGAATAAAGTGAGCGTGTGTGACTACCAAGACATGTTCGTCTGTGACTTCATCAAGAGATTCGATAAATGCTTCTGCTCGTTTCTTAGCATCAAAAAACGTCTCTTCATCCGAGTGCCTCCAGCTTGGATCGTGCGCATTCTCTTCAATGCTCGCTTTGATTTTTACGACCGCAGGTTCGTCCATTGGTCGTCCTTCAACAACACTAGGTCGTTTCAACTCTGATAATTCTGGCTTTGTTTCTACTGGCTTCCCAACAATCTTTGCGATCATCTCAGCGGTCTGTTGAGCACGAACAAACGGACTCGCTAAAACAAGATCAATTGGAATGTGTTGAAAACGTCGTGCGAGCACTCTGGATTGCGTGAGCCCCTGCTCCGAAAGTTCAGCAGAAGGCACCTGATGAATGCGCTGCGCATTCATCACGCTCTGACCATGTCGGACAAGGTAAAGTTTCATGACGTTTTTCCATCAAAGTGTTCTTCGTCCGCTTCTGCCTCTGCTTTTGTGTGATGCACAACTCCGTCACGATGATTTGGTGGAGCGTACAGCGTGTACAACTTCATCTTCTCATCTCCTGATGTATTAATGATATTGTGTTTCACTCCCGCCGGAACGATGATCACGAACCCAGTGCTAATTTCAGATTCCACTCCGTCCAAAATCGCTTTTCCCGTTCCTGCTTCACAACGAATAAATTGATCAAGTTGATGAACTTCTGCACCAATTTCTTCCTTTGGTAGCAGGCCCATCACAACGAGCTGGCAGAACTTGGCCGTATAGATAACGGTGCGAAAATTTTCATTCGAAAGCGTAATCTGCTCAATGTCAGAGATGTACCCGTTCATATGATTACGGGAAAAGAATTATAGCTGAACTTGTACTTCGTTCGAATATAATCCGCATGCACCACCCAAGTATTCACATACACGAACGGAGTAGGTTCCTGCCCCAGTAAATGCTTCAAGCTTAGACTCATTCGCAGATGGCTCACTCAAATAGGCATATGTATCCCCTTCGCGTGTTGGATACGTTGGTCCCGCATTCTTTGACCACACCACCTTAAAGCCCATGGCTGAATACCCATCAACCGTCCAATGAGCAACTCCATTAGAAAAACTTAAAGAGATACCGCGAACAACGCCCGTTTGTACTGGCTTCATTTCTTCTTTTTTGTTTTCTACCTTCGCGATTGGCTTCAAAACCGTTTTACAATAAGCGCCATGCGCTTTCTCGCGTGTTGCTGCATCAAACTCTCCCGTCGCAGAAACGCCCACAGACTTCTGATAGGTCTGCAACGCAGAACGGGTAACTTTTCCAAAATAACCCGTGGCTCCATATTTAAAGGTGCCTTTCTCTTTCAAAAATGTTTGGAGACGACGTACATCTCCATCAGTGCCATCACCCGGCTCACCATCACCAAGCGACAAACTCTTTTCTGTAACAAAGCACTTTGAACCTTTTTTCTTTTCTACAACTTGCGCTTGCAACTTCGCAATCAAGGACTCCAATTGCTCCACGGAATAATTCGAATAATTCGTCGTGAGCACCGATCCGCCCTCCGTATTTGCCAAAGCGGTAATTGGAGCGACCCCACTCACAGACAATACGGTCGCCATCAAAACGGCAGCCAATTTTCGACTCGAGTTCATACGAGGAGATAGTTATGGATTATGGTTCAACTGTACCACAATCTCACCCGTTCTACGTCTTCTTGACTCGACAAGTTGGCGTTTTGTTTGCCTTGGCGATCATCCGTTCATAGACCTTCAAATAGCCCTGTGTCATCTTCTTTTGGCTAAAGTAAGCCTCGGCGCGTTTACGTGTCGCCTGTCTGCTGATCTTATCAATTGCGTTAATAGCGGTAACCATTCCATCAACGCTATCAACGATATAGCCCGTTACTCCGTCCTTCACGACTTCTGGTACAGAACCATTCCTCCAGCCGATCACAGGAGTTCCGCAGGACATAGCCTCGATCATCACCAATCCAAATGTCTCATCGTATTGCGTTGGAAACAGCAAAGCACGCGCTCCCTGAAGCAATTCGATCTTTTGCATCTCATTCGCCACGCCAACATATCGAACGCTTGTTCCATTAATTTCTGGTTCAATATTTTTATGCCAGTACCCTTCTGCCTGATAGCTCCCTCCTGCGATGATTAACGGCACCCCTGCGGCTTTTGATGCTTCAATCGCATAGTGGACGCCTTTTTCTTCTGTGACACGTCCTAGGTACAAAAAATAGTCTTTTGGAAAAGGATGGAACGCGAACTTCTCCGTATCAATTCCATGATAGATATTCGCCACCCAATTCAACTCTGGCATTTGCTGACGCTGAGCGAGCGAAAATGAGACATACGACAAATGACGATAGCGCTGCAAAAACGGACGGATTTCATTTCGAATCGGGCTGTGTACGGAAATCAATGTCGGCGTCTTCATGAGACCTGCGTAAAAAGAACTCAATAACGTGAAGTGACTGTGAATGATGTCGTATTCACATGCGTGGCCGTAACAATCTGCAATAAGCGTATTTGTATAATATCGCTGAATATCCGCCGGAAGCGCCTTCTGCGCCACGGAAGTTTCAGAATTTGCATGCAAAATACCACGCGTTTCCGATTCACTAGCCGCGTAGAGATGCGCTTCATGCCCCGCCTCAACCATCGCGTTCGTTAAATGAGCCACGTGCGAGCAAATCGCTTTCGTGGAATCACTCGTAATGGGATTCAGGTTAGAAACAAGTTGAGCAATGCGCATATATTTAGACAACGGAACTGAATAGTTTTACATACATCCCAAATACTTTTTTCGGATCATGTTTCAACAGAACCATATTCCGAAACTTCAACGGGAAAGGTTTCTGCAGGAGCGTGTGCAGTCGCTGAACGAGCTTTTTCTCATCAGAAAAGTCCATGATCCAATCTTCAATTCCACTTGCACGATACTCAGATACCCATCCAACATTTTTAGAGATGAGAGTCGGCCGATATTGCAACGCCGCTTCCATCACCACCGTTGGAGAAACATCAAAATTTGAAGGGAGGACCAGTAGATCAACAGATTTATAGAATTTAATCAAGTCTTGCGTGCTCATTGGAGCGACAACCTCGATCTCTTTTCGATATGAATTCTTAAACCTGATATGGACTTTAGTTTCTGGGATCTTTGTCACGCTTCGGAAATGCCAATCAAGACCCTGTTTCTTCGCCTCAAGAGCCAATCGCAAAATCGCCTGATGATTCTTGATTCGATCCCATCGTGCCACGCAACCAATCACAATTTCAGACCCAGCGCTCTTTTTCGTTGACGCATGCGTTGCAAAAATCTCTTGATATGGAAGTGGAATCACAACCGCTTGGTGCTCAGGAACCTTTGCCACACGCTCACAAAACGCATCACGGCTAAACTCATTCAAAAACACCTGCTTTGTAGCCGCTTCTACAATATCTTGTTCCATCTGAAGCACTGCCATCCGTGCCGCTCGCGTATACAAATCCTTGTATTGTTCAAACTCTACCTGAGCGATTCCCGCATGCTGAATCACAATCGGAAGACCTTCCAATCGCGCCGCCTCAAGAAGCTTCCATGCGAACACCGAGTATCCATTCAAAAACAACATGTCTGGTTTCGCGCGACGGATCAATCGACGCAGACTCTCAATTTGTGGTGCAAACCATTCTCTTGGATCGAGTTTCTTTTTCGAACTCATGAATGCATGACGGTGGGTGTGCGGATACGAAAATATGTAAAAATCTTTACCCATTATGCCAGCTTTTTTGATGGTATTCGTTTTCTCTCCATCATTCCCCTGATGAATGATTCCAATCCATTCATGGCCGTTCTCATTCAGAAAATCAGAAAATGCGTGCGAAAAATGCGCCGGTCCTCCCGACGCAACTTTTGAACCGCTTGGTAGATTCGAAAGATATTCGTTACTCAATATTTTCACGTGACTAGGTAATACTACAAATTTGGAAATCCGTATAGGGTCTCCTCGCGAATCCCAGTACTACACCCCCTCCTCCGTCTCAACCGATATCACATCCACCACCACATCTCGTACACTCGCCGCCAAAACCGCAGCCCCTGGGCGCATGTCAGCCAACTTACCCTCAAACTCAACGTCTCCAAAAAAATGATAGGTTAACGCATTCTCATCTGCTTCCCAGATTGCGTCATACACATCTACCTCGCTGATATATCTGCAGTAGTTTTCTACAAAGCCATATGCAATATCTTCGTCTGCATCCCCTGGCAGCTCCTCAAATCCTTGTTCAATCATTTCTGCACGTAGTTCTGCGAGGTTGGCTCCTTCAATTTTGATATCGCCGTCGACTTCCGTAAAAACAAGTTTCGTTTCCTCCCCTTCCATTACGCAAAGATATTGATAGCCAGATATTTCTTCAACATCAATTCCAACAGTCGTCGTCATCAACTTACGAGAAATATACTGCTGAAATTCAGAAATGAGACCGCCACCGAATGCAACAAAAACCGTCCAGTCACCTTTTTCAAATGCAGAGAACTGATCAGAATCAGGAACATTCCCCTCGCCTGAAAGCAGCGTGCCGCCAAGCGATTCCGCGAATCCGCCCGCCGCACTCAACGCAGATTCACGTGTTGCCAACACTCCCATGGCCCAAGTATGTGCACTCATAGTGATTCAAGATTGAATAGGCCATATATACAATGATTTCAAACGAAAGGCAATCAAAAAGCCATCACTCATAGGATGGCTTTTTGCTGGCTAGACAGCAGTGTGGTGAACCGGGTTCAGCAAGAAACTTGAAAAGAATAGTCTCGAAGTCACCTCTAGCGTCAACTCGACTTCCTTAACGAAGTAAGGGCAATTCTAAAGCCCTGTCCAATTCTTCTTTGCACTGGATAAGGTTGGAGCTTAACGAACAGAATAAATCATAGTTGGCTTGGAGTGCAGCCTCACCCACGCCGAGAATCCGTCTTTGTTTTTCCAGCATGCCATTTTTTTGCAAAATATTCATGATATACCCGTACGCCAGCCCATCGAGCTCAGCATGACTTGAAATTCCTTTAAACAGGATCAAATTCTTTGCCAGCCTAACAATGTATTTCCTCAAATAGGTGAGCTTATATTCTACGTGATGTCTTTTCGAATAGAACACTTTCCTTGTCATCTGTACGTGTTCTATCGACCTAATTAAGACACTTCTTCTGTACTGCAAACGCGACACGTCATTATACGTTTTAATAAACGGGTTCGTGCCGTATAGACAAAGAGCGTCGGACAAATATTCCATAACGTATTCCCTCGTCAAAAAGGCCGTACCCCGCTCAATCTCCTTCACATCGTAAACATGGAAATCTGGGTTCGGAAAATTCTTAAAAATATAGCAGAATAAACCATCGACATTCCTGCGGATATCTTTCAAAACGATAATAATATCAGTATCTTTAATGTCGGAACGCTTCTTTTTAAAAATCGATCCGTACAACAAGAAACATTCCACGTTATCGATACAAGGTAATTGGGATAGACCCTTCTTCAGTCTAACGATCTCTTTCTTTTCCATCGCCGTCTTTTGAGCGGATGAAGATCTCGTAGGATTTTTCCAATTTATCTTTCGTGAAAGAAATTATGTTCAAAGCGTCCTGATAGCTATGCCAATCAACCGATTTCAAATCATTCCAGTCCGTAGGCGCAGGTAAATACTCCTTGTCTGCTTCAAAGACATTGATAAATAAGTCTTTTACCAGTGTTTTATACTCATCCAAATCATAGCCGTAACTAAATGTATCACAAAAATCTATATAGGTTATTTGACTCTCGTTAAAACCAACCTCTTCATTAATCTCTCGGAACGCAGCTTGTAGCTGGGTTTCGCCTGGTTCTAGTTTACCCTTTGGAATCCAATACTCATCCTTCAAATTCTTGATCAATAGAACAGAGATCTCCATACTTTTCGGATCCTTGTAAAAAATGAATCCTCCAGAAGAAATCTGCTTCACTACTTCTTTTTCCATAAAGTTTATATTTAGTAGTTATTCTCTAAAAAACTTATCTCTCCTTGAAGCAACGCCATGGCACTCTTATCACTCAAAAGCTGAAAATCCAATGGCAGGCAAATCCCAGGGATCTTTTGTTCGTCGCTACATTTTTTATAAACGTCCCAAAGTAACTTCACCGAATCTCCTTTTTTGAACTCAAGTCCTTCATCTTTTATCATCCGTGCTATTTCCAAAAGACCTCTCAGCACGTGATAAATCTGGCCATGAGATACAATCACCACCTCTGTATTACCCAAAAACTTTCAATATTTTCCACTTGTATCAACAACAGTGGAATATATTCTAATCAATGTTTCTCTGTAAGATTCGCCATACTCTGTGAAATTCCCGACCAACTCAGGGTACTTGTATCCACCACCTGGTAATTTTACCGGATCTCCAAATTTATAGTTAATATTATCAGTTTCGCCCACTTGGTCAGATGCGTGGGCTTCCCGATTGAAGATAGTACCCGCCAATTGCAAGGCTGGAAATGACTCGCCCGCTCTATATCCTTTTGGTAAAACGAACTTGCCCTGTTCCGTAGATCGCAAATTCTCATTACTCGAAAATCTAAACTTTATGCTCGTTCCCGTCTTTTCCTTAAGATGATCAACCACAAACTCAGCCGTTTGTCTTGCTCGTAGCCTCGGTGATGTAATAAACAAAACCGCTTTCTTATTCTCTTTCGTTATTTTTTTGTATACTGTATTCGTAATCTCAAGAAGCCTTTTTTGATTCTCCTCCGAGTCCATTAGCGGAGCATCTCTACCATAAGCCACAAGATCATCAATTTCGTTCAGATGTCTGGAAAATAGGATCTCTGCCATATATGGCTAGCAGCTTAACAGACCGTCACGAAAATTGAAAAACCACCGATAGACGGTGGTTTTTCATGGCTCCGAGGCTGGGATTCGAACCCAGGACCAATGGATTAACAGTCCACTGCTCTACCGCTGAGCTACCTCGGAATAGCGGCGGAATCGTAACAATCCTGGCTGATCCTGACAAGCCCCACTATTTTCCTGCTTTCTCCCCAATACTCAACCCTGCCAATCGTCCCGTCGCCCACGAGGCTTGAAGATTAAATCCTCCTGTAAATCCATCAATATTTAGGATCTCACCCGCAAAATACAACCCAGGACAAACCTTAGATTCCATGGTCTGTGGATCCACCTCATCCAAATCAACTCCCCCAGCCGTCACGAACTCATCTCCGGCCCCACGAGCCACCACAGACAGCGGAATCGCCTTCAACCACTCCGCACATCGTGTCACGCTCTTACGTCCAGCCTCGGCTGCGTGAATGCCTCCGTTGATTCCAAGTTCGCGTAGCATGATCTCTGTGAGAGATTTTGGAACCACCATTCCCACGACATTCAAAAAACTCTTCTTTCCCTCCTGTTCGATTTTCAATTCAATCTGCTCCACAAGTTCCTCAACTGAAATATCTGGAAACACATCGATCTCGATCTTGAGCGGATCACGAACATCGTAATTCTCATGTGCCACCAGAGATGACAATGCAAATGCCGCTGGCCCACTCACACCTTTATGCGTAAACAAAAATGGACCCGTGAATGCATAACGCTTCGCGCGCACACATCTAAATTCGGCTTTTTCAAATGAAAGCCCAGACACATTCGCCGGCCATGTATCTCGCGTATAAAGAGCACTCAAGCTTGGCGCAAGCTTCGTGATCGTGTGTCCGAGAGAAATCGCGAATGCATATCCATCTCCCGTGGATCCTGTTTGACGATACGCTTGGCCGCCGGTTGTAAGAACAACCGCATCAACTTCAAGTGGTTCGCCATCTTTAAAATTCAAAACAAAACCTTTCTTGGTTTTCGAAATAGACTCAACGGCGTGATTAAGTAAAAGTTCAACATGCGACTCGCGAAACAAGTTTTCAAATACCGCAACAATATCTTTTCCATTATCCGATTGCGGAAACACGCGCATGTCCTCTTCTGTCTTGAGCGGAACTCCATGCGCTTCAAACCATGCATACACATCCGCTGGCGGAAAGTGATATATCGCTTTTGAGAGAAACTTCCCACCTCGTGGATATTTCGTCAGAACCGTGCGCACATCTTGAATCCCTGTTGTGACATTGCAGCGACCACCACCAGAGATAATCACCTTCTTTCCCAGCGAATCATTTCGCTCAACAAGAAACAGCTCCGCGTCCGGGGCTGTTTCTAATATCGTTGCCGCTGCCATGAGACCCGCGGCCCCACCACCGACAATTCCAATTCGCATGTTAGTAATCAGCCAACTTCTTGATCAGCGAGTGCTGCTGAATCTTTTCAAGAGCTTTTGCCTCAATCTGACGAATACGCTCACGAGTCACATCAAACTCTTTACCTACTTCTTCAAGCGTATGGCTTACTCCATCAACAAGACCGAAACGCATTTCAAGAATCTTTTGTTCACGAGGATTCAAGTCACGCACAATCTCGTTCACGTAATCCTTCAAGAGCTGCAAAGCAGCTGAACGATCTGGGGTAACGTTCTTTTGGTCTTCGATGAAGTCCTCAAGTGTCGAGTCTTCGTCATCATCACCAACGGAAGTTTCAAGAGAAACGGTATCCTGAGAAATCTTGATAATATGACGTACCTTCTCAACTTCCTGACCCATTTCAGCTGCAATTTCTTCTGGAAGAGGTTCGCGACCAAGTTCCTGAATCAATTCACGTTCCACTTGCTGGAATTTGTTAATCGTTTCCACCATGTGCACTGGAATACGGATCGTACGGCTCTGGTCAGCTAATGCGCGTGTGATCGCCTGACGAATCCACCACGTTGCATAGGTCGAAAACTTAAATCCTTTTCGATATTCGAATTTCTTCACCGCACGAAACAATCCAATATTTCCTTCTTGGATTAAATCCAAAAGCGACAAAGACTTTCCCGTGAACTTCTTCGCGATCGAAACTACAAGACGCAAGTTTGCTTCGATAAGTGCCTTTTCTGCTTCTTTGTCATTCTTCTCTTTACGTTTTGCGAGCGCGACTTCCTGTTCAGCGGTCAGCAAAGGAATCTTTCCGATCTCACGCAAATACATCTGAATAGAATCCGCGCTCAAATCGAGTGGATCCACTTTGCCACGACGTTCATCAACGCTATGCAATCCCGACATGATATCGTGACGCTCTTTCGTGCGTCCAAGAATTCCCTCTTTCTGCTCGACAACATTGATACCAGCAGAATCTAGACGATCAATGAATCCCTCAAAAACATCAATGTAATCTTCAACCTCACTAAACGCGTAGAGCACCTCATTCTCTGTTAAAAAACCACGACTTTTTGCCTTATTGAAAAGTTGATCTATTTTTTCCTGTGGAGGCGGAGGTGACTTTTGATAGACAACACGAATTTTTGGCTGCTGATGTTCTTTCACCGCAACAACAACCTTCTTCCCTTTTGGGGCAGGCTTTTCTTTTGCAACAATCTTCTTCTTGGGGACGACTTTAGCCGACGGTTTAGTCGGCACAAATTTTTTCTTTTTCATCGCGGTCTTTGACCGTTTGGTCTTGGGTGACATAGGAGTCAACAACTACATGAGAGACTGGAACTTGCGTGAAAGTTCGATGACTTTCGCTTGGTCGCCCAAGCGTTCGGCCTCACGCATCTGTTGTTCAAGGTTTTGCCGCTCGCGTGCCGTATGTTCACGGCGGAGCTTAGCAATACCTGTATTCAGTTCGCGCTTGAGCTGGTCAAGCGTCCATCCTTGGTATTCTCGTTCTGCTTCGAATGCAAGTGCATCGAATGTCGTCGCCTCGTCCGGTCCCAAGGATACCGGAGGGCGGATGGCTTGTCCTGCCGCGATGGGGTCAGGTGCCACTTCACCCGCACCATACGCCCGAATAAGGTTTTCGACAAGAGTCACCAGCTTCGGGTCGACGAAATCGGTCGGTGACATTTTTTCCACTTCAATCGCCTCCTTAAACATATCAAATCGCGAAATGACGGATGAACAAACACGAAACTCAAGACTCGATGCATGCGGCTTCACGTGCTGTTCTGTAGCAGGGGCTGTTGTTTTTGATTCTTGAACTTTAATGCCAGTCAGCACTTCCCGTAGCGCACCTTCACTCGCATCCAAATCCTTTGCCAGCTTTTTCAACCAATGATCTCGCTCGACCGGATCGGCAATGCGCTTGATCTCTGTAAGAACATCACGCGCAATCAATTTCTTGTCTTCCGGTTTTTCTGCGTGACGATTACGAAATGCATTTCGATACACCCAGTCCATAATTCCAACGGCGTCCTTGATCGCGTCTTTCCAAAGTTGAGGATCTTTCCGAACAGCATCGTCAGGATCTTTTCCCGCCTCTGGCGGCAACGTAATAATCTTAATATTAAAATCCTGAGTACGTGCCAAATCCAATCCGCGCAAGGTCGCCGCATTTCCAGCATTGTCTTGATCAAATGCAATGGCAAGATTTGTCGTGAAGCGCTTTAACAATGTGAGCTGTTCTGAAGTAAGAGCCGTTCCACTTGAGGCAACCACGTTTGTTACATTGAACTGATGCGAACCGACCACATCCATATTTCCTTCTACAATCACGGCAAGATCACCACGACGAATCTCCCCCTTCGCCTTATCCAACCCGTATAACACGGCTGATTTTCGATAGGCAGATGTCTCCGGCGTGTTTACGTATTTTGCGTCGGGCGCATTACCATGCGCCCCTGCATTGTCCAATATTCGTCCTGTAAATCCAACAATATTCCCATGCACATCCGCAATCGGAAACATGACACGACCACGAAACCGATCATACACACCAGGACCACGATCACTTTTCGCCACAACTCCTGCACCCAACATATCTGTTTCCGTCACACCTTTAGAGGCAAGTGCTTTTGAAAGCGCATCCCAACTATCAGGCGCATAACCGATACCGAACAAATCGAGCGTGAGGTCATCAAGTCCACGTCGCTTCACATATGCACGAGCTATTTCTGCTTCTGGAGAAGTCTCAAGCGTTGCTTTAAAAAACTTCATCGCAATTTCATTTACTTCGTGTGCACGTTTTTTTTGAGATGCGCGTTCGCCATCAAACTCGGGCAAAATCACACCCGCTTTTTGCGCGAGCAATTCTAATGCTTCACGAAATTCCATTCCCTCCATCTTCATCACAAACGAAATAAAATCCCCGCCTTGATCACAGCCAAAACAATGCCAAGTCTGACGCGGACGTGAAATATAAAATGAAGGAGTCCGCTCTTGATGAAACGGACAGTTGGCCTTAAACGCGCCAGAGCCACCCGGCTTTAGTGGGATATATTCGCTAACAATATCAACAATATCGAGGCGTCCCTTGATATCGGCTACGGCGTCCATACGTGAAGCTTGAAGCTTGAAACGTGAAGCGTCAACAAAGGTATAAAAAAAGACCTCAAAGGGTCTTAGACCAGCAAAAAGCCGGGAGGGAGCTCGTCTTTCTTGAGACGTTGAATGATCTTGAGCGGTAGCTCGGTGCCATCTTCCATCACCGCGAAGAATCGGCAATCCTCGCGCCCGTGCCGAACCGCGAATCGCGTCCCAGCGAGCAAGGTCGTGAAGTACATCGGCTCACGATCCTGCGCGATGTAACCGACGCGGTAGAAGGAGACGTCCTGAGGAATCTCGAGAACCGTCACGTCGCTCCAGAAGAGCCACCGTAGAATGAGCATGTTCCACCACGTGGTGGTAGGTACCGTCGGATCCCCCTTGAGCTCCAGGCCATACACGCGGCCCGAATACTGCTTCCATTTCCACATGAATACCTCCCAGGTTATGGTGAACGGTTGATATCAAAAACAAACAGGACAGTCAATCCCCGACTTTCAAAACCTGTGCTAACCTGCCCACCGGAGGTTTCTCATGCTGCCTGTTATCTGTTTTGGAGTCATGTATCTGTACCTTCAATTCGCCATCTCGTTCAACAGCAAGACCTTGATAAAGTGGGACGATCCAACCTGGATGCCGGACTCCTTCGCGACGAGAAAGAAGAAGTCCCGAGCCGTGTTCGCCATGGGTTGGATCATCATCACGCTCTTCACGTTCTTTCTCGACACGGGAATTCTGTTCTATGGATTCCCAATCTGGCTCGAGTACGACCACTGGGACAAAGTGAAGCTCCTCCCCTTCCTCCTCATCCCGCTCATCCTCACCTTCAGCAAAGCCCAAATCATTCACATGTTTTGGCTCAGCTGGAGACTCGATCGACTCAAAGGTCGAGACGTAGAAAGAATCAAATAGGCCTCCCGAAATCTGGGAGGCCGTTTTTATACATACCTTAACCTAATCATCTAACTCGTCATCCAAATCATCGTCAGACACATCGAATTTAATGGGTGGCGCTACTGCTGGCGTTGAAGGCTGAAGATCAATCATCTCTTGTGATGGTGCTGGGATCGGAGCGAGCGTCTGTGGCTCAACAATTGGTTCGGACTTCACCTGAACACTATTCACCACCGGCACGATCTCTGAAGCATGGTCAGTATCGCTGTACACGAATCCAGCAAAAGAAACCATCAAGCCCAGCGCGACAGCGCCTGTTACAATTTGTGATTGTGTAAATCTTGGTACATTCATATTTATCGTGTTCGTCCATGTCTTAATTGCTTTCTCTTCTCAACTTTCTTTTTCTCCACATCAGGCAATGGCGATTCTTTAGACCGTTTACGAATCTCTTTCTCAAGCTGCATTACTTCATCACGCAAGATCGCAGCAAGTTCGAACTCAAGATTTTTTGCCGCTTCTTTCATTTCAGATTCTTTCTTTTTCATCACTGTTCCCAAGTCATGCGTTTCACCCGTGAGTTCAAGTTTCAAAATCTCTTTCACGTCTTTCTCCGTGACAGACAAACCAAGCATCAAGCGCAAATCTTCTTGCGCTTTAATGATCGTCTTTGGTGTAATGCCATGCAACGCATTATAGGCAAGCTGTTTCTTGCGACGGCGTTCCGTTTCCTTCATGGCGCGCTCCATCGAACCCGTCATGTGATCGGCATATAAAAGCACCTGTCCCTTCACGTTACGCGCCGCACGACCAATCGTTTGGATCAACGAAGTTTCTGAACGCAAGAACCCTTCTTTGTCCGCATCCATAATTGCCACCAAAGACACCTCTGGAAGGTCCAGACCTTCACGTAGCAGGTTCACACCGACAATCACATCATATGTACCCTTACGAAACTCAGACAAAATCTCAAGACGCTCAATCGTATCAATATCGCTGTGAATATAACGTACCTTTAATCCCCGATCTTTCATGAACTCGGTCAAATCTTCTGCCATCTTCTTCGTAAGTGTTGTTACCAACACGCGTTCCTTACGTGCAAGCACATCTGGAATTCTGTTCGAAAGAAGATCCTCGACCTGACCTGGGTAGGGCGCATTACCATGCGCCCTTACACGACCGGGCGTGATCGGCATCACAATAATTTCAGGATCAACAAGACCTGTCGGACGAATAATCTGCTCCACGATTTGCGATGAGTGTTCCAGTTCATATTTCGCAGGTGTCGCGGATACGAAAATCACTTGCTTCATTTTTTCTTCAAGCTCAGTGAAGCGAAGCGGTCTATTGTCTGCCGCCGAAGGCAAACGGAATCCATGTTCGATCAATGTTGCCTTGCGCGACTTATCACCTTCGCTCATGCCACCAAGCTGCGAAGTCGTCACGTGCGACTCATCAATCACCAACAAATAATCATCCGGGAAATATGAGAATAGCGTATCTGGCGCTAATCCGGGCGCACGACCTGACAAAGGCTGTGAATAGTTCTCAATGCCATTGCAATACCCAAGCGTCTCCATCATCTCAAGATCGTACTTCGTTTTACGCTCAAGTCGTTCAGCTTCAAGAAGCTTTCCGTGTTTCTCAAACCAATCCAAACGCTCTTTCAATTCCTGACGGATATTCTTAATCGCACGATCACGCTCTGGACCCTGAATAATGAAATGTTTTGCAGGAAACACCCAAACATCTTCTTGTTCGCGTTTGATCTTTCTTGTCACTGGATCAATCTGCTCGATGCGCGTCACAAGACCACGTGGCGCTTCAATGCGATACACCATTTCTTCGTTCGCTGGCATGATCTCCAACACTTCCCCGCGAGAACGGAATGTCCCTCGCAATAAATCCGATGATGTTCGCGTGAATTGCATTTCAATCAAACGATTCAATACTCCCTCGCGAGAAACATCATCTCCAAGCTTCACTTGCAATACGGTCTTCTTATACTCTTCCGGCGCTCCAAGACCATAAATACAAGAAACCGTAGCCACGATGAGCACGTCTGGTCTCGTAATCAATGCTTGCGTTGTGTTATGACGAAGACGATCAATCTCTTGGTTGATCATCGCCTCTTTTTCAATGTACGTATCACTTTTCGCGATATACGCTTCTGGTTGATAATAGTCGTAATACGAAACAAAATATTCTACCGCGTTCTCTGGAAAGAAGTGCCGAAACTCATTACACAACTGCGCCGCCAACGTTTTATTGTGGGCAATCACCAAAGTCGGTTTCTGGATCTTCTCGACCACGTTCGCGATCGTAAATGTCTTTCCTGTGCCTGTTGCTCCAAGCAGCGTCTGAAATCGCAATCCCTTTTCGACCCCATCAATCAACTGCCGAATCGCCTCTGGCTGGTCACCAGAGGGCTGATACGATGATTTGAGCTTGAACTTGGGCATGAGAGTTCAATGGTGCCTCGTAAGTCCCTTATTGTAAAACGCAATAAACTTCACTGATAGCACAAACAAAACACCCGCTTGTATCGCTGACCAGAGAAGAACGCATCCAATCAAAATGCTCAATTCCAGGTTGTGATACGGTCCTCCATCCAAACCCAATCCAGGGCACGCCCTATTGGCACAAAAAATTCTGAAAAAAGTATCTACAACAAAATAGGCAAATCTGGCTCCACCTACCCAATATATGAAACCCCATGCCTCTCGTGGCACGAACGATGCAACAAGTATATTCCAAAAAAATGCCACGAGAAAAGCACCGGGAATTGCAGCGAACCATGGAGACCTCAACACCCTTGAAATATTCATTAAACAAAGTATACTCCGCCTCATGTTCGACTGGAGATCACTCCCTCGTCCGATTGTCGCACTCGCTCCGATGGCCGACATGACCGACCTGCCATTTTGCATTGTCTGTAAAGACGAAGGCACGCCTTTGATGTTTCGAGAGATGGTGAGCTCAGAAGCGGTGGTTCGACTCAATCCAAAAACCATGAAAATGGCGAGTTTTGATGAACGTGAACGTCCGCTCGTCCAACAGCTCTTCGGGGCGAATGCAGATGTGATGGCGGAAGCAGCGCGCATCATTTATGAAAAATTCAAACCAGACGCCCTCGACATAAACATGGGCTGTCCCGTCTATAATATTGTATCGAATTTCAATGGCGCTGCGCTCATGAAGGATCCTGCTCGTGCCACAGAAATCATTCAAAAGATGAAAGCCGCGGTTCCATGTCCGGTCTCAGTAAAAACGCGCCTCGGATGGAACAAAGACACAGACTGTCTCGATTTTGTGAAAGTCCTTTCTGATGCCGGCGCTGATCTCATCACGATTCACGGCCGCACAAAAGAGCAGGGTTATTCTGGTAAAGCGAACTGGGAACGCGTAGGAGAGGCGCGACGCCAAGTTCCTCATCTTCCCTTTCTCGTAAACGGTGATATCACCACACCAGAACTCGCAAAAGAAGCCATGGAAATCTCCGGCGCCGATGGCGTTCTCATTGGCCGCGGTGGACTCGGAAACCCGTGGGTTTTCAAACGTATTGAAACATACTTAAAAACGGGAGTGATGCTGGAGGCTCCATCAAATCAAGAAATTCTGGATACAATGCGAAAACACGCACGGCTTCAAGTTGAACATTTTGGTGAGCGTGGACTTGTAAAACTCCGCAAACATTTACCTTGGTACGTCAAACACATTCCTGAATTTAAATACATGAAAGAGAAGCTCGTACGCATCTCTACGCTTGATGATCTCGAGGCCGCGTTGGGTTGACAAAACCGAAAAATTAGTTTATGTTCGCGCTCGGAGGTTAAGCATGTCGTTTTTCGGTACGTTGAAACATCTCATTCAGGTCTTCTACGAAACGTTCACGGATCACCCGAAGCCCGAAAAGGGCAGGTACTCCGACGAATACACGCTCGCCGAAGTCGAGGCACTTCCGGACGGAAGTTCGCATCTCCTAGGCATCGCCCTCGGACACCACGACGAGGAAGTCGCGAATCTCGCGACGCTCAAGATCGTGAACGGGTATCATCTTCACATCATCGCGATCTACCCTGGAGCCTCCATCCTTGCTCGTATGACTGCTGCTCGTCGTTCGCGCAAGAATCAAGATCTGATGGTGGAAATCGCCATCCGCGACGACGACGCCGCGCTCGCCATCTTCACGGCGCAGCTCGTGGAAGATCCCCAGCACTTCTCTCGCCTCTTCGACTCCAAGTACGAATCCGTTCGCTTGATCGCAGCCATGAAGACGCGTGATCCAGAGATTCTCGAGAAGATGCTCGAAGAGCCCAACGATCGAATCCGCGAACATATCGAAAAGAAACTGCGAAGCCGCACCGCCAACTGACCCACCTACGCTCCGCTGAGCTTCGGTGGGACTTTTTTATTCTAAACTTGGCAAGAAGGGCATTGGATCTGTGGGAATACCATCCTGACGAACTTCGAAGTGCAAGTGAGGGCCCGTAGACAAACCAGCACCCTGATCGCCTGGGCGTCCCCCTGAATACCCAATAACTTCACCACGCTCCACATACGTATCTGGAGACACATTAAATTTGCTTAAATGCGCATATACCGTCGCTACACCACCTGAATGTACAATCATAATATAATTTCCGTACTGTGAACCAGTACGCGTGAATGCCACATATCCTCCTGCAGCCGCTTTAACTGGCGTACCGACATTTGTCGGCATATCAATCCCTGGATGCTCAAACATCTTTCTGAAAGGATATGTCTTATCATGAAACGTCGCCGAAACACCTTTTGCGACCACCACCGGCCAATTCAACAAAATATCACCGCGCGCAAGCGCTGCATCAATCGAATCAAGCTTGTCTTTTAACTTCGCTTCCAGATCCGCGATATTATTTGATTCCTCCTGCCGCTGCTGTCGCAATTCATACAAAATCCTCTGATACTGTCCTTCTTCTTGAGAAGTTTCGACGAGCAAAGATATTTTCGCAGCACGCTCTTGCTCAAGTTGATCCTGCTCTTTTTGCAACGCTAACGTCTGTTCCTGAAGCGCCACACGAAATGATTCAATTTCTTTTTGTTTTGCTTCTAGATCTGCTTTTGCAGCCTTCACCTCGTCGGTTGCATCCGTCAAATCTCCTTCCACTCGATTCAACTCTTCCAAACGCGAAAAGAACTCAGACAAAGAAGGCCGCGCAAGAAATGCTTCCATATCCCCAACACTCCCCGCGTCTTGCAGTTCCAACATGATTTCACCCAGCGATCCACGGCGCTTTGCTAATGACTGCTCAACAATCGTGATTTGCGCTTCTACTCGTCTCGCCTCCAAATTCGCTAAATCAATCTGAGCCTTTGTTTGTTCAATCGTTAATTCTTTTTCTTTCACTCGATTTTCCAATAGCGCTAAAGAGTTTTGCAAAGAGTCTTGCGCATCCAATTGCTGGACAATTCGGTCTTTGTATTTCGTGATCACGCTTTCTAGATCCTTCACACTCTTCTCTTTGTTTTTCACTTCAATTGAAATGGCGTCTACTTCTTTCTTCAATGACAAATTCTCAACCTCTGCGTCTGCTTCGACAGCGACAGGTGTTGCTTCGACCACAGGCGCAGTTTCAGAAGTTGATGTAGTCGTCGATGTCGAATCCACCTGCGCAAATACAGGCGCAGCTAAAAATGTCAGTAAACAAAGAACAGATGCTGTTTTTAGAATTCTTGGATTCACGCCATCTATTATGCCATTTTTGCAATGGCCGCGTCGATACGTGCTAATGCTTCGCTTTTCCCGCAGATAAACAACATCTCAAATGGACTTGGAGACTTTTCGCGACCAGAAAGCGCTACACGAAGTGGCCAAAGCGTATCTCCATTTGACCATGCTTTTTCAATAATCCATGCACGAGTCTCTTCTTCCATCTTTTGGATATCACCAAACCAAGCCTCATCTTTCGCTGTAAGCATCTCTTTCAGCGCCAACAACCGTACGTTTGCGTCTTCTACCGTGGATTTCTTCCACACGAGAATCGCTCCCTCGTAATCAGGTAATTCAATCGCATCACGAATAGCCGTAGCCGCATCACCGAGTTTCGCGAGTCGCTCTTTCACAACACGAGCTGCACGCTCTTCGCGAATGCCTTCTGGCAAAAAGCCACCCTGTTGCATTCGACGTAAGTATTCATCCATTGGCAACGCCTTAATATATTCTCCGTTCATCCAATCCAATTTTTCCATGTTCATAACCGCGCCTCCTTTATTTACTTTCGAGATATCAAACAAAGAAGCCAATTCTTCTTTCGTAAATATCTCGCGATCAGCCGTCGGATTCCAACCCAGCAAAGCCACGAAATTTACGAGTGCCTCTGGCAAATATCCTTTTGCGAGAAAATCTTCCGCCGCAACGTCTCCCTGTCGTTTAGAGAGCTTTGATTTATCAGGATTCAACAATAAAGGCACATGCGCATACTTTGGCGCCTCCCATCCCATGCGACTCGCGATCAATACATGCTTCGGCAAAGACGAAACCCACTCTTCGCCACGAATCACATGCGTGATCTGCATATCGTGATCATCGCATGTCGCAGCCAAATGATATGTTGGATATCCATCTGACTTAATCAACACCTGATCATCCACCTGCGCCCAAGGGATATCAATACGGCCACGAATCAAGTCTTCCATTTTACAAATACCATCCAATGGAACTTTCAACCGGATGACATGCTCTTCGCCTGCATTCACACGTGCAAGAGCCTCCTCTTTTGTCAGCGCACGACAATGACGATCATACATGATCGGTGTCTTGTTCAATTTCTGCACTTGAGCTACTTCATCCAATCGTTCTTTTGTACAAAAGCAATAATACGCTGCATCTTTTTCCATCAGCTCATGTGCATAGGCAAGATGCTTCTCCTTACCAGCGCTTTGCATATATGGACCTTCGTCTGCTTTTAAATCAAATCGCGCAAGCGTATCCTGAAGCGCTTGAATAGCATCCTCGACCAATCGCGCCTGATCCGTATCTTCAATGCGGAGAATATACGTACCCGCATAACGCCGGGCCATAAACCAGTTATACAAAGCCGTTCGAAGGCTTCCGATATGCAAATACCCCGTAGGACTCGGGGCAAATCGAACGCGGACTGGTGTATCCATAGTGTGAGAGATCTTAGCCTAAAAGAAACAAAATCGGAAAGGCCACCACCGCTCGCCAAATCCGTTTCCATCGTTTTGGCTCCATAATCAACCGACCCAGCCACTCAAGCCCGCAGGTTCGCATCCACTGCGGAGGACGCCTCATGAGACCCGCCCAGTAATTAAACGTCCCACCAACCCCAACAATCGCCTTCAACTCAGGAAATTCGTTTTGATGCTGATCGATCCATCGTTCTTGACGTGGATGTCCCATCGCCACCAATAACACCTGTGGCGAAAAGATCGTCATGCGATATCGAGCTTCTTCCGTAACCGCATCTTCAATTCCTTCACGAGACACCGCCCCACCCTCTTCTGCGTGAAGCTGAATATCGGGATAAGACTTTCGAACGTCCTCGGCAGCCATACCAGCCGCGCCTCCTTCACCACCAAATAACCCAACCCTCAGCCCATGCTTCCAAGCATACTGTAAAAGATGTTCGGACAGCTCCACCCCAGTAAGTCTACTTGTCTTGCCTGCACGACGAAGCTTTTGCGTAGTCGTGCGTCGTAAAACGCACATCGCCAAAAATAAACCAAAGCCATCAACCAATCTCAAACTCGCTCGTTTCAACGCTTCTTTATATGTTTTGTCAGACCGTGCCTCAAGCAAAATCTCTGGATTTGCGGTCACCAACCACAAACGCTCCCCGGCATCGAGTTTCACACGCACATCTTCCCAACCCAGCCCTTCAATCGGTACGCCAAAAATCATTTCCATTTCTTTACCAGCTTATTGAATTTTTCGCCACGATCAAATTCATTCGCGAATTCCCCAAAGCTCGTGCATCCAGGTGAGAACAAAATTGTCTCCCCTTTCTTTGCTTCGCTATGCGCTGCATTCACGGCATCAGTCCACGATTCAAAAGCAGAAAATCCGATCTTTGCTTTTTCAAATGACTCAAGAATCTTCTTCTCTGCATTCCCTGGCATGAGATACACTTTTGGTTTCAATTTTTTGATCACCTTCGCCAGCTCACCGAATTCCAGTTCTTTGTCATTTCCTCCAATCAAGACATGCACTGGTCCCTTAAGGCTTTTCAACGCAACAATCGTCGCGTCAGGCATGGTCGAAGTTGAATCATTAATAATCGTCACGCCGCTCTTCATCCCCGCAAATTCTTGACGATAGGGCAAACCCTTAAACGACTTGAGCACACCCTGAATCACCGTTTTCTTTACACCAAGTTCTTCCGCTACAGCCGCCGCAAAGCTCGCATTCATCTGATTGTGCTCACCTGGAACGCTCAAATTTAACTGTTGATTCTTCACGCGCAACGCAATCCCAGGCGCTTCTTTTGCATACGCATTAAAATCTTTTGTGTTCGGAAAGAAAACTACGTCTTCAGGTTTTTGATGTCGGAAAATCTGCGCTTTCGCCTCTGCATATTCCACCATGGATGGATATGCATTCAAGTGATCACGGAAGATATTTGTATAGACAGCAATTTGTGGCGAGAGTCCTGCTGCCCCAGTCGATTCCAACTGAAAGCTGCTCATCTCAAGCACCACAATATCTTCCGCCTTCATCTTATCCAAAAACGTAAGTGGTGAAATGAGAATATTCCCTCCAAGCCACACCTTTCGCCACTCTTTCGACGCAGAAAGAATGTCATAGATCATGGTCGTCGTCGTGCTCTTTCCACGCGTTCCCGTAATTCCAACAATTGGGCAAGGACACGCCTTAAAAAATATCGATAACTCAGAATCAAGCGCTTTGCCGAGCTTCTTTGCTTCTTGAACTTCTGGTTCATCCTCACGCAAGCGCTGATGCTTGACGATTAAATCCGACTTCTCGATTTCATCAAGCTTGTGTATTCCTAAAACAAATTTTACGTTTTCAAACTTCTTCAACTTTGTGACATTCGCATCCATCGCCTTAGAGTAATAAAAATCGTATACCGTTACTTTTACGTTCTTTTGTTTCGCGAAATAGACGGCTGCCGCCATCCCGCTTCCGTTCGGATACTGCCCCAAACCCAAAATCATCACATTCATATAGTGAGATCCTTATATAGTTTTTGAAGACGGTCAACGACTGAATCCCATGAATACTCTTTCTGCACGACTTTCCGAGCTCGTTCTCCACGTTCGAGAACCATCTCAGAATCCTTCAAGACCAGCTCCAGCGTTTCACGTAAACGTTCCGTATCATCCGTTTTAAAGGCGAGTCCACTGTGATCAATGAGTTCTAGATTCTCTTTAATATCGGACATTACCACCACTTTCCCTGCAGCCATCGCCTCAATAATACTCGTGGAAAGTCCCTCGGCGCGTGACGGGTGCACAAATGCATAGCAATGCGCGTACAGCTGCTTCAGGCTCTCTCCCGTCTGGAAACCAACAAGTCGCACACGCGAATCAGTCGCGGCGAGTTTTTCCAATCGCTCAATATACTCATCAGAGTAAAAAGAAGCACCAGCGATCACCAAAGGGAAATCGGACTTCACGTGCCGGTAGGCCTCTATCGCAACTTCATACGCTTTATTTGGTACAAGTCGTCCAACGCCCAATAAAAATTTCCCAGGTTGGAGGCCTAACTCCTGGATACACCGCACGCCCTGCGGCCCAGGAATCTCCGCGCCGTTTGGGATATACACTGTCTTCCGATGAAAATGGTCACGACAAAATACTTGCAACACATGCGAAATAACAACGGTCGCATGCGGATAGTGCAATGCCGCCCATTCTCCATACCGAAGATATAACCGCGCTCCAGATCCCCACTTCGTGTCATACCAGTCTCGTGAATGAAACGTGGCAACTACTTTTGTTTTCCATTTAAATATTCTTGGAATCCACGACAAGCTCGAAGGACCCACTCCGTGATAATGAATCACGTCTGCAGGATGGAACAATGCATGCACTGTACTTAAAAAAACATGAGTGATCGTTTCAAGATTCTTACTACGCAAAGCCGGGATTCGAATCAAGTGGATTCCCTTGTATGTCAGGCGCTCTTTATCGAGATTCGCAGAACTTCGAATATAGACGCTGACTTGATGGCCAGCCGCCGCCAACCGTGTTGCAATCTGCTCCACGTGCATCTCGACACCTCCCGCTCCCGATATAGCCGAGGTCGGTATCCCCTTCGCTCCAATGAACACAATGCGCATGGCTTGATTTCTTTGCTAAAACTTGCTACCATCCTACCGCCAAAAGCGTTTCCTGTCATTTTCCTTGGGACCGTAGCTCAGTTGGTAGAGCAGTGGCCTTTTAAGCCAACGGTCACGGGTTCGAACCCCGTCGGTCCCACCATCATAAAACCCGCCATTCGGCGGGTTTTATGTTAGGACTTTCGGGACCGGATATACTCAACAAGCTCCACAAACGGCTTCTGCTTTTCTAAGGACAAGCCAGAACTCTCAAGGGCGAACAACGCTTCGTCGAAATACCTGTCCATAAGATTCTTCCCATGTTCGATCGCCCCCGACTCCTCAAAAATCTTCCGAATCGCCTTCTCCGATTTTAACGATACCTTCTTGCCTTTAAACGAATCCAAATCGTATTTTGTATTCTTCGCCACATATTGCGTGAACACCGTCTTTTGTCCTTCGCGGATATCATTCAACACAGGCTTCCCCAGAACTTCAGATGAAACCGTGAGATCAAGAAGGTCATCCTGAATTTGAAATGCCAATCCCAAATGAAGACCAAAATTTTCACAAAACTCATGTAGGGGCAATTCATGAATTGCCCCTACATGAGATAGCGCAACACCAAATTGCATCGGACGTATAAACGTATAGCTCGCCGTCTTTAAACGCATTTTATCTTGAATAAACTCATCACTCACTTTTTTTCGACAAATCGCATCCACATCAAGCATTTGACCAAGAATTACTTCTTGAACCATGCGTGAGAATATTTCGCCGCCTTTTGAAGCCGCAACAATCTCGGACGCCCATCCAAATAATAAATCACCAAGCAGAATCGCCTGCGCATCTCCATAAACCGCGTGCGCAGTTGCGACTCCGTGTCGCTCCAAACCTTTATCCATAATGTCATCATGGATAAGAGCAAACATATGAAATATCTCTAACCCCACAAGTGTATCAAGTATGCGCTCATCCTTTCCTCCCGCGGCTTGGTAGGCAAGAAACGCCAGATACGGACGAATGCGCTTTCCCCCGGCCATGAGCAAAACGCGTGTATGCTTCACAAGGCCAAGAACAAACGGATCCTGTGTTGTCACACGTAATTCTTTCACTTTTACATCCAAATACCGGGCCAAAACCCGATCGAATCGCTTCTTGAACGCGAGGGCCTGTTTCATAATAAAAGCATAGCATCCCCATTGCTATATCTACCAATCCCTGCTTTAATCCCGCTGCACTCAAACCAAAAGGAGGTCGGCATGGCAATTACCACCACCATCGAACGCGATCTCACGCGTGAGCAAGGAGTGAGCGTCATTCGTCTGATCCCTCGCGAAAGATTCCTCATCGTGACCATCATGATGGCAGAGCGAACTGATACGAGCTGGTACGGTGAAACAGGACACACGACCGCGAAGTACTGCCGCGAATTCGCGAATCGAATCCACACGTGGCTTCGGTACCCTCCTGTCTACGACGATGCAAGCGTCATTCCGTTCGAAGAAGACCTATTCGTGTATCGATACGGATTCGTCTATCGCGCCAACGAGGTAAGCGATATCGAAATAGACACGAACAATGATCGTGACGGAATCACGATCAGGATCGAAACAGAGCAAGATGCTTCGTTTCTCCGCAGAACGCTTCTTGAGATGGCAAACGCCCTCGAGGGCAACAACTCCTGGCGCTAAGCTGTACGCGTAGCGCCTATTATTTTTCTTGCAAACGCCGTTCCATCATCTGTGGCAAAAAATACATGCGCCGTTTCACCCATTTTTTCACAACGTTCAGGGTCATCTAACAACAAAGCCGCTTGCTGTAATAAAATATCTGCAAAGTCTTCCTGATCCTGTTTTATATACAACCCAGCTTGTGCTGTATCAAACGCAATAGCATTCGCCTCTTGATGACTCCCAGGAATTGGAACAATAATGGCCGCCTTTTTCAAAGCAGCAATCTCTGACAAAGAGCCAATCCCAGCTCGTGTGATGACCAAATCCGCCGCGGCATAGGCCCGTTTCATCCCATCCGCATTGAGCAATTCATGGACTGAGTATCCCTCTCGCTCTTCCGCGCCATCTGTTTTTCCTTTACCAGCAATATGAATGACGTCTGCTTTCAAAACCCAACGATTCAATTTTTCCGCTACGGCTTTATTGATCGCACTCGCCCCCTGTCCTCCTCCCATGATCAACACAATCGGACGCGAAGAGGTATGTGTACCCACTCCACCGAACTGAAATCGCGTTGGCGTTGGCAAAAGTTCATATCCAGGAATTTCAAAAGAAGATGTTCGAGAGGAACAGAGCGATTCAACCAAACGATTTGACCAGGTAGGTGTCACATCCAGTTGATGAATCATGCAGGGAATACCGATTCTAGAAGCGGCACGAATCACGGGCACGGCCGTAAAGCCACCCACTGAAACAACAACATCTGGCTGCTCTCTATCGATCAATTGCCTTGCTGCGCGCGATGCAGAAAACGCATCAAACGGAAATGTAAGCCAACGAATATCTGGATACCGAGGAAACTTCGCGATTGGAATCGCCGTAAATGGAACGGCCTCCGCTTCAACGAGTTCACGCTCAGGCCCGTCTGGCGTTCCAGCCCAAATGAAGGATGCGCTTGGCTCTAAACGTCTAATCGCCTGCAATGTCGCAAGCAAAGGCGTAACTGGCCCCAATGATCCACCTCCCGCAAAGAGAATTTTCATACGCGTTGTGAATGACGAGGAATACCAGCGACGAGACCAATCGCTGAAAGTAAAATGGCTAAAGACGTTCCACCGTGTGAAACAAATGGCAAGGTCACACCCGTGATCGGGACAAGTCCAACCATGGAACCGATATTTAAACACGCTTGAATCGAAAGCCAAATCCCAACCCCGGCTGCAAGAAACGCCCCAAAACGATCTTTACTATCACGACTGATCACAAAGCAGCGCCACACCAATGCCGCAAACACAGTGAGAAACATCATCGTCACAATCAATCCCAACTCTTCTGCGATGATCGCAAAAATGGAGTCAGCCTCTACTTCTGGTAGATAGAGAAATTTTTGACGAGATTTTCCAAACCCCACGCCAAACCAACCTCCTGTCGCTACCGCTAATATCGCTTGATTGATCTGATATCCAACGCCTTTTGGATCAAGTTCCGGATGAAGAAATGTTGTGAAACGGGCTAAACGATAAGGCGATGTTTTGATGAGCATCCACAATCCACCAAACCCAAGACCAACCATTCCCACGAACCATGTAACAGGCGCACCAGCAAGTAAAAATAACAATCCAGCCGTTCCAGCGATGACCGCTGTTGAACCTGTGTCAGGCTGTATCACGAGTAAAAACACAATCGATCCAACCGTAGCTAAAAACGGAATCAATCCCTCATGAACATCACGCAATGCTTCTGGTTTTCGCTCTGCCAACCACGCCGCCAAGTAAATCAGAAAACTCAGCTTCACTAATTCTGATGGCTGAAATCGAAATCCAGCAAATGTAACCCAGCTCTGAGAACCACCAACCTTAAGCCCTATCCCAGGGATATAAACCGAGATTAACAACGCGAACGAAAGGACCAAAGCAAATCCAGCAAACTTTTTCCACGTTCGATAATCAATAATGGCAAAAAAGAAAAAACCAAATATGCCAGGAAGAACCCCCAATTGAATTTGTCTCTTAAACAAATACAAACTATCGCCCGTTCGCTGGAAAGAAACGACATTCGTCACATCCGCCAACATCACCAATCCAAACACGAGCAATACCCCCGCCAGACCAATCAGGACTGGATCAAGGGCACGCAACCGCTCGAGGATGGAAAAACGCATTTAGATCTTATCAATTAACGCTAACACCGTTCCGACACCCGCCAACACAAAAGAAATCATCCAAAAACGCATCACAATCCTTGGCTCGCTCCACCCAATCGCCTGTAAATGATGATGGACGGGCGAGGAAAGAAATATTTTTTTGCCTCCGCGTAATTTCTTGCTCGTGATCTGCATAATGACAGACGCGCTCTCAACCACGAATGGCAATCCGATTAATATGAGAAGGATCGGTTGATTTGTCATTAACGCCACAACCGCGAGCGCCGTCCCTAATGACATGGCTCCCGTATCGCCCATGAACACATCGGCAGGGTTCACATTAAACCATAGGAATCCGAGTAGCCCTCCCATAATCGCCGCACAAAAGATCGCAAGATCCATGCGGCCTTGCGACCAAGCGATAATCGCAAACGCCGCAAAAGATGAGAGAAGCGTTCCGCCAGCGAGCCCATCCAAACCATCCGTGACATTCACAGAATGCGATGTAGCCACCACGACGAGAATAAAAAATGGGATATACCACATGCCGATCTCATACGTGCCAACAAACGGAATATGCAATTGATCCCAACCAAGTTTCGTGAAAAACCACCAGGCGCCAACGACCGCGATTAACCCATAGGAGATTAATCGCTCTCGCTCACGTAATCCTCCACCTTTTCCAGACCCAAGTCGACGAATATTTAAATAATCATCCGCGAGACCCACAAGAGCGGCTGCGAACATCAATCCAAGCGGAAGCCATGTCTGTCCTCGTGATAAGAAATCCGCTTCACAAGCCCAACTCCCTGGAAAAAGCCAACAGCCTCCCGCAAGACCAAATACCGTTACAAAAACCGTCAACCAAATCACCATCCCACCCATCGTGGGCGTGCCACTCTTATGTTGATGGAGCGCAGCCATGATCGGAGCGTCTTTTGCATCACGAATTGATTTTCCCATTTTCGCCTTCCGAAGTGCGCGTACCAGAAACGGCATAGCCAACGACGAGAGCGCGAAACAAAAAGAAAAAATTCCCAGAGGGTAAGCCACGGACGCGAAGGTCATAGAGAGGAGTTGATAACGACGAGATAAAATAATGTAGCCAACCACGGGATCGCGCACAATACAGAAAGCATGAACAGACTCGAAGCGAGAATTGGCTCTTTACGATACGAACCAAACGCAACTAACAGATCAACCACGGTAAGCCCCACCCAAGCAACTGGTAATGCAAACACCCATCCCAACGCACGCAAGTCGTCGATACCGAAGTATACCGTATAATGGTACGCAAATGTACCGCTCTCTTTTGCGAGAGGAAACACGTTCGCCAAATACCAACCGCCCCCTGTCACGCTAGAGACGAGCGCAACTACGCTCACAAGCTTGATCCAGTGATGGCTCCAAGCTAGCTTCGCAGAAAACACCCACGCATCTAGCTTCATAGCTATACGACCTGAATGATCTGCTTCACTTCAGGCAGCATTTCTAACAATGTCTCTTCGATCCCTGCTTTAAAAGTCATCTCTGACAATGGGCAACCTACACACGCTCCTTGGAAACGAACCTGAACAATGCCCGTGTCAGGCTCAACATCCACAACCTCAATATTTCCACCATGCATCACGAGACTTCCACGAACCACGTCCAATACCTTCTCAACATCTGCTTTCAATTCTTCCTTGTTTTTCGCCATATTAAGGCCAATTTACGCCTTCGTAAGCGCCTTGACAAGATGCGGGTTTACACGTAATCTTGCGTCCATTCCCCGAAAAACTCTATGGCACACAAAAAAGCAGGTGGTTCTACATCCTACGGCCGCGATTCCCAAGGTCAACGCCTTGGTGTAAAGAAGTACGCTGGTGAAGTCGTGAAATCCGGCAACATCATCGTGCGTCAGCGCGGTTCTAAAATTCGCGCCGGCTTGAACGTCGCCATGGGCAATGATGACACATTGTTCGCATTGGCTCCTGGTGTAGTGAAATTCTCCGACAAGCGCATTCGTCGCTTTACTGGAAAGTTCAAACTCGCCAAATTCGCCAACGTGATCCCAGCCCCAGTCGCTGCAGCCAAATAATCAAACCAAACAAAAGACGCCTCTCACTAGGCGTCTTTTGCTATTTACTTCGTAATAGCTTTTGCGAACCCTAAGAACAATGGGTGCGGTTTCATCGGACGCGACTTATACTCAGGATGGAACTGCGAACCCATAAAAAATGGATGTTTTGGAATCTCGATGATTTCCGTCAATGTTTCATCTGGAGATGTCCCGGAAGAAATCAAACCTGCCTTCTCAAAACGTTCTCGATACGCCGGATTATACTCAAATCGATGCCGATGTCTCTCCATAACCATCTCGGTCCCATACAACTTTCGTGCATTCGTACCTCCGCGAACATGACACGGAAAATCACCAAGACGCATCGAACCGCCATACTCTTTATGCTTCATCTTCTCTCCCTGCTCATTCATCAAATGAATCACTGGATCCGATGTCGTCGGGTCAATCTCGGTCGTGTGAGCTGTTTTCAAACCCAATACATGTCTTGCAAATTCAACCGTTGCAAGCTGCATGCCATAACATAATCCCAAAAACGGGATCTTCTTTTCACGCGCATATTGAATGGCACGAATCTTTCCCTCTATGCCGCGGCTCCCAAACCCACCTGGAACAATAATCCCCTTCAAGCCCTTCAAAAGCTTATGTGCTTCATTTGGATTCTTTTCGAGCGCCTCTGCATCAATCCAGATAAGAGTTGGCTTGCGTCCAATTTTCCAACAGGCATGCTTAATCGCCTCGGTCACTGATAGATACGCATCAGACAAATTGAAAGAGCCACTCGTCGTATATTTACTGATAATTCCAATCGGTAATGAATTTCGATTATTCTCAATACGACGCGTGAGCGCATTCCATTCTCGCAAGTCTGGCTTTTTTGTTTTTAACTTCAATTTGCGTTCAATCAGCTTTCCGAGTCCTTCTGCCTCAAAATGCGCTGGAACATCGTAAATAGAAGAAACGTCTGGAGCGCTAATGATTTCATCAGCCTGCACACTGCAATGTAATGCCATCTTCTGTTTACGTACCTGATCAATTGCCTCACTCGAACGCCCGATAATAAAATCCGGCTGCAAACCAGCCGAATTCAGTGTACGAACAGCATACTGTGTCGGCTTGGTCTTCATTTCGCCCAAATTCCCCGGTACTGGCAAATAGCTCACAAGACCAATCAACACATCCTGAGGTTGATCATGTTGAAGAATACGAGCCGCCTCCAAAAAGAGAATGTTTTGGTATTCCCCCACCGTCCCTCCAATTTCAATCACGGTCACATCCGCATTATGATGTTCGGCGGCTGCTTTTATGCGACTAATCACCTCTTCAGGAACATGCGGAACAACCTCAACTGTTTTACCGCCATATCCCAATGCGCGCTCACGCTGAATCACACTCAAATACACACGACCCGTAGTCATGTAGTTAACCTTCAAAATATCTTCATCTAAAAAACGTTCATAGTTTCCGATGTCCTGATCTGTCTCATCTCCATCACGAGTTACGAATACTTCTCCATGCTCAATCGGATTCATCGTTCCCGCATCCACGTTAATATATGGATCAATCTTCACCGCCGTCACACGCAGGCCTCGTGCCTTCATGATCGCACCAATCGATGCGCTCGCAACCCCCTTCCCGACACCAGACATAACGCCACCCGCGATAAATACGAATGTACGTCGATGTTTTGCCATAAGATGCACCCATCATACGCCTCATGTACGGAATACAAAAGCGGGGTCAAGCCCCGCTCTATGCTCCGTACCGTCTTTGTCGTGTCGCGTACTCCGCAAATGCCTCATCAATGTCACTTTCTTCTAATGCTGGCCAGTTCTTTTTGATCCAATAAAGTTCACTATACGCCGCCTCCCACAACAAAAATCCGGATAATCGCTCTTCTCCACTTGTTCGAATGATCAGATCAGGATCTGGCATATTCGGCCAATAGAGACGCTTACTGATCGATCCTTCATCAATAGCCTCTGGGGCAATCCCTTCACGGACAATTTCACGGACCACATCCACGATCTCCGCGCGACCGCCATACCCAAGACAAATAGCAAACGTCATGACCGAAAACTCTTTTGTTGCTGCCTCCGCCTTATCAATCAATTCGAGAATCTTCGAAGAGAATCCATCACGGCGACCAAGTACACGAAGCTGCACCTTACGATCTATGAAGTAATTCAATTCTTTATCAAGTGCATGCTCAAGCAAGGTCATTAAAAAATTCACCTCCACTTCACTACGTTTCCAGTTTTCAGTAGAAAACGCATAAACAGTCAAAACGTTCACCCCACGAGCGATACACCAATCGCCTACTTTTTTCATGGTTTCATACCCTTCACGATGCCCTTCGATTGATGCTTTTCCGCGTTCCTTAGCCCAACGACGATTGCCATCCATAATCATGGCGACATGCGAAGGAATGAGAGCGGGTGGGTTAGGCATAGCTGGAGACAATAGCCGTCAGGATACACAAAAAATACAAGTTTCGTCAACGCTTAGGAATCTCAATAACGATCACGGAAATATCGTCTTTTCCTTTTGTCCGTGGACTTATCGATGAGTAGTCTGCACGAGCCACCCCAGCAAAAGCAAGCCGTTCTGCCGAATTGCCACCTGAACTCGCTTCATGAGCAAGAACCAGATCTATCCCCATATACGCCTCCATATCTCCTCGAAGAACAGCTGCCTGCTCTTGTCGTGTGAGCCCCTCGACTCCATCAGACGCCAATACCAACTTAGTCCCCGGAGGCAGCTCAGCTTCAAAAAAATCAGCGCGAGGACTATATCCGAAAGAACTCACTACCATGTTCCGATAATAAAAACTATGTTTCCGTTGTCCGATTGCCTCATCACCATCAAAATATTCTTTCACGAGTTTTACACCTACAATATCTCGAAGATATTCAACATCTTCTCGTAGAATAGCTATATACTCAGGCCATACGGCATCCTTTTCAAGAACGGAGAGCAAATAATCAAACTGCTGACTTGATTCCAGCTCATCCAGTGTGGATTGAATCCGTAAAGCTCCCTCTTGACCAACTCCAATAATATCTCGAGTTTGATGCAATAAAGGATGGCTATCCAGCGTTAGCGCATCCAATCTCCCGTCTGTTTGCTGAATATATGCACGACTATCTCCCACACTTGCCCCGACGACCATCCAGCGTTTATCAAGCATTTTCACCGATCGTGTAATAACTCCCGTTGAAGCCATGTGTGCATGCTCTGGCTGTGCATCACGTTGCACGACTACTTGCGCATGAATCATACGGACCAGCTTCTTCATAAGCTCCATCTCTTTTTCCAAACCTGCTGCAACGTCCCTCACCTCTAATCGATTTTTTTGAATTCGTCGAAACTCATCATTTGTTTTTGCAACGACATCTCGAACGATCGCGGAAGCGACTTCACCACCCGGGTAACCTCCAAGACCATCTGCTACAAGCGCTGTCACTCCATTCCCATCTGGATCAACAAGTTCTAAAATAGAATCTTCGTTTGGCTGCTTCTCATTTTTAGGAATAGAAACAGCAAAAACTTTTGGTTCGTCCTCTCTCACTTCAAAAGGATTGCGAGGAGCCGGAATCGTCGGTATTTCTGAAAACGGTTTTTCACCCATGTGATGAGTTTATCACGATAGACAAAACTCGAAAAAAGACCTATCTTGGGCCGCATGCAAATCATAGACGGAAAAGCCCTCGCCGCCTCCATTCGCGAGGATGTTCTGCGCTCCGTAGCAGCCCTTCCTCGGCCGCCACGTTTGAATGTCATGATTGTGGGCGGTGATGCCGCTTCACATCTATACGTATCACTAAAGAAACAAGCAGCAGAACAAGCCGGTATTCTTGTGGCAGTCCACGGATTCGATAGCCCCGTCACTCAGCAAGAACTTGAAGCAACCATCGATACTTGGAATGCTGATGCAGAAGTTGATGCAATTCTCATTCAGCTCCCCCTCCCTCGTGAATTTGATGCGGACGGACTTGTTGCTCGCATACTCCCAACGAAAGACGTTGACGGTTTTCATCCTAATAGCACGGTCGTTTCACCAGTTCATGAAGGTATTCTTCGTTTGATTGCTCAGACAGACATCAAACTGCCAGGTAGTCAGATTGCTGTTCTCGCGAACTCGAAAATTTTCGCTGATCCTCTTACTCGTCTTCTCTCTATCGGAGGCGCGTCAGTCGATCAACTTGATCCTGATCACCTAAACCATGCACTACTTAAAGAGGCAGACGTGGTGATCACCGCTATTGGCCGTCTTGCATTTGTTCATCCAAGCCTCACCAAAGACGGTGCCGTTATTATTGATGTTGGCACAAACAAAAACGACGAAGGGAAAACGCGTGGTGACGCAGATTTTGAAGCATACAAAAATACTGACTGCTGGGTCACGCCCGTTCCTGGTGGTGTCGGTCCTATGACGATTGCTCTCCTTCTCCGGAATGTCGTTCTGCTTGCAAGTACCCGCACGTAACACCAATCGCGTACACCAAATACATCAAAAGACTGCGCGAAGAAATAAGTTGAGTCATTAAATCCGTGGTCGGACCTTTTAGGGCAAGCGCAAGACCTACCTCAAGCAGCAATCCAGTACCAACCAAAATCACAAAAACGAGAGCTGCATGTCCCCAACCAGCTGCGCGACGTTGCATAACCCACCACGTTGCTAAAAACATGGTTGTAAACTGTAGAAGAAATGCGAGCGCATCAGAAGTCCAAAGCGGCAAAGGACTTACATCAAAATGCAAGAGCATCACAATACCCGTGTACATGAACAATAATCGGAATGGCGTTGCTACCACCGAACGTAAAACGAGACGAGTGTTCAAGTTCATAGAGAATCTCTGGTGAATAGATGCGAAACAATTCCGAACACATACACACCTATCAATGCTGCACACAAAGCTGTTCCTGCGATATGTTTGAAATGATTACGCTGATGGAACATGGCTTTATAGGCGATCAAACAAATCACAAGAGAATTCGTTCCTACAAATACCGCACCAATAAATCCGATTGTAGAAAGAAAATCACGAGATAAAATCGCAAGCAGACACACAGGGGTGAGCAAGGCTACCGAAGAAGCGATCCAAGGCTTCCACGAAAAATCACGAGTAAATGTTGCACGCAAGTCTTCTGCGGTAATCATGTATACGGTCGCAACCGCAAGGAATCCAAGCAATGGAATAATCAACCCTGTCCCAGACGGTAAAATCGAAGCAAGATCAGCAGCGGTTCGAATCGGATATCCGTGCGCCGCGAAATACATGGTCACACCAAAAGTCCAACACAAAAGAGCAGAAAGAATCGTGCCACCTGCTACCGCCCAATAGGTATCAGGTCGACGACGACCTGCAATCTCCACGATCTCCCCTATTCCAGAAACACCCGACAGTGCAAACAAGAACACACCAAAAGGCAAAAACCATGTAGAGAGATCTTGGCTCGCTTGAAAAGATACCGTCACCAATGGAACCGCAAGAATAACAGAAAGTAATAAGACTAAAATTTTGGCCGATGAAAGAACAGATTCGACTTTCGCTACAGTTTTCAACCCAAACACAACTGTTGCCGCACCCGCAACCCAGAATAATAGCTGCCAAAACGTAACTGGAAGCTGAACGCCAGCAGATCGAGCAAGTACATCTAAAAATTCACCGCCTAAAATCAAATATGCATAATTCGCTCCAAGCACATGAAGCGGGTACGTGACTGCCGTTAGCTGAAACGCAAATTCCCCCAATCCATGTCGAGCAAGACCAGACAAGCGATGATTTCCACGAACAACAAGCAGCTGTTCCGCATACAAAAGATGCGTAAGCGTCACCACAATCGCCAATCCAAAGAACAATAAAGTCCCAGGAATAAAGCCCACACGAGAAAAGGCGGCTGGTAAACCAAAAATACCAGCACCAATCACCGTGCCGACCATGGACAGAGATGCGCGCACCAAAGAACGTGAACGAAGGGACATTTGTCGAATAGTATAGCAGATTCACTCACGGTTTGACGATGACTTCCGCGTGCGACAAGCTTCACGCCATATGGCCATCTTAGAACGCTTGACTCCCCAGAACCTCGAAGCGGAGATGTCGTTTTTAGGATCTTTGCTTTTAGACAAAGACGCCATCATTAAAGTTGCAGACATGCTGTCTCCAGAAGACTTCTATCTCGACAAGCATCGTCGCGTGTTTGAGGGCATGCTCGATCTCTATCGCCGTAATGAACCGATCGATCTTCTCTCCCTCGGAAATCGCCTCCAAGAAAAAGACGAGCTCGAATCCATTGGCGGCCGCGCCGAGTTGATCGGCCTTACAAACGTTGTTCCGACCGCAAGTCACGTCGTCCATTACGGAGAAATCATCCAAAAGAAAGCGACCCTGCGACGCATGCTCCAAGCTGCGTCAGATATCACCGCGCTCGGATACGAACAAGCGGAAGATGTAGAAGCCCTCCTCGATCAAGCAGAATCAAAGCTCTTTAATGTTTCACAGAAATTCTTAAAGCGATCTTTTACGCCGATTCGTGATGTGCTTGACGGAGCATTTGAGCGCATCGACGAACTTCACAGAGAAAAAGGGAAACTGCGCGGCATTGCTACGGGTTATGTTGACCTCGACAACCTACTCGGTGGATTGCAGAAAAGCGACTTAGTCGTTCTTGCCGCGCGCCCGTCTTGTGGAAAGACGGCTTTCGCTCTCGACATCGCTCGTGCAGCCGCAACGAAATTCAAAGTCCCTGTAGGAATTTTCTCATTGGAAATGTCAAAAGAGCAGCTCGTGGATCGTATGATCTGCTCTGAGGCGAACGTTGATCTGTGGCGCATGCGCACCGGAAGGCTCAATGAAACTGGTGAACATAATGAATTTGAACGTATTGGCCACGCACTTGGCGCCTTGGCTGAAGCGCCTCTCTACATTGATGATTCTGCGAACGCAAACATCATGGAGATTCGTACCAAAGCTCGTCGTCTTCAAATGGAACATGGCCTTGGCATGATCATCATCGACTACTTACAGCTCATGGAAGGTCGATCAAAAAATTCAGACAATCGCGTTCAAGAAATTGCCGAAATCACACGTGGATTAAAATCCATTGCTCGTGAATTAAATATTCCTGTCGTTGCTCTCTCTCAGCTCGCTCGTTCCGTGGAGTTACAGAAGCCTGCCATTCCTCGTCTCGCTCACTTGCGCGAATCCGGATCCATTGAGCAAGACGCCGACGTTGTCTTGTTCATCTATCGTAAGGCAGCCGATAAAAACTATCGCCCAGAAGATTTGTCACCAGACGAAGTAAACCTTGCAGAGATTCACATCGCTAAACATCGTAACGGCCCAACGGGAATGGTCAGACTCTACTTCGATGCCACGCGTGCCAGCTTCAAAAATCTCTCAAAACCGAATATGATTGCCGGCGCCCCGATGCCACCAGCTATGGCTGGTCCATCTGGCGGTGGAGCTCTTCCGCCTGGAGTTCCAAACCCAAGCATGGGAACAGGCGTGCCATTCTAAACAATGTCACGCTAAGAATATTCTATTCCAAACCCAGGGACATCCCCACTCCGACCCTAGGACTACCCCCACTCGGAACCTGGGACCTTAACTCCTCCTACCCTAGGACCATAACTCCTCCGGCTCCTCTTGTACTCAAGAGGAGTGCAATATGATCGAAGGGTATGCCTCCCTCTTGAGTACAAGAGGGAACGAGGGAGTTAATCCCCTGGGCGAGGGAGTTAATCGGTGGTACCCGTGAGTTAATCGGTGGTACCCATGAGTGAATCACCGACACGTCGGAGTTAATCGGAATAATCGGAATAAATAGAAATTACAATCACTCGTTTGACGTTTCACGTTTCAAGCTTCAAGATTCACGTAATATGTTCAACAAACTCAAACAGTTCAAAGACATCAAAGATAAAGCAAAAAGTATTCAGACCGCACTCGCCCAGGAATCAGCCGAAGGAACGGCTGGTTGGGGCAAGGTAAAAGTGAAGATCGACGGCAACCAACAAGTATTGGATGTTTCGATTGATCCATCTTGTATGGAAGACCGTGCAAAACTCGAAAGCATGATCAAAGAGGCAACCAATGATGCCATTAAAAAGATTCAACAAGTCATGTCCACAAAACTAAAGGACATTGGTGGTCTTGATCTCGCAAACGAGTTAGGTGATTTGATGAAGCAATAATCCATGGCCAGCCTCCCTGAACCGATTCAAAATGCGGCAGCCGCATTTGACTCCTTACCCGGAGTCGGTCCGAGGGCGGCTTTACGGTATGCGTATTGGCTCGTAACTCAACCAAAAGAAAACATCGAGCGCTTTGCACGCAGCCTCCAGGTATTAGCTCAGAACGTGCGCCATTGCGATGTATGCGGGCAGTGGTCAGATCGCTCTCCTTGTTCGATCTGCGCCGATCCAAAGCGTGATGCGAGCTCCATCGCAGTCGTCGCCTCCAGTCCAGACATCAAAACAATCGAAGAGACAGGCGTCTTTAAAGGCACCTACCATGTCCTCGGAGGCACCATTGATCCAATCGAGGGTCGCACACCCGACAAGCTTCGTATCCCACAATTAATTGCTCGTGCTCAGATGCCTATCGTTAAAGAGATCATTCTCGCTCTCGACACCGATGTCCCAGGCGATGTAACCGCGCTCTACATCAAAAAACAGTTAGCGAACTTCCCCATCAAAATCATGCGCCTCGCACGTGGTCTCCCTACCGGTTCAGCGCTTGAGTACGCAGATGCCCACACCCTGGCAGACGCACTCCAAAATCGAAAAGAAACATAAACCCCACCAATTGGTGGGGTTTATCGATTATGCAACTTTGGTGATCTTTACCTTGGTGAAGCACTGACGGTGTCCGACGCGGCGTGTGTAGCGGCTCTTTGCCTTGTACTTCACAACCTCGACTTTCTTGGCGCGACCATGTGCGACGACCTCAGCGCTTGCCATACCCGTGAGCATTGGCGTGCCAGCAACAACCTTGTCGCCGTCTGCGGTCATGAGAACCTCAAACTGGACGACTTCGCCCAACTTGGCCTCAAGCTTCTCAATAGAGATGACATCGCCCTCTTTTACGAGGTACTGTTTGCCACCGGTTTTTATTACAGCAATCATAGGTTTTTTGGAATGGCCCAAAGCTTACAGAATTCGAAAAAACATGTCAATAGACAGCCATTTACCGATATAAAATGACCCGCCGAAGCTCAGCAGAGCGTAGGCGGGCTAGTTAGACCACTGACCGATATACTCACGAGCCAGCTCATCCAGCAAAGGCAGGGCCTCTACGGGAGAAGCGACTCTGCGCTTACAGCACAGCTTAAGCAGGTGGAACCGGAAGGCCGAGAGCATCACGCGACCCACGTACGGCTCATAGACCTCCATGAACCGGCGCATGAAGCCCGCATCACCCGAAAGATCAGCCCACAGCGTGCTGAAACCGATGTCACCAACGGTCAGGCGCTTGGTTGTCCCATCAGGCATCGCGAGAGTCATGACGAATCGAGACGCATCCTGGTCAGATTCTTGGGCGTGATTTGCCTCGCAAGAACCAACCAAGACGCGAACATAGTCGCGATACTCTTGCTCGAGCTTCGGCTTGAGCTCGGCATCGACACGCCAACGGGCTGGCGCTGGGATACTTTTCTTTGTGCCTGCCGCCTTCCGCATGAGAGCGACGGCGACCTCATCCGATATGTTCCCCGTCACAGGAAGGGGTTCGTTGAGCTTCAGACAGCAGTTGGGACACAGCTCCGAAAGCGAGCCGAAAAACATCAACGTCCCGATATCGCTATCGATCTGTTCGTTGATCCGTTGCGCAACGAGCAGTAAGTGCGTACCGACATTGAGAACTTCTTGGTCATCTGCCAATGAACACCTCCTTGTAGGGTGAAAAGACGATATCTATTCTTTTATGAATTGTCAATCCTGAATCGTATCCCCCACTCTCAACTCAAGCTCCTCTGCAATACCTGCATTCAGTTCCAAAACCCTATCGCTTTCGATCGTTGGTGTGTGAGTCACAGGAATTCCAGATGTCCCAGGTGCAGGTAGACTTGGAGCAATTTCAACGACGCGATTTCCATTCAGCCAAATAATATCAAGTGGAAAATGCATACGGATCATCCAAAATGAGTGGATACCTACGGTTCGAAGCTCAAACAGCATCCCCTGATTTTTCGGCATGGATAAACGATCAGAAAGCCCCTGCTCCAGATCCGCATTTGTTGTAACGACTTCCGCCCAAATTGTTTTACCGTTCACCGTGAGTCTACGCATCTCATGATCCGTCGGATTTGAAGGAACGCGCGCTACACGAAACCACCATAAGAAAATCACCGCTAATACGAGCGTCAAACTTCCTAAACTAATAATGATACGATGCCATGATTTCATAGTTGTTTTGATTTTGATCCAGCCCACGCGCTTAAACCGAGCACCGCAAACAATAACCAACAGACAAGAAAAATCTTTCCTATCGATTGTAACTCAAGAGCGATCAATCCCGTCACAAGAGAGACACTCCAAATAATCACAACTACTTTTTTTTGAGAGAGACCCGCTCGCAATAGTTTGAAATGCAAATGCGTATCATCCCCTTTCCAAATCGGCACCCCTCGTGACATACGGCCAAGAATAACAAACGAAGCGTCCATCAAAGGGAAGCCGAGTGCCATTAAACCCGTCGCGAGTTTTGCTCCACCAAGGATAGATAAAAAGCCGAGTGAAAATCCAGCGATCGTTGCACCAGACTCACCGAGAAATTGCTTTGCAGGATGAAAATTAATTGGCAAAAATCCGAGAAATGCCCCAGCAACAATAAACGACAGTACCGCAACCTCTGGCTGAAAATACCTGACCGACAAAGCAAGAAGCGCGATCAAAAATGCACCTATCACTGTTTGACCACTTACGAGTCCATCCAACCCATCCATAAACTTCATAGCAAACGTCACAACCACCATCCAAACAAAGGCAAACACATATCCCATCCAACCAAGTTCAATTGGCGCTCCCCCAGCCCAATTCGTCACATGAACCACATTCGTTCCCGTCCCTACAACCATCGCGCACGCGGCTACAATAAATAGAAATTGCCATTGAGGCCTCAAATTATACCGATCATCCAGTGCGCCACCAACCATAAGTAAAAATATACCAAGCGAAAATCCAATAATTTGAACACTTAAAACTTGTAACAAAAAAAGAACTATAATTGTCAGCCCAATACCAAGCCCTCCCCACAAGGGAATCGGATGCTGATGAATCTTCCTTCCACCTGTCGGTTGGTCAAAAGCCCCAAAACGTTTTGCGAGCTGTCGTATAATCAAACATAAAATCAACGACACAACTGCCGCAATACAGATGTTCAATAGCCCTAGCGACCAATACTTAGACAACATCCTTCCCTAGAATAAGCGAAAAAAATGAACATGGCAATTGACGAAACGTCTCGCATTTGATGATGTTGTGCGGGGCAATTTCGCCCGCGACCGGAGAAAGTCATGGATGACCATAGTCACGTGACGATCCGGCCACCCGCGCCGCGTATCGTCCATGTCAGCGTCATAGACGCAGACGCCAGTTTCTGTGCTCTCCTAGACGAGTATCTCACGCAGCGTTGCTTGGGAACTGCAAAGCTCGTTGCCGTCTACAACGAAGTTCCCTCTGATGAAAGAGACCTCCTTCACACGGATGTCCTCATCTTCAATCCCGAGCTCCCAGAATTCATCGAAGTTGATGGAATCGATCGGGTGCAAAAGCTCTTTGGACAAAACGTCGTCCTGATCGCGCGTCTCGCAACAGACGTCAAACAGGAAAGACTCGATGACCTCGAAGCTTCTGGCGTCAACATTGGCGTCATGGAGAATGATTTCGGGAGTATCGTCTCTCATCTCAACCAGGCGTCCATCACGGGAAATACCATGCGTAGCGCTACGGAAAGCGGTACCTCTATTACCCCGCTCCGTCCGCTCCCGATTCAAGTAACGCTTAGCATTATCGATGCTGACCGAAGCTTCGAGGACTGCCTTATTGGGTGGTTCAAGCAGCAGCTACCTGGCATCGTGCAAATTGAGCAGACGTACGAGGAAATCCCAAGGCCGTCCGACGTACACCACGTCACACGCGCGGTGATCTTCGACCCGGAGATGGATGACTTTAGACGACTCGCTCCCGCGCTCACCCGCATGAGAGAAGCGTTCGGAGAAGAAGCCATCTTCATCGCACACGTAAATGTCTGGAATCCCAACTCGACGCTTCAGCGAGAGTTACGAAATTCAGGCGTGCGCATCGGCATTTGCCGAAATGATTTCAAAGCGTTCCTACGACTAGTCGAGCTCCTCTCTCATCAAGAGCCTCTCGACGTCATCGTCAAAGAATTCGGTACCTGATCCCCCTACGCTCTGGTGAGCTTCGGGGGATATTTTTTATCCGTGATACTGCTCGACTTCGAATTTGCCACCAACCTTTAATACGATTGTGTCTTTACGATGAACAGCGTTTCTCAACAAAAGGTCAGCGAGGCCATTCTCTACGCGCTCCTGGATAACACGACGTAAAGGACGCGCTCCAAACAATGGATCAAATCCAAGAGAAGCAAGCTCCTCAACTGCCTCATCTTCTGCGCGAAACGCCATACCTTTTTCCAGAATCTGTTTTTTAATACCTTCCAAAAGCAAATAGGCGATCTGAGTCACATCATCAAGTGTGAGCGGTCTAAACACGATCACGCCATCAAAACGATTCAAAAATTCAGGTCGAAACACACCTCGAAGCTCCTGTTCCATGAGTCCCATCTTAATACGATCCATTGGCGTTTCCTTCCTCACCTCATCCTGAATATACTGCGTTCCCGCGTTTGATGTCGCGATCAGGACAACATTCGTAAAATCAATCGTACGTCCTACGCCATCCGTTAAACGACCATCATCCATCACCTGAAGAAACAGGGTAAGAATATCTGGGTGAGCTTTTTCAAGTTCATCCAGCAATACAATTGAGAATGGCTGCTTGCGAACTGCTTCTGTAAGCAATCCCCCATGATCATCACCAGGCCGACCGATAATACGAGAGACGGCATCCTGATTTTGATACTCGGACATGTCGAGTCGCACCATGAGCTTCTCGCTCCCAAAATATTCTGCCGCAAGCGCTTTGGAGAGCTCCGTCTTTCCCACACCCGTTGGTCCAAGAAACAAAAAGTTCGCGATTGGACGCTTTCCAGAACGAACTTCTGCACGCGCACGACGCATAGCCTGACTCACCGCCGTCACCGCCTCTTCCTGACCAATAACGCGTCTATGCAAATTCGACTCAAGATTCAAAAGCTTTGCACTCTCATCGCCTGTTACGGACTCAACCGGAACATTTGTCTTGTCGTGAATGACACGCGCCACATCATTATCTGTAACCAATGTTTTTTCACCACGCTCACCTCGCGCTAGCACGGCTGCCTCTTTCAACACATTCAAAGCGCTTTCTGGTAATCTGACTTCTCGTAGATAGCGTCCAGCTAAAGAGACAGCTTTTTCAAGTGCGGCGTAAGAGAAATACGTCTTATTTTGATATTCAATATAACCGCTCCGACCCATAATGATATGAATCGCATCCTCTGGCTCTGGTTCTGCGATATTTACACGCACCATTTTGTTCCCAAGACTCCGTCGCTCAAGCAATCCCGTCCATGCCTGTGAAGTAAGCGTGGCAATAACCAAGAAATACCCTTTATCCATTTCTGAGGCGAGCATTTCCGCTAAATCCAAATTCCCATTTGTTCCCGCTCCAACCAAAGACTCAATCCCATGCATTACCAAAATAATATTTCCAGAAAGAGCCACCTCATCCAACAAAGAAAGTAAGCGTTGCGGGGCCATAGCCGGATCACCTGCCGCAATCAACTGCGAAACATTCACTGAAACGAGTCGACGATCAAATAATTCAGCAGGAACATCTTCCTCAACCATGCGGCGCGCAAGCCCTTCGACGAGGGCTGATTTCCCAACACCCGGGTCTCCTACAAGCGCCACGGAACGTCGACCACTCTCTATCGCACGCAATAGTTCAGCCATTTCGCGCTCACGACCAATCAATGGAGCCACAAATCCATTACGCGCTAACAAAGTAAGATCTTCACTAAATCGATCAAGCAATGGCGTTTGACGCGCAGTCATCGAACGATTCATCGCCTTATTTGGCTTCAAAGCGGCAAGTTGCCGAAAACGAGCCTGCTCCTCACGCAACTGTTCTTGCATGCGTACCCATCCAGCTACATGACGAACGTGGTCAGGCGGATAGCCGGCAGCATCAAGCACGTCTTGAAGCTTTTCATCCGCCTCATACGAGGCAAGAAATAATTCAATAGAACCTACCGAGCGTCGATCTGCTTCACGGGCCAATTCATACGCCTGAAGTAGCACGCGATACGATTCAACAGAAAGACCAATCTCCCCGTGGTCTTCGAGCGGTTCTCCTTCACGTACGATTTCTGCAATTCCATCCTGAATCTTCTCAAAATTCATCCCAAGGCGCGTCATAAAAATCCCTCCCGCAGGACCCGATAATGCGGACGCGAATATATGAATTGGTCTCAATAAACTCTTCCCCGTTTTTGCTACAAGATCATTCGCGAAGCGCAACACATCCCAGGCTGGATCTGAATAGTATAAAGCGACATCACGTACAAACTGAGGATCGATCTTTTCATGATCTTTCTGCACCCGTGTTTTTCCCCATTGGGGCAAAGGTTTTACAGTATCCGTATACACAAACAAACGAAATGAGAGAAAACACCCCAGTAGGACAGCAAGAGATAGCCATATCAATGAGGCACTCCCAGAAAACAAAAACGAGAGAGTCAACCCTGCAGAACTCGCTTCAAGTTCTTGCGTGAACAGAAAAACAGCCGCACCAAAAAATGCCAACGTGCACAACGCGAGAACAAGATGAAATCCAGCGTGGGTATTCGTGCGCGCTTTACGCAATTCAAAGGCCGTCGAATCTAATTGCGCTCTCCAAACTAATAACCCGTCAACCGTAGGAAGTGCTTCCTCTGTTGATTCTGACTGCACAGGTGGCATGACTTCTAGTTCCATATTATAAGCGTGCGCCCACGTTTAAAATAAATAACAGTACAGCCAACACCGGAGCCGAAACAAACAACACAAACAACATCGCATATCCGATCGCTTCTAAAATAAACGCAAGAAAACGCGCGACCAAAACGACAATGCGCATCAAAAAACTCACCAAGCGTCCAGACCAATCGTATTGTCCGTACATTGGTACAAGGAGATTGCGCATCCAAATAACAAAATCATAGCTCTTCCAACGAAAAGCTAACCTTCCACCAATCCAAGTCACGAGATGCACGACCCCATCGCTAAACCACCACAAAGGGAATCGTAAAAAGCTCCCCAGGAGATCAGATACAAGGAATTTCGGATATTCAACCGCAAATGAGCGCATAGGGATATTCTACCATGATTAACTCCCTCATACCTTCCGATTAACTCACGGGTAATGCCGATTAACTCCATCAAACCACCGATTAACTCCCACGTACCTTCCGATTAACTCCCTCGTTCCCTCTTGTACTCAAGAGGGAGGCATACACTTCAATCATATTGCACTCCTCTTGAGTACAAGAGGAGCCGGAGGAGTTATGTTCCTCGGGTCGGAGTGTGGGCCTAGGGTCGGAGGAGTTTATTCCGCAGACCTACTTTGCCAATGCGTACGAACCACGAGCGACATCTACAAATTCCATATGATCAACTGCAACATATCCCTGCCCCTGAAGACGCGATTCAACAGTCGCTAGCGACTGCATCTTAGCCGTTTTCGCATCAAACTCACTCACCGTTGCATTGAGTTGCTCAAGTTGAACCTGAAGATTTCGAAGCGTGTATCCCTTAGAAGCTGCAATATTCATTTGATACACATGAAAACCACCAAGCGTTACCGTAATCATCATCAATCCAACTGCCCACGAGCGCTTTGCCGCAACTTCAAGCTTCCGACCGACATGTTTTTTCATGACGTGCGGGAAATGTTGAGCAATGATGCAAGCGCGTGACATATTTGGATATTTATTTTTTGAGTGCGACTCGGAGTTTAGCGGAACGCGAACGTGAATTGATTTGTTGTTCTTCTTCCGTTGGCTCCATTGGTTTTTTTGTCGTTTGTTCCCAACCCTCTTCTTTGAACGCGAGCTTTACGATGCGATCTTCCAAAGAATGGAATGTGATAATCGCTAATCGTCCGTTTTCCTTTAGCATCTTGCGACTCGCGGCAATGACTTCTTTTAACGCTGGAAGCTCGTCATTCACGGCAATACGTAATGCTTGAAAGGTGCGAGTGGCTGGATGAATTCTCCCCTGTTCGTAATTCGCCGGAACGGCTCCGCGGATAATGGATACAAGTTCCGAGGTTCTCGTGATTCGTGTGATTTTCCGCGCCTTGAATATGGCCGAGGCGATAGACGAGGCATAATGCTCTTCGCCAAAGTTGCGAATAAGCGTCACGAGATCGCGCGGTGGCCATGTATTCACGATGTCGCTGGCCGTGAGGCCATCTTCATTCGCTTTTGGACCAAGACGCATATCAAGAGGACCATCCCCATGAAACGAGAGACCGATGGTCGTATCTTGGATCTCGTCGGAGGAGAAACCGAGATCAAGCAAGATGCCATCGACACCACCCTCTTCAACACCGAGCGCTATCAACTCACGATCCAGATGACGGAAATTCGCCTCGATACCAGTCCATCGGTCTCCATAGGCTTGAAGCTTTTCGCTTGCGACCTGCAGAGCCTTGCGACTGACATCAAACGAATACACACGACCATCTGGAGCAGATCGCTTGAGCAACTCCTCCGTATGAGAAGCGCCACCAAGCGTTCCATCGACATACACTCCTCCTGGCTGGACCTCGAGGGCAAGCATGGATCCCTCGAGCATCACAGGCACATGAACAGTGCTCATACGCCAAGATCGTGGAGACGTTCCGCGATCGCGTTTCCTTCGGCTTCGGTTTGAGCGGCGTAGGTTTTCCACGTCGCCTCATCCCAGATCTCAAGCCTGTTATAAAGGCCTGCGACCACCGCGTCCTTATTCAGACCTGCGTAGGTACGCAGATATTCTGGAAGAAGCACACGGCCCGATTTGTCGATTTCGACCTCCATCGCGCCAGCCAGCATCAAGCGGGCAAACGCGCGAGTATCGGCCTGGCCAAAGGGCAGGGCTGCGAGCTTTTCAGCAAGCTTCTGCCATTCGTCCTTCGGATAAAGGAACAACGAATGATCAAGTCCGCGCGTAACCACTGCACCCTGTGCAAGATCTGCGCGAAATTTGACCGGGATAGACATCCGGCCTTTGTCGTCTAGCGTGTGATGAAACTCGCCGATGAACATAGGTCGTTTAGTGAGAGTTTCCCATTTAATCCCACTGCCTGCCATTCTATGCCACTTCAACCCTTTGGTCAAAGAACGTGAACATTCAAAAAAGCCCTGTTTTTCAGGGCTTTTCTGTTCTTTTTCTGTTCTGGTGTGGGTAAGTTATTTCCCACTTTACCTGATCATTTCGTAAATCGTATCGATTCGACCAAGCTCATCTTGCGTCGGTGGATTGGAAACATTAAATGTCATCATACAAGCGTTTTGTTGACCTCCCCAAACAACAGGGTCTGGTGAACCACCCATAATAACAATCAACCAACCTAGATCTTCCGATCCAGCGATTGGGCGTCCAATCCATTTGCTCGCGTGTAAAGATACCCCTCTTCTATCGTAGGAACGTGTTGATTTGGTGAAATCCCAAGCCTCAAATCCGGCTTCCGGTGTCGGACAAGAAACCTCGACTCTTTCAGTTCTGGTTTTTGCGTCGACGATCTTCCATTTAGCTCCAGGAGAATTTACCGGCTGAAATGAAGTATCCGGAATAGCTTCCCAGTCTAAGGGAATCCAAGCTGCAAAATTACCAAAAGAAATCGCAGGTCCGGCATCGTTATCACCGGTGGGAAGATTCAGATCCACGACAGGAGCTGCAACCGTCGGCTCCGTCGTCACAGGCTTTACCACTTGCAGCTGCGCAACTCCCCGCTGAATCCCGTTCACACTCGTCGCCACCGACTTCACCTGCTGTGAAACCAAATACACTCCCGTTCCAACTAAAATCAAACCCACTGCTAACAAACCAATAAATATATTTTGAATCTGTTCTTGTTTCATATGCGTGGCATTTTACCCCCCCACAAGGTTAAAAGCAAATAGAATTAGCGATATACATCTTTACGATGACTTATCGTCAAACATATAACGATTGTACTTTCACTTATCTGAAATAATACTCGATACGTCCGAGTAACACGAAAAGAGAACACCCCTCGGTATCCTTTTAAGGGCTTTGCGTGAAGTCTTGAATCAAAAGGATTCTGCCTAATAACATCTTCCTGTTGAAGGTATGCTTCCTGTATTCTCTCTGGTAATTCTTTGAACTGCTTTCGAAACTCATCCGTATACTGGACAATCATAGCTTCGAATGAAGCTTGCCTGCCTTAGCTTCCTTCAAGGCCCTTTCAAGCGAAGCTTTAGTCTTTTTTATATCAGAATACTGAGCCAGATCGTCCAATTCCGACTGCGCGCTTCGAGACATCGAGCGGGAACGTATCCCAACTCGAATTGCCTTTCTCGCCACTATTTTCGTGAGCATAGAAATACAATAGCAAACCAAGTCAGAAAGACAAAATCAACTTCACAACACAAGACTCAATTACGGCTGGATCGGAAAAGAGAAATCTTGAGTTTTAACCACCTCCTGGCTAGCGTAAACTCCGTCCTTTAGAACCGTCTTTACGACATCCGCACGAAACTCATCTACGTTTGGATCTTTTTCAATCAGGTTATACGTCTTATCTGATTCGATACGAAACCAATGACTGTATTCATTCCTCTCATCCTTCTCGGCAAGCATTTGAGGCGTGACAAAACCTTTAATCAACATCACCGCTCGATCAGTTATCGGATCATACCCCCACACATCCCCCGTAATGCATTCCCGAGGAACGGTACTATCTCGATTCAAACACGTCTGTTCAAAATAGGCCCCCGCTCGACCACCCCAAGTGATCTGACTATTCACGGGAACATTCTTTAATTCCTTCAATTCCAATGTATTCACGTTCAACAAAAAATTAAATCTGTTATATATCGGAGCAGATGAACCATTCGCTGAGAAAAAATCAAGCAAAAGATAACCTGGTTGATAATGATTGAATTGACCCACTGAATCCGATTCCACATCAAAAATAATTACATCTGAAGGCGAACCAGCCTTAATCGTTTTTAAAACAACCGCAGGCTCACCCCCTCGCTGAGCTTTCAGTCTCGCCTCGCCCATACACAAAGACACAGCCGTTGAGGCAGATGGAGGGGTAATCGCTTCAGCAAATGGGCTTCTCAACTCTTTCGTCTGTCCTTTACATTCTACAAAAAACGTAATCCGTTTTTCAGAAAATGACCCTGCTGTTTTCGTTTGTACTATTTTGGCATTCTCCCATCCATTTTCCACTTCCCTTGCAACTTCCGTTCCTTTTGTCACAGCTTGTTCTTTTTTAACAGGAGCCTGAACCGAAGTCTTCACAGACCGAAACTGTATAAACAAAAATACGCCAGACAGGCCCAGCATAACGGATCCTAGTATTGCTAAAGCCTTTATTATCAAATTACTCTTCTCTTCAACGTTGTTCATGGACATGAATATATCATGCGAAAACTTCAATTACAAAAAATTCTTCGCTCTCACCTTCCGATGATACGCAATCGCAAAGCGATGCGATTCATCTCGAACTTGAGCCAACAAATCCACATACTGATTACACAAATTGCAGAGCTCAACCGAAGCACGCGAACAGACAATATCATTACGCTTTCGATCGCGACCCTTCACGATTCCAACAACAGGAATCTGCACGTTCAAATGATGAAGCACTTCTTCAACTGCATGAACTTGAGACAATCCGCCATCAATCAAAATCAAATCCGGTTTACGCCATTCACGGCCTGTCTGCCGTAGCCCCGGCGAAGGCAGATGCTTCAAGCGTCGCATTAATGTCTCACGCATACTCGCCACGTCATTAGGACCTTCAACCGTCTTAATCTTAAACTTTCTGTATTCTGCCTTCGCAGGCGCACCGCTTTCAAATACAACCATGCTCGCCACTTGAGATGTGCCACTGATATTCGAAATATCATATCCCTCAATACGACCAAACAAATTCACCACCATCCCCTCGCCTGGCTTAATACGATCAACTTGATCATCTTCGCGTTTCAAAATGGCGACATCCTGAATGTGCTCAAGAAAGAAAATTTTATTCCGCAAAGACGCCGCATCCTCATAGCGCTTTTCATTTGACGCCTTCTTCATCTCGCGCGCAAAGCCCTTTAAAATATCTTCCTTCTTCCCTTCAAAGAACTTTATCAAATCACGAATCGTTTTCTGATACGCTTTCTTATCAGCCACTCCAATACATACACCCGGACATAGTTTCAAGTGATGATAAAAACACGCACGCTTCTGGCCAGGGATACAATTCGTCCACGGAAACGCCTTACGAACCAAATCCAATGCAGCCTTCAATGACCGCGAAGACGTATACGGGCCAAATACCACTTTATATTTTTTCGCACTCTCATCATCAAGATCCGTACCCCGAACGAGCAAAGGTCTTGGATACTCTTCATCCGTAATTCCAAGATACATGAAAGACTTGTTGTCTTTCTGCAACACATTATATTTCGGCCAATAATGCTTGATGAGATTCGCTTCCAAAATCAACGCTTCAAGTGCGGTCGGCTTTTCAATATAGTCGATCTCCACAACCTGCGAAGTCATCTCCTGAATATGCTCACCATGCGGGCGCTCAAAATGCTGTCGCACGCGTCGATTCAACGACACCGCCTTACCCACATACAACACCGTCCCTTTCTTATCCTTCATCAAATACACTCCCGGCGATGACGGAAGTGAACCGTTTTGAATTTTGATGGAGGGAGGGATCATGTGACTCTATCCCCTCCTCCCAGAGGAGGGGTGGCCACAGGAGTGGCCGGGGTGGTGCGAACCCACACTCGGTGGCGCGCTCGGTGGGTGCGGGTGCGTAGAGTGTGGGCTCGATTGGTACGGATACGTAGGGTGCGGGTTCGGTAGGGTTCAGGTGCGTGCAAACGCGTGGGTTCGCACCACCTCTTGCTTTCTCCTCCTCTGAGAGGAGGAGATTCTGACGAATGCGCTGGAGAACTGTATCGAGACTAACGAAAATCTCGTCATTCGTAAAACGAAGCACCCTCAAACCAAGTCCCTCAATCAGCGATTGTCTGTGTACATCGTAAATTCTAGCCTTAACTGTTTCATGTACAGAACCATCCAACTCAAGAACCAACTTCGCCGATGGACAATAGAAATCTACCACAAAGACTCCAATACTCGTCTGCCGACGAAACTTGAATCCTAACGCAGAACTCTTAAGCCTCATCCAAAGCAAAGCCTCGGCATGAGTCATATTGTTGCGCAGCTGCTTCCTTCGAAACTTCATTACTTTACTGTTGAAGAGTTTGGGCATAGTAAAAATCCCCTCCTCCCAGAGGAGGGGTGGCCACAGCAGTGGCCGGGGTGGTGCGAACCCACACTGGGTGGTGGCGGGCTCGGTTGGGATGATGCGAATTTATACTGGGTAAAAATGGGTTCGCACCACCTCTTGCTTTCTCCTCCTCTGAGAGGAGGAGATTGGAGCCCCTCTATACTGCGTTCACTTTTTTAGAGACGCTTGTCAATAGTCCTGGCTCTCTATTGACAAAACCCTCAAACATTGGTAACCAGAGCACGTCCAAAAGACATTGGAGGGCTCATGCGACTGCAAGACAAGATCCTCGAAGATTTCAAAGACTGCCTCGCGCGGATGGGTCTCCCGCGAGAGCCCGAGCTGATCCTCGGCAAGAAGTTCATGTTCATCAGCGCCGCCGTGACGAACGAGCACCTGACCGAGGAGGACTTCGACCCGAGCTATGCCGAGGACGAGGTCCTAAAGCTTCTCGACACGGAACACACGAACCAGTCCTACAAACCCACCGAGCTCGGGAATTACCAGCCGTACGTTCTATTCGGAACAGTGATCGGTCTCGATTTCCTAATCGAGACGCGCGTGGGTAGCAAACCAAGCGGAAATTTTCGGATCTACATTAGCCCTAACCAGACATCGCTCGGAAGCGTCACCCGCATGGCCTGCTACTTCGACGGTGGGGCAATGATCCATTTCGACACAACCCCAAAGGACGCGGAATACAACAAGCTCCATCTTTCCGTCGAGGGCCGAGTCAAGTTCCTGTGAGCAACTCTAAAGCCACCCCCTCGGGTGGCTCTTTCTTATCATTTAGCGTTTCTTCAACACCTCCTTCAAATACTGCCCTGTATAACTCTTTGGATGCTTCGCCACGTCTTCCGGTGTCCCCTGCGCGACGACGCGTCCGCCTTTGTCTCCGCCCTCTGGACCCATATCAATAATCCAGTCGGCGTTCTTGATCACGTCGAGATTGTGTTCGATGACCATCACGGTGTTTCCACGCGCAACAAGACGATGCAGCACTTCCAATAATTTGCGAATGTCGTCGAAGTGCAGACCCGTGGTTGGCTCATCAAGCAAATAAAATGTTTTGCCGGTATCGCGTTTCGCGAGTTCAGTTGAGAGCTTGATGCGCTGCGCTTCACCGCCAGACAAAGTCGTCGCTGATTGCCCAAGCTGAATATACGCCAAACCAACTTCCTCCATGATCTTCAAGCGATCATGAATAGGTGGAATATCACGAAAAAACTTCGCACCATCTTCAACGGTCATGGTGAGCACGTCATGAATACTCTTTTCTTTGTATTTCACCTCCAGTGTTTCGCGATTAAAGCGACGTCCTTTGCACACATCGCAAGGCACATACACGGTTGGCAAGAAATGCATCTCAATCGCAAGTTGCCCATTTCCTTCACAATGCTCGCAACGTCCACCTGGAACATTGAACGAGAAGCGTCCGACTTTATACCCTCGCACACGAGCTTCGGCGGTTAACGTAAACAATTCACGAACGTGATTCCAGATTCCTGTGTACGTCGCAGGGTTTGAACGGGGTGTACGCCCAATTGGTGATTGATCCACATCCACAACCTTGTCGAGCCAACCAATCCCCTCAATCCCTTCGTGCTTGCCACTATTCATCGTGGAACCGTTCAACGTTTTTGCGAGCTCTCGATACAGCACATCAATCATCAATGTAGATTTTCCAGAACCAGATACGCCTGTCACACACGTAAAAGTACGCAACGGAATCTTCACCGTCACGTTTTTCAAGTTGTTTTCTGTTGCGCCTTTGATGATCAGCTTCTCTCCACCTGGTCGGCGCTTATTTGGCATCGGAATCACTTTATCGCCGCGCAAATACGCACACGTCAAACTATTTTTATCTTGAAGGACTTTAGGCAACGGACCTTGCGCAACAATTTCCCCTCCGTGCTTTCCTGCTCCCGGACCAATATCAACCAAATAATCTGAGGCGCGAATCGTGTCCTCGTCATGTTCAACCACGATAATCGTATTTCCAAGATCACGAAGCTTGGTAAGCGTATCTACCAAACGCGCATTGTCACGTTGATGCAAGCCAATGGTCGGCTCATCCAAAATATACAAAGTCCCCACGAGCCGCGAGCCAATCTGCGAGGCAAGTCGAATACGCTGTGCTTCACCACCAGACAAGGTGCCAGCCGTGCGATTTAACGTGAGATATTCAAGACCCACATCAAGCAAGAAAGACAAGCGCGCGATAATCTCTTTCAAGATCGGCTCTGCAATAGATGCTTCTGTTTTACTTAATGTTAATCCAAGGAAAAAATCCGCCGCTTCACTGATAGGCAATGAAGATACATCCACAATACTTCGATCGTTCAACCACACGAATAATGACTCCGTGCGCAAACGCAATCCGTGACAGGCCTCACATGGCTCTTCAGAAAAGATTTCCTTTGTGCCCAACCCATTACACGTTACACATGCACCGTATGGTGAATTGAACGAAAACAAACGAGGTTCAATTTCAGGGAACGCAAATCCATCATCAGGACATGAGAACCGCGCAGACATCAAGAATTCCGTGCCATCATCAAGAATGACAAGGACATTGTCCTCTGCACGATCTAGCGCCATCTCAATCGCCTCGTTCAAACGTGATTGTAATGGTTTATTTCCCTCAATTGGCCATGCAATCGGCACGCGATCCGTCACGACCTCAATCGTATGCTGTTTGTATCGATCCAACGGGATCTGATCACGCAAGCTAAACATCTTTCCATTTACGCGCACATCAAGAAAACCAGCCTCAAACAAATCTTGAAGTAGCTGATGATATTCACCCTTACGACCTCGCACGACCGGCGCCAAAATAACAATTTCATCATTCGAATTGCGAATTTCGAATTTCGAATTACGCTTCATACCTTCCGATGCGCTATTCGTAATTCGTAATTCGTTATTCGTTGTTCTGTGTATTTCGTCAGTTCGTTTCAACACACGATCCACCATCTCATCAATGGTCATCTTACGAATCGGCTTGCGACAAATCGGACAATGCGGATGTCCAACGCGCGCATACAGCACACGCAAATAATCGTAGATCTCGGTAATGGTAGCAACGGTTGAACGTGGATTTGCTGAATGCGCCTTTTGATCAATAGAAATCGCCGGTGAAAGTCCTTCGATCTCATCCACGTCCGGTTTATCCATCTGACCCAAAAACTGACGAGCATACGACGAAAGAGATTCCACGTAACGACGTTGCCCCTCGGCGAATATCGTATCAAACGCCAAAGAAGATTTGCCTGAACCAGACAAACCCGTAAACACAATCATCTTATTGCGCGGCAACTCAAGGTTGAGATTCTTGAGATTGTGCTCGCGCGCGCCCTTGATAATTATTTTATCTTGCATAGGTTAACTGTTTCTCTTGCCATGCATTAGCATCTCCATGGCATGTTCTAATGAACCAGCATTTTGAATCTTTCCGCCATTCACAAAGAAGATACTGTCAGCATTTTCGATTGTATTCAAGCGATGCGCGATAATCACCCGCGTCGTCGTACGTGGGAGTTTCTGTAATGTCTCTTCAAGAAGCTGTTCCGTGACCGTATCAATATTTGCCGTCGCCTCATCCAAAATCAACAATTCTGGCTTACGCAAAACCGCTCGCATAAACGCAATAAGTTGACGCTGACCCAAGCTGATCGTTTCGGATCCTACAGTTACTTCCGTATCAACTCCTTGCGGAAAGCGCACCAACAACCCATCAAGGCCCATATCAGAAATGGCTTTCACCCGTTCGTCTTTTGAAGAATTCAGAAACTCACTATTTCCGTAAAATACATTCTCAAGTACGGTCCCACTAAACAAGAACGCTTCTTGCAAAATAAACCCAATCTTTTTCGTGCGCTCTTCATCTGAATACGAACGCAAATCTCGACCGTCAAGCAAAATGAGTCCCTCGGTCGGATCGTATAATCGCGCCATTAAAGAAGCGGTCGTAGTCTTTCCACCTCCGGTCGGGCCAACGAGCGCATAGGTCTTTCCTTTCTCAAGCTCAAAATTAAATGTGTTAATGACTTTTGTTTCACCATACGCAAACGAGACATCACGAAATTCCATCAGGATGGGCGAAGCAAGCGTGGCCCCTATATGATCCACCATTACAATATTTGACTTCTCATCAAGAATTTCTGAGACACGATCCCATCCCGCAATCGCAAGCTGCAATGATTGCCACAACATCGCGATTTGACGAAGAGGGCCATAACATCGCTCAACGAAAATCAAAAACGTCAAAAGCATTCCAACCGATAAAAACCCTTTCGTAATAAGTGAAATTCCAAATACTAGCACAATAAGTTGCGCGATATTTGAAGCCAAATCATACATCGGCCCATACATGCCATTTGCTAAGCCAGCACTCACAGCCGCTTTGTAATTCGTTGTATTCGCCTCTTGAAAACGCGTTCGGAAATAATCACGTCTATCAAAAGCGACAATCACCTTAAAATGATCAAGACTTTCAGACACTTCCGCGCTTAATCCTCCCATCGCTTTCAAGCTCGCAGTCGTTCGTGCCTTGACCCATCCAGATACCAAACGAGTAAGCACAATCAACACTATCGCCGGAACAAGAGCCGCAAGCCCAAGCTCCCAATTCAAACTCAATAAAAATATGGCTGCACCTAGAATAATCACCATACTCCCCACAAAACGCACCAATGTTTCTGACAAAAATTGATTCAACTTGTCCGTATCGTTATTGATGCGCGAAATCAAGTCGCCTGTCTTCTGACGATTAAAGAATGCGATCGGCAACTCCTGCAACTTGGAAAAGATCACTGAACGCAAACGAAATAACACGCGCTGTCCCATGCGTCCCATGAGCTGCATCTGCCAATAACTCGTCACCAGCGCCACCGCAAACCCAACAAACAAGATTCCAACCGACATCAATACACCCGCATAATCGCCAACGGAAATATAATGATCGACCGCATATCCAAATAGAAATGGCGCACCGAGCGTCACAATAGAGCTCAGCGTCGTCGCAATAACAGCCAAGGCAAAATGCTTGCCTTCGCCTTCCAGAAACGGAAGAACTTTACGGTAATTAGGATTCATATCGTTCGGTGCTCCGTTGTGATTCAAAAATCTGCACATATTCAGGAGACGTCTCCATCAATTCTTGATGCGTCCCCTGCGCAAGCACTTCACCCTCCATGAGCAAAATTATTCGATCATACTCTTCTACTGAGGCGATCTTTTGCGTCACGGACACGAGCGTCAAATCAGGATAATTCTTTGCCACATTCGCAAGAATGCGATGTTCCGTGTTTGAGTCTACGCGTGCGGTAAAATCATCCAATAACAATATCGTTGGATTGATCGCGAGGGCACGCGCTAACATAACGCGCTGTTTTTGCCCGCCAGACAAACTAGTTCCACGTTCAGAAACACGCGTATCAAGACCATCTGGCAAGCTCGCGATAAAATCATCTAATTCTGCCGTTTCAATTGCTTTCTTGAACGCTTCATCAGAAATTTGTTGTCCGAATTTAATATTTTCGCGAATCGTTAAATTGAAAATAATACTATCCTGAAATACCAATCCAAGCTGCGCGTGCAATGACTGGCGATCATACGTTGCAAGAAGACGTCCATCGACAAGAATTTCTCCAGATGTCGGCTCCACGAGCCCGGTGAGAGCATACAAAAGCTGAGTCTTTCCTGCAGCCGTCGGACCGATGATCGCTGTTCGTGAATGCGCTTTCAACGCAAAGCTCACATCCTTGAGAATAGCCTTCTCACCGACCACCAAAGACACATGCTTCAATTCAATATCACCCCGCAATGTCGCCTTCACATCACCACCTTCGGAGAGAACAGGCGCATCTAAAACCTCTACCACGCGCTCATACGAAGCGGATGCACGGCTGATCGCATTGCTCATGAACCCAATCATCATGATCGGGAAAATAAGCATGCTTAGATAGCTATTAAATGCGGAGAGCTGCCCGAGCGTCATCTCACCAATGATGACAAAGTGACCACCATATCCAAGAATAACGAGCGTCGCCATGCTGGAAATAAACGTCATGATCGGAATCATGCTCGAGAAAATCCGGAGAATTGCCAATCCATTATCTTGCGCCTCCGTATTCACTTCGTGGAACTTAACCTCTTCTTGAGAACGCGCATTCAGCACACGCACCAATGCGGCACCAAGAATACTTTCATTAATGGTGCGGTTCAAACGATCAATCACTTTGCGCGACGCGCGAAACAACACGCCTACTTTTGAAAAAACTGTATAAAATAAAAAACCAACAGCCGGCACCAGTGTAAGCACACACAGACCCAATTTCCAATCCGTAACAATCAATAACGCACTCGCGCCGAGAGTAAAAAATACAGACGACACAAGCGACACCACCGCCATAGAGATGAACATCTTCACCGAATCCATGTCCGACGTGAGATTCGTCAATAATTTCGATGAGCCCACTTGTTGAACGAATGCAAATGTTTGGCGCGAAATTTTATCCGCAACGGATTGACGCATATCGCGTGCCACTGTTTCACCGACATATGCCTGCAACGCAGAAACTCCGTAAGACAGAACCATGATCACGATCACCAAAATCCCAAAGGTCCAAAGCGTGGCTGTAGGGTCGAATGCCCCCGTCGAATAGGCGTCGATTCCATTCGCCACCAAACGCGGCAAAGACAAGGCGATTGCATTGCTCGCGACACTCAATCCCAACATCAACAAAATCAACCCCTTATAGCGAGGAATAAGCTCAAATATGTTCACTTTTCGTTTTTCAGGAGCCATAAAACAGCAATCTTTTTTATCATACTTTTCATACCTACGTCAAACAGACCTAATTTCCATTCAAAACTCGCGCGGTCTTTGGTCCAAATAATCCAGCTCCCGATGTACTCGCGTTTGTAATAATCTCTTTCTCAATCTGAAACTTCACCAAATACTTTTCTGTCGTTGGTCCAAAATAACCAGTCACCAAATCATCTGCTGACACTTTATAATGTGATGCTAAATACTTTTGCAATGCTTTTACCCCTTCTGATCGCATCCCACGTCGCAAACCAGACGGAATAGAAACTTTTGGAGCCACAACAACTGGCACAACTCTTTCAATCTTTTTCACAACAACGGGTGCCACAGGCGGCACAACCGGAGTCGAAGTAGCCGTCGCCGCTACCACCGCTCCCTTGGAAAGGCTCTTCACCGCCGCGACAAATGTTCCACGTTCACGTTCTACATTCTTTGAATATGAGTGAATGGCCGACTTCGGACCATAACTTCCGAAACCACAATATGGCTCTTCCATCGCTTCCCAAGCGATATCCAAATTATCTCGATATTTTTTTATCGCTGATGCTGCTTTCGCATTTTGAAGATATGGCGTGATATCTTTTTCAAGCCGCACTTGATACCCAGCACGACTCGCCCGTGTTGCTGCCGTTACGCACTTTGTAACCGGCACAACCGTCGCCGCCGAAGCAGCCAATGGCAATACACCAAACACCATGAACATTGAAGTCAAAAGTAGCTTAGGAGTTTGCATATAAGATTGAGATTCCATGCTAGCAGATCGTCAAAATAAACTGAATGTACCCCTGAAATACAGCTCCTTGCCTAAACTCTTTAGTTTCGCTATCCTCTGCGCACATTTCCACGCACGGAGGGGTCGCATAGTGGCCTAGTGCACTTGCTTGGAAAGCAAGCATACCGCAAGGTATCGGGAGTTCGAATCTCCCCTCCTCCGCCACCCACCACCCCGCCCACAAGGCGGGGTTTTGGATAGCTGGGCATCAACAAGAATGTAACCAAGTGATATCTTCATGGAAAAGTTCTTGAATATCTCATACACGAAAAACCAACGCATTATGAAGCGTTGGTTCAAGCAGGTGTCGTGTTGAGAAAGTAATCAAACTCTACTTCACCCATTTCCCATCTCGATACTCCGCAATCTCTTCTGCGCCACATAAATCATCCGCCGCGAAATCAGCACTCATATAGTCAATCTTGATAATAACCGTTCTTGAGAGCGCGTTTTTGTGTGCGCCCTTGATCACATATTGATATCCGACATCACTCCCAACTTTTCGTAGATACGATTCAAGTAACACCCCGTCGTGGCTAAGCACACGTTCGGTAGTGTCCCAACCTTCAGAACCGACGATTTCCAGAACAGCCGCGATCACCTCATCCTCTGTAAAAATACGCTCCCCTTCCCATTCTCTTGGATGATCCTGCCCACGCGTGATCGTCTTCACTTTCTTCGCCTCCATGCTTGGTGGTCTTTCGCTCATATGTTTTTCAGTCTATCAACTATACACCTTGTTATCCACCGTTGCGTCTATTTACAATATGCTATACTGGAGCGTATATGATTATTCATAATACCTCCATGAAAAAATTCCTTCCATTGGCCGCGGTCGCATCGCTCACCATTTTCGGTCTTGGCTGCAACCAAACACCAGCCGCCACAACCCCAGTCACAGGTACAAATCCAACCGCCCCAATTGTTTCAGATAAGCCAATGAATCTTCTTGAATTGAAATACGATGCTTGCCAGCTCGTTTCAAAGGCTGATGCAGAAAGCATCCTCGGTGGAACTGTAAAAGATCCACTTCGCAATGTCTCTCAGACCGCTGACGGAAAGACAACGGTTTCCGACTGTACCTATTCACAGCCAGCCGCCGCATCCGCAGACATCAAGTCGATCGGAACAGCGGGATTGCTCGTTCGTAAGGCTGCATCACAAGCAGAAGCCTCTCAGGTCTTCGCAGATGCCATGGCACAATCCAAGAACCTCTCAAGCGTTGCTCCAGTCAAAATCTCTGGCGTTGGCGATCAGGCCTACTGGGCTGGTGGCACACTCACCCAAATGAACGTCTTGAAGGGTGATGCTTGGTACATCATCAATGTCCGCGTACCAAATGGAAACGAACAAGCCAAGGCATTGGAACTCGCTAAGCTCGTAATGGGAAAGATTAAATAATATGACTGGGACAGGCCACGGCATCCTCGCTTCCATCGAAGCGCTGCCGCAGCAGGTCCTGATCGGATGGCGGACCGCTTCGGCGGTCCGTTTTCCGTCCAGGAAAAAACCGTCAGAAGTTATTATCTCAGGCATGGGTGGTTCTGCACTTGGCGCGGACGTGATTCGAAGCGCTTACGCCGATAGACTCTCGGTCCCCTTTACGATCGTGAATGGCTATCAACTACCTGCATGGGTTGGACCACAAAGCCTTGTGATCCTCTCGAGCTACTCCGGAACCACCGAAGAGACACTCAGCACCGCCAAAGACGCAATCAAACGAAAAGCGCGCATCGCAGTCCTTACGAAAGGCGGTGAGCTGCTCTCGCTCGCAAAGAAACACAAATGGCCCTTTGTACTGATTGATGAAACCACAAACCCTTCAAACCAGCCTCGCATGGCGATCGGTTCAGCCGCATTCGCATTGGCTGGGATTTTATCACGCGCTGGAGTACTAAAAATAAGCGAAACTGAAATCCAATCACTTGCTGCATTCCTAGGAAAAGCTACACCTATAAAACTTGCTGACGATCTCGCGACACGCGGTGAAAAAAAGCTTCTTCTTTTAATCGCCGCCGAACATCTCACGGGCGCGTCTCATGTGATGAATAACCAAATCAATGAAAATGCAAAGCAACTCTCTACATATCTTGCATTGCCAGAAATAGATCATCACCTTCTTGAAGGACTGTCTTTTCCAGTCGCCGCAAAGAAAAACCTACTCGCCGTCTTTTTTCAGTCCGATCTCTATCACCCACAAACAATCAAGCGCGTAAAACTAACATCAGAGATCTTCGAAGACCAAGGAATTGAAACTGTGCTCATCACACCAGAAGGTAAAACCAAATCAGAACAGGCATGGAACACGATTCAAATCGGTAGCCGAACGAGCCTCTCCCTTGCGCATCGGCATCGTATCGATCCAGAACCAGTTCCAAACGTTGAACGTCTCAAACGAAAATTAGTATAAAAAGAAAAGGAGCTTCCACTAGGTGGGGGCTCCAGGAAGCAGCTGTTCAAGTCTCAGCTGATCGCTCAGCGTCGTCTGAGCGTATATGTGGTCACTTCGTCGCGAGAGCACCACGCGATTTGGCGTGAAGAAGTGAACGCGAACTCCACTTCGACGCTGAAAGTCGTGGCGAAACGCATAGTCTGCCATGATATATCGCAGGCTGATGAGCTCCGGCGATTCATCCGACAAAGGCGGCTCATAGACCCAAGACGAATCCGGGTTTCGAGCAAACTTCGTAGCCGCCCCATTCAGCATCCCAATCCCGAAGGCGTGAGCATGCTCCATGGAACGACGATCGAAACGCTGCACAAGTTCACCCTCGAGCTGTTTGATCGCTTCATCAGTAGCGACGTGCAGCACAGGAGTTGCGCCGAGCTCAAGGCGAAACTTCACCTCGAACTCACGCTCGAAGAACCCTCGGTACGCATCGGACGCGATGGCGTCGTTCAGCTCATCGAGACAATCCTCGAGGCACATGGGCACCAACTCACGAGACGTCGCAAGCTGATCAGCCAACTCACGCTTCATGAGACCGAGCACGCCGTACGCACGCGAGAATCGTCGATGAACGAGCTTGGCGTGCTCCTCATCCTCAGCGGAACGAGGTCTTTTGCTCGACTTCTTCGTCCAGAAAAGGTTCGGGATCTCCATCTGCTAGCCTCCATAAAAGGGCGCTAAAATGATATTCCTATCATTTCAGAAGGTCAACAAAAGCGGCTCTTGTGAGCCGCTTTTTGAATTGAACTATTATCCCTTGATTGCAGACTGAACCATTGCTTCGAACTGGTCGATCGGCACGGCACCTTCAACCATCTGACCGTTTACGAAGGTTGCTGGCGTCCCGCTTACGCCGGAATCATTGCCCGTTGCGTAATCAGCCGCAACACGCTTTGCCATTTCACCCTTCTCGACACATGTAGCGAACTTATTAACATCAAGTTTGAGATCTCCTGCCATCTTCTTGAACAAATCCGTGCTCAAGCTTGTATTGTTTGCAAAGAGATAATCATGCGCTTTCCAGAATACATCGTTTCCACCTTGTGCAGCGGCACACTCGGAAGCCTCAGCTGCCTTTTGTGCCATTGGGTGCAAAGACGAAAGTGGGAAATGGCGGTACACGAGTCTCACATCAGCTGGGTGATCCGTGAGCAACTTTTCCATGGTTGGCTCATGACGTGAGCAATATGGACACTGGAAATCTGAGTACTCAATCAATGTGACCTTTGCGTTGGCAGGACCACGAACGTGATCAACCTTGGCATCAACAGCTGCTACTGGCTTAGAAGGAACCGTTGGCTGCTGCGCCGTTGGATTCCCAGCCGTTGGAGCGACCACAGCAGGAACTGCCGCAACCGCGCCACCAAATACTCCGCCTTTCATCAAACTTCCAAAGGTGAGCGCGAGACCCACTGAAGAAGTCACCGCAATCCCAAGGAACAAACCCGTGAAAAACATGGTTTTTGAACCTCCGTCCCAAAAACTGTTGGTTTCAGACATATAGTGTCGTAAATTGTGAAGTAAATGCAGTCTACTTAGACGACGAAGCACTCGCAAGGGCCGCGTCAAGGACGGTGGACCACTGCTCAGCCGGCATCCCCACATACTGAGTCTTGTTCACATAGAACGTTGGCGTAGCATTTACACCATTCTTCGTTCCCTCTGCTTCATCCGCCATGATCTTGTCATCGTTCTTTTTTGCATCAAGACAAGACTTGAACGCATCAATGTCCAACTTCAACTGACTCGCATATTCTTCAAACGAAGCACGAGGATCTGGCTGAGGAGACCAAATCTCCTGCTTTGAATACAACAAGTCATGCATTTCCCAAAATTTTCCTTGATCCTGACTGCAACGAGCGACGTTTGCCGCACCACGGGCATTCTGGTGGGTGCCAATCAAAGGAAAATCCTTCCAAATAAATTTCACACGATCTTTATACTTCTCGATTGCAGCACGCACACCTGGCTCTGCAGACTTACATGCAGGGCACTGAAAGTCGCTATACATGCGAACGACAACCGGTGAATTCTCTAAACCAACAAAAGGCGTAGATAAAGAATCAGAAAACGAGACATTCTCACTCGAAACAGGACCAGTTCCAGAAGGAGCGGCCACAATCGCCCACACAAGCCCAGCAAAAATCAACGCTGCCGCAACCACAATCCCGATCAGTAACCCCTTGTTAGATGTTTGTTCCATACCGCGGCATTCTGTCAGATGCGCGAGGAAGTTTGCAAATATCTAATGACAGACAAGGCAGCTTTTGAACCTTCCCCCACTGCAATCGCTATCTGTTTCTCTGTAATATCCGTTACATCACCAGCCGCATACACGCCCGTTACATTCGTTGCATTGAATTTATCAACGATAATTTGGCCACCTTTATCTTTCCCTACAAAATCCACAAATCCACTATTTGGTACAAGACCAATCTCGATAAATGCTCCATCCGTGAAATCCGTCCGCTCTCCATCCGCATCCGAAAGAAGAATTCGCTCAAGCATTCCCCTGCCTTCGAACCCAAGCGTCTTTGTATCAACGTGAATAGAAATAAGAGGATTTTCTTTACAAAGCTTCATCAACATCGCATCACCCGCAAGTTCATGATTCACCGACACCATATGAACCTCACGAGCATATTTTGCTACAAACAGCGCGGCATCCATCGCGCTATTTCCCCCACCAATCACATATACCTTTTTATCCTTAAACAAAGGCGCATCACACGTTGCACAATACGTGACGCCTTTTCCATCAAACTCTTTTTCTCCACGAACATTCAATTTGCGATGCGTCGCGCCACTCACAATTAACACCGTCTTTCCTTCATAGCTTCCCTTGTCTGTGATGGCTCGAAAACCCCCTTCGATTCGTTCAAGTGTCCCCACGCGCTCATTCTCATGAATATCAATATCCTTTCGATAGTCCTCAAGATGTTTCACGAAGCGTTGAACGAGTTGCACACCCGTGAGCTGATGTAATCCAAGATAATTTTCTACATCCGATGACCAAATCGCCTGACCGCCAAAATCCCCGCTCAACATGACGGTTTTTATTTTTTGTCTTGCAAGATAAATCGCCGCAGCCATTCCGGCAGGACCTCCTCCGATCAAGAGACAATCGAACATGCCGAGATTATATCACGCTTCACGCGACACACGAACCTGGGATCATAACTCCTCCGGCTCCTCTTGTACTCAAGAGGAGTGCAATATGATTGAAGGGTATGCCTCCCTCTTGAGTACAAGAGGGAACGAGGGAGTTAATCGGTGGAGCGCCTGATCAACCACGCACCAACCAACAACATTGGCACCGCGAGATACTGTGTGGGCGTTAGTCCCCAATAGGTCGCGTCTACAATACGATAAAAATCTAAAACAAAACGCGTACAACCCTCAATCATCATGTATGAACCGAGCCAGAATCCTGGCTTGCGAGGCTTGCGACTCAACCAAAGAAATAAAATACCTGTCGCAAATCCAATCAAAGATAAATATAAGCCGTGATCATGACGCGTTTGTCCATCAGGATATTTCACGGCCAGCAAAGAATGAGACAAAGTTCCTGGATGATCGTGGATCAAGAAACAACCAATACGACCAACGCCACACCCCCATGGCAAACCCCACATCATGGTGTCGGCAAACGCCATCCAATTCAATTTGTATTTACGGATGCCGATCGTGAATGCGGCCGCGCCTCCAAGTAATCCTCCAAACATGGACCAGCCTGGCAAGAACGGATTAATCGCATCCAATGGATTCGCCCAGTAATGCGCAGGATCATAAAACAACACTTCAAACAAACGCGCTCCAATAAACGCACCGATAAACATCCAAAACGAAAGATCGAGAACGCGCTCAGCGTCCAATCCATTCTTCTTTGCCCGTCGATAAGCGAGAAGCGTACCAAGAGCGTAACCAAGTCCCACCAAGACTCCCCAAGTTTGAAGAGTAATAAATCCTATATGGATCGCATGGGATTCAAACCAAGGGATCATAATATGTGAAGCGTGCGTAATGCCGCTTCGTAATCTTTCAATGCGCGCTTTGCTTGAGAGATCGTAATCTCAAACGTCGAATCATGCACGAGTTGATTGCGAAGTTTGTGTGCTGGCCACACCTTATGAATATCTTTGTATGTATATGCAGCCGATTTCAAGCGCTCACCTAACGTTTCACCAGGAATCACCATGGAACGTAAAACTCCATCAAGTAATTTATCTGCTTCAATGACACTTAGCTTCGCCCCCATAATTCCATGGTCAGATGTCTCTTCAATCTGACGCCACGTTTCACGAACTTTTTCTGGAGTCAGCCCATGTAGTTCTGGACGGCGCAAGGCATACATCAACTTCTGAAATAATATTCCAAGGATAATCACGACAACGACACCAATTAACGCAATAGCCGGCCACAACAAAGCCTGACCAGAGGCGGGCTGTGCAATTGGCGTTGGGTTGGAATCGAGAATGAGCTGAAAGATCATGAGAGAGCTTGTTCGAGAGCGTACGCTGCATCCAGTATATCCCCATCGTGGAAACGTGGGCCAATAAGCTGGAATCCAACAGGGAGACCATCATCCAAACCGCAAGGGATTGAAATCGCAGGTAGACCCGCCACGTTCACACCAACCGTGAACACATCTTCAAGGTACATGGCGAGTGGATCATTGATCTTCTCACCGATTTTGAATGCGGTTGAAGCGGTCGTTGGCATCGCGATCACATCAACTGTTTTGAAAGCCTCGCGATACGCACGACGAATCAAAGTCTGCACACGACGCGCCTGACGATAATACGCGTCATAATATCCCTTTGAGAGCGCATACGTTCCGAGCATGATACGGCGGCGCGCCTCCTCACCCATCCCCTGCGAACGTGAAGATTCGTATGTTTCGAGAAGCGTTTCGGAAATCACGCGCTTCCCAAACCGGATTCCATCCAAACGGGACAAGTTCGCGGAAACTTCACAAGGCATCAACACATAATAGACGGCCAATGCTTCATCGGCGTATGGCAAATCAATATCAACGAGTTCAGCACCAAGCGCACGCATCACATTGAGCGCATTCTCCGTCTGAGCGCGAACACCAGGCGTAATCCCCTCTGTCCCCCATGCCTGACGAGGAACGCCAACCTTCACGCCCTTAAGAGATGTCGGAAATTCCAAATTCAAATCCTGCGCAGCAACCGTCGTCTGATCTTGCGGATCTGTGCCCATGATGGCGAGCGTGAGCGTTGCTGCATCTTCAACGGTCTTTGTCATTGGACCAATCTGATCAAGCGACGAAGCCATCGCAATCAATCCCTGACGAGATACACGGCCATAACTTGGCTTAAATCCGACAATGCCACACAAAGCTGCTGGCTGACGGATCGAACCACCCGTATCAGAACCAAGTGCCGCAACGCACATGTCCGCGGCAACGGCGGCAGCACTACCACCCGATGAACCACCTGGAACGCGTTCTACATCATGCGGATTCTTCGTTGCGCCAAACGCAGAACGCTCGGTAGAAGATCCCATGGCAAACTCATCCATGTTTGTTTTCCCAAGAAATACAGCTCCCGCTGCTTTCAACTTCTTCGTCACTGTTGCGTCGTATGCTGCGACGTAATTCTCAAGAATACGTGAACCGGCCGTCGCTAAACGTCCCTGAATCAAAATATTATCCTTGATGGCAATCGGTACACCATCCAATACACCGAGTGTTTTTCCTGCAGCACGACGCGCATCTGATTCTTTCGCTTCCTGCATCGCCTCTTCATCAAATCGTGAAAGATATGCATGCAGAGCAAGATCAAGTCCACGCATCTGTTGAAGATACGAGGCGGTTAACTCTGCAGAAGTAAATGAGCCCGAGGCAAGACCAGCTGCTGCCGAAGAAATGGTTTGGTTTAGAAGATCAGCCATATTAGCCTTTTGGATTTTCAAAGACACCTGGAACCTTTAGCAAGTTTCCTACCCGATCAGGAAAATTCGACACGATCGCTTCACGTACATCCGTGGTCGTAGAGACAGCCTGATCAGCACGCAAACGTTCTGGAAGCACTGGTTCATCTTCTGTTTCTGGGACGTTCTCAGTATTCACGTTCGACAAACGCCCGACATAGTCGAGAATTGGATCAAGCGTGCGTTCCATGCGATTCATCTCCTCCTCAGAGAGGGCGAGGCGGGACAATTCAGCTATTCGGATAATTTCGTCTCGAGTCAATGCCATACTGTAGGAGAATAGCCTCCCTGACGCGTTTGGTAAAGCGCAATTTAGCCTGCTAGAATAAGCGCATTATGTCTGAATCCGCTGGTTTGAATCCGTTCCGTGCGCAGATCAAAAGCTTTTCTAAACAAACAAATCCAGAAGGACGGGCTCAAAAGGCGGCAGAAATTCGACAAGCAAGAAAAGAACGCGACTCTGGCGCTGAACCGCGTGATCGCGAACTCTTAGATGCATTCTACGCAGCCGAATTAAAACGCTGGAAAGAACTTCCCTACGATACATACGAGCTCGCGCATCTATTTTCAGAAGAAAATCTGGAATCGCTCTCTGTCGACGATTATCAATTCTTGTTGCACAGATTTCCTGCGCACATGGTGACACATGTGAAACGCCAAGGGGTGCGCGATCACTACGGACACGGCTCACACACGCGAGGCATGGGATCGTTTCATAACAGCGTCAAAAAATTGTTTGAGAAAAAACGTCTCTCGTCTGTGGTCGGACGTTGGCTCGAAGATGGCATGCAACAAGAAAAAATCTGGAAAACATTTTTTACGGATTGCGATACCTTTGAACAAGCCGTCGAACGCATGCAAGACATCATTACGGATAAAGGCCAATTTGAAGGTGGACTGCTCACCTACGCAGACATGTCAGCCGTTCATCTCGCGAGCGAAGAAGTGCCAGACGCTTATTATGGAGGCGAAATGGGAAACGAAGTGTTTGTTGCGTTTCCAGCATTACATATTGCCTCACAACAGTTCTCTAACAAACCATTAATCCAAAACCGCTCTGAACTTGGAAATCAACACAATGACATTTGGGTTTGGTCTCAAGAGCACAAAGGTCTTTCGCTCGATGCTGCATTGGTATTTCTGCCAGAATCAACTCCTGTAGATCCTGAAACTGGGTCACGCTATGAAATTGACGCTCAAGGAAACGCCATCGTTGATCCAGAACGTATCAATCGCTTAAAAACTATTTTCTCTTCTTCTGCGTTTCGCGATTGCATCCAGCACTACGGAGATCAGCCATACTCTCAATGGCTACAAGAAACCGCGAAGACCTGTGGGCTCACGAACGAAGAGCTTGTCTTGCTACGTTTTTTTCATCAAGCAAAAGCATTATCTCAAGATGCTGATGGTTCAGAACTAGAATCTGTCCTACGTCCATACGCCGGTCTCACCTATCGTCTCGCACAACATACAGTTCCAGCAAAACAATACTGGGAAACATATTTCACTAATCATCCAAAGGCAAAGCCATCAAAAATTGTTTGGTACAACGGAAATCCAACAGTCGCATTGCATGCATGGCAAGAATCAACTGGCAGCGACATGCAGCATCGACCGCACACACTATTCCCTGAACAAACAGGAGAAGCTGCGAACAACGTAGCGTTAAGCGGCTTGAATGAATTCGTCGATGCTGCGGAAGAGGTCATCAAACAACATTTTCCTGAAGAATACGACGCCGCTCTAAACGCTTCTTAATCCTTATTACCCTGTGCTATCCTCATCCCCATATGCAAAACACCCACCCTTTTCGACGGTTACTTGCAGGAAGTTTGATGCCTCTCATCCTTGGCCTTCCGCTTCCTTCTGCGGCAGCCACGACGCCATCAGCACAAAACATGCTGAACACGGCTTTATTGCGTGAACTTAGTAGCCAAACCATGCGCTCAGATATGAGCTTGCGCCTTGGCATGACGCAAAAGTCCTATAAGAAAACCGATCCATCTGGCTCAGCTTCGCTCGCCATGCACTTTCAGGCACGCCAAATCGCCAAAGCCGGCTCACCACTCGGCGACCAGGAAGGACGTCTTTCCCTTGATAGCTTCTCAATAGATGAAGCGATCAGCGATGGCATGCCAGTCTCCCTCGACGGTCCAATGAGCTTCCAGTGGAAACTCGTCGATCGCACCGCCTACTTCCGCGTAGAACAAATGCCACAGAATTTGCTCGACATGGCAAAAGGAATCACGGCAACAGACTACTCCACCCTCGTGGGACGTTGGATCAAACTCGATATCGATCAACAAGGCTTATTGCCAGCCGATTTGGAATCCGGGATTCTCGATCAGAACAATCCACAAATGAAAGCATTGAAGGCACTCGCCATCAAAGCCCCACCACTTCTTGTCACACGTGTTGAATCAAAAACAAAAGCCGCAAACAGTCACGATATGTGGCGCTTGCGCTTGCGCGTCAACCCAGCGTTCATCAACGGCGTTTACATGCTCGCCTACAAGGATCTTCCAAAATCCCCAGCCAGCAGCCGCAAAGCCGCTCTCAAAGAATTAAACACGTCATTTGCAACGATTCGCACCACACTCGCTCGTACAGGTCTTATCGCGGTACTAGATGCAACCGATCAAACACTCACACGCATGGAAGTCGGAGGTAGCTATCCAAGCCCGGTAAAGACATGCACGTTCAATGAGAAGACCTGGAAGGATGTCTGTAAGACAACCGGCAACCGCACCATCACCGTTGCGATTGGCATGAACATGGTCAAAGCTGATGGACAACCGATCATTGCCCCAAGCGATGCTCTTGATCAGGCAGCATTAGAAGCACTTATCGAAAGCCTCCAGCCACAACAGCCTCCAGTTGATCAGCAGCTAGATGAAACACAAACGCTCGTTGCTCCAGGCGCTGCTCCAACCGTCATCGACAATGCCGTCGACCACGTTCTCGGAAGCGCGAACGCCAAAGTATCTGTTATCACCTACTCTGATTTTGAATGCCCATTCTGTCAGCGTATGGATCCAGATCTCAAAAAACTTTTGGTTGATTTCCCAGAAGATGTTCGCTTGGTCTATCGTCACTTCCCTCTCGCATTTCACGAGAGCGCGAAACCAGCCGCAGAAGCTTCCGAATGTGCCGCTGCACAAGGTGGAAACGATGCCTTCTGGAAGATGCATGACAAGCTTATCCAAAATCCAACCCTCCAGAACCGTGATGGCTTTCTCGCCTTCTCCGATCAAATCGGATTGGATCGCCCAACATTTGCAACCTGTCTCGAAACGCACGCACAAGCTTCTCGCGTACAGCGAGACCTCGACAGCGGAACGGCTGCTGGCGTAAATGGCACACCTGCAAGTTTCGTGAACGGCGTACTCGTTGAAGGCGCAGTCCCATACTCCATGCTCACGGACGAAGTCGTGAAAGCAGGAGCTATCCGTTAATCTTCTTCAAAAATTCCGGTTCCTCAAGAATGACAAGGCCCAGTTTCTGGGCCTTTTCAAATTTCGAACCCGGCTCTGCACCCACAACCAAAAACGAAGTTTTCTTGGAAACAGATTCCCCCACATCCCCACCCAAGGCACGGATTTTTTCTTTCGCCTGCTCACGAGACATTGATTCAAGCGAACCCGTAATCACCCATGTCGTTCCCACAAGCGGACCTGTTGTGTCGCGCTTCTCTACGTTTTTTACAGTCACATATTCAAGTAGATGTTCCAATTCCTTTTGATGATGAGGATCCTGCAAATACTCCATCACTGACAAGGCGACCACACCACCGATTCCATTCAACTGAAGCAAATCCTCCAGCTTCGCCTGACGAAACGCCGCAATAGAGCCATACGCTTTTGCAAGATCATTTGCTGTCTCTTCTCCCACATGGCGTATTCCAAGGCTATTAATAAACCGTCCAAGTTCAATGTGACGATGCGCTTCAATTTCTTTTACGAGCTTATTTGCCGAGACTTCCGCAAATCCTTCAAGCTGCAAAAAATCACCAGGCTTCAGAATAAACAGATCCGCAAGTTCAGCAACCAAGCGTCTTTGCAAAAGCTGTTCCGCAATCTTCTCACCGAGTCCGCGCATATCAAACGCCACAACCATGTGAATTAACTTGGCGAGTTGCTGCGCAAAACAATTTCGATTCGTACACATCACCGCCACCTCACCGTCTTTGCGCTTCACAGGTGAATCACACATCGGACATGTTTTCGGCATGTGAAACTCTTTTTCTTTTCCTGTTCGTAGCTTCGGCAAAACGCTGATAATTTTCGGGATCACATCTCCCGCTTTTTCCACGATAACCGTATCGCCAATCTTCAATCCAAGACGACGGATTTCATCTTCATTATGCAAAGTCGCATGTGTCACGGTTGTTCCTTGAAGCTGTACCGGATCCATCAACGCAACAGGCGTGAGTGTTCCCGTGCGGCCAACAGAGACTTCAATATCACGCACAATCGTCGTACCTTGTTCGGCAGGGAATTTCCAAGCGATAGACCCACGCGGCGTCTTTCCAACCACGCCCAAACGCTCACGAATACGATCATCGTTAATATTTACCACAATGCCATCAAACCAATACGGCAATTGCTCACGACGCTTTCCGAGATCGCGATGAAACTTTTCCACTTCATCCAAAGTCTTCAACAAAACATTGTGTGGGTTTTGAGGAACACCGAGCTCCTCCAGCATTTTGTGAGCCTCGTCATGTGTCTTGGTTCCAAGATCAGTAATGATCGCATATCCAAAAAACGAAAGGCCTCGTTCAGCCGCAATCTTTTGATCAAGCTGACGAATAGAACCGGCGGCAGCGTTTCGTGGATTCGCGAGCTCTGGCTCGCCACGCTTCTTGAGTTTCGCGTTTAATGTCTTGAGTTGCGCCTTGGTCATGTAGACCTCACCACGAATTTCCACGCGACCAGGAATACGCTTTCGCAACACGAGCGGGATCGCTTCAATGGTTCGCAGATTTTGTGTCACGTCTTCCCCGACGCGACCATCACCACGCGTAGAGCCCTGTACAAACACGCCATCTTCATACACCAGCGACACCGCGAGCCCATCCATTTTCAATTCCGTATAAAATTCAAACTTCGCCGCTGGTTCAAGTTTCCGAGCACGTTCTACCCACGCATTCGCCTCTTCACGCGAAAAAACATCCTCGATCGAGATCATGGGCACAAGATGCGTCACCTTCTTAAACCCATCAGCCACCGTTCCTGCCACGCGCTGCGTTGGCGAGTCCTTTGTGATGAGATCTGGGTGCTCTTCCTCCAGCTTATATAGCTCGTGTTTTAAGGCATCCAAAGCTGCCTCACTGATCGTGAGTGCGTCGAGTACATGTAGCTCATACCGATACCGGTCAATTTCTTCCCGTAATTTGGCAATTCGGAGTTTGGCGCTCGCTCTGAGCGATGTCGAAGAGTCGGCCTGGTTCATAAATATATAATAACTCATCATCGGATTCTGTTTTCTGCACGAGTATAAGCAACGGATCTATGGAAAATGCCGACAATGGTCACTCGTTGCCCTTCAAGAACAAAAAGTATCCGATAATCTCCAACCCTTAATGAACGAGCTCCTTTCAAAGAAAAACGTAATGGTTTTCCGTACAGCTCGGGTCTTGTTGTTAATTTTAATTCGATGGCTTGCTGTATTTGATTTCGTTTTGAAACATCGATCGCGGGAATATCATCATTCACCACGCACTCAAGATACCGAACCTCCCATTTATTTCCAGGCTTTGGCATGGGAAACGGTGCGCGTTGCATTCTTTAGCCGCTCATCAGCTAAAGCTCCCAATGCAGCATCCTCGTCCAAATCAATCGCAAAACGCACCAAAGAGTCCAGTTTAGCAGATGGACTTATACGATCCCGACGCGCGAGAGTCTGAACCTCGGTTTCCACGCGCTTAGAAACACGAATGGAAGCTTTTTCCTTTACTTTTTCCATATATTGAAAGAATACAGGAACAAATGAGACGTGTCCAAACAAAATCGACTTCTTACACGATCATGAAGAAAACTTACGGAGGACGAGGAAATAGAAAGCCGCAGGCCAGTCACTGTCGTCGATTTCGATCAAATCCAAGCAGCGCCGGATGCGGCCGTCCAAGGTGAGGCACGGGGCATAGGGATCGCCGTTTTCGTCCGTGAAGACACCGCCCAAACCGACTATATAAATCGCTTGTGCGTTCTGCAGGAATCGCTCTTCTACTGTGAGAGTCTTTGGATCTGCATCAGGCTTCCAGTAGTCACGGGCATAAGCCACGAGTTCTTCAAGGGTCGCAGAACGATATCCTGCTTCCTCGATAACTTTGAGGACTTCGGAGTTGGTAAGACGGGAATGCCTAGGATTTTCTGGATGAGCCCTTGCGATCGCATCTGAAATATCAAAGACTTTTGCGACAGAAATTACTTCTGCTTTTATTTGAATTTGGAAATCCTCAATGGGTCGACCTGCGCGATATTCAGATTCGCAGATTCCATGAAACTTGAAATCGTTTTTGAATATTTTTTCGTCCGGAAGCTCCTTCCACTTAGGAATATTCTTTAACGTAACATATTCTTTCTCCTGCAGTTCTTCTTCCGTGCAGTCATAAATAGTTCGTAGATCGGCACGTCTGTCACGCTGGTCTCTGATTTGATCAATGTGCGGGTAAGGACCATAACCAAAGAGTTCGATTTCGGCATCAAATTCGTAGAGGAAACGAAGCTCGTCGACGGAGAGGGGTTCGTTCAAGAAAATATTCTTTTCGATATCGGTGACACGTTTTACGTTAGCCGACACTTTGAGATATCTTTCGGCTCCTGGGAGCGGGCCCAACTTCGCCATGGCAATATCATTCATATTCCCCTCGAGGTTTTGTGCCGTATCTGCCACGCCTCGCACTTCACCAACTACGTCCTGTTCCATGCGAATGGCAATGCGCGGAATGGTAGGAGCGCCGGTTGCGTCTAACGTATAATAGACATGAAAGTCACCACCTTCCAACTGTCTTGTAGCCGTCGCAAAACCCTTGGTACACCAAGCCGTGCCTTTGTTTTGAAGAGATTTCCAAAGCTGTTTCGGTTCTGTTCCCTTCGAATAAGTCACCCATTCCCCTCTTGTTTCCGCCCGGAGTTCCGGGGTGATTTCCCCCGCCGCCTCTATACTCTCGGCGTATTGCTTAGCGAAAGGCAAATTTGCAAACTGTTTAGCCTTTTGCGCCGTAAGTAATTCATCAGCAGGAGTTTGCGTTTCCTTTTGGAGTTCTTGATATCGCAAAAGAGCTTCCGGATTTTGCGCGCACTCGATCAAGTCCTGCGTTCGAGCAAGCGCACCACGATCAATGTCGGGAAACAAACGATTGGTTCCGGCGGAACGCTTGAGAAATTCCTTCTTGTCTTTGTCATATTCGCCAAGCCCCAATATATTGCGAAACGCATAATATCGAAACCACGTTGGATACGGCTCATTCGGGTCGGAAAGATAGTTGATCCACTGATCCAAAGAATTTTCCAAATCTTTCACCGCGATTTCGCCTCTTTGTTCCAATTGTTCTTCTCCATACTCCACCGGAATGCCCATCTGACGAGCGGCTCGTTCCTCTACGACGGCAGCAGCTCGAGCGAGCTTTGTTTTTTGAGGACGTACATATTCATTCATCACCATCTCTCGCAATAACGAGACGGCACGACCGGCCCGCGCCTCATCCGGATTGAGTACGAGCCTTTCAAGTCGACTTAGATACGCTTGCACACGATCCGAATTATCACGAATCTTCTCACCAGACTTTCTTGCCTTCTTCACGGCAGATTCGACCGGTTTTGATCCAGAAAGATCAGGGTATTTTTTTATGAGAAAAGGATTCTCCATATTTATATTCCCCAATATCTTACCGCAATAGCCACAATCCCGCCCAGAGCAAGAAAAGGTGCAAACGGAACGCGCTGGCCACGCTTCCAGACGCCTAAAACAAGCAATATGAGCGCGATGAGCCCACCGCCCATGTACGCCGCATACAAGGCAATCAGCATCCCCCACCATCCGAGCCATGCGCCCATCGCTCCCGCGAGCCAAATATCACCATCACCAATCCAACGACCTTTTGAAACAAGAAACTGCAATCCAAAAAATCCCAATCCGATTCCCATCCCATACAAAGCATTCAACGCATTCCCATTCGCAACCTGTCCAAACAAACCAATCGCAAGCAAGAACAAAATCGGCTCCAGCGGAATACGCTGAAGCCGAATATCAATTATCGCAAGGATAATTAAACAAACCACGAACAAAATAAACATTTATTTATCAACGTCTTCACCGTCAATACCTGAAGCGTGTGCGTAATAGATATTTGCGTTTCCAAGGTCTGTTTTTGTTTCTGTCTGGAATCGAAGCGAGTATCCTGCCGAACTTCCGCGATAGCGATAAAACTCGTTTGCTTTTGGACCACCAGTTAAAGATTGGATATATACTGGTGTCGTCTGATCAGTTTGATCCACAAAACCAGCGGCGCTTAATTTATTAGCTCCTGCTTGGCCAACCATGGCACTCTCCGCCGTCGGATAATTTGCCTTCTCAAGCCAGTACTGGCTAAGCCCGGCGCGAACCGTGCTCACATCAGACAAACGTTGAGCATCGCGCAAACTTGCGCGAGCGCTGTTCAATGACATGACGGCAAGCGTGGCTAATAAGCCAAACACCGCCACCACGATCAACGCTTCTAATACCGAAAATCCGCGACGATAATTCATACGAAGAGAGTATATCATGAACGCCTAAACGGCACGCCCTGCTAAAATTCTGCGCACGTGATTCGCAATATCTTCAGGCGAATGCTGCGTCTTGATGAGATATTCCGCGCAGCCCAATCCACGACACTGATCCACGTCTTCCTTTGATGACAAACGCGACAACATAATCACGGGAATCTGATACGTATCAGATTTATCTTTCAGATCTTCAAGCACATCAAATCCGTCTTTTTGCGGCAATCCAATATCAAGCAAAATAACATCTGCAGAAGCAGCGCGACGTAATCCATCTTCGCCGCTACTCGCGTGCTGAACAATAAATCCTTGAGACTCAAGCGCACGACGAATGATATCCGCGTACATCTTATCGTCTTCTACATGGAGAACCGTACATTCGCTCATAGAGTAAAAGAATCCCACGATAATCCATGTGATGTGCGTGTGGCACGCAAGACACGAATCGGCACCGCGCCCATCACCGGAGCCCACCAATTATCATCATCAGAAGCAACGGCGACCGTCGGGTTTCCAGCTAATGCCGTATGCAAAGCGAGCTCACGAGCCTCCTCTTCATCCGCATCAAATGCCTCAACACCAGCGCTCGCCAAACGCGCCAATCCATGACGCGCAAGATACGCATCAGGACGAATCAAAATCATCAACCCTTCTGGCTTTTGTTTAAATGATTGATACGCGCCATTCCAATCACTTGGATGCGTTGGCTTGCTTTCGCTCCGACGTCGAATCAAGTGAATCGCAGGAGCAAATCCTGCTGGATGCACATCCACGTGCCATCCACTTCGTGCACCAAGCTTTGGAAGACGCATGGCAAGCACAGACAGAACACCATCAGAAACCTCGGGCAAGTCATGTCCGCGACCTGTATCAAACAAAAACTCCACCCGTCCTCCAGTCGGGACCAAGCGAACTTGATGAGCCTGACGACGATCGGCTTCATGCCGAACCATCCACCAAGCAAGTCCCGGCGAATTCAACATAGTTATTCAATATCCCTCATCGCACATCCAATCGTCACCGCAAAGCGAGGGCCAAGCTCTTCAAGCAATGGACGCAAATCAGGCGGAAACACCACACGCGCCCATGGATTTCCAAGATACGTATTCACATTCATCTGCTGCGTCAAAAACTCTGGCAAACGTGGCAAAAGCGCAGAACCACCAGTCAAAATAATTTTTTCAATACGCTTTGGAGGACCTCCTGTTTCCTGACCTTGATACAAATTAAACGAATACCGAATTTCATCCAAAATTGGTTTTACAAGCACGGTCAAAATCGGACTCAAATCACCCGTTGGCGCAAAGGTCTGCATGGACTTGATATCGCGTTTCATGCTTTCTGCTTGTTCCATTGGGATACCAAGTGTACGAGCGATGGTCGCCGTAATTGAATTTCCACCCGTGGCGATTGAACGCGTGATAAATGGAATCCCCGCTTCCACCACCATAATATTTGTGCGAAGTGAACCGATATCAATGATCATGATCGTGGAACGATCCTTTCCAATTAACGATCGGATGACCGCAAACGCTTCTGTTTCAAGTGACACGAGCTCCAAGCCAGCACCCTTAAAAATTTCGACATACTTAGTCACGAGCGTCTTTGGTGCCGCCGTCACGAGAACGCGTGTCGTTGGCTTACCATCCACTTTTCCCTTCTCGGCCTTATCAATGACTTTGGTATCAAGCGCAACTTCTTCCAATGGGATTGGTACAAGTTTTTTTGCCTGAAGCTCTACAGATTCTTTCAACTCTTTTTCATTTCCAGATGGAACATTCAAAATCGATGAAAATACAGACGAAATTGGCAATGCAGAAACCGTACGCTTTGCCGTTGCTTTTGACTTTGCCACCATCTGCTTGATAAGAGCTGCGGTTCCAGGAATATCATTCACTAAAGATTTGTCCAAGCTATCTGCCGGCAAATTCGCATACGCATACGTCACAAGACGTGCACGTCCTTTTTCGTTCTTCAATTCAACCATTTTTATACCGCCAAAACCGATATCTATTCCAAGATAGCTGTTTGCGGCGGGTGAAGAGGAAAACCATGCCATAAGTTGAGGTGATTATAGCAGGTGAAGATAGAAGTTAGAAGCTAGAAGATAGAATTTAGGTTCTGAAGCAAAAGCGCGCTAACTTCGAAATTCTAACTTCTAACTTCTCCCCGCCCCCTCATCCATCGCTTGGTTGGAAAGTGCATCTGCATGTGTATTTTTTTCGCGTCGAACATGAGTGAACTTCACTGAACCAATCTGGAACATCAAAGCCTTTAATTCAGCGAAAAGCGGCTTCATGTTCTCATGCTTCACTTTATAGATGCCACTCGCCTGCTTCACGAGAAGCTCGCTGTCCGCAAAAACCCCAACGGACGTAGCTCCTAAATGCTTTGCCCGCTGTAATCCCAAAATTGCCGCTTCATATTCAGCCTGATTATTTGTCTTAATCCCAAGGAACTTTGCATGCTCTTCAAGAACCTTGCCATGCTCGTCTTCAACCACAACTCCAATCCCAGACGGCCCCGGATTCCCTCGTGCCCCACCATCGGTACGAATGACTAGATGCATATTAGGTTTGAAATCCACCCGCTTGAATATTCCATAATTTTTGATAGATGCCGACCTTAGCACGCAACACATCATGCGTCCCCTCATCCAAGATATTCCCCTCCTGCATGACAATAATGCGGTCCATTTCCATAATGGTAGACAATCGATGCGCAATCACAATCACCGTCTTATCTTTCATGAGACGCTTCAAGGCAATCTGAATATACGATTCTGATTCAGAATCAAGACTTGATGTCGCTTCATCCAAAACAAGAATCGGCGCGTCTTTTAAGATAGCTCTCGCGATCGCAATACGTTGACGTTCACCGCCAGAGAGTTTGATTCCGCGTTCTCCAACGAGCGTTTCATATTTTTCAGGTGTCGCTTCAATGAACTCATGACAGTACGCGAGCTTCGCCGCCGCGACAACCTCTTTGTCCGTCGCATCCCTTCGACCATATCGAATATTTTCCATGAGCGAACGATGAAACAAAATCGGCTCTTGAGGCACATACGCAATCGCCTCTCGCAAACTATCCTGTGTCACTTTTGAAATATCCTGACCATCGATCTTGATAGAGCCGTGTTGAATATCAAAGAAACGAAACAAAAGCTTAGTCACGGTTGTTTTTCCAGAACCCGAGGCGCCAACGAGTGCGATTTTCTGTTTTGGCAAAACAGACAAAGATAAATCTTTCAACACATTCAGTTCATCGCGATACGCGAAACCAACATGGTCAAACTCAATCGCACCTCGTTTCACGGTTAACGCTTTTGCCCCGCGCTTGTCACGAATCTCTGGAACCATTTCGAGAATATCCAACATCTCATACGTATCAGCACCCGCTTCGTAAATACGACGAATCACACGACCAAGGTCCTGCGTGCTTCGAAAGATAACCAGCATAATCCCTTGCACGAACACAATATCGCCAAGCGTCATGCGACCCTGGCGCCAAAAAGCAACCACAAGTCCCATGAGCGACAGCTCACACAAAAATGCTCCAATATTTTGTATGGTGGCGCCTGTTTCTCCAATACGCCAAGTCTTCATGCGCAAACTCGTATGCGTTTCAACCAACTTATCAAAACGTTTTTCTTCAAAAGCTCTTCCAGAAAATAAAGAGATATTAATGCTATTTGAAACTGCATCAGAAGCCGCACCTGTCATAACCGTCTGCGCAGCGGCGCGCTTCGTATCATGAGGAAGCTTCCAACGACTCACCAACATCTGACCAATATATGTCGCGACGATCCAAACGAATAGTATTCCCGCGAACAAAGGATCTCTCATGCCGAGCATCACCATCCCTCCGATGATTGCAACAGTCATTGGCAAGATGCTCCACCAAAACACGTCCGCTAATTCAGCGAATGCGGAGGTTAACGAATTCACACGCCGAACCAATGACCCCGTGAAATTGTCGCTAAAAAAACGATACGATTGATCCAACACGGATCTAAATGAACGTTCAACTAGATCTGCGTCAATACGCGGACGAAGAAAACTCGCAATATATCCGCTCGTTCTCCAGAGCATCATTCCAAATAGTCGAAGCGCCGGAATTGGCAACACATACCACAATAAAAATTCCCATGTTGTAAATGCATTCGGAGAAAGAACCGTAAACGCATCAACTAGTTTTTGTAAAAACAAGGGAACAAACAACATGGTTAATTCCGCAGCAAGAACGACGAGAATAATCCCAATCGAGAGAAAGGGATACTTACTCATGTGCTGCCAACACACGCGAAGAAAACGAACGGTTATACCAGGTCGCATGTTCGGAAGTCTATCACACGCGCTTCCGCTGTGCGTCTTCCGTTCCACTCATTAATCGACATGTTGTAAACAAGATCAATATCCGAACCAGCCGAAGCTTGCGGAAGTCGGTCGCCCATCTTAAACGCAACCGCCTTTACCGTGCGTCCATTCGGATCAAGCAACTGTAAGCGCAAATGGCTGTTCGTCGCGCCCATGGTATCAGCCGAAAGCACACGACACCGCGTACTCAAAAAGACAGGCTGACGATTATTCATGCCAAACGGCTCCATCGTACCGATCGCTTCTGCCGCCTCCATGGTTAGTGCAGACAAAGGAATCTCCGCATCGATATCCATCAAAGGAATAAGATCCTCTTCAGAAATAATGGAGGCGTGCTCCAATAATCGATCACGAAACACCGCAAGCTGATCTGCATCTTTCAAAGAAAATCCACATGCTGCTCCATGCCCACCAGAACGCGTTAAAATTCCCTCTCCAGCCGCTTTTACTGCATCCGTAATATTATAGGATGGAATTGAACGACCCGATCCAATCCACTGCGTTTCATGAAAACCAATTGCAATCACTGGTCGCGCAAATCTATCCGCAAAACGTCCCGCAACCAATCCAACCAAGGCCGGTGACCAATTTTCGTTCCATAACACGATGACCTTTGGATGGGGCGCATCACCATGCGCCCCTACAAACATTTCTTCTGCCTCTTTCATCATCTTCTTTGTCCCGTCTTGTCTTTCTTTGTTTTTATTTTCCAACTCTCTCGCTAACAATCGAGCTTCATCAATCGATTCGGACAATAACAAGCGCAAAGCGAGAGATGCATGGTCCATTCTCCCAGCAGCATTGATGCGCGGCCCAATGCCAAATCCAACCGTTTCGGATGTAATCGATCCTGGCTCAAGCCCAGCCATCTCAAACAGTGCAAGAAATCCTGGGCGTTTCGTTTTATTTAATACTTTCAATCCATACGTTTCGAGCACACGGTTCTCTCCAATCAAGGGCACCATGTCCGTAACCGTTGCAATGGCGACAAAATCCAATAACCACTTTTCCCAGCCTTCTTTAATCTCAAAACCTCGTACACGCGCCTCTTTCAGCAAACCACACGCAAACTTATACGCAACACCGACCGCAGCCAGCGACTTAAAGGGATAGGTTTCCTCTGGTAACCCTGGATGAATAAGATGCCCATCTGGAAGCGCCTCACCGAATTGATGATGATCAACAACGATCGTATCTATTCCATCCGTCTTTGCCAGGGCAATTTCATCCACGCAGGCGATTCCACAATCAACGGTAATAATTAAACCCGTCCCGCGCTCTTTCAACTTCGGAACCGTTTCACGATGCAATCCATACCCCTCTTTATCACGATGTGGAATATAGTAATCCACATTCGCTTTCAATTCTCGCAAAACGGAAATCATGAGCGCTGAACCCGTCACACCGTCCGCATCGTAATCTCCGTGCACGGTAATCAACTCACACGCATCAACCGCATCGAATACACGTGCCACAGCCGCATCCATCTGACGAAACTGTGCCCCATCATGCACATGATCCTCAAAAGACGGATGAAGAAACGCTTCAGCCTCATCCTTTGATCTCACCCCACGATTCCACAATAATTGAGCAACCGTCCCTGGAACGTGAATAGTCGCCGAAAAATCAGCAGGACAGGCTTCTGCTACGTGCCATCGTTTTTCCATGAACCCAAGTCTACAGGCCGCCCAAAACTGGCGCCACTAGAAACAAAACCGTAGCAAAAATCATAAAAACGGCCACGACTTTCATAATTCCTTTTTGTTTGTCTCTTGAAATCATAGGATTATCCACGTCGGAGAACTTTGATAAATGCGTCAGGCGGAATTTCAACCGCACCCTTTCCATGCTCAAGCATACGCTTTTTTCCTTTCTTTTGCTTGTTGAGCAATTTTAGCTTACGCGAATAGTCACCACCAGACATCTTGGCAAGCACGTCTTTGCGGAATGCCTGCAATCGTTCTGAGGCGATAACCTTTGCGCCAACAGACGCCTGCAGCTTCACTACGAACTGCTGTTTTGGTAATTCGTCTTTCAAAATTTCCACAATTTCTTTTCCACGTCGATACGCTTCACTCGTGTGCAATAGAACAGCTAAAGCCTCCACTGGCTCTTCTGCTACAAGAATATCTAAACGCACGACATCAGATTCGCGAAAATCTAAAAAATCATAATTGAGAGACGCATACCCAGCTGTTACGCCTTTTAACTTATCGTAAAAATCCACGATCACCGAAGCAAGTGGCATTTCATAATGCAACAATGCGCGTGTGATATCGATGTATTCTGTATTTTTATAAATACCTCGACGATCCTGGACAAGCGCCATCACATTTCCCAGATATTCTTTTGGTGAAAGAATATCAACCTTTGCCCATGGCTCGCGCGTGGTTTCAATCACAGACAAATCAGGAAATTCTGCAGGAGACTTGATGAGCTTCTCTTCTCCGTTTGTTCGCACGACTTCATATCCTACCGATGGCGTTGTGATAACGACATCCATATCAAACTCGCGCGACAAGCGCTCCTGCATGATTTCCAAATGCAACATACCAAGCAAACCAACGCGGAAACCGAATCCAAGAGCCGTTGAATGCTCTGGTTCAAATGAGAGCGAAGAATCACTCAACTTCAATTTCAAAATTGCATCACGCAGCTTTTCGTATTCATTTCCTTCTTGTGGAAACACACCCGCATACACCATCGGCCGCACTTCTTTATACCCTGGCAGCATTTCCGTCTCATCGAACTTCGCCACACTCGCGATCGTATCACCGACGCGCACGCCGCTAATTTCTTTCAATCCCGTCACAAGATATCCAATATCACCAACCGACATACGTTCCATGGCTTGATGTTTTGGTTTCAAACAACCAACTTCAAGCACCACTCCCTCGACGCTCGTCGCTTTGAATGCGATCTTTTCATTCTTATTGATGGAACCATCAACACAGCGCACATACGCCACCACACCCTGATAGTCATCGTACTTAGAATCGAAAATTAATGCGCGAAATGGCTTGTTCACATCTCCAGTTGGAGGCGGTACATCACGCACAATACGTTCAAGCAATTCAGGAACGCCCTCACCCGTCTTTCCAGACACATGAAGAATCTCCTCACGCTTGCATCCGATCAATTGAATCAATTCATTGCCTCGCCGTTCGACATCCGCATTTGGTAAATCGATTTTATTAAGCACCGGAATAATCGTTAAATTCTGATCGATCGCGAGATACAAGTTCGCAATCGTTTGTGCTTGCACCCCCTGTGTCGAATCCACGAGCAAGATCGCTCCCTCCACGGCCGCCAATGAACGAGAGACTTCATACGTAAAGTCCACGTGACCCGGCGTATCAATTAAGTTGAGCTCAAATTCGCCGCCATCTTTTGACGTGTAATCCATGCGCGCTGGCTGAAGCTTGATCGTGATACCGCGCTCACGCTCCAAATCCATCGTATCGAGCAACTGTTCCTTCATGTTGCGCTTCTCAACGGTTTTTGTGATTTCCAAAAGACGATCAGACAAGGTGCTTTTGCCATGATCGATATGCGCAATAATGCAGAAATTTCGAATGCGAGATTGTTCCATTTGTGCGAATCCTAGGCGAAAATCTACTTTCTGACAACCCTATCCCATCTTCTCCATTCCACTCACCTGCTCAGCACCCTCTTGTACCTTTGCTCGCTTCCAAAATCTCGCACTTGCTGACGCGACAAACTCACTCAATTCAGGCGATTTCAGCGTCCAAGCCGTGATCAAAAATCCAATCGATCCACCAATAGAAGCAACACTGAACTGCAAGGCAACCTGCCAAAATGTACGCAACGGATACATGGTTCCAATCCACTGACGTAATGGAAACCCAATCGTACACATCACCACGCTCGCGAGCACAACCTTCCAAATCGAAGGAATTAATCCAACACCACCCAATGAACCACGCGAAGCACGCAAAAATCCATACAATAAAAAGAATTGAACAAACGCAGAAACAGAAAGTGCAATCGCCAAACCAGTAATTCCATAGGCGCGACTCAGCGTTAAAGCGAGAACCAAATTAACCACTTCACTCACGATGCTAATCCACAACGGCGTCCGCGTATTTTGAATGGCGTAAAAAGCACGTGCATATAAAGGAACCAGCGACTGCGCCGTCAAAGAAAGCGCGAACCATCCAAGAACTTCTGCCGTACGAATCGTGTCATTCCAATTAAACTCACCATCTCCGAGCGTAAGGCGCACGATCTGCGCACGAAGCAAAATAAACAAAGCCGTAGCTGGAATCGTGAAAAACAAAATCTTACGAGCTGCATCTGAAAGCGAACGCTTAAACGCCACATCATCCGAAGATCCAAAAGCACGAGCAAGAGCAGGAAATGCCGCAATCGAAAACGAAATCCCAATCAACCCAATCGGAAAACTTTGCAAGTTGTTTGCAAGATTGAAAACCGTAACCGAGCCACTTCCGATCGTTGTGGCGATAGCGAGCAAAATGAACAGATTGATCTGTGTGACCCCCAAACCAGCTGTACGCGGAATCATGAGTTTCAAAATACGACGAACGCCTTCTTGAGAAAATGACGGCATCGGCAACTTTGCCAATCCAAGCTGTCGCACCTGACAGAGTTGCACAAAGAAATGTGCGAACGCTCCAAAAGCCACTCCCCACGCCAAACCAATTGGACCAAGCCACGGAACAAGAAGAAGCGCTCCTAAAATAATCCCAAGATTATATAGCGCTGGCGCAATCGCATAAGCCGCATAGATTCGAAGCGACTGAAGAACCCCACCAAGTACACCTGACAAACCAAGAAACAATGGCGACAAAGCCATGACGCGCGTGAGATCAATCGTGAGTTGAAGTTTCTCTGAAGAAAACCCCGGAGCAATTAATGGAACAATCCAAGGTGCGAATAATGCAATCAAAGCGCTGGCCGCGATCAGCACCAACCCAATCGTGGTTAAAACCTGGGAGGCTAACTTCATTGCCTCTGGCTTTCCCTTGCGTTCAAGATACTCACTGAATACTGGAATAAACCCCGCAGAAAGCGCTCCAAGAATTACCAAACTATAAATCGTGTCTGGCAAACGAAACGCTGCGTAATACGCATCAAGCGTATCCCCTGCTCCAAATGTTCCTGCGAGTACACGATCTCGCACAATCCCCAACAAACGCGACAAAAGAGATGAAGCCCCAATAATCAAAGCTGCGGCGGTTAAACCGTCGGTTTCCCCATTCCACAAACGTTTCAAAAATCGAATCATGCAAATGGATCGTCTGGAAGTTCAAGTAATGCGAAGATGATACCACTTTCCTCAACCAACTCCACAGCCTTCAAAAATGTTCCTGCTGGTGCCTGACCCCGAATAGCCGCTCCCGTCACTGGATCAAAATCAGCTCCATGCCACGCACATCGCAATGTTCCTTGTTTACAAAACGCCACAGGCCCACCCATATGCGTACACCGATTCACAAATGCCTTGCACACACCGTTTCGTTTGAACGCAATTCCTTTTACATGTCCAAAATGAAAAGAGATGGCGCTCTCACCAATCTCCTCCACCTTTGCGACACGAACCTTTCGAATCATACTTTGTCGCGTACGTAGAGAGGTCGCACGACCAAATATTGCACACAAGCTCCAGCAAAAAGTCCCGTTCCTATCCACGCAAAACGACTATCGTACCCCACCAAAATTAAAGAAAGTAATCCTAACGAAACACCCAATGCATTCGCCATCAGCTTGCGACGTAATAAAGTCGTATTCGGAAATGAGCCAACCAACATTGAATACTTCAAAACGGTCATTGCAAAAAACACACTCCAAACGAAGAAAAAGAAAAATGAATCACGGATGCCAAACGCTAACACTCCGTAGGCAATACCGATCATCGGATCAATCAAGCGTTGGCGTATATCGTTCTCGTTGATTAATTGGAAAAATAACGGCAACGAACACCATGTCTGTAGCATTAACATCGCATACATCAGCGCGAGCGGAAGGCTCTGAATCCAGTCTGGAGAAAACCACCAACCAATTAGACCAAATACAATAAATACGGTCGTAACCATTCGACCACGATCGCGCGCCTGCTTAGGAGTCATAGTGTCCAAATTTATATTCAATATGATCATCACGTAATTCACCTCGCAACTTGCGATCAATCAATAATCGCATGTATTTTAAACCCATTTTTAGATATCCATCTTTATCAAAGCGTCGCGTGGAAACATGAATCGCGTGAGGAAAAATACGAAACACTCCCTGCTTGCTTGCGCGCTGACAATATTCCGCGTCTTCATTCACGCGAATCGTTTCATCAAATCCCTGAATCCGATCGAACACATCCTTGCGGGTGATAATACACGCTCCCATGGCATACGGATTTCGATTCTGCTGAAAACGTTGGAACTGGTACAAAGTCCAATAATAAAATCGAGCGACTGGCTTTTGATTAATCGGTTGAAAGCGGCACGAAGCTGCTGCGCAATTCTCCCGTTGAAAATCAGTTAACAATGCTTCCATGGTCGCGCGATTTGGCACAATTGTATCTGAATCCAAAAAGACAAGCGTGTCATGAATCGCCTTTGATCCGCCTAGATTCCGCTGGTATCCAACGTTGCGCTTATCCGCTTCATGGAGCTCCACTCGTAATGTGTCTTTATACTGTTCAGCGAATTCACGAACGCGAGCCTGCGTGGCATCTGCGCTTTTTCCATCCACCACAATCACTTGCACTCCCTCCATCTCCAGTTCGGCAATGGATCGTAAAAGAAGCGGCAAATACCGTTCCTCGTTCAACGCTGGGATAACAATACTAAATGACATAGTTATTCTTTCTTTTCTCTACCGCCCATTTCATAGTCAAACGGGATACTCGTCATACGACGGCCACGAAGAAGCTGATATTCGCTATACGCATATCGAGCCGCAATGAGAAGACGGCCGTCATTATCCAAGCGTCGATTTGACGTTATCACGGGCTCGCAATCTAATATTCCATACGTATACCCGTCTCGATGCAATCGCTGAATCAAATCATGGTCCTCCGCTAACACGATCTCTTCATCAAATCCCTTCGCGGCATTAAACGCAGACGCACGAACAAACAAACAGCACCCCGCTCCATGCGGATGCGTATGCTCCATCAATGTTAAAAATGCGTTGTACACATCATGAAGCGCAATATCAATCTTGCTATCAGTCTCTGGATGTAAACGTACTGCCGCCATGTCTAACTTACGTAATTCAAATTCCATCACCGCATCTCGTAAAAAGTTTGGAACAGGAACCACCGTATCTGCATCTAAAAAGAGAAGAATTTCGCCGCTCGCTATCTTTGCTGCGCGATTGCGACCCGGTCCTGGCATACCACCCTCAACAACCGCCGCACCAAAAGATTCAGCTATAGCACGCGTCGCATCCGTTGAACCTGCATCGGCCACAATAATTTCAAATGGACCAAAAGATTGATCCTTTAGCGCCTGTAGTGTCTTTGGCATAACCGCTGCCTCGTTCTTGGTAGGAATGAGTACGGAGAGTTTCATTAATCAAACATTAGCCAAAAATGGCTTATTTGTCGAGGATCGCCCATGCAGCAATTCCAGCAGCAACCGCTACGTTGAGCGATTCTTTAACCCCTTTTTGCGTGATCTTGATTGCTCCCTCGCATCGTTCCAAGAGCGAGGGCGGAATCCCCGTAACTTCTGTGCCTAATAAAAGAGCCATGCGATCAGGTGCATCAAACGCCGAAAGCTCAATAGCCGTATCCGTTAATTCGAGGGCGTATAACGGAATATTTTCATCTTTCAAGCGAAGAATCAGCTCAGAGATATCTGAAACAACCTCATACGGAACCGAGCGTTCAGCACCCAAAGCAACCTTCGCGATTCGCGGATCTGGCGGCGCGGCCGTATATCCCGTCAACCACAGCTTTGATACCCCTAATGAATCGGCGGTGCGAAAAAGCGAGCCCACGTTTTCCAGTGAACGAATGTCATGAGCAATGAGATGAAGTTCCCGCATAGGGCCCCGCCCACCGAAGCTCACCAGAGCGTAGGTGGGTTGACATTATGCTATATTTCGATTATATTCTAGTCCCGTCAACCTAGTGGAGGTCCCGTGAAGAAGAGCTACTGTTTCTACTGCCGATGCGAAGAAAAGCATCACCTCGAGAGCTGCCCCCACGATTCGGCGCTCGCGAAGATCATCTGGGCCGAAGGCCGGATGGATGCCATCAACGGCTACGCGAACATGCGTGCCAACGATCCGACCTACACCCTTGGCTACGTCCAGGGTGAGATGGAAGTCACGCGTATGTGCAGCACCCAGAAGCTCCTCGAGGAGCAGACGGATCCGCCCAAGCACGCCTCCAACCAGCCCACCCCCGGGCAGGTCGCGCTCATCCTGAGCGAGAACGAGACGCGCAAGCGCATGGAGGACAACTACTGAGAGACCAAGCGGTCTCTCTTTTCTTTTCTGACGTTTTCCCTCATGATCACCGCATGAAATTTGGAGATATCATACAAACGACCATTACGGGCGTGGATGCGAAGGGCCGCGGCACAAATGGCCCGATCACCATCCCCTTCACGAGTCCTGGCGATGAAGTCGAGGCGTCTTTTGTAAAACGAGATAGCGGCGCAAAAATCGCCCGTCTTACAAAGGTGGTTTCCCCTTCTCCTGACCGTATCCAGCCACCATGTCCACATGCGGGTGTTTGCGGTGGTTGTTTGTGGCAACATCTTTCATATGATGCCCAGCTCCGAATGAAGCTCGACATGATCAATCGCGCTTTTGAACATGCGGGTCATGAAGAGCGCGTTACTTCCGTGATTCCATCTGAAGAACAATTCTATTTCCGAAACCGCATGGACTATGTGGTTGGATGGAAAAACGAAATCGGACTCAAAGAATATGGCTCCTGGAATCGCTACCTCGATCTCACAACTTGTTTATTGCTCGATAAAGAAACACCGCAGATCTTGCAAACCGTTCGTGACTTGATGAAGGAACTTCAACTCGAACCATGGGATGCAAAAAAATATACGGGAAATATTCGCTACTGCGTCATTCGTCTTGGCAAGCATACAAATGAGCGAATGATTTCACTCGTTGTGCATGACTTGTCGCTCGTGACGCCACACGCCGCACGACTGATCGAAGCGCTCGGACCGCTTTGCACCTCACTCTATCTCGCAGAGAATCCAGAAATCACAGATCTCTCTCAAGGAAAAACACTCGTACTCCTTCAAGGAAAAGAATTTCTCACAGAAGAAGTAAACAGTATTCGCTACACCATTCACCCAAATTCGTTTTTTCAAACGAACACAGACATGGCAGGAAAATTGCAGAATGTCGTTCTTGATCAACTTGGGAACGTAAAACATATTCTTGATTTGTATTGTGGCTTAGGCTTTTTTGGGATTGCCGCTGCCAAACGTGGCATGACTGTGTATGGCCATGAACTTGATGCACCGGCTATTGAACTTGCAAAAGTAAACGCAGCGCAAAACAACGTCTCGGACAAAACACGCTGGGGCGCAGGTCCGACCGAACGGCTTGACTGGTCCGCGGAAAAACCAGATGCCGTCATCATTGATCCGCCTCGCGCTGGGCTCCATCCAAAAGCCATTGAAGCGCTCCTCGAGAACAAACCACCAAAGATCGTGTACGTCTCATGCAACTACCATCGTCTCACCGACGAATTGAAAAAACTGAAAGCCGTCTATCGTATTGAATCACTCCACGCGCTCGATCTCTTTCCTCACACACCCCATGTCGAGGTAGTCGCGACGCTTGTGCTAAACTAACCACATGAAATCAGGATTCGTTGTTCTCGCAGGCCGCTCAAACGTCGGCAAATCTTCCCTGTTAAACGCCTTGATTGGAACCAAGGTGGCCATTGTGACACCTAAACCACAAACCACGCGCCGTCCTGTGCGTGGCGTTTTGCATGATGAACGTGGTCAAATCGTGTTCGTGGACACTCCAGGGCTCTTTCATGGCAAGAAAGATATCCTGTCACAAAAACTCAACTCCATTGTTCGTGAGCAACTCGAAGGAATCGACCTTGTCGTCTATGTCATGGATCCAACGCGTATCGCCGGCGAAGAAGAAGAGGACATGCGCAAACTCATGCGTAAACTACATGTCCCCGTAATCGCCGCCATCAACAAATGCGATTTGGTTGATATGGATAAGCCAGCACTTGAAGAAATGCGCAATGTAGATGTTGGACAGAGAACCACGCTCGAAATATCCGCAACAACCCATCACAACCTTAATCTTCTTGTCGATACCATGTTCGCCCTCCTTCCTGAAGGCGAATACTACTATCCACCACAACAACTCACCGACGTCTCCCATCGAGACTGGCTCGCAGAAACAATTCGCGAAAAATGTTTTCTACGTCTTGAAAAAGAACTCCCCTATTCTGTCCACGTCGAAATCGATGACGTCGATCAACATCCTGATGGTAGTCGCTTCATCTCAGGCGTGATCTGGACTTCAGAAGAACGATACAAAAAAATGCTCATCGGTGCAGGCGGTTCCATGATCAAGCGCATTGGCATGGACGCTCGTAAAGAAATTGAAGGCGCCACTGGCAGCAAATGCCGATTGGAACTCGTCGTCAAAACAGATCCAAAATGGCCACAACGATTTGCAAATATATGAGTCTAGAAGCAATAAAAATACAAAAATTCGAAAAAGTCGAACGCATCGCTGATTGGCACGAACTCCTTCGTGATTTCTTAAAGCGAACGCCCATCGAAATAAAACCAACGGTTACGCCACTCATGCCTAAGCGCATCTCTTGGGATGATGTGCGTCGCCATGGTCCTTTTATGAATATTTGGGATCTAGAGCCACTTTTTCTTGATACCCTTGAACTGGTCAAAGAACAGCAAAAGGCAACAGACATTCTCATTACACGAGGATTAATTCGCTCTACGAGCTGGTCCTCACACAAACCTATTTACCCAGAAGTCGCTAAGGCTGATGCCGGAAATTTCCTATCTGAAGCGCAAGAAAATGAGCAGCAGATAAAACTAAATCCGTTCACAAAACAAACAGGATTTGGATTTGAAGAAGAAGCAGAAAGTGCCTCTTGGCAACATGTGATGGACGAGGTTGGAACCATGGATTGCAAAGGAGATCAAATAGAATCCGCCACCAACTTTGTTGAAAAGGTTTTCGTGAAAGAATGGAAAGCGTTTCTCGCGCTTTATCATGAAAAAGGAATTAAACGCACATGGCCAGACCGAGGGATTGAAGTGAAGCTCGAGCCAGAGATTACCAAAGCTACAGAACGCATCGTAAAGCTTCGTGGAATACGCGACCAACTCTATTATCAACGTCTCTATCCAAAGCTCTGTGAATTCGGCCACCAAGGAATTGTGAAAACAAAAAAACCGCTCCGGTGAAGGAGCGGTTTTTTTTATGGGCGATTCAACTTGATATTTTTGACTTCGTATCCAAAGAGATTTTGTACGAGTGATGTATTTGTCCCAAGCGCAGATGCGAGAGCGGTCGAAGGATTGAGTGTAACCTTCAAGATCATTGGATTCTGACGGTTGTTCAGGACAATCACTTCACCGAACCAACTACGAGCACGAATCGCAGAAACATTTCGTGTCTCTCCATTCAATGAAAGTGGCCAGTCAATGAATTCTTCATCGGCTTTCAGCTCAGTTAGATCCTCAAACTTTCCATCTACGTTTGCCTGCTGACGCAATGCAGCATACGCATCTTTCAACCCAGCCACATTCTTCGCAGCCGTATTGAGTGAGTCATCAAAAATGCCGAGGTTGAGAATCGTTCGACGCGTATTCACAAGTTCGAGATACGCATCATCAGATAGCCAGATCGCCGTCTTCTCTCCAACGATATCGTGTTTCCCCTCTCCCCAGTACAATGGAAGGTCAGCACTATGAGATGTTCGAAGGTTGATCCCAAGTACGCTTCCAGTGGTCGTTGTCTTTTCCATCACGATCGCTGGGGCAGGCGGGATTTTTTCTCCAATCGCTGTTGGGTGTAACTTCAAATTCTTTTCATAATTCGCACGATCCGTCTTTGAAGCCTCCGTCTCTTTTGTCGCGGTAACCTGCCACACAAGCTCTGCGACATGCGTTGGCGCAAAACGCTGGATAGTCACCACGCGTACACCCTCATCGGTCTTTAGAAAGTCAGGTAGGAATGCTCCAAAACCAAGAACCGTCTGACGGATCTCAAATGTGTCCCCAGGAAGGAACTGGATCGCCTTCGCGACCTCTAATGCAGTCGAGGTCGCGCTCGCTACAGACGACCCCGTGGAGGTCGTAGTAGGCCATGGAATGGCGATAGAAGCACAGCCCCACCCTGCTACAGCTAGCAGAAAAAGAGGGACAACCAGCCAAAGACGGAAGTGCATAGCGGAATGCGGGCTATCTTCTACGTTCGGCTGCGGTTCGTCAAACGGCTTTGCGATATGTTAGGCTAAAGGTCCTATGGAACAAACAACTCTCACAACCGCCCATGTTGGAAAACCAGCCCCAGATTTTACCCTCGAAGGCTATGCATCAGACGATTCGATGAAGAATTACTCATTAAAAGACTATAAAGGAAAGTGGGTCGTACTCTTCTTTTATCCACTCGACTTCACGTTTATTTGCCCGACAGAAATCACAGAATACTCTACAAATTCCCCTGCGTTCAGCGCACTCAACGCGGTCGTATTTGGAGCATCAACAGATTCCTGCCATTCGCATAAAGCGTGGTGCGAACAAACACTTGGCAAACTCGCCTTCCCACTTCTCGCTGACATGACTCACGAAGTGAGCCGCGCCTACAATGTCCTCATCGAAGAAAAAGGAATTGCCCTTCGTGGTACGTTCATCATCGATCCTGAAGGGATTCTTCGCTATGCTCTTTGTCATGACAATAGCGTAGGACGTTCAACCGCAGAAACACTTCGCGTCCTCGAAGGATTACAAACCGGTGAACTCTGTCCTGCCTCGTGGAAACCAGGCGTGAAAACACTCGGAAAAGCCTAAACAAAAAACTTCCCCGATCGGGGAAGTTTTTTTATGCCATGGCTTTCTTTTTTGTTCCTGAGAGCGCCTCTTCGAGCATCGTCTTATTCCATCCGACGATCACGTGACCGTCCACATCCACAACAGGGACACCCATTTGACCAGAGAGCTTTACCATCTCTTGTGCGGACTGCGAATTCGCTGACACGTCGATGTCATCAAAACTGACGCCTTTCTCTTTGAGAAAGTCTTTCGTCAATTTGCAGTACGGACAGGTTGGGGTTGAGTACACTTTCACATTCATACATGCAAAGTGTACCACGTTCCTGTTATCGGCCCTGTAGATATCTTGCTAATAGACGCACTCCAAAGCCCGTTCCACCCTGTGGTTGGTCTGGCCGATACTCACGTTCTGCATACGCTGGGCCAGCAATATCAAGATGCGCCCAAGGAGTTTTCGGTGGAACGAAATGCTTCAGGAACATCGCACCCGCGATCGTCCCAGCTTGACCCTTCATCCCAAGATTTTTTATATCCGCAATTTTAGACTTCACATGCTCCTCGTACGATGGAGGCATCGGCAATTCCCAAACAGGGTCTCCAGAAACTAAACCCGCCTGAAAAAGTTTTTCTATGAGACGATGATCATTTCCCATAACGCCAGCGATCTCTTCTCCAAGAGCCGCAATACATGCACCTGTAAGTGTGGCGAGATCAATAATGATATCCGGCTCAAGCATGGAAGCGTATGACAAAGCATCAGCCAGCACGACACGTCCTTCGGCATCTGTATTTAAGATTTCGATCGTTGTGCCATTCATCGCATGTACGACATCCCCTGGGCGATAGGCGCGACCCGAAGGCATGTTCTCAACGGCAAGAAAAATTCCATGCACTTCGAGATCAGGAGCGAGTGATGGCAGCGCTTTAAACAAGCCGAGCACGGCTGCCGCGCCACCCATATCCATTTTCATGGTCATCATGCCATCAGCCGGCTTGATGGATAATCCGCCAGAATCAAATGTTACTGCTTTTCCAACAAGAACAATGCGCTTCTTTGGCGTGCCTTTTGGCTTATATATAAGATGCACACCAACGGGTTCATGATCTGATCCACGAGCAACCGCAAGCGCAGCATTCATCTTCAATTCTTGCATGCGTGCCTTATCAAGCAACTTCACGCTCATAAGTTTTGAAGAAGCTGCCAAGTCTTGAGCGATTTCCGCCATGCGAAGTGGGAACATATCTTCCGATGGCGTATTCACCAGATCGCGAGCGAAACAAGTTGCCTCTGCCAGCACACCCGCTTCAAACATCGCTTTTTCAAAAGTCAAAACAGAAGACTTGCGTTCTTCAATAAATGTCATGCTCTCAATCGCTGTTTTTGCATGCTTCTCGGCGTGCTTCTTGTGATATGGATGAAAACCATAAGAAGCAAGCAACATCCCTTCAACAAAAGCCTCAACGCCTTCACGCGTTCCAACCTTTTCAAGTGGGCACAACATCAAACTTACAGAAACATGTTTCGCTTTTGCCTCTTTTGACCGCTTCAATAAAATCGCACCAGCACGTCGAAGCAAATCCGTTTCAAAAGATCCTCGCTCCCCTAACCCAAGCAATGCAATTTTCTTCGCCTTCATCAATCCATAGGTTGGAAAACAAAACCATTCACCTAAAGATCCTTCAAGAGCCTCAGCATCCACATGAGCTGCAAGCTTCGCATCAAGCCATTTCCCGATCTTCGCGCCCTTTGGCAAGGGCAATACAAGAAGATCGCATTCGGAATCAAATGGGATTCCTTGTATGACAGATAAATCCATAGACCCTGACCTTAAACAGCGGATCATGATCACGCAATACGGATATAAAAACTGACCCAGTTGGGTCAGAGATACTTCACATAGGCGCCAGCCTTCGACAGCGCGTCCCGCAGAGCCTCCTCGACGTCGTCTGGAAGACCCACGCCGTAGCAGTAAACGAGGCGTCGCTCGACCACCAGCCACCACGGACGCGTCAGCTGCTCGAAATACTCGAGCAACTTCTGGTCTGGATTGAAGAGGATTGGGTAGTCGACCGCCTCAAGCATCGAAGCGTCGCTGAGCGTGTCACCCACGGCGATCGAGTCTCGCATCAGGAGATGCTCACGCTCGACCAACCCACGAACGACTTCGCCCTTGTTGCGAGCGTAGACAACTCGCTGATCTGGAGTCCCGTAGTAGAGGCCGTGCTCGTTCGAGCTCATCTCTGAGCCGAACACATGCTCGAACCCCCACGAAGTCGCAAAGGGCTTGGCGACCTCATGCATAGAGCCGCTGATTGCGACCGTGCAATAGCCGACCCCCTGCACCGCACGAAGCAACTCGCGCGTGAACACGTAGGTTCGATCGCGTTCGCGACTTGCGATCTCGCTCGCGATCGAACGAACCTCGTCCACCCGGAGGCCAGTGAACAGACCGTTCTCGATGGCACGAACCAGCTCCTCGCTGTAGTCCGCGTACGAGCCAAGACGCTTCTCGTAGAGCTCGAGAAGTCCGTCGGAGTTGTGGAACGAGTTCGCTGGAGCAAGCCCGCGTCGCACGCATTCACGCGCGACCGATTCCCCGAGCGACTCCCCAGATTGAGTCCCTCGATGCAAGGTTGCATCGATGTCGAAACAAGCAAACTTTTTCCCGTTCAATGGAGATCCCCTTTCGTTTGAGAGAGCGCCGCGAGCCTTCCACTAAATCGTGTTTTCGTCAAGAGTTCTAGCCCTAAAATCACAAAGGAACATATCGCAGATCCGAGACACCAAATGCAATAGGCTTTAATCACAAATACCTGCAATCCCTCAAGATACAAAGACTCAGCTGCTCCAAGCGGAATAAGGATAAAAATCGCGACACGAAACAATCGATCATACGCTTTTGTTAGCTGCGAAAGAACGAGAAGCGCTAGCACGGTCGTATAAAAAATAATCCCAAAGGCTGGACGTGGCACACCCCAAATGTACGCCCATTGCGACGCACGTACCGCATCGCAACCATGCCCCCCAATGCCACAGACAATCTGCCCGCCTGTCACGTACGCATAAAAAAGATACGAAGAAATCGCGAGTCCAATCAGACACACGATCATCATAACAACCCGAATATTATTTTTGTGCATGGCAGGTGTTTGGGTCCCAGAGACCGCGCTTTGCGGCTTCTGCTTCTTTTTGTAAATTTGCCAACTCAACTTTTCGTAATTTATTCAAAGGAAACGATAAATACGCATAAGCGTATCCATCCCGAACAAGTGAAGCATTGTAATCAGTACCATCCTCAAGTACCACGTTTCGAAGCAATCGTCCATATTTATCTATCTCATCTGCCTGAGGATCTGGATCTAGTCGTACGCGTTTTCCCTCAGTTATTTCTTTCGTATGTTTTGACGCCTCTTTTCCAAAACATTCGACTGGTTTTCGTGGATCCACGGATTCTGGCGTATTCACCCCGAGTAAACGAACCTTCATTTCATCTTTTTCTCCATCAATTTTTACCGAAATCGTATCCCCATCAACCGCACGCACCACCAAGGCATTCGTAGTTGTGGATATCACTGCCGTTTCGACCACCATTTGTTGAGTCGATGTAACAATCGGCGTTTGTACAACGGCTGGGCGTGTATCGCGTGCCGCAAATGTCTGAATCGCAAACAATACGACAAAGACGATCAAACTAGTCACCAACCGAATCATGCGTTGTTTTGACATAGGGAAATGCTAGCACGAGGCTCCCCCGTTGACACGGTTCATATTCTAATGTATTTTCTCGCATACCCCACTCAGGAGGCATTCATGAAAGGCAGAGGTCATTCTTTTCGAACGGGAGACTATCATCCGTCCACTCGTCACGACCTGATGCCTCAGGTCGATCTTCATGGGCTACGTCACCACATCGCGGAGACGCGCCTCGAGCTCTTCCTCAAGGATCAGATGAAGAACGGCGAAGACTCTGTTCTCGTCATTCATGGACATGGCACCGGCGTTCTCCGCGATCTCGTCACGGACTGGATCGAAAAGAACCAGCACATGGTCGCCGACTACCAGCCCCGTAACAACGGCGGCGCCATGTACATCCGCTTCTCCCGTCGTTAGATAGGACCTGCATCCGCCAAAACTCACCAGAGTGTAGGCGGATTTTTCTTTTCCACCCATAAAGGTTATGCTCGCCGTCGTATGAATATTCGCCCCCTCTCCCTCATCCTGATTACGCTAAGTTTAGCTGGGATTGGCTGCGCTACGAAGCCGACCATCGACACAACGCCCATCGCGACAATCGACACCCAACAGGCATACACAAAGACGCTTTCAGGAACGACAGAAAATGCAAAACTCACGCTGTCCATTACCTCGGCATTTGGCAAAGTGCGCGGCTCATTTATCTACACAGAAAATTCTTCTTCAACGACCGGGATCGTCTTCGGCAACACAAGCGACACAAAAGAACTCCTATTCGGTTTCTATACGGGACAATGGGACGAATTCGCAAATGCCACAGGGACCTGGCAGGACAATACACTCAATCTTGATATCGCTCGCACCGCGAAGGCACCAACAAAATTTTCGCTAACTCAAACAAAAGATACTGGCGCAAAGATTTCTGTTACAACCGCTTCAGGGAGTGACAAGCGCACCGACGGTACAGAACGCTGCACATTTAATTTTGCTTATCCCGTGCTTGAAAATGAAAACGCAAATACGATTATTAAAAAAGAATTCGGACTTGGGGCGACTACAACCCCTCAACTGCTCGCGAATGAATTCATTGCACGCTGTAAAACAGATATCGAAGATCTCTTGAGCAACACGACAACGGCTGACTACGCAAAAGACGCAGCATATGATTCTGAAACACTGTTCAGTGTTGAACGAAACCGCGATCAAATTATCAGCTTCCTGATTGATAGCTACGACTTCGAAGGTGGCGCACACGGAATGCCTGGTATTTACGGAGTGAACATCAACCTTGAATCAGGTACGAGCCTCGCTCTTGGAGACATCATCAAAAGAGACAGTCTCAAACCTTTCATGCAAAAAATTGAAAAACAACTTCTTGCAGAGTACACGGACGCTCTCTTTGAAGAGCCCCTCACCGAATTCAAGAAGTTTATCGCAGACAAGAAACCTGCCACAGAAGCTGAGCTTGTCACATTTGCCGGCCATAACAATTTCTATCTCACCAACTCTAGTATTGTCTTTTACTGGAACGTATACGAGATTTCACCGTATGCGGCAGGTCAACTCACCGTTGAAGTCCCCTTCTCAGAAATACGCGACATGCTACGATCAGATGCACCAGGTTCAACTTTGACTCAATAATTTCTACCTTATGTCCGTTCTCGAACTTCTCAACAAGCGTTTTGCCACAAAAAAGTTTGATTCCACAAAGACGATCTCTGCCGAAGACATGGCCTACATCCTTGAATGTGGACGTGTTTCTTGCTCGAGCTTGAACACTCAACCATGGAAAATCATTGTTGTGACAAACCCAGAAATTCGCAGCAAGCTTGCTGCCGCTGGTTACAATCAACCGCAATATACGGAAGCAAGTGCGCTGCTTGTTTTATGTGCCGTGAAGGATCCAATGGGACGAGTAAACACCACCACAAACCTTATCTCAGCATCCGCAGGTCAGGAACAGGCTGATGGATACAAGAACATGGTCACTGGGTCATTGTCACGTATGGATGCGCCATCCACAGCCGCATGGCTCGCGCGCCAAACATATCTTTGTATGCAAGCGCTTATTCTTGGAGCAATCGATCGCGGTATCGATTCATGTCCAATGGAAGGTCTTGATACAAATGCATGGACAGAAATTCTTGGCCTACAAGACGCAACGGTAATTGCAAATATTGCCATCGGATACGCTGCAGCCCCAGGGTACGCAAAAATTCGCGTTCCTCTGGAAGATATTGTTGAATACCGCGCCTAATCTAAACGTGTTGTGAGAATGGCTGGCTCTTTCATCACCAACACACGGTAGAGATCAAGAAGGGCAAACAATAAACTCACAACGAGTGGTCCAAGTAAAAATCCAAGCGGGCCGAAGAACGTCAAACCACCCAACACGGAAAAGAGTACGAAGAGCGGATGAATTTTCGCTCCTTTTCCGATTAAAATTGGTCCAAGCGCATTATCAATAAGTCCAACGGCAAGACTTGCCCAAATCAGAAGCCCCACCCCAGGCCACGTACGTCCAACAGCAAATAAAAAGATAACAGCCGGAATATTGACGAGGCTTGTCCCAAGACCTGGAACAAGCGCGCACAGAGCCGCGAGACAACCCCACACGGCTGGATTTGGGACACCGAAAACCGTAAAACCAATCCCTGTTAAAAATCCCTGAATGATCGCAACAAGCAACTGACCGCGCACCATGGAATCGATGGCCGATTCCATGCGTTTAAAAACCTGTTGATCGTGAGAATCAGCCAAAGGACTCATTGCCATGAGCGACTCAGCAAAACTCTTGCCATCTTTTAAGAAATAATAGAAAGCCACCAAGAAAAGCAACACACTCATAATTACTTCTACAGTCCCAGAGAATACTTTTCCGAGATTTCCTGTAAGCCACGAAAGAGCCTGCTGCGCATAGACATTCGTCTTAAACTCAAACCCAGGGATCAGAGCTTGCAAAGGCTTGGAAATTGACTGTTCAAAATTAACAAAATAGGAATCACTATTAGCAGAAATAACGTGATAGAGCTTTGCCGCCTCTGTAAACACCTGCGTTCCAAGAAGAGTAAAAGGAAGCAGTAATAAAATAGCAACAGCGAGCACCGTTAAAAACGCCGCCAAACCATTCATTCCACCGAGCAACGAGGTAAGCCGACGATGAAACCTGTGCGTCACCACTGCAGCCATCATCGCGACCGCCAACACCTGAAGGAAGGGGGCAAACACAAAAAAGGACACAATGGCGACTAATGCCAACACGATCAAGAGAAAAGTAACTTGGTGTTTTTGGCTGTTCATAGCTTGATTATACCACATTTTTAACAGGCTCTATCATTGACAAAAGCCCCAATATAATATAGAATGGAGTCCTTATCTATCTAACCCGTCCTGCGCTTCGCGCACGACTGGCTCGTAACTGACAGGCGTATCCCACAATGGATGTCTGGAACGGGCCGCCTACCCTCATGTCCCCCACCCAAACCCAGCCGGGCTTTTATGGCCTTGGCATTGCTCCAAAATTGCTCGAAGCCCTTGATAAAGGCAAATATTCGGTGCCTACCCCTATTCAAGCAAAAGCGATCCCTCTTGCCCTTACCGGCCAAGATTTGATTGGTATTGCTCAAACTGGTACCGGAAAAACATTAGCGTTTGGTATCCCAATGATTCAACAACTCGCTGCCCTCAAGGGTCGCGGTTTAGTCATTCTCCCAACACGTGAACTCGCGCTCCAAGTAGAAGAAACGCTTCAAAAGATTGGCCGCGAAATCGGTCTTCGTACCGTTGTCTTGATCGGTGGCGCTTCCATGCATCGTCAGAATCAGGATCTTGCACGCAAGCCACACGTGATCGTCGCAACACCAGGACGTCTTATTGACCACCTCGACCGTCGCTCGGTTGATTTGTCGAGCGTAAAAGTGCTTGTACTTGATGAAGCTGATCGCATGCTCGACATGGGATTCGAACCACAGATTCGTCGCATTTTGCAAACCGTTCCAAAAGAACGTCAAACCATGTTGTTCTCCGCCACCATGCCACATGAGATTGTGGGGATGGCAAATAGCTACATGAAGTCACCAACGCGCGTCGAAATCGCTTCTGCTGGTACGGCTGCCGAGCGCGTCACACAAGAAGTATTTTTCGTTGGTCGCGAAGAGAAGATTCCATTGCTTGAACAATTACTTTCAAAATACGCAGGCACAGTTCTCGTATTTTCACGCACAAAACACGGCGCGACAAAGATCTGTCGTCTCGTGCGTGCCATGGGACACAGTGCCGCGGAAATTCACTCAGATCGTTCACTCGCTCAACGTCGTCGTGCGCTTGATGGATTTAAGAACGGAGAATTCCGTGTTCTTATCGCCACCGATATCGCCGCTCGTGGAATCGACGTGAAAGATATTGAGCTCGTGATTAACTTTGATTTGCCAGATGTCGCAGACGACTATGTGCACCGCATCGGCCGCACAGGTCGCGCTGGGCAAGCAGGTCACGCCATTTCATTCGCAATGTTTGATCAAAAGATGGATATCAAGTCGATCGAACGCTTGATTCGTTTACAGATCCCTGTCTCAGTTCCAAAGAACTTGCCAGCCGCTCGTAAACCTCTCCCTCCTGTCTTTGAACCAGCTCCTGTGAAACGCTACGACGATCGTCGTCCAACCGACAAAAACTCGAGCTTTGCGCAAAAGAGTTACGGACAGAAAAGCTACGGACAAAAGAGCTACGGCCACAAAGCCGCTGCCCCTACACCATACTCTCGTACCGCTGGCCGTTACGAAGATCGAACACGTACCCCAGACGCGCCAAAAGCTGGTCCTGCTCCAAAGAGCACCGGTGGCCGCACCGTTCGCATCCATTCGTAAAAATTGTAAGGGCGTGATTAATCACGCCCTTACAATCGCTTCAATGCACGACGCCGTTCCCGCCAATCGGGAACGGTTTTCGTTATGAGCGCCCAAAAACGTGGACCATGATTCATTTGCTGAACATGACACAGTTCATGCACGATCACATAATCGGCGAGTTCACTTGGAATCATTGCGAGCTTATAATTAAATGACAAAGTTCCAGATCTCGAACAACTCCCCCACTGACTTTTTTGATTGCGAATCGAAATGCGCTTCCACGAAAATTGATACGTTTGATTGAAATACGCAAGCCGCTCCTCGACCAGTTTGAGTGTCGTTTTCTTCACACGCTTATACTCTGCAACATCTTGTTTTTTTAAGATGGAAACCGGGCGATCCTTTAGCTTTTGGACTGTCTGATCTATCCACGTTTGATGATGACGAATAAATCCTTTGATTAACAAAACGGGCACGTGCTTGCCTGCAGAGACAATCACCTGCCCGCCCGGTTTTACCGAGATCCGAATGCGTCGCTGATAGGCGCGACGCTTAAGCTCATATCCAACTGGTTCCATGGGCGGAGTATATCTCAATTCACGTATATTCTGGTATTCTGATCTCGAAATATGAATAAACACTTTCTACGCGCCGCTACCTTTATTTCTCCGATATTCGCCGCCGCGCTTCTCGCGCTTCCAACGCACGCCGTCACACTCTCCGTGATCGCGCCAACGCCAGTCTCGACATTCTCCGGAATGCTTACGGAATACACCGCAACATTCACCAGCGCAACCGATATTAGCGCCTGCACACTCTACATCGATGGTGTCGCCCAAGGCGCCATGACGATCTCTGGTGTACTTGGTGGGACAGCAAAGCGAAGCGCGACCATTAGCGCGGCAGGGAGCCACCTTGTTCGAGCTACCTGTTCGAATAGCGGCGGGTCCACAAGTTTCGGCGAAGCGACTGTCACCGTTTCAGCCGACACAACGGCCCCGATCTTGGGCGCCTATACCCTGACACCAGCCGTCCCAGTCGCTGGCTCACCTGTCACCGTTCAATCGAACTACGATGACACAGACTTCGGATCTGGCTTGAATACCTGCTACCTCGTCGTAGACGCAAACATTGTCGGAAGCGGATCCATGACGCTCTCTGGCGGCACTGGTTCAACAGCAGGAACGGCCAGCCGTTCGGCAACAGTAACCGAAGCCGGATCACACACGCTCACAACAAACTGTTACGACCGATCTGGAAACTTTGGAACGCGCGCTCAAACCGTAGTCTTTTCCGCACCACCAGACACGATAAATCCAGTCATTGAATCTCTCCTACCAACGACCGCTACTCAAAACGCGAGCACCGCCATCACCGTCACGTTCAGTGACAATATCGGCGTAACTGGCTGCAAGTTGACGATCGACGGCGTCGGCCGTGGAAACATGACCATGCTTTCCGCCACCCAAGCATCCATGTCCATTACGTTTTCCACGATTGGCGATCACAGTGCATCCGTGCAATGTGCAGACGCATCCCTCAATACGGCCACGAGATTAATCAATGTTAATGTAACAGCACCTGCGGTAGCCGACACAACAAATCCTGTTGTAAGCACGGTTCTTCCAACGAATGCAACCGTTGGCGTAGCCGTAAATATTCAAGCAACTGTTTCAGATAATATCGCCGTGACTTCCTGCACACTCGAAGTGAATGGCGTAAACCAAGGGAGCATGACCGTGGCTGGTGGTCTCGCGACAAAAGCACTCATCTTTGGATTGGTTGGTGACAACGCGGTTAAAGTTTCCTGTCTTGATGCGGCCGTAAATCTCGGAACTCGTGGCGTGCTGATCTATGTCGCTGCAGCAGCAACTGCGGACACAGTCGCCCCGGTCGTCACTTCAGTAAATCCTTCTACGGCCACCGTAGGAATCACGACCACCATCTACGCCAATTACTCTGATGCAGTCGGCGTAACCGCGTGTAATCTCTACGTAAATGGAGCAAACGTGGGTGCCATGGATCGAAGCGGTATCACATCAGGAACAGCGACGATAAGCTACGGATTTGGCACGGTCGGAGGTTACGGCATCGATGTTCGTTGTATCGACGCTTGGGGAAACAGTGGACACATGGCTAGCGTCTTCACCGTCTCCGCTTCAGGCGCATCCATTCCATATGTAAATCAACTCATCAAGCTCGCCTGCCCCGCTGGATACATTGACGTGAACCATCCATGCAAAGCCGTGTACTTTGTCGGTTCTGATAGCAAGCGTCACGCATTCCCAAATAGCCGCGTGTATTTCACTTGGTATTCGAACTTCGATGGCGTGATTGAATTAAATAGCACGGCTCTCTCTGGAATCGCTTTGGGCAGAAACGTAAACTATCGACCAGGCGTGCGCATGGTTAAATTCACAACGCTCAACAAAGTCTACGCCGTTGGCAGATACGGCACGCTCCGCTGGGTCACAACCGAAGAAGCCGCTCGTTCATTGTATGGCTCATTCTGGAATACCCAAATTGACGATATCGCCGACACATTCTTCACGGATTATGTCTTTGGACCTGATGTCACTTCACTTTCTACCTTTGATCCAGCAACAGAAATGAATGGCGTTCGTGCCATCGATGCGAACTTGCGCTAAACAAAGGAAACAAAAAATCCCCACCTCTCAAAAGAAGTGGGGATTTTTTTATGAGCCGAATACCTGTTTAAACGCAGGACGCTCAGACAAACGTTGCAACCATCCAGCGATATGAGGATATGCTGACAAATCCATCTCCATAAATTTCGTCATGCTCGCTACTGAACCTACATTGATATCAGCCAGCGTGAATGATTCACCCACTACGTACTGACGCCCTTCGAGATGCGCATTCAAAATCCCCAACCACTTCGCCACATCCGCCATGGCCTTCTCAAGTGCTTCTGGGCTCAATGCTCCTACAAACTTCTGCATATACAACGGTTCCATCGCCTTGTTCAAATGCACAATTGACCAATAGCTCCACTGAAGGATATGAGCATGTGAGCCAGCATCCATCGCCCCGAATAACTCTGGCTTATGCTTCTCTAAAATATAATTATTGATTGCCATGGATTCCCAAATTACCACGTCCCCATCCACGAGCGTTGGGACTTTTCCGTTTGGATTCAATTTCAAATACTCCTCAGTCTTATGCTCATTCAACTTAAAATCGATTGGTACTTGTTCTAACTCAATACCCGCTTCAGCCGCGGCCCAATAGCACCGACTCGCGCTACTCATTTTCGAACCGTAGATTTTCATCATAGATACAATTTAAGAAGTTAGCTTTTTCTTTGTGAACCACTGCATCAACACGAACACGAACAGATTCAGCCCCACCATAACCCCAAGTGATACGAATGGAGCCGTATCAGCATAGCCCGTAGTCGCATAACGCAACAGGTTCACGGAATGATGCATCGGATTGATCAAAGATACCTTCGACCAAATACCGGGCAAACTTGAAATCGGATAAAACACACCCGCTAAAAAGATCATTGGCTGAACCACGAACGTTGTGACAAATGTAAGCGATTCAAAGCTCTTTGCATACATTCCAATACACACTCCGAGCATCCCAAACTCAAGCCCTGTTAACAGAAGACCTAGTAAAAGCAAAAACGGATGCGCAATTCCATGAAGCGGGATAAACCAAACCGTGACCAATAAAGCGACCACCAATGTCAGAAGCGCTCTCGTGCAAGCCGCTAAAGCGTATGCGACTCCAATTCCCCAATTCGGCAATGGCGCGAGCTGTATATCAACAATAGAACCAAGATTCTTAGAGATGACAAGCGCAAAAGCCGGATTAGAAAAACTCGCATTCACCATCGTCATTGTCAATAAACCTGTATACACGAACACCAAATACGGCAATGAACCTATCATACGATCACCCGACACGATGCCAAACACAGCAAGATACAAAACAAGCGACATAAGCGGACTCACCACTGTATCCAACATGATTTTTTGGAAACGCTTCACTTCACGTGCGTACAATGAAAAAACAGGAATGATATTCATACTAGTCTTTCGTGAGTTCAAGGAATATTCGCTCCAATGAAACGGACTCGCTTCGAATAGACTTGATATTCGTTTGATAAAACTCAGTCAATGTTCGCATATCAAGCGCGAGATCTTTCATGGGAAAGTGAAACTCATTCCCTTCTTCTGTCACCCCAGGCAGATGAGCTACCGAGCGATCAAATAGCTCGAACGTAATCGTGTTTTTTGAAAACTCCTGCTGAATATCTTTTAGAGAACCGTCCTTAATAATATGTCCGTGATTGATGAGCGTGATTCGATCACACAGCTGTTCTGCCTCTTCGAGATAATGCGTTGTGAACAATATCGTCGTCCCATCATCACGCAATCGACGAACCAAGTCCCAGATCTTTTGACGAAGAGCAACATCGACACCAGCGGTCGGCTCATCTAAAATCAAAAGCTTTGGTTTGTGAATAATCGCTTTTGCAATCATGAGACGTCTCTTCATTCCGCCTGATAGTCCACGAGCGCGTTCATCTGCCTTGTCTGTCAACGACAGGTCATGCAACACGGCATCAATGCGCGCATTTCGCTCGGCTGCTGGAACGCCATACATCCCACTAAAATAATACAAAACTTCACGCACGGTAAACGCAGGCTCTGCCACAATCTCTTGCGGGACAATTCCCTGCACAAGCTTTGCGGCAAGGGACTTATGAGAAACATCCAACCCAAATACCTCAATCGATCCTTGATCAGGAACGGCTATCCCCGATATCAAGCTAATCAAGGTTGATTTTCCTGCCCCATTAGGCCCAAGCAGGCCGTGAATCTGACCTGCTTGCACGGAAAGCGAAACGTCATCCAAAGCCTTGAACGCAGGAACCCCTTTCCTCTGTGAAAAGCTCTTGGAAACATGTGACATTGAGAGGGCTTGCATAGAAAGCCGTAGCCTATCCTGTGTGCTAAGGTACAGGCAAACATACCAATTCCTATGAAACGCCTCATCCTCCTTCTCGCGATTCTCGCTTTGCCTTCCCAAGTCCTCGCCGACATGGCGCCAAGCAACTATGGATCCGCTGCACTGACCGTTCCAGCCGAATCGCTCATCCAAATGGACCACGAGGTCGTACATTTCACGATCCCTCAACCTTCCAATAACTATCCTGAATCCCAACCAAAAATCCAAGCAACGGCAACTTTTTGGATGGCAAATCCAACCAGCAAGCCTTTAACCGTCGCTTCAACATTCCCGCTCAGCAATGCAGATGACATCCTCTACGTTCAACCAGAAACAGTTCGCGTGAGTATAAATGGAAAGACCATCTCAGGGATCACAAAAGAAACAACGTATTCTGCGCGAAATCCATATAGCAACAATCTAGAAAATCTAAAGTCGAATGGATACGAATTCCCTCTCACGATTCCCGCGAACTCCACCACGGCCGTTATCATTCAATACGTCGCGCCATTTACGGAAGATGGGAAGTGTTCACTCAATACAAAAGGTTTTTCTTACTATCTTGGCTCAGGCGCAGGCTGGAAAGGTCCCATCAAAGAAGCGCGAATTGAAATTGAATATCCACTTGATCGTTCCGAAGGTCTTGTGAAACTCATAGACAATGGAACTCGCATCGAGCCAACAAAAGAAATAAAGGGAAACACAACAAGTTTTGTATTCAAAAATCTTGAACCAACTTCTGATACTCAACTCTATTTCACGTATCGCGACACACAGATAGAGAAAGAGACTCGAGCTGCAAACGCGGAAATAATAAAAAATCCAAATAGCCCAGAAGCTTATCGTAAACTCGCGAGCGCTGATCACGAACAATATGTAAGCAGTACGATCAAGGTACTTGAGCTCCAATATGGATCATCAACGAATCCAAATACAGGCGCAGCCGCATTTGAAATTGCTCAATTCTACACTGGTCAGTGGCTCTTCATCCCAGATGGACAATGCGCGGAAGAGACAATCCCTGCGCCAGTAAATGAGTTACTTCGCAATATTCGCAATCATCCCTGGCAACAATCAGACTACGCAGATCTTCAAAAGATCCAAGCCAAACTTGATGAAGCGACAAACGGATGGCAAGGCGAAGGGAATGTTCTTAAAGATTATGGGTATGATCTCCCACTCACCCTCGCTCCGCTTTCATTCGTGACTAGCTCATCCACCGTCAACGCTCCAATTCCTGAGCAACCAAAACCGCCAATCACAACCCCTACACCTACATCCGTACCAGATAACACCATTCGAAATATCGCGATCGCCATTCTCTCAATTCTCCTCTTAGGTGGAATCACTGGATTCATCATTTGGAAAAAACGATCAATACCACCAACACAAGCATAACAAACACAAAAAAAAGAGAGCTTACGCTCTCTTTTTTGATGGCTTCGGGGCATGGGCTCGAACCATGATTCACGGCTTCAAAGGCCGCTGTCCTACCATTAGACGACCCCGAAACGTAGAGGCGCCTTGCGCCCACGTTTCAGTGGCGTGGACTGATATATCAGTTTTTACGCCACGAAATGCGAGCCGAGCTTACGCGGAAAAAAGCCAAACGTCAATCACTTCCCCAACTGTTTCTCCAAAGACATTTTCTGCCCTTCCAAGTGCTTCAACTGAAATGCATTTAGTTCCTCTGGCTTCCCAAGCTTTGAAAGCACAAACTGCAAATATTCTTTTGCCGTGATCTCATTTACTTCATCCGTCTTCTCACAAGACAATCCAAGCACATTCACTGTGTTCGCCTCTTGATCCACAAAGACAAAGCCTTGGCGCAACACAAAATCCAAAGTCGTCTTATCGTGCTTCACGCGAACAGGAGAATACGTGATTGTGCCAAGCATCGATGCGTGCCCTGGCAAAATCTGCATCTCACCAACATCCGAAGATAGAGTCACGAAATCCGCCGGACCGCGATATGCTTCGCGGTCAGGAGTTTGGATAAGAAGTTCAAACGTGTTCATGAGAATACTGAGCTTGCCGAAGTATTATTTTTCTTTACCGTGACGCTCTAACACTTCTTCAATGGTTCCAGCGAGATAGAAATGCTGTTCAGCCACATGATCGAGTTCGCCGGCAAGAATTGCCTTGAATCCCTTCACCGTGTCCTCACGACGCACGAATTGTCCTGGCGTGCCTGTAAACGCTTCGGCGACGTGGAAGTTCTGTGTGAGGAATTTCTGAATCTTACGAGCGCGCTGCACGGCAAGCTTATCTTCTTCAGACAATTCATCCATACCAAGAATCGCAATCACGTCCTGAAGCTCCTTATAGCGCTGGAGGATGCGTTGCACGCCTGTAGCCGCCTCATACTGATCTTTACCGACAATACTCTCCTGAAGCACGCTGGAGGACGAATCGAGTGGGTCCACGGCTGGATACAATCCCATCGAAGCCTGTTTACGAGACAACACGATCGTGGCATCCAAGTGCGAGAACGTTGTGGCTGGCGCTGGGTCAGTCAAGTCGTCAGCTGGCACATACACGGCCTGCACAGACGTAATCGAACCCTTCTTTGTGGATGTGATGCGTTCCTGAAGCGAAGCCATTTCAGAAGCGAGCGTAGGCTGATAACCCACGGCAGATGGCAAGCGACCAAGCAAAGCGGATACCTCAGCACCGGCCTGAGTGAAACGGAAAATGTTATCGACGAACATCAAAATATCACGCCCTTCATCACGGAATTTTTCGGCAATCGTCAAACCGGTAAATGCCACACGCAAACGAGCTCCTGGTGGTTCATTCATCTGACCGAACACCATGGCAAGTTTATCGATAACGCCTGATTCTTTCATTTCGCGAATCAAGTCATTTCCTTCACGTGAGCGCTCTCCGACACCAGCGAATACAGAGTATCCACCGTGTTCCATGGCGACGTTGTGAATCAACTCTTGCATGATAACGGTCTTTCCTACACCAGCTCCACCGAACAAAGCGATCTTTCCACCCTTTACGAATGGCACGAGCAAATCGACCACCTTAATACCAGTTTCAAGAATTTCAACCGAACCCTTTTGCTCTTCAAATGATGGAGCAGGAGCATGAATCGGACGGCGCTCCCCTGTCGTGATGGCTTTTCCTCCATCAATTGCATCACCCGTCACATTGAATACGCGGCCGAGCGCAGCCTCACCTACAGGAACCGTGATTGGTGAGAGCGTATCAACAAGCGCCTGTCCTGCAGCCAATCCATCCGTGGAAGACATGGCGACACAACGCACAACGCCATCACCAACGTGCGCTTGCACTTCGAGTGTAAGCGGTGGTTTCATGTCTGGAACGTAGAGAGCGCTGTACTTCTCCGGCATGTGATCCGGAAAATACGCGTCCACGACGACGCCGACGGCGCGAACCACTTTGCCTTGAGGAAGAGTCTTGCTCATAAATGTTTGGTTAGATTAGGTTCCCATTGCAGCACCGGCACCGGCCAGCTCCGCCAACTGTTGAGTAATCGCTGACTGACGAGCTTTGTTATATTCGAGCGTAAGCGCTTTCACCATGTCCCCTGCTGCCGTGGTCGCATTCTTCATGGCCACCATACGACTTGAGTACTCACAAGCTTTTAGTTCGAAGAAGGCTTCAGAGAACAGTGATTCAAGTAATTGCTCGACCAACTTTTCTATGAGTTCCTCACGATCTGGTTCAAAGAAGAGATCTGGACTTGAGTTGGTGGATGGCACCTCGACCATGTTCTCAGTAAATGGCAGATACTGTTTTACACGAACGTTTGTGGTGAATGCGTTTACGTACAACGGCTGAACGAATAACACTTCGCGCACTTCGCCCGACATCCAATACGAAATGATTTCATGCACAATCGTAAGTGCATCCAACGGACGCATATCTTCTTTCAGTCCGTCATAGCGTTTTGCAACCGAGATGTTACGTGCAGCCATCGCATCATAGCTCTTACGACCAATGGTCATGAGTACCTTTTCATCTTCTGGGAGCGCAACCCAGCGAGGCTCGCGAAGCAACGTACGGATCAATTGTTGGTTCAACGAACCACACAACCCTTTATCCGAAGTCACGATCACAAATAATGTTTTTCCTTTTTCGCGTTGTTCCGCAAATCCAAGCTCCCCCCATACGGCACGCGCTTCATGCAAACCACCTACCAGCGCTTTCGCATAGGCGCGCGAAGCCAAAGCCTTTCGCTGGAAAGACTTCATGCGGCTTGCCGCAACCAGCTCCATGGCCTGCGTAATCTTACGCGTGCCTTGGACAGACAGGATCTTCTTCTTAATGTCGATGAGAAACGCCATGGGAAGGGTTACTTAAGCAAGGCTACGGCGACGACATCCAATTCTTTCTTCACTTCATCGGTGAGCTCTTTGCCGTCTTCAATCAATTTCACAAGCGAACCATAACGCGCTTCAAAGCTCGCAAGATATTCGGCGATTGCATCCACGACTTTCAACTTTGGAATTTCATCCAAGTATCCTTTTGTGGCGGCCCAAAGCACGGCCACTTCTTGCCACAAAGCAAGAGGACGCTGCGCTTTCTGCTTCAACGCTTCCACGACGCGCTCTCCACGCACGAGCTGCTTCTTCGTAGCCGCATCCAATTCGGATGCGAACTGTGAAAATGCCGCGAGCTCAGAGAACTGCGCAAGATCGAGCTTAGCCGTACCAGACGTCTTCTTCATGATGTGCGTCTGTGCAGCACCACCCACACGTGACACCGAAGCACCAACGTTAATAGCTGGACGAATACCGCGATAAAACAACGAAGCTTCCAAGAAAATCTGTCCATCTGTGATCGAGATCACGTTCGTTGGAATATACGCAGAAATATCTCCTGCCTGTGTTTCTACGATTGGCAAAGCCGTGAGCGATCCTCCACCCTTTTCTGGAGAAAGTTTTGCCGCACGCTCGAGCAAACGAGAGTGGAGATAGAACACGTCACCTGGATACGCTTCACGTCCTGGTGGCTTGCGAAGCAAAAGCGAAACTTCACGATACGCTACAGCGTGCTTAGACAAGTCATCGAAGATGATGAGTGCATGCTCCCCTTTGTTCATGAAATATTCACCAATAGACGCACCGGCGTATGGGGCGAGATACTGCAAAACCGCTGGTGAAGAAGCAGAAGCGTCGACCACAACCGTGTAATCAAGAGCGCCTTGATCCTTCAACATCTGCACAACCTGAGCCGTTTTAGCTTCACGCTGACCGATCGCTACATACACACACTTCACGTTCTTCCCCTTCTGGTTCAAAACCGTATCAAGTGCAACCGTAGACTTTCCTGTCTGACGGTCTCCGATAATAAGTTCGCGCTGACCACGTCCGATTGGAATCAATGCATCAATGGCAACAATTCCTGTCTGAAGAGGTTCAGCAACAGGAGCACGCGCCATCACGTCTGGTGCCATGGATTCAAGTGGGACGTTCTTCGTCTTTCCAACACTTCCAAGTCCATCCAATGGACGACCAAGTGGGTCAACGACACGTCCAAGCAAACCCTCGCCTACGCCAAGCGTAAGAAAGCGTCCATCAGAACGAGCAGCCTGACCTTCACGCACGAACTCAGAAGGCTGAAGCACAACGGCCAAAGCGCCATCGCGATCCACTTCCATGACAAGCGCGTCAACATCAGCGCCTTCAATACGAATAACTTCGCCCATGCACAAGCCTGGTAAACCAGACACGCGCACGACGCCGTCGCGGCAGCTTTCGATCAAACCAGCGCGCTCTTCGGTAGCCGCATTCGGCATCTTCTGCAACGCCTCGTCGATCGCATTCAAAAAACCATGTAGTGAGTCGCGTGACATAATTTAGTGGGTGATTTTCGAAACAATTTGTCGGACCCGGCCCTTCCAGCTCATATCCTTCATAACACCACCACGGAATAGACGCGCACCTCCGGCCAAATCGCGTTCGATACGGACGCGGGCGAGCGTCTTTCCATCCGCCGAAAACTCCTTCGTCATCTCTTGAACCGCTCGCACACCAGGATCAGTAGCAAGTTGCACGGTCGCAACCGCTACTCCACCGCTTCGGCGCAAAAAGTCTTGAGCACTTCGAAATGTTTCCGGCTTCACAGACGCAAATACCTGCTTACGCAATGCCTGCAAAAATGCTCCAGGCTTTGAGACAAATCCACCGCGAAGCACGCGCAATAATTCCTTCGCATCAACAGGTGATGGTTCAGGAAGTTCTTTCCACGCGGAACGCAGCAAATCAATCATAGACTATGATTTTGCTAATTCTTTCCAAGCCTCATTCACACTCTCGCTTACAACGGTTGCCGGCACTTTATCAACCAAAACACTCATCGCCACTTTTTCAATGCGGCGCAACATGTCTTGTTCGACTTCTCCAATCAATTTGGACTTGCGATCAGCGATCTCGGCATCAAGGTCCGACATCATCTTTTCGCGCTTGGCTTCCGCTTCCGCCATGAGTACGCGTGACTTTGCTTCAGAATCAGCTCGAGCAGCAGCCACTTGGCGCGCAGCTTCCGAAGCCATCAAACGGCCTTCGGTTTCACTGCGTTGCTGTTCTTCAGATAAACGACGCTTTAGTGTCTCGGACTCTTCAAGATTTGCACGCACGATTTCGCGGCGCTCATCAAGAAACTTCAAAGCCGGCTTGTACAAAAAGCGCGTAAGGACTGCGAGAAGCAACCCAAAGTTCACCATGTACAAAAGGATGGACCAAGGATTGATACCCAACACCTGTAAAGCTTCCATACGAGTCCGGTCGAAGAATTAGACCGCGAACAAAATGATAAGCGCGATCACGAAACAGAAAATGGCGGCCGTTTCAGCAATGGCCATGGCCACGATCATGTTTGGAGCAATCTTGTCAGAAGCAGCTGGGTTACGACCAATGGCTTCCATCGCCTTTGCAGCAATCCAACCTTCGGAGAACGCAGGGGCAATCGAACCAACGCCCATGACGATCGCGGCAGCAAACATCTTTGCAATAAGTGGTTCCATACAATGAAAAACAATGAATAATACCTAAGGAGTAAGGGTCAAGGATGGACCGAGTGAAGCTCGGTCGATCCTTCAGTCTTTTTCCCTAGCCGTGCATCTCGAATATCGAGGTATGGACGAATGGTATTCGCAATCAACAAAGTCGAAAGCAATGTGAAGACGAACGCCTGCACAAACCCAACCAAGATCCCAAGCAAGTTTACTGGCCACACCACAAAGAACTGCGAATACGTCGACAGCCCCGTGATGATACCTACCATCACTTCACCGGCGAAGATATTTCCAAACAAACGACAGCTCAGTGAAAGCACTTTCGCGATTTCACTCAACAACTCGAGCGGACCGAGCAAGATCTCAATCACCGCTAACATGCGCTGCGAACCTGTCTTCGCATGAAAGAGATGGCCAACTCTAATGTAATCCCCTACATGTCGCAATGGTGCCACGGAAAACGCGATTCCATGCGCAATCAAAAAGACAAGCAAGGCAAGCGCAATCGTGGCAGACAAATCCGTGGTAGGTAAGCGAAATAAACGATGCTCACCAAGCACGATCTGGTTGACAAACGGCACGAACGACATCTGGTTCGCTACCGCAATAAAAATCATGATACTCAACAATAATGGCGAAAATGCTCGTGCACGTTCTTCTGAACCGAATGCACCCGTAAACAAATTCATCATGAAATCCATGAACGCTTCCATTGCCACCTGAAAACGCGTCGGAATCACGCTTGCGCCACGCATCAAAAGAGGAACAAGTATCGCCAAAGTCAGCGTGATACCAAAACCAGCCAAAACCCCATCCGTAATAGGAACGGGGCCAAGATGAAATTGGGTATGGGCTGCCAAGGCGACTTCTTCCATAGATCAGAGTTTGACGGGAGTTTTCTTAAATGAGGACCGAACAAAATAAACCGTTAATACCATGGACACCGGGAAAGAAAAGAGGGTTCCAGCAATCAATCCAAGATGCCGACCATCTTTGATGAAAAACGTATCAATGCCGTACCCCAGCAAAGCACCTGTCCCAATCACGACGAGATTGGTGAGATACACGACGGCACGCCGTCTCCAAGAGAAAATACTCATAATTTAACCGCCAAGATCTTTGCATGTTTTTTAAAATTGGTCAAAAAAACAGACCTCGTGAACTATCCACACCTCCCTAGCCAGTCAAAATGGCACATGCTAAAGTAGATCTTACCCAAATATGCGTAATAAACTCATTATTTCCGCAGCCATTATAGCGTTTTCGGGCATTGGATCCCTTTCACTAATCCCGTTCGCTCAAGCCCGTAGCGTCTCCTCCATTAAGGGAGCAGATGAAAAGATGTTTGATGAATCTGCATCGCGATGCAATACACCTGCCATGCAAGCATTGAATGACAAGACTGTTAGCCAGATGGAAACAGACATTAAACAACGTAAAGCTGAAAAGACCCAAGCCGCAGAAGACTACACGCTCAAAATCGAAATGACGTGGGACGCAATGCTTCAACCCTATTGTGGATTCGGAAGCCGTGGCGTTGCAGCTGCTCGCAAGTCCTACGAAAAGTCTGTTGCACGTGCACGTACCGCATTTCTCAATGAAACAAAAAAGATCGTTGAAGGGGCAACTGCAAAAAAGTAATTAGAGAGTTTTACACACGAAATGGACGCGTGATATGCGCTTCCATTTTTTGTTTAATGTGATCCACCGAGGCTCGCACCGGCTTACGATCGCGTGAACAGGCTAGTTCCGCCTCATCTAAACAGGCTTTCCATTCCACGTACTGTGACGGTGGCGTGAGACGAATCGCGAGCAAGAACGAAAAACGCTCTGATGGCTCAAGCGGTAAACGTGCGAGCATTTCCCAAAGCATGATCACATTGTCTGGCGTGTCTATCACGCAATAGCCATTCATGTTTGCCCAAGACGTAAGCGCCACCGCAAAACCCGTATCGCGCGGCAATACATGTTCGTAATACGTTGCGTCCCCCATTTCTTTTGGTACTGGGATTCCACGCGTCTGCCACAAAGTAATGGAAGGCTCCAATACACGCTCACCGATATTCGTGAGAACGAGCTGACGCAAAGCTCCTCGCTCGAGACCGATCTCCGCGAGCAAAGCACGTGAAATATCAAACATGAACATCATAGGGATTTTTCTCCCGCAAGAATGGTGCGGATAATAAGAGTGAGCTTTTCCATGGCTTCCTTATTAGAAAGATCTGGTCGTGTTCGTAATGAAATATAGGCTTGCTTCATCCATTCCTCTCGTGACTTCGTTCGAACCGCATCCACAAGACAGAATTCTTCAAAAGCAACGCCCTTCTTTAACAACTCTGATCCAAAGAAAAGTTCACGCCTCAATAAAGAAAGAACTTCTGCTGGCGTAGTCATATCTTCTCGATAGCCTGCAGGTCGCACCGTTACTCGAACGTGACCAACTGGCTGTTCTCGATATTCCGCAACAATCTCTTTTCCGTTTACCGATCTCGTCTCCGCGACTCGCGATATCCTTACGGAAGCTGAAAGCGTACGAATTACATCAGCTAAATTTTCACGCAGTTCTCCCACATCATCAAATCCATCGAATGTAACCGGCCCTCGTTGAACGGCATCTTCCTTTAGTAATTTTGGTAATACGGTCGGACTAATACCGATCAGCTCACCCGACCTACGTGCCGACCGACCTAATTTTCCCTGCAAAATTTTACGCACCGCTTCTTGTGTGCGCGCTTCTTCACGAGATTCTGAAGGAAAGTGCTCTTTCATATCAGCGTTTAATATATCGGCCTGCCGCAATCCATGAAACAAATCCAGACAATGCAGCGATTGTTCCAAATTCAGCAAGTACCAAGATCGCTCCCTGTCTCAGATAAAAACTTTGCAGTCCTACATCCATTCCAAAAAATCGAGACAGGATTGGTTCGCCGTACACAATTCCCAAGCCTACACAGATCGCCGTAAACACGGAAGCGAATGCGGCCAACCACACGCCCTCAAGAACAAATGGCCAGCGAATATAAGCCGAAGATGCACCAACCAAACGCATGATCGCGATCTCGTCACGCTGCGTGTAAATCGCCACACGAATTGCATTGAACGCCGCCAACAATCCAAAGAAGACGAATATCGCGACAAGCGCAGAACCGAATAAGCGCAATGAGCGCGCCGCGTCTTGAATCCACGAAATCGCGTCACGATGATCCTCGTACGAAGATGTATGAATGAAAGGCAAATATTGAGGATTGCGAACGGCATCAAGCAAAAACGGATAATCAGAAGAGTCATTCGCTTTAATCACCAACTCTGCTCCTAGTGGATTTCCGGGCAACTCTCCGAGCGCATCTAATACTTTTTGATTACCTTTACTGCGTTCCTTAAATGCAACTAACGCTTCATCCGCTGTGATAATTTTCGCGTATTGCGTTTGCGGCAAAGAAGTCAAATAAAACTTCGCTTGGTCTAAAACACCCTGTGGCGTGTTCGGTTGAAACAGCACCGTCACATCCACACGATCTTCAATAAAAGTTACTGCGCGTTCCAATAATACATTTGTCGCGATCAACACATTTACTGATAGAAGCGCGACCGTAAACACAATCACGGTCGCAAGACCGATCCACAAATTCCTCCAGACATGACTCCAGGAAGCTGTAAAAATTCGCCAAGCCATGATCATCATAACGTGTATTTTCCGTGTTGATGATCAGAAATAATGCGGCCATCCTTCAACGTGATCACACGACGTCGAAGCGCATTCACCACCTCACGATTATGCGTCACCAACACGACCGTTGTTCCAAACGCATTAATCTTCACAAGAAGATCCATAATGTCCTGCGTGTTGAGCGTATCCAAGTTTCCGGTTGGCTCATCCGCAAGCAATACTTTTGGACGATGCACAAGAGCACGCGCAATCACGACGCGTTGTTGTTCACCTCCAGAGAGCTGTCGTGGAAATCGATGCTCTCGTTCATCCAGTCCTACAATTTTTAATACCTGCGGCACGACCTCTCGAATATAAGACCCAGGCGCGCCAGACACTTCAAGCGCAAATGAAACATTTTCAAATACCGTTTTCTTTGGAAGGAGTTTGTAATCTTGAAAAATCACGCCGATCTGTCTGCGTAGTTCTGGAATTTCTCTCGGACGAATGCGCGTGATGTCCCATCCGCCAATTTCAATCCGTCCCGCAGACGGCTGCTCTTCTGCCATCAACAATTTCGCGAGCGTTGTTTTTCCTGCTCCGCTTTGCCCCACGATCGACACAAACTCACCCGGCAAAATACGCAAGGAAACATCGTCTAAACCAATCGACTGTGGATGATAGGTCTTTGATACGTGCTCCAGGACAATCATGAACGGATTATAGCAAACAATAGGAAAGCGCGGAAACAGCGGAACATGCGCAAAATCAAGTGAGAACTTTCTCAAAATACGTGAGAACCCTCTCATTCTCCCTTGTACTCAAGGGAGACGCTTTAAAAGAACAAAGGTACATGCATCAGCGATACTTCGAACAACAGAATCAATATTCTCAAATATATCCTGATTCCAAAAGCGAATCACCTGAATATTATCTGATTCTAATATCGCATCTCGCTCCTGATCACGAACTGCTCCCTCATCTGTATGCGAATCACCATCAAGTTCTATCGCTACCCTGACCTGTGGACAATAAAAATCCAAAATAAAATGCCCAACTCCATATTGACGCAAGAAACGGAGTCCTAAAAATCTTCTTTGTCTTAAACGCTCCCACAAAACACGCTCTGCATCCGTCATCCCCTTTCTTAACTCTCTTCTACGCTCTTTGTATTTCGGATCATTATATCGAATATTCATTCTCTACCGCGTTCCATATTTTTCGCGTTTTTGTCAATACCCACAGAACCCTCCCCTTGAGCACAAGGGGAGGGCAGGGAGGGGTTCTCACGGCAGCTAGGGAAAATTTCGGTTTGTATTTTCTATACCACGCTTTTTGCTACCTGTTCGTGTAGGCCTGGATGGAATATCGATGGGATAATCAGATCAGCGGTCGGATGCTCAATAGATCCCGCAATAGCTTTAGCAGCTTTGATCTTTATCTCATCAGTCACGCGCTGGATTCCATGATCCAACATTCCACGAAACAAGCCTGGATAACACAAGGCGTTATTCACCTGATTCGCATAGTCGCTACGTCCAGTCGCGAGTACGGCTACACCCGCTGCTTTTGCCACATCAGGCATAATTTCTGGAACAGGGTTCGCTAATGCAAATACAATCGGATCCTTGACCATCCCCTGAATAATTTCCGCCGTAAAAGCGCCAGCAGCACTTACGCCGATCAATACATCCGCTCCCAATGAAACCTCCGCAAGATTTCCTGCGCGTTTTTCACGATTCGTAAAACCCGCAGCCATGATTTTCTCATCATTCAATCCTTCACGGCCTTCATAAATCGCCCCTTGGCGATCACACATAATAATTTCTTTCACACCCGCCACGGATAATAGTTTCGCCGTCGCAATCCCCGCTGCACCTGCGCCGTTCATCACAATTTTCACCTCTTCCATTTTGCGATTTGTGACTTTAAGGGCATTCATCAATCCAGCCAGAATCACGATCGCCGTTCCGTGCTGATCATCGTGCATAACGGGCATCTCAAGACGCTCCATCAAACGACGCTCAATTTCAAAACAGCGTGGCGCCGAAATATCCTCAAGCTGAATCGCAGCAAAACTCGGAGCGAAGTTCACAATCGTTTCCACAATCGCATCCACATCTTTTGTGGCAAGGACGATTGGAACGGCATCAATGTTTGTAAATCTCTTAAAAATAGCGCTCTTCCCCTCGAGAACTGGGAGCACGGCGAGCGGGCCAATATCACCAAATCCAAGTACCGCGGTCCCATCAGAAACAATAGCAACGGTATTTCCACGCCACGTATACGTATTCGTGCAAGATGGATCAGCCTCAATCGCCTGACACACCGCTCCTACACCTGGCGTGTACACAAGAGACAAATCGCGCATCGTCTCCACATCCACGGTGGGCTGGATACGAATTTTGCCACGTTTTGCCGCGTGAAGCTCGAGAGATTGTTGTTTGATATCGGTCATAGGGGGTTGGGGAAAAGCCTTTGGACAAAGGATCCAGAGACGGATACAGTACAGAGTATGAACAACGAACTGCAAGTTTTCGTCAAAGAAGGGCTAAACCAAGGCCTGAAACGAGAAGACATGAAAAATGCCCTTCTCAAATCAGGCTGGCAACCAGACGAGGTCAAAAATGCCCTCGAGGCTTATGCGGAGATCGATTTCCCGATCGCCGTGCCAAAACGTCGCCCATACCTCTCGGCTCGTGAGGCTTTCATGTATTTGGTGATGTTCCTCACCCTCTATATTTCCTCGTTCAGCTTTGGCACGCTCTTGTTTCAGTTCATCAATCGTTGGCTCCCGGATGCAGCACAAGCATACGACTACATGCTAATCGCATCCACGGAAACAATCCGCACATCCACCGCAGCACTCGTTATTACGTTTCCAGTCTTCTTGTTCGTTGCCTATCTTTTGCAACGCGCAATCACAGAGGACCCAGACAAGCGTTCATCAAAGGTTCGCAAGTGGCTTACCTATCTCACCATGTTCGTGGCCGCTGGAATTATCATCGGCGACCTCATCACACTCGTTACGTATTTGCTTGGCGGTGAACTCACCTTGCGTTTCGTGTTAAAAGTTCTCGTCGTGCTCGCCATCGCAGGTTCAATTTTCGGTTATTACTTGTGGGATCTTCGCAGTGAAGAAAAGGAACATTAATATGCGATACAATTCACCTGGATTTCGATTGTTTGCCGCACTCATCGTTCTCGTCGTTACGAGTACAGCTCTTATCGGTCTTTGGATTTCTGGTTCACCCGCAAAAGAACGCGCACGTCGCTTGGACGATCGCCGCATCCAAGATCTCCAAAGCATCTCAAACGCGATAGACAATTACTACAATCAAAACGCATCCGCTCTCCCACCAACACTCGAATCGCTCACGCGCGTTCGTGATGCGTATTACGTAAGCTCGATCGTTGATCCAGATACCATGACCCCATACGAATACGCCGTTGAAAGCACGAGCACCTATCGTCTCTGTGCCACATTCACGACAGACTCACGTGGCATCTCAAAAGATCCAAACCAATACGCACAACCTTACAATAGCAGCGCATTCTGGGAGCATAACTCTGAACGAACCTGCTTCACCATCACCGCAAAAGTCTATCCAAAATAATATGAATGTGGATTACGCATCCATTACGCTCCCAAAAAAAGAGCTCGCAGAAATCCATCGCGGCTTCATGATGCGCCATCTTGTAGAAAACGAAGTGCGCCATGAAGAAGGTCTTGAAGAAGTTGAATATCCAAAAGTACTCCACGCCATCGAACATGCCCTCGGCCTCTCTGAAGAAGCAGCGCATGAGATTGAACATCAAGTAGATGACGAACTCTGGAACTTCGCTTGGTATGCCTTCACGGATGAGTGGGCATGGTTTCGCGCTCGTCGTGCTGTTTTGCGCGATCTTGGATCAAAACGAACCGAGTACTCAGAAGACGCATTTGAGAAAAAGGTAGAAGAACGCTACCGCAAAGATTTTGAGACATACGTTGCTGAGCTCGACATGCTCGATACAGTCCCAAACAAACCATCAAAAAAACGCGTCGCGAAAAAATAATGGTATAATGTGTGCGATGCCTGTTCTCTCGCACAAAAAAGCTTGGGTAATATCCGTAAACATGGGGTACGGCCATGAGCGTGCCGCCTATGGAATTGAAGATTTAGCCTCCGGTGGAATCATCACCGCGAATGCCTATCCAGGGATTCCTGATCGTGATCGCGCGCTCTGGAACAACACACGCGATCTCTACGAAAAAGTCTCTCGATTAAAACCAGTTCCCATACTCGGTCCTTTTCTTTTCGGTATTCTTGATGACATTCAAAGCATTCCAACGTTTTATCCTCGACGTGATTTAAGCAAACCAAGTTTTCAAGTACGCCAAATATATCGCAGCATCCGTAAGCACGGACTTGGAAGGCACCTCGTAGAAAAGCTTTCAAAACATCCGCTTCCTTTTGTTTCAACATTTTTTCTCCCCGCTTTTGCCGCCGAAGAGCACGGCTACCCTGGAGATATCTACATCGTTACCTGTGACGCCGACATCTCTCGCGCATGGGCACCACTTGATCCAAAAAAATCCAGAATAAAATACTTTGCCGCAAACGGACGCGTGGTTGAACGACTAAAACTCTACGGGGTGAGAGATGAAAATATCTTTCTTACGGGATTTCCTCTCCCGAAAAAAAGTGTCGGTGGAATCGATTCCACGATTTTGAAATCTGACTTATCGGCACGTATTTGCAATCTTGATCCGAATGGAATCTTTATCCAGAAATATCAAAAGACTCTTCAAGACACCATGGGGCCGCAATTGTGCAACTTCAAAAAAAAGCATCCACTCACACTCACATTCTGTGTCGGAGGCGCTGGCGCCCAACAACAGATTGGGGCAGATCTCATGATCGGCTTAAGAAAACAAATTCTCAAAGGCGATCTACGTCTCAATCTTGAAGCAGGTACACGCGAAGAAGTTGCCACCTTTTATCGAGAGGCAGCAATCAAACTAGGCTTAAAACGGACATTTGAGAAAACGCTTCATATCCACGCCTATCATGATCGCCCAACCTATTTCCGTAGTTTCGCGCAAACACTAAGATCCACCGACATTCTGTGGACGAAGCCAAGCGAACTTTCGTTTTATGCGGGGTTAGGACTGCCAATCATCATGGCTCCGACGGTTGGCTCTCAGGAAAATTTTAATCGAAATTGGCTCCTCGGTGTGAACGCAGGCATCGATCAACTCGAACCACGCTATGCGGGTGAATGGCTATTTGACTGGGTAAACTCCGGCGGTCTTGCACGCTTTGCATGGAATGGATATATCGAAGCCCCTACACATGGAGCCTATCGTCTTGAAAGCGTCATTACAGGAGAACGTATGAAGCTCGCGAATTTACCACTTATCGTGTAGTTACTTCAGCAAAGGCAAATCATTACCACCTGCCTGAGCCGCGATACTTCCGTCTACCCAAGAATTAACCAATTGACCGACATTGGCACCCCCTTTGAGATCTGGCAGAAGCCAAAAGCATAAGGCGGTCGCCCCCATAAAAAGTACCAAAAAACCGCCAATCACCATAAAAAATGTGTGCTGATCTTCAAAAACAGACATCACCCATGTTTGAATGGCGATGGCGAGCAGGAGCATGACGACTCCAATGACAACGGCCCAGATCATATAGATCGAACGTATAAGAAATTATTGGTTTGGTCAAGGGATAAGAAAAGCATCCCGTTCAAACACAACTGTCCCATCAACTAATATCCGATCAACCGCTGGGAACACATCCACATGATATCGGCTCTTCGTGGGAATCCCTGGCTTTTTATATACGCTGTGTTTTTCACCTAAGGAAAAATGCAAACCAAGTATTCGCTCAAATGCAGTGATATCAGCAAGTATTTTCTCTCGTGTGATCGCACGATTTAATCCCAAACCAAACTCGCGAATAATTGGTCGCTCCTCCGAGCGGATCTTCTCGATCGTGGCAACGAATTCAGGCGGAGCATCTGGCCCCGGAACAACTAAACCACCCTCAACCAACACAATGAACGGTGTGTAAAACTTCATGAGAAAATTCTCATCGGCAAATGCGTATATCTTGAACGAGCCCTGCGTGTTCTCCAATACTTTCGCTTCATTGAACATTTCGCCTATCGGAAACGTACCGCCAACATTCTGCATAGCCGTATAATCACCTATGTTCAGCTTGGCGGGCTCCATTCCGCCCGTCCACACTAAACGTTCTTCACCACACTCCACCACCACCGTTTCCGCAGGATCAAATATCGTTTTTAGTGATCGCCCTAATACCCCATCAACCCCTGGATCAAAACTCAATGTATCAACCCATGTCGCCCATTGCTCTTCCGGCATTCGATTCAAGTGAACATGTTCAATCACTTTTAATTTGCGATTGAATAATTCAATGCGCACACGAAACTCATTCAAACGAAAGTTTGTTGATTGGACAAGCGCAACTACGTCCCCTGCGTTCATCTCATCGATCGCCGTACGCACACGCGCCTCACCAACTGCGTCAAAATCTAAAAATATACCATCTGGAATCGCGATCTGATACGCGTCAGCCATAACAGCCGCTAAACCCGACTGACGATCATACACGACCAATACACGCTCACTGGATGAGCGCTTCATGGACCGATCCAAGATATTCCGAACGTGGTTGGCGGCAATGTGAGACAAGGGATGCATAATCATCATGATACAACGAACCCCGCCATTTGGCGGGGCTTGTCGATGGTGGACATTGCAGGATTCGAACCTGCGACCTCACCGATGTGAACGGTGCGCTCTAACCAACTGAGCTAAATGTCCAATCAAATGTGGCGGTATCTTAGTGAATCGCGTAAGATTTGGCAAGATATGACTTTGCATGAATGGCTTATTTTGGCAGAAAAGAACACAGAGGACGCGCCTTGGCTTGCCGCGAAGGCTCTTGGCAAAGAGCGTGCCTGGCTTGCCGCGAACCGAACCATTACCAAACTCCGAACCGTGCAGCTCACAAAACTGAACGCGCTTCTCAAACGCCGGCTCAAAGAAGAGCCCCTCGCATACATTCTTGAGACGCAGCCATTCTACGGTCGTGAATTCATTGTTAATAAATCTGTCTTGATTCCGCGCCCAGAAACAGAAGAACTTGTAGACGAGGCACTTAAGACCCCATCAGAGCTTTACATCGACATTGGAACTGGATCCGGAGCAATAGCCATCACGCTCGCAAAAGAATCGCCACGTTCTAAAGTAATCGCGAGCGAGGTAAGCGCAAAGGCTCTTCTCGTGGCAAAAAAGAATGCAAAAAAACTTGGCGCAAGCGTAACCTTTCTCAAAGGTTCATTATTGCACCCAAAATTACAAAAAATGATAAAGGGACCCGTTACCATCTGCGCCAATCTCCCCTATCTCCCACCAACAGACAGAAAGATCATGCCAAAGTCTGTGACAAAATTTGAACCAAGTTCCGCGCTTTTCACAAAAGACACTGGTATGGAGCTAAACAAGAAGCTTCTTAAACAAATCGCGGATTTCGTAAGGGCGCAATTTATTGCGCCCAGAGCAGGGCGTGATAAATCACTCCCCTACATATCGATATTCCTTGAATTCGATCCTCCGCAATCAGAAAAGCTCCTCGCGTTTGCAAGGAGCCTCTTCCCTAACGCTAGCTGCTCCATCATCAATGATCGCTGCGGTCGTGAACGAATTTTGAAAATCATTTCTTCTCCAATCCCCCAAAAATAATATCGTCGGTAGTGACTTCAATCCAGGTACGACCTCGAGTAAACAAGAATTCAGAACCATCTGTAGAAGCGAATTGGATCGGCTCACCTGATGCGCGAATCCAACGAATCGGAAATTTCTTTCCATCGCGATAGGCGATCGCCTGACCACTACCCGTCGTGCGAACTTTCAAACGACCGTAGCTATCAAGAATTTGTTGGTCCGTACGAATCACAACGATATTCTCGGCTTCAATCGCTGTGCCATCACGATCTTTTTGAATCGTGCCACCGTCTTTGCGCACATAGACGCCGCGCTCTTTATCGAATGTCCACTGAACATTGAATGAGCCACCATATTTCACATTAATCGTGAGTGCGTCTCCCCGATCTGTAGTTGTAGCCGCATCCTGAAAATGCCAACTCGTAACGGCAATAGTACCGGTAGCGACTTTACGCGCCACAAGTGGATCCATGAGTTCTTTACTTGTGTACACGTTATGTGGAGCGAAGCGGACATTGTCACGCCAGAAAGAAGGACCATTAAAAAACTGATCAAGATTCGTAATATTCTTCAACCCTGAACCAAGTAAAGTAAGCGCATCAGGACTTCCACCTACGTGAAAATACGAAGCATGAAATCCCTGAGCCCATTCAACATAATACGGACGCGCACTACGCACTGGCCCAATCTCCTCCACAGTCGACGTAGGATCGTACAAAGCCATGAGACGAGTGATTCCGCCCTCTACAGGTGCTTCAAACACGATGCTTGCTGCAGAGATGCCAGACAAAGGACGAGCATCTGGATGATTCTCAACCATCACAGCGCGTGGAAGAAGCGCTTCTTGCCCACGAGGCACAAGAACACCATCCAACTTACGAGGAACAAGCGACTCCGTCGTGGTGACAAACGCTGGAACCGCAATATCAGGCTGATTTGTCGCTGGGCGCGAGTTTCCCGAAATCGCCATCCAGAATAATCCAATGGAAATCAAGATAAGCAAAACGGCTCCGCCGGCAATCTGCCAGCGAAACCGTTCAGCTCGACCGATAAGGTCTTGTAACACAAGGTTTTATTTCTTTCCTCCTGCCTTTTCAGCAGCTTCTGCAGCTACCTTTGCTTCTTCAGCTGCCTTCTTGATATCAGCTTCAGACTTCACGGCGGTGACGTCACCAGCCTGACTCTCTTCAAGCTTCTTCAATTCATCTTCCGTCAATGGGCGAGCAACAGTTGCAATCGTCAACGTTACGTCATCGAGGAACTCTACGCCCTTTGGAGGAGTGATTGAACCAACGTTGATCGAGTCTTCGAATGTCTTCAACACAGACAAGTCAATCGTGATTTCTGCTGGAAGATCTCCAGGAAGACAACGAACATTGATTTCATCGAGCGACTTGATAAGCGTACCACCATCAGCCTTCACAGCGGCAGATTCACCGATGAACACGAGAGGAATATTCGCTTCAATCTCTTTGTCCATGCGAACCTGGTAGAAATCGATGTGTCTTGGTTCCATCGATAGTGGGTTGACCTGAACTTCCTTTACGAGTGCTTTTACAGGAGCAGCCGAACCAACAGAGACGTCAATCAAAGCAGACGTACCTGCGGCGCGGTAGATCTTAATAAATTCACTGCGACCAACCGAAATTGGCTGTGGAGCAACGCCTGCGCCATACATAATGGCTGGGACGCGCATCACCTTCAGCTCGTCCTTGGAGCGCTTGCCCATGAGGCTGCGCGTTTGTGCGGCAATGGCGTATGGCATATATATATTCGAAAAAGTGCCGATACCTTACGAAAAAAATCGTAAGACGTCAAGGGCCCTATTCCTTGTTCATTTCCGCTAACCTTTCAAGAAAATCGCGACTTTCTTCTTCTAGGAGGATATGGGTCGCGATACAATCGTCCGAGTTCAAGACAGCTCGTTCAGATAAACGGACCGCATCGATCGCCTTTTGGTCCGTCACAAGGCCCACCGTACTGACATAGCCAGTATTCTCTCTCATCAAAGCCAGCATAGACCGGCCACACGTACCACAAGAACAATGAAACAGCTTGCCTGTTCCTGTCTCCTCTATCATGGTCACACTCTCTTCTCCGTACGAAGTGTGACAAAGTGGGCACTCAACAATGAGGCGAGACGGGAGACTCATACCTGTCTATTAGACCTTGAAACGCATTAGATGTCCAAATTCTTTACGTACTTTGCATTCGTTTGAATAAATTTCTTACGTGGAGCAACTTCTGATCCCATTAAAATATCAAAGACTTCATCTGCTTTTACCGCGTCTTCAACATTCACGAGTTTCATCATACGAGCAGCTGGGTCCATTGTCGTGTCCCATAATTGTTCAGGGTTCATCTCTCCAAGACCCTTATAGCGCTGAATGGAAACGCCTCCGACCGTTTTCACGACTTCTTCTTCACTATCAACAACCTCTTCTTCGGACGCATCACCATGCGCCCCTACGGCACCTTTTTTGGCTTTCTTATTGTTCTCTGCTCTCTGCTCACTGCTCTTTATCAATTCCTCGATCAGCGCATCTCGCTCTTCTTCACTGTAGGCATATTTAACATTCTTTCCTTTAGCCACACGAAACAATGGCGGTTGAGCAATATAAATATGACCCTTATGGATAAGCTCTGGGAAATATCGATAAAACAATGTGAGCAACAATGTTCGGATATGTGCGCCGTCCACGTCAGCGTCTGTCATGATGACGATCTTGTGATAGCGCAACTTCGTGATGTCGAACATCTCTCCAATGTTTGTTCCAAGGGCAATCACAAGATTTTTGATCTGCTCACTTGAAAGCATCTTATCGAGACGCGCGCGTTCTACGTTCAAGATTTTTCCACGCAAAGGCAGAATCGCTTGAATGTCGCGATTGCGTCCCATCTTGGCTGACCCGCCAGCCGAATCTCCCTCAACGACGAAAAGTTCACACATTTGCGGATCGCGGTTTGAACAGTCAGCGAGCTTCCCAGGCAATGTCATGCCCTCAAGCGCGCCCTTGCGTAGCACTGTGTCACGAGCAGCACGAGCGGCAGCGCGAGCACGTTGTGCGAGCACACACTTCCCGATAATCGCTTCTGCATCTTTTGGATGCTCTTCCAAAAACATGCCAAACGCCTCCCCCATGACAGACTCAACAGCTCCACGCACTTCTGGCGTGCCGAGTTTTCCCTTTGTCTGTCCTTCAAATTGCGGTTCTGGAAAACGAATAGAGATGACACAGGTCATTCCTTCGCGCACATCTTCACCAGACAAGTTGTCATCCTTCTCTTTCAAATATCCCTTGGTGCGAGCATACGCATTCAACACACGCGTCACGGCAGCACGGAATCCCTGAACGTGCGTACCCCCTTCTGGGTTAATAATATTATTCGTAAACGCAAACAATGTCTCCTGATAATCATCCGTATATTGCAATCCAATCGAAACCTCAGATTTCCCCTCCTGCTTTTCTACGAAGAAAATATTCTCGTGCTTTGGTTGTTTCTTGTGGTTCAAATGACGTACATACGAAGCAACACCTCCCTCAAAATAGAAGGCGTATGCATCGTGCTGGCCAGGTTCGCGTGCATCAATCGCCACGAGCTTAATCCCCTTTGTGAGATAGCACTGCTGACGATAATGATCTAAAACGCGTTGAAAATCGAATCTCGTCCCTTCCGTGAAAATGGATTTATCTGGCTGAAACAGAACCGTGGTTCCATGGCGTTTGCTCGTTCCAACTTTTTTCACTGGAGCTGCTGGCTTTCCACGATGATATGTCTGCTTCCACATTCCACCATCACGCTCAACTGTCACTTCAAGCTCATCAGACAACGCATTCACAACAGACACACCCACGCCGTGCAAACCACCAGAAATTTTATAACCACTTTCATCACCACCAAATTTTCCACCTGCATGCAGCTTCGTGAGAACAAGTTCGAGTGCAGAAACTTTATATTGCTTGTGAATTTCTACTGGAATACCACGACCATTATCAAAAACCGAAACCTTATCATCTGGCAAAAGCGTCACGATAATTTCATCTGCGTGACCAGCCATTGCTTCATCAAAAGAGTTATCCGCAACTTCGCGCAATAAATGAAATAATCCATCTGGCCCCGTAGAGCCAATATACATACCCGGACGCTTACGTACCGGTTCAAGACCTTCAAGAACCGAGATCTGCTCAGCTCCGTACGCACCAGCCTGCTTCTTTTTCTCGTCATTTTTTGCCATAGGGAATGGCAAGAATCTAACAACAATGAAGACATGTTACAATACCACCATGTCTGCAGACCACGTCATCGGATCAGGGATGACCGATCAACAATTAGAGCTCGCGTCTTTTTGGGTTCGAAATCGCCTTTTATGGCGACGCCTCGGATACGGAAGCTTAATCGCCTTCTCCGCTGTCTGTTGGCTTTTTGTCGCATGGTCTTTATTAGATGCCTATGCCATCTCTTATCCACGCGAAAGCCGCGTTCTCACGCATATCATTCAAAATCAGCTTTCCGTTCAAGGATTGGCCGCCTCAGCTCCAAAAGCCATTCAACCTAGTGAAACTTCCGTTTTTGATACTCTCGATAATCATCAGGACTACCTAGTAGAACTCTCAAATCCAAACATCATGTGGTGGGCGGAATTCGATTATCGCTTTGACGTTGCTGGTGAAATGACCCCTGTGACCCGTGGCTATATTCTTCCAAAAAGTCAACGCTACCTCACGCAGCTCGGCTATTCGCCAAAAACATCTTCAAGAACGGCACGGCTTGTTGTCGACAACATCCGCTGGCATCGAACCGACCCAAAAATAGTCGGGAGTAATTACGCTGATTTTGCCAATGCACGAACTCAATTCGCATTCGAAAACGTCGCCTACGCCCACGATCTTATGTTCGGTACAAATACTGTCGGACAAACCACGTTCGATTTCGTAAATGAAAGCGCCTACGGTTACTGGAATATCGATCTCACCGTTCTTCTGTTCCGTGGCACCACCCCTGTCGGCGTCACTACGATTTCACAGACAGAGATCAAGCCCGGTCAACGCACCCCAATCAGCATTAACTGGTTTGATAATTTAGGCGGCGTCAGCAAAACCGATATCCAGGCTAATGTGAATATTCTCAACCCATCCTCCTTCCTCCCAACTTCTAACTTCTAACTTCTAGCTTCTCCTTTCCTTCTTCTCCTTTCCTTTGCTAACGTGCCCCCATGGGCCGAATTGTTGAGTTATTCCAACGCATCGACTGGATGCTGCTTGCCGCAGCCGTCACCTTGACGTCTATCGGTCTTGTTGCGATTTACGGAATTGGGATCTCGCAAAATCCAAGTGATTTGTTTTTGTTTCAAAAACAATCCATCACTGCCGCCGTGGGGATTCTTGTGCTGCTCGCCCTCATGTTTCTGGATTATCGCCATCTTCGAGCCTATGGATTTTTCTTATACATCTTCGGCGGGATCATGCTCCTCGGCGTGCTCCTCCTTGGCATCGAAGTAAATGGCACACGCGGCTGGTTCCGTGTCGGCGTCCTTTCTTTCCAGCCCGTAGAACTCGCAAAGATATTTTTAACCGTCTATCTTGCCGCTCTCTACGCAAAACGCGGGCGAGGGCGACTCACCTGGACAACATTTTTTATGGGCGGAGTTGCTACGGGTATCTATGCGCTCATCGTGATGGCGCAGCCTGACTTCGGATCAGCCGTCGTACTGATTCTAATTTGGGGAGCAATATCCGCATTTACCGGACTTCCAAGACGCGCTTGGATCATTCTTCCTCTGATCCTACTGGTAAGTGGTGGTCTCATTTGGACGGTTGGACTCAAACCATATCAGCACGACCGTATCGTAAGTTTCCTCGATCCAAACAGCGACCCACGCGGATCGGGCTATAACGCGATTCAGGCACGTATCGCCATCGGATCGGGCGGATGGTTCGGAAAAGGCATTGGTGAAGGCTCTCAGGCCCGCCTACGCTTCCTCCCAGCCGCAGCTACCGACTTTATCTTTGCTGTTGTCGGTGAAGAGATGGGCTTGGTCGGCATCTGTTTTATCTTCGGCCTCTTTTTATTGATGCTCGTGCGCTTTATCCGTCTTGGATATGAATCCGAAGATGACTTTGCCGCCTATCTTCTTGCGGGTCTTGCCGCCATCTTCTTGATTCACCTTTTTGTGAACGCGGGTATGAATTTAGGCATCTTACCAATCACGGGAATTCCGATGCCTTTTCTTTCCGCCGCTGCTTCCTACCTTTTGATCGTGTTCGTCTGTATTGGACTCGCACAGAGTGTAGCTGTCCGTCGTCGCGGCACAGTTGCGAAAGACGCAGGCATCATGTTACTCGAGTAATATCCACACCCTCAGTTTTTCTAAATCCAATTCGATCTGGAGCTTCATCATCCAACGAGATCATAGAGCCGAACGAAACAGATCTCTCCCCGTATTTATCTTTCACTAAATCAACCGCACGAGATACGGCTAATCGACGATTTGCTTGAAATCCAAAATCAACCTGCCGATTTGGCGGCGACAATTCAAACAACGTAACCGCAAGAAATCTCACACGTTCTCCATGCCAAAGTTCTCGCAATAATTCAAGTGTTTTTCCGATAAGCGTAAATGAATCATTCGCCGGTTCGCCAAGCCGTGCATGAGAAGAAGACTCACCAACAATAACCGCAATACCGGAAGCTGATAATCCAAAACTCCGCATCCGTCGACTTGCACGCTCCACCAAACGCATCAGCGTAGCTGGCACCTTTCCTTCACGATTCACTCGATCTGGAACGCAATACGAATGCCCAAATGATTTTGGAATACGCTCACCCGCAGGTTCAACCATCTCCACATCAAGCCCTTGTAGTTTTGCCTGAAGAAAATATCCGTTCACTCCAAACTCTCGCATCAAATTCGCCGTAGGACCATTTTTGATTTGCAGCAATGTCATAAATCCAATCCGCTCAAGACGACGCCGCATGCGCGGACCAATTCCGCATACATCCTCCAGATCAAGTCGCGAAAGGATCTCATCTAAATTTTCATGCGTGATGATCGAAAGCCCGTCCGGTTTTTTCAGATCAGAGGCGGTCTTCGCGAGAAAACGCGTTGGAGCGATACCGGCCGAACAACGCAACCAATCCCCGATCTCATTTGTGATACGTCGCTTTACACGCGACAATGCAAACGACGCTTCTGCCGCATCACGATACCAACCCGTCAAATCTAAAAACGCTTCATCAATAGAATAATGTTCTACACAATCTGAAATCTCGTGGAACAAAGCGAAGACACGTGAAGTGACTGCGCGATATTTCGCTGGATCATTTTCCACAAACTTTGCCGATGGCACGATTTCACGCGCTTCTTTCACCGTCATGCCAACTTTCATTCCCATCTTTTTTGCTTCCACGGACGCTGCAATCACACAACCATATTCTTTTAAATACGCACACACTCCCAATGGTTTTCCGCGTAGATGCGGATTTGCCTGCTGCTCAACAGACGCAAAATACGAATTCATATCCACATGAGCAATCAACCGTTGTGAACGCGGGAATTCCATACCGAACAAATATAGAACAGAAACAGAACAGAGGCAATAGAAACGAGTAGGTTCACATCAGGGAGATGGGCTCGCACCGCCTCTTGCTTTCTCCTCCTCTGAGAGGAGGAGATCTTTTTCCGAAAATCCCCTCCTCCCAGAGGAGGGGTGGCCACAGAAGTGGCCGGGGTGGTGCGAACCTACTCCTGTTCCACAGTGGGAAATCCTCAAAACAAAACACCGCCCGAATGGGCGGTGTTTTACATGGAGCCGATGGCCGGATTTGAACCGGCGACCTTTGCTTTACGAAAGCACTGCTCTACCAGCTGAGCTACATCGGCGGAATCACCCATAGCACCGTTAGGTGCGCAGGGTGATGGAGCGGGTAAGGAGAATCGAACTCCTCTTTAATGCTTGGGAAGCATTCATAATAGCCACTATACGATACCCGCCTACGCTCCTACTGGAGCTACGGCGGGCTGGGCCCGCCAAGCATGCCAGCCGAAGCTTGAGCGAAGGCTGGCGCCGCGCGATCCTATCAAGACGCGGGTTCGTTGGCAAGGCTCTTAAACTTCACGTATCGAACAACATCCGATTGTTTCAAACGTTCTTCAAGCGTCTTATCAAAAGCCTGGGCATCCCCCGACTCTTGGCTGCTCTTTGCGCGTAGCGTGTCTTCAAGTAGAGCTGGGCGCACGACCATCTCCTTAAACGCGACTTCATCCATTCCGAATTGGTCATGCAAAAAATCACGAATCTCCTGCGGTGTCGTTGAAGTTCCTGCACGATCAACCAACCCGAGATACGCACGCTCCACATCGAGTTGCGTAACCTGCATTCCCGCCTTAAACGCAAGATCATCAATGGCCGCGATACGAATTGCACGCTCAAGAGCCGCAGAACGTTCTGGATCTCCAAACGTGCTGGTCACGCCCTGCGCCTGACTTGCTGGTCCCTCAATAAACGTACGCTGGGCTTCAACATGCTTTAAGTACTCCGCATACGTCACAGTCTGTGAACCAACGCGAGCCGCAGGCATCCAACCAATCATAGAGGCAATTGGCGGCTTCTCGACGTGATACACGTATCCCGAAGCGGCGATCCCTCCAAATGCCACGAGAACAAGAACAACACCCACAACAACCATGAGAAGCATTCTCGGATTCTTTATAACCTTTTCGAAATGCAAATGGACGTGCTTCATATGTTAATTGGTTGGCTTCGGAAAAAAATAATCAATCCATCGCTGCGAGTTTGGACGCGTGTCTTCAACAGGAACCGTTGGGGCTGGCTGATCGCCGATATCATCGTTCCAAGAACCAGGATCACCCATTCCGCGAAGAATAATTACCCGCTCTCCAGGTTGACGCAAGTCCAGTCGTGTTCGCGCTTCTTTATCAAGTGCCTCTGGCGAATCAAGACGCTGAATCAATTCTGACAAAGCGAGTTTCTTCCCTTCAAGTTTTTCCACCTCAGCTTGCATATGTCCAATCTCTTGATCCACTTTCCACTGACTCAAACCTTCGCGAACCGTAGAAACGCCAACGAGTAAACAAAGCGCGCCACTTGCTGCAACAGCTAATGGCCACAGCCATTTCTTGTGCTGTGTACTACGTGCTACGTGTGGCTTGCTCCGGCGCATGTCCTCGACAGTATAGCACTAGAGCTCTTTGACTTTGAAGTTTGGATTTCGACCGTCACGAAGTTTTTGTAATAAAGCTGCCACTTGATCTGGACCTGCTACGCCAGAAATGACCGCGGGGATCGATGCGCCCGCGCCCAACAAAGAAATACTCCCCGTACGAAACATTGAATCGAGCATACCGTGACGCTCAACCGTGATACTCATTCCATACAGTGGCCACTCTGTTACTTGACGATCCCAAGGACTTTTCTGACGAACAATAACAACACGAGCATCTGTTGCGACTAACGCATTCGTATCCCACAAAAGCAAAGTTTTTAAAGCGAAAAACAATCCGCCCGCCAAAAACAAACTGATAATAACCGCCCCAATAAAGCCCAATCGAATAAGTGGAAAGAGAAAGAAAAACGGCAACGCGATACACAACCCAGCAGCAACCAAGCCTGGAATCACTGAAGATGCGTGTCGGCGAATCACCGCCACCACACGCTCTCCTTCTTGAAGCTGCAAGATGTCATGTACGGATAACATAGAGATTAAGACAGGGCCGTATGAATCGCCTCGGTGGCGGTCCTGACCTCGTCCCAAGGTAGCTTACGCCCATTGGAGAGGCAGATCCACGGCTCACAGCCCTTTCCGGTCAATACAACCAAATCGCCAGGTCTTGCGAGTGCCATCGCTTTCATGATTGCCTCACGACGATCCAATACGCGGAACAGATTCTGTCCATCCTTTTTTCCACCCGCGATCGCCCCTTCAGCGACCTGGTCAATAATTTCTTGCGGATTATCATCATACGGATCCTCATTCGTCACAATCACAATATCGGCATGCTCGGCAGCCATACGCCCAAGAATCGGACGACGCGCAATATCACGGCCTCCTCCACAAGAACCGAGCACATGAATCGTGCGCGTCTTTGGGATCAAGGCAAGCGCTTCATATAAACGACGAAACGACTCTGGTTCAGGGGCATAATCAACGATCACCGTCCAAGGCTGACCAACGTCCACGCGCTCAAACCGCCCAGGGATTCGACTCACTTCTGACAAACCAGCGATAGGCTTTTTCAAATCAAGATCTAATGCACGACACGTCGCAAGAGCGGCAAGCGCATTCGAAATATTATATTCACCAGGCAATCGCAACGATACCGGGATTCCATCAACCGTAAACGAGGAACCATCCGCACGCATCTGCACACCTTTCGCACGAAGCCCCTTCCCTTCTCCAATACCAAATCGCTCAACACGTTCTAATCCTGGCGTCTCAGCGTAGTAATCTGCAAATTCACTGTCTGCATTAACTACCGCCGTCCGAACTACTTCAAATAAAATACGCTTTGCTTTTTTATAGTTCTCAAATCCGCCATGCGCTTCAATATGTTCTGGAGTCAGATTCGTAAACACGCCCACCTGATAATTAATCCCCACATGTCGATGCTGAATCAACCCCTGTGAAGAAGTTTCAATTACCGCATAGGTACAACCTGCACGAACCATGTCGCGCAAGGTTTTCTGCAAAAAGAAACGCCCTGGCATGGTCATCTTGGTTTTATTCAACCATTCTTTGTCTGCGACTTTCATGATCGCCGTCGTCGTACAACCCGTTTTAGCCCCAGTCGCTTCAAGTACTTTTGCTAAAAGATATGTGGTACTCGTTTTTCCATTCGTCCCCGTCACACCAATCACCACCAAGTCCTTTGATGGATTTCCATACGCAAACTGAGCCACACGAGCCAACACATAATGATACGCACCAATTGCAGGAGCTGGAATTATTTTTTTGAGTTGATTCAACATATCAGGATGAATACGTTAGCAACGAGAGAACGGCAAACACGATCGCCAGTGACAAAACCCCCACTCCAAATGGAGCCACCAGATGTAAACCGGCTAGTTTTGCAAGAATCAATAGAGCAACCCCAATAACCTGTAACAACATTTTGATCTTGCCATAGTGATTCGCTGACGCATACCTCCCTTGTCTTCGCCGGTATAAAGCGCCTGCAATGATCAACAATTCAACCAAGACCATCACCACAGCAAATGACATATTTACCTCACGTGCGACAAATACTATTACCGCAGACCCGATCAACAACTTATCTGCAACTGGATCAGCCATTGTCCCCCACAACGTAATTTGTTTTCGCAAGCGCGCCATAGAACCATCAATTGCATCCGTAAGCGCTGCAAACAAGAACAATGCCAATGCCGCCGGCCAATGCTTTGTCCAAAGAAGCCCTAATACAAACGGCGTAAGGATGATACGAAGAACCGTAAAGTGATTCGGTCGCAAAAACCGTGGCAACCAACGCACAAACACCGCCCCCATGAAGCGATCATGAGGCGCAAGCACGATATTCTCGTTCGTCATCAACATCGCCCCTAAAGGATACGGGAATTGGGCAAGACTGGCGAATATTCAGCCGCGTGATACCCTAAAGAATATATGGAGAATATATCAACTGGAGGGGGTAAATCTCATACTCCTGATCATAAAATGAACGCGGGAATGCATAATATCGCTGATGTATACGAGCAATTTACACCAGAACAACGAGCCCTGATGGATAAATTTAGCAAAACACAGGACGCAGCAAAACGTGAATCGTCTAAAATAGACGCCACGACAACCAAAGATCTAAAAACAAATATTGAAAATTTTGAACCTACCGTCACCATTAGAAGGGATGAACACCCAGAAGGAATGTTTCCAGCCGCTACAGGGCCAAGACCAAAACCAAAAAAAGGATTCTTTAAAACAATGATCGGCAATATTTGGGGTGAGGAAGAATAACCTATGCACAGCCGGTGGATCGAAGCGCTCATCCTCATATGTACCGTTGGTGCGGCGCTCGCAAACGCCTGGCTCAACGCAAATCCACTCTTTGGAGCGGTCGCTTTAGCGTTCTGCGTCCTCTATCATGCTGTAACTCTTGGAAGCCGTCTCATAAAGCGCAATCAAGGGATAGCAGCAACCTTCGTCGGACTCACGGTCATTCTCGCCGGCCAAAGCATCATCCAAACCCTGTTTTATTATCTTGGATGGAGTCTCAACTCTGTCACTGACGCAACTAGCCTCGGACTCACACTCACGCTTTTAATCGCGATTCTTCCTGAAGAAACAACGCACGAACCAGCAGAAGTAGAAGAAGTAACAAGCAACAAAAAAGAGATCATTTGGATTCTGACACTTCTCATCCCTTCTCTCATTGCTTTTGGATACGCCATAAAAGCTTCAAGCGGTGTTGCGACTGATCTCGCGATCAGAACCCCTTGGCCGCTTTTACCCATTGGAACGCTTGTCGCCTGTATTCTCCCCGCTATCGCCGCATGGCTCGCCGCTTGGAAAACAAAATCACGCGTGCTAGTCACTTCACTCGCAGCCCTCTCACTCATTTCCGTCACGCTGATTGCGCCACTTGTCTATTCTGTTGGTTTTGGATTTGATGGCTTTTTGCATCAAGCAAGCGAAACCATTCTTTTGAACACCGGAACGCTCTCGCCAAAACCTCCATATTATATTGGACAATACGTCTTCGTTACCTGGTTTACACGACTCACACAATTCAATCTTGAAACGATCGACCGCTTTCTTGTGCCTCTTGCCGCAGCCGCTCTTCTGTTCTTTTTAATTCCGCTTTCGAAAAAATACCGCGCATTTCCTGTGGCGGTTCTTCTCTTTCTCCCAATCGCAACGCTTGTTGTGACAACCCCACAAGCATTCGCCTATCTCATTGGCTTGGTTGCTGTTATCACCGCTCTGGTCTCGCGAGAAAACAAGTGGCATCCCGCCGTGCCGATTTCTTTCGCGGTGTGGGCATTGTGTATTCACCCACTCGCCGGTCTCCCACTCGCACTCGGCTGTGCGGCGATTCTGTTTCCACGTCTCAAATATCTATTCGCGATTGGCGCCATCGCATCCATTCCAACCGCATTCGCATTCTTGAATACCTCACAAGCCTCCATCACCTGGAACATCGCAAATCTGTGGGATGCGCAGACAATTCAAGCGTTTTTCTCCGCCATGGTTCCCCCACAAAATCGCGTCGCTCTCTGGGCTGATTGGGCCTCTATGGTTGCATTCCTTTCGCCTTGGATGATGCTCATCGCCGCAGGAGTCGCCATTAAACACGATCTTGAACGACGTCGCGACTGGATTCTGTTGAGCATCCTAGGCATTGGCATGATCATCGCTGGCATCTTCTTAAAAGGAGCCGGCGAGTTTGCATTTCTTATCGAATACGAACGCGGCAATTACGCGGACCGATTGTTTGTGATCTCCACACTCTTCTTGCTTGCACCTGCCGCTACGGGAGTATCACTCATACTCGAACGCATGAAACGCGCCTCAGCAATCACCGCGATTACGCTCTTGCTCGGCCTGTTCTCATGGCATGCCGCACAAGCTTATAACGCACTTCCACGCTTTGATGCGTCTGTTGCAAGCCATGGCTGGAGCTCAAGTGCATCTGACCTTGAAGCCGTGCGCTGGATCGATCGTGATGCAGGGATTGAACCCTATGTCGTTCTGGCAAATCAAAGCGTGAGCGCCATAGCCGTTCGTGAACTCGGCTTCAAGCGTTATGCAAAAGATGTATTCTTTTATCCAATTCCAACAGGTGGTCCGCTCTATCAAGTGTTCCTCCGGATGGTTGGAACAGAAATCAACGCGGACACATTGCATGATGCGAGCGAACTCGGACAAAGCAAACTGATCTATGTCGTTCTCAATGACTACTGGTGGGACGCTTCAAGAGTCAGTGAATCGCTCGCCGGCCTCTCTCAAGCGCAGCAATCATTTGGAAATGGCGCAGATCGCGTCTATAAATTTACCCTTCCTTAATCAAATCGCTGAATCGCTTGGCGTACACGTCTGGATCGTGTTGTTTCGCAAGTTCGTACATCTGCGTTGTTTGATCGCGATAATGATCTGGGTCAACCAAAAACTGAATCGCCTCAATCCACGCCTGCACATCATCTTTTGGAACAACGATACCAGCACCATCTAGCGTCTCAAACACTCCTCCAACATTTGATGCGATAACGGGCAATCCAACAGAGGCCGCTTCGAGAATGACCGTCGGTTGATTTTCCATGATCTGCGAAGGGAATAACAAAATATCCGCTTCACGCATCGCCTCCACCACCAGCTCTTGGGAGACATGCTCCAATACATTCACCTGATGCGAAATTTGCGATTCAAGACGAGTCACGAATTCTCTCCCCTTTTCTTTCGTACCACCAATCAATAAAAGTTGGAGTATCTCGCGTGGCGCACGCATCGCAAAAGCGACTGGTGGCGCAGGATTCGGCAACACCTGAGTTCTCGCATCCACAAAAAATCCACGACGCTCATGCTGTTCAAGCAACCAAGCCGTTGGAGAAATAGTCAGATTTGGTTTTCCAAAACTGCGCAGACGAAGCCATGACCACATCTTTTGCCAAGTACTAATGTTTGTCGCGTCTTTCAATTGACCAGACGGTTCAAACAATTGCACATCATGCAAAACATGTACCCACCGAACGCCCTGTTTCTGAACAAGTGTCGGCGTTCCAAACCCACATCCCGTAAGATTGTGCGTCAATATCACATGCGGCTCCCAATCAACAATCTCTTTTGCGATAGCTGTCTGTGGTAATAAATCCGCTAGATGTGCAAACAAGCGCACAGGAGCGATCCAGGAAAACCAGGAGACCTCAGGTCGCCATACACGTACTTCGCATCCAGCCGCTTCCAAAATCTGTACCTGAAGTTCGGCGATGCGACCAGCGCCGCCTCGCATCACAGGTGGAAATGCATTTGTTAAGACCGCAACACGCATACTTCTTTATACACCTTTTGCAATCCATCGAGATGAGCATCCCAAGAAAAATGCCGCGCATGGTTGATTCCCGCTTCTGATAAGCGCTGACGGAAACCTCGATCTGATAAGACGCGATACAAGCCCTGCGCGAGTTCCTCCACCGAACTTGGCTTCACCAAAATCCCCGTCTCTTGCGGACGAACAACCGTGCGCAATCCTGGTAAATCAGATGCGACCACAGGCAACCCACAAGCTTGTGCTTCAAGCGCTACCAATCCAAATGCCTCTGCCCCATTCGTAGAAGGAAAAGCAAACACATCCGCACTGCGATACGCGTCAATCACGGTCGCGTCGTCTACACGACCAAGAAAATGCGTACGACGATCAATCCCGAGTCGCTTTGCTTCTTCTTCATAGGTGGCACGAAGATCGCCATCTCCAACAATTAACAAATGCGTTTTCGCATCAAGTTGCGCAGTCGCTTTCAACAAAACATCAATCCCTTTGAAGGCATGCGCTTTATCAAGACCGCCGACAAACAAAATGATCGGTGCCTCTTCTGGTACGGAGAAACGCGCTTTCACAGAAGGTCCTGGCGTATAGCGATCTAGATCAACACCGAATGGTAACTCAATCACACGATCGATCATCGATTTGATGGATGAACTCGCCGCATAATCATAAGACGCAACGAGAATTTTTTTTGCGTGAGAAAATAAGAAAGGCTGCACGAGTACACGATGCAAACGAAATATTATTCCCTTCCAAGACGGTGCCGTCGCATCCATGTGAAACGACACAACGATTGGCGGCAAGGAATCGGAAGCGGCAAGAATACGCTCTGCAGTTCCGTAAAAGGGATAATGCAAATGGATCACATCGAACTCTTTCAACGAACTCACAATCCCCTTTAACCAAGCCGCGTTCCCGTACTGCCATGCTGTCGGAATGAATTTTACAAACGAGCGCGATTCGTTATTCGTGATTCGTGATTCGGGTGTGAACAGTGTCGCCTCTACACCACGCGCACGAAGCCCAGTCACTTCACGAAATGCAACCGTTCCCATTCCGCCGGCCGGTGGGACTACGCAGCACACGTGAGCAATCTTCATACGTGATCAATATCTTTGAGCGCTTCACGACGCACCAAATCTGTAATTTCACGTTGTTGACGATGATGTTGCACAAACAAATTAAACACCATCACAAACAAAATGATGACCGCGAGATACATCGCCAAGTCAGATCCACGACCAATACCCACGCTATGTGCAAGCAAACTCGAAATCTCTGGACGAATCACGACTGCGGCCGCCACAATCCAAAGCCCGCTCCAGGCAACCGCCTCGCGTCGACTAATCGCTCCTTGCTTGGCTCGCTTCCACGCCAGGACAAGCCCCGCGCAAAATGCGACCAACAAAAATATTTGAATGATAGTCATAGATTAGGAGAAGGCACCGATAAATAATTCCCACGCAATTTTAAATGCTGCGAGCGGTGGTGATATTCCATTTTGTCCTTTTGCGAGTGTCTCGGCCGTATAGCGAATGCGCACCGGCACTTCTGTCCATCGCAACTTCGAACGCGTCACCAAGCGCAAAATCTCCGAACAATGCGCCATGCGATCCTGACGGAAATCGACAACTCGAGCGGCTTCGGCGGTCATCGCACGCAATCCACTTTGAGGATCCGTGACCTTACGTGGCACGCCGAGCGCCAGCGCATTAAACCGTTTTGCCGCCACGAGAAGCACGCGGCGCGCGAATGGCATTCCTTCCGATGACAATCCAAGAAAGCGAGAACCAAAAACCACATCTGCTTTTCCTTCCTTCAAGGGAGCGAGCAAACTTGGAAGAGATTCCGGCGCATGCTGACCATCGGCGTCGATATGCACGATAATATCCGCTCCGAGTTTTAGAGCCGCTTCTGTCCCCGTTCTTAATGCCGCGCCCTGCCCTCGGTTCAACACATGCCGCAAAACAACCACTCCCGTTTCTTTTGCCCTTTCTGGCGTCGCATCGCAGGAACCATCATCCACCACCACGATCTGATCCACCAAAGGCAAAATACCAGAAATCGCCGCAGTTATGCGGGTTTCTTCACGAAAAGCTGGCATGACGGCAATGACCTTCATCTCTCAAACCTTAGCCTAATTTTGATATTACGTACAAGTTACTGGCCAAAGCTCCTAAACCCCGACAAAAGAGTCTTATTTGCAATCGTATAATCAATCGCCTTTTTCAAACCATCATCAAGCGTCACGAGCGGCAACCATCCAAGTTTTTCTTTCGCTTTTGTAAGATCTGGCAAACCAAGTTGAGTCATGAACAAAAGCGCGTCTCGGAACACGATCTTTGATGAAGAACCTGTCATCTCAATGATGCGATTTGCCACCTCAACCAAAGGCATATCGATATCACTTCCGATATTCACTGGACCAATATTCTCTGCAGCGCCCATGAGCTTCATCAGTCCATCCACCACATCCGTGACAAAAATAAGCGATGTAGTGAAATTTGCATCACCGAATATTTCAATATCAGTTCCATCGAGCGCATTCGTGACAAAATCCGGAACCATCTGTCCATCAAACAAAGGCATACGCGGACCAAAGGTACGAAAGATACGAGCGATGCGTGCATCGACGCCATGAACCTGGGTATACGTCGCACAACACGTTTCTGCGAAGCGTTTTCCTTCGTCGTAACAAGCGCGCGGACTCAAGGTATCTTGTGAACCGATTTCATCTTCACGAAATGCGTGGTTATCAGTAGGACGTGGACCGTACACGGTCGAAGTCGAACCATGCACAAATCGTGATTTATATCGCACGGCCAAATCAAGTGCATGCTTCATGCCAAGCGAGTTCGCATACAATGTCTGCATGCGATGCTGCTCGAAACGTTTTGGACTTGTTGGACACGCGAGATGATAGATCTCCTGAATCCCCTGAAATTTCACCTTAAAACGCGCGAGCTCAGGAAACGCTTCTGGATCAAACGGAGAATTAATATCATGACGAATAAATTCAAAATCTGGATGGCGCAACAGCGTATCAATATTTGATTCTTGACTCGTAGCAAAATTATCAAGACAAATGACTCGCGAGTCTTTCAAGAGCGATTCGCAAAGATGTGAACCAATAAAACCAGCACCACCGGTGACGAGAACGATCTTTTTTTCAAAAACTGGATTCTCCATACGATTAAGATCCAAAAGAATGCGTAAGCTGACGATGCGAACGCGCGTATTCAATCATGCGACGCAGTCCGTCTTCCGTGCGAACTAATGGAAGCCATCCTAATACTTGGCGCGCCTTCCCAATATCAGGCAATCCAGCCTCCCCATACACATTTGTCGTCGGCTCGAAACGCACACGAGAAACACTATCTGTTAATTTGATAATCTGACCTGCTACCGAAGAAAGATACTGCTCCTGATCAGACCCAAGATTCAAAACCGTCACATCGATAGATGAATTCATATGACGAACCAATCCATCCACAATATCTGACACATAACATAAACCAATGCGCGCATCTTCTGGAAATGAAAGCTCGATATCTTTTCCATCAAGCGCATTGTTAATCATGTCAGGCAACAAATTTCCATCAAACAATTTCATGCGAGGGCCATACGTTCGAAACACACGCGCGATTTTTACATCTACGTGATACACGTCTTGATAGGTATACAAAACCGACTCACCAAAACGTTTTCCCTCATCGTAGGAACCATGTGGTGTCAAATGATCCAACACGCAAGGATCAGACTCTGAAACATATGGATGATCCGCTCGACGTGGGCCATACAAAGAAGAAGAGGAAGCAAACAATATCTTTGCCTGATTGGAAACAGCTACATCCAACACATTCTTCATGCCGATGGAATTCGTCAAAACCATCGCAATCTTAAAATCCTCAAAATGCCGCTTCGAGATTGGACAGGCGAGATGATAGATCTCCTGAATCCCCTGAAATTTCACCTTAAAACGATCAAGCTCTGGATAATCATTCAAATCAAAAGGCTGAACAATATCATGATTAATGAACTCAAAATTTGGATTTTGAAGAAGATGCTCCACGTTTGCGACGGAACTTGTAGAAAAATTATCCAAACAGATCACGTGGTTGTCTTTCACGAGCGCATCACAAAGATGCGAACCGATAAAACCGGCACCGCCCGTGACGAGAATGTTTTTCTTGTTGAAAAGAGGCCTAGAGGCAGGCATGCGGTGATTATACCACGTCTTGCAAACGCTTGAAGGTAAAGAATCTGTGGGCAAAAAAAGTGAAGATCGCACAGATGCCTGTTGCGACGGCAATCACAAGGAAATCATTGATTCCAAAGCGCCCATGACCAAAGGCAAAAATACACGCTTGTAACGCAGCCGCGCCTGCAACCACAATCCCGTATCGAACCATTTGAAAATGATCTTTCTTTACCGCCCCACCAAAAGTCCAAATTTTGTGCAAAAGAAAATTAAACAAAATAGCAATTCCATTCGCCGCCACACTTTCTATAAGACGATTCCCATTCGGGAACAGTACACGCGACAAAAGCGCATACACGCCGATATTTATCAAAAACGATAAACCACCAACAACCAAGAACCGGGCAAACGTACCGCCCTCGGCTTTGGCGAATCTTGAAACTCGATGGATCATAGCGACGGAAGAAATATATGAAATCTCGAAAGCAATGAAAACGCCGCCAAACCAAGTTTCTGGATACCATCCCCTTGAGAAACGCGGGGCGCAACCAATCCTTGCAAGGCACGGCCAGCATTCAAACGACCGCTTCCCAGTTTATATCGCACATCTGACTTTTGAACTGGATCAATCGGATCTGCAGTCACCATTAAGCGCGCTCGAATCTGCGCAGGACCCCAATCAGGACGAATGCTCTTGATAAGCGCCGCTGTTCCACTTACGAGTGGTACAGCCGCAGACGTTCCCGTCACACCAGCGATATATTGCGTCGAACTTGCATCGCGCGCAGCGCCATGAAACGGATGCGCTCCCAACATTTCATGACCAGGCGCAGAAATCCCAACACACGTACGTCCAAAATTGGCATACGGCGCTTTTTGATCAAGCGGGTCCGTGGCACTCACCGTTAATATCGCAGATGAACCGGCCAAGCTACACGCTGGATACATCGGTTGCTGATCAAGATCGAGTCCATCCTTCCAACCACTCGTATTCCCTGCTGCCGCTACGACAAGAACGCCCGCATCAGCCGCTTCTTTGATTGCACGATCCATATCATCATCTGGCTCAAATCCAACAAGACTTATATTGATGATTTCCGCTCCATGATTCACTGCATACCGAATGGCAGCCGTAATATGATCAACCGAACCCGCGCCATTCATATCCAACACCACAAGCGGCATCACATTAATATTCCAGGCCATGCCAGCCATCCCAATTCCATTATTTCCTTGTGCCGCTAGTAACGAGGTCATGATCGTGCCATGTGACATCGCGTCATCGTCCTGATCAGGCCCAACCATCGGCGTCGTATCCGAAGTATTAGTGATGAAATTCCATCCATCCTCTACTCGAATCCCCGCCAAATCAGGATGCTGAAAATCCACCCCAGAATCAATCATCGCAACCGTCACCGAATGAGTACCTGTCGTCACGGCCCATGCCTCTTGCGCATGAATCTGGCGTAAATCCCATTGTTGCGGGAATAAAGGATCATTTGGTGAAGGGAGAGTCTCTGCATGAGTTGATACGCCAAACACAAGACTCCCCAGACAAGAAATGAAAGAGAAAGCGAGAAGCCGTTTGACGGAAAAACGCATCGGGGACAAGCTTACCTGAGCGAAGATCATCCCGCCACACTCATGCTACACACCAGCCAACTCGCCAAACGCCTCCTGATTCTCACGGGAGACCTTGTGGCATTTGAACTCGCACTCCTACTTACCATCACCGTTCGATACGGTGGATTTGATAAAGGTCTCTGGATGGTGAACCTCCCCGCATTCACCGTCGTATCTTTTGCGTGGATCATTGGATTTTATATCGCCGGTCTCTACGAGCTCACATTGCTACGCGAACCGTTTCGCATGTTTCGGACATACCTCGAGGGAATGATCGCAAACCTCGCCGTCGCGCTCGCTTTTTTCTATTTGTTCCCCGTTGGCCTGGCTCCACGCGCCATTCTCTTCTTGTTCTTCGCGACCAGTCTATTGATCGGATATGGATGGCGGCTTATTGCTGGTCGTTTTGTTCAATCGAAATTTTCTCGCCTCCGCATCCTCTTTATTGGACCTGCAGAAGAACTTCGTAAAATGGATGAGCTCCTCCGTGAAAGCTCACTCGGAGCAGATGTCGTGGCCGCTATCGCAACCTCAGGTGATACCTATCGCTACAACGATATTGTATGGCTACCAGGGCTTCATGCATTCGCAGATGCTCTCAAGATGCATCAGATCACTACGGTCGTGCTTGGCGTACGTCCAGATGAAATTCCAGAATTAAAATCCGTCTTGTACCAATCTCTCTTTACACCAGTTGATATTCTTGATCGCGCAGAAATCGAAGAAATTGCCACAGGCCGCATTCCCCTTTCTTATGTTACGGAAACTTGGTTCCTTCATCATTTGAAAGAATCGGAAAAAGCTTGGTTTGAAAGCGTGAAGCGCGGCATAGACATCGCTCTCTCATTTCCCGTCGGCGTTGTGACAGCCATCGCGATTCCCTTTGTTGCCCTCTTCACGAAGATGGCTTCACCAGGCCCAATCTTCATCAGTCAGATCCGCGTAGGAAAAGGCGGAAAGCCTTTCACGTTCTACAAATTCCGCAGCATGAAAGTATTAAGTGCAGGCGGACTCAGCGAACCAAATGGTCCGCAATTCACATCAGATGCCAAAACAGATCCACGTCTGTTCCCTTTTGGTCGCTTCATGCGTCGTATGCGTATTGATGAGCTTCCACAGGTCTGGAATGTTCTCAAAGGAGATTTGTCATTCATCGGTCCTCGCCCAGAGCGTCCTGAATTCGTAAATCCGCTTCTTGAGCGCATGCCATACTACGCATTACGACATCTCACACGACCAGGACTCACAGGCTGGGCACAGGTTCGCTATCTCACCCCAAACTCCACCGTCGACGACAACCTCAAAAAACTCCAATACGATTTGTACTACATCAAAAACCGCTCGCTCTTGCTCGATGCGTTGATTCTGCTTAAAACGATTGGAGTGCTGCTACGCAGACAGGGAACGTAATGTGAAGCAAATAAAATACCCTCGAGCAATCGAGGGTTTTTGTTTACTTCATGGCTGAGATCAGAATGACGACCGTTCCTGCAACCATGAGAAGCGCAGCGACGAGACGCGCGCGGATTTTGTCTTCCTTGAAGACCAGCTTGCCGAACAGGACTCCCCACAAGACCGAAGTCCGCTTGATGCCAACGGCATACGGCACAAGGATCATGGAGAATGCCATAAACTGGCAAAGTGATGAGGCGGCGGACAAAAGTCCGATCGGTACAAGATATTTCAATCCCCTTTGGCTCATGGCGAGTTTCGTTTGACCGAAACGAAGCATGAACGGGAAGAGAACGATCGCGAGGATCGAATGCGAAACCGCGGTGTACCAGTACGGATCCGCATGTTTAATCGCCAGCTTGTCCAATGGAGCACTCACGCCCCACAGAACCGCGACAATCAACATGGAGCGCGTCCCCTCTTCTTTCCACAGCGACGTAATTGGTGCGAACACACCTTCAGACGTCTTGTGGAGATTCAGCGCATAGGTCCCACACGTTGTGAGAAGAATGCCAAGAACCCCGAGCCAGCTAGGCATCTCGTGATTGATGAGCGGCGATGTCACCAGCATGAAAACGGGCGACAGCGTGACGATCGGTAGCACGAGCGAGAGCGGCGCAATCTGGACTGCGTGCATGTAGAGAACCGACGTCACGGTATTGATCGCCACGCTTCCGAGCGTTGCGATCCAAAACCAATGATCATGCGGAAACCCCTCTGGTCGAATGAACAGTGCGAACGGCACAAGAATGAGTGCAGCGAAAAACCGCATTCCCCACGCCGCCGTCCACTTGTTGAATTCCTCCCCGCTTCGCTTCCTTGCCACGTCCATGAGTGACTCTAGGAAAGCATTCGCGAATGCGAACAAGAGGCCGAGAACAGACACGATTGCCTCCGATCTTTCCTAGCGGACGTGACGCGGATCTATGTTCCGCCTATTGAAATTACTCCCCATTCAACAACCGGCGCAACCCATCCGCAAACTTCACCTGAGGAATCCATCCGATAAGCTCAGTGGTCTTTGAAAAATCAGCCTGAGTATCGCGAGCTTCGCCTTTACGGCCCTCCACATAACGACGCGGACCTCCAAACATATCGGCAATAAAATTGATGGACCAACGCTCCCCTGCGCCCACATTCAGTACTTGCCCCTGACCAACCTTTGCAGAATCCATAGCCAACATATTCGCGCGAACCACATCCGAGACATGCGTAAAGTCGCGAGTTTGTTCGCCGTCTCCATGAATCTCCACTGGGATTCCTGCTAAAGCCTGACGCTTGAAATGCGAGATCACGGTCACATATGCGCCCTCATCAGCCATACGAGGACCATACACGTTAAAATAGCGCAAAGAGACAGTCTCCATCCCGTAGAAGCGATTGAACTGTTCTGCGATCTTTTCACCGATGTATTTGTGCAATGCATACGGATTCATCGGATTTGGTGGCATGTCTGGACGGAGCGGCAATTCCGATTGATTTCCATATGCTGACGATGATGCGCTGTACACTACGCGCTTCACATTGGCATCACGAGCCGCAACGAATACGTTTAATGTACCCATGACATTCGCTTCAGCAGCTGGGACCGGATGTTCAATCGAGTATGGAATACGTGGCAAAGCGCCGACATGAAACACACCGTCAATTCCCACAAAGTGTGGTTTGATCTCTTCAAGATTCGTGAAGTCCGCCAAAATAAATTCCGCTTGTGGATGCACACGCTCGCGCTTTCCCGTTGAAAGGTTATCAATCACACGCACACGATGGCCATCGGCAATCAGCGCCTCCACTAAATGCGAACCAATAAATCCTGCACCACCCGTCACGAGATAGCTTTTCCCCTTCTTCGGTGAGCCCTCTTCCCATTGGATATTCAAACCCTGACTCTTACACAAATCATTATTATATTGTTCAGCCTGCTTCAACAGACTCAAATCGATTCCATAGCGCTCGCCAAGTTGCACGATGGCACGTGCGTCTTTTGGAAGACACTTTCCACCATAGCCACGATACCCCTTATGAAAAATCTCCCAGTGGTGCGTTCCCATCCAAGGTTCTGCTTTTGCGCATTCCTTCACGACTTCATAATCCGCTCCAATTGCTTTGGTGAGATCAAACATCTGGTTCGCATACGCAACTTTCAGCGCGTAAAATGCATTCCCAAAATATTTCACCAATTCCGCTTCACGCGATGGGATGATCTTCTCAAATGGTGCGCGTGGCAAAAGTCCAAGTACGCGCTCAGCGTCCACACGACTCTGAGCTGTATATCCGACGATCTGACGCGTCGGAAATTGCATGTCGCGATCCGCAGTCGTCTCAGTCAAAAACTCTGGATTGAACAAGAAACGATGCTGCGGATAATCCGCCTGCATGCGCTCGGTCGTTCCCGGTAGGATGGTGGATTTGAGGACAATCGTCTTTCCCGGAGCAGGAATCGCCTGAATCGCGGCTCGGAGATAGGACTCATCGAACCCGTTTCCGTCGAGATAGTATGGGGTAGGTACAGCGATAAAAATCACGTCAGCAGAGGCTAAAACACCAGTATCTGAAAGGCCTTTCGGCGGGTCATACAACCCAGCCGAAACGTTCTGCATACGGAAAAAGCGATCGAGGGCTCCCCCGACCATTCCCGTCCCCATGATGGCGATGCGATCCATAGGAGGCTACCTTACTCAGAAGTTAAAACTAAATCAACATCAAACTATATTTATCAAAAAACGGATTTCAAAACGGGGAAAATAGCCGCTCACCTAAGTGATTAAAAACTCTTTCATCTAACAAAGCGCTCTGGGTATCTTGCTCGATATTTTTATTCGGCTTCTTCGTTCCTACTGCAACAATATATATACTTTGTCGAGGTATCTCATTGGCTGTGATGTAAATCAATGTTATCCCGTTGTCTCGAAACATTCGTTCTATGACGTAAGGCGAAAATCGCCAATAATCTTTAAATGATTTATTGAAATGCATCTCCTGAGCGAATGGCACAACGATAATTACCTTTTCCCTATTCATTAAACAAAGATTGCGAAAAGCAGTATTCACATCATAGATATGTTCAAGCGTTGTATGATTAAATACCGTGTCAAAACGATTTAGCAAGCGCGCGTCCAAAGGCTGCTCCAAATCTAGCAAAATCTCATTGTCGCGTCCTTGAAAACCTCGTTCTCCTGGAAAATTTGAAACGCAATACGAGGATGCGTTTACAAAATAATCGCGATAACAACCACCGTCTTTATCATTGTCGTCCCAACCTGAAACATTAATAACGTCTCCGCTACATGAGGAGGCTACCTGGCGTAAAATTTGATTTGACCAAATTCGCGGTTTCCTGAATTTACGTGAATAAATGAACTTATTTTTTATATACGATATGAGTTGATTGCGCATATACAATACCTATATATACTTCATAATATTCTAAAACTTGATAAATACGTACCTTACGAATAGAGTTAAGCACAACTTAGACCACGGTCGATGAAAAGTCGACCCATTGAAATTATGGGTAAATATTCGCTCCATTCATTTTCTGCGCAAATCTCAAAGATATTGCGGCATTTAGAAAAATATACGCGTACCGACAATATCTATCTCGCGAAAAATACATCACTCGTTATTCTTGTCCAAGCGGTTAATGTATTCAATGGAGTCGTTATATACATACTAATCGCTCATTTTCTTTCAAAAGAAACCTATGGCCAGTATAAATACTTTCTTTCTCTCTTTTCATTGTTTTCACTTACAACATTTTCCGGCATAGAGCTTGCTGTTGCGCGCGATGTCGCGAATGGAAATGACGGAGGTATCAGTGTCGGATTTCGACGAAAACTCATTGGCGGCATTCTTGGTTCAATCATTTCGATTATTGGTGCCGGATACTATGCTTTTCAAGGACGTAATGATCTCACCATAGCCCTAATTCTCCTTTCAATATTTGCCCCTTGGATTTACGCGTCCAACGTGTACAGCAGCTTGTTCACGGGAAAAAAGTTATTTGCCGAATATACAAAAATTAACATCGCGAGCAGCATCTTCTCATCCTTAGGAATGGCAGCTGCATTTATATTTATAAAAGATCCCGTACTGTTATTCGCAGCGTTCCTAGGAACTAGTAGCGTATTGCTCGTTAGCTACTACATCGCAAAACGTAAATGCGAAAATAACAAAGTAGGAAAAGATATGCTGTCGTTTGGAACGCACATGTCCATTATCGATATTCTCGGCACAATCGCGAACAGCATCGATAGCATTCTTGTATTTCATTTTCTAGGCGCGCCAGCACTCGCCATATATTCATTCGCAACAATCCCCGTCGAACAACTCAAAGGATTCATGAAATCCGTCCAATCAATTGCACTACCGAAATTCGCGGTTAATCAAATTTCAGAAACTCGTAAAACAATAGGTCCAAAAATTTTCCTATTTGCTGCTGGTGTTACAGGTACAATCATCGTATACATTATCTTAATCCCATTCTTTTTTAAACTATTTTTTCCAGCATACAGTAGCTCTGTCCCCTATTCTCAAATATACAGCTTGTCATTAATTTTCGGGATGCCCGGCTCTCTCATCTCAACAATATTTCAAGCGAAGGGTTTAAAGAAAGAGACGGCGCAATTCAATACAATCAACTATACGATACAAATCGTACTTCTCCTCCTTGGCGCATGGCTCTATGGGCTATGGGGAGTTATTATAGCTCGCATCGGAGCACGGACATTGATGTACTTTACCGCACACACAATTTTACAACGATCAAAGGACCAACCATTACAAGTCGAATAGATACAGAAACCAACATTAATTCTTTTGCTCGTGATAGATGTATATTCCTTTCCCAAATTTACGAATGGTGTAAAATCGCCAATCAAAATAGCTTCCAATATTGTAATCAATGTCAAACTCGGGCGGATTGCCCGCACCAGTCACAAACGTCTTAATAAGTTTTTCATGAGGAAAAATATCTGTTGAGCTTGATACTCGATAAACGTCGTACCCAACTTGTGAGGTTGTAACTGCAATCGATTCCGAATCTAAGAGAAAGAATTTGATCTCTGAATTAAGATTGGACTTAAGCGCCTCTTGGCAGATAGTTGCGCAAAATTTTTCTTGTACGAAGCTATACGACTTAGCATTTTTCGGCAAAGTCAATATGGGATTCATTTGATTGATGACCACCACATCTTCTTTGTTTGCGTGAGCCAAAATCCAAGAAGTAGCCTCATTATACGTTGTTGGAACGGACAAATGATACAGAAACAAAAAATACGGGATAAGAGAAATGCCTCCTAGGACATACAGCCATTTATGATTAGGTGGACGAAAAGCTGCAACAATAAAAATTAGAAAGAACCCAAGCGGAAATAGATATCTTATGTTCGAACTACTATCATTCGTCCATGTCACAAGGATGGTAATCAAAAGGAAATATACGCACGCATAGGCAGAAGCGATATACATGAGCGACTTATGACGGACGCCATTTCTAAAACCAACAACTATTAACAAGATAGACAAAGGAAATATACTTACAACCTGCTGGGCATGAAGACCAAGCGATCGCCAAAATCCAATACTCGTAGATAGCGAGCCATTCGTTGAAGTAAGCGGATGATATGCAGTAAATATATCCGTTACTTGCGTAATGATATTGTGCGAATTTGCTAAAAACACGAAAAAAGAAACAAAAATACTACAAATGACACTATACACGACTGTCAAGAGTAATCGTCTCTCATGTCGATGAAACCAAATCAATAACGGAATAACAATTAATGCAAAACCGCACAATGGAAAATTCGCAAATGCAAGAAAAGCCGTCAGAATGCTGCAAAAAATATTTCGTCGCGTTTGCACCCGCGTGTTTATGGAACGCAGCAGGTATCCAATAGAAATCACAACTAAGGATGTACTTAATACCCACACTTTCCCAGTGTGTAGTACCGCTGACATCGTCAAATTTGTGAATAATATAACAAGTAGAGATAGCTGCTCACGCTTATTCAAACCTATACGACGTAGGATGTCTCTCACGAAAAAAAGCAGACCGATAGCAATACCAGCACTCACCAAACGGGGTACGACATACATCCAGCCAACGTGCTGTACCACGAACTCTTTTACGATAGACACCTGAAAACGGAAGATGGCAAACAAGCCTGCTAGCAAGACACTAAATACGAAATAATTCGACCAAAATGTGATCGTCCCATACGGAACATCCCCCGGTAACGGGAATATGCTTTTCTGCTGCAATGCACGGAACACTCCCCCGACAAAATACATCTCATCATTCACAATATTTGTTAAAGGAAGCGCATGCCACACACCAACCACACACCCTATAACAAGCATAGAAAATACGACGTCCTCCCAGTGAGACCGCACAAACCCAAAAATTCGCGAAATAGAAATCATGAAAAATTATTCAGGGACTAATTTGATATATTTCAAATTTGCCATCATCATATTGCTTGATTGCGGTAGGTATTTTTGACATATCCCATGCTTCATCCCTCTGTTTATCTCTCACAAGATATCCAACATTCAATCGATGTAATGCGCCAAGAATATCTGGCGCGATCTCCATTTTATACCGCTGTTCTAGACTAACAAAATACTCAGCACCCTTCCAAGCCACGACATCCGAAACTGTCGATCCACAGTCTATACCAAACCAAGATAAATGAAATAATCGACAGATACGAACTTCACGATTTCGCGTCATGGGCTGATCGATAGCATTCCCAGTTCCCCCATATGCTCGATATTGAGCAGCTAAAGAAACAACGTCTGGCGAGTGAAAAATATTTGCAACAAGGTATCGATCTTCTGCTTCTCTTGTTGATAGCAAATGCAGTGTCCCGAACGAATTAAATAAAACATAATGCCGCGTCAATATCGGTACAAAATCACTAAATAGAGAGTTTGCTAAAACAACTGTTGTACTTGTCGCTTGCGATTCAAGCCACGCAGCAGGCGCGGCATATGTTTGCACTTCTGAAATATGCTTCCTTGTTTCTAATGCAGGGATCAACGCAAAAGCGGGAATAGCCCAAAAGTCAGACAAGGGATATGAAATAGCAACGAACACAAGACTCATAGCTAATAGTCGTAACACGCCACTCATACGTGCCCATCGCGGTCCAATGGCATGATATTGAGAGGCTAAAACCGCCAACAGGATAACCCCCCATGGCGCAGCAAAACGAAACAAATGGTTTGCAGTGGCTAACTCTTGGCCACTCACGATTGGGCTCAACATGACCACAACAAGACCTAAGCCAGCAGCAAATAAAAATATCACTACCTCTTTTCGACGCTCAACATGATCCTTTTTCGCTTGCACGTAAAAAATCGACCAAAGTAAACACACGGCAATAATCCAAGCAGACAAGGTAAACGCAAGGAACGGAGGGAAGTGCGTTTTCACCAACCCAATACGTAACATCGTCTCCCAATACCAAGGATTACTCAACTGAAGACGAGACATCCATAAAGCAGGTCCAGCCAAAATCAACGAAGCGAAGCCGCAATAGAAAAGCGATATAATATCTCGCCAACGACGTGAAAAAACAAAAAAGGCTCCAAGCGCAATAAACGTCCCACCAGCGACCAACCACAGGTATGAATATATATAAAATTGAAAAGCGGTAGCGATCACCAACCAGACCATAGACCGAAGTGTTGGTTTACGAATCCATGCATGAAGAGCCAACCAATAACATAATAAGGCAGGCAACACGACCTGCATCGAAGTTGGGCGAACCAACACTCCATACGAAGTTAAATCAACAACAATTGCCCCCAAAACCGCCCACCAAGGACTAGCACCCAACCGTCGGAGCAACCAATAAGCTAGCAAAGTAGTCACGAGAGACCAAAAAAGAATATTCCAAGCGGCCGCAACAGCGAAAGAAAAAAAATAATATGGAGGTGATGCCAACCAATCCGCTCCAAAGAATGCAGGACTAATCTCATCGCGATGTTCGTAAAAATATGGATTCCCTATCAACGAATGCCCATCCAAGATCTCATGGACACGCGCATAATAGTAAACATCATCATCTACAACAGTTGGTACGACGCCACGCCAATTCGTACCGGCAATCCACCGCACATTCACGATCGGTACAAGAAAAATGAAAGTTATAACTCCAAACAAGGTAGCTATTGGAAGCCATCTCGACTTCTTGGTTGGTGGGCACAAAGCCTGATGAGTCTGCTGACTTGCGGGCTTTCTTCCGACCGCTTGCAAATTATCAAAAACAGGTACTGGTAATATCCATTTTCCAATCCAAGAATGCTCCAACCAAGGCTGAACATGCCGTAAGAACTTCCAAGTTTTTTGGCGCGACAACATCGAAATAATATATCGTAAACGAAATGTCTTAATCGGTTTATAGAATTCAACACATTCGAATCCAACAGATCCAAAAGCAATGCGTAAACTCGAACGCGTAAAATACGACAAATGCTCTGGTGGAACAATCGCCTGCCAACGGCTGGACATTAGTCTTGCAAAAACACTTCCAAAGTCTGGAACATTAACCAATAGAATACCGCCTGGCTTCAATAGTCTATACGCCTCACGAACCGCAGCTACTGGATCTGGAATATGTTCCAAAACATCGAGTAGCGTAATCGTATCAAAACGTGCCTCTCCCTCAATAGAATCGATTGTACCGGTCGCAAGCCTTCTCCCTTTCTGCTGCCCCACACGTACTGCTTCCTCTGATAATTCAATGCCCTCCGCATCCCACCCTTCCTGCGATGCGAGCTCAACAAAATACCCAGTCGCAGCTCCAACGTCTAGGAGCGTCCCCACCTTTCCAAGACGCGAAGCTAACGTTCGGCAAATACGACGCAGCTCGCCGGCCATTGCTTGCTTATCAGAATCGTAATCAACATATCCAAATCCTTGTGTAGATCCAAAAAAATAATCTTCTCCATACAGCTGCTTGGAGACATCTGGAGTTGGATACACGAAACCAAATCCGCATTTCGTGCAGCGATGAATCTGATAGCCATCAACGCGTATCCAAAAACGCGCTGAGCTGCCGTCTAAGGGGCACGACGTGTGCGCTTGATTCTCGGATATTTCCATGGCATGCGTAATGCTTCAAGAATGATACGTAAATGCATTTTAGACTCACCCTCTTCCCGGTTCTTAAAAATAATCGGGACCTCAAAAAACTTCGCTTCATTGGTCATGTAGGCTCGATACTTCAACAGAAAAGTAAAAGCGTAACCCGTAGCCTCCGCATTACCAAGACCAAGCTTTCGTAAAAGATCAGCCTGTATCGCATTAAAACCCGCCGTAATGTCATGAACTGGCAATCCGCTTACCGTGCGATAATAAATATTGCCACCCGCACTTAACATTCGACGCCACCATTCCCATCCAGACACACCACCACCTCGCACATATCTAGAACCAATAACAATATTGTGCGTCTCTAACCGATTCATGATTTCTGGAAGATATGAAGGGTCATGAGACAGATCAGCATCCATCATCGTAACGGAGTAAAGGTCTGGTTCACGCGCGAGTAAAAGCAATATTGCATCAATACATGCTTTTGCATAACCCGCCTTCATATTGTGCGGATACAGCTCAAGTTGAGGGTATGTCAACATAAGCTCCTTAACAGCTTCTTGAGTTCCGTCGGGCGAATTGTCATCAGCGACCAAAATCCGCACCTCTGGCAAAGCTTCCACAATACGAGGAACGAGCGCAATAATGGTTTTGCGCTCATTATATGTCGGTATAACAATGAAGTTATTACGTCTCATGTGCGAAGTGTAAACTAAGACTCTCAATAAATCCAGCTTAAAAACAGATACTTTACGATTGATTGATAAACGCCAAAATACGATTCGCTCGTGCATCCCACGTATAATAAAGCCTCGACTTCTCTTGAGCCCGACGTCCAAAAGACTCAAGGCGCTCTGACTCAAGATTGAGTGCCTTTTCAAGTGTTTCCGTAAGCGATGCCTCATCATCAGGATGAAAAAACAACGCATTTGTGTCATCCAGTACATCCCGTACCGACGGCAAATCAGAAGCAATAATCGTTGTGCCACTAGCCATATATTCAAACATCTTTAGCGGAGACATAGCGAATGCGTAATGTGGAGTATTTGGAAATGGCATCGCTAGCACATTGGCAGCGCGATAGTATAACGCCAACTGCTCCCGGGGACCATATGGGATACAAAATGATCGCTCTGAGGGTTTGCGACCTTCAATCGCTTCAAACTCTTTTACCGTTCCCCCAACGATACATAGGTGTATTTCCGGGTGATGTATACGAAGCGACTCAACAGCACGATCAAGATCTCCAATCCCCTTTCGATTACCATAGGTGGAAAAGTTCCCACCGTACGCTACAACAAATGAATCTTGAGGGATTCCCAACTGCTCACGAGCTTGGGACCGAGTAAGCGGTAAATTAAATTCTACCAAATCAACCGCATCAGGAATAACAATCGTTTTCGCATCTGGTAATACCTCCTTTACACGAGCCTCTAGTGCGCGTGTAAGACACACAAAACCAGCAATGCCATTCAAACTCATTACGTCCTCCCTTGATGGCATCGAATGAATTTCGTAATACACCCTCGAAGAAGGTATTTGCAACAATTGTTTTGCGAGATACGCATCTCGAACATACATAACACGAGAAGGAGCGGACCTTGAGAAGTATCGACCCAATGAACGCATGAACGTCCATCTCTCAAGAAAAAAAGTCACACGCTGAAACATTCTTGGAACTCGCACTCCAAAATCTATAACCTTGAGACGAACCACCGAAAATTGACGGTCTATAATTCCGTAATGCTCAAAAGCACTTTTCCGAATAGTTGGATCGCCCATGTCTGAAACAACCAATTCAACACTCGCCCCAGAGCCAACCAGAGCTTGGCAAGTTTTTGCAATCTGGTATCCATGAGCCCATCCCGTTGGAAAGCGAATATTGGCAATATATTGAATTTGCATAATATTCACCGCCAGTATTCTAAACGTGCTTTAGAAAATGCTTCATGAATCGCTCTGGGTTCTGATACTTTTCCATATCAGCATCTACCATCATCTTCACTAACGTTTCAAATCCAGTCTCATTCTGCTTCCAGCCAAGCACACGTTGCGCTTTGCTTGAATCCCCCTGAAGATAATTCACTTCATGCGCACGATAAAAAGCCTTATCCTGCCTCACGTATTTTTTATAATCTAAACCCACATGCGAAAATGCTACCTCGCAAAATTCTCGTACGGTATGACATTCTCCTGTTGCAATCACATAATCATCCGCCTCTTTTTGCTGCAACATCAACCACATCGCTTTTACATAGTCACCAGCAAATCCCCAATCACGCTTCGCTTCCAAATTCCCAAGCGCAACATATTCCGATGTCCCAAGCTTAATTCGCGCCACCGAATCTGTGATTTTCTTCGTAACGAAATCAACACCTCGAATAGGAGATTCATGATTAAACAATATTCCGGAACTCGCATGAATCGAGTGAGCTGTACGATAATGACGAACGATCGAATGTCCATAAAGCTTTGCCGCTGCATATGGGCTCGCAGGCTGAAAAGGCGTATCTTCGTTTTGTTTTGTATTACTTGAATTTCCAAACATTTCACTTGTTGAAGCCTGATAGAACTTAATCTTTGGATTTATTTGTCGAATGGCATCTAGACAACGCACAACACCAATACCGCTAATCTCAGCAGTTGCAATCGGCTCACTAAATGAATCCCCCACAAAACTTTGTGCAGCTAAATTATATACCTCGTCAGGTTGAGCGTCCTTAATAGCCTGATGAATGGATGTTTGATCAATAAGATCAACTGGTAATAGCTCAATATCTTTTTTGACGTCTAAATAATGAAGACGCCAAAAATTACGCGTCGAAGACCGACGATACGCTCCAAATACCTTATAGCCCTTCTCAACAAGAAATTTTGCAAGATAGGCACCATCCTGACCAGTAATACCCGTAATCAAAGCGCGTTTTTGGAACATCATATAGTTAGACATGCTTTTGCGTAAGAATATCATTAAACCAACCAAGCTTAATAACCGCAGTATTCCGAATATCTGACTTTAACGCAATCTCACGGCTCATCCTTCCCATGTACTCGCGCTGCTCTACAGAAAGTTGCGAAATCGTCTGAATGGCATCAGCGACCGCAGGAATATCGTTTACCGGCACCAAAATACCATTTTCACCATTTGGAATAGCTTCTGGAAGCCCAGCGTAGTTATACACGATAATCGGATGGGCTGCAGCCATCCCCTCAAGCAATGCAAGATCTAATCCACAACTACGCGGTGTATATGACAAATTCACGTAAAGATCGATAGATTTATGTAATGTAACCAGTTCTAACTCCGATATTCTTTTTAAGAAGAATATCCGATCAACAACCCCCTCTTGAATTGCCAATTCTCGCCATTTCGTCTCATCACCCGAACCACCACATATTACCGCGCCGACATTACATCCTTTCTTCACAAGCAAAGCAACAGCCTTTATCAAGTGATCATGGCCTTTGCGATGCTCAAATGCCCCTACCGTACCCACGAGAAAAATATCCTTTGGCAAGCTCATCTGCGCACGCATCTGTTCTCTGCGCTCAACAACATCAACTTGAAAACAACTAAAATCGCACGTATCATAAAACACCTTAACTTTCTCAAGCGGAAGATATGCTTGGGCGCCAACGCAACAATTACTAATCGTAATTGTTAATTCACCAAGGGATAAAAATGACTCCCAATATTTTTTTTGCTGTTGACGATTCAACCATTTATTTACACCCATCCCCTGGTCATGGATTTCTGCATATGTATCGAATACAACAGGGATACCACGAAGTTTAGCGACCTGCGCCGCCATATATGATTTGATAAGTGTCGCTTCTCCCAGCACTAAGTCTGGCACAAAATCCTTCAGTACGCCGTCTAAATATATTCCGTAAGCGGCGTATAGAAATACCTCAAACTTCAAACGAGGGTAAATTTTTAAATATCCGCTCACAAGTTTTGCGAACAACAAGGGCCTTGCAAATGCATACCGTAACAAAAATATCAGCTTGATCAAAGCATTTGGCTTTTGAGAGAATTCAAAATAATATTTCGCATTCGCCCCCAAATCATCAGGTGTTTCAGGACGGTAAACAAACGTAATCGCTACTTCGTGCCCCATTCGCTTCCATTCTCGCGCATACAACAACGAGACTTTTGGGACACCACCGTATGGTGGCGGCATGCTCTCTCCAGTTGTACCCGTTATCAAAATCTTCATACCAATCACGAAGCTCGACAAAGTCCTATCACTTCTTTCACGTGCTGAGCGGTATAAGCTAATTCTTCATTACTAATATCAGTTCCACTTGGAATATAAAAACCATTAGCCCCGATACGATCCGCTACTGGGCAGGCCTGTGGTTTTACCATCCCATGTTTTTGAAAAATGACTTCCTGCTGATCATACGGAATAAAACTCTCACGCGATTCAATACCACGTTCTTTGAGAGCTGCCATTATCTGACTGCGCTTCCCCGATAACGAACCAGTCAAAACAAGTAAAAACATCCAATATACATTCTTCGCATACTCTCTTTGCACCGGAAGAACAACATCTTCCATACCAGAAAACGCTTCTAAATAATATGAAGCCATCTCCTGTTTACGGCGCAGAATCTCATCGATTTTGCGCAATTGAGCTACCCCAATCGCACACTGCACATTCGTCAATCGATAATTGTATCCAATATCATCATGCAAAAATTTATTCTGCTTTCCAAACGCTAAAGACTTGAGTGATTTTGCTCGCTCACACAATTCGTCATTATTGAGCGTCAACATTCCACCCTCGCCTGTCGTAATAATTTTGTTCGCGTAAAAACTATGACATCCAATATCCCCAAGCGAACCCGTACGACGCCCTTTGTATTCAGCCCCATGTGCTTCTGCGACATCTTCTACTACGAACAAGTTATGATTTTTCGCTATCTCAAGCACTGGGTCCATGTCCACTGGATGCCCATAAATATGCACAACCAAAATCGCTTTTGTACGCGACGTGATCTTTGACTCTAATAAACTCGGATCGATATTCCAAGTGTCTTCTTCGATATCAATCGGGATCGGAACCGCACCTTGATACAACACGGCAAAAAAAGTAGCCATGTTCGTAAATGAAGACACAAGTACTTCATCTCCTGCTCCAATGCCTAGCGTTGCAAGTGCAAGATGTAGAGCTGTTGTACCGTTACTCACTGTGATTGCATACTTTGTTCCACAATATGCAGCATACGATTGTTCAAACTCTTGTAGATACGCCCCAAATATTCCTGAAATATCTCCTCGAGCAACCGCCTCTCGAGCGAGCTCGGCCTCTTCTTGACCCACCAATGGTCGTGAAACAGGAACGCGCATCATCATAATAAATGCTATTAGGTTACAAGCGGTTCACTTAATTGAATTGTGTCTTTTTTAAAATCTTCTGGGTTGCTCCGTGAAGGACCATGCGTACAAGATAAGTATTCGCCATATTCAAGTGCCTTAAAGGCGCGCGATTCCCCTGGCGGACTCATCACCACATCTCCCGCCGCAACAATCGTCCTTTCAACTATCCCATCTGGTTCTGTACGCGTATACAACTCAAATGAACCCTTCAAAATATAATCATAATGCGTAGTAGCGATATGATAGTGGTTTCCACGAACTGAACCAGTCTCACAAGTCATAAGCGCGATTGAACTGACCTGTACATCAGAAACGATGTCACGGATATCACCGCGATGATCATGAAAATTTACCTTCGTTTTGATGATATTCATACAAAATCCATCCTACCTATTTATCCTCTCGATGCAAAGCATACCCTGTTAACCCTCCAAAATCCCTAGTCTGTGCCGAATACAGCCGTGTCCAAAACGAGGCAAATACTTTCGCTGTACGTAAATAACCAGAAAATACAAATTGCTGCCCCCTAAACCGTAAACGCAAAATGCGCAACTTCCGCTGAACGAGAGAGCGCATCGTCAAAAAGCCGCAAGGAATATAGAGAATATCCTCCACGCCTGCAGTATGCATATTGGCAAATATCGTACGCCATTCTTGATCAGTGAAATGCGGATCGACGCGATACATTATGAGCATCGTTGGCATTGCTGTATCGGAAACTTCATTCCAATTACCACGCAATATATCAAATGTGTGAATATCATCACATTCTGTAAATACTCGTCGTAACATCTCTACATTCTCTGGCGCATACTCGGTCGCAATCACTTTGAGTTCTGGCAAAAGTCTTTTTAACTGATATTCCAATCCAGCTCCCCCTACTCCAACCGAAAATACTCTCGTTATACCTTTTTCTGTCAAAAATTGAGCAATTGCTTTCGCGCGCACGATCAATCCACCATCTTGGCCATCTTTTTTCACCTCGATATTACATGCGCGCAACCATTCTTCACGATCTTGAGCAATCGAAAACTGCGGATGTGCACGACGAAGCTCATCCCATGCCTCTGGGGAATCAAGTTTTTGATCTTTAAGTATATTCGTTTGATTTCCAAACGTCTGGATGTGTTTAACAGTTAAATTAACTGGCAAACGATTAAATGCCTTGAGCGCCCGTATCAGCATAGAGATCAGCAGACGTTATCATGCCTTGAAAGAATCTGGTAGCCAAGGCATGCTTCTTGCCATATGATCGATTTTAGAAAAATGGTACCTGCGAAACTTCGTCGTATTTATAGAAATGCGAAACTCGTATTCACATCAGACATGGAATTTACACTCCGTCGTCTTGGCTACGACGAGCGCTCTATTCGTGGTATCGCCGAACAGCAACTCATAAAGACTTATCCGGAGCTTCTTGCTCCAAAATCGGTAAAAGCTGAGATTAACAATCATGAGGCCAAAATCTATTCCCAATTTGGTGAAGACGGCATTCTGCTCTATCTCTTCTCCAAACTTGGCACTACAAATCGATTCTTTGTTGAATTCGGCGTAAGCGATGGGCGTGAAAATATCTCAACGAATCTTCTTCTTAATTTTGGATGGAACGGATTCGGGATCGAGGGAGACCCAGCCACACACCGATCAGCTGTTGATTTCTACAGAAGCATGCTTCCTGGCCCAGCCGCGGAACGAATGAAAATCGCCCGCGCTATGGTTACCGCAGAAAACATCAATAACCTCTTGCGCGATAACAAAGTCACAGGAGAAATAGATTTGCTTTCAGTTGATATCGACAGCAACGATTATTGGGTTTGGAAAGCGATAAACACAATCTCGCCTCGCGTGGTCGTACTTGAATACAACGGTGTTCTTGGGAACAACAAACCAATCACCGTATCCTACAATCCCGATTTCCGTCGTTTCGAACATCATGCAGGAGGATTATATTACGGAACCTCGCTCCCAGCAGCTGTAAAACTTGGGAAAGAAAAAGGCTACACGTTTGTCGGATGCGAATCCTCAGGAGGGGTGAATGCTTTTTTCGTCCGATCAGATATCGCGCAAGGTAAAATCGAAAGCGTGACTTCTGAACAAGGATTCTATCCACAAGCACGCCGCATCGCAAATCTCACACAAGAGCAGCAATGGGATCAAATCAAGCATCTTCCATTTACCGAAGTGTAAAAATTTTTCTTATTTACTTCACTTGCTTTGCAAGACGCTCAAGGTCAGCGTCTACCATCATGTTCACCAATTCAATAAACTTCATTTTAGGCTCCCAACCTAATTTATCTTTCGCTTTTGAAGATTTCCCGTGTAAAGCAACGACATCAGCAGGACGTATAAACCTCGGGTCTGTCTGCACGTACTGTTCCCAATCAGCAATACCAGCGCGCGCAAAAGCGGCAGTTAAAAAATCGCGAATAGAATGCGTCTCCCCTGTCGAAATAAGATAATCATCTGGGGTATCTTGTTGGAGCATCATCCACATTGCTTCGACATAATCACCAGCAAAACCCCAATCGCGTTTGCTATCAAGATTGCCTAATCGGATTTCATCCGCCAAGCCTAGCTTGATACGTGCGACACCATCAGTAATCTTGCGTGTCACAAACTCAAGACCACGAATAGGCGATTCGTGATTGAATAAAATGCCACACGCCGTATATAAACCATAGCTCTCACGATAATTTATTGTTATCCAATGACCATACAGCTTCGAAACAGCATACGGACTACGCGGACGAAACGGCGTGTCTTCTGATTGCAATCCATCTTTAGCGCTGTTACCAAACATTTCGCTTGTTGACGCCTGATAAAAACGTGTTAGTGGGGAAAATGACTTAATCGCATTCAAAAAATACAAAACCCCAAGTGCATTTGACTCGGTCGTGAGCTTCGCCAAGTCCCACGATGCACCGACGAACGACTGCGCCGCAAGATTGTAAACTTCGCTTGGCTGAAGTCGTTTAATGAGAAGTGAAATTGATGCTTCGTCGGTAAGATCACCCATCACGAACTCAACATCATCCGTCACCCCTAGATAATCCGTATTACTAAAATTTGAATTGGAATAACTCTGGACCATTCCATACACCTTATAACCCTTGCTTAGCAATAACTTTGCAAGATATGGGCCATCCTGACCAAGAATACCCGTTATAAGAGCGACTTTTTTTTGCTGCATAATCACCTAAAAATTACCTCAATTTTCGTCCTAACGTCAAGCGAGTCGAGACGATAAGAATCGAATCACTGCGACTAATACTCTACCCCCCTACAATCATACACATCCGCCGAGATCTTTTGATCTGTTTGATGGTATACATCTCTACATTGTTCAAAATATTTCATGGAAGGATCCTCCGGCGGAAGTGGCGGCATGCCAACCACCAAATAATACCCATCAAACTCCGTCATCTTTTTACGCGTAGAGTTCTGAAACTCAGGATTAAGATAAAAACGTTTATAGTACTTTTTACTTTCTCCGAGCTCCCAACCGCCAATGTCATTGTAAGTAATCACTTGATTAATATCCGGATTGTTATTCACCCAAGCTGTCGCATCAATAGCGAGGCGTGAAGCGTTACCAAAGAGTTTACCAAAAGAGAATTCTTCATCAGCTAATAACGGAAATGCGAATAGCAGCAAAATCAAAGGTAAAATAAGACGCTTATCTTGTTTTTTGAATACCAAAAATGCGCATAAGATCATTACGATCGCAAAAGAAAATATCGTAACATCTGTCGGCACGAAAAATCCAATCGGACCAGAACCACCACTAATCGGGATTAGGAAACCGAGGTCCATATGCACAACTTTCTGCACAAACTGTTCCTTCGGATGTAATGGGATCGCCTCTTTTGGTAGCACGAAAGTCAAGCCCGAAAACAAAGCGAGAACGATCAAAGCCCCGATCCAACCACCCTTAGAACGTATCGCCTCACGATCCATCCACTGACTTAACGCATCACCAGCGACCATTGCAATTGGCAGGGCGAGTGCAAGCAAATACCTCTCAAGTGTACGATGCGTAAAATCAAATATCACTATATAGAACAACAACTGGGATACAACGAGCAAAATCTGGAACATGTACCTTTTCGGTTGCTTAAATGCAGACAAAAGTGCCACCACTGCAACCGGTCCGAGCAATACCGTCGATTTTAAACAAAGCAACAACAACTCAAAATAATCACGATGAATATTCAAAAATCCAAAGGACTTTGCATACGTGACAAAACCGATACCATTTAAAACAGGAGAAATCCACAATACAACAGCGAGAATGCTAAATGTGAAAGCACTAATCAAATAGGATCGCTTAACCTTCAAACGACCATCGAACAGCGCTTCAGCGATAAGGACAATCGGAACCAGAATATAGGATATTTTTGTAATAAATCCTCCAAACATCGCTATCGCTAAAATAACAATACCTCGCTTGCGAAGCTTCGGGTCCTTAATGTCGGTCGCACCCCAAAACGCTATAAGACTCCATAGAGGCAGAAACGCCCCATCAATATCAATCTGTGTCGAAGCTTGAAGCGAGGCAGTCATAACCGTGAGAATAAGCCCGTACCACAATGCCGCTTTCTCTCCGAACCAACGGCGAACCAAAAACATACCGAGTAAAATATTTACACAAGTAACCAACAGGGGCAGACCACGCAAATAGTCGTAACCAAACACACCTCCCCATGCGCGATATAACGTTTCCACAAGGGGCGGGTGCGGGATCGAACCCTGTAAACCATATTTCGGATCTTCGATCTGCGCCCACTTATACTCGTCCTGATGATATATCTGCGATAACAATGGCAAACGTAATCCCACAAACAGAACAAACAATAATACGCAGGCGATCAGCCAATGTTTTTGTTTCATGTTTTTTCGGCAATTACCAACATTTGCCCAGCCTTTGGACGCCATGGAGAATTCAAATAGCATCGAACGATAAACGACAACAGTGGAATCCATCCAGGCGACGACTTGAGCGAAAACGGTAAAAAACGTGCCTCACGACGCACAATTCGAAAACCTTCAGCTTCAAGCGCCCCACACAAACCCTCATCGGTGAAAATCTTCTTATGAGTGTAATCGTCAAAATAGGTACGAAATGAAAAACGGAAATTTGGTTGAATAATCACAAGGCGTCCGCCACTCACAAGAACCGCTTTTACGCTCTTAACCAACATCTCGAATTCCTCGGTCGTAAAATGTTCGAATAGATTACTCGCAAGCACCAAATCAAATGAGCCGACACCTTGCAATCCTTCGCGTAAATCCGAAACCACAGTACGAACCCCTTCCAAAGCGTATTGTCTGACAATTGGATCTCGGTCCATCGCGGTACGTTCCGACGCGCTGATCTCATTAATAAACGAACAATACCCAGCACCAATCTCAAGCACACGCTCGCGTCCCCCGATCCAAGGCCTGAGATAACGTACCACTTCACGCCAGACAATCGGACGTCGGGCATCTTCTTTTAATCGCACGTTAAAATAATCGCTCATACAAAATAAACCAAATCATACGAAACCCAAGTTTTGCGGCGCGCCAAGCGCCTCCCGTGATCTTCGATTCTCCAATGCGCGTTCCGTAATGAACAGGAATCTCAACACATGAAATTTTTGCTCGTAACACCTGTAACATAAAATCAGGAGAAAAATGGGAACCATTCACCGAAAGACGATCTTTGATCTTTTCGTAAGCCGTACGCTTTATGAGCTTATACGTACACCCAACATCCGTAAGCGAAGGACCATTAAATAAATATTCAAGAAATTTTGCAACAGCCCAATTTCCCATCCTTACAGAAAATGGCATATACGCGCCAGACCAAATCAATGAGCGCGATGTACGTGTTCCAAATACTACATCAAAATCGTCACTGTAAATCAGGAGCTTTTCCAAGTCCTGCGACATGAACGTTCCATCCGGTTCAACCGTAACAATCAAATCTCCTGTCGCCTCTTTCATGCCACGCATTAATGCCGAACCATACCCCGGGATCTCCTCGTACACATACTTCGCCCGAGTAATCTGAATTTCTTGCTTCGTCTTATCCGTAGAACGATTGTCCACTGCAATAATCTCATCCACGGCTGGATGCTGAAAAAAATCCTCTATCGCGCGTCGAATATTCGGCTCCTCATTATAGGCCGGAAAGACAATAGACACGCGACGATTCCGATACATATCAAAACAATCGATCTTTCCAAGTCCGTGGAATCTTTTCGCTCACGATCTCTAATGGAAGATGATAATGAAACGGCTTTACACCACGGCGCTTTATATATTCAATCATTTCCATCAAACCCTGCTCAAGCGTATGACTCGTGGAATATCCAAGGAGTGTGCGCGCCTTATCAGCAGAGCATGTCGCCAACTTTACCTCACGTGGACGATCCGGCATGTAAATTGGCTTCAATGGAAAATCTAACAATTTCGCAATCGTTTCCGCTAATTGATTGATCGTGATGAATTCCTCATCTGGCCCAACATTTATCACTTGCCCTAATACAGCTTGATCCGTTCCTAAGCGCTCCAACGGGTCTATAACGTCCTGCACGAAGGAAAAACAGCGTTTCTGCAATCCGTCACCATAAATAATCGGCTGACGTCCCTGAAGCATCAAATTCATCATGATTGATGCAACGTTTCGATATGGATCATCGTATTTTTGACGTGGTCCAATGATGTTATGTGGGACAGCGATGACATATTCCATTTCATGCGTCTCACACAATTCACGAACCGTAAGCTCTGCGGCGAACTTCGCAATCCCATACGGATCCTGAGGCTTCGGCGTCATGTCCTCCGTAAATGGCACTCGATCCTGCGTTCCGTACCGCGCCATGCTTGAGCAATACACAAAACGCTTCACCTTGTTTGCAATCGCAGCTGACAAAACAGATACCGTATTCCCGTACGTATTCTGTGTGATGAGATGAGGCGAAAATACTGACAATCCCTCATACGCTGTGCACGCGCAATGATAGACATGGTCCACATTACGCATAAGCTTCACCATGGCTTCATGGTTGTTACAGTCGTATTGATAAAACTCAATACCTGGCGATACGTTATCAAGATATCCACCAATCAAATTGTCGACTCCGATCACGCGATGTCCTTTTTCTAAAAGACGGTCAGCTAGATGGCTTCCAAGGAAACCAGCAACACCCGTGATGAAAATGGTCTTCTTTTCCATATTCAATATGATGCGGAGCGTACCTTAGCGGAGTTCCTTGAGCAACTCCCCCACAAGTGAATCAAGCCCATGCCTCTGAACCGCATATTCACGCAATTTACGTCGCATCATTGAAGCTTGCTCCACAGAAAAACTCAACAAACCAACAAGTGCTTGTGACAACGACTCAGTATCCCCTTCTTTCCAAATACATTCCGCAGGAATCTCTCCATCAAAATTCGTATTTCCAACCGCCACCAAACATCCGCTCGCCATCGCCTCGATAACAGTCTTGTCATAGCTCCCTGAAGGAGTCGCATTCACATACACATCACAAGACGCAAATAATGCTGGCGCCTCGTCTTGAGAAATCGCAGGCTCAAATGATACTCGTTCGCGTAAACCAAGCTCATCAGCGAGTGCATGCAACTCTTTTGCAAAATCTCTATCTTGAGGTAACGCGTCGCCAACAATCCTCGCGGTCCAATCTAAATTTTGTATTCTTGATAATGCACGCAACAACAGCTCTGGATGCTTGATGCGGGACAGACGTCCAAAAAATAAAATTGTTTTTGAAATGCGCACGGCACAACCAGGATTAAATACATCCGTGTCAATTCCCGCTGGCATACGCAAACTTTTACGATATCGTGCCGTATAAGCAAGTACAGACGTGTAAAACACTCGATGCGAAAAAAAGGCAGCAACTGGGGTCATCCATGTTCCCTGAGGGTGATTACGCCACAACCCGATATGTTTTCCCGTTAATCGCCACCACCAGCCAGCTAAGCCAACGTACACATCATTCATGTGTACGAATACCGAATCATACTGACCCCGTAGTTGCCATAAGGCCACAGCAAAACGAATGAGACGACCCAATCTACCAACACCATCCTCTTTCCCAAGAGAATACACTTCCACACCTGGGAGATGATGATCCCCGCGCTTCAAACAGATAACCGTTACTGAAGCACGCACTAAAATTTTCTCAATCCAATGATGAAAAAATCCAAGAACAGGATCATCTAAATCAACGGCTTGCGTAATAATAAGTAACCGCAATTTCTTGCAGCTTGCCTTTAACGCCTCGCGTACCAACTCAACTCCTCGTTCTGGCGCCGGCAACATCTCCACCGCCTTTCGTGCATGCATAGCCAAGCGCTCCCCTAATGCCCGATCTACCAATACCCGCTCAATTGCCTTCGCTAACGCCTCTGGATCGCCCACAGGGGTCACCAAACCGCTCTCCTCATCACAGATGACTTCCCCAGCCAAACCCACGTCTGTCATGACGATAGGCGCGCCTGATGCAGCCGCCTCAACCACAGCCATCCCCCATCCTTCAAAATACGAAGGCTGAACATACACCGTCGCACGATCGAGATAAGGACGTACATCAGTCTGATTTCCTACAAAATTCACATCCTTCTTCCCCACATCCAGCGTGGTTCGCAAAGAACCGTCGCCCACAACGGTTAAGATGAGTTCAGGATGAGAAGGCTTCAACCGATCAAAAGCTGCCAACAATATTTCAACGCCTTTCTCTTTTTCTAAACGCGACACGCAAACGATCTCTTTCCCCGTTCTTGAAGTGTGAATCGTGCCTGCACGCCGAAGTGCGTTCTGGCACGCAGGCGTGAAACGTGAAACGTCGGTCGCGATGGGAATTACATCAATACGATTCTCGGCAACGCCGATACCAATTAATCCATTCTTCCCACGAAGGCTTACCGTCCGAACACGATCAGCTCGTTTCAAAATATATTTTGATATCGGACGAAGTAACCGTTCCTTCCAACTAAAAGCCGAACGACCAAATGCACCGCTATGATCTTGAATCTGCAATCCAGCTCGGGAACGACGAGCAGCTACATAGCCAATGATCCCTGAAAATAATGGGTCTTGCGTCGTCACAACGTCAAACCCTTTTGACGTATATGCTTTGAAAAGCGCTGAAAGAAACAGAACTACTTTCGACCGCTTCGGGTCATCCAAAATAATATACGATACTTCATGGTCTCGAAAATATTCAGCCTGTCGTTGAGCGACAACCGTTGTAGGATCTAAAACTCGGCGATCTAAACTAACGCTCAAGATCTTCATATTAGATATTCAATACATTCAAAACTGCCTCCACCATCTGTTCGTGTGTCCAGCGCGGTGGCCTTGATTCTCGCTCCTCACGACGAGATACGCGAGTCAACGCTTCAACCCACACAGCCTTATTTTGATACGGAAACACCTGAACCAAATCACCAAACACTTCTTCTGTTTCAGGATTCCCACCTTGATCGCTCACAAAGCACGGAACACCTAAAGACGCGGCCTCTGCGACCACATGAGGGTATCCTTCATATCCTGAATGCAAAATAAACACATCGCTCGCACGATACCAATCAGCTAAGACTTCACGGTTCAATCTCCCGACAAAGCGAACACGATCGCTTAATGAATGCTCAACAGCGAGTGTTTTCCATGCTTCTGTTTCTGGGCCATCGCCTCCCACAATCAATACATGGTCCAATGGAATATCTTTCCACCATGCAATAAGTTCAGCCACCCCTTTCCATGGCACGGCACGCACAACCGTCAGACAAACAATTTTATCAGACACACCGAACAATTCTCGAGCCTCATCTCTTGAATGAACGGTCGGCAAACTATGTTCCGCATTCCAAATAACTGAAATTTTTTCTGACGACACACTCCATTTTTCAGCAACGGATTTTAAATACTGGCTAGGAGCGATAACGCTCTTTGCGCGTCGAGCTACGAAGCGTTCAAGCTTTTCATACAATCCAATTTTGCCCGTATGAGCTTTCGCAAGGAACGCATCCAATAAATCCGTTTCACCGGATTGTTGCGCCATCTCCCAAGCATAGTCTCCTGGTAAACGAAGAACAGTTGGCTTTCGAGCTATCATTGCCACGATTGTTGCTGGAAATCCTTCTGATACTGCCCCTTGCAAAAACAACACATCACTTCGTCTCGCGAGCTTCCAAGACCGCCAAGCAAAACGAATATATCGAATAACAGGTCCACCGGAACGCGACACTCGGCCCTTGGTCTCACCATAGGCAACCACAGAGGGACAATGACCAAGACGCTCCAAAGAACGAGCAAATCCATACGAATACTGCGATGGGCCACCAGACTCTGGAGGATAGATTCCTGTCGCAATTAATACACGTTTTGATGCACACACTACGGAAAACAGATCCGACATTTCTCTCCCAATCTTTTCCCAATCATAACTCTCTCGAACGAGCCTTGATGCATTCTGTGTAATACGAGCCACCTCTACTTGTGGTGTTGTAATAATTTGATTGATTGCGTACGCGATAGATTCAGGATCTTCAGGCTTGCATAACCAACCCGTTTCAGAGTTCAAAAAATCAGGGATACCTCCAACAGGAGTCGCGACCGTAGGTAATCCGCAAGCCATGGATTCAAGAAATGAAATCCCCTGTCCCTCAGAGCGCGACGGTCGCACGAATATATCAGCACTCGCTAACAATCCAGGTATGTCACTATTATTTTTTGATCCAAGAAACTCCACACGATTTTCAACATGCAATTCTTTCGCCAAATTCTCAAGCATAACCCTATCTTCGCCATCCCCAACCAAACGTAATGTTACGCGCTCTGGCAAGCTCGGCATCGCTCGAATCACAAGATCAATCCCATTCTTATGCGATAAACGCGAAACAGAAATAAGGGTAACCTGATCAGAAATATGAGGTTCTCGATACAAAAAACGTGAAACATCAACACCATTTGGAATCAATTTTGGCTTGCCGCCAAAACCCATCTTTAATGCCCAATCACCTAAAAAGTTACTAATAACTTGAACAAAGTCCGCACGACGAAAAATCGCTCGGTGCAAACCACCAAATATCCCAACGCGCTTCGCGTATTGCTCAAATGGATCACCTTCTTGCAGCGTCAAAAGAAAACGAGTACGAGGCTTCATCCAAGAATAAAATAGTGATGCGAATCCTCCATAGCTCGCCTGCATGGACCAGAGGAGATCGAATGACGAATAACGAATTGCGAATATCGCGTATAACGGACCGAGAAAGGGCAACAAATATTTATCAAACGTACAACCAAAACCAACACGATGAATCTGCACACGTCCAATTTTTTCCGTAGATGACAAACCTGGGATCAGTCGGGTGCAAATCAAATCAAATTCAAAATCCGTTGCTCGATCTGTGATTTCACGAATCGCAACCTCCGCTCCACCGAGAAGCGGCGCATATGCTGTTGAAAATAGTAAAACTCTTTTCATACTATGCATGCTTCTCTAGCCACGTCGCGAGCGTGAGTAGCATCCATAAACGATTTCCATGATCTCGACCGCGCTGATGCTCATCAAAATATTTTTGCACAATCGCCTGAGGACATACACGCTCAAGTTTTGAACCACTCACCAAACAACGTTGCTCAAACAATGGCTTGAGCGGTCCACGAAACCACGCCCCTAGCGGTATCTGAAACCCTCGTTTTGGGCGATTTAACACGCTTTCTGGCACAAATTCAGCTACCGCTGCCTGCAACACCGCTTTTTGTTTTCCGCCTTTTCTATGCCATTCCAAAGGCAAGCTCGCTGCAAAACGAACTAATTCCTGATCAAGCAAAGGCGAACGCGCCTCCACACCATGCGCCATGGTCGCCCGATCCATCTTCACGCACAAATCGTCTGGGAGATACGAACGACGATCAAAATCGGGCATATGCTCGATAATGAATTTTTTTGCCGTCGACGAAGGTAGGTCCAACTCGGAAAAATAGGATCCCATGAACATCTCCGCATAACCTGCAGCCTCACCTTCTGACAGCGCAGCCATCGTCCGCAGCATGCGCTTCACTTTTGGATTTCCAAAACTCAATGCGCTTAAACCGGGGATATGCCCAAGGGCTCGAAATCGCTTTGCCTGTGCAAAATACGCATACCGCTTATATCCCATGAACGCCTCATCTCCCCCATCGCCATTCATCACAGCCTTCACATGTTTCGATGTTGCCTGCGCGAGAAGATAGGTCGGCAAACATGACGAATCCGCATACGGAGCGGCATACAAATCCACAAGTCGATCCACCAATGCAACCGCATCTTCGGCTTTCGCTTCAAACGAATAATGTTCGGCACCAATTTGCTTTGCGAATGTTGCCGCCTCGTCTCGCTCATCTGCTTTCCAGTCAGGAAATCCCATCGTAAACGTCTTAATTGGCGAAAACGAATGACGTGCCATAAGTGCGGCGATCGCGGACGAATCAATCCCTCCAGACAAAAAACATCCGACCGGCACGTCGGCGATCATCCGATAACGCACGGCCTCATCCAATAAGCGTCGCGTTTCCGTAACGGCCTCATTGAAGGTGCCAGAAAATGGTGGCAAGGGCGATTCCACGTACGGACGTATGGTGATTCGCCCTTCGCTCCATGTTCCACAATTCCCAGGTGAGAGCGAGACAATCCCTTCAAATCCCGTATACGGACTTGGAATATATTGTAAACCCAGAAACAACCCAATCGCATCCCAATCAGGCGTCACCTTAGATAACGCGAAAAAAGCCGGGAGCTCAGAAGCGAATGCAAATTCATCATTCAGCAAAGAATAATAAAAGGGCTTCTTTCCAATACGATCACGCGCGAAAAACAGTACACGCGATTGCGTGTCCCAAATAGCAAACGCGAACATCCCTCGCAATCGACCAAGCATCGCTTCGCCGTAACGAGCATACAATTCTACCAAAATTTCCGTATCACTCGTTGAACGCAACACGATTCCAGCCGATTCAAGCTCATGTCTTAGCTCTTTATAATTATATATTTCACCGTTAAATGTAACGACATACCTACCATCCCCAGACCGCATTGGCTGGGCTCCAGTTGGCGACAAATCCACGATCGCGAGGCGACGATGAGCTAAACCACACCCCCCCTCTATCCACATCCCTTCTGCGTCAGGTCCACGATGCACTATTGCCTCAGACATGCCGACTAAGCGGTCCCGATTTACAGGCCGCCCATCTGCTCGAATAAGACCAGCAATACCGCACATAGGATTGACTTTTTCGTCATTTGAAGCCTATCTTATCGCTATGGAAAGCGCAAAAATGAAAATTGCTTTCGCCGTAACTTTAGGCGAACAAGGGGGCGTCCAGCAGTTCCTGGTCGGTTTTGCATTACATTTAAAACAACTCGGGCATGAAGCAACCATCATTTCGGGTGATGGGACTTGGCTTCAAGATCGCTGCAAAGCCCTAGAAATACCCTATATCAAGCTTAAACTCATGGGACGCGAGATCAGTGCTAAACGTGATATCCCAGCGATCCTAGAGCTTCGTGACGTCCTCAAAAAACTCCGTCCCGATGCAATACATCTAAATAGTGCCAAAATGGGTGCACTTGGTTCAGTCGCGGCGCATCTCGCCAGAATCTCTCAAGTCACCTATCGCATTGGCGGATGGACTTTTCGTGAAGAATTACCAGCGACAAAGAAATGGCTCTATCGCTCAATCGAAAAAACAACCGCAAAATATAAAGACGTAATTATTTGCGTGCACCCAGGTGATGAAGTTATTGCGCGCGAGGTTGGCATTAAACCATTCAAACGAATTGTGTCCGTCCCAAACGGCATTGATCTCGATCGTTTTGATGCAGCGCTAAAGCCACGTTTCAAGCTTCAAGCTTCACGTTTCACGTTCGGAACAGTCGCAAATTTCTATCCTCCAAAAGACCTCCCTCGCTATCTTGAAGCCTGCAAAATCGTCCACAGCATTGAACCTAATACAACGTTTCTTATTTTAGGAGATGGAGCTCAACGAGGAGAAATCGAAGCGAAACGTAAAGCACTTGGATTAGAACAAGCCGTACAACTTCCAGGGGCCCGCGATGACGCTTCAACAATCTTGCAAGATTTTGATGCTTTTGTTTTACCAAGCTCAAAAGAAGGTATGGCTTTTGCTCTGCTCGAGGCGATGGCTGCTCGACTCCCCTGCATCGCTACAGATGTTGGCGCTGCTAAATGGATGCTCGCGGATGGAGGCGTGATTGTCCCTGCCATGAATCCAGTCGCTCTCGCAGAAGCCATGCTCCGAGTTATGAGAGACGACAACTTACGATCCGAGCTTTCACAAAAAGCGCGCCTCCAAGTGGAGGCACGCTTTCCGCTTTCCAAAACCTACGAAGGGAACATCTCCGCGCTGTTTGATTAGCGTCTTGCGCCGCTTGTTGATGTTGCTGCGGCCTTAAACATATTCGGCTCATTACTTGGCACCGCAGCAGCCGGAGTCGGAGCTAGTGGATTCAACATTTTTTCAAACGCATCCTTCGTTCCAGGTGCCCGGTTTTCACCAATAGTTAAGATTTTATCGCGCAAGTCATTTAGCTGAACGATATTCATTTTCATGGCGATCTGAGCGTATGTCGAGGCATCCGCGAGTGGAAAGTCCACAAGCTTCTCCGTCCACTTTGTCAGACCTGGCGTGTCTTGCAAGACAATGTACGCATCAAAGAGCGGCAACAACTCTCGACCACTTGATAAACCATACACCCACTTTACTTCCATAGCCTTCTTAATTTCTTGCGCTCCCTCCAAACGAATCGCTGAATCATTCGTTTGACCCGCCTTATCGTACATAAGAATCAAGCCATAATTCCAAGGCCCAATTCCGTCTTCTGGATCAAAATCTCGCACATTCTTAAACACTTCAACTGCCTTATCCAACTGCCCCGTCTGAAGATACAAACGAGCAAGTCCATACCAAAGCTGCTGGCGTTTTGGACTTGTTGCGATGGCTTTTTGATATTCTTCAAATGAAATCTGCGCCTCTGAAGAAGAAACGCTCATCATCTCTTGAGCAAGGCGCGCAAAAATATAATGCGGATGCGTGTTTTGTGGATGACGTGTCACCTCTTCTTCCGAAAGCGACTTCGCGAGTCCATACACATCCATGTAATTCGGGACCTTTTGGAAGACTCCAGCTCCTAGCATCCCAATGACATTTTGCGCCATCAAGAATGACTGCTCATCTTTATACAATGTCGGAATTTCAGAAGCCTGCTTAAACAGCTGATATCCCAATACTGGATTCACATTAAACGTAGCGTTCGCCTGAATAGCTGTACGTGAAGCGGTGAATGGCAAATACGAGGTGCGATAGACTAAAAGACCAAACATCACAAAAATTATTGTGAAGAGAATCCATGGCGCATCGCGATGTCCCTCGACTTTTACCGCTTCAACAACCGCCTTATCTTTCTCACCAACGAATTCGCCCTTTGTTGCCGCGATAATCAACGCATAAAGCATGAAGCTCATGGTAAAGCCGGCTGGGTGGTCGAACACGAGAAGGTTTTGAACGAAGTATGCTACCGGTAAAGAGAAAAGGATGGCTGCAATTGGAAGGTCAATCCACTTTTGCTTATACGCCTTCCACGTTGCGAGGAAAATACAAACGTAAATCGCGAAGAACGTAAAGAATCCCAAAATACCCGTCATCGACAACACATCGAGAACCGTATTGTGCGAACGATCGAACCACGTTTCGTAGGTACCGTATCGTAACGACTCAGGATTAAACTTTTGATTAAACAAAATATGGAAGTTATCGAATCCCCATCCTGCAAATGGTCGCTCTACGAATCCCTGCCACGCGATCTTCCAGGCGATAAGACGCGTATCAACCGTGGTCGTAAGGTTTGTAAGACGTCCAAGCGGCGAATTAATAACAAACGCCGTATCTTTTGCGAGATACAACCCACCATATCCAAGAACAAGTACGAGAACGCCACCAAATACGCCTGCTTTCAATTTTCGACTCTTGCTAAATAACGCAATATACAAAGCAAACGCAAAGATACCAGCAGCCAACCCAATAAATGCGCCGCGCGATTGAGCTAGAATAAACGCCACCACATCACACAAAAAGAACATCACAAACCATATGCGAGCGCTCTTTGACGGAACTTTCCAGAACAACAACGCGAGAAAGAAAAAATTAAAAATCTGATAGGCGGCCATGTAGATTGGGTTATCCACCAAACCACCAACACGACCACTCGCCTTAAACAACAGTAAATCTGGGTTCAAGCGCTGAAGCATGGCTACGATCGCCATTATCGCCGACAACGCAACTTCATAAATCAACAAGCGTTTCCAGTCCTCCCATGTCTTTAGGACACCAACCATCATGGTCATCCAAGCAAAGAAGTGGAGGAGGGAGAACAGCCCATTCATGCGCTCCTGATTCCCCCACCATGCACGAGACGGATCCACGGCAAATATTACTGAAACTGCCACGGCAACGAAATACGCCGCTATAGCCACATACAATTGGTGTTTAATGTTTGGACGATACTGCGGATCCATCCACGCCAAAGCGAGATACGCTGGGAACGTCAAACCGATTAACATCTGAAAGAAAATGATCTTAGAAAATACGAACGGAAAGATCACGACCGGAATAAACATGAGCGGAACAAGAAGCCCACCGTAGATACCTACAAGGGAAATCCCCTTGAACAACTTAATGGCAGTAGTACGAGTCATAGAATTTGTTCGCAAGCGTAACACCAAAAACAAAACCCCGCCAAATGGCGGGGTTTTGGTTCCTACTGAGGATTAACGGCTCAACACGGACTGTTGAGTGAGGTCCTCGAGGTAGAGATCCTGTGTCCAATCCATCGAGCCACCAGCGGTGCCCGAAGCATAGGAGTGTGGGATTTCCGAGTTATCTGCCCAGACAAACGTACCAGTAGCAGCGGCGACGCCAGTTCCACCGACGGATGTGTCGATGTTAGCACCAACCATACCACCGATTGGGTTGACGGTAAGATAACCAGTCACTGGGGCAACAATCGAGTTATCACGGAAGAAGTTGAGGGAGACGGAGTCGCCCGAGTCAACCGTGCCACTGACTGAAGCGTGCAAGGTGTAGACATTGCCAGAACCAACGATCGTTTCTTCGTTCGTGAACGAGACGACGACCTTACCGGACAATTCACCTGCGGCAGGACCGCCCGTGTAGTAGTTCACGCTGGTCGCAGAAGTGATAGAGATATCAGCAGCGGCGATGTCAGAGGAACCCTTGCGGAGACGGAAGTTTGCGAGGCTGAAGCTGGCGTTCGAGTCACCCTTGGACCATGCGAAGACAATCTTCTTAAGGGCCACGGAGCCGGCGCTGTCAGCTGAAACCTGGAACTTGTAGAGGTCCATGTCGAGACCAGCCGTGAGGGTGGTGGTCGAAAGGGCCTGACGAGTCACAACTGGCTTGGTCTTACGAAGGACAAACGAGTTGCCTACGTTGGTGACCGTCGTGGTGGCAGCGTACAAGCGGTCTCCGGAAGCCTGTCCATTTGCATGGATGTTCAAGATACCAGCGTACGATGTGTCCCAGTCGCCTGTCGTGATGTTCTTGTCGAGACCAAGGGACATCATGTTACCCGAGCGAGCTGCACCAGCTGTGGCGCCGCTGACCGTGGATGACGAGACGACCGTGGCGAGCTTACCCCACAACTGGAAAGTGGCAGAGCCATCCTTCGCAACTGTGATTGGAGCACCGAGGGTAACGTCCTTAGACTTGGAGTTACCAGCGGACAAGAGAGCGGAACCCTTCACTGTGCCGTCTTGAGCGACAGCGATCTCCGTGAAGTTTGCAGCATCACCCGTCGAAGTCACAGCGATCTTGTCGATCACGACAGCTTCGTACTGAGCGGTTGCCTTGAACTGCGCGAAGTTCTGCCAAACAGCACCACCGTCGCCAACGAGGATCGTTGACTGGCGCAAGTTGTCTGGGGAAACAGTGAGCGTACCACCAGCGCGGATGGTCTGAACAAGTGATGGCGCGGCGCCAGCATTGGCAGAAACAGCAGCGTTAATGGATGGGGTGACTGTGTTGGCATCAGCGTCTTCTGCAGAAACGTCCGCAGCGAGGGCGATACCAAGAGCGATGTAGTCAGCAGCGCCTTCTACAACGGAGTCCGCAGTACACTTCGCGACAAGCGTCTTGGAAGTGCCCTTTGGAACGGTGACGTTCATGTTGGTGATGTTCATTGCACCTGTCGTGGTGTCAGGAGCCTGTGAAAGGCCGACCTGAGTTGCACCGTCGAACAAAGCACAAGAAGTGACCACCGAGCGGGTCGTGGAAGCATCGTAGGCAACGAGCAATGCAGCGGAACCCGTGATCTTCACGGACTTGATCGCTACGTCGCTTTGGTCACCAGCGGTGAACACGAAACCTGCGGTTGGGATCATCGCTTCCTTCTTCACGGCCGTCCCTGCGGATGGGGAAGAAGCGAGAGCAACAGTGAGGTTCGAAGACTTCACGGTCTGGGCATTGCCGTTGATCATGGAGTTTGGAACGATCTTGGAGGTGTCCAAGAATTCGCCCGTGCTCACGATGCGGACATCCGAAGATCCGAAGATGTTCGTTCCATCACCGAGGTCGATACGATATTGCTTCGTATTGAGACCGAAGAATTCATTTGCAGCATCTTCCGTATTGCTCAAATCAGCCGTGATGGCGAGGTTGAGTGCAGCGCCGGCTGCGATGTTACGGGAGTCTGTAAGCGTGACGGCACACGTCGTGGAGCCAGTCACACAAGCAGAGGAAAGGTCCGTAGGACCCATGAAGGTCTCTCCGGTGTCAAGATTCTTGATCTTGATGTCGCGGAAATACTTCGTTCCAGCTGAACCGACGATCTTTCCACTATTTACAGAAACCAAGTTGAAATCAACGTTGCGGATTTCAAGCGTGTTGTCTGGGGAAAGGAGGGAGAACTTGTAGAGGACAACGTCCTGGCTACCCTTGGCAACGTTGCCAGTCACTGGACCATTGAAGGAAACAGTGAGTTGACCACCTTGCGTGGTGACTTCGATATACTTCGTACCAGTGGAAGAACCATCAAAGGTTCCGTTCGTGGCGATATCAATCGAAGCGCCAGAGTTGTACAAACGATCGACTGCGTACACGTCAGTCGTGTATTCAACGTAGGTCTTGATCGTGCGACCAGCGCGACCGGCGATCTTCGCGTGGAGCGAGAACGTCTTTGTCGTGCCATTCGTGATCACGTAGGCCGGGCTGAAGTTAAGAACCATCTTGTCGTTAGACAAAGCGGCAGCAGTCGCAACCACGGTCGAGCCCTGGTAGAGCTTGAGGTCCGACAAGTCCGTGTTCGTGATCGAACCGGCCTGAAGGATTGTGATGCGGCGAACTTCGATGTCGTTTGTGTTGGCCGTCATCTTGAAGTTGGAGATTTCAACATCCATCGCTCCGATGTTCGGATTGGTTGGCGTTGTTCCCTTCAAAATGTCGAGACGACCAGCGGAGATCGTACCAACCGTGAACACGTTGCCACGGATTGGGAACGAACCGGAAACCGTGCCGGAACCCGTGACGATCACCGAAGCGGCGTCAGAGAGTTCGAACGAGTGCTGACCACCTGTCGTGAGTGGGGACGAGAAGTCACCAACGATGACGAGGGAGATTGTTGCACCAGCGGCCACGTTGATCGTGAGTCCGTTGAATTCAACGACGTTCGTGGACGAGTTGATGGTGCGGCCCGTGGTCAAACGGGTGCCGTTACCGTCATACAAGTATACGTTCGCAAAGTCTGAGGTTGCACCAACGCCGATGCGGCGGACGCGGAGGCCAGAGATCACAGCAGCGGCGGAGCCGGCGGTGAAGTTGTACTTCGCGAGCGTTACGCTCGATGCGTTCTTTGGCACTGTTGCTGCGGCTGGGGTGTCAGACGCGAGCGTGGCTGTGAGGCTACCACCAACAACTGGGGCGCCACCACAGAAAGCAACAACATCAGCAAGGGCGCATTCGCGGCCCGTGAGGTCTGTACCATTGGAGTACGAAACCGTTGTCGTGTTCACATACATGGAGTTGAATCCATTGGCTGCGAATACGGAGTCTGATGCGATGCGGCGCTTCATGCCACCAGAGACCACGTAACGGGTTGCATCACCAGCGTAGGTGATCAATGAACCGTCTGGGTGAACTGGGGATGAGAGCGAGGAACCAATCGTGTAGTTCACGAAGAAACCGTCAGCAACGTCGACGACCTTGGAAGCCCAGTTGGAGCCCCAAAGTGACGTGGCGACTGCTTCGGATTCGACCCAGTGCAATACGCCTCCGAGGGAGACGGCGTACACCTTAGGATCTGTCGTGATCTTGACCAAGTTTGTGCCTGGGCGGATCGTGACGTTCCCACCAATCATGTAGGAAGCGAGCTCGGAGTCCGAGATCGTGCGCACGGACGAGAAGTCCATGAACCAAGAGAAATACGTCTTCTCGTTAGGGAAAACGTAGCGCTTTCCGTCAGCAGCGAAGTAATACACGGCTGGACCGGAGGCCTTGATAAGGTCGCCAGTCATGGCGGCAGCGGACGCTACGCTAGGAAGCGCAAACGTACCAACACCGACGGACCAAGCGATCGTCGTCAAAGCAACGAAGCTGGAAATAACTTTTTTGAGAATGTTTCCCATAGGGGAATGTAGGTTTGTGACACTAAGAATAGAGACTCCCAGCCCTTCGATAATTATCGAAGGTCGACTTTTATTTGCCGGGTGTCGAAGGTGGGTAACAGGCACGAGCGAAAGCACATATTGTTCTCCCGCTGTCAGGACGCCTCTGCGTGGCAGGGTCGCCCTGTGTGACGGGAGAACAAATAAATATTTTGTTATGGTGGAGTTAATCGCGTGGATGATGTTTGCGTCGATGAAGATGCTGGCGCGCTCACACTCGAAGTTGATGAAACGGGAATAATCGGTTCAGAGGACGATGTAGTTGTCACGGGAGCGGCTGCAGTGCTCGAAACGGAAGCAAGGCTCGCATCTGTCTCAGCCTGAAACGCTGTCTTAGCAGCCTCAAACAATTTTCCTGTTACTTCATTTAATTTATTCTCCCCTAGCAAGTTGCGAACTTCTTGCAATGTCGCACTCGCATTCGTGATCTGAAGCGCAGAGGAGCTCGCGGATTGTAAATGCGACAAGGCTGAAACCGTTCCCGTCGCGTCCGATCCTGGCAAAAGAAGCAATCCTGCTGCACCATTTAATGTGGCTTGAATTCCATCTACTTTATTTTGAATTGCATGCGCGACATCCGCATCAGAAATCACTGTTTGCCCATCTTGTGAACCATTTGCGTCGATCATGACCTCTACAGCGCTCACGCCCGTATGGATAGCCGCTACTTCAGCCTCAGCTAAACTTGGTTTAACATCTTCTGGAGCATTTTCTTTCACGAACTTTAACTCAGAAGCAACAGAATCGGTCTTTTCATCAACCATTTTAGCGACTTCGACTGCTTTTGCGCCCGGTGTATCCTGTTTCACTTCCTGTAATTGATTTTTCACCGTATCGAGATCACGTTTCAATACTTGAGCCGCCTGGCGCACACGATCAGAGGAGCTCGCGTCTGGCGATGCAGAAATAGTTTTGATTTCATCCACACGACGACCAACGAATTCGGTCTTTAAACGCAAACGATCAACCTTGTCAGAAGTAAGCGCGAGACGCGTCTGTTCACTTGCGAGTTTGATTGGATAGAGAAAATCGCCCGGTACAGAACGATCCGAAGCAGAAACGCCAAGCAAAGAACCACCGAACACGGTGGTAATAATAGAAGCGGTAATCAAAGCTGGAGCACGCATCCACTGCGCGATACGTGTAACAAATTCCGGACGCGCCGTCACAACCGAAGGCTTACGGAATACCACGCCTGATGCTAAATCTTTTTGTACGCAATCGACTACATACGCGCGGGTACGCGAAACCCATTCCGTCTGTGGCGCAATCCCGCGCTCCGCATGACGAATCGTCGAAAGCTTTTTGAGAATTTCTCTTTTGCTCATAACGAGGGTTTTTTAGAGTCGAACGCTTCCAGAGCTTTCATCGCGCGATGGTAAATCACACGAACATGCCCAGGAGTCTTGTCGAGGATGCGGGCAATATCGCCGAATCCGAGCCCGTCTACCAAGCGTAGAGTGAGGACGTCTTTAAAGTCCTCCTTCAATCGGCTGATTTTCTCAAGAATGATTGAGAGATCGGCCTTGGCCTCCATGAGGTCTCGCTGGCGATTACGGTCTGACAAAGGACGCTCATCAACAGTAGACGTTCCATCGTCCGAAAACGTTACAACGTCCAAAGACACGCCCGAATCCTGTTTTCGATAATAATCCACCACAAGATTTTTCGCGGTCGTATAGAGCAAGGCGCGGATATGACGAACATCGTTATTCGCCACTATATGCTGCCAAAATTTCAAAAATGTTTCAGAGGTAACATCTTCAGCAACCTCTCGCGAAGGTAATTTTAAATAAACAAAGCGAAATATTTGGGCGACATATCGATCATACAAGCGCCCAAAAGCCTCAGCGTCACGCTGAGTTCGAATACGATATAGGTAAAACCTGTCAACAGGATGATTCATGCGGTCGTACACCCACGGCTCCGCAAAAAAAACGTGTCGCTAACCTTAGCCGAAAACGCAAATTTCCGCAAGCTCACAACGCACACAGGAACCAAATTGTGAAGAAAAGTTATACACAATAAAAGTGGCTAACATTAGCCACTTTTATATACTGTATCTTTATTTAAGCAACGGACACCTGACTCACCATTTCCGCCGACTTGCCACAGCTCTCACGATAGATCCGCTCAATGTCATCCAAACGATCGTCTGTATGATGAGAGTTGATGACATGTTTCTGAGCAGCAACAGCAATTCGTGCTCGATCCTCAAGTGATAATTCAGCCGCCTGGATAAGACCGTTCACGAGGCTATGCACATCAAGTGGACGTACAGAAATCATGTGGCCGCCAGTCGCTTCCACGTTTGGTTGAATATCCGTCGCCACCACAAGGCGAGCAAACTGACACGCCTCAACAACAGCAAGCGATAAACCCTCACTAACCGTGGGAAACACATGACTTAAAGCTCCGGCTTGCAAAGATTTTAGTTCTTCCCCACTGCGCTCGCCTAACACAATCACGCCAGGCGTTTTTGCGGCTAACGCACACATCCAGCTCGCATATTTGTCTGTCCATGCAGCCCCACCAACCAAAACCAAAGGCTTATCTGCAAATAATTCAGGGCGCTCTAAACGAGCCATTGCATAAGCTTGGATCAACAAATGAGCCATTTTATCAGGGATAAGACGTCCAAGAAACAAAAAGTACTTATCACGAATCAATCCATGCGGCTTGAGCTTCTGATCAACTTCATCAATCGTTGGCTGCGTTGGCATCGGGATCGGATGCGTTACATAGCTCGTCTGAACGCCATAGGTTTCCTGACAATATACCGCTAAGGTCTGCGAAGCGGCGATCGTACGATGTGGAACATGACACGCCAACCATTCACCGATACGGAAACTCAATCGAGCAAAACTCCCCCACTTCGATAAAACGCGATCAATACAGTGAAACGTAACCACCAAGGATGCGCGAGGATGCATCAAACGAGCAAGCGGTGAAAGCAAAGCGATACCCGCTCCATGAATATGAACAACATCTGGATGGAACTTACGAGCCGCCCAAAGCGCAGTAAAACTATGGGTAATAGCATCAAGATGCTTCGTACGAATACCAGAAGTAATCACCTGCTCGACCCCAGATGGCACGCCCACACCATCACCCACATACCACGCACGACCAAATACAATTACGCGATGACCACGATTCGCCAAACCGGACGCCAACGTTTCAACGTGGCGTTCGATACCACCGGAACGAGCCGGTAGGCCTTTTTGACCAATCATCGCGATGACCATAGGCATGGGATAAGGGGATAGGTACCTTTCGTATCAAAAAAATGGGATTTTGTCAATCCCCTAACCTCATATATTCGCTACAATTAGCCAATTAGCCAATTATCCAAAAATATTTTCTATCCAATAGTACTCAGGTTCACGTCCAGATAATGCGGTAATAGCAACAGCATCAGCTTGGTAGCGCGCGGGCTGTTTTCGCTGTCCCTCTAACCAAAGTATGATCGCCCGCTCCAAATGTCGAAGCTTCTTACCCGTGATCGCCTCTTCTGGTCGGCCATACTCAAGCGTATTTCGATATTTCACCTCCACAAAACGGATCTCCCCATCTCGCTCGACAATTAAGTCAATCTCACCTAATCGATGCAACCAGTTTCGATCAATCACTCGAAATCCCTTTCCAATCAAAAAAGCGGCCGCAAGATCTTCTCCGATCTTTCCGTCCGCTTTTCGATAGTCCATTCAATTATTTCTTTGGTTTCGGCAACCACTTCTCGTACGCTTCACGTTCTTTGGTTCTCAACTTCTCAGCAGGCAACTTGCGGAAATGCTCGTTCAATATCACCAATTTCCACCAACCAAATCCTATTACCCATACAACCCACAAGACACGCATCGAAAGCACTGGAACACGCTCCCAGACGAATGCGTACATCAACAAACCAGATAAACTCGCCCAAATGGAGAGCGAACCCAAACGCTTAATCAAGCGAACGTTATCCTTATCGAATCCCTTCACGAAGCGAGCAAATACGAAACATCCAATACCAACCACAAGGACAAATGCCAAAAAGATCGGCAACGCTTTATCGAGCCAAGGCATAAATGGCTGTGCATTCATATCAAACCAGAAACCAGGGCGTAGAAGAGGGATAATCCAGTTAAACATATTGGCAACGTTTGTAGCACTCAAGATCACGCTTCGCAAGTCAGTGTGTTGCTTGATTTACCACCTCAATAGAACGATCCGGCCTGCCTTTCATCTGATACAAGAGCGCATAATGACAATCCCCTGCATCAAATTCACTCACGAGCGATAAATTTGGATCAGCGAAATATCGTTTTGCCTCATGGGTAGGCATGCGATGTTCAGGTGCTGGGCCGATAGCCGTGCGACACGCTTGCCACTCGATCATCAATATCCGTCCTCCTGGCGCACAAAGTCTCATCGCTTCAGAAACAAGTCCAGCGCGATTTTGCGATAAATATAAATTATTTGCTACAACAACAAGCTGGCAACTCGCATCAGGAACGCGCGCTGCTCGTAGCACCTCAATATCAGACCAGACAGGCGTAATATTCCAATATTGTTCATGCTTCGCTGCACGCTCGATCGCTTTCAATGCATGTTTGTCGATATCAACTGCATACACACGACCACCAGGACCAACCATTTGTGCCGCAGGAAACACAAAATGCCCAAGAGCACCAGCTCCTAAGTCAGCCATCGTATCGCCTTCCTGAAGACCAGCCCGCTCAAGGGTTTTAAACGGATTAATGAGATCATTGCCGCTATGGCGCATACCCTAAGGGGTCGATTTCGGAAGCATCGAACCAAGCGTGGCCTGCAAAAAAGCCGTCCACATATTCGTCATCACCAAAAAACCAAGAAGACAAAACACGATCCCAAGCAATTTATAAAATAATCGCGTTCCCCCACCACCCATATACTTTTCCGCAAAAGGAACAGGGCCAAGAAAACCCTCAATATCGCTTGTCTTGATAACGAAAGCGACACCACCCGCGACAATAGCAGCTCCAAGAAGAATGCGAAGGATCAGACTCATATATTTGGCGTTTGTGATTGAAAGTGTACCATACGCACATGCCAAGACCTATACAGCAAAAACGCGGTTGGGAAAACGTCGCCGGATGGTATCAAGACTACATGGGAAAAGAAGGTGGCGACTTCCAACGAGATATCGTATTTCCTGGCGCCGAACGTCTCTTGAAGCCTGTAAAAGGCGGACATTACCTCGACCTTGCCTGTGGACAAGGAGCATTTTCGGTACGCCTCGCAAAAGAAACAAGCCGACTCATTGAAGGATTCGATGCATCACCCAGCTTGATTCAGGCTGCAAAAAAAGGGGCACCAAACAACACACGCTTCCAGGTTGGAGATGCGATCGGTTTTGCTATTCTCTATCAACCATCTTCGTTTGATGGGATCGTCTGCAATCTCGCCATCCAAAATATTGATCCACTCGGAGCTGTATTCGCTGATGCGGCGCGAGTCTTAAAAACCGGTGGAAGTTTCGTAATAACAATGAACCACCCCGCTTATCGTCAACCACGCCAAAGTGGATGGGGTTGGGATGAAGAGCGAAAACTCCAGTACCGTCGCGTAGACAAATATCTTTCAAGCTACGCGATGCCGATCGTGATGCATCCAGGATCCGCGCCAGAAGAAAAAACGTATTCCTATCACCGACCGCTCTCAGTCTACATAACCGAACTCGTAAAATACGGATTCGTCGTAGATGCACTCGAAGAATGGGTTTCAAACAAAACCAGTGACTCTGGACCAAAGGCAAAAGCAGAAAACGTAGCCAGAGCAGAAATCCCAATGTTTCTTGGGTTAAGAGCTCGTAAAATCTAGAGATGCGGCCGTTGACAAAACGGCCGCTTTTTGTTAAGCACAGCCAGCCTCTACATACCCGTACAAAGGAGATGGTATGGCGAAACGCGTTCTCAGTGGGTTTCTCGGAGTACTCATTCTCCCCGATGTGTACGCCACACAAGCGGCTGCACAGCTTACCGATACCAAGGGCGTGCGTCACGCAGAATATCGCGTGAAGCCCGAGGGCGTGCACATCACGCTCTACCAAGCGCGGAACTTCAAGCAGATGCCCGTCAGCGTCGCAGAGAAGCTGGTGGCGAAGCTGAACGAGTTCCTCGTCTCAAACCGTGCCGGAGAGCTGCTCCTGTACATGCTCGACATCAAGCCGTACCAGGACAATGAACAGTATCTGTTCTGGAACATCGACCGAACCAAGAAGCATGGCCGCCTGATGGACGCGCACGGCATGAGCCTCGCGCTGAGCGCCTGGGTCGACCCCTCCGCCGAAGACGAAGCGTCGCTCGAGCGTCGCATCGCTGAGATGTCTGAGAAGCGGCAGCAGCGCGAGCGCAAGCTCTGCACGAACAAGCGAGTGTTCGGCCACACGCTCGTGGGCGAGGACTATCTCCCGCACATCACGCTGGCCGCGAACACGAAGGGCTTCAAGAAGTTCAAGCCCACGCAGGAAGCGCTCATCAGCTCGGCCTCGCGCGTCGTGCTCGCGCGCATGGGCGAGTGGGGCAAGATCGAAGAGATCCTCATCTAACACACGGTCGTCGCGCTCGCGCAACGACCGTTTTTATTTATCCAACCGAATATAGGCCATCATCGCCTCAATAATTTCAGGCTTATCACGTCGATAAGAAAAATATCGATCTGATAAACAAGCAGTGCACAATCCACAATCCTCAATCTGCGTACGAGCAATCCCCAAAGTTTCCAACTGCCTTGTGATACTCGCTGGCAAATCAATATGCGAATTATGAATCGATTCTTTATCCGGAAACACTGAACTCACATCTTCCTTGACTTCAAAATGACAGGCGCGTATTCCGGGACCTATTCCAAATAACAAATTCTCTTTTGTCGCACCAAGTTTTTCCATTTCTTGAACGAGTTTTGAAACAATCCCAGCCGCAATCCCCTTCCATCCTGCATGCACGATCCCAATCACTCGTCGCACAGGATCAACAACAAAGACAGGAAAACAGTCAGCCCCTGTTACCGTTAATGTGATCCCTGTTTCAGCCGTAACAAATCCATCGCATGCAAGTATCGTATGACTCGTATCAACGGCCTGTGCTACATGAATATGCGTTTTATGCACAAGATCCGCTGATACAAGTGATTCAAACGGAATATCTAGCGGCTCAAGATACGCACGTCGATTCTGTTCAGTGCATGGTTGATTGAGGCGTAGAGAACCATCCGATCGTTCGGACATTCCATAACGGATTCCAGAAACACGATCGAACATCGAAAAAGAAAGAGACATATCTCTACAAATCAGATACTTCTACAAGCTCATGCTCAACAATTTTTTTATACCCAAAAAATCTGAATCTTCCACGAAACGTCTTGCCTTCGAGATACCATGGAAACCAATACTGATCATCTGGCCATGCTTTTTCAAAAGGATATTTTGAAACAAGGAACCATCGCGGGCGCATTTCAGACGTCTCAATCGGTTCGCCATAAAAATCTCTTGTTTCAAAAATGTGAACCTCCATATCTTTCGGTTCATCCACATCGCGATACTCACACGTAACCACACCAATCTTCTTCAAATCACCAACATCCACGCCAAATTCTTCTCGACATTCGCGTTTTGCTGCGGCCTCTATTCCCTCACCCGCCTCAACCTTTCCTCCGGGCCCATTCCAATTTCCCATTCCAAAACCCGTCTTCTTTAGGCCAAGCAAGATCTGGTTATCACGCCGAATAAGAACCAATGTGAGAATGACATGTTTCATATTCATGAAGCGATTACCGAGTCTTTGCCATTTCTAACGTTTTTCTATCTTCCTTTTGCATGCGTAAAACCAAATCGCTATGATGAATATCCAGTTTTCTGTCTAAGTATTCCTTTGAAACAACCCTCGTCTCAAGTTTATCCATTTCAGAATGAAATTCATCTTTTGTCACCATTGTCTTATCCACATGAGTCGCAAGGCCCTGAACAGCTTCCGCGAGATCATCCACGCGCTCAACAATAGATTCAGTCACTTTTTCCAAGCTACTCAAACGAACGTCTACTACATCAAAACGGTTCTCCAAACCATCAAAACGGTTCTCCAAACCATCAAACCGTCCCTCTAGACCGTCAAAACGACTATCAATACCATCCAAACGTTTATCCACAACATCTAATCGGCCATCTACACGATCAAACCGTCCGTTCAAAGCACGGACCTCGGTTAAAATTTCATTATCGATTCGCCCGTTAATAGCACGGACCTCGGCTAATACATCGTTAATCGAGGCATCGGCAGCTGTTTGTTTCATATTCATACTCTACACCGCGTGCCATATTTCAAACACGGTGTCAAGACTTTTCCTACGCGTCAAAATAATTACGTCCTGTTTTATACGCTTCAATCACGTTTGGAATCATCGTAAAATGCGGCTTCGGAATTTCGTCGATAGGATACCAAGCCCAATCCGCCATCTTTTCAGGTTCAAGCACTTGCGGCTCCCCGCTTTTCCAATCGGCTACGAACGAAATCTGCACATAATGCTTTGGCGCATATGATTTGAGATTTCCCAGAAAAAGAAATCGAACATTCTCGATCTCAACGCCACATTCTTCGCGTGTTTCACGTTTTGCGCACTCCTCAAACGATTCCATGTATTCCAAATGTCCACCTGGAAAAGAATACTCCCCAGCTCCATGTGAACTTTTTCGTTTTCCCAGCAATACCTTTCCGTCCTTAAGAATCATGACGCCGATACCGACCTTAGGACGAAGGGCATCAGACATACCTACGCATTCGCTCCGTGGCACTTCTTGAATTTCTTTCCTGATCCACATGGACATGGCTCATTGCGGCCCACATCTTTGTAGGAGGCATCGCTCTGACCCGTAACGCCAGTAACAGTCGTATTACTCGCCTTTTCCATCTCTTTTGATGGACCCGTCATCATCAAACCCTGCGCCATTGGATTGTCTTTCAACAGATCATCAGGTGCTTTTTCGCGTGTCACATTCACCTTGAGAATCATCTGACTCACGCGCTGATTTAACATCGCGAGCAAATTCTGGAACAAGCGATAGGCTTCACGCTTATACTCAACAAGCGGATCACGCTGGCCATATCCCTGAAATCCAACGCCATGACGCAAATAATCAATAGCCTCAAGGTGATTAATCCAAAGATCATCAAGTGCACGAATGACAACCACTTTTTCTACCTCCATTTGCATACCCGTATCTCCAAGATTTCCAGAAAACTGCGCATACGCCTCACGAACAAGCTTCATGATGGCTTCAATTAAAGCCGTGCGTAACAAAACTGGACTCTCATTCGCTTCTACCGCATCAATCGGTCCCTTTACATCCGTACCGGCGGGCAAGATCGCGCGACAAGCCGATTCCATCTTTTCATAATCCCACGCATTCATATCATCCGCACTCGTATGGAACGAGACAATTTGCTCAATCTCATCTTCAATCATCTCCAAAACGATTGGTTCGAGCGGACTAATATTATTTTCTGTACGCTGACCAGCCGCTTTCAAAATTTCGCGGCGCTTCTTATACACCACGCCACGATGCTTGTTGAGCACATCATCATACTCAAGCAAGTGCTTACGAATATCGAAGTTATGTCCTTCAACCTTCTTTTGTGCGGCCGCAAGAGAACGCGTGAGAATCTTGTTCTCAATCGGTTCATCGTCAGGTAATTGCAACCCATCCATCATGCGCTTCACACGGTCCGTAGAAGAACCAAAGATACGCATCAAGTCATCCTCCATCGACAAAGAGAATTGCGTCGATCCTGGGTCACCCTGACGACCAGAACGACCACGCAACTGGTTATCAATACGACGCGACTCATGGCGTTCTGTACCAAGCACAAACAAACCGCCCAAAGCACGAATCTCTTCGGCCTCTTCTGGCTTTGGTGGATTTCCACCCAAAATAATGTCGACACCACGACCAGCCATGTTCGTCGCTACCGTGACAGCGCCTTTACGTCCAGCCTGGGCGATAATTTCAGCTTCACGCTCGTGGTTTTTAGCATTCAATACTTCATGTGGAACGCCTTCCTGACGCAACATCTCAGACAATAATTCATTCTTTTCAATCGAAACCGTACCCACAAGAATCGGCTGGCCTTTTGCGTGGCGCTCCTTAATTTCTTTCACCACGGCCTTAAATTTACCGATCTGATTCTTATAAACACGATCTGGCAAATCATGACGTTGATTTGTTTTGTTTGTCGGAATCGAGAGTACTTCTAACTTATAAATCTTATGAAACTCTTCCGCTTCTGTGGCAGCCGTACCCGTCATCCCGGCAAGTTTTTCGTACAAACGGAAGTAATTCTGGAACGTCACCGTTGCGAGCGTCACGGATTCGCGCTGAATGGTGACATGCTCTTTTGCCTCAATCGCCTGATGCAACCCCTCAGAATAGCGACGCCCTTGCATCATACGGCCCGTAAATTCATCCACAATCACGACTTCGCCTTCGCGCACGACATAATCACGATCCTTGCGATACAAAGCCTCTGCACGCAAAGCCTGCTCAATGTGATGCACGGTCTTCATCCCGCCCTGAATATACAGATTCTCAATACCAAGCCACTGTTCAAGCTTGTTGATACCCGATTCTGTCAGCGTTGAAGCGCGCTGCTTTTCGTCCACCTCATAATCCTCGCCTCTTACAAGACGAGCAGCTAACTCGGCGTGCTTGTAATATGCATCCGTCGCCTCAGCGGCTGGAGCACTAATGATTAATGGTGTACGAGCTTCATCGACCAAGATCGAGTCAACTTCGTCTACCACCGCAAAATGGAGATCGCGTTGCACCATCTCTTCCGGGCGCATCACCATGTTGTCACGCAAATAATCAAATCCAAATTCATTGTTGGTCCCGTAGGTGATATCTGCGTGATAGGCCTCGCGACGCGAAACCGGACGCAGATAATCCATGTCTACACGAAACGCGCCCGTCGCATCACGCTCTGCGTCGTGTTCTGGCTCATTCTTAAACGTTGGATCGTAGTGAAAGCTTCCTGCGTGCTGAATACAGCCAACGGAAAGACCAAGCGCGGAATATACCTGACCCATCCAAATCGCATCACGACGAGCAAGATAATCGTTCACCGTAATGACGTGCACACCCTTTCCTGTGAGCGCGTTCAAATACACTGGCGCTGTCGCCGTAAGAGTTTTTCCTTCACCCGTGCGCATTTCAGCAATCGTTCCATGATGCAAAGCCACGCTACCAATAAGCTGCACATCATACTGACGCTGCTTCAAGACACGCTTCGAAGCCTCACGGACTACGGCATAGGCCTCAGGTAACAAATCATCCAACTTCTCGCCTTTTGCGAGGCGATCTCGAAATTCAATCGTTTTTCCCTTGAGCGCCTCGTCAGACAATCCTAAAACTGAACTCTCAAGTGTTCCAATATGGTCGACAATAGCGCGAAGCTTCGCCACTTCACGAGCATTTGGGTCGCCGAATAGCTTGGTCATCCATGACATAGTTGGCCAAGCTTAGACGAAAAAACTCGCAATTACAAGCGAGTTTTTTCCCCAAGGTCTTATTCCTTTTCTCCTGCGCGATTTCGCTCGTCCATCATGCGCTTCCACTCGGTTAATTCTACACGTAAATGATCACGAACCTTATCAATCGCTTTATACAAATCATCTGCTTCTCGCTCCACTTTCATCAAATTTCCACCAATTTGAATGGCGACTTTGCATTCAAATACGTCTCCTTTTTGATGTGAACCGTTTGCACGGCCAACTTCAATGTCTACCTGATTGATTGAATCAAGAAACTTCTCTAATGACTGCATCTTTTCCTCGGCATAATCACGAATCGCCTGAGTAAGTTCCATGTCATGAGCGCGGATGTTGATAGTCATATATCTACAGGGTAGCGAGCGGTCCACTCGTAAGCAAATCGCTCCTCATTATGGTATAGTGGAATCACTTAATTATTATTTCTTTCAAGCTATGATGTGTAATGCTAAAGGTTGTCCTGCGCACATGGTCGCTTTCTGGCTCATGTGGATTGGTGCCGTAAACTGGGGACTGGTCGGACTCGGAGCATTCCTCGGAAGCAATTTAAACTTGGTAAACCTTCTCGTTGGTCGATGGCCAACGGTTGAATCGATCGTCTATGTACTCGTCGGCGTTTCTGCAGTCATGATGCTCATGCAGGGCAAGTGCGGGCCGTGCAAGTGCGAGGTGAAAAAAGCGTAAATTTACATCAATATAAAAGGCGCCGAGCGGCGCCTTTTTTTTAAAACCCCACGTACTGCGCCTCTTCGTGCAACTCAATCCCCAAATCATCTCGAACTTTCATTTTTACAAGCGATATCAGCGCAATGATATCCTGCGCTTTCGCTGTTCCCTTGTTGATGAAAAAGTTGCAATGCTTCGTACTCACTTCGACTTCACCTAAACTCTTTCCCTTCATCCCCGCTTGATCAATTAGCCATCCTACTGGAATCTGACCTTTATCAATCATGGATTGCGGAACTTCCAAATGGCGTCTTAAGATTTCAAGCTCACTCGCATCTGTAAACTCAAAATTCTTAAAAATACATCCAGCGCTTGAAGTCTCAAGTGGCTGTTTTTCTTTTCGCATCGCCATAATATCTTCCATCTTTTTCTTTGAAGCAACGACATCCGGGGAACTTGCAAGACGCAAAACGCAAGACAAAACAAGATGCGGTTCGTGCTTGAACATGCTTGTGCGATAACCAAATCCACACTGTTCTTTTGTGAGCGTCATTCGTTGATTGTCACTCAAACGAAACACGTCTACTGATTCGATCACATCACGCATTTCACCACCGTAACAACCGGCATCACCAAAAATAGCCCCACCAATCGTTCCTGGAACGCCAATCGCCCATTCAAAACCCGTTAATCCTGCATCCACGGACTGACGTGCGATCATGGCTGTAATTGCCCCCGCGTCTGCCGTGATCAAATTACCTTCAATAGAAATTTTGCGATTCGCAATCTGAATAACCACCCCTTCAAATCCATCATCAGAAACCAACAAATTCGATCCACCGCCATACACATACCAAGGAATTTGCACTTGAATAGCCGCCTGAACAGCTTGAACGAATGCATCCACGTCTGGCGCAACTACATATAAACGAGCAGGTCCGCCGACACGAAAGCTCGTATGCTTTGCCATGGGCTCATTCTCGGTGGCCGATGCAATGATCTGCTTATACGCATCAACCTGAACCGAAGAAAGAGAAACCATATTAGTCTTTAAGAATCTGTTTTGCGATTGAGTAAATGTCTCCCGCACCCATCACTAATATGATATCGCCACTTCGCTTCCAACGCTTCAAGATCGTGAGCGCTTCTTCTGGATCTGGTGCATATTCAACACTGCGCTGTGTCCCACGTTCCGCATCATGACGAATCACGGCATCCTGCAAATCACGCGACGTAATGGACTCACCCACCTCCTCACGACCCGCAACATCATAAATTTCCGAAAGTAAAAGCTGATCTGCGCGATCAAAGCATGGCACAAAATCTAAAAACAAATCACGAGTTCGTTTCTTATGATGCGGTTGGAAGCACAACACTAACCGACGTCCTGGATAAAATGACTTCGCTGCATCAAGTGTTGCGGCTACAGCGGTTGGATGATGTCCGTAATCAGAGATAACTAATATTTCATTCTTATTCGCAATGAGCTCAAACCGACGCCAGATACCATGGTATTGAGACAAAGCCGGAACCGCTTCAGCTTGTGGGATGCCGAGCGTAGAAATCAGCGTCAAAGCAGCCATTGCGTTTTGCGCATTCATGCGACCAGGAACCGCTAGCTCTGCCTTCACCGGACGATGTTCACCATCTCGCACCTGAAACACCTGCATACCATCTCGGACAACAAGATCCTCAATTCGACAATCAGCATGGGAACCAAATCCAAATGTCCGAATACGAATACCGCGCGATTCAAGTTCAGAACGTTCACGACCAATCAATGTCGATACACGCGCATCATCTGCGTTCGCGATCACGATTCCGCCATTCTGCACACGCGACAACAACTCGCGAAACGTATCCACAATCGCCGCCTCATCTGGAAAAATATCTGTGTGATCTAATTCAATATTATTGATCACGATCGCATACGGCGTGAACTCAAGAAAATGTTTCGCATATTCATCCCCCTCAATTAATACGAGCTCCCCTTCTCCAAACCGAATATTCCCGAGCGGATATGACGGAACTCGACTCCCCACAATCACCGTCGGATCCTGATGACACGCTTCCAAAATCAATCCTGTCATCGCAGTCGTTGTGCTCTTGCCATGCGTTCCTGTCACAAGCAGCACACGATGATTTGCATACCATTCTCCAAGAAAACGGAAATTCGTAATCTGTCGAATATTCCGACGGCTCGCCTCCATGCGTTCTGGATTTGTAACAGGGACAGCCGAAGAATACACAACAAGATCACAAGCCTCAGGGACATTCTCTTTTTGTTGGCTAATTGAAACACGGATTCCCATTGCCTCAAGCTCATCCGTGAGCTCACTCTCTTTCGTGTCAGAGCCAGACACCAAAACCCCTGCTCGTTTAAGGAGCTTGGCCACCGCCGACATGTTAATGCCGCCGATTCCAACCAGATACACGTGCTTGAGCGTTGTTTCCATGCGTATAAGTTACGGATATTAAAGGAAAAAGAAAAGCCCACCTACGCTCTGGGGAGCTTCGGTGGGACAGATGGGGGGTCAGATGAGAGAGAGGGATCGGGAGAATCTATCTATTCATCGATGAATTTTGGGCGCTTCCACGCCTCGAACGTGTGATGAGGTCGCTCGGAGTTCCAAACGATATTCCCGTCCACATCGAGTAGATGGTCCGGGATCATCGACAGAGCCGCGTGAAAGCCTGCGCAGCGATGTCCGCCGTCAAGCGCGTCCTGACCGCGATAGCGATCAAACAGCATGTCTTTGAAGTCGCGCCACTCGATTCCCACGACCTTTGCGGCCTGGATCCGAGCCACCAGAGCCGTATCGACTCCGATATACCGCATGTTCCAGTACACATGCGTCAGATGACGAATGAGGTGAGCGGCTGGCACCTGTTGTGTGGCGATAAGCGGTAGAAGCTCATCAAGCACGACTGAAGCAGCCTCCCGACGTTGGGAGGCCGTTAGACGCGTATCTGCATCCATAACGACGACTCCTTTCTAAAATCGGAGTCTCGAAGCTAACAGAAAAATGTCTATTTGTCCAGAGTCTCCTTCACGGACAGAACCAATTCATCCTCTTCTTCTTTCAAGCGTTCCGTCACATCGAGAAGGCTTGCAACCATGGATCGAACTTGTGGCTGCTTCAACATATTCGTAACCGTGGCCTCCATCCAATGCCACGTATCATCTCGATAGAGAAAACGCGCCTGAATCGTGCGAGTCGCTCCAATATCTTGAGCAAGCTCTTTATATTCATTCGTCACATATTCACGATCTTCCGGATGAACGAAATCCAAAATATTTCGTCCAACCAATTCTTTCGCCGTTAATCCAAATACATTCTTTGCAGATGGACTTTCATACATAATGGTCCCATCTTTTCCCTGAAAGATGATCGCAACTGGACCATTCTCCACCACATGACGAAAAACGCGATCCATAAATCCACCACTCGCCTCTTCGCGCAAAAGAAAATTGTATAAAGAAAACAAAATCACTTCGAGGATTCCAATGGAGAAAAAAAGAAAGAACCAGACATTTGGAATGATACTTCCCTGAAGTCGATGCAAATCCAGCGTATCTGTAATGATGGCCGTTTCGAGCGAATTGGTGAGTACCAATACCGCGGCAACGCCAATTGCGAGAATGCCAATTCCAGCAAACGCAAACAAAATCATCAAGCGCTTACGCTGATTGATTGATTGAAATAAATGAATCATGCCTAAAGTTTACCTTAGAAGCGTCGACAGGAACAAGGTCATCCGCTATTCTAATCCACAGTCAATTCTGATCTATCCACACCCACCCACCTATGCCTTTCGTATGGACAGAAGCGCTGAGCGTTCAAGTAAAAGAAATCGATGAACAACATCAGCAGTTTTTCAAGCTCGTAAACGAAGTTTTAAGCGTCCTTGATGAAGCAAGCGTCACAAAAGAACACGCGGAAGAAGTCCTCAAACAACTGAACGAATACGCACAATTTCACCTCACAACCGAAGAAAAATACTTTGATCAATGCCACTATCCAGACGCCGATGCTCATCTCGCAGCGCACAATGCTTATCGAGAAACCGTCGCAAAAGCACTGGACCAAATCCATCATTCGCAAGATTACGCTCTTCTCATCCGCGACATCACGCTCTTTGCTGGTCGCTGGCTCACTGAGCACATTCGCGTGATGGACCAAGAATACGTTGCCTGCTTTCATGAATGCGGGATCCGCTAATCACCATGTCATACCTTTCTGCTACAGATCCCGAAATCGCGGGACTCATTGAAGAAGAGACGAACCGTCAACGAGATGGCCTCGAACTTATCGCGTCCGAAAACTACGTTTCCTCGGCAGTGCTTGAAGCGCTTGGCTCCCCTCTCACAAACAAATATTCCGAAGGATATCCAGGGAAACGCTACTATGGCGGCAATGAAGTGATTGATAAAATCGAAACGATTGCTATCGAGCGCGCAAAAAAATTATTCGGTGCCGAACACGCAAACGTTCAATCGCACGCAGGCGCACAGGCAAATTTTGCCGTGTATCTCGCTCTCTGCAAACCAGGCGACACGGTGCTCGCAATGGATCTCGCACATGGCGGACATCTCACGCATGGATCCCCTGTGAATTTCAGTGGGAAGTGGTTTAACATCATTCCCTACGGAGTTTCTGAAAAAGACGAATGCGTAGACATGAATGAAGTGCGTCGTCTTGCGCACGAACACAAACCACGCATGATCATCGCTGGATTTAGCGCCTATCCTCGAAAATTAGACTTCGCTGCATTTGCAGACATCGCAAAAGAGGTTGGTGCCTATCTATTTGTAGACATGGCACACGTTGCAGGACTCGTCGCTGCAAAACTCTACCCAGATCCAATTCCATACGCGGACGTCGTCACAACCACCACACACAAAACATTACGCGGCCCACGTGGTGCCATGATTCTTTGCAAAACACTTGATCGACTTGATCCAGATGGAAAAAAGAATCTCGCTCAAAAAATTGATTCTGCTGTATTTCCAGGAAGCCAAGGCGGCCCACTCGAACACGTGATTGCCGCAAAAGCAGTTGCATTTGGAGAAGCTCTCCATCCTTCTTTTGCGGAATATCAATCACAAGTCATCAAAAACGCTCAAGCCATGGCAGAAGTATTCGTACATGAAGGCGGACGTCTTGTTTCAGGAGGCACTGATAATCATTTACTCCTTCTTGATGTCACTCCTTGGGGCGTAGGCGGAAAAGAAGCAGAACAATGGCTCGAAGCGGTTTGTATCAGCGCAAACAAAAACATGGTTCCTTTTGACACGCGGAAGCCTGCAGATCCATCTGGAATTCGTCTTGGAACGCCCGCTATCACTACTCGTGGATTTGATGAAACCGCTTCACGTGAAGTCGCATTTCTGATTGCAACACTCCTCAAATCAAAAAACGACCCAACGGTCGCTGCTGATGTGGCTATGCGCGTAAAGAAGCTTGCGCAAGCACATCCAATTTATCCAAAAGAATAATTGTTGATTTAGTAGAGAAACGGAACCAAACGTTTCGTGTGTTTCATGTACGACTGATACGGTTCGCCGAGCTCACGAAGCATCACACCTTCTTCAACGGCAATGCGCTGTAAGAATGCAAGAAACACAATCATAAAGAGAACCACCAAGCCGAGCCAATTTCCAAAAATCAATCCAATACCAATTCCAGAAAGAAGAAATCCCGTATACGAAGGATGTCTGATAAACCGATACGGCCCTTCCTGAACGACGCGATGCGCGCCCTGCACCATAACTGTGCGACGAAAAAAACGCCCAAGAGTGCGCACAGCCCATACACGCAACCACAAACCTAATAAAATACAAATTACCCCAACGCCAATCGGAATCCATGGGTCCATTTCAAGTTGTGCGGACCGCACAAGAATTGAAAGCGCGACGCACAACATGAACGCTATCCAGCAAGCAAGGATAAGCACACGCTTGCTCCCCTGATCCTGACGATCATGCACTTGTCCCTGATCTCGCACCACAAGCCAATACTCAACACCCATCCATAACACATAAGCGCCGAGCGAAAGACCGCCGGCGAACTCGTTCGTAAAGACAAACGGAAGCATATTTAGATCATACCACTTCTTGCCAAAAGGCAAAGTAACGGCTATCGTGATGCCACAAATCGATATCTAGGGACGTCGTATAATGGTAGTACAAAGGTCTCCAAAACCTTTAGCGTGGGTTCGATTCCCCCCGTCCCTGCCACCGCCAAAGTCGTCGCAAGACGACTTTTGTGTTACGTGTCCTTGTGTTCGTCCGGACGAATTGGCAAGATCAGGAAATGCTTGGTGCGATCGCAGGAGATATCATCGGTTCACGATTCGAGTGGGCAAATATCAAGTCCAAGGATTTTGAATTGTTTTCGGACGATTCAAGGTTCACCGATGATACAATTCTGACCATCGCGGTTGCTGACGCCATACTTCAGGGTGGTACGTATCAAGATTTCATAAATCGTTACGGCAATACTTACCCAGGACTCGATTACGGAGATAGATTTTACGACTGGTTACGCTCAAGAAATCCCGCACCCTATGGGAGCTGTGGAAATGGGTCAGCGATGCGTGTATGCGCTATCGGTCATGCGTTTGATCATTTGGATCAGATATTAGAAGAGGCAAAAAAGTCGGCGGAAATTACGCACAGCCATCCTGAAGGGATCAAGGGCGCGCAGGCCGTTGCGGCTGTTGTATTCCTTACCCGTACAGGTAAAAGCAAAAATGAGATAAGGAGGTTTGTTACTGAAAATTTTGGATACGATCTAGAGAGAAGACTGGAGGTTATACGCGAAGGTTATGAATTCTATGAAACCTGTCAGGGCACGGTTCCGGAGGCGATAATTTCATTTCTTGAATCTACCTCGTTTGAAGATGCGATTCGCAACGCAGTTTCACTTGGCGGGGATAGCGATACCCTTGCGTGTATTACTGGATCGATAGCTGAGGCGTTTTACGGAGGAGTGCCTGCCGAAATACGGGAGCAGACGCTTTGCCGACTTCCAGAAGCGTTAGTTGATGTCGTGCGTCGTTTCGAGTCTTGCTATCCTGCAAATAAGTAAGAATGATATTTTTAAAGATTTCAGAACCTCTTATCAAGCGGTTGCGAGAGTCCTAACGTCCGATACCAGCCCCTGCCACCAAAAATCACCGCAACAAGCGGTGATTGTTGTTTGACGGCCGTGTTATCATCGGTCGCATATGGAAATGCAAATTGCGGTGTTAGCAGGTGGATGTTTTTGGGGGTTGGAGGATTTGTTTCGGAAACAGAAGGGTGTTATCGACACGGAAACCGGCTATACGGGAGGCGAGAATGAGCATCCATCGTATGAGAGCCATGCGGGGCATGCAGAGGCGCTTAAAATTACGTACGATCCAACGAAGACGAGCTATCCGGAATTGCTGGATTTCTTTTTTCGTATTCACGACCCGACGACATTGAATCGACAGGGAAATGATACGGGCAGCACTTATCGATCAGCAATTTTTTACGGATCGGAAGAGGAGAAAAATGCTGCGGAGCGTATGATCGATCTTGTGAACAAGTCCAAGAATTGGCCGAATCCGGTCGTGACGACTTTGGAACCGCTTCGGAAATTCACTCAAGCGGAACCGGAACATCAGGATTATCTTCAGAACAATCCGGGAGGGTATACGTGTCATTTTGTGAGAAGTGTGCCGAGCTATCTTACATAACTATATTATTCACATATTATCTTTGTGTAATGATCGTCAATTATTGGGCCGTGTTAGCCGCTGCAATCGCATCCATGGTTATCGTAAGCATTATACATGTGACCTTGATTACGGCCGGAGCGATTATCGGTGTTTGGAAATAATTGCATGAAACGTTTCTTCCGTTGGTACTCGTGTACGACTAGAATTCTAATGTCTTCCACGATGGCCTGCCACCGCCAAAGTCGTCGCAAGACGACTTTTGTGTTAGGTTTTTTATATGATATTCCTTATTATTTCTTTCTTTGTTCCAGTTGTAATTTGGATTTTTCTTCCTTGGGTAATGTATACAGTATCAGCAAAAAAATTTGAGCGTGACTGGATACTATTCATTGCGTGTATTTGTTTTTTCATCTCCTGGTATCTGCCATCACCTTTGATTCATGGGGTAGACACAAATTTCACAACGCACGTAGTTGGCGGAGGTGTCTTTAGTGGGCTGCTATGGATATACCTAAAAAAGCAGCTTCAGTGGAAATTCTCTTGGATGATCGAACTTATTACCGCGTTCGGCCTTGTCAGCACGCTGGGTGTAATGAATGAACTGTTCGAACTATTTACAGTCGAGCTTCATCTCACAAAATTGACCGGAACAGACACTTGGTGGGATTTGCTGGCAAACACGCTCGGAACTCTCATAGTATGGCTTTCCTACAGCGTAATCACCCACCTGAAAAATTCAAACCGGTCCAATTCCATTTCGAAATGAGCCAAAAAATGAATTGATTCATTACAAACACGCAACAAAGCTTCGTGTTCTGGTACCGAAAAGTAAAAACCGCTAAGGTATCAGCACATGCGAGTAGCGTTCACTGGCGGAGGAAGCGGCGGGCATGTTTTTCCGAACATTGCTGTCTTCAAGCTGCTTATCGACAAAGGATATTGCCAGTCAGAGGACCTGCTCTACATTGGGACAAATACGGGATTTGAACGCACGATTCTTCAAAACGAACCGATTACATACAAAGGAATCACCTGCGGCAAATTACGACGATACGCCTCTTTTCAAAACTTCATAGACATATCCAAAACGGCCACCGGCATCGTTCAATCATTTTTCATACTCAATGCATTCAAACCGGATGTCTTGTTCGCCAAAGGTGGGTACGTAAGTCTGCCCGTCGTGTTCGCTAGTTGGTTGAAACGAATCCCAATCGTCATTCATGAATCAGACATACATCCAGGACTAGCGAATCGTCTATCCGCCGTATTTGCGAATGTGATTTGTATATCTTCAAAAGAAACACAAACATATTTTGCGCAAAACAAAACAAGATTAACCGGTATCCCCTTGCGACAGGATTTACACGCTGGCGATAAAGAACGCGCAAGAAAGCTCACGGGCCTACTTGAAAACATTCCAACCATTCTCTTCATGGGAGGCGGAAAAGGCGATCCCTGTATCAACACATTGGTTGATAGCAATTTGCAGAAGCTCATAACCGAATTCCAAGTGATCCACCTGAGCGGATCAAGTTTTTCGCCACTCGTATCAACAGAAATCAAACATAGAAATCGATATGCACGCTTCGACATGCTGACGAATGAGATGCCTGATGTGTACGCATTAGCAGATGTGATCGTGAGTCGTGCCGGAGCCAGCACGCTCGCAGAAATCGCCGAGCTTCAGAAGCCGTCCATCATCATACCAATGGCCAAAGGTTGCAGCCGCGGCGAACAAATTGTAAATGCAAAAATTTTTTCTCAAGAAACTGGGGCATTGCTATTAGACGAAAACGAATGCTCACACCGTGACTTATCGAAATTAATTCGCGCACAACTTCAACAACACGCAACTAGGATACAAGCCGTATCCCCTTCCGTGGCTGAGACGATCGTGGACATACTCATACACGCATCAACCAAGAAGCGCAGTCTCAGGATCTTCGTATCTCTGATATTCCAAAAATTAGTCAGCCTCACATTATTCATACTCTGTTTACCTTTTTGCTTCATCATTGGCGTGCTCATCGCTCTCATTGACGGTTTGCCAATTTTTTTCGCACAAGAACGAATCGGACAAAAACATAAACCATTCACACTCTATAAATTTAGGACGCTACGAGACGGAAAACAAACAATCTTGGGCCACTGGATGCGAGCTACCGGCCTAGATGAACTACCCCAACTATGGAATATCATGAAGTCTGACATGAACTTAATCGGCCCGAGACCACTTACCGAACATGATGTCATGCGCTTAGGTTGGGATGATTCTCACTATTACAAGAGATTTGAAATGAAGCCTGGCATGACTGGCTTAGGTCAACTCTCGCCTATCTGCGATAAGGAATTGACTTGGCAATTAGATACCTCCTACATTGAGAATCAATCAATCACGACGGACCTGAATATACTCACCAAATCAATCATTGTTGGCATGTTCGGTAAAAAGATACTGAAGAAAATACTATGAATATCCTCGTAAACGGTCTTGGAAACATTGGAACAACTCTTGCCAATCTTTGTCTCGATTTCAAAGACGATTTATCGATCGATAACGTGTACGTATACAAAAACGTACCAGAGACATGGCTCGATGAAGACTTGGAATTTCTACGCGAAAAAGGCGCAATTATTTGCACATCAAATAAATACTCATTTACTGAAATTGCTAAACATATTCATTACATCTTTGAGTGTCGAGATCATGCCGTCGTCCAAACAACACCAAATTGCTATCAAGCATTTACCAATCTTAAAGGAATCGTTGCTCAGGGAAGTGAAAGCGACTTCGGGACGCCTATCATGATAGGGGTGAATTCAGAACTCGCACACTGCCAACTCCGAACCCATGTCGTCTCCTGTAATAGCCACGGCATAACTTCCGTAATGCAAGCATGCACTGGAAGCCAATTGGATAATCTCACAGACGCTGACGTGGTAGTCGTGAGACGCTCCGAGGATTTATCTAGTTCAAAAAAACTTGTCGGTTCAAATGTCGTCATTCGACACTGCGACTCTGAACACGGCACGCACCATGCAACCGATGTACGAGCACTTTTTCAAACTCTGCACATTCAATGTCCGCTAAGTACTTCAGATATCAATACACCCAGCCAATTAATGCATGCGATCCGATTTAATATTGAACTGAAACATCCAGTCACGATGAATGACATTCAAACCTTGATCGAACACAATCCATTTTGTGCCACAACCGAAAAATTTGATTCAAATAAACTATTTGAACTTGGCAGACGTTACGGCGTGCAAGGCAGAATCTATTCGCACGCGGTCATCTGTACCACTTCACTCATGCTCCAAGGGAACCGCATCAAAGGCTGGGCATTCATTCCTCAAGAAGGAAATAGTATTCTTTCTACTCTCGAGTCCTATCTCCAACAAACCGATCACCCAGACCGTCAAAACGTGATAGAAAGCCTAAAGGCAAAATTATTAAAAGCACGATGGTGAAATAAAAACACCCGTCAGTGACGAGTGCGAAGGTCGATCTCGGTCTACGAATAAAACCGAGACAGTATACCTAGAAGTAGTTCCCCATGTAGGCGTCCGGGTCGAACTTCGGCCGCAACATGACCGCCTTCAGCGCCTGACCATCGGGTCCGAAGGTGATCTCGATCGGGTAATCGAGGTGAATAGCCTCCCGACCATCCTGTTCGAGAATGCCGCAGGCCAGATTCCACAGCCGACCTTCTTGATCCAAGACGAGCCGTGCACCAATCGGCGTACGAATAGCCGCGTATTCGACTGCGCGCTTGATCGTGATCGTCTCATTGGGTTGTCCCCGCTCTGCGAGAGGGATCAGGTTCTTGATCCCACCCGACCCCATGAGCTTGTGGAACTTTCGCTGCTGACGAACCAGCTTTTTCTGTTGAACTTTTTCGTCCACGATAGCCTCCTTAAACGGTGCATGGTGATTATCATAACCTTAGAATAATGTCAATCGTCACTTGATCGTTCTTGCGCGATTCGCCTATCCAAATTCCATCAAGTACCATCATTCCCATGAATTCCTCCAATCAATCTCTCGCCTTTTTCCTTCGTCTCTCGAAACTTCACGCCATTCTTGCAAGTCATTTCAGCAAAAGACTCGGCGGACTTGGATTTAATGAGTTCGCGATATTGCTTCACCTAAACGAAGCCCCAAACCAGAGCTTGAGCTACACAGACCTTGGAAGCCTCGCCGGGCTCTCCCCTGCTGATGTAACTCGCCAATTGGTTCCCATGGAGAAGATTGGGCTCATCTCACGCGAAGCGAACGTAGAAAATCCACGCATGAGTCACGCATCACTCGCACCAGGCGGCGCACAAAAATTGACGGACGCGATGGATGATATCGATCCACTCATGGAGGAGCTCCTCCCACCGATGGACGCACAGGTTCTCCAATACGCAAACAGCATGCTTGATGAAATCGCAGATCGCGCAAAATAAATTCCTATGAAATCCCTTTCTCTTTTCCTTGGAGCTCTCGCAACTATTTCTCTCCTTGGAGCCGGCTGCCAAACTAATACACCCATTGTCACCGACAACACCGCAACTATTCTCGTCTCATCAGCGGAATCAACCAGATTTTGTAATGGCGATGACATGGACAGCGACGGATTCCGCAAAACAATCACCGTAGAAAAATCGATCACACTCCCCGAAAATCAAACGCCATCTGAACGCGCAAAATCAATCGCGGTCGCATCTGCACAGGGCATGTGTCAACAAGTACTACAAAGTCTCGATATCACAGTTTCAAACGGAACCGTCACGATTCCACCAATAGAAGGTTGGGCCGGAATCTCCATCGCCCTCTGCACCTGCAAGCCATTGGTTGAAGTGAATGCGCTACGTATTCCGGGTGTAAGTAACGTGCAGTGGGAATAATCCCAACAAACGCATGATAATCACCGCCATTCCGCGGTGATTTTGTTTACTTGTCTGCACCATTCTCTCCTTGACGAATAGCATTTTTTGTGTAATATTACGCATTCTTATGGCACATCCGAACATGCTGGAAAGCATTGCTCCTCAAGCAGCACCCGCGACTTCCCCCATCCGAAAATGGGGCATGTTGGTTGTGTTGAGCTTGGCGCTCGCCATCATTATTTTAGATACCACCATCCTAAACGTCGCGCTCTCGGCGATCATTCGCGATCTCAATACTGATATTCAAAGTTTACAATGGGTGATCACGGCATATTCGCTCACACTCGCATCCCTCACGATCACGGGCGGGCGCATGGGAGATATCTTTGGAAAGAAGAACATGTTTATTTTGGGAGCTGTCTTATTTGCGATTGGCTCATTCATTGCGTCGATCAGCACAAATATTCCGATGCTCATCATCGGAGAATCAATTATTGAAGGAATTGGTGCTGCCCTCATGATGCCAGCGACTTCCTCATTGCTTGTCGCGAACTTTGTAGGACGCGAACGTGCAATTGCATTTGGTGTCTGGGGTGGAATTGCTGGTGCTGCTGCAGCCCTAGGCCCAATTCTTGGAGGCTTTCTCACCACAAATTACAATTGGCGTTGGGGATTCCGTGTAAATTTATTTGTCGTCGTTCTCTTGTTAATCGGCTCAGTTCTCATCCCAAAATCTGAACGCTCGAAAGAGAGACCGAAACTCGATCTCATTGGCGTAGGGCTCTCTGCATTCGGACTTCTTTCATTTGTATTCGGCATTATCGAAACCTCGAGATACGGCTGGTGGCACGCAAAAGAAATATTTACCATCAGCGATCACGCGATTTCCATGCCATGGGAACTCTCCATTGTTCCATTTTGTTTGGCGATTGGAGTGATCTTGCTCACTTGTTTTGTAAAATGGGAACTCATGCGCGAAGCGGCGGGACGTACACCGCTTGTTTCCATGCGGCTGTTCCGCAACCGACGTTTTACCGCGGGCATCCTTACGACCTGCATCATGTCCTTAGGACAAACCGGACTCATCTTTGCACTCCCTGTCTTTCTTCAATCCGTTCGAGGTCTTGATGCGTTTCAAACAGGAGTCGCCCTTCTCCCAATGTCTTTGGCTCTGATCGTCGTCTCCCCTCTCGCGGCAATTCTTGGAAAAAAGATTTCAGCAAATTTTCTCATTAGCTCGGGTCTATTAATAAACGTTGCGGCCTATTTCGTTCTGCGGCAAACATTAAACATAGACACAACGAGCGCCGATCTTATCCCTGGACTTGCTTTGTTTGGCATTGGGATGGGTCTTGTGATGTCTCAAATCAACAACCTCACACTCTCAGCCGTCTCGGTTAAAGAAGCGGGTGAAGCGTCTGGTCTCAATAATACGTTAAGACAGATCGGTTCTACATTTGGCTCCGCCGTCATCGGAACAATTTTGGTTGCCACGCTCAGCACGGGCCTAGCCGATGGTGTGAATGCAAGCACTGTTATTCCAAGCACAATGAAGTCAACTCTTTCTGAAGCGATTCAGAAACAAACATCAAACGTTGAATTTGGCGGCGGCGCGCATCTCACTGGGAATGTTCCAGAAACCATCAAGACAGAAATTATTACCATCAGCCATGCGGCGACCGTACAAGCCAACAGAGCTACACTTTTCTATGGTGCTCTCTTTGCCCTTCTTGGTTTCTTCACATCCCTTCTTTTACCTCGTGCAAAAAATGAAGAGCAGACAATTGCCGTTGTATCAGCCGCAGCATCATCCCAAATCAAGCAGCGTACTTTAGATCCCCTTCTCATCTCAGAACTCATTCAAGCAGATCACGCTCGTCTCTCACAAGGATTACCAGGTCTTGGAACAGATGTTCGACTACTAATCGACACCAGCTTACTTGGAGAAAGCCTATTTCAAACTGCCAATCCACGACTTGTGCAGACAAGAGCGCTTTGGGATGCGGGCTATGGAACGGCACTTGGATATGAATCATTCGGTTCCTATCTCCTAAGCATACCCGCCGTCCCTACCGAGCTTCAGGAATATGAAGCTCGTTTTCCTGATTTGATTCTTGTAGATGGACGCATCTCCACTCTAGATGCAAGTCGTCTGGCTGGAATACCTATCAAAGGAAATGAAACGACGAACCAGATGCAGGACCTCCAACAAAAACGAACTACCTACTGGATACGCTGCCAACGCGGATTACGCTTCATTGGGGTAAGCGTAGGCGAAGCAAAGAAACACTTTGCACAAAATGAAATAGGTCTCACTGCCATGGAAGGCATCGCTCTCGCTCTTCAAATGCCCGATCAATTTCAAAGTACCTATCTCGATCTTCCCGAGTCAGTACATGAGGGTTTTGAAAACAGCGCTGCCTGTATCGGAACCTGGAACAACAATCTAGAACTCCACTGGAGATGGAACGATTCCATTGAAGGTGCTTGTCACCTAGCCACGCGTCGCGTATCCTGACCTAGACCTATGGTATAGGTCTACCCATGAAAGAAGCCCACGCTGCAAAAACCATGCAAAACCTGCGTAAAGCGCGGGGTCTTATGGACACCGTGGTCAAAATGGCCGAAGATAAGCGCTACTGTATGGATATCATTCAACAGTGCAATGCCATTACTGGTATCATGCAGCAAACGAAGAACATCATCCTAGAGAGCCATCTCGAAACCTGTGGAGCAAAATTAGCCTCTGCCGACCCAGAGGTACGAACAAAATTCATCAAAGAGATCCTTCGTGCGTGCACCGTCACCCAGCGCAAAGGGTAATATGAAAAGTTTCTTTTCTAAAATTGCCACATCATTGATTGCTCCCGTGATTATCGCGGCGAGCTGTCTTACCTGTTTTTCGCAACCTATTTCCGTACAGGCGGCCAACGTTCACACGCCAACCATGAGCGCAGAACAGCATAAGCACTGCGAAACAGAAAATCACAAACCATCAAAACCGCAAACGGCCGAATGTCACCACGTTCAAAGCCTTGCAAACCTTGATGGAAAATCCATACAGATCGCAGACATTCATTTTGTAGAAACTCAATACATTCCTGTACACGAGTTCAATTCAATTTTATCGTTCCTTCCCCACACGAATCCTCCGTTGATTTATTTGTCAGATCAAAACATTTTAACCGGAACAACGATCAAAAAAGAATAAAATTCACAACTCATTCATGAGTGTGGTTTGTGAATTCTATTCTTTATTTTTGTTGTATGAATCATTTCAAATTACCAATCAAAGGAATGCATTGCCGCTCCTGTGAGATTCTCCTTGAAGGAACATTGAAAGAGATCCCCGGCGTATCATCCGTGAACGTTTCTTATACAAAAGGAGAAGCTGAAATTGGATACGCATCGAACCACCCAAGCCAGAACGAATTAAAAAAGGCTGTCGAAGAAGCAGGATACAGTATAGGAACGAATGAACAATCCACTTGGTTGTCGCGTAACTTCAATGACTACCGCGAAGTCTTCATCGCAGGAGCCATCCTCTTCGTGATCTATTTCTTCGCAAAAACCATGGGCTTGCTTGATATCGCACTTCCTTCGGGCAGTATCACATATCCTTTTGCATTTGCGATTGGTCTTGTCGCGGGCGTTTCAACTTGCATGGCTATTGTGGGTGGACTCATTCTCGGAATATCTGCCCGTCATGCAGAAACGCATCCTGAAGCGACCCCTTGGCAAAAGTTCCGACCTCATCTGTATTTCAACTTGGGTCGCATTGGTGGCTATGCCCTCTTGGGCGGGCTACTCGGCATGCTTGGTGGGTTCTTTCGCATCTCTGGCTCATTTCAAGCAATGCTCACGCTCGCTGTCGGTCTCGTGATGGTCTTCTTAGGACTCAAACTCACCGGAATTTCGCCACGTCTTAAAGAAACATCATTCACACTCCCCGCCTCTATCGCGAAATTTCTCGGCATCAACCGTCATCAAAAAGAATATAGCCACACCTCCGCAATCATCACAGGTGCACTTACGTTCTTTTTGCCATGCGGCTTCACACAAGCGATGCAGCTCGCTTCCATAAACTCTGGAAGCTTTATGAGTGGCGCTATGATCATGGGACTGTTCGCGATCGGAACCGCACCCGCGCTTCTCTCCATCGGAGGGCTGACTTCTATCATTCAAGGCGCAACCGCAAAGCGTTTTTACGCCATTGTAGGCTTGGCTGTATTTCTCTTTGGATTGTTTAACGTAAACAATTCACTCGCCCTTTTGGGATTCATTCCGTCTTCTGTTTCCACCCCAAATACCAGTACTTCCGGCGAAGTTACTGAGGGTGTTCAGATCATCAGAATGGCACAGAAAAACGCAGGATACTCCCCCAATAGCTTCACCATTAAGAAAGGAATTCCCGTAAAGTGGATCATCACTTCCGAGTCACCCTATTCCTGTGCGGCATCGATCAGCATGCCAGCGATGAACATTCAGCAAAGTCTTAAGGCTGGAGAGAATATCATTCAGTTCACACCAACGAAAATCGGTCGTCTCCCCTTTAGCTGCGCTATGGGAATGTATCGTGGTGAATTTACCGTTTCAGAATAATGACACAATGCAAATATGAAACTCACTTTTATCATTTCAGGGATGCATTGCTCTTCCTGCGCAGGCATCATCACAAAAAATCTTCAAGACGCGAACGGCGTTCAAGAAGCAAACGTAAATTTCGCCACTGAAAAAGCTCAAGTCGTTTTTGACGAAACAAAAATCAACCAACAAGAAATCATCGAAAAGATCAAACAGGCCGGATACGGAGCATCCATCGCAAACACAGCAAATCCTGACAAAGATCGTGAACGTCGCTCACAGGAAATGAATGAATACAGAAACAAGTTCTTGATTGGGCTCGTGTTCAGTTTGCCCATGATGTATTTCATGTTACTCGATTTCTTTTCCTTCATGCCATTTCGTGCGGTTCTGTTCCCATGGACCGGAATCGTCTCGCTGATGCTCACCCTGCCGGTTCAGTTCATCATTGGTGCAGGATTCTACAAAGGGATGTGGTCAAGTTTGAAAATGAAAACGTTCAACATGGACTCATTGATTGCGATTGGAACATCAACCGCATTCATGTACAGCCTCATAAATCTCATCCTCTATTTCGTAAACAACAACAGCATCATCGGTCTAAACGGAATGAAAATTCCAGAACTCTACTTTGAGACATCAGCATTTCTCATCACGTTTGTGGTGCTTGGAAAATGGCTCGAGAGCAAAGCGAAAGGAAGAACTTCAGAAGCGGTAAAGGAGCTAATCGGGCTCCAAGCAAAAACAGCTCGAGTCATTCGCGAAGGTAATATTATGGATATCCCATTTGAAGAGGTCGTGCTTGGCGACACGATCGTGGTGCGCCCTGGTGAAAAAATTCCTGTAGACGGAATCATCACGCAAGGATCTTCGGCCGTAGATGAATCCATGCTCACTGGTGAAAGTTTGCCCGTCGAGAAAAATGAAGGCGATAAAGTTATTGGTGCCACACTAAACAAAACGGGAAGTTTTGAATTCACAGCCAACCATGTTGGCAATGAGACCGTCCTCGCTCAAATCATCCAGCTCATCGAGGACGCACAAGGATCAAAAGCCCCTATTCAAGCCTTTGCAGACCGTATCTCCGCTTGGTTTGTACCCGCAGTGATTATGCTTGCGATTGCGACATTTCTTGTTTGGTTCTTTGTATTACATGCAACACTCGCCTTCTCACTCATGGCATTTACCGCCGTGATTGTGATCGCCTGCCCATGCGCTCTCGGGCTCGCCACGCCCACCGCGATCATGGTGAGCACCGGAAAAGGAGCAGAATATGGAATCTTGATAAAGGGCGGTGAACCACTCGAAGCGGCCTGCAAAATCAATGCAATGGTCTTTGATAAAACAGGAACACTCACAAAAGGAAAACCTGAAGTCACGAACATTATTGGGGTTGCTGCACAAAATGAAAAACTCGTTCTACAAATCACTGCTTCGTTAGAAGCGAAATCAGAACATCCGCTCGCAGAAGCTATTTGTCGTCACGCAGAAGAAAAAGTCATCGCCACAAAAGAAGTGGAACAATTCAATGCGATTCCTGGGCATGGCGTCCAAGGGATGATTGGAGGTCAAACGTACTATTTCGGAAATCGTAGACTCATGACTGAAGTTTTGCACTTAGATGTGCGTTCAGTTGAGCAAGAGATGCAACTACTTGAACAGGCTGGAAAAACCGCCATGCTTCTTGCAAATGAAAAAGAAATTCTTGGTGTGATGGCCGTCGCAGATACGCTAAAAGAATCGTCCGCAAAAGCGGTCGCTGATCTACAAAAAATGGGCATCACCGTTTACATGCTCACGGGCGATAATGAGCGAACCGCTCAAGCTATCGCGAAACAAGTTGGAATCACGAATGTTATTGCGGAAGTTTTGCCAGACGGAAAAGCCGATGAGATCAAGAAGCTGCAAAGTGCAGGACTAAAAGTCGCCATGGTTGGCGATGGAATTAATGACGCCCCAGCGATTGCTCAAGCAGATCTTGGGATCGCTATGGGCAGCGGAACAGACGTCGCGATGGAAACAGGAGGTATCGTACTCATGAAGAGCGACCTCGCGGACGTCGTAACAGCGATCTCACTTAGCCGAGAAACGATTTCAAAAGTGAAACAAAATCTCTTCTTCTCGCTATTCTACAATATTATCGGCATTCCCATTGCCGCACGAGTATTCATTGGGTTTGGATTCATTCTCAAGCCGGAGCTCGCTGGACTCGCGATGGCTTTAAGCTCGGTGTCCGTAGTCGCAAATTCACTCATGCTGCGTACATTCAAACCAAATCAAAAAAACTATCTTTCTCTCATTGCTCCAGTCGTCATGGTACTTCTCTTCTCATTCATGTTCTTCAAATTCGCTCAAATCAGTTCTGCAATGGATAGCGTCTAATAGAAATTAATCTACTCACGATCTAAACTGTTGATAACTATGAACTACACAAAATATTACGCTTTACCGATCGTACTCATCCTTGCCGGAACGGGTTGCACGAACACCATGTCGCAAGTGCAGCCCCGTAGTATGGGTATGCGACAAACCGCCGAGAAAGATGCGCTACGAGAACACTGCCGAATGATGCCTCAGATGTCCGTCTGCGAACAATTTAAAAACGATCCATTTGCTTCATTCATCTCATTCAACCGAAGTATTGCAGGACTTTCTGAAGCTAAAGCACAAACGACAGAAACCATCCAAAACCAAGCCACATTCGAGCTAAACACCACGCTCGTAAAAAAGACAATCGCCGGAAGGACCATCCGAATGCTTTCCTACAATGACCAGATCCCTGGACCTCTCCTTCGTGTAAAACAGAATGATGCAATAACAATAAAGCTCAATAATAAATTAGACGATTCAACAACTGTGCACTGGCATGGACTTCGATTAGATAACTTAAACGACGGCGTCCCCTACACGACTCAACAACCACTTAACCCAGGGAATTCCTACACCTATCGTCTTAAGTTCCCAGACGCTGGACTCTACTGGTATCACCCACACATTCGCGAAGACTATCAAAAAGAACTTGGCCTCTACGGACTCATTTGGGTTGAACCAACTGATCCAGATACATTCGCACCAGTAAATTCAACAGAATTCCTGGCGATTGATGACATTCTTCTCGGTGACGAAGATGTTATCCCCTTTGATAAAGACCATCTCAATCACACGCTCATGGGTCGATTCGGAAACGTCATGATGATTAATGGAAAGACAGATTATTCGGTCACTACACCAAAAAATTCAGTCATCCGATTTGCGATGGCGAACTCCGCCAATACAAGAACATTCAAGATCGGCATCCCTGGCGCAAAGATGAAGCTCGTCGGTGGAGATTCTGGCGGTTATCAAAACGACTCATGGGTTGATACGGTTATCCTCGCCCCTTCCGAACGAGCAATCGTAGATGTGCAATTCTCAAAACCAGGCACCTACAAAATTCAACATCTAGGGCCAGAGAAACAATACGATCTTGGAACCGTCATCGTACAAAATACATCGGCCACACAAGACTATTCTCTTGCATTCAAGACTCTTAAAACAAGACCTGTGGATTTTGTCGGACTCGATTCATACAACAGCGCGCCAATCGACAAAGAGCTCGATCTCACCATCGACATGCCAGGAATGATGGGAAACATGGAGATGAACCAAATGATGCACGGATCCACGGATGGAATCGAATGGGAGGACTCAATGGCCACGATGAATGAAAATTCAAATGACCAAGCATTGTCATGGGTCATTAAAGACAAGGCAACGGGACTCATCAATGACAAGATTGATTACAATTTTAAACGTGATCAAAAAGTAAAAATACGGATCTTTAACGCGGGGAATTCCATGCACCCGATGCAACATCCAATTCACTTTCATGGGAATCGATTCGTGGTTCTATCTACAAACGGAGAAAAAAATACCAATTTCGCGTGGAAAGACACGGTGCTCGTTCCTATTGGAGCAACGGTTGATATTCTGCTCGATACCTCAAATCCTGGAGACTGGATGGCCCACTGTCATATCTCAGAACATTTCCTCGAGGGCATGATGTTTACCTATCACGTAAAGTGATTCATTCTCCCGTACGCATCTATGGATCATATTCTTACGGGAACCCACGAAAACGAAATATTCTCAAATCTCAAACTGCACAACGAAGACCTCACCAGCTCCGACTTTACGGACTGCGTCTTCGATCATTGCGAAATCGTACTCGCGAAATTCACTGATTGCGGATTACGCAATGTCACGTTCAAAGACTGCAAACTCGTTGGAATCGATTTCACCAAATGCAAAACAAACTTCTTCGAAGTCTCATTTAAAGACTCTCTTGTTGATACCTGTAACTTCTCTGCGCTCAAATTAAAACGTATCCCCTTCTTACACTGCACCCTTCGTGAAACACGCTTTGTCGGAACCACACTCACGGAGGCAGATTTTGAAGATAGTGATCTCGAAGGCGCGCTCTTCCACCAATGCAATCTTGAAAAAGCAAACTTTAAGAACGCGAAAAATTATTCTATCGATCCAACAACGAACACTCTCAAGGGAGCCACATTCTCGCTTCCTGAAGCGATTTCACTTCTCCTGAAACTTAATATCAACATTAATTAAGATCCATTAGATCTGGGTACTCACGAACCACTCTCGGCTTTGGTACATTTGCGATATACAAGTCCTCCACCTTCTCGCGTGCCCAAGGGGTCTTTCGTAAAAACGCCAAACTCGATGAAATGGTCGGCTTATTCTGAAAACACTTGATCTTGATCAGTTCCCCAAGTCTTTCCCAACCGTATTTCTCAACTAAAAATTCAAGAATCGCCTGAAGCGTTTTTCCGTGAAGCGGGTCTTTGGATACGGTCTGCATAATTCAATTCATACTATATATAGCAAAAACATGCTAGCGTTCATTTATGAAACAACTCTTGATCGCCATTCTCTCCATTACCCTCCTTGGCGCCGGATGCTCCTCTCCTGCACAAACGAGCACGTCTGGCCTTGGCGTATTAAGCGGTCAAAAGCTTACATCCATCCCAATGGAAGTGTTTTCTCGAACAGAACTGACAACTCTAGACCTCTCAAACAATGCGCTCAAGGACGCCCCACAGTCACAAATCGGGCAGCTGAAGAACCTACAAACACTTGATTTGAGTAACAACATGCTCACCGGACTTCCGGCTGAGCTTGGACAACTTAACAAGCTCCAAGTGCTGAATGTCTCAAATAATAAGCTCACAGGTCTTCCAATGGAACTTGGGAACCTCACACAGCTACAAGTGTTGGATATCACAGGAAACCCCTACTCAACGAGAGATCTCGACGAGATTGCAAAGAAACTCACGCATACAGAAATTCGTAGATAACCCTACAGCCCTTCGTACAACACTCTCGCAAGGACATACTTCGCCTGACCAAATAATTGAATCTCCTCAATACGCCATCGATCGGCGCGCTTTGTGTTAAATATTCTTGATTCATCCACTCCATTCACAAGCGTGTCACGCAAATCACAAAATCCCCACCAAGTGCCACATGGATGATAGATCGTTGATACATGCGTAAAATCAACACGATAAGCATTCTGACCATGCAAATACGCCATGAGTGAATCACTCAATCCGTGAAATGAAGGATCGTTGAATACCCGTGCATACCAACGCTCAAGAGCGATAGTACCAGCGATATCATAGTTGCCTCCAATATACGCAAAAGGATCTGGTCCATTCTGCCATTTTGTTTGAACATCTTCTAACATGCGTTTCAACCGATCTTGATGCCCTTCCTCCAAAGCCGCTACGCTCGGATAATCTAAAGACCAGCCATATGGATGAAAGTACTCAGAATTTCCTGACAAAACCTGAATGCCCTGCCAATCTTTTTCTGTTAATACAATCGGACCCTCCTCACAACAATGTACTGACTTTGTAACGCTTGTGACACGTACGGATTTACTCGTAGACATCTCTTCTACCGTTTCCAAAGACGATCCATACGATCGCGTATGCTTCGCAATTCCAAACGCTGAACAATATTCGATTGAGACAAAACAGCTCCTAAATACCACAATCACAAATCCAACGTTTGCAACACAAAATATTAAAGACCTCCCACAAATCACCAACAAAAATATCGCCCTTACTTCACTTGTCTTTGCGGACGGCGAGCAAAATAACTATCAAATCTACACGCCACTTGAGTTTGGAAAAGAATCGTACCTTGGCATCTGGACAAACGCTCAAGCGAGCTTCGAAATGCCCACAGATGGCTATCTTCACGTCGTAGCGCGCGCCACACAAGCAAATGGCGAATGGCCCATCCTTCACCTCACGCAAAACCAACAAGATACTCCCCTCGTAATAAACACAAACGCAGCTTCCGTATATACCGTTAAGCTATCATCAGGGACCGTTCAACTAGCGTATAGCAACGACGCAAAAAACACTTCTGAGGATCGAAATGTCTACATTCAGAACATATATGTAGATAACTCCCCCACCCAACTCATGTCTGCCAGCTCCTACTTTACTCGAGAAAACAACGATATTTGTTTCGAAAATTCTCTTGCAGGAACCACCAGAGGGAGCTTTCTTTTCAGCCCAATCACTTCAAACACCCAACATCCAAGCGCGAGCCAAGACGCGATTAAATTCCTTGAAGAATCTGGCGAGATTCAGGAAGAGTAAGCCTTGCCAAAATGCGTATTTTCTGTTTTAATACAGCTCTTTTATGGATCACGGCAATGTCATCGTCCGCTTCAGCGGAGTCACCTTCGGCTATGATGAGGACAAACCTCTCTTAGACGAGGTAGATTTCTCTGTCCGCGAGAACTCAAAGATCACCCTCATGGGACAAAATGGTGCTGGAAAGAGCACGATCTTTAAGATGCTGACTGGTCAACTCAAACCACAAGAAGGCGAAGTTCATGTCCAAAAAGACGCGACCATCGCGATCGCGAAACAGGTCATGGCACGCGAACATCTAGAAGAGACTATCCACGACTACTTCGCGCATGCATTTCCAGAAAAACTCTACGATCTCGATGGACGCATTCGTACCGTGCTTGAAACCGTCAACCTAAAGACAGCGCTTGATAAGAAAGTAAAAGAACATTCAGGCGGACAACAAGCGCGACTCTTGCTCGCATTTGCGTTGATTCAAGAGCCAGACATCTTGTTGCTCGACGAACCAACCAACAACCTCGATCGTGAAGGAATTGAACACCTCACTTCGTTTTTGATCATGTATCCAAAGACGGTGCTCGTGATTTCTCACGATGCGGATTTTTTGAACCTGTTCACCGAAGGCGTGCTTCACCTCGATGTCTTTACTCGCAAGATGGAACAGTACGTAGGAAACTATTTTGACGTGGTCGAAGAAATCACCGCCCGTCTCGAGCGCGAACGCATGCAAAACGCTCGCATGTTGAAAGAAATCCAAGACCGCAAAGATAAGATCAACTTTTTCGCCAACAAAGGAGGAAAGATGCGTAAACTCGCAAGCAAACTGCGTGATCAAGTTGAAGACGCAGAAGAAAATATGGTGGATGTCCGCCGCGAAGATAAAACCATTCGTGATTTTGAAATTCCGAACCAAGATTTGCTTGGCGCACTGGTCACATTCAATGAAATTTCCCTCTTGAAAAACGGTGACCCGATTCGCGTCCCGGTTGAAATGACGCTTCGAAAACGCGACCGTCTACTCATCACCGGACCAAATGGCATTGGAAAGAGCACCTTACTCAGAACGATTGCAGGAAATCTCGACCCAGGCACCATCCTTCATCCAGAACTTTCCGTTGGTTACTATCGCCAAGATTTTTCTGGACTTGATTTTGATGCGCTCGTCTACGATTCACTCGCGGAAGTGATGGCAAATGAATCAAATGAAACGCTGCGCGCAACCGCGTCGGAGTTCCTTCTCACCTCTGATCTTCTCAAAAATAAAGTCGGCTCACTTTCAGAAGGCCAAAAAGGGTTGTTGTGCTTCGCTCGATTCGTCCTACAAGCCCCAGGACTCATCATCCTTGATGAACCAACCAACCACATCAACTTCCGACACCTTCCCGTGATTGCGCGCGCCCTGGAGGAATATAAAGGCGCCATGATCCTCGTGAGTCACTCTCCAGAATTCGTTGATCAAATCAAATTCAACCAATCGCTTGATTTGAGCGCTTTAGCAGCCAAAGCTTCTATCTAATTACGTCGCCTTCTTAAACGTCACCTTGAATACAGGCTCGTACTTAATGTCGTTTTCGTCACTCAATTCGATCGTCTCCCCCTTCATGAGCTTCGTAAGGGCGAGATCACTCATTAATACCACGTCTGTTTGGATATCAAGCGCGAGACGATCAAGCTGTTCAACTTCACTCATCAGTCCAGCGCGAATCTCATTCTGAAGCTGTAAACGCTTTACTTTGAGCTCTTCTAATTGCTCCATAAGTTCAGCATATGGCTTTGACTGATCAAACACATCGCGAACAATCTGAGAAACCTTCTTCTTTTCGGCCTTCTTTACCTTTACACGTTCATGTAGTTCTTTGAGATCAGCCATAGTGAGAATAGATCGAGTAGGACAAAAGTATAGCATATAAAAAACACCCCGCTTCTCGTGAGAAGCGGGGTGTTTTATTCTCTAAACAATTATCTTGAAGCGGAAATGTAGAAATCCACATTCCCCCGTAAGAGTCCACTAATATCTTTATTTACTGAATTCACATCCTGTCCACAGATATAGGCGACCACATCCCATGGAGCCGCTTCATCGTAAAACGCGTATTCACCTCCTGTTGGAATACGATTCTCGATCACGTTGATATTCTTTAGGTCACCATTTGGTACCGCAATATCACCCGACGAAAGCTGAACACCGCCTTGTTCTGCACGCACAGCGATCACACCAACCTGATCAATCCCAGGACCACCAAATACATTTCTTGCCTTGGTGACGATTGAATTAACCAATCCACCTGCCGGAACGGTATATACGACTACGCGCTTTGCCATACCGCCACATGTGTCACCTGGGTCGGCCACATTTGGAAGCGCGACAACATCCGCAAAGTTCACACGAACACGATTCAACTGGATAGCCTTACTCACAATCGTATCCGTAATAGCCCCAACGGAGCTCACACCATGAAAAACCAATGCAGCCGCCACAACAAGAAGTGCAGCCGGCAAAATGAATTTATTATCTTTGAGAGACATAAAAGACCGAAAAATGAATTAGCAAACTAACGCGAGTATATCACAATAATCCATTATCGACGAACAAATTGAACTCGTAACGCATTCATGATCACAACAACATCAAGCAGCTCTTGCAGAAACGCGCCCATAACAGGTGGAATAAATCCAAAAGAAGCAATAATCATAAGCAAAATACTCGTTCCTATTCCGATATATATTCCTTGTGTTGCCACGCGAATCGTCCTTTGCGCGATCGCATGAGCCTCCTGAACTCGGGATAACTTATCCACAACGATAACGATGTCAGCCGTTTCAGAGGCAGCAGTCATTCCGTGCGAGCCAAGCGCAATTCCGACATCAGCCGCAGCAAGTACCGGCGCATCATTCACCCCATCTCCCACCATCGCAATGGATGAAAAACGCTTCTTAAGTCGTTTCAACTCAGTGACTTTATCTTTAGGAGAAAGGCCACCAAGAGCCTGCGAGATCCCCACCTTTGATGCCACTTGCTTCACCACAGCCGTACGATCACCTGACAACAAGACAATCTCTTGAATCCCCTGATCTCTTAAACGAGAAAAGACCGTTTTCGTTTCCGCGCGTACCGTGTCAGAAAATGCAACGCTCCCAAGTGCACGCTTCCCTTGCGCTAAAAAGATAATTTTCTTTCCTGAAAATGCACACGCTTCACGTTCTATCATCCCCTGTTTCGGCACAACAATCCCTAGCTTTTTCATAAAATCATACCTCCCCAACGCATATTTTTTCTGCTCAAGAAGTCCAACAAGACCTTGGCCCAATACCTCTTCCACCTTTAACGGAAATACTAAAGGGACCTTCAACTTCTGAGCCGCCTTCACAAGTGAACGAGAAAGAATATGTCCAGAAATCTGATCTAGGGATGCGGCTCGCATGAGAACATCTCTCTCAGAACCAGCATAAGCAACCACATGAGAAACGGCTGGCTCTCCAAACGTGATCGTCCCCGTCTTATCAAACGCAAACGCTTTTACGCGAGCCAATGCTTCAAGTGCGCCACCATTTTTTACAACAATCCCACGTTTTGCCGCCAAACTCACTCCAGACATAACCGCCGTTGGAGTCGCGATAATCAACGGACACGGAGTGGCCACCACAAGAACTGCGAGCGCAAGCACAGGATCACGAGAGAAAAACCAAGCCGCTCCTGCGATCGTGAGTGTGATAATCGTAAATCCCAAGCTATAACGATCCGCCAATCGCACAATAGGAGCGCGCTGCTCTTCCGCATCACGCACCATGCGCACAATCTGTTGATACTTACTATTTTTGCTTTCACGCGTCGCGTGCATCGTAAACGCTAACCCGACATTGACGCTTCCACTCACAACCTGTTGCGAACGCTTCTTTTCTACAGGAAGTGGCTCACCCGTAATCATGGACTCGTCGATCGTTGGTTGCCCATCAACTACCAAACCATCTACTGGAACAGTCTCGCCCGCTTTTACCAACAAAGCATCTTCAACAAGAACATGTTCCGCAGCTATATCTTCTATGATCTTTCCATGCATGCGATGCGCTATCGATGGAGCGCGCGAAAGCAAGCGCGTGAGCTGCAAACGTGCGCGTGCGAGCGCAAAATCTTCTAAAGCCTCACCTCCAACAAGCATGAACAGGATTATGGAACCAGCAAGCAGTTGATCGAGCGCCAAGGAAGAAAAGATAGCGATAAGCGCGACAATATCAATTCCAAATCTTCCCTCACGAATCGCCACAAGCATACGCCAGATATTGGGTATGACCCCGCCAATGATCAACAAAATCAATACAACTCGAGCGATATCCGAATATCCAAAAAACAGTAACAATCCATACGCAATAAAACCAACTACGATCAGTAGCGGCATGGCAAAAGCCAAAGAACGAGGCCAACGGAAGACCATGTTTCGCTGTCATGTTACCATATTCTCATGTCTACCCTCGTTCTTATTCGCCACGGCGAATCACGCTGGAACCAATGTAATCGCTTCACTGGATGGATCGATGTTCCTCTGAGCGAACGCGGCATGGCCGAAGCTGAAGAATGCGCTGAACACTGTAAACAGTTTGATTTCTCTGCGGCGTTTACTTCCAAACTCGAACGCGCACACGGAACCATGTTTATCACTCTCTCGAAACAGAATCGCACAGGAATCGTTCAACATGAACACGACACAAAATATTACCAATGGGTCAAACGCTCGAATAACTGCACTACAGGAGAAATTCCCATCTTCGAAAGCACGCACCTTAACGAACGCTACTACGGAGCGCTCCAAGGAATGGATAAAGAGGCGGCAGAAAAAAAATACGGGAAAGAAAAAGTAATGAACTGGCGACGCGGGTACAGCGCTCGCCCACCTGGCGGCGGCGAAAGTTTAGAAGATACCTCAAACCGTGTTCTCCCGTATGTCAAAAAACACATATTTCCTCGCATTAAAAAAGGCGAACAAATTTTAGTTGTGGCACACGGGAATACCCTTCGCGCCGTTGTAAAATACCTTGAAAAAATCTCTGACGAAGACATTGCGAAACTTGATCTTCCTGAAGCCCAACCACTCATTTATAAATATATAAAAGGCGAATGGAAACGCATTCTTGGTGGGTATCAATTTGATAGACCGTTACGCTAAAATCTGAGGTTTGACAGAGGATTCTGAGAAGCCTAAAGTCCCCCACACCAACCCGTACCTTGGAGGTTCCACTGAAACACTATCTGTTCGTGCTCATCGGCACCACCGGTTCGGGTAAAACTGAACTCAGTAACCTGATCCTGCGGCATTTCTCAGAGATGCGCCGCATCATCTCGTGCACGACACGAGAGCCACGACCCGGCGAAGTCCCTGGTCGCGAATACCGGTTCCTAAGTCCGGATGTCTTCCTCGATGGTGTCCATCAAGGGCACTTTGTCGAATATGATCAACCGTATGGAACATATCTCTACGGACGCCAGCATCGCGACTTCGCTCTTCTTGGGCATCACCACTGCATCGCGGACATGACTGAACGAGGCGTCGCCGCGCTCCAAGAGCGCAACCGATACCGCGCGGTCTACATTCGTCTCGCGCCAATCAACAAGACCGTAACTGCCCGTGACGCTACACGAGCCATGGGTGACGCAAAACGTCTAGAAATCCCGATACGTGTGGATCATGTGATCCACAACGACCACGGTGATATCACCGGTCTCGAAAAGGCGTTCATCGAGCTGCGAGCGATCGTCGAAGGACACATCCACTCGAACGACTAACGGGTGGATTTTTATTTGCTATGATGCGGCCATGAACGAATTTCTCCAGTTTGGTTTTAAACAGGCGCGCGCCTGTATCTTCGCCGGATCATTTTTTGTCTTACTACTCCTCTCGAATTACCTCCCCCTAGGTCCAATCTACAGGTATGATTTTCTATTTGTCGCCTCTCTCCTCATCCAATGGGTTCTCTACATCACAAAAATAGAAACGAAAGACGAGATAAAAACCATTGCGCTATTTCACGTACTTGGGCTTTGTCTCGAGCTCTATAAAACGAATCCAACAATCGGATCTTGGAGCTATCCTGAGCCGGGCATATTAAAGATTCTCACAGTACCCCTTTTTAGCGGCTTTATGTACGCGGCCGTTGGAAGCTACATCAGCCAGTCATGGCGCATCATGAAACTTAAATTAGTTGGCCCCGTTCGATATGCGGCTGCAAGCGCGCTCGGTATCAGTATCTATCTCAACTTTTTCACAAATCATTATATTCCTGATGGGAGATTTCTCCTCATCCCACTTGTCTTCATTGTCTTCTGGGGAACGAGCGTAGAATTTACAGTCACAAAAAAAATCCGTCGCATGCCACTTTCATTTTCATTTCTATTGATCGCATTCTTTATTTGGATCGCAGAAAACATCTCAACGTTCTACGGCGCATGGAAATACCCACATCAACTCACCACCTGGAGTATGGTCTCCTTTGGAAAAATCTCATCTTGGTATCTCCTCGTCATCATCAGCTTTATTCTTATTGCGTATTTGAAGCACGTGAAGGAACTCGGTCAAGGAGACGGAGCTGCTGAACGGTCTGAAGCGCGGCGCAAGGAGAATCATCCGAAAACTCCGTAACAGGCAAGCGATTCATCATTCGACGCGCTGGCTGATTTGGTGGATTCTGAAAACGTCCGCCACGAACCTCCCAAGGAAAGACAAAACACGCATGAAACAAGGTATTTGTTGCATTATCATCTTGAGGGAGACCAATGATGCGCACCACTGAAACACGCGACAATACATCACGTCCCTGTTCACTCACGTCACCACCTGAAACCAATATCGTTTTTCCATCAAATGTCTGAACAGTGAATTGATGGTAATCATCTTCAATGTCGATGACTGATCCAGAGAGTAATCCACGTGAGGAGTCGGTCCACATGCGCTCTTGTCTTAAAAGCGCTGGGCGATGAAATGGAATCTGACCGCCGACATCTTGATCAACGAATTGACCTGCCCCGAGCATAAACAATCCAATTCCTAAAACCATCGATCCAAACAAGTTTAAAGAAAATAATACAAGCATCGAATATCGATACCCGGTCTTTGTGTGGCGTAAATTCTCAATTCCCAATACGAGCATGAGACAAAGTGCCAAAATCCAAAGCAATGGAACGTTCTCAATCAAGAACATCACAAAACCAGAATGAGTAAGCTCTCGAAATTCCCATCCCGCATTCGTAAACACGAATAATGATGCTGCCATGGCTGCAGCGCCAATCAACATAGACAAAATCCACAATCCCCAGAACGCTGAATTCTTCGCCACAAAAACCCATCGTGGCCGTGGGGCGACGTGCTGTTCCTCGATCTGTTCGAGAATTTTATCGGCAAAAGGTTGTTGGGAAGTGGTCATACGTTTTTTACAATTGGCTTGAGGACATCATGTAAACGCTTCTTTGCACGATGGATAAGTGTTGCAACGGTCCCTTCTGGAATCTGCAAAATATCGGAGATCTCTCCGTAATCGCGCTGTTCAAAATAGCGAAGCACGAGAATATCGCGATACTTCGCATCGAGAATTCCAAGCGCAGCTCGTAACTGTTCCGCATCGCAATTTCGCTCTGCCTCTATTTCAATGTTCAAATCACTTTTTACATGCGCGAGCGCTTCTTCCCCGTCATCCACTAGCATGCCTTCTGGGCGCACGCGCTTGGCTCGAAAAAAGCTCATCGCTGTATTATGAGCGATTCGATAAATCCAGGATGAAAAACGTAAACCTTGATCAAAGTCATTCAAGTTTCGATACGCCTTCAGAAATACATCTTGCAGCACATCCTCGATGTCTTCACTTCGAGACACCCCGAGACGCCGAATATAGCGAGTTAAGCGATCTTGATAGCGATTAACGAGCAATCCAAAAGCCTCGCGCCGCACAAGGGAAGCGGCCACGATCTCTTCGTCTGTACGCTCTGTTTGAGGAGTCTGCATGCGAAGTCCTATCGCTTATACGTATAGGCTCACCTAATCCTTTCACTTATTGAAAGAAATAGCTAACGTCTGCGTATTATGAGCATGAAGAGCAAAAAAGCCCTATTTCTTACCGCGGTACTTGTTATTGGCGGAGGCGGAACCTATGCGGCTATAACGGCAAATAAACCTGCAACCACTACAAAATACGTGCTTGCACAGGTCACAAAAGGGACTATAGTCGCTGCCATTAGCGGAAGCGGACAGGTTTCAGGGCAAAACCAACTTGATATCACCCCGGCCGTTTCTGGGGCCATTACGAAAATTCTTGTTAAAGCGGGTGATACGGTCACTGAAGGAACGCCGCTTTTTGAAATTGATCGAAAAGTAGCCGTCCGCGCTCTCCGCGATGCACAGCAGAATGTTCGCGATGCACAACTCTCCCTACAATCATCTGAACTTTCGTATAAAAAATTCGTGTCCCCGGCGAGCGCTCTTGATGTGGCAAAAGCACAAAATGCCGTAAACCAGGCTCAACGAACTTTAACCGATTTACAAAAAGGCTCTGACCCACTCGATATCAAACAAGCGCAAGCTGATCTTGAAGCCGCTCAAAAAACGGCTGAACTTTCCACAGATGGCGTCACTTCAAAAATCGTTCGAAACGCCTACAACGATGCCACTCCAGATCTTAAATCCATGGCACAAAGTCTTCGTGATGCGCTCACAGATGCAGACAATGTTCTTGGTATTACAGATGTAAGTAAGAACGATACCTTCGAAAGTTTTTTGTCCGTTCTTGATTCAAGCCGACTCCCACGAGCACAAGCGTCATACGCGAATGCTCGCGAAAAAATTATTGCATTCAAAGCACTCACCGACAAACTCGATCCGCTAGGGGCAGATCCTGCAAAAATTGATGCAGCCCTTACAGCGGCAGAAGCCGCGCTTCGCGTAGCCGAACCCATGCTTCAAGAAACGATTGATGTGCTGACCGCCTCCATTACTTCGGCAAGCTTCAGCCAGAGCTCGCTCGATTCAATGAAAAGTCGCCTTCAATCCGATCACTCAAGCGCGGTTTCAAATCTCAACAGCGTAAACACCACGCAAGAAAATCTCGATCAAGCGAAAACTGATTTTGCAAACGCCGCCCGCGACGTTGAAAAAAAACAATCAGCGCTAGACAAACTTATCGAAGGAACAGACCCGATTGACATTGCGTCCGCGCAAGAAAAACTCGATGAAGCGATTACAACTCTTTCCGATCTAAAACAAGGTCCGGATGCAATTGATATTGCCGTACAAAAAAACGGAGTTGAACAACGACGCTCAAGCGTACAAAGTGCCATGGACCGACTTGCGGATGCCCAAGACACACTCAACGATTACACCGTCCGCGCTTCATTCGATGGAATTATCGTCAGTGTAGCCGCAAAAAACGCACAACAAGTCACAGGCTCCACCAAACTCGCCACGCTACTCACAAAAGCAAAGATGGTGAGCATCGCTCTCAATGAAGTTGATATTGCAAATGTAAAAGACGGCGAAAATGCAACCATCACATTTGATGCGCTCGCTGATCTTTCTATTGCTGGAAATGTAATCGCCGTTGATCCAATCGGAACCGTGAGCCAAGGCGTTGTGACCTATAATGTCCAAGTCGCCTTTCTTACAGATGATGATCGAATCAAACCAGGCATGAGCGCAAACGTATCAATCGCCACCGATGTACGTCCAGATGTGTTAACGATACCAAACGGCGCTATCAAAAACAGCAGCGTACAAATATTGCCAAATGAAAAGAATCCATCCTCCGAAGCGCAAAGCGCGGGCATCGCCTCTGCGACGCCTCCTGAGTCCGTACAAATCACCACGGGCCTCGCAAGCGATCTGAGTACAGAGGTTACATCCGGCTTAACGGAAGGACAGTGGATTATCACGCGTACGATCCTCCCAACAACAGCGGCCACAGCAAGTCCTGCGCGAGCAAGTACAAGCATCATGCCAGGAGCGGGTGGTGCTGGATTCGCAGGAGGCGGCGCAGCACGCAGTCTCCAGGGTCGTTAATCCTATGATTGAAGTAAAGAACATCTGTAAAGATTATGAAAACGGAAAAGAAATTTCCCGTATCTTGAAAGATGTGAACTTCAAAATAGAAAAGGGCGACTTCGTAGCCATCATGGGTCCATCGGGTTCGGGAAAATCAACACTCATGCATATTCTTGGCGCCCTCGATACACCAACACGTGGCACATATCTATTGGATGGAAAAGATATTTCCGCCATGCCCGAAGATGAACTTGCCCGTATTCGTAAAGCGAAAATCGGATTTGTGTTTCAATCATTTCACTTACTTCCACGAGCCACCGCACTACGCAATGTTTGTTTGCCACTCATCTACGCAAAGGTGGACCGTGAAACGCGCGAAATCCGTGCAAAACAGGCGCTCACTGCTGCAGGTTTACCAGAAGATCGCTTTCATCACCTCACGAGCCAGTTATCAGGCGGACAAATGCAACGCGTGGCGATCGCTCGTGCGCTTGTAAATGATCCGGCAATCATTCTCGCAGATGAACCAACTGGAAATCTTGATTCAAAAACAGGAGATCTCGTGCTTGGAACATTCCAAAAATTGAATGACGAAGGTCGTACCGTTATTTTGATTACGCATGAACCGTATGTCGCGGAACACGCTGATCGTATTCTCGTTATCCGTGACGGCGTACTCGTAGAGGATCGCATGAACGACCGCCAGCGTCGCCAACAAGCCACATGAAAACACTAGATCTCTTTGAAGAAATTTGGCTCGGCGTGTCTGCAAATAAGACTCGCTCAAGCTTAACGATTCTTGGAATCGTGATTGGCATTGCATCGGTTATTGCCATGTTAGCCGTGGGGCAAGGATCGAAAGCGCAGATTGAGGCAAACATCCAATCGATCGGCTCAAACCTCCTTCTTGTACAGCCAGGCATGCAACGCGGCGTCGGACAAGCCGTGAGTGCTGGACGCGGGTCTTCCACAAGCCTTACACAAGCTGATGCAAAAGCCCTCACAACTCTTGAAGGAGTTTCCGCCGTTTCTCCTGAGAGTAGTTCACGACAACAAATTGTCGCCAAAGGAACAAACACAAATACGTCGGTCGTCGGAACTACTCCCGCCTATATTGATACGCGCAATCTTCAGGTAGCGGATGGCGTCTTTTTTACTGACGCGAACGTAACCTCTCGCGCAAAAGTTGCTGTCATTGGACCTACGACACGTGACGACCTGTTTGGCGCAGACGCAAACGCCGTCGGACAAAAGATCCGTATCAAAAACATGGAGTTCACCGTGGTCGGTGTCACAACCGCAAAAGGCGGATCCGGCTTCACAAACCAAGATGATATGGTGTTTATTCCACTCAGCACCATGTCCACCTATTTCACGGGAAATGAGTCTGTCGGAAGTATTGCCGTGAAAGCTGCAAGCCAAGAACAGATGGCATCCGTACAAGCCACTATTAACGCGATCCTATTGGAACGTCACAAAATCTCAAATTCAGCGCAAGCAGATTTTAATGTTCTCAATCAATCAGATATTGCTTCAGCCGCTTCAAGTGCTACACAAACATTCACGCTGCTCCTCGCGTCGATCGCGGGCATTTCGCTCTTGGTCGGCGGGATTGGCATTATGAATATGATGCTCACAACCGTAACCGAACGCACTCGAGAAATCGGATTGCGTCAGGCAATCGGGGCAGAAAAAGAAGAAATCGTCGGACAATTTCTCGGCGAAGCTATTCTTCTTACTGTGCTCGGAGGAATCATCGGGATCGCACTTGGCTTTGGAATCTCTTGGGGTCTTTCGACCTTCATGGGAACTTCCGCCGTCGTCTCCTGGTCATCGGTCGGACTCGCATTCGGTGTTTCAGGAGTGATTGGACTTGTATTTGGTTATTATCCCGCGCGTCGGGCCGCCAATCTCAATCCAATCCAAGCATTAAGATACGAATAATTCGTTACTCATATATTTTTTTCATATGAACAATAAACTTATCATCTCTTGCATTATCGTTGCCGTGCTTTTTGGAGCGGGCGGATTCTACGGCGGCATGCAGTACACGAATGCGAATCGTGTAAGCGCACGCGCAGGAGGACCAACAGGCCAAGGCTTTGCACGTGGCCAAGGAGCCCCAGGCATGAACGGCCAAGGCCGTGGCGGTTTTGGCGGTGGCGCAGCTGGAGAAGTCCTCTCCAAAACCGACAAGAGCCTCACACTCAAACTCATGGATGGCGGCTCCAAAATTGTCTATCTCTCCGGCTCAACAACCGTAAATAAAATGGCGACCGGTTCTCTCGATGACGTGTCTGCAGGGACAAACGTGACCATTGTCGGATCCTCGAATTCCGACGGCAGCGTCACCGCTTCCATGATCCAGCTCCGCCCAGCAAGACCCGTAGACGCCACATCCACCCGCTAATCAAATAATGCAGTATTCAGAAGGCATGATACACTCGTTTCATGCCTTCTTTGTATCTCTTGCTCGCCCTGATAAACCTAGGCAACTTTGGGATTTTTGTGCCAATCACCCCCGAGCACATGACTACCCCCTCTGAAGTCCGAGGGATCTACTGGACCGCTGAGACAGCCCGCAATTCACGTGCCGATGAACTCTTATCGTACATGGTTAAAACCGATCTCAACACGGTTGTCATCGATACGAAAATGGACAATGGCCAAGTCGTCCTCCCCTCTCAAGATCTTCTCGTAAAACTTGGTGAAAATAATATCTACCGCATTGCTCGCATCCCCGTCATGCGAGATTCAAGTTACGGAACAGCGCATCCTGAAGACACCATCAAGAATAAAAATGGGACCTCTTGGCATGATAAAACCGGCGCCATCTGGCTCGATCCATCAAGCGAGGCTGTCGCTCAAACTGTGCTCGATCTTGCTCGTCAATCCTATGCCCTCGGTTTTGATGAAGTTCAATTTGATTACATCCGATTCGCCTCTGATGGTGCCCTTTCCTCCATCGCTAAAACAGAAGCAGAAAAAACAAAAACCAAGAAACAAATTATGGCGGAGCTTTTTGCGAAACTTGGTGACACGCTCAAGCAAGAGCAAATCCCCGTCTCTTTCGACTTATTCGGTATGGCATTTCTCACCACGGAAGACGTCGGCATTGGGCAGCTCTTGGAGGACGTCTATCCTCACGCTGATTTCGTCTCCCCCATGGTCTATCCCTCACACTATTGGCCAGGCTTCCAAGGCTTTGATAACCCAGCCGTACATCCGTACGAAGTCGTGAAATATACCCTCGATAAAGGCGCCGAGATCCTGGAGACCGATCATTTTCTCTCTCAGACCTCTACAAGGCCTCATTTTCGGCCATGGTTACAGGATTTTGATATAGGGGCCGTCTACACCGCTCCCCTCATAGAAGCCCAAATAAAGGCCTCCCGCGATGCCGGCGCCAGCGGTTGGATCCTGTGGAATGCCCGAAACGTATACGAACCGGCAACATACAAATAACGTAGGGGCGCATGGTTATGCGCCCATTCCAAACAGGGTTATGCACCCATTCCAAGCATGGTTATGCGCCCATTTCAAACAGGGTTATGCGCCCATTCCGAACACGGCCCTGCGTCCATAGATGGTCATGCACCCCGTTCCAACGTATCCGTTCCCCAATTCGTGGGATTCATTTTGATATATTCGCGTACCGCATTTAACTCACCTTCATTCCGTAGAACACGCTCGTAGTAATTACGTTGCCAAATTTTCATTCCGGGACTCCTTCGAAGACCATTAATTATTCTCGTTGTACCCCATTTAAATCCCGCGACCCACGTTGAAAGGGATTTTGGTTTGCGTGATATGGGCGCATGATCATCCACGGACCGAGGCAAAATACAATCCACGGGCCGGGGCGCATAATTGTTTGTGGGCTGGGGCGCATGATCATACACGGGCCGGGGCGCATGATCATCCACGGGCCGGGGCGCATAACCATGCGCCCCTACGTTGCGGATATGGATGATTCCGTGGAAATGGTCTGGCATGATAATAAACGAATCCAAAAGAATTTCTTTGCGAATTTCGGCTGTCTTGAACCACTCACGCCGAATGATCTCTCCTAATTCGTTCAAATGCATCTCAGACTCTCTAATTTCCCCAAATATATGTTCACGCTTTATTGA
>JBAXJG010000001.1:0-284842 GCA_037137975.1 Candidatus Uhrbacteria bacterium | reverse complement strand
ATGTATTTCCAAGAACCGTGAACGTGCTCGTGACGGTCGTGCTCGCAGAGATAAGGCCTCCCATCAAATACAATTGGTTAGTCGTTGTCGCTCCGTTGTTTGAAATCTGTTGGAGTGTGGAGGTTGATGCTGCGATTCCAGGACAGTTCGTTCCATTCGCCAAACATACAGCCGAACCATTCACGAGAATACTTCCTGCTCGAAGCGTCGTACCAGATGCCGTGGCGAATCCAAGCCAGACAGATGAGGTAGCGCTTGTGAATGTTGCACCGGTTGAGAACAAGTTCGTGCTTGTCACGCTGGTGCCAGTTCCGTTTGTGAACGTAAGTGTTCCAAGTGTTGTTGCTCCAACCACGGTGAACGTTGAAGTGACCGTTGAGGATGCACCGATAAATCCACCATACAACTGAAGTGTTGAGGTTGCGAAAGAACCACGAGCTGAAACGGTGGCAAGTGTATCGCTAGATCCAGGACAATTCGTTCCTGTCTGCAAACAAACTAGTTGCGATGCGACGTAGAGCTGAGTTGTTGAAACGGTTATGGCACCAAGGGTAGTAAATGTTGCATTCGTAGCCGTAAGAGCTTGCAAGGCCGTTGCACCAAGAACCGTAAAGGTTGATGTGACGGTTGAAGAAGCGCCGATGAAGCCAGCCATTAAGTACAGCTGTCTCGTTGTCGTAGCTCCATTGGCAGTGATTTGCTGCAGTGTAGAAGTCGAAGCAGGCACGCCAGGACAATTCGTTCCATTTGCTAAACATACGTTCGACCCACCCACTGAAATCGATCCGCGCACTGAGACATTTCCACTAACGTTTGCTGACTGACCAATGGTAACGCCACCAAGAAAAGTTGCATCAAGAGCTTGAAGGTTGTTTCGAACAGAGAGCGTCCCTGTTTCAATCCCGCCCGCCTCAAGCTGCTGAAGATAAGCGCCTCCGAGATCAAATGCCTCTATAAATCCTGAAATTGTACTGATCACATATCCATATCTGCCCTGGACATTTACAACACTCGGACTTGCACCTGTTCCCACTAGTTCAATATATGTTGGGTTTGTTGGATCAGAAACGTCATAAACCGTCATTGTTGATGATCCAGCATTGGTTACATACGCACGTCTTCCCTGTACGTAAACATATTGTGGGTTTGATCCGGTAGCTACAGACCCAGCAATCGTTGGTGTAGATGGGTCTGAAATATCATATATTTTCAGCAAGTCAGAGGCACCAACAACATACGCATATTTACCTTGCACATAGACGGAACGAGGAACCGCTCCAAAAGCTATCGACCCCGCTACCGTAGGTGATGCAGGATTTGAAATATCGATTACCTGCATTGTTTGTCCTGTAATACTCAAAACATAAGCATATCTCCCTTGTGCGTAAACGCCATACGGCGCCACACCCGTAGATACAGTACCAACTACCACAGGAGTTGTGGGCGCAGAAACATCAATCACCTGCATCGTGTTTGAAGTAATGTTCAACACATAAGCGTAGCGACCTTGTACGTACAAAGAGGCTGGAGCCGTATCTGTCCCAACCGTTCCAACACTTACTGGAGCAACTGGATTTGAAATATCAATAACCTGCAACGTATTGGATGTTTGATTTACAACATACGCATAACGTCCCTGAACCGAGATGCCACGCGGAAGAGAGCCTGTAGCAACCGAACCAATTGTCGTAATACTTGTCGGATTTGAAAGATCAAATATGTTCAATAGGTTCGAACTACCAACGGAATACGCATAACGTCCCTGAACGTACAGACCATAAGGTGTTTGTCCTGCAGAGATCTGCCCTGCTGGAGCTGCGAGAATATGTCCAGCAACATCCAATTGTGTGATCGGTGAAAGTGTTCCCACGCCAACATTACCCGAAAAACTTGAAGTACTCGCAACCAAGAACGACCCCGAAGCTGCAAGAGAAAGATCACCATTTGTTTTTGTTATATATCCATCTCCAAAATGCGTTGATCCTGGTCCAGTTACAAACTCTCCATTCGTATACACAGATGAAGCCGAGCCAATATTCCCTCCAACGAACAAATCATTACCATTGAGCGAATAAGCTGAGTTCATGAACGAAACTGAGCTCGAAGTTCCACCAATAATCACATTCGAGTTCGTTGCATGACCAAAGTAGAATGTTGACGTACCGCTCGTCCCACCAGAAAGATCAAAATATGCTGGTGCACCAGTTGAAGTTGCCGACGAGCCAAGCACAATATCTGTAGTAGCCGTGGCATTTCTGACAAAACCACCAGACATATCAAAAGCCCAGTTTAAGTCAGTTCCTCCTCCTGAAATTGGGCAGTTCGCTCCATTTGCCAAACAAACCGACTGGCCAGCAACCGTAAGCATGTCGCTAATCGCAAGGCTGCCAATACTCCCACGAGCTGAATACAAGTTCGTTGCACCCTCTCCATCAATATCTACGATCGTTACAGTCCCCACAAATCCTGTATTCACGACATACGCATAATGACCAGAAATTTCAATATTTCCTGGAGCAGATCCTACTTCACCGGTTCCAAAATATCTCGGATGAAATGGATCGGCAATATCAATAAGTGACACAACATGTCCGCCAGTGTGTGGATTTGTTACATACGCATAATGTCCAGACACGGTAATGCCTTGAGCTCCAATACCTGCATATGTCGTGGTGACAAATACAGGTGTAGTTGGATCATTCACATCAATGATCGTCATCGAATTATCGCCGAATTGGCTGTTTGCAACATAAGCAAACCCATTCGTAACAGCTAAATTCTGAGGCTGTCCTCCGGTTGCGGTTGTGGTAACCACGGTCGGACTCGAAGGAACGGAAATATCCAATATTGTAAGAGTATTATCCGTAAAATCAGTTACATAAGCATAATGACCTGAAATGGCGATTGCCGTTGGATAGTTGCCAACGGTCGTTGTTGCAACGGTAACCGGGCTGCCCGGTGTAGACACATCAATAACTGAAACATTTTTTGTTGTGCCGTTCACGACATACGCATACCCATTTGAAACCGCTACATCGTCCGGACCCGTACCAACCACTTTTGTAGCAACAAAAGTTGGATTGGTTGGGTCGGAAACATTAAATATGCTCAGTGTACTGCTTGCATCTCCATTTACAACATACGCATAGTTACCATCTACGACGATTGATCTTGGATTACCAGCATATGTCACATCAACAAAGCCTTTATAAACTGGACTTGTTGGATTTATGACATCAAAAATTTGAAGCTCTCGGTAGTTCGAATCAATAATATATAAGTATCTACCCGATACAACGGCGTCACTTGGGTTGCTCAACGTAACTGCTGAAGCGACAGTAAGCGTAATCGAAGATGCCGAAGCAGAAGAGGAAACCTGACAATTAGTCCCATCCGACAAACAAACCAACTGACCAGCAACCGTGAGATTATTACCAACGGCTAGCGATGACTCCACATTTACCGCATCGGAAAATGTTGATTTACCACCTACACGTAATTCACCAGCGGCAACCGAATGTGCCGTTAAATTTGCAAGCTCAGTGCCCTGCAAATCATATGCTGTATATGTTGGGTCAACTGAATCTGGTTGAACAGCAAAGCCAACTTTTCCTACTGGTAAAAAAGTAGCTAATGTATCTGATCCTGTTTGAATATTCCCAACTATTGCCTGTGAACTCGTGGTCTGGACGTCAACAACTCGAACGAACATCGTAGGGGCAGACTCATCGGAAACATAAGCATATCTTCCGGACAAAGAAATATTGGTTGGCGCATCAAAACCATAGAGAGTCTGCACAACCGTCGGAAGACTTGGGTCGTATATATCAACAGTTATTAACGATCCATTATTACTATCCGACAAATACGCATATCGACCATTTAACGCGATATCAATAAGATCTGGTGTAGCAGCGGATAAATCTAATGATCCAATAACTGTCGGCGTATATGGATCTGAGATACTGATTACATTAAGAAATGATCCATTGGGTTCAATAGCATATACAATATTTCCTCTCACTTGAAATCCGCGATTTCCTGCAACCATTCCTACTGAACCTAATTCAGTAAGCGTGGTCGTCGTCATCCCAAACACTGACAAACCGTTCCCGGATGGACAAAACGTTGGACAAACGGTCGCATACATATACCCATTCACTACGCGCATGCCTTTGATGCCGTACGTATTACTTACAGTCGATTTAAGTACGGGTTGCGTCGGATTAGTTATATCAATAAATGAAATACTTGCTGATTTGACTGCATATATCATGTTACCGCTATCAACAAGGTCCGTTACGCCTAAGCCCAGAGAATATGTTCCAACTTGCGTCATCGCCTCTGGATTTGAAATATCAATGATGTCAAGAAATTTTCCATCCAGAACATACGCATAAGAACCACGAATAATTTGAAGAGAGGCAGCGTTTCCAATAGACAATCCTGAAATCTTTGAAGCATTCGTTCCTGATGACCATGCTTGAGTAAGGCTGTTTGTGATATTTGTACCGCTTACAGCGCTTAACTGAAGCATCCCAGCATCATTCTTGCTGATGTAACCGTTTCCGTAATACGTCGATCCTGAACCAGCAACAAATGCCCCATTTGTGTAGATAGATGTAGCCGAACCAATATTTCCTCCAACGAACAAATCGTTTCCATCAAGTGCAAACAAACCATTCATGAATCCTGAAACGGTCGTAGAAGTACCTCCAATAATCACATTCGAGCTCGTGGAATACCCAAAATAGAAATTGGATTCACCGCTTGTCCCACCAGAAAGATCGAAATATGCAGGAGCGCCAGTAGATGTCACGGCCGATCCAAAGATTATGTCCGTCGTTGGAGTCGCATTGCTCATCGAGTTAGTCGCTAACTCATAGCTCCAGTTCAAATCAGTCGAAACAACAGCAGCACAATTCGTTCCATCTTCTAAACAAGCATTAATGCCATTCACGAGAACGGCTGAAGCATTCAACGTTGTACCTGATGCCGAAGCAAACCCAAGCCATGCCGTTGAAGTCACGGATGAGAAGCTCGCATTAGCTCCATACAAATTCGTTGTTGTTACGCTTGTTGCCGTTCCATTCGTAAACGTGAGAGTGCCGAGAGTTGAACCGCCGAGAACCGTAAATGTTGAAGTTACCGTTGAAGACGCACCAATAAATCCGCCATACAACTGAAGAGTTGATGTTGCGAACGATCCACGAGCAGAAACCGTGGCGAGAGTGTCCGCTGACACTGGACAATTTGTTCCTGACTGCAAACAGACAAGTTGAGAAGCAACAAATAACTGAGTCGTAGAGACAGCTGTTGCACCAAGCGTTGTTACGGTAGCGTTTGTTGCTGTTAATGCCTGCATCACCGAAGTCCCAAGTACCGTAAACGTTGAAGTAACCGTTGAAGATGCACCGATGAATCCACCCAATAGATTCAATCGGTTCGTTGTGGTCGCCCCGTTTGCACTAATCTGTTGCAGCGTTGCCGTGGACGCTGCCATACCAGGACAGTTCGTTCCGCTTGCAAGACAGACAAGCGAACCTGCTACATACATCTGGCTTGCAGTAACCGTCCCTGAAACAGCAAGATTTCCGCTAGAAGTAACGCTTCCTTGTCGATTGATCGTAAATACGGCTGATCCAAGATCATTGATCCCGCGCACCAAGAAATCATTCGAGTCTGATGTACCACCCGATCTCACTTCAAGCGCTGTGCGCGTTCCAGTTGCTGCTGTGTTCGATGTTTGATTAATTGCAAATACATTCGAAGTTCCAAAAGCGGTCGATGAAGCATACATTCCCTGCAATTGACGCGAATTGAATGCTTGTGGAGCCGCAGCCATGCGACGGCGTGGCGTCATTTCAGCATCGGCTCCGACCGTAACTCCCAAATATAGCGAATCCGTGTTCCAATCAATAGAATCGAGAGAATTTTGTCCCGAATCACCCAGCAAGATCGTAAACAATCCATTTGTAACCGAAACTGACATAGCCGTAGGAGCGCCAGTCGTTCCATTCGCCGTCCATAAACGTGCGCCTCCTACACCAGAATCATAAAGCGAAACGATAATTGAGTAGGCTCCATCAGCAACGGGAAATCCCGACGGATCCATCAAGTGCGCTTGATACGCGATCTGATTATTGATTGTAGAAGAAGCGAATGCAGGATGGACCGTAACAACCATCATCATCGCAAATACAGAAACGAGCCCGAAGAGGACTTGGGCCTTGCTGACAAAAGAACGTAGCGATGCGATTTGCATGCGTGTCTGTGGAAAACCTTTCTCTGGTCGTCCTCTTCTATTCTATAATTAATCTATTTTGAAACTTATAAATGCCTTAATAGAGCTGAAAATCGCGAATATTAACAAATAAACGCTTGCGCGCTTTTCTGTGGATAACCTGTGTGCGTAATGTCTATGCCGCCGCTCCCTTGTGCGTATGAGTGAGACGAATATGCTCATCAATCGCTCCAGACTCTTGCTTGCTCAGATCAATATCACGAGATTTGTACCGTTCGAAACCCGGCTTATCAGCCGTCACAAAGTAGACATTCTTTTTTGCAAAGAAACCATAATTTCCATGATTGTCTGTTACTTGAGTTTCCAGTAGCTTATTAAACTTTTTATCAAAGATACGGACGACCGTCTGACCAAGTGGCTTACGCGTTTCCGCATCATACACGACACCCCAGTCCTTTGGAGGTTTTGCCTGAGCTAAGCGACGGAATACACCAAATATCACCACTTGACCCGCAAACAATCCAAACAACAACCAGCTCGGCGAAATTGCAAAAGCCACAAGCGATACAACCGGGCTCGCGAATCCAAGCAATGCCTGCAATTGGCGTAATCGATATTTCAAAATCACATTCTTTGGCGCCTCCTCACGAACCTGAGGATCCATCGGGATGTTCACGGAAATGCTCGATTCTTCTTCAACCTTAATTACCTCACCGTGATACACATCCAGATACTCACCATCAACGGAAATGTCTTTGGCGTATGTACTAGGAAACGTAAACCCTTGTTTTGTGGCTTGAATTCGATACTCACCAGGCTGTACATGAAAAGAGAAACGCCCTCTTATGTCAGTAACGCGCGTCTGAAGAATGAGGCTCGTTTTCGCATGGATAAGACGTACCGCGGCAAGATCTACAGGAGTTTTAGCCAATGCATTATATACAGACCCCCAACGCTCACGTTTTCGACGACCAAGAATAAGCAAAGGCTGCGTGAACAAAAACCAAATATAGTTCAGCAAACTAAACGCTGAGGCAGCCGTTGCAACGTTCGCAATGGCAACTGCCACCACAATCGGCGCGGCAATATTCGCCGTTTCTTGTACTGCTGGCTCTTGAAACGCATTTAGAATCGGTCCGATTACTGGAATTTGCACTGTCTGAGGCAAAATCAAATCGGCTGAAACAATATTCTGACGAGCCTCAATAATTCTTTCCTGTGTTTGATAACCCTCCATCTCTGCCACAACTCGATAACTTCCATTCGGTACCATAAATCCAAAAGAGCCATTTGATGCGCTCAGCGAAGGGCTCACTTGACCATATTTGCTCCCATCCCACTTCTGCCATCCACTCACGGTCATTTCGTACAAGGTCACGGTTGCTCCAGGCAAGGCCTGAGGCGTTGGATTGATACCAGAACGCGCTAACACGCGACCCGTGCCATGAACATCGATCACGGTGCTTGCACGAGCTTCTGTGCTATCTACAAATCTAAACAATACATGCACGGGAACAAGTTCAATTCTATTTGATGGCACAAACGAAGCTGCCCATACTTCCCCTCCACCAACGGCCGTAAGAGCATATTTTGATGCGCCTACCTCAATCATGGCTGATTGGGGTGCTCGACCAAGACCAGAAGTCGGAACACGCACCAGTACTGAACGACCGACCAAAGAGCCCAATTGTCCTGAAGCATTTGCGACAAGACTAATCGTTCCATTCCCACCATAATATTCAGGATAGATTGTAACGCCCTCTGCAATAGGAAGCGTTGATGTTGGAGCAACCTCTGGGGGCAACACAATAGTAGAAGTCGGAGTTTCTACAATTGGCGGTGTTGAGGTAGACGCAACCACAGGCGGCGGCGTGGTCGCTGTTGGAATTGTCGTAGTTGAAGCAGATCCTCCTGGACCAGTCGGAGGGACAACCGGCGGAATAACAGGCGGAACCACTGGCGGGAGAACGGGCGGTGGAAGAACAGTTGAATATGGCGTAGCTTCAGCGAAAGCACCACTCGCTCGGTTCCCTGATACGTCAAACGTATAATTTGTATAGTAATACGTGGTGCCACCTACCAACCCAGGGTCTACAAAGGAGTTCGCGCTGCCTTGATACACAAATCGACCATCTGTTTCACTCGTTGGATACCCGTCTGTTCTTGCACGAATCTTTACATAAGAGAAATCTGGATCCGTTGGATTCGTCCAACTTAACGAGTTTTGCAAATCACCAGCAATAGCAGAAAATCCGAATACATTTGCAGGCGCCGTCGTGTCGCCTAATGTTGAAAAAGGAATATCCCCTGTAGTCGCTGTAAGGCCTGACGCAGATGAAGAAATACGAACATGATATTGAGTCGCAATTGAAAGCCCCGATAATGCTTGAGAATGACTCATCACGAGAGGGGCGTCGGAAAGTGTCGTCCCATATCCAACTGTTGTTCCATACTCAACCGTGCTGTCTGCAGGAATATTTGTCTGCCATGTAACCAAAGCAGAGGTATCAGTGATGTTTGTTATCAATACATTTGAAATAATCGGAGCCGCTGGCGGCGGCAATGTCTGAAACGTGTAATTTGATGACAATCCTGAATTCAATAGAATATCAGCCGAAGTAATTCGGAAATTATAGATAGTGTTATTCGTCAATCCTGAAAGATCCATGCTATGCGAAGTGACGAAATTCGCATGGTTTACATTGTTTGTGTAACTCAATGTAGTACCATAATCTACTAGCCCGTTTGCATTTTCGTCTGTCTGCCAAATAATGGTAGCCGTACTCGTTGTAATGTTTATCGCTTGAATGTTGTAGATGGTCGGTGCCGTGCTGTCTCCACCACTTCCCCCACCACCACCCGGCGGTGGAGATACCGCTCCAACAATAGCAGTCACATCAATAGACGTATTGTCGTAAAGAGGAATATCCATCCCACCCGTATCACCAAAAGTTCCATCAATAGCCATATTAAACGTCGCTCCACCCAATCCTGTTGGATTGATAATTCGATTTGTTCCTAGGTTCGCGTTCGTTCCTATTCGAATAGTCATCTTCCATCCTGGCGATACTGGGCCACCATTAGTAGGCGCAGTAAATGTAATTTTATTTGTTCCTACAACCACGCCCCAAATACCAACGCCCGGAACCGCCGCGAGAGATGCGCCCGTCTCAAGACCAGTCACAGGTCCGTAAAACAAATCAATATCACTCACTAACACAGAAGAAAGATCGAATCCTTCTTGGTAATTAATCACAACGGTTCGTCCAGCAACCGTCACACCTGACGGAGTCGTCATGCGTATTTCTTGGTTAGAAGCTGTGCCCGTTTGTTCTCGCTGCATGATTATCGAACGAGGAGCAAGTATTGCAGCCGATACAAAAAGAGGTTGAGCAAACAACAAAATTCCCGCCAATGCGGCAAACGCGATGCGGGAAACCTGTCTCAAATAGTTCATATGCTATGTCTTTGGCTCAGAGGTCGCTCGGCGAATAATGAGCTTTTTGAGCAACACATATCCAACAATGAAACACGCGATCAGCACACCGACAGCAACGCCGGTTCGCCATGGCCATACAGAAAATCGAACCTCTTTGCCAACCTTCCCCGCAAAACCAGGACCTTCAAACACAACGAAAGCGACATATGGCCCAATAGCAAAATTTTTCAGTTCTTGTTTCAAGCCATCAAAATATCCAGTTGATTCATGTGATTCCCCTTTCGTCCAATTAGACAACAATACACGCGAAGATGCTGGTAAAACCCTTCCTCCGTCTGGATTTGCAGGAAATTGCGCTACCGTTGATCCAAAAACATTTCTCACGGATACCGTTCCCTCAGGCAACTCGTGCACCATGCCCTCATTCGCAACAGTCGTTCTAAATCCCACAGGTAGATAAGAATAGGAATCACGATCAACGCTAAAACGTGAAATAGATACATGCTCTTGTACCTGACCGTTGAGTCTCACAAAAAATAATACTCCCAGTTTAGGTAACATCGCCAATGGCTCGTTCATCGCAAGACGCTTTGAAAGAAAGAGTGCCGCATAATACCCACCAGGCGCTGCTCCTGGCGGAACACGTATAGAAACTTGAAGATTTACTGATTCACCTGGGCGCAACGTAACTTCTGGCTTATCAACATACATCCATTCTGGTAAGCCGGTCGTATCAGTGAGCGGAAGAAAATCCTGTTGCCCACCTTCACCTTTCGCGACGAATTTCTGGATTGTGACGAAATATGTTTGAACAGAGTCTTCGTCATTCACAATTTTCAAATATCTCGTATCACCTTTCCCAGGATCTACGACAATATTCTGGACTGCCGGCTGCACGCTCAATGCACTCGCAGGCATCACACTAGATACGAGCGCTATCAAACAAAACAAGCTGGCCACGGGAAGCTTCAAGAAAAATTTCATACTAGTAGTTTGCCGTTAACGCGTAATAGACACTTTGCGAATAGGTTCCTGCACCAGTCGTTCCACTAATCGCAAGTTTATAAATCATGGCAACCTTATCCGTAATTGCTCCTGTACCAGACCCTGACGATTGAATGACACGTTGTGTAGTCGTAACTCCAAGGTCCGTTCCTGGATTTACCGCTGTACTACCAGTTACTTCTGCTCCATATTCCTCAGATCCTGCTGTAACCGTTCCGTCTGAAACCGAATTCATGATTACGGCTGAACCATTTTGTAGATCCTGACTTGCTTGAATGTAGACGCTATAACCTGTTGGAATGTTCGTCTGAACCGAAGTGCCAACAACGGCTGTATTCTCAGATCCAACCGTAACCGTACCGAAGCTAAAACTATTAGCTGACAATAAATAGACAAAATCATTCCCACCAACAGGTGAAGGATTCATGGCGCCTCCATCTCCCTCAAAACGATCTACCGTAATTGTCAAGCCAGAAATATCTGTAATCTTAGCGACGACAGCAAGCTCGCTGAACCCCGTGTTCTCCACAACCGCAATCAAATCACCAACAGCAAAGCCCGCAGCAGAAGTAACCGCAACAGTACCTCCAACTCCATCAACAAACCCAGAATACGCTGTAGAAACAACGGTTCCGGTTCTTACGATATATGAAAGAAGATACGAAGCCTCAGGTGCACGGTATCCAGCAAACATTTGATAACCGTTACTGGTACTCGTTCCCACAGAAACGCCTCCGATCGTATCTCGAACAGAATAGTTCGTACTTGTACCCACATCCAAACCTCCTTGGTTGATATCATCCCATTGAATCGAGAAATTTGTGCTAGTCATAGCAAAAACATTCGATCCAAAAAGGAACAAACAAAATACCATTAGCAATGAACACACTTTACGCATATCAATTGTCCTTATATATTAGCATTTTTTTACACTAAAATAAAGATGATATCTTACGTGTCGTAAAATTTTCATATTAAACATATATAAACGCTTTTATATTAGCCAAATATCTATTATTTGATTTCAACATTTCTTCAAATGTTTCACGTGAAACATTACAATTCTCATTCTACAAATTTGATTCATGATCAATCAGAATATTTAAGTCAAGTATTCTGTTCACGGATATCGTGACGATTAACATCGAATCACTATAATCAATTCAACCTGTAGAGATGCTACTTAGAAGACACAAGTCAAAATACTAACACTGAGAAAGGAGATCCCCAGCAACACAAATCGCGAATATTAATTCACTATTCACGCTTCACATGAAATTTAAGTATATTCAACACAATCGATATTGAATTGTTTCACGTGAAACACATAAATATATTTGAAACATGATTCTCTTAGTGAATATTCTTCGTTGACTTCAAGACTATATGCTATATCCGGTAGATACTAAGTATACTTTGTAAGTATGTTGCACGTGAAACATACTTAGCTATGAAATGATAGTATATTTTGAATATGTAATAGTCTGTACAGTGGAATAAATCGAAAAGCTACCTATAGGAATTATCAAAGGAATAACGTTTCACGTGAAACAATTTGCTTTAGAGTCTAAAATTTGACTTAAATACGAGTTGATCAGACAGAATGTTTCACGTGAAACTTTCTCACTAACTCTATACAGTTAGAGTTAAAAGCATATCTGTTGCATGTTTCACGTGAAACATCATCAACAAGCTTAAACGAGATACTAAATTTCAATCCGAAGCATTGTTTCACGTGAAACATCAAACCTAAATATGTAACTCCTCAAGATATGGGATGATCAGACAATTTGTTTCACGTGAAACACAAAACCCGCTGTAGCGGGTTTTCGTGATGGTGGACCAAAGGGGATTCGAACCCCTGACCTCTGCAATGCGAATGCAGCGCTCTACCAACTGAGCTATTGGCCCATGGTGCCTCCACGTGGAATTGAACCACGGTCTAGGGCTTAGGAGTCCCTCGTTCTATCCGTTGAACTATGGAAGCGTAAGTGTCGTAAAACATTTACAGCAGTCTCCTTTCTATCTATATATATACGCTCTTGGCAGACACGAGTATATTTTTGAAATGGCTCAATGTCAATTAACTAACCCGACATCTCAGTGAGATTTGACAGGATTGTCAAATCACTTTAGTCTTAGCCCCGATATCTATGCCAAACAAGCACGCCGCCATAAAAGATTTGCGCAAGAACAAGCGTCGCGCAGCACGCAATCTTCGCGAAAAAACAAACATTCGTTCCTTGATCAAACAGCTCAAGACGTCTGTCAAAGAAGAGAAGAAGGCTGAATCACTCGTCATTCTTACGAAGCTCCAGCAAGCCTCTGCAAAGGCCGCAAAGCGAAACGTGATCCACACAAACAAGGCTCGCCGCATTACGTCTGCAGCCATGAAGTCGGTCTCAACAAAATAAGCAAGAGCCAAAAAACACCGCATCTTAGCGGTGTTTTTGTTTATGGAATTATGCTTAGCGCCTCATGATCAGACGCGAGCCCTGAACGTTGCGCGTAAGAAAGCAGGATAGTAGCAGACAAAATCTTCTTGGCTTGATCCTCTGATACAGTTCTGAACTTAGACTGCATATACGAAGGAACTGAATCGGAGTCACCGGAGGCTACTCGAACAGCTAAAAGAGATTGTTGCAAAAGGGGATAGGAAGCACCTTCACTTGATGCATCGTCTCCTAGCAATGCGAATCTTGATCGGTCACCTCGGACATACGCATCAGCCAGTCCAAAAGAATCAGATGCGGAAATGTGCTCAAGAACTGATTCCCCGCCAGCAGCGATTTTCAACAGCTCCATTGAAGCAAGCCAAGCATCACCATCGCAAGCTCGAGCAAGACGATCAAGAATATTTAAATCAACAACACCAAGTGCATGTGCTGCTTCACCAAGCCATGTTCTAAATTCTGCTTGATGCAAAATTGGAAATTCATTTATAACAAGTTTCGGAATCTCATTTAAAGATTTCATTGTGGACGCATCTGGTTTTTGTGATTCAACACTCACGACAATCACTCGCTCTGAATCTCGAGTCAGAGAATGAATGAGCGCTTTCCATTTTGTCTTTGAGCAACCTTCTGCCAAACCGTCAGCTCGAATAAATCGCATTGGAGAAAATAAACTTACGCTCATCGATCTCTCAATCACTTCATCAGCCAAATTTTTTCCCGACTCAAGATGTTCGACGCTCGAACCACTCGCGTCATGCTTTTGGCAAAACGCTTTTTCCAATTCTTGCGCTCGAGCAACGGCTCGAAACGTGTCCGGTCCACAACACAAAATTAACATAACCCTATGGTGAAGCAGGGGATAAGCGTAGTCAACAAAAGCCAGCGTTTGCTGGCTTTTCAAAATGGACTCAATTTTGACTCATGATGATTCCCACTAAGAATCACTCACGTTATCTTCTCCATTTCTTCCCAATTAGACCCTGCTTTCGCCTCCACCACGATAGGCACATCCAGCGCCACAACGGTTTGCATAATTTCGCAGACAAATCCTGCAACTTTCTTTACATCTTTTTCAGGAACTTCGAACACAAGTTCATCATGCACCTGCAAAATCATTCTTGTATCTTTAGAAATCTTTGAAAGCTCTTTTGAAATCTTGATCATCGACAGCTTCATAAGATCCGCGTCAGTCCCTTGCACCGGCATATTGATCGCCATTCGTTCCGCCTGCGCTCGAACCATATGCATTTGAGAATCAATTTCCGGCAAATATCTTTTTCTTCCAAACAATGTCTGCACATACCCAAGTTCATGTGCTGACTCTTTTGTTTTAACCATATATTCTTTCACGCCTGAATACGCGATAAAATATTTTTCAATAAATTCCTTCGCTTCAGAAAATGAAATTCCTGCTACTTGTGCTAGACCCTGTGGTCCCTGTCCAAATATCAGACCAAAGTTGATAGCCTTCGCAATACGACGCTGGTCCTTGGTTACCTCGGTGAGCTTCATCCCACAAATGGCAGCTGCCGTTGCCGTATGAATATCAAGTCCATCTCGAAACGCTTGAAGCATGTTCTTGTCTTGAGCAAGTAACGCAACAAGACGTAATTCGATTTGGCTGTAATCACAGCTTAATAATCGATAACCAGGCTTTGCTAGAAAGGCACGTCTGATCTTACGACCCAGCTCAGTTCTAATAGGAATATTCTGAAGATTCGGTTCCGTAGATGAAAGGCGACCCGTTGCTGCCACTGCCTGGTTATAGGTTGTATGAACTCTTCCGTTCTTATCAGCCAAGACAGGTAGTGGCTCTACGTACGTAGAAAGAAGCTTGGAAACTTCACGATATTCTTCAATCAAAGAAATAATTGGGTGAGCCCCCGCAAGCTTTTCAAGTTCCGGTGCTGCCGTAGAATATCCTGTCTTACTTTTCTTAATCCCTTTTGTTGGTAGCTTTAATTTTTCAAACAGCACTTCTGCAAGCTGACTTGGTGAAGCTGGATTAAATTCATACTCGGTTACTTGCTGCATCTTCTTTTCAATCTTTTTCTTTTCAGCTGACATCTCTTTTAAGAGTGTCGCTAGATACTCACGATCAATACGTATGCCCTCACGCTCCATGGAATCGAGAACTGAAATAAGAGGCAACTCAAAACGAGAATACACTTCCTCAAGCTCCTCATCCGCCAATGCCTTTTGCAGAAGAGCTACAAGCGAGACTACGACAGAGGCTTTCTTGGTAACAGATGATTCATCATCAAGTTGCACATCAAGAAATTTAGATGCTACGGCATCAAGATCATGATTGCGATCACCCGCACTTAAAAGATAAGAGGCAAGCATTGTATCAAAAAACCAAACAGGGGACGGTAACCCAAGAGATGACAGCGATTTGTTAATTGACTTGCCATCATGCGCAACAAAACGTCGTGAGGAATTGCTCAAAAATTCAGACAGTTTCTTTACCTCTTTTCGAACGGCGTCACCTGTAAATTGATACGATTTCTTTGCTGAACCAAGCGCAAGTCCGCTCAAATCAGGTCCAAACAAAGATCCCTGCGGAATGACAGGCACCATCACGGAAATATAGGGCTCATTCTGAAGCTCGAGCAATGCATTGGCTACATCTTGTACTCCGTCTTGCGATTCACCAAGCTGCGCTTGTTGAGCGACAACTTCTTTACGTTTTGGAGATGAGGTCGTTTCAACTTTCTTGATCAACGATTTGAATCCCATGCGATGCAAGAACTGAAGAAACAATTCTTTCTGTTTTGGGAAGATCATTTCTGTCGCCTTCCAAGAAATTGGAACCGCACGCTCTATCGTGACAAGTTTTATGATGTCAGGAATCTCATGCTCAGCTGCAAGCAACTTTTCACGAGTCGACTTCGTCATGACTGAACTCGCATCATGAGCGGCATGAAATATTCCTTTCAATGTTCCATGCACTTTTAATAATTCAGTCGCTCCTTTTTCTCCGATACCTTTTACGCCTGGAATATTATCCGATGGGTCACCTCGCAAAGCTTTATATTCCAAAAATTGTTTTGGAGTAAGTTCGTATTCCTCTAATAATAGTTTCGCATCGTATGTTTTTGTTTCACTCACGCCTTTTACAAACGTCATGACGGAAATACCTGGCTCAATCAATTGCAATGCATCACGATCTCCAGTCACGATTGTGACCTCCCAACCTTCTTTCAAAGATTTTGTAGCAATCGTCCCGATCAAGTCATCAGCTTCAAACCCATCCAATTCAAGACAAGGAACACCCAAATACTCAAACCCCTCCTTCACCCAAGGGATTTGAGCGTAGAGCTCGTCTTCTTTTTCTTTACGATTCGCTTTATAGGCTTCATACGCCTCATGTCTAAATGTTGGGGCCTTTGTATCCCAACAGGCGACCAAAGCGTCAGGCTTTTCATCGGCAAGGAGCTTTAATACAGACATCATCATGCCGTAGACACAGTTCACGACCAAACCTTCAGGGTTCGTGAGAGGATGAATTGCATGCCAAGTTCGATGAAGAAGGGCATTCGCATCAAGAATATATAGGCGTTTCATAGATCGACCCTATCCTAGCAAGAAAAAACCGCCTTGACTCAAGGGGTCATGGCGGCGTGATAGTAGGCGTAGAGCAAGAGATCGAGCTCATCCAGCGAAAGACGCGTGAGCTTGATTCCAGCGAGTAGCGTCTCATGAAGGATGAGGCCACCCTTCACAGCGCGCAGAACGCGCTTATTGGAGTGAAGCGGGTCGCTCCAGAGAGCGAGGCCGCCATTGATCGTGAGCAACCGATGCTCCTCGCGACCATCGATACGCTTGAGCCGAATGATCGTCCTGATGACGCCCTGGTTCACGACAAAACGCGATGAGTCCAGAAACGCTTCAGAACCGGAAGGAACCCGACACACAGGCGCCCAGGTGAGTGCTTGACCAACGAACGAGGGGGTCGCGACCGCAATCTCGCGCATCGCACCATCCTCATCACGTCGGAAAGCGAACAAACGCTCACCACCCAGGCCGATTGCAACGCACGGCTTGTTTTCGGATGCCGACAGCTCCGCCCAACGCCCATTCACGTAGGCGAACGAGCACTCGAGCATACCGGCGAATCGGCGGTTCGACGTACGAGCCTGCCGTTGCGTTCGCGAACGAACGCTCTGACAGATCTCCACGGCCTGAGACACGTCGACGGGCCGATCCCGCAACGACGCAAGTCCCTTCGACCCAGAAATGATCACCATGGAACCAAGCTCGAGAAAGAGCGAGAGGGTCGCCTCACCTTCTTGAAGGGCGAAGGTCTGCTCATTCTCGCGCGAGGTCATGACTTCGATCCTGGCATGACGGCGCTCTTTCATGTCGAGCGCGATCAGTAACATCTCATTCGTGTGCGTATGTGCGTCCATCGTTTTCGGTTGCATGTCTGTACAAGAGGCATTCAAACCATGTTCCAAGTGTGCGCTTCCTCTCGGTTGGAAGAATTTCCTAGGGGTGATCATGCTAAGTAAAATCAGGCTATTTGTCAACCCTTCTTGATTCTCCTCCTCCTCTCCGCTACCATCCGCCTGTTGCTTCTTGCTCTTGCGCTCTCTTGGCGCCTGCGCCACGAAGCTCCAGCGTAGTGGCGTGGTAGCCAAGTGGTAAGGCAGGGGTCTGCAAAACCCCTATGCGAGAGTTCAATTCTCTCCCACGCCTCCATATAAAAACAGCCTGAAATGGCTGTTTTTATTTTTCTCCTGTCAGAACAGGCAAAAGCACACGTTTCAACGACGATAATCCACCGCCTAAAGATATAGCTAAATGTGCGACATTTGACGTAAGCTATAATATAGATAAAACCAAACACACCAAATGGCATACTTTAGCAAAAAAACCTGGGTCAAGATCAAGCCCTGGCTCAAAATCGGCGGACTCTCGGTCTTAGCGCTTGCCGTCGTTGGCTTTTTCATTTTTACGCTCTATGCCGCCTGGGTGAGCCGAGAGCTTCCAGACCCAAACACACTCATTACAAGGGACGTGCCACAGAGCACAAAAATCTACGACAGGACCGGAACACATCTATTATATGAAGTGCATGGAGATGAGCGCCGCACCCTCGTCAAAATCGACGAGATTCCAGAATCCGTAAAACAAGCAACAATCTCGCTCGAAGATCGTCAATTCTACGAGCATCATGGTGTGAACTGGCTTGGTCTCGCTCGTGCCGTCTTCACTGCCGTTATCCACGGACAACGCATTCAAGGAACATCAACGCTTACCCAACAGCTCGTAAAGCTCGCCATTCTTACAAACGAGCGTTCACTTGATCGTAAAATCCGTGAATTGATTCTCTCGATGCAAATTGAAAAGAGATACACGAAAGACCAGATTCTACAGTTGTACTTAAACGAAATTCCATACGGCTCAGATATCTACGGTATTGAAGCCGCCGCAGAAACGTACTTTGGGAAACCGGCAAAGCAACTCACCATAGACGAAAGCGCTTTGCTCGCCTCTATTCCTCAGCGTCCAACGTTCTACTCGCCATATAGCACCGCAGGCAAAGAAGATAACTTCTATCAGCTCAAGCGTCGACAGCAATATGCGATAGATACCATGGCTGAAATTGGATACATCACCAAAGACCAAGCTGAACAAGCAAAAGCCGTTGATACGCTCGCTAAAATCAAACCACGCCAAGTCGGTCAGATCTCTGCGCCGCACTTTGTGATCTATGTGCGTCAGCAACTCGAAGAAAAATACGGACTCAAAACGGTTGGTGAGGGTGGGTTAAGCGTCATCACGACACTCGACTGGGACAAACAGCTTGCCGCAGAAGATGAAGTGAAAAAGGGCGTAGAAGCACGCGGCAAACAATACAAGTTCACAAATGCTGCGCTTGTATCGCTTGATCCAAAAACTGGTCAGGTACTCGCTATGGTTGGCTCCAAAGACTTCTTTGATGAAAGCATTCAAGGGCAGGTAAACGTTGCTGTGAGCAATCGTCAACCAGGCTCAAGCTTTAAGCCGCTCGTGTATGCGGCTGGATTTGCGCGAGGCTATCTTCCGCAAACACAACTGTGGGATGTTGAGACAACATTCAAAACAGACATCGGTAACTACAACCCTCACGATTACGACGGAAAAGAGCGTGGTCCAGTAAGCATTCGCCAAGCCTTCGCAGGATCTCTAAACATCCCTGCTGTTGAGATGCTTTATCTCGTTGGCATTCCACGCGTCCTCGATTTCACGGGGCAACTTGGCTATACAACATTTGGCGATCGTAGCCGTTTTGGCCTGTCCCTCGTACTTGGGGGCGCTGAGGTTAAGCCAATTGAACACGCAGCAGCTTTCCAAGCGTTCGCTACAGGAGGGGATTTACGACCAGTCGCTTCTGTTCTGAAAGTAACAGACTCAAACGGACAGACGCTTGAAGAATGGACCCCGCCAGAAGCAAAGCAGGTTATGGACCCACAAACAGCCCGTCTTGTAACCGACGTCATGACCGATAATGCTGCTCGCGCATATGTCTTCGGTCTTAATAATTCACTTACGCTTCCTGATCGGCCAGTTGCTGCAAAAACAGGAACGACAAACAACTTTAAAGACGCCTGGACCATGGGTTTCACCCCAAACCTCGTTACTGTCGTATGGGTAGGCAATAGCCGCGGTGAAGAAATGAAAAGCGGAGCTGACGGTTCCATTGTTGCCGCTCCGATTTGGCAGGCATATATGAAGCGCGCCCTTAAAGGGATGCCGATCGAGCGGTTTACTCCACCAGACGCACCACAAACCACAAAACTCGCATTACTAGGAAAAGCGTTTGAAGAAAAGGTGATCGTAAACAAGCTCACAGGACTTCGTGCAAGCGACCTCACTCCAGCCGAACTCCGCGAAGAACGACCAAACCGAATTGCACACTCAATACTCTGGTTTATTGATAAAGACGATCCAACAGGGCCAGCGCCAACAAACCCAGCCCAAGACCCACAGTTTGGAAACTGGGAATCTGCCGTACGTTCGTGGGCCACAAGAAGTGGATGGTTAAGCCCAACGAGCACAGTCTCTGATGAAGTAGATACGCTCTACACAGAAGCGAATCGACCTAAGGTCATCATCTCAAATCCAAGCGAAGGTGGAATGATCACGTCCCGTATTGCTTCAATTCAAGTTGAACCAAGCGCTCCACGACCAATCGTTCGGGTTGAAGCGTATATCGACAACATCCCAGTCGGGTCACGTGATGGTGGGCCATGGACAATCGATCTACGCATTCCTAATCGAATTGTAGCCGGTTATCACACCTTGCTCGTGCGTGCTTACGATGAAATCGGTCTTCAAGGAGAATCCAGCGTGAATATCAACCTAACGGCTGGACCAGATGCAACGCTTTCGGGCCTTACCATCCTATCTCCGCACACGGATGATACTTGGTCCCGTGCAAGCTTTCCGAAGAAAATTCAAATAAGCATGGAAGAGCCTGCCATTTACTCACGTATTGATATTTCGCTTATCGGAAGCGATGGCATGCGTAGACTTGTTGGAACAAAGTCACTGCCGACCGATGCAAACTGGGAAGTAAGCATTCCAGCTGGACCATCTACAGGCCGTTACTCAGTACTCGTAGAAGGAACTCGAAAAGGCACTGATCAAAAAGACCAAGCAACTCTATTCCTCACGGTTACAGATTAATAAAATCCCCCAAATGGGGGGATTTTTTTAATTACTGACGGATTGGCATCACGATATATCGATACCCTTCGGAACCAGAGGGAGTCACACAAACTGGGTTCATCCCATCAATAAATCCTAGAGCGACTTTATCCGTCCCCATAGCGGCAATACCGTCCGCGACATACCGATAGTTCATCGTGACCTTTTTGTCTGTCTCACCCTCATTTTGGACCTTCAGGGTAGTTGCGTGTGCTCCAGTGCCACTGTCAGAAGAAGAGATTTTCAAACCCGCTTCTGAAACCTCAAAGTGCACATCAAAAAGGCCTTGTTTTGCAAACAATGAGGCCGCGCGAATGGCTTTTGAAAGCTCACCGCGCGCAACAGTCACCGTACTAGTGAATTTTGCAGGGATAATCTGTCGATAATCCGGGAAACTTGCTTCGATGAGTCGAGAAATAAGCTCCACGTTTCCATAGGTCACCACCATCTGACTATCCGTTAAGCTCCATTCAACGGCATCGGGCATTCCAACATCATCTTTATAAGCCGTGAGGATACGACCCACCTCCTGCATTGCTCGTGCCGGAACGATACACTTCGCTTCTGCGGAAGCGCTTCCTGCTTCAAGATCAATAAGTCGTTCCGCAAGACGATAAGAATCTGTGGCGACCATCGTAAGTTTATTCGGCTGTTCAAACCCATGAAAAAAACAGGCAACACCGGAAAGCTCTGGGCGCGACTCTGAAGGAGAAACGGCGAACGCAACTTGCCCAATAGCCGAACGAAGCGTTTCCGCATTCAAGCGAAAGCCGCTCTCTTTTGTAAGTCGCGGAATAAGAGGAAACTCTGAAGACGGCATTCCACGAACCGTCGTCGACGAACCATCTGCTCGCACTTCAAGTCCTTGGTCCGTAACAACGAGTTCAACCTTTCCAGAAGGGAGGAGTGAAACATAGTCCTGCAAAAGTTTTGCTGGCACCGTGTACTCTCCTGGTTGTTCAACTCTTCCTCGCACCATTGCCGAAACCGCCATCTCAAGATTCGTGGTCGATAATTTTAAGCCGCCATTCTCCGTCTTCAAAAGAACGTTTCCCAGAATAGGCAGGTTCGCGTTCTTACCGGAGATGTGGCTTACGAGAGAAAGTCCTTGAAGAAGATTCTCTTGAGTACAGGCAAAGTTCATAGTTCGCTCGTATCTTGGTATCACGTCATCAAAACGTCAAACGGATTTCTCTCTCACTATCCCTTTGAACCCTTACTGTTATTTTAAGTATATAAATATATGTAATAAACCAGCGGTAGTAGTAGGGGCTGTGTATACCTTGGATAAGTCACTTCTAAGCCTATTTATCAGATGAAAAGCCACATAATCCATCCACCTATACCCATGCATATCCTGCGTCTAATGATGGGATAGAAAACAGACGTCAGCGAGACGTCTGCATTCATACCCAGTTGATACCATAGTTGATCCATTGCCTTGTCCCACCCTATCCACAGGGGTCAGCCACGGCTGTGGGCTTCTCCGTTTGTGTAGAGGCGCTCGCGGATAAGACTCAGATCACGCTTCAACTGTTCGTCTTGTTTGAGAAGTCCATTAATTTTTTCGCAGGCGTGCATCGCTGTGGTGTGATCGCGTCCTCCGATCTGATCTCCGATAGACGGGTACGAGCACTTTGATTCTTCACGGAGCAAGTACATGGCGACCTGTCTCGGGAAAGCAAGTCTGCGCTCTCGGCTTTTCCCCATGACCTCATCCATAGAGATATCGTAGTAAGAGATGACAGCCTCAATCAGTACACGAGGCGTTAGTGTTCTCTTGGTGAGAGTCGGTGCGAAACTTTGTAGAATCGGAAGAATGGTTTGAAGTGTTGGAACTAAATTTTTAAATTGATGGAAAGCAACGATTTTATTAAGTGCTCCCTCGAGCTCACGAATATTGCTTTGAATCGCTCCAGAAATTGCATGAAGAATTTCGGTTGAAAGAGGGTAGTTTTTATCTTTCGCCTTCGCCTGGAGAATGGCGACGCGAGTTTCAAAGTCTGCTTTTGAGATATCTGCGGCCATGCCCCACTCGAGACGAGACTGAAGACGAGATTCAAGATTCTGGATATCTTTAGGTGGTCGGTCAGAACTCATGACGATCTGCTTATTCCCTTGGTGTAAATGGTTGAAGGTGTGAAAAAACTCATCTTGAGTGCCCTCTTTTCCTGCAAGAAACTGAATATCGTCGACAAGAAGAATGTCTACCAAGCGATATTTGTCTTTAAACTCTGGTCCATGGCCACTGCGGACAGCCTGAATAAACTTGTTTGTGAATTCTTCACACGTAACGTACTTAACTTTTAGATTTGGGTTTAACTGAAGCGCGTGGTGGCCGATTGCTTGCAAAAGATGGGTCTTCCCCATGCCCGGGCTTCCATAGATTAAGAGCGGGTTATGCACTTCCCCAGGTTTTGTGGCCACAGCTGTGGACGCGGCGTGGGCAAGCTCGTTGTTGCTGCCCACGACAAAAGTGGAGAACTGATATTTCGGGTTCAATCCAAGATCTGAACTTGCAACGGATGTGTTTGGCGCATAAGAAGAAGAGCTTGGTGGCGCGTAGCTAACATTTTGCGCCTCTGGCAAGGAAGGTGTGTCGCTCAAGTTATCAATCGAAAGAACTGTGGTATTTTTTACTTCAACGCGGTAGAGCACTTCACGAATCGGAAGATTGGAGGCATTTCTAAGAGCTTTTACGATTTGGTCGTGATACTTCTTCTCCATCCAGGCCTTTGTGAAGGTATTTGGCACTGATACAACCGCGCGATGACCCTCGGCTTCACTCAAAAAAGTATTTTTGAACCATGTGGTGAAGTTGGCTTTAGAGAGAGTGAGCTCGAGCTCTCCGAGGGCCGCCTGCCAAAGTGCTTGGGTGTCCATACAACGAGACGATCATTCCAACCCTGCACATCCCTGTCAAACTCTGTGGAGAAACCGTGGATAGAGAGGCATTTCTCCCTAGGCCCTTGCCAAAACTAACAGAAAGCACTATCATTTCGCCCATAACTATATGGCTACCAAGCGAACATACCAACCAAAAAAGCGCCGCAGAGCAAAGGTGCATGGCTTTTTGAAGCGCCAAAGCACTAAAAACGGCCGCGAAGTGCTTGCACGCCGCCGCCGAAAGGGTCGTCACACGATTGCCCTCAAGACAAGCCGCGTGAAACGTTCCCGCCGCTAAGAGGTATCATAAGGCGAGGGGAGACCCTCGCCTTTGATTTTCTATGTTGCCTAAAGCAGACCGCTTGCGCCGCGCAAAAGACTTTGCCCTCCTTTCACAAAAAGGTCGGGTAATTTATAGCCCATTTTATGCGTTGCGTTTGAGGCCAACTCAGGTTCCCACCAAGGTTGGTTTTGTGACTTCTGCCAAGGTTTTCAAGACGGCGGTAAAGCGAAATCGCTGTAAGCGTCGAATGCGTGAAGTGCTTCGTCTTGCAAAGAATGAATGGCCGAAGAATGTTGATCTTCTTTTTATATTAAAGATTGAAGCACTTGAAGCGAAGTACGAAGATTTGGTTGTGTCTGTAAGTAGGTCGTTCGAAAAAGTTCCAGAAGCATTATCGAAACCAGCTACGCCTCGTAAGAATTTAAAAGCTCGTCGCAAGACCTCAGTCGTATTTAAAGAGAACACATGAAGCTGTCCCAGTTTTTAGTTCGCGTGTATCAACATACACTTTCGCCAGATCATGGCCCGCTTCGTCATGTCATGCCTCCAACATGCAAATTCTATCCGACGTGTTCGGAATATACGTATCAAGCGCTCGGTCGATTCGGTTTTGTTAAAGGAACATGGCTAGGGATAAAGCGACTGTTAAGATGTCATCCCTGGAGTATGGGGGGCATGGACCCAATACCAGAAAAGTAGTTGTCATGGGTGCATGGGATGCCCGTTTCAAAGGCATATCCTTAATGCACACAAGTTATGTACAGGTTGTTCAGACCAGCGGTTGTCCAGTTTTCAAAGCATCTTTGGTTGTACCAGTGGTTCATCAATTCCCAGCTCAACGGATAAATATTGGACCAACATCTCCTGACTCATCGGGAGATGTATTGTTTTTTTCTTTCCTGTGAGACCGTTTGTAATGTCGATGTCTGACTTTGGAAGTTTTAATGTCTTTGCGAGAAACGAGATTAGTTCTAAGTTAGCTTTTCCATCTACAGGAGGTGCGGCAATTTTAATCTTCAAAGCACCATCAGACATCCAGCCGATGATTTCAGTTCGAGATGAATTGGGGACGACCTTAATGCAAAAATTCATACAGTGAGTGTAAAACAAAAACGGGCGTGATGCCCGTTTTGTATTTTATTTCACGCACTCGTTCTTGAGCCACTCAAGTGTTTTGCGATTACGCATTTGGATGTGCATGTATTCGCGGTAGTCAGGTGAGGCGACTTGTTCACGAGTATCGGGTTGGCTTTCTGGGATGGTGGCGAGGATGCGATCGATTTCCGCGTCGATTGCGTCTTCGTCGACTGTGATGTTCTGTTGCTTGGCAAACTCTTTGATGAGGACAGCCGTTCGAACGCGACGGATCGCTTGCTGACTGAAGTCGAGTTTGAGGTCGTCCTTTGTCTTCTTGATCTGCTGAAGATAGGTCGCCATGTTCAAGCCCTGGTCTTCAAGACCACGCTCAAGCTCCTGCATCATGCGACCGATCTCCTCATTGATCAAAATAGCTGGCGTTTCGGTGAAAGAGCTCGCATCTACAAGCTTTTCAAGCATAGCAATTTCCGCAGCCTCTCCCGCGCGGTTTGTTTGCTCAACTTCGAGGTTTTCTTTAAGTTTTGCGCGCAATTCCTCCAAAGAAGGCAGGCCTACGGTCTTTGCAAACTCATCGTCAGCTTTTGGGGCGGTGAGTTCAAAAACTTCGGTAGCTTTTACCTTAAAATCAACGTCTTTTCCTGCGAGATGCTTTTGGAAATGGTCCGCAGGGAAAGGAAGAGCGAACTCTTTTTCATCGCCAGGCTTCATCCCGACCAATTGCTCGGTAATGCCTGGAATATAGTTAGGTTCATTCAGATACACGCGGAATCCTGTACCAACGCCTCCTTCGATAACGACACGGTCTTTTGTCATCTCCATGTCCACGATAACGAGGTCATCCATGGTCGCAGCGCGATCGACTTTTGATTCTGTGCGGCGCATGCGGCGCATTTCATCCAATGCTTCTTCAACCTGAGCGGCATTGATGGGTTTGTTTGTCTTTTCAACGCGGCAGGCAGCGAGGTCTGGTTGCTTAGTAACCTGAGGAACGAGCCCTGTTGTGGTTGTGAAAACGATTGGTTGGCCTGGGACAAGCTTGTCGACATTGATTGCAGGAGACCCAACGGTTTCAAGCTTTTCAGCCAAAACGGTTTTTACATAGTAGGCGCGGACAATGCGCTCAATGGCGGTTTCAAGAATAGCCATCTCGCCATGAATACGTTTCACATCTTCATACGTGGCATGGCCAGGGCGGAAACCAGGCATTGGTTTGGCTTTTGAAATGTCTTTTACGGCTTCTTCGCGATAAGCCTGAGTTTCGTCCCAAGGAATTTCAAATTTGATCTCAACTTCTCCGGAAGGTAGGTGTGTGATATTTGGCATAGAATTAGCCAAGAATAAGGGAAATTTCCGTATGCGTCAATGGCGAGAATGATATGAAAAAGCCCCGATTAAACAGGGCGCAGAGTCCGACGATCAGGTGGAAGAAGAGAGATCGCCCCATCAGGAGAGACTTCGAGCGTGAAGTCCGAAACCTGTTCTTGAGAGGATTCGCTCAGTATCTCGAGGGTTCTGACAAAGGCTGGGCGCATGCGCAGCAGCCAATCAGCAGAGATGGGAACACGGGTGACGGTTTTGTCGGCGAGTTCGAGAGGGAGCTCGATATCGCACACGCGGGTTGAGGTACACCAGAACGGACCGACCTCAGTTTCAATCGTCTCGGGTTCAGTCCAAGACGAGAGAACGTTTAAGGAGTCCACCATGGATTTCAGCATGTGCGGAGAAAGACGAAAGCCTTCTCCATCGCGGGAAACCAGCACCAGCCGTCCCCGCACGTACGTGATCGTGGTGAGAAAAGGAGCGGCGTGGTTCACATTGTCCTCCGTGGCAGCACTTTGCGTGAGCCGATTGCGAACGTCAACCTCTTGCTAGTTTATGTGATTTTCATTATCCTCCGCTCAAATTATGGCACTCCAAATCGGCATTGTTGGTCTACCGAACGTGGGCAAATCCACCTTGTTTTCGGCCATCACCAAAAAACAGGTAGATTGCGCAAACTATCCGTTCTGCACCATTGATCCAAATGTGGGCGTTGTTGAGGTTCCAGACCCTCGTCTCGCTGTGCTCGCAAAGATCAGTCAGACCAAGAAAATTGTCCCCACCGTCATTGAGTTTGTGGATATCGCGGGACTCGTCAAAGGCGCATCGGAAGGGCAGGGACTTGGGAACAAATTTTTGGCGAACATTCGCGAAACGCATGCGATCGCCCAAGTGGTTCGTGCATTTGATGATTCAAATATTTTGCACGTAGACGGTTCAATTAACCCGGTGCGTGATGCAGAAACGATTAACACCGAGCTCGCTCTTGCTGACTTGGATGTGCTCGCGAAACGATCTTCAACGATTGAGAAGCAAATGAAGAGCGGACGAACAAAAGATTTGGAACTTGAACTTGCGGGTGTGCAAAAAGCCATCGCGTCTTTAGATGCTGGCACGATGCTTCGTGATGTTGAGTGGACCGAGGAAGAGCGTTTTGCATTGCGTGTATTGCAGCTTCTTACGATGAAGCCAATGCTGTATGTCGTAAACGTGAGCGAGGCGCAGCTTGCGGATGGCTCTTGGAAAGCGCGCATCGCTGACTTGAAAGGCCGCATTGTTCCCGTGTGTGTGAAGATGGAAGCTGATCTTTCTACCATGTCTCCAGAAGAAAAGGCAGAATATCTAGAGATGGCTGGGCAAACAAAATCGGGTTTGGATGTGTTGATCACGGAAGCGTACGATGTGCTTGGCCTTATTACGTTTTTGACCACAGGAGAGATTGAAACGCGTGCCTGGACCACAACGAAAGGATCAACAGCGCCACAAGCCGCCGGAGAAATTCACACAGACTTTATTAAGAATTTTATTCGTGCCGAAATCACGCCCTACAAAGACTTTGTTGAATGCGGAAGCGAAGCTGCATGTCGTGAAAAAGGAAAAACGCGCATCGAAGGAAAAGACTACATCATGCAAGACGGAGACGTGTGTTACTTTAGAATCGGCGCTTAGCTCGTCATGATTGTGCGAGCAGCATAGAATGCTCGCATGGAGAACGTGCCACGAAGAACATTTCTAAAAGGGATGCTCGCCGCAGGAGTGATGTTAGCTGCGCCAAAGCTACTTGTAGAAAATAACTGGGAAGAGCCGCGTGATGTGGTCGAGTTTTCAGAACCGCATACGAAAAATCAGCCGTGGGAATCTGGGAATTTGGTTCACGCGGATGAAGAAAAAGATCTTGAGGCTATAACAGCGTTTCGAGAAGAACTCACGCGATTTTCCTCAACGTTCCATAGACGTTTTAGTTTTGACCCCAGGGGCGCATCAGATTCGGAGCATGAGCAGGTTACTTCACGTGAAGCGATCATTTCTTCTTCTCTTTTGGAAAAGCTGGATGCGATCACAGAGATCATGAGCCGACATCCATCGGCGCGTGGAAATGAAGCAAGGCTTTTGTATGAAGATACGCTGCAAGCGTTTTCAGCATGTAATGCGCAGGGCTTAGTTTTTGATGCAATGAAGAAGCGAATGAAAGAGCAGGGTGGGGAAATTAGTATTGAAAGAAGCGGTCAGTATTATGCAAGTCGTCTACAGGATTATGTTCCAACAGCGGAGGATATTTGGAGCCAAGACATAGATCCTCGCAACAAGCCAGAAGCTGGTCCTGCTGCTCGTCAACGCATGCAAGACAAGCCAGGTTGGTCTGGAAAACAGCGAAAGAGATTGTTTCGCAAACTCGCCTCAGAACCAAGAATGATCGAAATGGGGCAGAGAGAAGACTTAACGCTCGCAGAATATTTTTCGTTTGTGAAAGCGTGTATTCATGAGCGGCAATTTTCTAAAGAGGAGTCTTTAGGTGAGATTGGAGAGCGGTTGCTTGATGCGCGACGAGAGCTCATGGAGCGATCTATTGTGGACGCAAGCACTGAACAGGCAATTATATTCGCAGGAAACGATGCAAGATATTTTGAAGGCGATCAGGATGAATCTTGGGATGCCACGCTTAAGTCGGCCGGTGTAAAGCCAGATCGCGTAAACAAGATTGCGACAGCTGAGGGTCATACCAACGCAGAAACCCTAAGTATTTTAAAGAAGACGATCGCGTCTTCGGAGGGAAAAACATTTCTCGCATTCAGCACGCATGGTGCAGAACAGTATTTAGGGATGGATCATCGCGCTGGAGAGGGAGCGATCACGGATGCGTATGTAGCCGAGGCTTTGCTTGCGCGGGTTCTTGAACAGAGAAGCCCAACGACCTTGGCAGACATGACGATTGTCATGGACGCGTGTCACACGTATGAATTTTCAAAGAACGTGATGATGAAGATGAAAGAGATTTGGGATTCAAAGCCTCCTCGGCCGTTTCCGTTTGCGCGCATTCATTTTCCATTTATGATCGCGGGCGTTCAGGAGGGTTCAGTTGGTCAGGCGAGCTCCACGATTTCGAGAGTATTACAGAATCAGGGTGAAGGGGTGAGAAAAGATGGCGGTTTGTCTGGGAGAAGATTGCTTCAAAACGTACAACCGATTTCATACGAAGAAAATGACATGACATTTTTCGCTTCGGGGACTGGAACGGAATTTGCTAGCCGTTCAACACTTCCAAATCAACGAAGGGTGTGATGAGATAGCGTCCTATGAAAGTCGCTGTCATCGGTACGGGATATGTTGGGCTCGTTTCCGGGGCCTGTCTCGCTGAAATTGGTCATGACGTGACTTGTGTTGATGTTGATCCTGCGAAAATCGAACGTCTTCTTCGTGGCGAAATGCCAATACACGAACCAGGCCTTGCGGAAGTGGTGAGCAAGAACGTACAAGCAGGACGATTGCGCTTTACGACAAGTTACGCCGAAGCAATTCCTGGCGCACAGGTGATTTCAATTGGAGTAGGCACACCTTCGGCCGCTGATGGATCCGCAGATCTTCAGTATGTATTTGCCGCTGCCGAAGAAATCGCAAAGTACTTGTCTACGTATGCAGTGATTGTTGATAAGAGCACGGTTCCTGTGGGTACTTCTGAACAAGTCGCTGAACGTATTCGCACGATATTTGAGGGGGAGTTTGATGTGGTTTCAAATCCAGAAACCTTGCGTGAAGGGAAGGCTGTGAGTGATTTTTTAAAGCCAGACCGAATTATTATCGGCGCGACAAATGAGCAAGCGGCGAATGTGATGCGTGAATTGTATGCGCCCATCCCTTGCCCAAAGCTCGTGATGTCGCCTCGCTCGGCCGAGCTCGCGAAATACGCGGCTAATGCATTTCTTGCGACAAAAATTAGTTTTATTAATGAGATTGCGCATCTTGCGGAAGATCTCGGAGCAGATGTTCATGAGGTTGCGGAAGCGATAGGAGCTGATGCACGTATTGGCCCGCACTTTTTACGTGCTGGACTTGGATGGGGAGGTTCGTGCTTCCCAAAAGACGTAAAGGCGATTCGACATGTTGGCCATGGTGCTGGTCATGAGATGCCTGTTATTTCTGCGGCTATGTCCATGAACGAGCGCGCTCGATCTCGTCCAGTTGAACGTCTAGATGAAGCGTTGAACGGACTCTCTGGCAAGCGAATCGGTTTGCTCGGTCTTGCTTTCAAGAATGATACAGATGACACGCGTGACTCTGCAGCGATTGATCTTGCGAAGCGCTTTCTTGCAGCTGGTGCACAGGTATTTGCGTATGACCCTGTCGCGGTAATTCTTGATTTGGAATTATTGAATACGATTTCGCGAGTCTCATCGATTGATGAAGCGATATCGGAAGCAGATGCGATCGTGATCGCTACCGAATGGGATGAGTTTCGTGCGCTTGATATAGAAAAAACAAAAAAACTTATGCAAGGGAATGTTATTTTTGATGGAAGAAATCTCTTAGATCCAAAGGCAGTACGCGCCGCAGGATTTACTTATCTGAGCGTGGGTAGGCCTTGAACAAAACATCAAAATGTGGAACGCGGTGGATATGCCCATCGCGCGTTGGAGTTGTTTGGCGTTTTTAGTTGGCATCGGCCTCCATTCATTTTGGTTGCTACCAACAGGTCCACTGTATTCAAGTGTGACGGTTATCATTTTGATTCTTCTGCTCATTCTTCCCGAAAGAAGAATAAGAATTCTTGCGTTGATAATTCTTTCGATCGGGATTGGATGGGTGCGATTTGAGTTCGCGCTCCCATCTTTGTCTCCAGCGCTCAGACCACTTGATCCAAAAGCGTTCGCATATAAACGAGGTGCCCCACAGGATATGTTTGCAGGACAGCGCGCCATGTTAACCGAACGCATTCTCAAAATATTTCCCGGGGATCCGGGGCAGCTGCTTGCTGGGATGCTGTATGGCGAGCGTGGACTGTCGAATCAAAGCAAACAAGCGTTTCGACAAGCGGGCCTTACGCATCTCGTGGCTGTCTCTGGATCTAATGTGTCGATTATTGTTTCCGCTGTTACTGCAGTACTCGGATGGTTTGGTTGGAGTCGTCGTCGTTCATTCGGATGGTTGAGTGCGGTGATTATCACATTCGTGTTGTTCGTGACGCCGCAGGCGCCTGTAGTACGTGCGGCAATCATGGGATGGTTGGTTGCTTTTGCGCCGATCGTGGGGCGTTTACCAAGAGCTTCGCACTTGTTGATTGTGTCAGCTGCTCTGTTTACGTTGTGGCAGCCCTCGAGTCTATTGTTTGATCCATCTTTTGCTTTGTCATTTCTTGCAACGCTTGGGCTCATGACATTTGGCGCCAAACTGTCATCTGCCTTGGAGGGAAAAATGCCTGAGGCGATACGCGAAGCGCTATGTTCAACGGTTGGTGCAACGCTACTAACAACTCCGTATGCAATGTGGGCTTTTGGTCAGGCGAGTGCGGTGGGGTTGATAGCAAACATGTTTGCGGTGCCGCTTGTTCCTTGGATTATGGGGCTAGGAGCATTAGCCATGGTAGTGCCGATCGATCCGTTGATCATGTCCGCAAGTGGATTTTTACAGGCAGCGCTTCTCGTGGCTGATATTGCGACAAAGCTTCCTGGTTACTGGGGCAAGCTCGAAGTGTCTGCAAGTTTTCTGATCTTTTCATACGTGAGCTTAGCGATATATTGGTGGTATCTCAAACAAAAACAGGCTTATCCACAAAAATCTGTCAGACGTGCACATGTTGTTAGACAAAAGAGACATACAAAATGATGTGATTCGTGCCTGTAGGGGCGACGCATGTGTCGCCCCTACAAATGTCTTGTCACATCAAACAAACAAATATTTTTGACGCAATTTCTGCATGCCTTAGCGTAGAGACTAGGTCGAAAGACCAAGGACGAGAACGGCTTGTCAGCGGATCAGGAAGAGGGGTGGCACTTAGAGGAAGCGCTCTAGGGGTGGGCCACCGCCGCATGGGATTTTATCCTGAGCGGCATCCATCGGGATCAAATCGCCGCGACAACCACGGAAAGCGGAAGTCATGCGTGAAGAGTGATGGATCGTGTCGCCGAGCGCGGTACGAATTCACCTGCGGATTGTATGGCTTGGTTCGACGGGTTTATCCCTCAGCGAATCTCTCGTTCCGGTTTTGTCCGAACAGGCGGATGCATTCGGCCGTGCATCCGCCGTTGGAGAGGACTCCGTTCCCGTGCCCGAAACTAGTAGCGGGTACGGTCGACGGAGTCGTAACCATGGAGGTCGTAATGAGAAAGTTGTTTTCGTTCGTCGTGTTTCTGGTGATGTGGCTCGCTCTGCCCTCGTTGGCTGGGTGTGCCGTTGGAGGAGTAGCGCATCTGCGTCGCGAATCTTCCGATGCGGGAGTCGATGGACGCGATGCGAGCTGGGCCGGCGGAGTTCCCGATGGGTCATCGCAGGTTCTGGATGCTGGTCAGCGCGTGGATCCGGTTCTGCGAGAGACCTGCAATGGTCTCGATGATGATGCGGACGGTTCCGTGGACGAGGATTTCCTTTGTCCAATGGGACGCACCGGCGAAATCTGCGTCACGAGCTGTGGGGCGAATGGCTATCGCATCTGCGAAGCGCCATCTTGTTCGTGGAGTACGTCGTGCCACCCCTTCGAGGAGGTGTGTGATTCCATCGACAACAACTGCGATGGTCGCGTGGACGAAGGGTGTCCCGTAAGCGAGCCCTGTGCGGCAATCGCCGGGGGTTCTCTCCTGCGGATCAGTCTCGACGCAACCGCCGGAGCATGCGCGCGTGGATGGACCATCGTCATGTGGGGATCGGGTGGTGCGAGCGAAGGATACTATTCTTCGCCAGGCGTTCCACTCGAAATTCCGGTAAGTCTTTCATGGCGAGGTCGCTTGGCTATGACCGCTTACTGCGGTGATTGGACGGGTGTGAGAAATTGGTCCGCTCTTGAAGGTGTGACCGCTCGATTGGCGGGTGTGCATGTCACGGTAGACGAGCGAGACCTCTCGAATTCGACGCATGTGTGTTTCGATCCTGGCGGATTGTTGATTCGTCCGTTGATTCCCGTCGAATGTGGACAGCCTGATTGCCCCGGAACGCACTACTAGGGCCACGGGAAACTCCTTTGGCCCTATTTTAATCTTTCAAATACTTATCCACTTGATGTCTTAAATCGCAACAAGTAATCTATCGAACATAAATAGAACACCTTACAATAATATGTCCAAAAAAACTGAAGTCATGGATGGTCGTCGTGCCGCAGTGCAGAGTGCGATTGATCAAATTAAGGAAAAATTCGGTGAAGGTTCAATTATGAAGATGGGGGAGGCGAGAAATATGGATGTAGAGACGATTCCAACAGGATGTCTTTCAATCGACCTCGCGCTTGGTGTGTATGGAGTACCACGCGGACGCATCATCGAAATATTCGGGTTAGAATCATCGGGAAAGACGACGCTCGCACAACATATAATCGCGGAAGCGCAAAAATTAGGCGGAATCGCCGCCTTCGTGGATGCGGAACATGCACTTGATCCAGATTATGCGCGAAAAATCGGAGTAGACGTTGATAATTTGTTAATCTCGCAGCCAGATAATGGTGAACAAGCTCTTGATATCGTTGACACGCTTGTCCGTTCAAATGCGGTAGATGTGATCGTGGTGGACTCGGTTGCGGCTCTTACACCTCGTGCAGAAATTGAGGGAGAAATGGGTGATCAGCACATGGGTTTGCATGCACGTCTCATGAGCCAAGCACTCCGAAAGCTCACGGCTATCGTTTCTCGTTCTCGCACAACCGTGATCTTCATCAACCAAATTCGTATGAAGATTGGCGTGGTGTTCGGAAATCCAGAGACCACCACAGGAGGAACCGCTCTAAAGTTTTACTCTTCTCAGCGTATCGAGATTCGTCGCAGTGCTCAAATCAAGGTTGGTGAGAAGGTTATTGGAAACCGCGTCAAAGTGAAGATCGTGAAGAACAAGATGGCAGCTCCATTTCGTGCATGTGAATTCGACATTATGTATAACGAGGGGATTTCTATCCCAGGAGATTTGTTGGATGTCGGTGTTGAATTCGGTGTCATTACAAAATCCGGAAATTCCTATACGTATAATTCTGAAAAATTAGGTGTCGGTCGTGAGAACGCAAAAGCATCATTGAAGGAACGGCCAGAAATGATGGCTGAAATTCGAGAAAAGTCATTGGCCGCATACAAATTACGCGAGGCAGAGGGTGGAGTTGTGACGAAAGCCGCATCAGGTGAAGGCGCGGCAGATGACGAGTTGCCCGCAACAGAATAGAATAGGGGTATCATGGGTCGTCGCAAGAAAGGCTCCTTCGATGGAGCTATGGATCCGGAAACCCGGAAAGGCGTTGCCGTTGTATTTCTCTTCGGCGCCGCCTTTTTGTTACTTCTTTCGTATTTTGATCTTGCTGGCGCATTCGGACGCGCCTTAAACGACGGCACCTCCTATGTATTTGGTTGGGATAAGCTGTTCGTTCCGTTCTTGCTCATGGCTTGGGCATATCATGTATTAGCTCCAGAGCGATTACCTCTACGATTCGCGAATGTATTTGGTTTTTTTGTTTTCTTCTTATCGCTGAATCCGCTAGTACATATCGTGACGTTCCCAACGGGTGGGATGCTAGCGGATGCAGCCTTGATGCAAGCGGGAGGAAAGCTCGGTGAAATGGTGGGGAGTGGACTCGTGAACATGTTAGGGATGGCTGGAAGCATGGTTGTTCTGATTGGTGTATTGGTTATTTCTCTTCTCCTTATATTTAATGCAACCCTTCGTCAGGTACTGTTTGTCATTGATCTGATTTGGAAAGGAATCGTGTTATTTTTTAAAGGGGCATGGCACCCAATTCGTCGATGGAATGAAGCGCGCGCAAAAGAACGAATTTCCGCTTCATTAAAACCAATTCAAGATGAGGTGGATATCGCTGAAGAAGTACCCGAAGTAAAAGCGCCGGAAGAAACGGAAGAAGATGGCACAGAGGAAGTTGACGGCGATGAAGAAGACGACGACGAAGACGAAGAAGTCATTGAAAAAGTGAAACCCAAGAAACGGTATCCTCGGATTGAAATACCTCTTGATTTGCTCGATCGTCGTGATGATAAGCCAACTTCTGGAGATATCGTTCATAACCGCGAAGTAATTCGACGTACGCTCGAAACGTTCGGTATTCCTGTCGAGATGACGGAAGTCGCCGTTGGCCCAACCGTGACCCAGTTCGCTTTCAAGCCATCTGACGGTATCAAGCTTTCTCGTATCACTGGATTAAACAATGACTTAGCACTTGCACTCGCCGCACATCCGATTCGTATTGAGGCACCAATCCCGGGGAAATCACTCGTTGGAGTTGAAGTTCCAAACAAGAGTGTTGCAACCGTAGGATTACGTGAAATGCTTGAGGCAAAAGAATTCAAAGAACGAAAGGGTTCGCTCCCGTTCGTTCTTGGAAAAGACGTTGCTGGTAAAGCTTGGAACGCGGATCTTACAAAGATGCCGCACTTGCTCGTCGCCGGTGCGACTGGTTCTGGTAAGTCTGTGGGAATGAATACGATCATCATGTCGTATCTCTATACGCTTGGTCCTGATGATGTGAAATTCATCATGGTTGATCCAAAACGCGTAGAACTTCAGGTCTATAATGGGATTCCTCATTTGATTACTCCCGTTATCACCAAGGTTCCAGAGACAGTAAATGCATTGAAATGGGCTTTGCGCGAAATGGATCGTCGCCTTGATCTATTGAGCTCAATGTCTTCGAAAGACATCATTAGTTACAATTCACGCTCGCAAGATCGATTGCCATATATTGTTATTTTTATCGATGAAATGGCTGACCTCATGTCTACGTCAGGCTCTGAGGTTGAAGGACCGATCGTTCGATTGGCGCAGATGTCTCGTGCGGTTGGTATTCACTTGGTGCTCGCAACGCAGCGCCCATCGGTGGATGTCATCACGGGCTTGATTAAGGCAAACGTGCCAGGTCGCATCGCATTCGCAGTTGCTTCTGCAACAGATTCCCGAACGATTTTGGACCAGCAAGGTGCAGAAAAGTTGCTTGGTCGCGGAGACATGTTGATCACGAGCAGCGATATTCCGATTCCTAAGCGCTTGCAGGGAGCGTTTGTGTCTGAAGCAGAGATCGGTCGTGTCGTTGCATTTGTAAAATCAAAATACGATCCGCCAGAGTATGACCCGAATGTTGTGGAACGTTCCGGTGGTGGTCCCACGATCTTTGGGCATTCGAGTATGGATGACGACGATTCGGATGAGCTAATCCCTGATGCAAAAGAAGAAATCATTCGCGCAGGAAAGGCATCCGCTTCGCTTCTCCAACGTCGTTTAAAGGTAGGGTATGCGCGAGCTGCGCGTCTTCTCGATTTGCTTGAGCAAGAAGGCTTCATTGGCCCCGGTGATGGAGCAAAGCCACGAGAGATTTTGAAAGCAGATTTCACAAAATCAATGGATCCATTGACTGCTAACCGTAAAAATATTGCGGCCCCGGATCCGGTTCAGAGAGACGATCAAGACGAGCCTTCTCTAGAGGACGTTGAAGAAGAAGATGAGGAGACTAGCAAAGATGAGGAGATCTAGGTAAAACGTGGGCATGGCATTCGTGTCCAAAAGATTGAATGCGGTAGGTCGGCTTGGGCCAGACATGATTGAGTTACGCGAACGAGCAGGAATTACGATAGAAGAAGCGGCGCAGAAGACTAAAATCGCCCCTTCGATCATCCGCGCACTTGAGACGGAAACATGGAGTGAGCTACCAGACCAAGTGTATGCTGAGCGACTTCTTCGTTCGTATGTATCGTATTTTGGATACAACGAATCATATTATTTGCATAAATTTCGAGAAGCTCGAGAGGCAGCATCTGTAACGAGAGATACGTCTGTATTATTGCCACGCGCTACCAAGCTCGGGATTTTTGAACTAACGGTTACGCCGCGGATCCTTGCGGCGGCAGGATTTATTATCTTTACCTGTGTGCTTGGTGCGTATGTGTACACGCAGGCGCGTGCCATGAGCGTCGCACCTCCGCTGTCGATTGAATCTCCTGTGGATGGCGCGCACGTTCAAGATCCTGCCATTGTTGTACGTGGGTTTACTGCGGCTGGTTCATCTGTGACGGTAAACGGCGCACCGGCGGTTGTTGGTGATGATGGAAGTTTTGAAGAGCGTATGAATATTCCTCGTGGTGCGACTGTGATTCGTATCGTATCTCGTCGACGCCACGGAAGTGAGAGTACGGCCGCGATTCGCGTGGTATATGATCGCGCCATGCCCACAACGGATGCGATAGAAAAGGCTTTAGAAACAAACACAACTTCAACAAGATAAAAAAAGAGCGCAGAAGTGCGCGAGAGAAAAGGAGCTACCGCTTGGGCGGCTTCGAGGAGCGGGGCGGGCGAACCGTGGGACGAGTCTCTGCAGAGGGCGGGGGAATACTGGCGATCTTCTTCAGATCGTTGAGGAGCACAGTGGGCATCTCAACTGTTTGGATGTTCTCCTGTCGAACAGGAAGGGAGGAAGGATCGGGTGTTTCGAAACGAGTCTTGTTCACGGTCTCTCCAAAGGGAATAGGTGATACGTGGAAAGATAAAAATATCTGAAATTGTTTTTCTTGTCTAGTAATTCGATTTGATTATTACGAACAGCGCCCCCGCTCACGACATGTGTCGGAGCAGGGGCGCAAAGCAGAAGTGCTAGTAGATGTAGGCGTCCACGAGGAACGCCATGTGTTTGAGTGTCACTTCTTGGACCACGAATTTCAGGCTTTCCAGAAACTCAGTGGTGAGGCAGACGGTGACGCCGTTGCCTTCGGGCGTGACCACGGCCATTCCGTCCTTGACGGGCAGATTGGCGTAGTCCGAAGGGAGGCGGCCAACCCACAGCTCCGTTCCTTCTGACGACTCGTGTCGCTGGTAGAAATTCGCTGCGTATCGGCCATGTGACTTGTCCGGGGTCAGGTCCGGCGTTTTGGTTGAAAGCGCTTGCAGAACCTTCTTCCAGCGCAGCTCGAGGCGCTTGTACCTCGAACCACGAATCACGGACGAGATGCTCTCGAGTCGCGACTTGGCTGCTGCCGGGTCTTCCCACATTCCCCGAGGGACGGTGGGGGTGAGCCGAAAGGTATCAGCCCAGCGAGGGTTGGCCGTGTCCGCCGAGGTGACGAACTGTACCATCCCGCGCTTCTTGAGACGGCACTTGCCTTCCTTTGCGTAGGAGAGGAAGTCCTTGTCGAGGGCGGGCACCTGGTCTTCGCCGACCGACTCGGGCTCGTAGAGCTCGAGCGTTATCTGCGGGTTCAGCTGGCCGTTCTCCGTCAGCCACTTGATGCGGACCTGATGGAGAAAGTGGAGTGCCATCCACCCCTTGTTGGGAGTGGGGAAGCCGTCGTGAGACATTGGCTCACCGATGAGGCCTCCTGTTTTCTGGACCAGGTCGATGACCTGATCTTCTTTTGATTTCTCTTCGTCGGCCATGCGGCCCCTTCCTTTCTTGTCCAGACACGCGGACAAACCTGGAGTCAACGCGCCCCCGAAAAAACAGGGTGACGTTGGGCGACTCACTGCGGCATGGCGTCCAGCCGAAGCCAGAGACCACTCGCGTGAGGATCACCTTTCTCCAAGTTTGTCCGAATGTCTGAATCGGTTCACCACTGAGTGATGAGCCGATGGGACACGAGCTCTGACAGTTGTCAGAGCTCCAGTATCTTTGTGGGTGAAGCGACTAGGGCGTCGCTTCGTTGATGCCGCCGGTCTGCTCGATTGAGAGCTGTCCGCCGCGCATCGGAATGTGCGAGTAATCCGCCAACGGGTTTCCGTTGGCGATGAGAAGTCCACTGATGATCAGCGGTCTCCACACGTCGCCTTCGTGCTCGCTCGGTTCGACCTGTCCTTCGACAGGGACGACTCGCGCGATGAGCGTGTGGATGTGCTCATCGAGGCTTACCTCGAGATGAGTCACGTTGTCGGCGAACTCCACCACGACGTTCCAAGTGCAGGTGAGTGCACAGGTCTGCCGCGTGAGAGCTGCATCATGGGAGCGGGTTGCCCCGGGTGCCCATGTGCCATCCGGCAGGGCGCGCACACCTCTCGCGATCACTCGACCGCTCAAAGTTGGCGTCTCTCGCCGAATGCCGAACTCTCCGCCCCACACCGGACCTCCGATGTGGACGCCGTAGACGTTTCGGATCGGCGGATCCGAGACGAATGTGATACGCAGAGGGATTGACCTCCACGTGTGCACACTCGTGTCCTCGGGAGGCGGCGGCCCATTGCGCAGTCGCATGACTGCGCTTGAGACGCTGCCAGCCGCGTGGCCGATACCGTGTGCCGCGTGCGCGAGCGGTCGCTCGATCCGCGGCCAGACCAGCCACAGGAGGAACAAACCGACCACAGCGTACATGAACTTCTTCATCTTAGACTCCCTCTGCCGTGTTATGCGGCGGGTCGAGGTATCGGATGGCCCGGCTGAGAGCATCGGACGCTTGCGCATCCTCCGCCATCGTCACGAGCTCAGCCCGCGAGGGGATGCGATCGAGGGCGATGTCGACGTCGACCGTGAGGTCGAGATTCTGTTCCTCGAGCGAGATGAGTCCGAAGCTCGCGATGCGTGCCTCGATCTTCTCGAGCTCGGCGATCAGGCGCCGCTCCTTGGTCGTGGGGACACGCGTTTCCCACGCTGAGTCGCGGACCGCGACGACCATCGAACCAGTGGGCTTCTCGTCGTACCCAACGGTGGGCAACGAAGACAGAATGAGCGCGAGCATGAGACCTCCTAAAGGTTGGGTCGAGTACGAAAGATATTTCCGTGTCGCCCACATCGGACATCGAGTGATCGATAGCTGATGTGGGCGAGCGAACAATGAAAAGAATCTTTCATTGTTCGCTCCAGTCCAGTGTTAGCGCCGCGCCATCTTCGACCAGACCCCGAAGGGCTGGTGGGCGCGGCCGGAGCGGCGCAGATGCGCGTAGTCCGAGAGCAGCTTCTGCTGTCTCCCGTGCTCCTTGATGAGCGCCTCGCGCTTGATGCGCTCGATCTCGCTCGTGACGCGCGCGACGAGCGCGGCGAGGTTCTTGTCGCTCAGGCGCTCGGGCGCCGGGTGGAAGAGGGGGTGCTCACGGGTGAGCACCTTGATGCTCTCGGCGAAGCTCGCCTCGAGCGCCAGTCGCGTCGCCGACTTCTCGACGATCTTGACGACCTCTGCGGCCGGGGCCTTCGCGAGCATCGGCTTCGCCGGCTTCGCGACCCAGACCTTGCGCGAGAGCTCCTGCTCTCGGCGGAGGAACTCCGCCTGGCAGTCCGTGGGGACCGCGACGGGCGCCTCGACGGGCTTCGGCGCGAGCTCGAGCGCCCTCGCCTGAAGCGACAGCGCGTACTCGCGGAGCTGTTCGGGCGAGAGGCTCTTCAGCGAGACGCTCGGCAGGCCCTTCAGGCCCGCCTTCGAGCGCAGCCTCTGGACGTTCGCGAAGTTCGTGGTGCACGCCTTGCGCGCGTTCTCGATCTCGGCCTCGCGGCGGAGCATCTCGAGCGCCTTTTCGGCGTCCGTGAGGACGACGGTCTTCAGCGCCTCGAGCCGCGCGCGGCAGTCAGTGACGATCGTCTCGAACTGCTCGGTCAGCGCGTTGATGCGCTCGACCTTGCGGAGGAGGTTGAAGTTGAGCGGGAGCGAGCAGCGCTCCGTCTCCGGGACGTTGAGCTCGGCCTGGAGGGCGCGAGCGCACTTCATCATCTCCACGCACTCGAGCTTTTCGATCTTCGTGTTCATCTCGAACCTCCTTTATCTTGTGCGGGCTTGTTTGTGACCCACACGTCCATCACAAAGCCTGATATCTCATCGGGCTTCCTGACGGACGTGCGGTCCACCTACGCTCTTTCGAGCTTCAGTGGATTTGCACGCCCTTGAAAAGGCCATCCGTCCGATGTGATCGGCCGGAAAGATGTAGGGACGAGGGGTTCGGATCGTGATTGTAGGGGTGTGATTTATCACGCCCTCACAATCACGGTCACTACCCGAGAGATCAGTACTATCAGGGTTGGCAGATTGCTCCGCCGTACCTGAGTTCGTGATCTGCATCGCATGTTCCCGTATTCGGGTTCATGACGATGTTCGTCCTCCACATCACTCCGTCCAACGTTTTGGAGGCGGATAAGGTCTGTCATTGTCCGAAGACCGACAGATCCGCTCCGTCCTTGGTCGAAAGTTCCCAGTCGAAACCAGGATCAAACGATTCAGGGCGGAGTTGGCCAGTAAAGCGCTTGCGCGATCTACGGGCCGACCTCCTCCAAAACGTTGTACGTAGTGTTGTTGTAAAGATCAGCAGCAGGCATCAATTTGTTTGATTCCTCTTGCTGATCGGCGAGTAGAACACTCGCCGCCAGGGATTAAGTTAAGGAAGGTGCGTTGCCGACTAGCGGCGGCTCCGGTTGGGCCCGATCGGGACCTTCCAGTTCTTGCCGTGGAGCGGCGGGGTGCGGCGGGTCTCGAGGACGATGACCTGCGCGATCGGCCGGGGCCGGGGGAGCGACTTGCGCACCCAGGTCTCGATCTCGTTCGCGGGAAGGCGGTAGACACGGGCGCTGTTCTGATTCATCAGATCTCCTATATAGGGGGTGAGGGTGAATGAACCGCGTGTCGCTGGTGGCTAATACCTCCGTGCACTTACGTGCACCAAGTTTCGGCACCATCATCGAGGATATCGGTACAAGCCGATTCTCTTGACGTTGGGCAGGGAAAGCTGCGTGTTAATCCGGCATGTGCCAGACCAGTTCGATGAGGGCCTCCTCCAGAATCGAACGTGTAAAGATATCATAATTTATTACTTTTGTCAAGAGTGCCACGACAGGTTTATACGACAAAAAGTGTCTAAGGTTAGACAATTAATCTAGCAGTACTGAAAATTTGTCTAATATTAGCGAACAAAATTTGGCTAAGATATCATGAATTGTGGATATGTATTGTTTTGTAGGGGCGTGATTAATCACGCCCCTACACGGAAAGGCTAATCTCCGCGTTTTTTGACAAATTGTAAGATTAGCCTTTTTCCCTTGACGCATGGAGTCTTGCTTGTTAGAATTCGCCCACAACAGCGCGATTTGACAGATGTTCTCCGAGCATCTATCGGACGGTTTCCGGACAACCGATCCAAACATGAGTCACCACGACCAAAATTAAAGCCCCTCCTGTAACCCCCTTTGGGAGGTGTTTTAATGTCTCATCGCACTGTCTTTCATTCACGAGAACCCCGCCTCGCGTTCTGCGTGGTCACCGTCATTTCTGGCTGTTTTGTCTACAGTTAGACGGTCCTATGTGGACAGAGGGAACGGGGAAGCATCTATCACATGCCCGCGATGCAATTTCGCCGCCAAGCCCCAAAGGACTTAGAGCGACGCTATTTTACGGCCGCGCGCGACGCCATGGCGTTGCCAGAGCTGATCGAGATCCAGAAAACCAGCTACCGCTGGTTTGTGGAAGAAGGAATTCGAGAATTGCTAAAGGAGATTTCGCCGATCAAAGATTTCATCGGCCGCGATCTTGAGCTCCACTTTGTCGATTACTATTTCGACGAGCCGAAGTTTGATGAGAAGACTTCGAAGGGGAAGAACGTCAACTACGAATCGCCATTGCGCGTGAAGTTGAAGTTGATAAACCGTCGTACCAAGGCCGAGAAAGACTCCGAAGTTTATTTGGGAGATCTTCCACTCATGACTGATCGCGGTACATTTATCGTGAACGGTATCGAGCGCGTGATTGTGTCTCAGCTCGTGCGTTCAGCCGGTGCATTTTTTGCCGCTGAGCTCATGCATGGTCGCCGTTATTACGGAGCGAAAATCATTCCAAACCGTGGTGCATGGCTTGAGTTTGAAACCGATGGCAACAATGTCATCTGGGTAAAGATCGATCGCAAGCGCAAAGTGGCGGCCACCGCTCTCTTGCGCGCATTTGGTATTGGATCAAACGAAGACATCTCCGCACTGTTTACAGATGTCGATGTGCATCCGATGAACAAGTACATCGAATCAACACTCGCAAAAGACATTTCGAACAACGAAGAAGAAGGATACATCGAAGTGTATAAGCGTATTCGTCCAGGAGATCTTGCGACGTCTGATAACGCTCGCTCGCTCATCCACTCGATGTTCTTCAACTTCGACCGTTATGATTTGGGCACCGTGGGTCGCTATAAGTTCAACAAGCGTTTTAGCTTGACCACAGAGCACGGCATCATCTCAAAAGAAGAGAACCGCATTTTGACCAAGGAAGACTTGGTGAACATCATTCGCGAAGTCATTCGCTTGAACGTCACTCAGGAAGAACCAGATGACGTGGACCACTTGGGTAACCGTCGCGTTCGTGCCGTTGGTGAACTTGTGCAGAGCCGTTTCCGCATCGGTCTCGCTCGCATGGAGCGCATCGTGAAAGATCGTATGTCCACCATGGATATCGATCAGCTGAACCCAGCGAAACTCATCAACGCTCGCCCAGTGATTGGTGCGGTGCGTGAGTTCTTCATGAGCTCGCAGTTGTCGCAGTTCATGGACCAGACAAACCCACTCAGTGAGCTCGAACACAAGCGCCGTTTGTCCGCGATGGGCCCGGGGGGTCTCACGCGTGAACGTGCTGGCTTCGATGTTCGTGACGTGCATCGCACGCACTATGGACGCATTTGTCCGATTGCTTCCCCAGAAGGACCAAACATCGGTCTTGTGGGTCACTTGGCTTGTTACGGTCGCATCAACGACTATGGATTTATCGAAGCTCCATATCGTGTCGTGAAGAGCTGGGCCAAGAACGATGGATCCGATGCCATTGGCGAAGTGTTGCGCGTAAACGTGAATGACGGTGAAGGAAAATTGGTAGCAAAAGCCGGCGAAGAGGTTGATAAGAAGCTCGCCGAAAAGCTCGCCAAAATTTCGATTGATAAATTGCCAATTGATCCAACCGTCACAAAAGAGATCGTCTACTTGAACGCCTTTACGGAAGAGCAGGGAACAACCGCTCCAGCCACGACCGCGATCGGCAAGGATGGAAAATTCCTCACGCCTCGCGCCGCCGCTCGTAAGAAGGGTGAAGCGACGGTCGTCGATGTACACGAAATCGATTATGTCGACGTGTCTTCGAAGCATATTCTCTCCATTGGTACGTCGTTGATCCCATTCGTCGAACACGACGATGGTCACCGCGCACTCATGGGAACGAACATGCAACGTCAGGCCGTGCCATGTGTGAAGCCAGACGCGCCAATTGTTGGAACGGGTGTTGAGCGCCGCGTCGCCATCGACTCTGGTCATGCAATTATTGCTCCAGATGACGGTGTGATCGTGTCTGTTTCTGGTAAGCACATCGAGTTCCAGGGTTCTGACAAGGTGATCCGTCGTTATGACTTGGCGAAGTTCCAGCGCTCGAACCACTCGACCTGTTTGAATTACCGCCCAGCCGTGAACAAGGGTCAGAAAGTGTATTCCGGAGAAGTGTTGGCCGATGGAACATCTGTGCAGCACGGAGAACTTGCTCTTGGTCAGAACTTGCTCTGCACGTTCTTGTCATGGGACGGATACAACTACGAAGACGCCATCATTTTGTCCGAGCGTCTCGTGCATGAAGATCGTTTCACTTCCATTCAAATTGAGCACCACGTAATTGACGTGCGTGACACAAAGCTTGGACCAGAAGCCGTCACGAGCGATATCCCAAACGTCTCAGAAGAAAAACTTCGCAACTTGGATGAGCATGGCATCGTGCGTCTTGGTGCTGAGGTAAAGTCTGGAGATATCTTGGTTGGAAAGATTACGCCAAAAGGTGAAACAGATTTGTCCGCTGAAGAAAAATTGTTGCGCGCGATTTTCGGTGAGAAGGCGCGCGATGTGCGTGACAGCTCGCTCTATCTCGAGCATGGTGAAAAAGGAAAGGTTATCGACATGAAGACCTTCTCTCGCGACGCTGGCGACAAATTGCAGCCAGGCGTGTTGAAGCAAATCGTAGTCACGGTTGCCGACCTTCGCAAAGTGCAGGTAGGTGACAAGCTTGCTGGTCGTCACGGTAACAAGGGTGTTATTTCGAAGATCGTTCCAGTGGCAGACATGCCATTCCTTGAGGACGGAACTCCAGTCGACGTGATTCTCTCACCGCTTGGTGTCGTGTCACGTATGAACTTGGGTCAGATTCTTGAAACGCACTTGGGTCTCGCGGCTAACGCGCTCGGCTACATGGTGGCGACACCAGTGTTTGACGGCGTGCCAGAAGAAACAATTCGTGAAGAATTGCTCAAGGCCGGTTTCCCAGAAGATGGAAAGATCCCAATGTACGACGGTCGTACGGGTGAACGCTATGATCACAATCCAACAGTTGGATACATCTATATCTTGAAGTTGAACCACATGGTGGAAGATAAGATTCACCAGCGCTCCATTGGTCCATATTCTCTCATCACGCAGCAGCCACTTGGTGGTAAGGCGCAGTTCGGTGGTCAGCGTTTCGGAGAAATGGAAGTGTGGGCTCTTGAAGCCTATGGCGCATCCCACACCCTGCAAGAAATCTTGACGATTAAGTCGGATGACGTGCCAGGTCGTTCCAAAGCATACGAATCTATCATTAAGGGTTTGCCAATTCAGAAGGTGAACGTCCCAGAATCATTCCACGTGCTTGTTCGCGAATTGAAGGGTCTTGGTCTCGATGTCGAACTCTTGAAGAATGGCACACGCCTCGAAGAGAGCACGCCTCGTCCAGAACATTTCCGCAATCGCCCAGCGCTCGTGAACGATGAGAATGAAAGCGAATGGGGTCCAGCACCGACGGAAACTCCTTAAATCACCTCACCTAGACCAACTCTATGGCGTTTTTCCACACGGAGAACATCAAGTCCACGGACTTCGATTCTATCCGTCTCAAGGTCGCTTCTCCGGAAGTGATTCGCGGATGGTCCTTCGGCGAGGTGACCAAGCCGGAAACCATCAACTACCGCACACAGAAACCAGAAAAATCTGGTCTGTTCGCGGAAGAAATTTTCGGACCGTCGAAAGACTGGGAGTGTTATTGTGGCAAGTATAAAAAGATCCGTTACAAGGGAATCATCTGTGACAAGTGTGGTGTAGAAGTGACTCACTCGCTCGTGCGTCGTGAACGCTTTGGTCACATCGAACTCGCCGCTCCAGTTTCTCACATTTGGTTCTTGCGCAGCGTGCCATCCAAGATTGGAACCGTGCTCGACATGAGCATCCAGTCGATGGAAAAAGTAATCTACTTCACCGCCTTTATTATTACGGAGGTGAATGAAGATTTGCGCGTGCAAACGGTTGAGCAGGTTCGTACGGAATATAAGGGCAAGAAAAAGGCCATTGAATCCGAATCAGAACGTGAACGCGAACGTATCCAGAAGACCTCGGAAGAGAAGAGCTGGAAGACGGATCAACTTCAGAAGGAACTTGATAAGGCAGAAGGCAACAAGACGCGTCGCATGGACGAGCTTGAGGCTGACTTCGACGAAGCGGAAAAAGAATTGAAAGATTTGAAGCCGCTCAAGATTATTTCCGAAGCTGAGTACCATGAGCTCTCGCTCAAATTCGGTCACTTGTTTGAGGCGCGCATTGGAGCAGAAGCCATCTTGGAATTGCTTCGCAATGTAGACGTTGAAGCAACCATCAATGCAATTCAGGAAGATTTGAAGGATGCATCTGAAGCCAAGCATGATCGCTTGGTACGCCGCTTGAAGCTCTTGAAGTCATTGCACGTCAACAAGCTCGATCCAACATGGATGATCACCCAGGCTTTGCCAGTGATCCCACCAGACTTGCGTCCAATGGTCGCACTCGACGGAGGACGCTTTGCTACGTCTGACTTGAACGACTTGTATCGCCGCGTCATCAACCGAAACAACCGCTTGAAGCGTTTGATCGAGTTGCATGCTCCTGAAGTCATCGTGCGCAATGAAAAGCGCATGTTGCAGGAAGCTGTCGACTCGCTCATCGACAACAGCGCCCGCGCATCAAAAACCGTGGTCGCCGCGACAGGAAAGAAGCGCCAGTTGAAGTCGCTCGCCGACATTTTGAAGGGGAAGCAAGGTCGCTTTCGTCAGAACTTGCTCGGAAAGCGTATCGACTACTCTGGTCGTTCCGTTATCGTCGTTGGTCCTACGCTCGAACTTTCGCAGTGTGGTCTTCCAAAGACCATGGCTCTCGAATTGTTCAAGCCGTTTATCATTGCTGAACTCATCAAGCGCGAATTGGTGCATAACATTCGTTCTGCAAACCGCTACATCGAAGCTGACCACGCAGAAGTTTGGGACATTCTTGAGCGCATCGCAGAAGACTCTGTCGTGCTCTTGAACCGCGCTCCAACGCTTCACCGTCTCGGTATTCAGGGCTTCCAGCCAAAGTTGATCGAAGGAAAAGCTATTCAGGTCCATCCAATGGTCTGTCCAGCTTTCAACGCCGACTTCGACGGAGACCAGATGGCCGTCCACATTCCATTAACCGAGGAAGCGCGTTGGGAAGCAAAGAACTTGATGCTTTCCACCAAGAACTTGCTGAAGCCAGCCACAGGATTCCCAGTGGCTAAACCAGATAAGGACATTGCATGGGGTTGTTACTACATGACCTCGATGCTTGAGCCAGCTGATGGCAAAGTGAAGGTACTTTCGGATAAAGAAGCTCGCTACCTATTCGAGACAGGCAAGCTTTCCATTCGCGAAAAGATCAAGGTGATCGTGAAGCAGGGCGCAGGATTGGCAGAGACCACAGTTGGTCGTCTGATCTTGAACGACCTCTTCCCGAAAGAAATCGGATTCCGCAACGAAGTGATCGGAACCAAGCAGCTCGGCGAAATCGTGCGTACCACGATTGAGTTGCGCGGTTTCGAGCGCACCGCTCGTTTCTTGGACGAAGTGAAGAACATGGGTTTCTTCTACATCACGAAGTCTGGATTCAGCTACGGCATGGGAGATCTTCCACACATCAAGAAGCAACCGCTCATTGATGAAGGTGATCGTCGCACGCTCGAAATCGAAGACCAGTACAAGGAAGGTTTGCTCACAAAGAAAGAGCGCTACAACCAGATTATTCGTACATGGTCAGAAGTGAAGGACTTGATTCAGAAGCTTTCGAAAGAATCTTTGAACAAGGAAGGCGCCGTGTACTCCATGATCGACTCCGGTGCTCGTGGTTCGGTTGGACAGTTGACCAGCGTGGTCGGTATGAAGGGTCTTACGTCTTCGCCATCGGGTGAAATTATCGAGCTTCCAATCAAGTCGAACTTGCGTGAAGGTCTCGATGTGCTCGAATACTTCATTGCATCGCACGGTGCACGTAAAGGTTTGACGGATACCGCTCTTCGTACGGCTAACGCCGGATATCTCACACGTCGTTTGGTGGACGTTTCTCAAGACGTCATCATTCAGACCGAAGATTGTGGCGACACCGAGGGTGCAACGCTTTCTTCAGAAGAGTGTGATGAAATCGGTGAACCAATTCTCACTCGTTTGCTTGGTCGCTATCTCGTGAAAGATTTGAAGGATGGCGATACCAAGGAGGTGTTGGTGAAGAAGGGGACATTGATCAATGAAGATCATATTCGCGCACTCGCGGATAAAAAGATTTCAACCGCTGTCGTGCGCTCGGTGCTTGCCTGTAAGTTGCCTCGTGGATTGTGTCAGAAATGCTATGGATACGACCTTGCCTACAACCAGCTCGTGAAGCTTGGAACGGCTGTTGGTATCGTAGCCGCTCAGTCGATCGGTGAACCTGGTACTCAGCTCACCATGCGTACCTTCCACTCGGGTGGTGTGGCCGCAGCCGACATTACGCAGGGTCTTCCTCGCGTGGAAGAACTCTTCGAAGCTCGTTCGCCGAAGCGTAAGGCCTTGTTTGCCGAAGTGGCAGGTAAGATCAAGCTCGTCGAAGGAGAGAAGCGCATCATTCAAACCACAAAGGGTGAAAAGGTTGTCGATTCGACCGGAACTCGCTTCATTCACATTCAACACATCGGCATCAAGGAAGATGATTACACCTTCCTCAAGCGCGATCAGTTGAAGGTGGAAGATGGTCAAAAGGTGAAGCTTGGTCAGGTGCTTATTACCCGTAGCTCTGGCGAAGAAGTCTTGGCTTCGAGTAATGGTGTGATCAAGGCAGAGAAGAACAAGGTGACGCTCGTGTACGAAGCTCCATGTGTGACCGAGCAGGAAATTCCAGCCGGCTACACCGTGCTCGTAAAGGACGGAACCGAAGTTGTTCCAGGAGATGTCCTTACCGAAGGTCAGTACGACTTGCAGGAGTTGTTCCGCTTGAAGGGCAATGATGCCGTCATGCGTTATCTCCTTCGTGAAGTGCTCGCCATCTACGCATCACAGGGTCAGAAATTGAACGCCAAGCACATCGAAGTGATCGTGCGTCAGATGTTCTCCCGTGTGTACGTGAAGGATCCAGGAGAGACCGATTTGCTTCCAGGTCAGATCGTCGACCGCTACCGTGCGGAAGAGGACAACCGCAAGGTTGTTGAGGCAGGAAAGGCCGCGCCAGCAAGCTTGACCCCGCTCTTCATGGGAATCACAAAGGTCGCCTTGTCCACGGAATCGTTCTTGTCCGCCGCCTCCTTTATGGAAACGGCCCGCGTTCTCATCAACGCCGCTGTTACCGGAAAGATCGATCGTCTCGAAGGGTTGAAGGAGAACGTCATCATCGGTCGCTTGACCCCATCGGGTACAGGATTCGGTGTTGATCACAACGCTCCACAAACCGAAGAAGGACCAAAGATCAAAGAACGTGAAGAACAGCGCGAACAGAAAGAGATTCAAGACAAACAAGATAAAGAAGACGCCAAGGTAATCGCCGAAGCCTAAACTTCAAAAAAATATCCCCCGATTTCGGGGGATGTTTAAATTTAAAAAAAGAAGGACTTCAGTCCTTCGGGAGTTCGAACACGTAGACGTTAGTGTCGACTGGCTTGTAGCCGATCGAGACGTAGAGACGGTTCGCTTCAGTACGGTATTGTTGGCTCGAAAGCGTGATCATTTTCACGCGTCGCTCCTTGGCAGCTTCGTGAAGGCGCAAGACGAGCTCGCGGCCAATGCCCTGCTTGCGGTAGTCCTGATCGACCACCACGTCTTCGATGCGGCCGCGCACGCCGACGAACTGCTCGATGACGACGAGGGTCGCCATGCCGACGATCTTCCCGGGCTCGCCGAGTGAATCGTCCACGGCCACGAGGACGTGGTGCAGTTGGCAGACGTTCGTGACGCTGTAGTGGCTCACGGGCTGCGCATTCTTGGACAACTGCTGTATCAAGCTACGGATGCTTGGGACAGCCCATTCGTTCGTAAAAGGACTAAGTCTCCGAAATGTGATCATTAGGGGTACCTCCGGACACGGATTGTTAGCAGAAAGAGAGGAGAAGTCAACCACATGCTACGATATCTTCATGCGTATTCTCGGCATTGACCCTGGATTCGACCGCACTGGGTGGGGAGTGGTTGAAGATGTGGGAGGACGGCTTTCGTATATTGCATGTGGGTGCATCCAGACATCAGCAAAAGACACGTTTCAAATACGCTTGCAGGAGGTTCGTGATGGATTGGCCAATCTTCTCAATGTCTATAAGCCAGACGCTGTTTCCATGGAGCAACTATTTTTCCAAACAAATGCAAAAACAGCGATGAAGGTTGGCATGGCGCGAGGGGTTTCGGTGCTGGTCGTGGCGGATGCGAATTTGCTGCTCATCGAACCAACGCCAAATCAAGTAAAATCTGGAACAACAGGACAAGGAAACGCTGATAAAAAGCAGGTTCAAGAAATGGTCGTGAGACTCCTTAAATTATCCTCGGTTCCAAAGCCAGATGACGCGGCAGATGCCCTCGCAATCGCCATTGTTGGGTGCACCATGAAGGGGAGATTGCACCCTTGATTTTCTCTTGTCTCTTCTGAGAAAAAGCGTAGAATAGGGCCATCCACAATCACTGATTTTTCGGCTCTATTATGCAAATTTTCTGGCACGGTTTATCTTGCGTTCGTATTGAAGCATCGCATGGCGACAAGGATGCCGTTTTGGTGACCGATCCATATGGTCCTGAAACGGGATTGCGTTTTCCACGCACCATCAAGCCTGATGTGGTCGCCTTGACCCATCAAGACCCAAAGCGCTTTCCTCTCGACTCTTTTGAGAACGATCCTTTCATTATTCGTGATCCAGGTGAATACGAAGTAAACGGGATTTTCGCCTATGCGATCCCTGTGTGCTCCGCAGAAGAGAAGCACCCTCATCACGTGATGTATCGATTCGAACTTGAAGGCATGTCGATTGGTTTCCTCGGTAATCTCAAGCGCCCTCTCTCAGACGAAGAAGTAGAAAAGCTGGGGAACATCGATATTTTGCTCATTCCAGTTGGTGGCGGAGACTTGATCACCGCAAAGCAAGCCGTTGATATCATCAAAATGATCGAGCCACGCATGGTCATTCCGCTCGCATATCACGTGGAAGGAATTAAGCAGGAACTTGGAACGGCAGACGCGTTCTGCTCACAGATGGTTTGCAAGCGAGCAGACACAAACAAGTTAAAAATCTCAAAGAAAGATTTGCCCGCAGATGATTTGGTCGTTACTGTTATAGAAAGAGCTTAACAATATGCCACGCATCGTCCCTATCCGCCGTCGCCGCATTGCCGCGGGTGCGCCCATTATCTCTCCAGTAGAGGATAAGTTAGCGCTCATCGAACATCATGCGAGCCGTCGCGTCTCACATCCGCATGGATCAAAGATGGCGATGTACCTCGGAGTGACGATTTGCGCTGTGGTTGTCGTGGCAGGTTGGGCGATGACAACAGGCCGCACCTTGTTCGTTCCAGACCGACCAGATCCGACCATTACTGCAATCACAAATTCAGCCTCCATTTTCTCAAAATAAGTTATGTCCGAACAACAAAACATGCCCCTCATTCCATCCGGGGTTAAGCCGACCGCCCTCATTGAGGAGATGCAGACCGCTTTCCTTGATTACGCGATGAGCGTGATCGTTGATCGTGCGTTGCCAGACGTCCGTGATGGCTTGAAGCCAGTGCACCGTCGTATTTTGTATGCGATGTGGAGTATCGGATTGCGTGCGAATGCCAAATTCCGCAAGTCGGCCACGATTGTCGGAGAAGTGCTTGGTAAGTATCACCCACACGGCGATGCATCCGTGTACGACGCCATGGTTCGTATGGCGCAGGATTTTTCCATGCGCTATCCGCTCGTGCGTGGTCAGGGAAACTTCGGTTCCGTGGACGGAGATGGAGCCGCTGCCTATCGTTACACAGAAGCCAAGCTTTCGAGCATTGCCGAAGAATTGTTGTTTGATATTGATAAAGACACGGTTGATTTTCGTCCAAACTACGACGGTTCTCATGAAGAACCGAAGATTTTACCTTCCAAACTTCCGAACTTATTGTTGAACGGAACGGTTGGTATCGCTGTCGGAATGGCGACCAATATCCCACCACATAACCTCACAGAGGTGTGTAACGGTGTGGATGCGGTGATTGAAGATCCAGACATTTCTATTGATGATCTCGTCAAAATCATTCCAGGCCCTGATTTTCCAACAGGCGGTATCATTTACGACAAGAGCGAGATCAAGCAGGCCTATGCCACAGGTCGTGGTGGTATCGTGATGCGCGCAAAAACGGAAATTGTTGAAGAAAAGTCCGGTTCTTTCCGCATTATCGTGAGCGAATTGCCTTATCAGGTGAACAAATCACAGCTTATCGAGAAAATGGCCGAACTTGTCACGGAAAAAAAGATCGAAGGTATCCGCGATTTGCGTGACGAGAGCAATAAAGACGGTATCCGTATTGTCGTTGAGCTAAAAAAGGACTCCTATCCAAAGAAAGTCTTGAACCAGTTGTTTAAGATGACCCAGCTTCAGGAAACATTCCACGTGAACTCGCTGTGTCTCGTAGATGGCATTCAGCCGCGCGTCCTCACGCTCAAAGATTTATTGATGGAGTTCATCACGCACCGCAAGGTCGTGGTTCGTCGTCGCACACAATACGAATTGGATCGCGCGAAAGAACGCATTCATATTTTGGAAGGGTTGCGCATTGCACTCTTGAAGATCGACGAAATAATTTCAACGATTAAAAAGTCGAAGGACAAAGACGAGGCAAAAGGAAATTTGATGAGCAAGTTCAAGCTCTCAGAAATTCAGTCGCAAGCAATTCTCGACATGCGCTTGCAGCAACTCGCTAACCTCGAACGTTTGCGTGTTGAACAAGAATGGGAAGAGAAGAAAAAACTTATTGATGAACTTGAGAGCATCCTCGCTTCCGCGAAAAAGATTCTCAAAATAATTAAAGATGAGTTGAATGCGATCCGTGAAAAATTTGGTGATGATCGTCGCACGAAGATCGTGGCCGGACCAGTCGGAGAATTCTCCATGGAGGACTTGGTTCCACAAGAAGATACGCTCGTGATGATCACGCAGGACGGCTATATCAAGCGTCTTCCGCCAGACACGTTCAAGACACAGGGACGCGGAGGAAAGGGCATTATTGGCCTAGAAACAAAGGAAGAAGACTCAGTACGCATGATGTTCACCACAAATACTCATGCTGAAATTATGTTCTTTACGTCGCGTGGTCGCGTGTTCCGTTTGCAGGCGTATGAGATTCCTCAGGCATCACGCACGAGCAAGGGACAAGCGATCGTAAACTTCCTACAGCTTGCTCCAGGAGAAAAGATTACGGTGACGCTTACGAATGAATATCTTGAAGGCGCGAAGTATCTCGTGATGGGAACATCACAAGGTACGATCAAAAAATCCGCGTTGGATGAATTCGCTAACGTGCGTCGTTCTGGTTTGATCGCGATCAATCTCCACGAGTCAGATGAGCTTGTGTATGTGAAGCCATCAGCAGGTGATGATGACATTTCCCTCGTCACACTCGAAGGACAGAGTATTCGCTTCAGCGAAGAAGACGTTCGACCAATGGGTCGCACCGCCGCAGGTGTTCGTGGAATTAAACTCAAGAAGAAAACAGATCGCGTTGTGGGCATGGACATCATTAGTCCAAAGCTCGCCGACAAGGGTCAGCTCGAGCTGTTCGTCATCACGGAAAATGGCATGGGAAAGCGCACGAACTTGAAAGAGTATAAACAACAAGGTCGTGGTGGTTCCGGAATCCGTACGGCAAAAGTCGGCGCAAAGACGGGTGGCGTGGTGAACGCATTCATCTCTTCCAAGGATGATGAACAGGACCTCGTCATGATCTCAAAGCACGGCATCGTCGTTCGCACGCCGTTCAAGAGCGTCCCATCGCTTGGCCGCGATACGCAAGGCGTGAGACTGATGCGCTTCAAGGAAGCGGGTGACAGTGTGAGTGGTGTGAGTTTCGTCTAAAATTAGCCAAGAAAGAAAATGCGGCCCCGATCTAGATCAGATCGGGGCCGCGTTTGTACAAAATACGTCAGAATCGGGCCGTCTTAACGACGGTATCCATGAGCGCTTGAGTCGCGTCGGCGAGCGCTGTGAGATTTGAAGCAAATCTCGTCAGTTCGGCGTTGTGCTGTGTATCAAGCCGCGCTGCTTTTGTGACGTTCTCGGCTGCCTCATAAATCAAGGCGATGTGTGTATCGACCTGAGCCGAAGTTGAGTGCATGGGTCTGTAGTTGTTCTTCTCACACAGCTCGAGACATTCTGCCGCGGTGATGAGGTGACCCTTAGCTTCTTCGTTTGCAGATCCCTGCAATTTCTTGGCTTTATTCACGATCGCTTGCATGGCCACCCCATTATGTATTTGTGTGAACTACCAGACAAAGCATTATCAAAATATTGTGCTTTTGTCAATCCTTGAATCAATTAACATTCATGCGCTCCAAGGAAGCGGGTGACAGTGTGAGTGGTGTGAGTTTCGTCTAAGAATGAGACAAGCAGCCGATTGACAGATCGGCTGTTTTGTTTTAAGAATTTCGTCTTCCTGACAAGAAGAATGGAGGGATACGTGGCTCATTTGAAGGCGAAGATGACGAAGTTTCCTACCGATGAAATGGTAGCGAAGCAGGCGAAGAGGCTCTACAGAAAAGGCTTCGGGAATGGGCGAACGCTCGCTGAGTATCTCGCGGCGATTCCCCAGATCCCTGAGCGACTTCTGGTTGGGGACCCTCGATTCCCTGACCTGATCTTGGTCGATGCGCGCTACTCTATTGAGAAGTTGTGCTTTTTGGCCGGTATCGCGATCAGTCACGGCTGCCATCGAGCGTTGGGACCAGACATTGGTTCGAACGAGGCGTACTGGATTCGTGCGCAGAATGGTCGTAAGAACGACTACAAGCCTGCGGCGGCGTGCTGCGCGAGCTTCGACGCGGATGAGCGCGGGCTCTCGGTTCACGAGGGGCTCGCGTACTACATCCAGCATCGGAAGCAGTTGGACGGATACGCGATGGCGTTTCCGACCGCGACCCTTCACGTGGACGGGCGGAACATTCTCTATCTCGAGTGTTTGAACTCCTGTCCTGAGCTCGACTACCTCTCGGAGGATGTCGGCTACCTTCGCTGCGGTTCCGCTTCGCGGCTGCAGTAACCCTACAAACTTGCCCCACATATCTGATCTGGATATGTGGGGCTTGTGCGTTATACCTAGGATATTTTAATCGTAAGTTTTGCGTCTAACGCTTTTGCAAGTCTTTCAAGTTGTTTGATAGTGGAGTTATTTGTTCCAGATTCAAGACGGGCAACGGCAGATTGCTTGGTACCCATTTTTTTCGCGAGTTCTGCTTGGGTTAGGCCGCGCTTCACGCGAATGCCAATTAATTTGCTCGCTAATTCAAACTCGGGAGCCAATGCGTCATAGGCAGCTTTTACCTCAGGATTTTTTAGAGAACGTTTCTTAAATGCTTGAAATGATCTTAACTTCATATGATCAAAATATAACATATATGTAATATTAATCCAACTGTCTCATGAGCTGCCAAGCTCTTTCCAGTTCGTGTTTCTCAAGTCTATGAGATTTTTTGATACACCCATGAAGAAGGACGGCTTGGTTACGATGGAAGGTATAAAATATACGAATAGGCTGATCACCATGTATCCGCAATTCAAATAAGCCACGTCTAAGACTTTTACTGTAGGGAAGGCCGATCTCGTGGCCTTTCTCCTTGAGTAGTTCAATCATGCGGACAACCTTGGCGTGAGCCGCGGGCTCTAACTCGTTGATCCAACTCTCAAGTTTCGTATGTAAAAAGGATACTTTCATAAAGATCGTATCTATACCGCGTTCCATGATTTTTGGTCCTTGTCAATGGGATTGGTAAAAAAATCGACCCATGGTGGGTCGTGATGTCAGCTCACGGGCTTTCCCGGAACGACGTGGTGGATGAGGCAGCGAGACTCGTAGGTCTCATGCGGCGAGCCCTGTTCACGAATGGGAGAATCCCAGTGCGCAGGTTCTCCACGAACGAAACGCTGCGAACGCGAGGCGGTGTTGAAGCAGGACGTGCAAACCGCCGTGAGGATGGTGTGCTCGGTCGCATGTGAGGTGAGCCACTCCATGATGGGGAATGGTTCGCCGCGAAAGTTCGTGTCGCGACCAGCAACGACGATGGATCGTCCTTCGTCGAGAAGCTGATAGAGTGTCGGGGCGAAATCTGTTTCAAGATCCTGGATTTCATCGATGGCGAGAATCTCTCCCGATCGAGTGAATCGGAGGAGATCGGACGGTTCTCGAAACCGAAGCGCATACTCCTGCGGGCCTGCCCTCGAAACGGCGTACATGCGCTCTCGATGGGACGAAGCGTGCATGGCGACCGCCACGTTCTTCCCCAGACTGCGCAAGAACGCTACGCGATTAAGCAGCAGCGCCGACTTTCCGGATGCCATACACCCAGCGAACAGGGTCAACGTGCCTATCTTACTCATGTCTTCCTCCGATAAATGAACCGTATACAGCCTAGCACAGGTGACGGCAATCAGTTATGCTCCAAGGGATTATGATCGCTTCATTACGTGGAAATGTGCTTGAAAAAGGACCAAACTGGCTATTAATGGAGGTTGGAGGCATTGGATATCGAGTGCGTTGTAGCCCAAGCGTTGTCACAGATGCAAAACAAGGTGGCGAATATTTTGTCTATACGCATCACCATGTGCGTGAAGATTCTGAAGATCTATTTGGATTTAAGGCCATGGATGATCTCGATTTGTTTGATGGATTGCTTTCCATTTCAGGCGTTGGTCCAAAAGCAGCCATGACTATTATGTCGGTTGGGTCAGCTGATCAAGTGAAGCGTGCCATCATGACTGGTGATCTCGCAACGCTCACTTCTGTGCCGGGTGTTGGTAAAAAAACTGCGCAAAAGATCATTCTTGAGTTGAAGGGCCAGCTTGTAGATGCTGACGGGTCATCCGGAGAGGGTTCGGACGTTCTGGATGCATTGGTGGGTCTTGGATACAGCGCCCAGCAAGCGAAAGACGTCCTTAAGCATGTGCAAGATGAAGATCCTGGTGAGCGCATCAAAAAAGCATTACGAATGCTGTCAAAATAACATGAATCTTGTCGAAATCACCTCGCAAAAAGAATGGGACGCCTTCGTCTCAGCTTTGCCATACGCGCAATTCACCCAAAGTTGGGCATGGGGAGAGCTCCAAGCGTCATTGAACCGCGAAGTGAAGCGATATTTCATTGTAGGGGCGCATGGTAATGAGCCCGATGCAGCCATTCAGTTGATACATCAGCCACGCGCCATAGTTGGTGGATATTGGTTGGCTCCTCGTGGCCCAGTTGGTCAAATCGATGCAAAGCTTCTCGGGTTTCTTGAAAAAGAACTCGTTCTTCCGAACGGTGTATTCGTTCGCGTCGAACCACTAACTTCTTCGGCGAAGATACCTTCCTCATATATTCCTCATCGTTTTTATAATCCTTCAACGACGGCGCTCCTTGATCTCACAAAATCAGAAGAAGAATTACTCGCCGCAATGCATTCAAAGACACGATATAATATTCGCGTTGCAGAAAAACACGGCGTAACAGTTCGAGAAGGAACGGCAGAAGATCTCGAAGCATTTATTCATCTCTCGCATGAAACTTCAGAGCGTGATCAATTCTTGCATCAGAGCGAATCGTATTTACGAAAAACATTTCAAGTGATGTCAGCACAAGGTTATGCGCGTCTGCGTTTGGCGGAGTATCGTGGGAAATTGTTAGCGGCGAATATGGAAATAGTATATGGTGATACGCTGACCTATTTACACGGCGCCTCATCTTCAGAATCGCGAAATGTGATGGCGCCATTTATCTTGCATTGGGATGCAATTCGTTGCGCAAAAGCAGAAGGATTCAAGACCTACGATTTTTGGGGATGTAATCCTGCATCAGAATCAGCCGTAGATTTCCGACCGCGCTGGGAAGGTATCTCTCGATTCAAAATGGGATGGGGGAGTGAACGAGTTTCTTTTGTGGGTACCTTTGATCTGGTCAAAAAGTCAGCAATATATAAGGTTTTAAGCCTTTTTGGTCGCGTCTAGTCATAATACATTCCCACTCAGCTTCCCTCGCGCCTGCGCGCATGATACGAAAAATGCATATGAACTACCTCTCACGTCGTTCGGTGTTGCTCTCGACATTGGCCGTGGTCGCTCTCACGGGTGCAGGGTGTTTCTCTTCTGAACCAGCGCAGCCATCGAAACCGCAAGAGCCAGCTAAGCCGCCAGCAGTAGTGACTTCGGCAACCTCGACCAAGCCGACGACGACGCCAACTGTTTCTTCCACGACACAAGTTCCAGCATCGGTTCTTTCAGTCATTGATGAAACATGGAAAAAGTACACGGCAATAGGCGCGACAAAATTTTATTTTCAATATCCTACAAAGGGAACATACGCCCCAACGTGGGGTGTGACCATCGTAAAACCGGGTGATGCAAAGATGCAGGGGAATTGTTATCAGGGTGAGGGGAATGTACGACAAGAGAAAGGTGATCTTCAAGTGGGGGATACAACATTTTGCGTGACGCGTTATGAAGATGCGGGAGCTGGTCAACGATATCTTACGGATTACTACGCAGGAGGATTGGGTGGAAATATTGTCTTGATCACATTCAGCAAACATTATTCAGCAACAAGTAAATTCGATGTTGGCGTCTATAACGCCTCGCTTGATCAGATCGTCCAGACATACACGCACGACTAAGAAGAATTCAAAAAGCCCCGCAGAACGGGGCTTTTTGATTAGAGAAGCGTTTCCATCTTTGTAGATTGCTTTCCGAGTTTATCAAACCATTTTACCCAAAAGTATTCGAGACTGTACTTGAAATTCGATCGTTTCCAAATCCACAAGATGAGAATCCAAAGAAAAATATTTCCTACACCAAACAGTAATGATCCGTTAATCGTTTGGTTCCATGATGGATTCACACTCGACCAAACAATTCTTACGAGTTCCGAAAGTGTTGTTTCGAGGAGATAAATTGAAAGACTGACGCGGCTGAACCATGTGATGAATGAAAGTTTTTTCAAGAAACGTATATTTGGTTCAACAACGAAATAGGTAAAGATAAACAGAAGAATGAATATGCCCAACTCAAAGTTTGTTTTGAAGTACCAGAAATAGTCTGGCTTAGAGATTGTTTTATCAAATTGCATTATGCCGTAGATCCCATATGTCAAAAACAAAATACCCAACGGCATTATGAACCGTTTCAACCAGCGATCATGTTTTTGATAAATCATCATACCGATGAGTGCACCAAAAAGTCCGTAAGCGAGGTAAGGAAGAAGCGGATAGGGGTTTGCTAATGTGAAACTGTATAACGTGGCGAGAAGATGGTTTTGAGTTTCAATTGATTGAGTAAACAATGGAAACAATGAAACTCGAATGAATGATCCGAGCATGATTGCCATGCCTGAAATGGCTAATATGAGATAGTTTTTTACGTATTTTGTCGCTCCACCGTTTCGAAACAGGAGATAGATTACTCCAGAGACAATCATGAGGTTGAGCGCGATGGTAGAAAGCGAAGATCCTTCAAACAGTTTTGTAAGATGAGGGAGCGTGAGCTGCATGTTTCGCAATGTGCTTGCGACAGCGGTCATGTCAGGACGATTATTTATGAAGTCATTATTCCATCTTCCTAAGAAAATATTGAGAACATAATGAAGAAACAGATAGATTGCTCCGGCGATAACAGGATAGAGAAGAATGTGTTTATGAGCTCCTTCCTGATTTCTCTTCATGAGCATCATCGCATTTGCAGCCATGGAATAGATGATGAAGATTCCACCCCAGAGAGCCATGAAGCTCATGAGCACGACCACGATCGGTGGATTGCTAAAATCAATTTTATGAATGTTTGCAAAGTTGTAGATGGATGAATGAAAGAGAATAATAAAAATTAATGCAATCCCACGAAGATAGTCTAATGATTCAATTCGTTTATGTGGCGTCATAGGAAGAGAGAGCGAAGTTACGATGAATGCGAATGAGTTTTTGTGATCGCTTATTTGCTTCTGGCTTTTCAAATGAAATGGTGATGGATGGAGCTGGGCAGTGATAGTCGAGGAAAACCTGTTCGATTTTATGTCGAGTAGGATTTTGGTCGAACTGCGAAGGGTTAATGCCATTCTTTAGCTCTAATCTTAGCAAAATATCGTCAGGAGCGTTTTGAATCACTTGAAACTCATCAATCGCATCAGATGATGTGATGATGGCTCGGCTAATATAGTCAGGGAATATAAATTGCCATGCGTGTGTCTCGGTATGCTTCGCCCAAAACAAATCGTCAGATCGTCCTTGGATGGAAGTAATGACGCGAAACGCTGATCCGCACGCACAAGCGTCAGGACTGATGGTGACGAGATCATTGAGTTCGTATCGAATAATTGGTTGTGATGTCTTGTGTAAATCCGTCACGATAAATTTTTGGCATGGTTGTCCAGGTGGTGTGACGGTTCCATCTAAATTCAGTGTTTCGACAAACATGAGATCTTCATTGATATGCAATGATCCGTGCTTACACGAAATGGCAATCGGTCCTTCTGTGCATTGATATACTTGGTGCACCGGACACGCGAAAACTGTTTCAATGTATTCTTTCACGTCTGGATGCAAAACTTCTGCATAAGAAATAACTCGAATTGGATGTACAGAAAGTTTTCCATGTTCAATTTCTTTTGCAATCAATTTAAGCATGGATGCAGGAGCGGAAATGACATTTGGTTGGAGCGCATTGAGTTGCTTGCTGATTTCCTCGATCGTGTTCATTTGGCTGATATACGTTAATTTATGGCCAAATTTGTCCAAATTGAACGCAGGAGCACTCACACGGAGAATGAATGCAAGAATAATTTTTTCGTGTTTAGGAAAATCAAAACGGGCGAGGAGAGCCGCCTTCATGTATTGCTCTTCACGCGGAGAAATAATCGCGACGCCTTTATTGCCACTCGTACCAGAGGACATGCCTATGTTGAATCCATGAAGTCGTTTTGAAAAATCTCTGGTGCGGTCAATTTCTAAACAGAATGTGTCTATTTCTTCTTTCGTAAATCCGAACGTGTTTGCATCTGTAAGATTCTCCATCATGATTTTTTTGTTCACGGTTGGAAGCGACTCGAAGCGTTCAAGGTCATGTCCTGAATAGAGTGTATGAAAATACTTTGTATGACGCATCGCATATTCAGCAATCTTTCGTGTACGTTTTTGTTGATAAGCCTGGATGTCTTTGAGCGACCAGAAAGAGAATCGATATTTACAGAAGAGAAGAAAGGGGAGAAAGAACTTTGTTTCAAAATCAAAGAAATAGTCACGAAAAGTATCCATATAGCGTCTACTACAACAGAGTCGGGGTGTTTCATCAATGAAAAATATGTACGTTGCGTGTATGATGTGATCATCCTATGCGATATACAGCTGTCATGTTTATTACACTTTTAAGTTTCGCCCCCGTATTCTCGGCATCTGCTGCAGCTAGGTCATCGGCAGCAGGACGCATCTTGTTGCAGACCGAAAGTCGAGGTGAGGCTTGGTATGTTCCAGCCGCTTCCACTGAACGTACCTACCTTGCGAATGGAACAGCCGCATATGACGTGATGCGTGCGTATGGACTTGGGATGACAAATACGGACCTTAAGAAAATTCCTGCTGGCTTAATAAGTGATCTGAACGTGGCAGATACGGATTCTGATGGTCTTCCAGATAATCTTGAAGAAGCTCTTGGCACGGATATGTTGAAAGCAGACAGTGATGAAGATGGATATTCTGATGGTGACGAAGTTTCAGCGGGATATAATCCGCTTGGTTTGGGCAAGTCGTCCACAAGCGCGGTATTCACCAAGCGATTTCTTGGAAGAATTCTTTTGCAGGTTCAGGGAAAAGGTCAGGCGTGGTTCGTGAACCCGGCAGATGGCAAGCGATATTACATGAGTAATGGCGAGGCAGCATATCAAATCATGAAGAAATTCGGCTTGAGTGCGCGTAATTCGCTTGTTAAAAGTTTTGTAATTTCAAATAGGACTGTTTCATGCGGTTTTGATAAAGAGTGCTTTGTCCGTTCTGCAGAAAATGCTCAGCCCGCTTTAGTTAACTGGGAGTCAAATGTTGATATGATGGGTATGTTTATTACTTCTGTAAGTGAAAAGACTGTCTCGAAAGGATTTTCTTCGTATGTATTCAGCGAGCGTACAACGCAGACCAGATATAGCATGACTGACGCGCAAAGAGCTGAGGCGAGAAGCAAGGGGCTGACAGACGCTTTGATTGATAAACAGTTATCAGATGCAGAAGCTACAACACCTGACGCGTCATCCTTGGTCACTACGTGCCAGTATCAAGATCCGCTCGCGCTAACAAAGGTTTTGCGTAAGTGGGAAAATGGAAACTTTCATGTTCTTGCGAGCGTAAATGTCGTTACTGGTAAAACAACGCTTAAGGGAGATTATGAAGATATTGGTGAATGTGTGATAGCTAAAGAATGACAACAGAACAAGAATTAGCCAGAAAACAAAAAATCCAGGCATTTGACCTGGATTTTTATGTGGTGGACCGTGTCGGATTTGAACCGACGACCCCTGTCTTGCAAAGGCGTGTTTAGAACGAAAATATAAAAATTCGACCTTCGTTAGGGAAGATCGATTAGAGACGGGGCATGAGGCGTGGTGGGGGCAAGAGGAGCATTCCCACCCACCAATCCTCGGGGTATCGCGATCCGAGCGCGAGAAGATCGGTTGGTTTGTCGACCCCATCGAGTAGTCTAGGTATTCGCCACGGAAACTCGACCGCGCACGCTTGTTTCTCGAACCAGTTTTCTACCCGAACGAGGCGGGCTTCCAGCTTACCGAGCCGAACGGAGGAGAGTACGTTCTGAGGGAGGCGGATACGCACGGCGAGGAGGAGTCTAGCGAGATCCTCTCGTGCCTCGATGATCTCAAGGACGGAGTTACCCGCCGCAATAGTCTCGCCGAGTGCGTCCGCATCAAGACACTCCCGCAGCGCTAAGCCGAGCGTATACTCGAACTGACAGGCGAGAACTTCTGCGTCCTCGATCTCATCTTGCTCGATTGTGACGTCTCGGTCATGCCAGGCATTCTCGAGAGAACGCGATCCTTCGCGGATTTCACCGCCGATGTCGAGCAGAGATTTGTTACGCGCTTCCAATTCCAACATACATACCACCTTTTCACTTTCGCGACGCATTCATACTATAAAATGTGGGAAATGTCAATCGTCTTAGGTAGTCACCGCACTCTAATCTTGGTGAACTATCCTGGAAGCGGAAAACTCAATTCCATACGGTATATGAACGTACGCTGGTTTGATATTATACAAAAAGCCCCGGTATGCGGGGCTTTTTGTATGGTGGACCGTGTCGGATTTGAACCGACGACCCCTGCCTTGCAAAGGCAGTGCTCTAGCCAGCTGAGCTAACGGCCCATAAATCGCTCGGTGCGACGACGGAAATCTAGCAGAAGATGCAAACCTTTACAAATCTTCAGAATTCCGCTACATAAAGGCCGCAACCAAAGGCGGTTGCGGGAGGTACATTTGATGAATTTTCCCCATTTCAATCCGATTCAGCCGCGGATGGCGATTTCGCGGAAACCGACTCCGCCGCGTGATTACGCGGCGATGGTCGAGACGCAGATCGTCGTTCCAGAGACGCCGCAGGTGGTGCACGAGCTCGATCCGCAGCAGCTGCCCAAGCGGCGCGTTCCGACGGAACGACCCATCGATCGCCTGTGGCGGACGATGGGCAAGACCGCTCGCTGCCAGTGGCTCGACCGCGACGTGCAGCATGTGACGTTCTGGTTCGACCTCTTCGAGACGTTCGGCAACGACTTCCACCCCGAGCGGGCGGGTCATCACTTCATCGTGAGCGTGAAGACACCCAAGAGCGTCATCAAACTCTCGACGGTGCACGGCGAAGTGCATCAGCAGAGGATCTGCTTCGTGCACAAGAACGTGTTCCATCTGCGGACTACCCTCACTCCGAAGCTCCTCGACTGGCTTCACAAGGTCGAGGGGGACCCGAGCCTACTGTCGCTCGTGCTCCGTACGAACGCCAAGCCTCGCGGTCGCGCTCGCCGCTTCGGCCCCGAGCGCATCTTCCCCATCATCCGCGCTCACGGCCCCCTCTTGTTCTGACCCCCGCATCCCCCGAAGCTCACCAGAGCGTAGGGGGATTTTATTTTGCAGGATTCAAAGGACCCTTTCCTGAAAGAACAGAAATAATATTTTCAGCTGCTACGCGTGACATCGCTTGGCGCGCTTCGATTGTCGCACTTCCCGTGTGAGGAGTAAGAATCACACTTGGATAATTCTTAAGCTCAAGCTTATCGCTCAAGTCGCAGTCAATTTCTGGTTCACATTCAAATACATCGAGTGCAGCACCTGCGATACGCTTTGTTGCGAGCGCTCGGAGCAATGCTTTTTCATCAACAATAGGTCCGCGCGAAGTGTTTACGAGAAATGCCGTTTTTTTCATGAGTGAAAACTGTTCGGTGGAAATCATGTGACGCGTGGAAGGAAGGAGAGGAACGTGAAGCGTGATGAAATCCGCTTTCTGCAACAGTTGATCAAGTGGCATGCGTGTCGCATGAAATTCTTTTTCAAATGCGGCATTCGGCTTCATGTCGGCATAGACACAGTCCATTTTGAATCCTTTGACAGCTCGTTCAGCGACCGCGATTCCAATACGACCAAGCCCAACGATTCCAAGGGTTTTTCCATAGACATCCGTTCCAAGCAAATTGTTTGGACTCCAGCCTTTGTACTTTTTTGCCCGTGCATACGTATCTGATTCAACGATACGATGCGCCATGGCGAGCATGAGAGCGAATGCATGTTCAGCAACCGTTTCAGATACTTCTGGAGCAGGCGTATTTGTGACTGGAATGTGATGCGCCGCTGCAGAATTTAAATCTACGTTATCAAAACCCACCGCATAATTTGCAATGATTTTTAGATTTGGTCCTGCGGCGACAATGACCTCTTCATCAATTTTGTCATTGAGAAGCGAGAGCAGCGCATCGACACCAACCACGCGCTTCAATAATTCTTTGCGTGGCATCACCGTGTCTTTTTCGTAGACATCAACTTTGTAGCCCTGTTTCTTCAAAAGCTGAATTCCTTCATCAGCGAAAGGACGTGTAACGAGAATGCGAATCATATAATTATATTTTAACAGGAATTTGTGGCTTCGTCCCAAGAATACGCATCGCGGTAAGTTTGAGCATCGGGAGGAGAGCATTCACGACAAGCAAAAGAAGAATCTGTTTTGGAACAACGCCAAGTTCTTTAAAAAATCGTTCACCCACGAACAATGCGAGCGTATTGTTCATGTACAGCATACAAAGGGCGATGGTCATGCGATCTGCGGGAGAGCGCCAACGGACAATGTGGTATGCCGTCCAGGTCATAGTCCCAAGAAGAACCATGGAAATGAGCATCATCCACGCATCACGAAGCGTAAACGTCATTCCGCCGCCGCCCTGCGTGTTCGCAACAATGCCTGTGATGAGAATACCGAATGCTGCCACAGACAGGTTTCGCCAAATAGCATCATGTTTTGCGACTTGTTTTGGAACGGCTTTTTGCACGAGCATCGCAAGCACGAATGGCGCAACAATTGTAAGGAAAAGCGACCAAAACATGCTGAACATGTTGATATCAACCTGTTGGCCAACAGCAATCTTTGTAATAACAGGAATGGTGAATGGCGCGAGCAAAGACGTGACGGTCGTAATTACGAGCGCGAGGGAAGTTTTACCGCCAAAGAATTCCGCCATGAGGGCAATAGTCATACCGGTCGGCATGGCTCCGAGCAGTAAGAGTGCGATTGACCATTCACGCGAGAGAAGTGATGTCGGAAGAAAAAGCGCAAGCGGCATCACGACAAGCATGTATACCGATGTGATCACGAGCATGCGCCAATCTTTTGCATACGAGAGCACTTCGCCGAACGAGAGACGGAGACTGGAAAAGAAAAAAACGAGTATGAGCAACTGCGTTGAAAACGAGTTCAGAACTTTTAATGGTCCAGGAAACGCGAGTCCAAGGATAATCCCAAGCAAGATGACGAGAATTTGATTCTCAGTCAGCAAGCGTTTGATTTTCGAAAGATCGAACATAAATATTATTTGATTTGTACGCGCTTTAGCTCTTTGTCAGAAGGATATTTTTTCAAGATGCCAGCTTTTGCTCCCATGTGAGTGATCACGCCTGTCGCATTAAGCATAGCGGCGGCAAGGGCCGTGCGAGGCTCTGACGTTTTTATCCAGGTAGCGACGAATGCGCTCCCAAATGCATCTCCCGCGCCAGTGGTGTTCACACGTTTTGCTTTTAGCGCTGGGGCGCGAAGCGTTTGTTTTCCGCATCGGACGGTTGCTCCTTTTCCACCTTCTGTCATGAGAAACGCATGAGTTGGAAGATGCCCAAGTGCGGACATACCACCAAGCAATTGCGCTTCTTCACTGTTCAAACTAAGAATCGCTGTTTTTTCGATAAATGGTTTTAGTATCTTGAATCCTTTTGCGAGCTCTTGATTGCCTGGATTCCAAGCGATGGGTGTTTTTGTTTTTTGTGCATGTTCAAAAATATCGTTGAGCGCTTTCATGTCTCCACCAAGTGAGGTGAGATAGATCCAATCGCTCACACGACCGCTGCCGATCTTTTTTGACCAATGATGCCAAGGGAATTCAGTTGAATTGATTTTTTGCCCAGCGCCGCGATGCGTAAAAATGGCGCGATGACCAGTACCTGAAAGTAAAATAACAGAATATCCAGTCTTTTCTTTTTTGTCGTATTGCATGAAATGCACGTCGACATTGTTTTCGACGAGATCATCCACAATTTGATCAGCGGTCGGATCCTCACCAACCCGAGAGAGGCAGGAGGCCCGAAGTCCAAATCGATTGAATGTGACAGCGGCATTTGTCGCACCACCTCCGGTCGAAAATGTTAGCTCATCGATCGACATTTTGGAGCCCATGAGAAAACACGCGGCAATACCATCAGCGGATTGCTCATCATGATGCTCTTCAAGCGCTTTTGAGCGGATAAAAACGTCTTGCGTGGCGCCACCAATACAGAGAACGGAAGGTGCTTTCATAGATAGCAATATAGTACCACGAATATTGACAATTCCCTTAAAATATGGTGATTTGCGGGCGGAGGAAGTCATGGAAAACATCGTGCGTTCGCTGTTCGTCGGTCTGGTCTTGTTCGTTCCCATGGCCGTGAAGGCTCAGGAGGCGCGTCCGGTCGGCATTCCGTCGGTCTGGGCGCATGACGCGAACGATGATGCGCTCGCCATCGAGCTCACGTCGGCACTCCGCCTCGCGGTGGGAAACATCTCTGGATGGACGATCTCGAATCTCGACAGCCCGCTCGCAGAACTGATGCGTGCGTGTGATGGCGAGGTCGAGAGCGCGTCCGAGTCGTGCATCGTGCGGATGGCGAGTGCGCGTGACCCCATGGTCGCGCACGGTCTCGTGATCCTCGCGGCGCTCATGAGAGAAGGTGGTTCGGCAACGAACATCACTCTTCATCTCACGCTTGAAGATGCGGTCACAGGTCAGAGTCCAGGATCCATCCGCGTTCCCGTCGAACGAATCGTCTCGCCCGTCGAGCGAAATCGTCTCGCCACGGAATGGCTTGGGCGGCTCGCTCTTCTCACGGCGCCAGCACCTGATGCGCGAGAAGGTCCTGCTCTGATTTCGCCGCCGCAACATATCGCGGTGCTCGGATTCGAGGCATTGAGCGTATTCGAAGGTGACGATACCTTTGCGCGTGAGTTCACACTCACGGTGCGACAGGCGCTCATCGAACGAGGGTATGTGGTCGACGAACGCATGCCAGGCCAAGGCCAAATGGCAATCGTCACAAATTGCGAAATGCCTGATGCGACTTGCGCGTCACGCATGGCAGAGACCTTGGATGGTGTCGGATTCCTCGTGGGTGGCGAAGTCACTCACGTGGCAGAAGATCCCGCATCCGACCTGAGTATCACACTCAACTACTACACGTTCGACCCACCAGTGCGTCGTCGGGTGAGTGGGACGATCGTCTCGCATCCGAATCAAACCGACATGGTCGTTCTCGCTCGACAGATGGTCGAGGGGATGACGAACGGGTATGTCGAAGGGACATCAGCGCCGATGCCAGTCGCGGCGGCAACATCCGATGGATTCAATCTCGGATATGTCACGTGGCCACTTCTCGGTCTCGCGGTCGCTTCACTCGCGATGGAAGTCGTGAGCTGGCTCATGATCGACGGCATCCAGAATGACGCCGACTACATCGCCTTCCGCTCGAGCTACGGTTCGGGAACGGGAGACGTTTGTGGTCAGGCACCGACCGGATCAGCGCTCGACACGCGAGGACACTCGCTTTGCTCGAACGCCTCGAACTGGGAAAGCGTCGAACTCGCTTTCGGCATCATCGGTGGAGCTGCCCTCATCGGCGGCCTCACAACTCTCATCCTCGATCTCACGGGGGATGAACCAAGGGATTCGAGCGTGTCCTTCCGGCCACAGCTCGGCCCAACCACTGCGCGGCTCGACGTGAGCATCGCGTTCTAGCGGATTTCCGAAAAGGAGTCCGTTTTTTAATATCTAGCATTGCCACACGGCCCATAACTCATCCTCCCCTGGGCCCATCACTTTTCCTCCCCTGGGCCCATCACTTTTCCTCCCCTGGGACCTTAACTCCTCCGGCTCCTCTTGTACTCAAGAGGAGTGCAATATGATTGAAGTGTATGCCTCCCTCTTGAGTACAAGAGGGAACGAGGGAGTTAATCGGAAGGTACGTGGGAGTTAAATCTCTGGGCGAAGGACTGGCCTCTGCTTACATTAGCCAAATATATTTCGCTAATATTAGCCAATAAATATGTTCATGTTGATTGACAAAGGGTCTTTTTTGTGCTATAGTGTGTTGTTAGCCACTGATCTGGCCGGATGGTCGCCCTTCGACAATTAGTGGCCAAAAAGCACGAAGATTCGCGCCTTTTGGCCACCTGATCAGCATGAGCTGGTCGGGATAGATAGATAGATAGATAACACCGCGAAAGCGGAGAAGGATGGTTCCATGCGCAATCTCGCGATCCTCATGTCCCTCGGCCTGATCTTCCTCTTCGGATGTGCCGCCTCCTCCTCGGTCGAAACGGGCCCAGTGCTCGAGATCGTTCCGGGGACGACGTCGGACGTGATGCTCGTCGGCGGGACGGCGAACGCGGAGATCCTCCGCTTCGACATCGTCAATCGCTCGGGGCGAGACGTTTCGCTCCAGAGCCTGACGAGCTCGCTTCAACAGACGAACGGTTTCCTCGTCGAAGAGGGCACGTTCACAGATGTGAAGTTCACGGACGGCGCGTTCAGCACCGAGATGGGCCCGATGGAGTTCACCGCTGCGAGCGGCGACCTCAGGTTCACGGACGAGCTTCTCCTCCGCGCTTTCGAGACCAGGACGTTCGTGCTTCGCGCCGATGTCGGTGCGAATGCGGGCAGCTTCCTGATGGTCGTCGGCGAGCTGGGCAATCTGCTCACGGACGCGGTCTATGCCGACACGGGCGAGAACGTCGAGATGGCGCAGATCGTTCACAATCAGATGATGGCACGCGTCGTCACGGTCATCGCTCCTCCCTCGGTTGGGACGACGGCACTCGTGGCAACGTTCACCCCCGAGCAGCGGTTCCTGAATCCGTCAGACTCGGTCTGGCAGCGACTCGGAACGCTTTCGCTCGATTCGTTCGGTGGTACGTCGATCTTCAGCAGCGCAGAAGTCATGGGCGCGAATCTTGGATTCCTCAGCATGATGACGCTCGCGGAAGCGCGAAACGGCATCGTGGTTGGGACCCTCGAAACCCCGATCGCGGCGTGCGGATGCGGAACGGTTCGCCTCGTGAATCCAGTTCACATCAGCGAAGGCGAGCACATCGTGTACGAGGTGCTCGGTCGCGTCTCGCCAGGTTCGCTCGGCGCGATGACGTTCGGCGTCAGTCAGAGCGGCTTCTCGGCGACGGCTGCAGACGGCGGTTCGTTCCAAACCTTCGTCTCGGCGCCCGATGAGTCGATGTTCCACATTGCGTCGACGAATCCTGTGGTTGTTCCGCAGGCGCTCTCGACGACGACTCTGGTGAATGGGATCGATCAGGACCTCTTTCGGTTCCAGGTCTCCTCGTCCACTGGAGAGAATGTCCTCTTCGTCGGTTCGCTCACGTTCCGCTTCGGTGGGATCGGGAGTGGATCGCTCACGAATCTCCACATGCGTCTTGGAAGCACCGACCTGGCGCCCAGCCAGTATCGGATTCTGGTCACTTCGACCGGCGAAGAGATCAGCTCGACGGATGTGATCGATGGTGTGTCGGGTCAGTACACGATCGTGTTCACGGCTGATGGACTCCGTGTCTTTGGCTCGGGCGTCATCCTCACTCTCGAGGGCACGCCTTCGGACTTCGAGAGCGGAGAAGCTACGAGCGTGATCTTCGGGGACCGCATGTTCTCGACCATCTCGCCCAGCGCCTTCGGTGCGATGTCTGCCAACGGGCAGATCGAGTACACGGATGGACGCGCAGCCTACACCGCAGTCGATCCCATCGTCTGGAGGACGGCTGAGTCGAGCTGGTACACCGGGTCTTGGGGAATCGACAACCTGAACGACGGAGCGATTCTCTCGAGCCTCTAACCTCCACGGTTCGCACGACCTAGAACGTGTACGGGTCGCAGATCCTCCTGATCTGCCTGGCCGACGAAACACGAAAGTGTGTAGTTGGCCTCTTACCCGGGAACATCACTTCGGTGGTGTGACCAGGTTCGAAACAGAAGTTCTTCAACACAAGAAAGGAGAGTTGCCATGCGCAATCTCTTCATCACGATGGTTCTCGGTCTCGTTCTCGTTGGTTGCTACGAATCGCACGGCATCAGCTTCGTTCCCGTCATCCCGATGGGTGACAGCGGTCCGTATGTCGGCGGCGACGCCAGTCCGATGGAGCCCGACGCGGGCCCGATCGTCATGGTCGACGCTGGTCTTCCGGAAGTCGACGCTGGCACGCACGAGGGCATCGCGCTTCGCGTGGTGTTCAACGGCCCAGCCGAGTCGATGTACCTCCGCGGTTCGCAGGATGTGGTCATGTACCACTTCACGCTCACCGCCTACGAGGCGCTCGAGATCCGCAACCTCTCGTACACGGTCGAAGGCCTCACGGCCGACGATCGTGTGAGTGGGTCGCTTGGTTCCGAGTACTTCCGCGATCGCAAGATCAAGAACGCAGACACGGGCGAAACGGTCATGGGACCGATCGATCCTGGCACGAGTACGTTCACGGATTCTTTTGCCATGACGGCAGGGGAGACGGTAGACCTGCTCGTCACCATGGACCTCGCCAACGTGGAAGATGCATTCGCCGAGTTCTACGGCGACGGCAATAACCGCTATCGCGTTACCTTCGGTGATGCGAGCGGTCACTTCTTTGGTAGTTCCAGCGTGCGTCGCATCGCGACGGGAGAATTCCTCCCGCCTGAAGCGATCGAGAACAACATTCGTATGCCCGGCAACGAGATCATGGTCGCGGATACGAGTCTTGCCATCAACATGGCGTCGACTCCCTCGTCCACGGTCGCGGTCAAGAGACAGCCAATGATTCCGAGCGTGGGCATTGTGTTCACTGCCTCGGCTGCATCGGATGTTCTCATCCGCTCCGTTCAGTTGACGGGCACGGGCAACATCGCGGGCGCATTCGTTCTCGCGGACCTGCACAACGTGGTCACGTACTGCGCGCTCTTCGATGGAGTGGTGCAGGTCGGACTCGCGGAGAGTCCTGACGCCGTTACGGGTCAGATGAACATCACGGGTGTGAACTACACGATCCCTGCGGGATCGTCGGTCACTCTCGAGGCTCGCTGCACGGCCGATTCGATCGTCGCTCTCGCGGATGGCGATCACTACGCGATCGGCATCGCAAGCGCACACGACGTGGTCGCGGAAAGAAGCGAAGGCTTCTCGGTCACGCCAACGCTCGCGTTCTCGCTCATCAACAACATGAGCGAAGCGCCGACGAACATCGTCACAGTCAGGCAACACGGGACGATCACCATCGCGTCCGACAATCTTCGCCAGTCCACGATCCTCGTTGCTGGTGGAGATGTCTGGCAGAACTTCGCACAGTACAAGGCGACCGCGCAGTACGAAGCGATGGACGCGGATGTCATTCGTGTGCGATCGGTAGGGGATGCCGCCGCCTTCATGCAGGTCGCGGTCGCAATGGATGGGTACGTGCTCGGCACGTGCATCCTGCCCGCCGGCATCAATCAGAGTTGTGATGTGCGCCTGTCGTCTACGTTCCATGTGGAACGTGACAGCTCACGCACTTTCCAGCTCTGGGGCAAGCTCAACACAGTCGTCTCATCGGCTTCGGTCAGTGGGGCAACTGTGGGAGTCCTCCGTTCCGGAAGCCGTATCGCCCTCGGACTCGCGTCCGATGTCGTCGTCGGCGAATGGGACACGAGCTACACCAGCATGCTGAACATGCGCATCACGGGAGCAGCTTCCGGTGATCGCATCTACGCAAACGGCCCCGCGAGGATGGGCAACGATTTCATCGTTCGCCGCACCAAGCCCGTGGTCACGCGTCAGGCGCTCTCGACCACGACGCTCAGCAACGGTTCTGATCAGGACCTGATCCGGTTCCAGGTCAGCGCCGATAGCGCGGGCGCAATCGGCGTCATGGGCTTCCGCTTCCGTATGTACGTGACGGGTTCGGGAACAGTCTCGAGTCTGCGCGTTCGTCGCGGTAGCTCGGATCTGCCCGCGAGCGATGTGACGGTGACCTATGACGGAACCTACGTCGTCATCGCCTTCACGTCGGAACAGACGATCGCCGGTTCCGGAAACGTCTACACGCTTCACGGCATGGTCAACGGTTTCATCGCCGGCGATTCGATCTCGACGTCGTTCTATCGCGACTCGACCAATACGCAGATCACGGGCTATGTCGGATCGGATGCGATGGTCTCCGGGACTATCGGTTCGATCATGGCCGGTATGCTCTGGTCTGACATGTCCGAGATCCCGCACTCGCCAGCCACGATGGCACTCGGCGGTTCCATGGATTGGACCAATGAGACGCTCGTCGAGGACATGACGCAGACGCAGGTTCTCTCGCGCTAAGTCGCACGGTTCGCACGACCTAGAACGTGCATGAGTCGTAGATCCTCACTTCTGATCTGCACACTGGTCCGTCCCGTAAAGGCGCTTGCGCTTCTATGGGACGGCTCTCCTCTCCGCCCCCTGACAAACCAACACCCGCGTTGGAGTCGGAGGCCGAAGATGGAGAAAAGAAAAAATGAATCGCAATGTGAAGAACGAAGTTCTGCGTCGCGAGGCAGAGGATCGTCTGTGCGGATGGCTCATGCTCGCGATGTTCACGTTCGTTGGTGCGACGGGCTTCTGCTACGGCACCTACGTCGCGAACGCGCAGACCGCCGGCCTCGAGCTCGAGGCGTCGCTCATCATCATCGCGTCGACGGCCCTCGTCATCGGCGGATGGTTTCTCAAGAACGCCGCCATCGCGCTCAATCTCATCCGAGATCTGAACGACAAGGCGGCGATGCGCAAGCAGCTTCTCTCGAACATCCCTCGGTCGTCGAAGCGTTCGCTTCCGATCGAGTTCAAGAAAGGAATCTGAGATGCAACGGCGGAATCTGATCTGGGTATTTGCGTTTTGGGCAGCGCTTGTTCTACAAGGAGAATCGCGACACGAGATGGACATGTCCTGCGAAGAAGGTTTCTATCAGCACGGCCAGGTGTCGATGTGCGTGGCAGAGGATGGATTTGCTGGGCTTCGTGCCTGCATACAAGGCCGTATGACTCGCTGCACATCCCTCGCTGAAACGGGTCACAGATCCCCCTGATCTGACCAGCCCCACGAAGCTCATTGAGCAGAGTGGGGCGCCTCAACTCTCACATCACTTATACTGGTGTGAGGGTAGGGCGAATAGTTCGCACTATCAAAATATGAGAAGGGGATCTGTCATGCGTAACGTGTGTTGGCTTCTGATCGTCGGAATCTTCTCCTGCACTGGCTGCGAAGAGTCGCGCACTCAGACGGAGATCTCACCACTTCCCGTCCGACTACCAAATCCGTCGGTTCGTGTCCTCTGTGAAAACCCTCCCGATCCCGTCACGTATGCGGCAGGGGTCGAGGTCGAAGCCATCGCGTGTAGCATTACGTCGAACCGAGAAGTCGAATTCCTTGGAACCGACATCTACGTCGAGGTAATCGCAGGAATGCGAAATCTCGTGCGAGGCTCTCGCGGGACGATGTACTTCACGCGGTTCCGAACTTTTGTTCGCGAGACCGGTGCGACATGTAACGGTCCGATGGAAATCTCTCAGGAGGTCGAACCGGGCTCGGACATCAGTAATCTCGTAGAATCATCGGGAAGTATTCTCCTTCACGCGGAGGAGACTGCGACCATCGTTCTCGCTTTCACGATCGCGAGTTCCGAGGATGCTCCGGGAGAATTGTTCACATCCGATTCCTACGCGGCCTATCGGCTGACTTGGGGGGATGATGAATACCTCTCCTTCCCGAGTCCTGTGGCATTCCGTCTCATTGAGAACGGTGTTCCAACTCGGCCGCTGGTCCAACGGGAGCTGACGGGCGACAGGTATTTCACTCGCGTGCGCACGTTTTTGGTGCGGCGATGACTTAGTAGTGGGCTTTGGTCCATGGGTCGCAGATCCCCCTGATCTGACCAGCCCCACGAAGCTCTTTGAGCTGAGTGGGGCGCCTCAACTCTCACATCACTTATACTGGTGTGAGGGTAGGGCGAATGTTTTGCCCTATTGGTACTTTCAAAAAGGAGGTGGCAATGCGCCACTTCATGGTGATCGTTGTTCTTGGTTTTTGTTGTTCGGGTTGCTATGACGGTCATACGGTCTCGGATTCGTCCGAGCTCGTGATCGAGCATGGTGAGGTCGAAGGGACCTCCGTTAATCCCGATACGGTAGGGGCATTGCTTACGAGCGTGTTCCTCGTGAGCCACTCGAACTTCACGATCGAGATTCGTGGCGTCCAGCTCAACCTCTGCGGAGAGGTGAGTGAGGATCTCGCGTCTTCGATCACAAACCTGCGCCTCGTGCGTGGGGGAGACCGAGCCGTGCTCACGGCCGTACAACAGCCAGCGGATAGGGCTCTCGAATACATCACATTCGATGAGACTATTACGCTCGAGCCAGGGGAGGGTCTTCTCTTGATGCTTGTGGCGGATATCCCGCCTGCGGCATTCAATCGCATCGAGCTCGAGCTTGGTGTGTCGTCGTTCCCAAATCGACGGTTGTTCTCCGAGATCGTGTATGCCGACAACGGCGAACGCGTTCCCGAAGAACTCGTGCAAGGAAACATCTCACACGTTCGCAGAATCATGGTTGGACCCTGAGTCCACCTTTTCGCAAGGAGATAGTCATGGTCGTTCTTTTCCCAGTCATGTTCTTCCTCGTCGCATTCGGCGTCGGAGAGGTGTTGTTCCGTGCGGGACAGGTAGGGATCGCCTTGCTCGGCCTCGTGTTCGGCTTCAACAACTTCCGTCCAGGCGAGATTCAGCGTGTGCCGTTCTACATGCTGACCATGTCGCTCGCATCAGTCGCGTCCTTCACGGTCGTGATGTTCTTTCTCACCTCATAGGAGCGTGTCCATGAAAACGAAGAAGAAGTTCAAGACACGCACACTCCCTCCGAACGACCCTTCGCTTCCCACGAAAGAAGAGATCGAGCGCATCACCTTGCTCTTTCGTCTCTACGTGGAGTGCACGCAGGTCGGCAAGACGGAACCGAACTGACGACATGGAACTAACCTTCATCGTCCCGTTCTCACTCGTGTTCCCATTTGTTCTGTCTGTGATCCGTATGAAGATGCTGGTCAGAGACTCGAACGAAATTTATCTCGTGTGGGGAAAGCAGGCGCAAGCAGAGGGACTGAATGGGTCACGCGATCGCGCATTTCGCGCGCTCAAGCAAGCGGAAACCCTGAGAGACCTTCATCTCGCAGCATCGGATCGAGCGAAGTATTGGGAACATCGATTTGAAGAGATCGTGTACCTTTCGACGCTCGGCATCTTCTTCAGCGTGACTGGACATACGGTGTGGGCACTGGCCTTCAGAGCTCACAACGGCCTCGTTCACCTCGCCGATCTAGGTGCATCGCTGATCTTCATCTCTGGAACTCTAGCCATCGGCATTCATGTATTCGTATTTCTGTTGAATCTGACAGAAATGCGGTTGTACATGACCAAGCTGCGGCATTTCGAAGCCGAGTGGGGAGATGAACAAAATGTGCGAGAGCATTAACTCTTGCGGGTTGCAGATCCCCCTGATCTGCATGCTCCATTTGCTCCCCACTTGCCAAGTGAGGGTTAAATGGTGTGTGATGTGTGCCCTAGGGCTGACCTCTTCGCTCGGTACGTCGCATTCGTGCTGCGGCCCGAACCCGAGAGGTCACCCCCTATGAAAAATGTTCCCTGGACCGCTATCGAGAAGTGGCTCTGGAGTCGTTACCTTGTTTCGTTGTTCCTTGTCCTTGTTCCCATCGCCTTCGCGGGCCTCGTTGTGGGCGTCGCTCTCGCGAACGTGGACGATGTGAACGCGTGGTATCTCGCCGCGCTCGGCATGCTCACGGTGTTCGATCTCGCGATCATGTTCGCGGTCGGTGAGATCATCTTCTCTCGCTATGTGCGTCTTCAGCGCTGGCGAGAGTACATGAGTACCGATCTTCACGCGCACGAATCCAAGAAATTCGCACGAGAAGTCGCCTTCGACTACGAACTCGCGCATCAAGCAATGGGCGTCACTGACGCCTAGCTCACTCCTGCCCGGCCGCCCTCCGTTTCCTACGGATGGGGTGGCCTTTTTCATATTTCCGCGTTTGTGTTTAAGATAGAGCTATGAAACGCTCTCTACTTGCTGTGATACTAGCTTCTAGCTTCTATCTTCTAGCTTCTCCTGTTCACGCCGAGGTTATTCGTAGTTTTGATGTTCACGCTTCTCTAGACGCGAATCGTCGTCTCACAATCACAGAAACGATTGGTTACGATTTTGAAGATGCAGAGCGCCACGGTATCTATCGTGATATTCCTGTTGTGTATGATCGTGACGGCGCTTCGTTTAAGCTTCGTCTGGATGTTCAGGATGCGACCATGGATGGCCAGCCGGTAGGTCAGAGCATTTCTACGAGCGGACGCAATCTTGAATTAAAACTTGGAGATGCAGACAAGACGATTACGGGTTTGCATACCTATACCATTACGTATTCAACAGATCGCGCGATAAATGATTTTCCAAAAGAAGGGGAGCGCGAACTCTACTGGAACGTCACGGGTGATGCGTGGCCAACAAATATCGAGAAGTCGAGCTTTACGCTTGATGGTCCAGGAGCCGCTGGAAAAACAATTTGTTTCACGGGCTCATACGGAAATACAGAACAGTCTTGTACGATCACGGCATCAGGAAATTCAGTGAGTGCAAAAGCCACGCGTGAACTTATTCCAGGAGAAGGCTTTACGGTTGCCGTTCGTTTTCCGGCAGCATCCATGCGTGAGATTTCTACAAACGAACGTTTGTGGGACATGTTTATGGATAATTTGTGGTTTGGATCTCCTCTCGTTATTTTCATCGTCATGTTCTTGATTTGGCGTAAAAACGGAAAAGATCCAGTAGGCCGAGGGACGGTAGTTGCGCAGTATCAACCACCGCGAGATCTTCCTCCTGGTTTATTGTCAGCGTTGATTGATCAGGAATTTTCTCAGCGCTCTGTGACAGCTACTATTCTTGATCTCGCACGACGGGGCTATCTTAAATTAAAATTTACAGGTGAACCAAAGAGTGGATTTTTTTCCAGTGCTCCAGAATTCACGATGATTAAGTTGAAGGAGACAGATGATTCTGTATTCGCATTTGAGAAAACATTATTTGACGGATTATTTAATGGGAAAGAAGAGGTGTCTCTGAAGGACAAAAAGAATGGAAGTTTTTGGAGAGCGATTCAAACGGCGCGCGAGGAAGGATTCGCAGAATTACAGGGGCAAGGATTATTTGGAAAGAATCCAGGTTCCGTTCGTGGTACGTGGATTGTCGTCGCCTTTGTGGTTGGCGTTGCTGGTGTGATGCTTACGAGCACGGGTCTAGGCGTTGTATCATCTGGTGTTTGCGCGTTGATCGTGGCTGGATTTGGTTGGTTTATGCCAACCAAAAGCAAAGAGGGAGCTATCGTTATGGAAGAAGCAGAAGGCTTTAAAATGTTCTTGTCTGTTACAGAAAAAGATCGCCTTGATTTTACGGACGCGCCAGAGCGAACGCCTGAAAATTTCGCACGCTTTCTTCCTGCGGCTGTCGCATTTGGTGTGGAGCAGAAGTGGTCTAAGCAATTTGAAAGCATCGACATGACGCCACCGTCATACATGGATGGATCCATGGACGGTTGGAACGCGCTTCGATATGCGAATCTCGCGGATTCATTCCATGAGGCGTCTGCAAAGAGTATGTATGCTGCGCCTTCATCCGCAGGTAGCGGCGGATCGGGATTCTCGAGTGGAGGTTCAGGCGGTGGATTTGGTGGGGGAGGTGGTGGAAGTTGGTAAAAAAAATGAGGCCCCCTCCAGACGGATGCGGGGCCTTTTTGTTACTTGCGCTTTACGGACTTGTTGGGGCCGCTGACCTCGACGATTGGCTCGTCATCCGGCTCGAGCTCCATCGTTTCGCTCACGACTTCCGGATCGTCGGAGCTGGCCGGCGGCGGGATGGAGTCGAGCACGGCATCGGGAAGAAGGTCGGCCGAGGGCTTCTCGACCTTGTAGGTCTTCGGAGGCTCGATCCAGCCGAACTTGAGCGCGACCGCGTCGATGACGGGCACGAGCTTCTCGAAGGGGAGACAGCTCACGAGCTCGGGCATCGGAACGGCTTCGAAGAGAAGATTGGGCGTGAACTGCCGCTTCTCTTGGTACGCTTGCAGGCCGATCTTGAGAATCCGAGCTCGCGCCTCGGCGGGAACGTAGTCGCTCACGAACACGGATTCACCGATCGCATCCACGACGAATTGGTGGACCTTGGTGTCGATGGTGGCCGCGTGCTTCTGCACGGTTGCAGGTGTGTCGCTTCCAAGTCGTTCCACGACGACGTCGTTGATCGCGTGCACCATGAGGCGCTGGCTCTTGTCGTCCTTGGTCGCGAACGCGTTAGCGCTCTTGATGAGGGTGAACAAGACCTTGCGGTCATGGACACGGACGAGCTCGTCCGGCGAGACGACTTGGTAGAGATCGACGAGCTTCACGTCGGTGAGCTTGACCCCCTTCTCGAGGATGATCGCGCTCGCGGCGAGATCGAACTCCGAAGCGTAGTCGCTCCCGAGCTTGGTCAGGCCGAACAGGGCGCGCCGACGATCGGGCTCGTTCTCGTACCCTGTGAACAGGGCGAGAGGGGGGAACACTTCGTACAGCTTCTCGACCGTGATGTACCCAAGCGCGACGAACATCGCGATGAGCTTTGAGAGGAATCGCTCCTCATTCTTGGGGAGCTGAGAGACCTTAGGTGCGTCCATCAGTTACGTAGCCTTTCTACCTCAAGATGAGGCATCAGTGATTTACCAAATTATGAAGAAAATGGTCAATATTGAGGGTAAGAAAAAACCGCCTGGGCCAGTTCGTCGCATGGGCGATTACTTTGGCTTCGGCGGGGCAGGGACTCGGGAGATTTTCGCGTAGAACGCGGCTTCTTCCGGATCTTCTTCGTCCACAGGGGGAGCTGGCGCAGGCGGTGGAAGGCTTTCCATACGCCAGCTATCGAGGAGGGCATCAAGCGCATCTGGGTTGTCGCGCGCCGCTCGACCAATGTCATCGAGCGGGTTGATGCGGTTATCGAGCTGTTCACCGATCTCAGCCAACAGAAGCTCTCTCTGAATGGCGGGATCGGTGATCTCTTCTTCGAGGAGCTCCTCGACGTCGTCGGGATCGACTTCTTCAGGTTCCTTCGCCGGCATTTCCCGCTTCCTTCTTCGGAAGCGGTGGCGGGACGCTTCGCGCGAGCGATTCGTCTTCACCACCACCGTCGACGAGGATCACCTCGTCGGGAGGAGGAGGGATCTCCGACTCTCTCGCGTCGTGCGCGGCCGCGAGGCCGAGCTCGGTCGCATAGTGGACGAAAGGCTCCACCATGATCGCGACGTCGATGTGAGAAGCGAGGTCCATGAAGGACACGCCGCCTTCCTCTGGGTTGAAGATGATGTGACCGAGCCGGAACGTCTGGTTCTTTCGACACATCTTGTGGACCGCGTTCAGCATGGACGCTCGGAGCTCGGCAGGGACTTGATCGCCCATGACGTTCTCGATCGTGATCGCCTTGAGGATGCGTTCGTAGGTTCGCATGCTCGACCCATTGAACGCGTTGTGCAAGACGAGCGCGTCGATGAAGCGCGCGGCGAGGACGCGATGCTGATCACGAGACGAATCCATGAACCAGAGCGATTCCATGACCGCCTGATACAGAATATCGAGCTTGATGTGCTCGACGTAGTAGGGGATGCCCACGGTCCGCACGAAGCGTTCCGCAACCTCATCCTCGATCTCGAGGGCTAGCTTGATGTCGCTGATCTGGCGCTCGAGTGAGTGCTTGATCGCGAACTTCTCGGCCATACCCGTGCAGGCGCTGTAGACCTTCGCACGGATTTCCGGCATCGCCTCGAGTGAGGCGAAGATCAGGTCGATCGTGATGACCTTCATCATCGCGACATAGGTCAGGACGCCCAGTTCGAGCGCCGCGGCGAGAACGATCTCGAACACGGGCTTGGGATCGGGCATCGGATCCAGATCGCTGCTGCCACTCGTTGATCCGAAAGAGCTTTCGGAAGACGTCATCGAATCGGACATGATTCACCTTTTCTGTAGGGGTAGATGGTGCGAGGCGCGCGCCAAATTCATCACAAATTGAGCATTTTGTCAATGCTGGCATGGTTGACTATTCGCCATATTTTAGGTATCTTTCCCCCGCTTGGGCAGGATAGACGACCGCCTTTTCCGCAAGGAAGGGGAGGAAAGTCCGAGCTCCGAATTCGCCGCAAGGTGGAGGAAAGCGAAAGCGGCTAACGGCCGCCGGGATATAGCGGAGAACGAAAGGACACGTGCCCAACGTTCTCGGTAAACCCAGGGAAAGTGCCACAGAGACTACTCTAGCTCCCGAAGCTCGTAAGAGCGCAGGGAGCCAAAGGTGAAAAGTATGGGTAGGTGGGGAGGGCGTAAGCTTTCTCTGCCAGCCCATTCGCTCCGTTGTAAGACGGACGCGCGGCAAACCCTTTCCGGAGCAAGAGCAAATTCCCGCGTCGTAAGACAAGGGGAATGGTCGCTCGCTTGACCCCGTTAGTAATAACGGGCCCAGAGAGATGGTCGTCCACGACAAAACTCGGCTTATCGTCCTACCCAGGTATCAGCACCCGCCACTTTGTAGGCGGGTTTTGATTTTCTGCTATGCTATGGGTGCTTTTGTATGCGACGCTGGCTACCAGTTTTTGTCATATTTTTGCTGGCCCTTGCCGGTGTCTGGTTTTGGTCTCTTGGATCATTACCTGAGGAAGTCTCAGGAAAGATTGTTCTAACAGAGGCCGAGGGTCAGGTGAGCATTAAAGGGCCAGATGCAAGTGACTATGTTCTCGTAAAACAAGGCGTGGAAATTGCGGAAGGATCATCAATTCGTACAGGCTCAGATGCGGCTGCAACGGTGTCTTGGTTTGGCGATGCGGAGTCTCGCATCGGATCGGATTCTGAAATTAAATTAATTAGTGCAAGTACAGACGAAGAACAGGGGACAGCTTTGCGTATTCGTCTTGAGGCCGGACGTATGTGGTCTCGTGTCATGCGCGTTCTTGATCTTGGGGCTGATGTGACCGTTGAAACAAATGACGTAGTCGCTACGGTTCGTGGAACCTCTTTCGACATGGAAAAAAAGATGGCGCAGCCAACAAAAATTTGGGTTGCGGATTCCGTTGTTGAGGCTTCGGGAGCATCAGTTGCGGCAAAGAAAGATGGATTTTTTGTAGCAGAAGGGAATATGGCAAGTTTTGGTGGCTCGGGACAGACGACAGCCGTGCAGCCCCTTACGGATTCGGACAAGGACTCAGAATGGTTTAAAACAAACCATCAAGCAGATGCGGTATTTCGAACGAATAAACTGAAAAGAATTACAGAATCACTCGCGGTGGATCATGTTCCGTTGACGGGCTTGTTGCATGATATTACGGAAGCATCCGAGACGGTACGCGAACGCTTTGTGGATGCACCAAAACGACAACGATTTGCTACTCGTATTTTATTACGTCGATTAGCAGTGGTACGCCGCACGATCGAAGAAGGAAAAAGTGGGCTAGGCTTTCAAGAATTCTCACGGTTAGATGGACAATTCAAAGCACGAATCGCGGCGGGACCAGAGGCAGTAAAAACGATTCGTCCAGCCGTGTTGATGGCGCAGGTGTTATATTTTGATGTTCGCCCTTCAGATCCAGCGTATCGAGTAAAGCAACAGCTTGAATCTTGGTTGCCTTTGGTGGCGCGAACACCTGCCGATGCATTGTCTGCTCGTTTATTGAGTATTGATGCTCGTCTTGATGAGGCGGTCGCAGAAGTGGATGCATCCTCTTTTGATCAGGCAGGACAAATGATTATTTTGGCAAGACAAGGACTGACAAACTCAGATCGTGAAATTCGTGAAGCGAAGGGAGCCGACGCAAATGCGCTCGGTCGTCTTCGTCGCATGTGGAAGGCTTTATCCGTAAGAGCAGATGTATTGGATGCCCGCTTAAAAACGGCACTGGCACCTCCTGCGGCGCTCCCAACGATCTTGATTGAGGATAGTGTCCCAACGTCTTCTGTGCCTGTTGTCCCTCCTGTTGTGACTTCGACGATACCAGTGGCTCCAATTCAAATCCCTAAACCAGTTTCGCTTCAGATTCAACCAGCGCAATCGTCTGTTGTATTTGGGAAGACGGTTTCATTCCGAGCGATTGTTGTATATGACACGGGTCTCACAAAGGACGTGACAAAGCTCACGACATTTAAGGCTTCACCGACTGGGTACGGCGCGTTAAATGGATCTGTCTTTACGGCGAGCCAACTTCAAGGCACGGTTGTCTTTATCGCTGGGTATGTCGAAGATGGGCGAACGCTTGAGGGGAGTGCGACGGTTACTATTTCTCAATAAATTCATAAATATGAAACTCAAATATCCAAGTCTCGCATTGATCGCAGGACTAAGCGTTGGAGTGCTTGGCGGTTTATGCCAATTGCTTGGCGTATTTGATGGTTGGACGCATAGCCTGACGGATCAATTTTTCTTAGCGCGTACGGCTGATCCGTCGATTGTTGTTGTGGCGATTGATGATGCATCTCTTGCTCGAATTGGTCGTTGGCCATGGCCACGCTCATCCCATGCGGAATTGATTGATCGTCTTTCTTCGTATGGAGTGAAGGCGATTGCCTACGACGTAAATTTCCCAGAAGTATCAAATCCGGTTGATGATACAAAGCTCGCGTATGCAGTACGGAAAGCGGGGAACGTGGTGATGCCAATCGAGCTCGTATTTAAACCCCAAGGAGATCGTTTAGGTTTTGACGCATCAAAAATGGTACAGCCAATCACAGAAATTCAGACGGCGGCAAAAGTATCAGGATTTACAAACACACCACTTGATACGGACAGTGTATCGCGTCGTGTGCCTGTTGAAGTGGTTGATGCAGGCGGTACTCCGATCCGTCATTTCGCGTATGAAGCCGCTCGCATCGCTGGCCGTGCGCCAAATCGTCTTGATATTCCGACGGACTCACTTGGGAGGACATTAATAAATTTTCCAGGCGAACCAGGGCGTTCGTTTAAGACCGTTCCTGCGGCTGATGTGATTCAAGGCCTCGCAAATCCAGCCGTATTTAAAAACGCGGTCGTGTTTGTTGGCGCGACAGCTCGCGATCTTCACGATGCGGAAAACACGGCGACTTCAAGAGGTGAACCAATGAGCGGGGTAGAGATTCATGCATCGATTTATGACACATTGGTTTCGCAGCGTTGGCTGGTTTTGATGAACCCTTGGCTACAGGCGTTGCTTCTTGTCTTGGCTGGCACATTGCTTGGGTTGCTCGTGCCTCGTGTGCGTCCGCGCTACACGATTGTAGGAACGTTTGTATTTTGGCTCGCTTGGATTATTACGGCATTTATATTATTCGATAAGGGAATTGTTCTCGACATCGTTTGGCCAACGCTCGTGATATTCTTCGGATTTGCTGCACTCTTGCTTGAGCGCTGGTTTGATACGGAAGTGCAACGTCGCAAGATTCGCTCCGCATTTAGCCGATACGTTTCACATTCAGTCGTGGAAAGTATCATGCGAAATCCAGACAAGCTGAAGCTGGGCGGCGATCGTCGAAATATGAGTGTTTTGTTTTCAGATTTGCGTGGATTCACGACTTTGTCCGAAGGTCTTTCGCCAGAAAAACTCGTGGAAGTACTTAATACGTATTTGAACGAGATGACGAATATCGTCTTTGAAGAAGGTGGCGTGCTTGATAAATATATTGGAGATGCGGTCATGGCTTTTTGGAATGCGCCGTTTGATCAGCCCGATCATGCTGCTCGTGCTGTGCGCTGCGCTATTCGAATGAGAGATCGTCTTGCCGAAATGAATAGAGAAGGAGTATTTCCAAACGGAATTATATTAAAAGTTGGCGTCGGAATGAATACAGGGGACATGGTTGTTGGAAATATCGGTGCAGAAACACGCTACGATTACACGGTGATCGGCGATAGCGTAAACCTCGCATCGCGCACAGAAAGCCTCTGTAAAGAATATGGCGTGATGATTATCGTGACGGGTCAAACGCGTGAAGCAATGGGGGATGGATATGTGACGCGCTTGCTCGATCAGGTGGCCGTGAAGGGCAAGAAAGAGCCAGTGCGTATGTTTGAAGTGCTTGGGGCAGCAGGAAAAGTTGCTGACATCGATTTAACATTTGCCCGTGATTTTGAAGGCGCGCTGAATGCGTATTTTGAAAAACGTTTTCATGAGGCGCTTCATGCAGCTGAAAAACTGTTAGTTGCACGTCCCGATGATGTGACTACAAAACATCTGAAAGAACGTTGCGAAATCTATCTTCAAACACCCCCACCAGAAGGGTGGGATGGAACGTGGGTGATGACGAAAAAGTAATTAGCGTCCCAATCCAACGCGTTCACGCACGACTTTCATTTTAGCTTCGGCCATTGCTTTTGCTTTGTCGCGTCCAGAATCGAGAATTTTTTGAAGTTCTTTTGGTTCTTTGCGATAGTCTTCTATCTTGTTGCGAATCGGACCGAGCGTCGTGACGACAATCTCTGCTAGATCTTTCTTGAAGTCGCCATAGCCTTTGCCGGCGTAGAGCTGTTCTATTTCTTTCATCGTTTTACCAGTCAGATGATGATAGATCGCCATCAGGTTTGAGACAGCAGGCTTCGTTTCCAGATTACACGCGACTCCACCGTCGGTATCTGTAACCGCGCGCATGATCTTCTTACGAATCGAGTCTCCATCTTCATCAAGTGAGATTGTTCCTGCTTTCGCGTCTTCGCTCTTCGACATTTTCTTTTCTGGATTCTGTAAATCCATCACGCGACTTCCGTGCTTTTGGATAAGCGCTTGTGGAATGATAAACGTCTCGCCAAATTGTTGATTGAATCGTCGTGCGAGTACGCGGGCGAGTTCCAAGTGCTGCATTTGATCTTCGCCAACTGGGACGGCACTCGTGTCATACAGGAGAATATCCGCGGCCATGAGAACGGGATAGGCGAAGAGCCCAAGCCCCGCGCGTTCCGCGCCACCTTTTTGGGATTTGTCTTTGAATTGCGTCATGCGCTCGAGTTCACCCATTTTTGCGATGGTGCTCAAAATCCATGCGAGCTCGGTATGTTCCGCGACTTCACTTTGCACGTAGATGCAGGAGCGAGCTGGGTCAATTCCACACGCGAGATACGTTGCGGCAATATCAAGCGTATTCTGACGGAGTTCTTTTGGATCTTGCGAAACCGTAATTGCATGCAAATCAACGATGCTAAAGAGACAGCGATGATCTTTTTGAATATCGACCCATTGTTTAATCGCGCCGATGTAGTTCCCTAGATGCGGCACGCTGGTAGGCTTTACGCCTGAAAATACGAGGTCTTTCATGCGTGAATGGTATCCGAAGGACGTTTCGATGTGTAGGGGCATGATTTATCACGCCCTGAACCCACGATGTGTAGGGGCGTGATTTATCACGCCCTGGTTCGTAATCGTATGGGGCACGATCGGGTGGCGTGTTTGGGTGGTATTTGAATGGCGTGTGATATATCGCCAGGGCGCGATACAGCCAGGGGCGCGATACAGCCAAGGGCGCGATAAATCGCGCCCCTACGATGAATGATTACCACCAAATGGTGAATGGAAATCGTCCAATTCCCATTTTGCGGGATTGTTTCGAATATATTGACGAATGGCATTCAACTCTGGTTCATTTCGGATAATTCGTTCGTGATAATTGCGTTGCCACACCCCGTACGTTGATCCCGCCAATCGGATTTGTCGCGTCACCCGCGCTTTGTATGATCGAATGATTTCCCCCAACGTCATCGTTGTATTTGTAGGGGCGCGATTTATCGCGCCCTGGTCCTTGATCCAAACAATTCCATGTACATGATTCGGCATGACGATAAATTCATCCGTATCAACGTATTCCGAGTATTCAGGGATTTCATCCCAAGTATTTTTCGCGATATCACCATTCTCGTTAGGTTGCATTTCGCTATTTTGAATTATTCCAAAGATACTCGCCCTTTCATGGGTACGAATTGTCACAAAATACGCACCCGCTGAATGGTAGTTGAATCGAGGTAAGCGAATCGATTGGCGATGATAGTCCATACATACCGCGTTCCATGAATTTGTTCGATTGTCAACAGCGTGCCCCTCATCGTAGGGGCGCGATTTATCGCGCCCTCTAAATTCATTGCGCCCTCTAAATTCATCGCGCCCTTGGATTTATCGCGCCCCCTCAAATTCATGGCGTTCTGTAGCTCCTTGATTGTATATTCGATCCATTGACCACACAGTGATATTTCACTAACGTGCGTAAGCACCCCTTTTACCCCGGAGGCTGGATAAATGATTTTCGTGAACGATCTGTATCACTATCGCGTGCATATTGAGTCTGCAACGCGACCTCTCTACGCCGAACTCATCAAGAAATACGGCAAAGAGAACGTGAACGAGCTCTGGGATGAGAGCAAGCACGAACAGTACATTCATGAATCGCTTCGCGACGTGGCGGCGCCCATTGGTATGGTCACGCTCCTCTTGAAGGAGTTTGATCACAGTGCGAGCACCAACCAAGCGATTCAGTGGGCGCACGCCTGCAACTATCGCCTGACCTTCCCGTGGGAGCGTGAGGCATTCTCTCGGTCCTACCCGGAGTTCCAGCGGAACCGTCTGATCGCGGATCTCGGTTCGCTCGCCCATGAGCGTAATGAACGCATCACAGCGATTCTTACGAGCGGTGCGAGTGGGCCCATCCTTGGCGGCGGGCACTATGATCGGATGTGGAACGTCTCTGACCACTTTCTCTTTGCGAGCGCGTAGCTCGCATGTACGACTTTTCCTGGCCCCGTCCGTTCGAAAGAATGGGCGGGGTATAGTGTTTTATGGAATTGTCTTGGTTGACTGATTGATCTGGTCATGGTTAATCTTGATGAGCGAGCGTACTTCATTTTGAAGTTCGGTCGCAAACACAATGTTCACCGTAGGTCAGACATGCGTACGGATGGTCCGTACAAGGAGAAGATTTGCGTAAGGGCATTGAAGAAAGTTGGTTACATGAAGGAAAGACAGCAGAATCAGGTTTCTCAAGGGCAGATTGATGGCGCTCACGATCGTGAAGCGATGCAGCCGATGAACGAAGGTCAGGTTGACGAGGAGAGTTGTTATGACTCAGATCTCGAAAACTTACTCAGCGCTCAACGGCTTCCCGCTGATCACTATCGTGTGCAAGTCACAAATGATCCGCTTCCACCCTTAACGGTGTTGAAGCAGATCTTTTCCGAGAAGGGCGTTGCAGGCCCTTTCGATGGTCAAGAATGGAAGCGTCACAAGACGCGACTCGAAATGGAGCTCCCTGGAGAACGAATCTTCTGGGTAGCTAACCCACCGATTGAGGTGGCGCGTAAGCGTCAACAAATCATCGACTGGGCTGAGTCGCTCGGCTATCAGGTGGCGGTTGAGACAGAGGCAGTAGCCTTTGCCAACGCTTACCCTCACGTTCAGCGCTGTTACTTTGTGATCGCGTATGGCTCTAGTGCCTGTCGTGGTCCAAATAAAAAGCGGTGCGTGACTATGTTGTCGGCTTGCACAAAGCGTCGTGAACTCGTAGGAATCCCCGTTGATTCTGAGATCGTCGATTTTTGCCGAGTCCTTCTTGTCCGCAAAGGAAACTAGTTCTGTAGCACCTTAAACTCCCGTACCACTCTGTTGCGACCTCCAATACTCTTCGCCTATGCGAATCGAGATGGAGGTCGTTTACGTTTCGGAGGAATTCCGTACATCACGCCCACGTTTGCGGTTCCGCAATCTGATAAAGACTTTCGAACATTGCCGTTGTCGCCTCGACCATTCCTTTGTGTTTGATTTTGATCACGAGGTTAGTTTCCGGAAACAGATATGCCATGTTGTCTCCGTAAACCAGGAGTAGTTGTTGAAAGGGGAGCTGCTTTTCGGGAAGCATCCGCAGTTCAAAGATACGTTGTTTGAGTAATGCTTGGTTTTCCGAGTTGAAGTTGGTATTTGGTAGGCGTTGTGTTTCTTTTGTAAAAAGTCCGCGAGCAACGATATGGCGCGCAATGATACGTTTGAAAAACCAGGACCATCGGTCTTGTGTAAGGAGCTTCATTTCGGCTTGCAAAGCTCCACGTCCTTCGATGACGCGAAACGTAGAACCTTCTGGAAGAGAGGAAAGCTCATCATAAACTTGGTCAAACCCACGTTTTGAATCTGAAACTTCAATAACGGGCGTCGAGAGTTCGATTTTCTGTAATGCCTCGAGCGTTGGAATGAGACTTTTAAAGTCGGTCAGTTCTTTATCTAGTCGCCCAGCCAATTCAGACGGGGGAACGGCCACATATGTTTTTAAGCGCTTCTTCGGGACTTCGCTTAGAATACGTTTTTCCACCAAACGCAGAATATGGAAGTAGACAGCTGTTCTCTGTTTATTTATGGCTTTGGCTATTTCGGCAACCGTGGGTTGACCCAAAGTCAACACCGTTTCATAAATCTCAATTTCTTGCGGTGAAAAAGAGAAGTGTTCTAGGCCCGTGGCTACTATTGGCATGGCTCTATAATAGCGGTTTTTTACACTCTTGTCAAAATATTTTTACACATTGTGATAAATAGCCTAATTTTAGGCTATTCATAGCGAGAATAGAGAGTATACATTCGTTGACGATATGGCGTATTTTTGATAAAGTGATGAGTTGGAGATGAGAAATACTCCTTGGTTCCGATAAGCGGCCAGATGCATCCGGCCGCCCATCGGACCAGGGAGCGAAAGCTCCTTTCCAACTGGCCGAAGAGACAAATGGATGCCAAGGAGCTTATCGCGACGATCGTCGGAATGGTCGCTCAGACCAAAGGCCCCGTGGCAATCCACGGTGGAAATTTCTTCCTCCATGCGGATCCTCGCCTTGGGCGTGTCTATCCGATGGTGGGGGAAGAGCTAGAGCTTCTCGACGCGCCCGAGCAGTTGGTTGAGCAAGCGTATGGGCGCTACGGCATCCATGCGACGGCCACCTTCGGATGGGCGGCACAGCTAGCTGCCACACTCCGGGCTGGTGATCGTAAGGCAGACGTCTGCACTCTGGTCACGGACTGGGGATCGTGTGTGAGTGCTTGGGATGAGCCTAGTGCGGCGCGTGCGGCGTTCTACCGTTCCTATAAGGAGAGTAGGACGTTGCGAGTTTTTGAGGAGATTCTCAAGAAGAATGGTCTCGATCGTAGGGCGCTTATCAATATGCCTACGCGAATGGGCTTGATCAGCGAAACATACATTCGTGCCGACTTCGGGAAGCGAGTGAAGAAGGCACTGAGCAAAGGACAAGACGGTCTTGAACTCGATGGTCTCAGCTGTAGCGTTGACGGTGTTACTCTTCTTGATGGGAATGGGAGCGCCAATTGCAGCGGCGAGGTCGCAGAGCTTGCTCTGCGCTTGCATAGCCGTGGATATCGCGCACTGGTGCTGCTCTACCCCAACATGTGTCGCAACTTCATCCGGGCCTCGAGAGAGGTTGCGCGGGAGCTCGGCCTCGAGGGGATGACTATTATCACGGTGCCATTGCCTGCGGGTGGCGAACGCACGGAGAAAGAATTGTTGAAGGATCTTCGCATCGAATGATCTATACAAAGAAAGTAGGTGAGCATGGAACAGGATTCAAATGACACGGTTCTCTTTTTCGAGTACGAACCAACGTTCGTCGAGATGCTCGAGATGCTTATGGAGAAGCGTCTGTATGACACGAGCGCCTATACGGTCGAGCTGGAGGGCCTGTTTCATCGACTCGGATATGACAAGGAGTCGCGCATTCTCGATGTGGCAGCCGGCAGCGGTTTCCCCGCGTTGAATCTCGTTGAGCATGGATACACCATCGAGTGTTCTGACGGTGCCGAAGATCAGATTGAGCTTTTCCATCGGCGGGCAAGGGAACGTGGGGTTTCGCTCTCGTGTAAGCAACTCTACTGGAATGAGCTCTCACAGGTGTACGCCCCCGAGACGTACGACGCCGTGCTTTGTCGCGGTAACTCCTTTATCTTCGCGGTGGGCGGTTGGAATCAGGACGTGCCCATCGATCGGGAAGTCGCGCTCCGTACTTATACGGAAACAGCAAAGTCGTTCTACGATGTGTTGAAGCCGGGCGGCGTCTTGTACCTCGACAAGTTCAAGGACGATGAGGTGAATCACAAGGAAGTGGTGGCCAAGATTCGGTATGGCGAGAACGTCACTGCAAATATCGTCTTCTGGACGGAGCGAGACCCTATCTACAAAGTACGTCGCGCCACCATGCTCCTTCAGAAAGAGGATGGCTCCGAGTCTGGTCCATTGAACATCGGATACGACCTGACCGCCCCCGAGCTTGAGTGTTGTTTGCTCAATGCCGGCTTCTCGTCCGTCGATCGTGCGATGCTTCCGTCGGAAACATTTTTCGACATCTACCTAGCTCGTAAGTAGCCGAAAACCAAACGCCCCGCGTACTGCAGGGCGTTTTTTCATATATTTACACTTTACACTTCGATTATCACTGGGATTACCATCGGTCTCAGTTCCGTCTTGATGTACAGGAACTCTCCCATTTCATCGCGAAGCTTATCTTTTAGGTTCGAGATGTCGATTTCGCCACCTGGAACGCGAGATTTGCTGTCGAGAAGAATTTGGTTCGCTTTGGCACGGCTGGCCGTGATCAATTCTTGGTGTTCTTTCATGAACACGAATCCGCGCGACACGATGTCTGGCAAAGCGGCTGGTTCTCCTGTCTTTCCGTCGATGACGGCGACCAAGATCACGACACCATCGCCTGCGAGCTGCGTACGATCACGCAAGACGACCTGGTTTGTGTTTCCAACGCCGAGACCATCGACGAAGACGTAGGTGGTATCAACTTTTGTGTTTGTAAGACGTCCATTGCCTTGCTTGTCGAACTCGAGGATCTGACCATTGTCTGCAATGAAGATGTTCTCAGCAGGGAAGCCCGCAGCGACTGCGGCTTTCGCGTGCTCACACAAGAACGAATAGTGTCCTTCGATTGGAACAATATATTTCGGTTTTACCATCTTGTGCATGTCGACAAGATCTTCTTGTTGCGCGTGACCACCGGCGTGCACGTCCATCATTTTATAATGGATGACATCGGCGCCTTCGCGGTACAATGTATCTTTCACGCGTTGCACGGAGCGTTCGTTTCCAGGGATAACAGAGCTCGAGAATACAATAGAGTCACCCGGTTCAATGGAAAGAATTGGATGCTCGCGGTTTGCGATACGCATGAGAGCAGCGCGTTCTTCTCCTTGTGCGCCCGTACAGATGACGGCTGTTTTATCGCGAGGATATTTGTGGATGTCACGCGTTTCGATGAGCGTGCCTTTTTGAATTTCCATGTACCCAAGCTGTTGCGCGATCATCACGTTCGACTTCATGGAGAAGCCTTCAATGGCGACTTTGCGACCTTGGCGTTCACACGCCTTAATGATTTGTTGAACGCGTGCGATCATCGAAGCAAAGGTTCCGATAATGATACGACCCTTCGCATTCTTAATGATTTCGTCGATATTGTGCTGAATATCGAACTCTGCAAGCTGACGTCCTGGCTTTGAAGCATTTGTTGAATCAATAAGAAGGGCGAGAACTTTGCGGTCACCAAGGGCAATCATCTTTTCCGTTTCCTGATGCGATTGTGAGCCTGGACCTGGATCAAGCTTGAAGTCTCCCGTGTGCACGATGATGCCGCACGGCGTTTCAACGATCACACCGACCGAAGATGGAACGGAGTGTGAGACGCCGAAGAATTCAACCTTAAAACTTCCGAGCTGAAGCACGTCATCGTACTTCACGGAAAACAAATTCAATTTTGGTTTGTCGCGATGATCTTCCTGACGCTTGGCGATAATGCCGCATGTGAGATCAGTTCCGAACAAAGGTGGATTTCCGAGCACGGGCATCAAGTGGGGGATACCACCGATGTGATCGTAGTGAGCGTGTGTGATGACAACGCCGCGAATATTTTTTTCTTTACCCTTCAAACAAGAAAGGTTTGGAATAATATAGTCGACACCTGGCATGTCTTCATCTGGGAATTGAAGACCAAGGTCAATGATCAAAATGTCATTGCCATATTCGAGCACGGTACAGTTACGGCCGACTTCTTCGTTGCCGCCGATGATCATCACTTTCAAGCGCTCATCTCCTTCGAGTGAGTCCTTGTCTGTGCCTGTTTTACGAAATGGCTGGTGCTTGAACGTGCTCATGCGTGGAACGCTCTGAAAAGCGCCACCACCGCCACGCTTGCCGCCATGCGCGCCGCCTGGGCGACGTTTCACCTCGCCCTTATCAGATGGGCCACGGTGTTCTTCTTTTGCAAAACCTTGTTTAAGGCTTTGATTTCCGGTCTTGAAATGTGCCCCACCGGAAGAGGAGCGCCCCTGCGGAGTACGCGGGGGTGTAGTCTTTTGATCCATAGTTTGGATGTTGTTTGTGGCTAATATAGCCGTTAAGACAGCGAAAAAAACTTAACTGTCCGCGTAACTCTTCAGTTAAAGTGTCACGACTTTCGGCGTCTTCCAAGCAGACTTGGACGGCGGGCGAAAAACGTTACTTCCATATAATACCAGATCTTGAAGCCTAGGTCAACCTAATTTCCGAGGATTGAGATGTGTTATTGATAGAAAATATCGTAGCAATTGCTACGATATTTTTTCATGGTGGGCGGGGGGAGACTCGAACTCCCATGACCTTGCGGTCGCTGGTACCTGAAACCAGTGCGTCTACCAATTCCGCCACTCGCCCATGAATTGTTGCCTAAGAATGAGGCTTTTTTTGAGGGCTGTCAACGCTACTTCCAATGCAACGCTTCGTTCACATACCAGTTTGCGATTTGGAGAAGTCGGTCACTTGGTCGGCTAATCACCATATCCGAAACCCCCATAACACGTTTGTTCAGAAGGAGAGCGTAGGTTGGACGAAGTAAGAAGATCGCGGCTGCACGGGCGCGAATGACATTTGAAAGTTTAAGCTGAGCGGTCTGGACGGCGAGGGTCGTGGTTGCATTTTGGACATTCGTGAGGGCGGCATCGATATCACGATCAGCAATATTTGAAAGGTTAAGACCGCGCCCTGCTGTATTGGCGCTCGCCCAAAATGGGGTTAGGTCTTGATCAGAAGAAAGGAGGACATTCCAAACAAGAATTTGATAATTGCGTGTTTCGAGGGCGCTACGAAGCAAAGGTTCTGCTTCATCTGTGCGCACTTCGACCTGTGCACCAAGTAAAGACCAGCGACGCTTGAGGTGGTCAGCAACCGAGAGAAGATCGGCTTGGTTCGGAACATCGATGGTGAGCATGAGTAAGGTAGAGCTCGTGGAAGTCGTATTTGTTCCCAGATGACGAATGGTTTCACCTTCGCCAAGCTTCCAGCCTAAGGCGTCTAATTCTTTACGGGCCTGTTCAAGATCTGGCTTCGTGCTTGAAGTGTCTGTTAAGAACGGGAAAGGGGACGTAACAGCTTTTGCGTGGTCGCCTACAACTGAGGCGAGCTCGACTGGATCTATAGCAAGACTCAGTGCCTGACGAAGTTTCTCGTCTTTTAACAATTTGTCTTTTGTATTGAAAAACGCCACGGTTTCCTGAGGAAGTTCAAGGCTCACCGCCTGTAATTGGTCTGTGCGGCCTTTATCAGTGTCAGCCCAGGGAACGAAGGCTATGGAATCGACTTGGCCATTATTGAGTGCGCTTAACGCTTGAGCTCGATCGGCGTAAAAACGCAATCGAATATCTTCAATCATGGGCGTAAGACCATAAAATGCAGGCGAGCGCTTCAACTGGAAGGAGAGGATATTGCCGCGTCCATCACGAGTGAACGAGGAAGCCTGATAAGGCCCAGAGCCGATTGGCTTGAGATTTGCATCAGCTAAACGGGCGCTAGCATCTGGAATATCTTCCCAGATATGAATGGGAAGAATACCGACCGTGAGACTGTTCGGGAACAGTGCATCTGGGGCCGTAAGGTGAAATTGAACGGTTTGAGAATCAACTTTTATGATCTCCACATCATGAAAATTCGAGGCGAGCGGACTGCGCCATTCAGGATTTTTAATGGCATCGTACGTGAACTTTACGTCGTCTGCGGTGACCGAAATCCCGTCGTGAAATCGAATATCTTCACGTAGCTTGATTTCAAGTGTTTTTCCATCGTCTAACCAGTGATAGGAACTCACAAGATCTGGTTGCGCTTGGAGATTTGGATCTAAACGAAATAACCCTGAGAACACGAGTGTTACAAGATCGCGATCAACGTCATTCGTTGGTGCGAACAGGGGATTGATAAGTTTAGGGGAGCCGATAAGTCCCTCTGTATACTCACCACCCGAAGCAGGAACGCGTTCGAGATTGAGGCTCGCAATTCCGTACGCAGCAAATCCGAAAGCGACGACAAAAATGATCAATGCCCCCCAAAAGAGGCGTCGTTCAGATTGGTCGAGTACGCGGTTGATGAAGCGGAGCTGCTTCCATCGAGGGATGCGACGCGGTGAAGTTACTGACAAGACCAAGTTGTGGTCGTGTCCATGGTGGGGAATAAATTCGTCCGATGAATCTGTCGGGGGAGTTTGTTGCCAAAAAAAGACCCTCTTCCAAGTCGTGCGGAGACGCTCAAAAAAGGGGTACATAATAATGGGGCGTTACGCGGGGAGCGTGACGCGATTTTATGCCACGATCAGGTTGACGATGGCGGTTCCAAAGAAAAGACAAGCGAGGGCAATCGTCGCGTAAAATAAGCCCTTTTCAAGACCGCGCTTAGTACGGAAAACGTTGCCGTCTCCGCCAAAAGCTGAGCCAAGTCCGCTTCCGCGCTGTTGGAGCAAGATAGCCACCGAAAGGAGGATCGAAATAACGATCATGGCGATGGCGATAATGGTTTGTCGCATATAGGCCCGACATTAGCCCTGAACGGTCATTTCGTCAATCATGATATAATGGCGCCGATGTCCGTCTGGAAAACATTAGGTCTCTTGCTTGGTACGCTCATTCTCATTGGAGGATTGTTTTTTGGTCGTGAGGTCTATACATATTATCGAGCAATTCAAAGTGGGGATGCGAATCCTTTGCTTGATCAGCGACTCGAGTCTTCAGTGAGTCATATTCTTGCGAATAAGAATGTGTCTCAGGCAGATCTCGATCTCTTAGCTGATCCGACAGCCCCATCGATCGGTTCGGCATCGCCAACACTCACAATTGTAGAGTTTGTAGATTTTGAATGTCCGTATTGTCGGCAAATGTTTGAGATCGTTCGTGAACGTGTGATGGCGCATCAAGAGAATGTGAAGTTGATTATTCGTCACTTTCCTCTTGAGGACGTACACCCGGGAGCAACATTGGCAGCGTATGCATCGCATTGCGCGCAAGAACAAGGAAAGTTCTGGCCATATCACGACAAGCTGTATCTCAACCAAGCGACATTTACGGAAAATATATTATTGAATTTAGCGCGCGAGTCAGGTCTGGATCTTACTGCGTATAATTCGTGCATGTCTTCAGAACGAACAAAACAAGTAGTGCAACATGATCAATCCGTTGGGTTGTCAGCGGGTGTAGAAGGCACGCCGACGTTTTTCTTTAATGGTGTGAAGATTCAAGGAGCGCCATCCCGTGAAACATTTGAGTATCTTGTAAATCGTTTTCTGAATGCAAAATAATATGTTTTCACGCTTCTTTGGATTTCTCGCTCTCCTCGCATTCATGTTGCCGTTTCCTGCGGCTGCACTTGATGTTCCGGTTCATTGTTGGTGTAAACAGACGGAGACTTCTATTTGTAATCATAATGTTCAAACCTTCGCCTCGTCAGTGCCAATCGATACTGCGGCAGCGACTACGTTGGCTTTTTCAGCATCGAATCGTGATGCGACTTGTAATGTGTGCCGAACGTATTGCGCGGGTCTGGCAGGTGGTCCGTGGAGCACAACTCATTGTGAATCTGGATATCGTGAAGAAATTTGCGGTGAATGCTATGCGGACGCAGCTTCAAGTTGCACGGTGGAGCGAGGCGCGCGCGAACGTTCTGGAAGTACGGGCCCTGCATTGAGAATGGAATTGCCACGTTGTCCAACGGCTGTTCGAGATGTATTTCCTGTTCATCTTGGGACTGCTATTGGCGGGATAACAGAGGTGAATGGGTTGGCAGATTATATTAATGTCGCGTATCGCTACATGGTGAGTATCGTTCTCGTGGTTGCGATTGTAATGACGGTATATGGAGGGTTTCGATATTTATTTGGGGCGAGTATGGGGAGTGTGCAAGCAGGTAAAGATATAATTCGTGATGCACTCATCGGGATGCTGCTCGTACTTGGCGCGTATACGATTTTATCGACGGTGAATCCAGCAACAACAATTTTGACGCTCAATCCTCCTGAAAAGATAGCTTGTACTGAGTTAGATATTCCAGATGCCGTGCGAGCTGGCCAGTGTAATACGGATTCTGACTGCCAAGGAGAGGAAGAACACTGTGTTGAAGCTCAATATGTTTATCGAACAGATACGGGTGAAGTGATGGGTTCAGCGGTACGCACAGGAGCGGCCGCAGGAAGTGAAGCTGGCGGTGGAATAGGCGCTGCAACACATATACCTGGGGCAGCAACCTTGGGGACTTGGACTGGCCATGTCATTGGAGCATTTGTTACAGCCGCTGGAGCAGGATGGTGGGGGCTATTTAACATGGGTGGCAATGTGAAGATGTGCTCGAATGGTGACGCTGGCGCTCCGTGTCATGATTCAAATAGTTGTGATCCTGGTTTGTATTGCCTGACGAATTGGAATGTGTGTACACCGCCGACAAATGTTCCGCTTGGCCTTCCTTGTGGTCCATTGGACCAAGATGCTGGTTCCACGGGAGTCGATGAGGCTACATGTGCAACCGATTTAGAATGCGTGCAACCAAGAGGAGAGGTGTTTGCTGGTCGGGATTATAAAACTTGTCGCGGGAGTGTTGAGCCAATGCTTCGTATTGATGGGTATTCGAGTAACAATGGACGTGTTCCTGATGCGTCGATGTGCTATTCAAATCAAGACTGTGGTGCTGTGTGGACAATGGGTTGGATCACGGCATCGCAAGTGACCGGGATGGCTTGCATTGGGCCTGAAAATCCTTGGCGTGGGAGATATTGTTATCCCGATTCCACCTTACAAGCAGAGTATGTACATGAAGATAATCCTGCGGGAGGTGTTCGTGCGAGGTCTGGTGGACCATTTGAAGTTGAGCCACGTGTGACGCCATGCGTTCATAATGGTTCGGCGGGCTCAGTGGTTACGCCTTTAGTTTGCTCAGGAGGACCAACTGAGCAGTATACCTGTGTTTACTGTCCATCATCTGGAGAGCGTGTCTGGACCTATCTCATGTCGGGAAGTCCAGCTGCTGCACAACAAATCGGCGTATGCGCGGAGAAGGTAGGAACGATCGGTACGCCTTGTACCGCGCGATAACCCTCACCAGAGGGTCTTGCCACGCTCTCCTTTTGGTGGTAGCGTCGCCGCCAACATGTCGTCCAAGCATTCGTTGCAACGGATCTCCATCAAAGGCGCGCGGGTGAACAACCTGAAGAACGTCTCGATCGACCTCCCGAAGAACGCGTTCATCGTGATGACGGGCCTTTCTGGCTCTGGAAAGTCGTCTCTTGCTTTTGATACGCTTCATGCAGAAGGACAGCGTCGTTACATGGAATCCATGTCATCGTATGCTCGTCAGTTCATGGAATTGCAGGACAAGCCAGATGTCGATTCCATCGAAGGATTGACCCCAACGATCGCGATTGACCAAAAATCGACTTCTCATAATCCACGTTCCACGGTCGGAACGGTTACGGAAATTTACGATCACTTACGTTTGTTGTTTTCGCGCGCTGGTCGAATGCATTGTTCGACCTGTGGAAAGCCAGTCACAGAACAGTCACAGCAAGATATTGCTGCGCGATTATTTGAGCTCGTGAAAACCGCTCCAGTCATGGTATTGGCGCCACTCGTTCGCGAAGTGAAAGGCGAACACAAAGTCGCGCTTAAAACATGTCGCGATGCAGGAATAAAAGAAGTGCGTTTCGATGGCACGATCGTGGACGTCGAAGAAATGCTCGATACACGCATTGATAAAACAATTCCGCATAGCATCGAAGCGGTTGTTGCGACGATTGAGAAGAAGTCACCAATGGTGATGGAAAGTGCGATTGAATTTACAAAAAAGGCTCTTGATTTGAGTAAGGGGATGGTGATTTTATTGAATGAAGATTCGAGCGAAGAAATTTTACTGTCTCAGTCATTGTTTTGCTCGCCATGTGGCGTGAGTTTACCAGCGCTTGAACCGCGTTTGTTTTCGTTTAACTCACCGCATGGTGCTTGTCCTGCCTGTACGGGGCTCGGCATTAAGCTTGTGCTTGAGCCAGAGCTCGTCATTCCAAATAAGCGTCTCACGCTTGCACAGGGCGCCGTAAAGCCTTGGACGCGCATTGCAGGGTCTCAGACAGCTCAGTTGAAACAGCTCGAGCAAGTCGGAGTAAAGCATGGATTCACCATCAATCAACCGATTGAAACTTTTTCGCCAAAGACGCTTAATATTTTATTAAATGGCGATGGTGAGTTTGAAGGAATTCTTGCCATGCTTGCGACCAAACACAAAGAAACGGATTCTGAATACGTCCAGAAAGAAATCGAGCAGTACATGCGTGAGCTCACCTGCCCTGATTGTGATGGATTGCGTTTACGTAAAGAAGCGCTCGCGGTGAAGGTGGCAGACAAAACAATTTCTGATTTGGTGCGTCTTCCTTTGGATGAAATCGTGGTGTTTTTTGAAACATTGGGAAAAGGCCCAGTCAAAGCCAAACCATCCAAAATCACCCGCGTAGGGGCGCATGGTAATGCGCCCGGTCGCGTGTCTGATGTGGCAGGATTCACAGAGCGTGAACGCCTCGTTGCTGACCAGGTGACAGGAGAAGTGAAGCGTCGTCTGCGCAATTTGCTTGATGTTGGTTTGGATTATCTTACGCTTGATCGATCAGCAATGACGCTTTCCGGTGGAGAAGCGCAGCGTGTTCGTTTGGCTGCCCAGCTTGGTTCAGAGCTTTCGGGCGTAACATACATTTTGGATGAACCATCCATCGGGTTGCATCAACGCGACAATGAAAAATTGATTGAAACGATCAAGCGTCTTCGTGATCTTGGGAACACGGTTGTTGTGGTTGAGCATGATGAAGCTGTCATGCGCGCAGCAGATCATATTGTTGATGTAGGTCCTGGCGCGGGTGAATATGGAGGAGAAATTGTTGCTCAAGGAACGCTCGCGGAATTAAAAAAGAATAAAGAGAGTGAAACAGGAGCGTATCTTTCTGGAAAAAAGAAATTGGAATCTCCAAAGACGCGTCGCAAGGGGAGTGGAAAGAGTATCACTGTGCATGGTGCGACGGCATTTAATTTGAAGAACGTGAGCGTAAAGATTCCACTTGGACAATTGGTATGCGTGTCAGGTGTTTCTGGCTCGGGAAAGTCGACACTCGTGCTTGATATTCTTGGCCGTGCATTGTCGACGCATTTCTACGGTTCGAAAGACCCAGCAGGTGAGCACAAAAAGCTTGAGGGTCTCGATCATATCGATAAAGTCGTGTCCGTGGACCAGTCACCAATTGGTCGTACGCCACGTTCGAATCCAGCGACATACACAGGCGTATTCACGGCGATTCGCGATTTGTTCACAGAGATTCCAGAAGCGAAAACACGTGGCTTTGATGCGGGTAAGTTTTCATTCAATGTAAAAGGCGGTGGACGTTGTGAAGCGTGTGGTGGTGATGGTCATGTGCAGATCTCGATGCAATTTTTGCCAGACGTCTATGTCGAGTGTGCGGATTGTAAGGGCAAGCGCTACAACTCAGAAGCACTTGAAATTACGTGGCGCGGAAAACACATCGCTGACATTCTCGATATGACCGTTGAAGAAGGTCGTCGGTTCTTTGCTGATCTTCCGCTCATCTACGATAAGTTGAATGTGCTTCACGAGGTTGGCTTGGGATATGTACGCCTTGGCCAGTCAGCGACAACGCTCTCTGGTGGAGAAGCGCAACGTGTAAAACTCGCCACGGAACTTTCTCGTCGCGCCACGGGCCGCACCATCTACATTTTGGATGAACCAACCACAGGTCTGCACTTTGAAGACATCAAGCGCTTGATGGGGGTGTTGAATGCACTCGTCGACAAGGGGAACACCGTCCTCGTTATCGAGCACAACCTCGACGTCATCCGTATGAGTGACTGGGTCATCGACATGGGCCCTGAAGGTGGCATGAAGGGCGGTCTCGTGGTCGCTGAAGGCCGACCAGAGGATATTGCGAAGAATAAGAAGAGTTGGACGGGGAAGTACTTGAGGGAAGCGTTATAACTCTTGACTCATTTTCGATTCTCGGCTAACCTTTGGCCCATTCCGATATGTCTGAAATCACCCAATTCCCGGCCGTTATCACCCCGTCTCAAATCGAGACCGGCATGACCATCCGCGTCCACCAGAAAATCAAAGATATTGGCGCGAAAGGCGAAGAGAAAGAGCGCGTGCAGGTCTTTGAAGGCCTTGTTTTGAAGGTTGGTGGTAATGGCGTATCCAAGACCATGACCGTTCGCAAGGTAACTGATGGGATCGGCGTCGAGCGTATTTTCCCGATCTTCTCACCAGTCATCACCAAGATCGAGCTCATGAAGATGATCCAGACTCGCCGCAAGGACATCGGCTTCATGCGTAACACAAAGAAGCGCATTCGTGAGATCAAGAGCATCAAGCTCCGCGAAGCAAAGGTCTAAAAAAATCCCCGCCTCTCGAAAGAAGCGGGGATTTTTATTTGTTGGCTAGTACTTTCCGAGTCCTAAGTTTTCATTCACGGTTCCGACTGTATCGCGGATAACTTGAATTGAAATGTCATAGGGTCCAGCGATTGGTTCTCCGAATTTGTAGTTTACGTAGAAGGCTTCGCTAATGTCATCGACATGCTGATTCCAGTTTGCGCCAAACCATTGGCGTGCTACTTCTTCTGTCTTTGCCCAACGCAGGAGACCGCCTCTGGTAGGAAGATACACTTTTGGATCTGTTTGAAATTTTACGAGTCTGGAGGCTGGATGATAGGTCACGTTTCCGCCAATCGGGATAAGCGCCATTTGATCAATGGGAATAATTTGCACATTGCTCCAGTCTCCGTACCAAGTGAAATAGGTATTCTCATTCGGAAATACGTAGCGTTTCCCATTTGAGGCGTAGTAATAGACCGCAGTATCTGAGAGCGAGTCGACATTGTTGTCGTCTGGGATTTTGACGAGGGAACCCACCGGGAGGGCGAGCGAGAGACCGGCTGTATAGGAAACGGTGACGAGCTTATCTGGGAATGTAACGCCGTTCACAATAGCCGTGTAGGTGGAAGTCCCATTGCGAAGCGAGCGTACAAGAAAGCTAGCGCGACCCGTACTGTTCGTGACGGGCGTGAGGGCAACGATTTCATCCGTATCACCACGTGAAGAGATGAGCTGCACTGTCTGATCCGACATGTTTCCAAAATAGAGATTCTTCACCGTAACCGAGATAGTGGTGTTATCAATTCCATCTGCTTTAACCGAAGTTTTGCTGGTGCCAAAGGTGGAGGCAGTCCAGTTGATTGTTTGTGTAGGCGAAGTTTGAGCATGAGCGATCGGCATCGCGAAAGCAAAAACACCCGCCATGGTTAAGAGAAACATTTTCATAATTGTTGCCTAGTGTACCTGACCGCGAAGAACCGTGGAAATGTAGCTCAAAATGTTCTGGAAGGTGTCTTCAATTTCGCCATCTGGATTCATGAGAGTGATATCGGCTCGAACCGCATCCGCTTTTTCTTGATCCATGCGCGCAATTCTGCGCTCGAGGTCTTCAGGGGTGGTTCCAGGACGTTCCTCGATGCGACGTATCAGATCCGCACGTGGCGCATCAATAAAGAGGATATGCGTGTCTGGGTAGAGCTTTTTGATCGCAAAGGCTCCTCGCATATCCAAGATCATGAGCACGGGTCCTTGGGCGAGTTTACGGTCTAATTCTTCACGCGATGTCCCATACTGTCTTCCGAATGATTCCACCCATTCCACGAGTCCACCGTTCTCGAGCATCTCTTGAAATCGTTCTGGAGTACAAAAATAATACTGATCGCCTTCCGTTTCCGTTGGACGTGGTTTACGAGTGGTTGTTGTGATGACGCGCGCGAGCTTTAACTCCTTTTGAGCAAGGAGTCGTTCTTGGAGTGTGGTCTTTCCAACTCCAGAGGGACCAACAATGACGAAAATCGGGTTCATGAGCGTCTGAATTCTTCGGCCATGGTTTCGAACGCTGGATCTGGATCAAGTTTGAACTTTTTTCGTTCGCCTGTTGTTGGATCGTCGAATTCAAGAGCGATGCTTTGCAGCATGAGGCGAGGCGCTTGAATATTTCGTTTGGTATTTTCGATGGCGTAGAGCTGATCACCGATCACGGGAGTCTGCATGGCATGCAAATGCGCACGAATCTGATGCTGACGGCCCGAAAGAATCTCGATGTCAGCGAGCGTCGCACTCTTGAAGTGCTCGCGAACGATATAGTGCGTCCATGCAGCCTTTCCTTCCTTCTTTTCATTTTCAGGACGAGCAGCCATGCGAGGTTGTGTTGTTGAACGTGCGATACGGAATTTGATCTCACCTTCTTCAAGCGGCAGGTTGCCATAGCAGAAAGCAAGATATGACTTACGAACCGTTCGTCCAGAGAACTGCTTCTTGAGTTCATCAAAGGCGTGTTGCGTTTTGGCGATCACCATCAATCCACTTACTTCCCGGTCAAGGCGGCTGATGATACCAGGTCGTTCTGGGTCTTCACCGATTTTACCGATCTTTGGGTCGTGGGCCATGAGAAGATCGATTAAGGTGCCAGTTTTCTGCCCATCGTCTGGGTGAACCATGAGGCCTGTTGGTTTGTTGATGACGATCCAGTCAGCCGTTTCTTCAATAATCATGTCATTGAAGTCGGGGAGTGGACCTGTTTCGACTTTGACCGAGATTTTCGCCTTAGAAATCTTTTCTTGGCCATTCCAAGCCACTTTATCGCCGTTTTTCAAGAAGCGATGCACGCTCACTGGCTTGCCGTTTACGGTTACACGCTCGTCTTTTATGAGCTTTTGGATGCTGCTACGGGTACGTTCTGGGAGCATGGACGTCAAAAAGACATCGAGACGCTCATCCTGTTGATCGGGGCTAATAAGCCAGACTTGTGGTTCCATGACGGCAGCATAGATGATATTGGGGTTTTTGACACGTCTGGCACCCAGCCGTATCTTTCTGTCTGCATGCGCGAGTAGCTCAGCTGGTTAGAGCAGGCGTCTTATACACGCCCGGTCGATGGTTCGAATCCATCCTCGCGCACCAACAAAATCCCCCGACGAGAGCCGGGGGATTTTGATATGTATGGCTTTAGACTTGACTATTTGCTGGGAATCCATAGGATTCCGATTAGTACGTTCGCCCTATGTTAGGAGGTTTCGATGTCTCAACTTTCGATCAAGTGGATGGTGTTCGGATTCATGGTGTTCGCAGCCGTGTATGCGGGACTCACGGCCTGGATCATGACCACTCAGATCCCTCCGCTCAATGAGTGGAGCCACACCAGCACGAGCTCGCTCAGCATCCGCATCGCCCTGATCTTGATGGACATCGTGTCCTTCATTTGCACCTTCGCGATGTCCATCTCGGTCTACCGTCACAAGGTTGTCGAGCCCTCCGACCTCATCCGTCCGATCAACTGAGCCAACTGGCTCTTTTTTATTTCTCAAGTTGTAGAAGCTCATCCGTGAGCCGATTCCATTCTGATTCCGTATGTTGAATCATGGTTTCGAGCGTGGTGAGTTTTCGATTACGTTCAAGATCAAATTTAGCAGGATCTTGCGTGAACAATTTCATAATATTATTCCGTTCTTCCTCCAGCGCTTCGAGTTGTTTCTCTACTTTTGAGATCGCGCGCTTTAATTCTTTTTGTTTCTCAAATCGCTCAGCTTTGCTCGTTGTTTTTTCCTCCTGCTCTTTGCTCTCTGCTAACTGCTCTTTTATGGTTACCAGTCCTTCTTCCTTTGCAATATCGTACACATATTCTTCGTACGTGCCTGCATACAATCGAACTGTATTATTTCTGACATCGAGAATACGTGTCGCAACAAGATTCACAAATGTACGCGAGTGAGAAATGAAGATGACAGTTCCATTCCAACGACGAAGTGCATTTCCAAGCGCCTCCACGGTCTCAAGATCGAGGTGGTTTGTTGGTTCATCGAGTAGCAACACTTCCGGACGCGACAATAAGAGCCCTGCAAGTACGAGACGTGAGCGTTCTCCTCCGGAAAGCATGGCAACTTTCTTTTCAAGATCATCTTTTGGAAAAAGAAAATCTCCTGACATGCGCAATAAATCTTCTACGTCCGTTCCTGCGGTAGCGGTGCGCTGGAGATAATTCCAGATCGTGTCTTCAGGATAGAGCGCATCAGGCGCATGTTGATCATAAAATCCAATGCGCAAGCGGTTATTCCACGTGAAAGTCCCATCGAGTTTTTCAATGTGTCCTGCGAGTGTTTTCAAGAGTGTCGATTTTCCTTTTCCGTTCTCTCCAAGCACTGCTACACGTTCGCCACGATCAATTTCGAAGTGAATGTCTTTTGCAACGGTTGTTGATCCATATCCGATCGCAAGACGAAGCGCGCGCACGGCAAATTGCTTTCGATGATCAACAGCGGGAATGCGAATTTTTACTGTTTTGAGTGCGCCAGCAATATCAATGGTCTTGAGTTTGCGAAGTTGCTTCATCTTCGACTGCGCTTGCGAGGCTTTTGACGCCTTAGCGCGGAATCGATTGATAAATGATTCAAGATGTTTCTTCTGTGTATCAATGTTTTGATTGAATTTTACATCAAGCGCGAGTTTTTCTTCTTTGTATTCAAGATATTCATCCACGGGACGAGGAAAGAGAAAGAGTTTTCCGCGTTCGGCTTCAAGCGTTTGCTCGCATGTGCTCATCAAGAACTCTCGATCATGCGAAACGATCACAAAAGCACCATTCCATTCTTGAAGAAAGCGTTCTAGAAGAAGCTGCGTTTGCAAATCAAGAAAGTTGGTTGGTTCATCAAGTAATAAAAGATTTGGCTCGCGCAGGAGCATCGCCGCAATTTTCACACGCATGCGATATCCACCAGAAAGTGACTCGTAGGGGACATGAAGCCGCTCTTTTTTGATATCAAAACTTCCAGCCATCTTTGCGCATTTCCATTCTTCTTTTTGTGAGATGCGTTCAAGATACTCGAGTACGGTTTCTCCAGATTGATAGTCTTCGTGCTGCTTGAGATAGCCGAGTCTGCAGGCTGGATGAATCACAATTTCACCCGCGTCTTGAGCTTCATCGCCAACGATGAGGTGAAGGAGCGTTGATTTCCCCGCGCCGTTTCGTCCGATGAAGCCAATTTTTTCGCCTTCGCTGATGGAGAGGTTCGCCTCTTCAAAGAGCACATGGAGCCCATGTGCTTTGTCGAGTTTATCGATATGGAGGAGAACGCCCATTTGCCACGCAGGATGGAGCAAAGTGTGCCCTGAGTCAAACCTTTGGGATTGACAGAACGCGTGTTTTCACGCACATTCCGCACGTCATTGTTCAGAGGAGGTGGGGCATGGATCGTGAGACGGGAAACGCTCTCGTGCAGGTCGTGATCATCATGCTGCTGGTTGGGATCGGTGTGGAGGTCGTTCTCGAACACGCGTTTGGGTACTCTCATGACGTAGCCGCTGTGAGCGGTATCGTGAGTGATCTGACCGTCTTCATGCTGGTAGTGTGCGCAATCCGTGGGTACGAGTACGTTCGGAAGCGTGTGCAGGCTCGTGCCGTTTCCGACACGAAGAGAAGGGGAGGATGATGTCGGGAAGAATGACAAGCCGCCACAAGATCAAGTTCTTGGCGGCAGCGAGTGCGGTTGGCGCGATCGTCGAGCTCGTTCTGTATTGGCTTGTTGACTATCCAGCCGATCAGACCGTGTTCGTCGGGAACGTCACCATGCTCATCGCGGACATCCTGCTCGGGTGTTGGTGTGTGGCGCAGCGGTATGAGAATCCCTGGCTCGGGATGTACCTGATCCACATCCCGCTTGCTCGCGCCGTGGTCGGCGAACTCCCGCTCCTCTGGATTCCTGGTGCCGTATTTCTTGTGTGTATTGGCATCTTCATCGCCTGGTTCCACGAGCTTGTCCCACTCGTGCAACGCCGCATCTAGCTCTCATCCGTGAGAGTATTTTTTTATAAAAAATCCGCCAAGTGCATCCGCCGAAGCAGAAGCGTAGGTGGATTAGGCGGAGGCGGCATGGAGTGCCGCATAGTAGGCGGCGTAGAGCTCATCCGAGGTTTGGGTGACCTCGTGTGGGATGAGATAGAGTTGTTTACTCACCCACTGTTGATGCGTAATGATCGGCCCGAGAACAGTTTGAATCATCCCCTCGAGGTTCGGGACGATCGTCTCGTAGAGCTCCTCGCGCTCGTTTGCGTTCAGGTCCTTGGATTGTTTCACATCTCTGCGTATGGGTTGAATGGTGACCCACCCAGGGGAATTGAGCCCGCGTACGAGTGAGGCGGTCCAGTAGCGGTAGCTCTTGAGAGAAAGCTCCTCTGTCGTCGTCACAACTGTCCGTTCCATGTTCACCCCCAGTGATAGAACAGAATATACGTTTGCAGAAGTAAATGGAGATGTCAAAAATCCCCCAATATTCTTTGGGGGATTTTTGTTCTGCGAAGATTAATTTTCAATAAGAGTGATAGCCTCTGCGGAGAATTTTTTCAGATCAATTCTCAGGCTTGCACCAAATGGAAGTGATACATAAGCATATTCCGCTCCTTGAGCGGTGAGATCGCCGCTGTACCAAGGCTCTTGAATATCAGGATAGAATCCTGCGCTCATCATTTCAGAGATGCTACAGGTGACAGGATAAGATTTTTTAAAAGAGAGTTCTTTTCCATTTACAATCACGCCTGTGATGTTGACGGTCCTGGCCGGCTCAACTGAATTGCTATCACATCCTTCCTTTGGAGCGAGCGTGATATCGAGTGAAGTACCATCGTGCGTGAGGATAACAGCCTGTCCATTTTGATAGCGCGTGGTAAAGGCGAGCGTCCCGTCATCAATACGAATGTAGTCGGCGTATCGGTCGTCATATCCTTCCCACTGCGTCATGGTTTCTACGCGAAGTACTTTTGAGAATTCGCCAACTTCGAAACTAATGTTGTGTCCTGGTCCAGAGAGATCGCGTTTTACAAGGGGAGTAAGCGAGCCTGTTTTACTATTTGCGGTGTAGAGCGAAAGAGCATGATCTTCTGCAAAATCTTTTGATTCTTCTACTCCGATCACAGCGAGTCCGTTTTGGATTTGGAAGAGGTATTTTGGATCTTGCCCTGACGGCATAATCTTTCCAATCGTTGTAAGAAAATTGTTTTTGACGCGTGGTAGCCCTTTCGCAACGGTCGGGAGTAATCCGTTTGAGAGAAAGACGGCGCCAAGGACAATGACCATCACAGAACCGATGAGCCAGCGAGAAGTATTGGACATAGAGTTATCTTGAAAACGCGTAGACTACGCTTGTGTGACAGTCCCGAAAGGATTGACATTTTTGGAATAATATCTTAACTTTTCTTCTCGAACACCCTAATTAAAAGGAGAACGCGTAAGTGAAATACATCGCTCTGATTGCGATCGCAGGACTGATCCTGCAGGGACTGTCCTTTCAGTGGACATGGGATCGTCCGAATCGCCGAGCCGCTCTGCGGTTCCTCCACATCTTTCTCCTCTGTGCTCTGGGGCTCTCCCTCGTTCAGAGTCTGCTCCTACTATAAAGCGGTCCTTTCGGACCGCTCTTTTCTTACCTATGCGATGTATCGTTCTTCGACTTGTTGCCAGTTCAGATTCTTCCAAAAGGCTTCAAGGTATTTCGCGCGTTCAGTTGGCTTGTAGTCTACCGTATAGGCATGTTCCCAAACGTCGAGCGCAAAAAGAACTTTTTGACCCCCTAGTTGGCCAAGCTCATGGTCGCTAACCCAGATCGTGAGTAAATTGCCATTGAGCTCATCCTGCACAAGTAGCACCCAGCCGATGCCGCGTAGCATGGCGGTAGCTGTGGCCTGTTTTTGCCAGCCTTCAAAATAGCCATATTGCAAAGAAATGGCTTGCTTAAGAGCTTCTTTTGACCCTTCAGACTTCTCAAATTGGCTAAAATAGTACTCATGCAAGCGCATGCCATTGTATTCAAACCCAATGCGTCTTGTGGCCTCGGAAGGCTCCAAATGTTCAAGCAAAGCATTGGTATTCTTCACATATCCAGCATAGAGCTTGAGGTGTTCAGCGATCTGGGTTTCGGAAAGACCGTCTAAAGCCTCGAGGGCAAAGGTTCTTGTTTCGTAGGTTTTTAGCATAGGTTAGGCTTAAAATAAGTGATCTCTCGCTATAGTAGGTGGGCGTGTACGTGTTGACAAATCGTCAATCCTATGGCAAACATTGAATACCCCGTTCCATCCCGAACAAGAACATGTACCTAAGGAGGCCTTATGGGTCTAATCGTGGAGTTCACGGCGCATGGCGTGACGCGAGAGGAGATCGACGCCTACATAGGCGACGGTCGCATTCCGTTCAACAAGCGGTTCCATGAGGTGCAAGAGATGCCCAACGGCAACATCTCGATCTTCATTCGGAACGTGAGTACGCCGGGCTTGAAGCGGAAGGCGATTGGCCGTCCGTATCCGGCCGAGCTCGGACCGATTTACTCGTTTCGAGCCGACATCCATGAGGGGTTCTTGCCTCAAGAAGGGATGTACACCTGCGGTGAGGGCATTCACTCCATCAGCGCGCAACGCGTGAAGGACGTGCAGCTCGGCAAGCTCAAGACATCAGTCGAGATCATCGGAGACGATCTCGACAAGATCGAGCAAGCGTACCTGTTGCTTCGCAGCGGGAAACTCAAGCCAGTGCACGATTGGTCCAGCCCTGGGACCATCGAGTCTCCGAACAGCGACGAACCCAAGGAGGGTAGCGGAAGCCACGTCCTCCCTCAGACGGCCGCGACCCCCAAGGCGGCCTGAGCGAAGGCTCGGGCGGGAGTCGCGGCCCACCCTGAACCCCCGGCATCGGAATGTCGGGGTATTTTATTTCCTAAATGGATTTGGGAGACGCTTTAAAAGCGTACGAACATATTCGAGCGCGTCTTCGCGAGTGCGAATTGTGTTTTCATCACGTTGGTGTTCGACATCTGCTAAAATCTTGCCAATCTCTGGACCGGGTTTCACGCCAAACGGAATAAGATCGCGTCCGTAGAGGAGTGGTTGAATCCCTTCCTCATCAAGATGATGATCGTGGACAGTTTGCGCAAAAAGAAGTCCATGCGCATACGGTGCGATTTCGACACCTGGGAAGCCGCGACCTCGAGAATCAGCCTCTGACACGGCGAGGTACACACGCCAATTCAACGGAGAAATGCGTTTAAGTAATTTGCGGATGGTATTAATATATTGTTCTTCGGTCAGCGTCCCTGCGGCAAGCTGTCTGGCGAGCATGCTTGGTTTTAGATGTTCTTTCGCGCAGGTCATGGCCGCGAATTGAATGCTTGCTCCGAGAGCCCATCTGTTGAGCAATTCTTCTGCTGGTTTTTCTCCCGCCTCTTCATGACCGAGCGAGCGAATACGGGGAACTCCATCTTTTTCACCAAGATGTGTGGTGCTTGGTTTGCCGAGATCGTGGCAAAGCGCACCCACAAGTACTTGAAGAGATTCTTCATCGGAAAATTTTTCTCGTTTTACGATACGCGCCGCTTGATCAATAACCATCATGGTATGAGTCCATACGTCTCCTTCTGGATGCCATTCGGGTTCTTGGATCGTATCGATCAATGCATGTAATTCCGGGTAGCTTCGGCGAATGAGTCCGAGCGTGCGCATGAGTTCAAAACCAACAGAAGGTCGTGCAGATTTTAAGAGAAGCTTTTTGATTTCATCGGAAATTCGTTCTTTGGAGAGTTCATCTATTTCTCCGCGTCCAACCATCAGACGCATGAGCTCGAGTGTGGCTCGATCAATCTTCAAATCAAAGCGCGCAGCAAACTGAATGCCACGATAGACACGTAGGGGATCATCAACAAATGTCGAAGGATCTACAATGCGGAGTAAATGATTTTGGAGATCTTCACGTCCGCCAAATGGGTCAAAAAGCACGCCCGTTTTTGGATGGGCGCTCATGGCATTGATTGTAAAATCACGCCGACGTGCAGCTTCTTTTGGATCAAGCTCCGGGTTTCCTTCTACCGCAAATCCTTTGTGTCCAGGGCCTGTTTTCGATTCTGTCCGTGGGATGGCGACATCGACGTCCAGTCCGTCACCTAACGCGATTTTATAGACGCCAAAACTACGACCAACAGTTTCTACTTTTTTTGGAAATAATTTTTCGAGAGCAGCCTCAAGCTCCGCAGCGGTGATGTCATAGGTTTCCATGTCTGCATCTTTTGAAGTGATGCCAAGCAGCGCATCACGTACAAATCCACCAACAAGCATCGCGGAGGGGATACGTTTCGAAATAAGCCGCGCAGCTTCGAGGAGGCGAGGGTCTTGGTTTTCAAATGAAATACGCACGACTGATTTCACAAATGTATTATACCGCACTTGTATGAAAAAACCCGCTCACTACTCCGCCGAGGGAGTATGTGAACGGGTTGCGTCGATGAAGTCGAGAAAGGATTCGTCTCCCATGTGTTCACGGGTAACGAGCTCGCGATTCATGAGCATGAGGAGTGTCCCTCCGCGTGGTCCGCGTTCCTCGTCGCTCATGGGCGGCTCACCGATGATCCGATCCCATTCGGTGAGTGCGTTCATCAGGCCGGGCGTATCTTGAGGCCAGATCCAGCGTTGATCGCCCGGGACTCGGAATCGATCTACGAGAGATCGAGCGTACCGAGTCGATGCCCCAGATGTGATTCGATCGAGGAGACGGAACTCCACGTCATAGGCGCGTGCCTCTCCTTCCGCCCATTGTCTCGGAGTCGTTTCCAGGGGTTCTGCACCCGTGCACACGTCGTAGGCGTGTTGGACTTCGTGCAGGAGCACGATGGCGCCATACGCACGACTGTAACGATTCCGCGGAGGCACGAAGAGCTCGTTCCGGTTTTGGTCGTACTGCCAGTCTGCGATAGACGGAAGTCCGAATGACTGGCGCATCGCCATGTCCGCCACTGTCACCTCGAACGAGCGTGGCATGCTGAGTGACGGCGCAATGTAGAGGTTGGCGAGCCGGCTCTCGAACCCTTGCGAGATGAAGGCGGTGACACCTCCTTGTTGGAGGATGGAAGGGACGGAGTTCGCACGAGCGAAGGCGACGAGTCGTTGCGCCTGCTCATCTTGCCCCGCGATCTCATCCGCGACATCGAACCATTCTTCGAAGTCGTGGCTGAGCTCTTGGGAGTCCCGCAGCATCTCTTCCACGTTGGGAAGGTCGGAGGCATGCGCATGCGGCGAAGCGTCATGCGGTCGTGCTTCTGTTGTGATGACTTCCTGCCTGCTCATCGCGAAGATGACCAGTCCCAACACGACGATACCGCTCACGGCAAGAATGATCCGCTCTGTCCTGCCATTGGCACCCGATGTGGGTTGCTTTGCGGCCTGTGAGCGGCGACGGATTCTACGAGCTCTTCTCGACACGGAGGACCTCCAAAAAAGGACGAATCGGCAAAATAACCGACGAAATTGCTTACCAGAAAATGGGGGTTTGGTCAAGCCTTAGTACGTGAAATCAGAATCGCCTTCAACTCATCCAATCCAGCTCCCGAATGTGCCGAAACAAAGCTCGGCGAGAATGCTTTGTACTTTTTGATGAGTGTCGCCTTAGGAATCCGATTAAGTTTGTCCGTTTTATTAAAAACGTAAAGCTTTGGGATGTGTTCGACTTTCAATTGCGCGAGCACGCCTTCCACTTCCGCGATTTTCTCATGAACATAAGGATCACTCACATCGATCACATGCAATAACAAATCCGCATCAACGGTTTCATCAAGTGTGGAACGAAACGCATCGACGAGTTGCGGGGGGAGATCTTGAATAAATCCGATCGTGTCAGATAATAAAAGTTCGCGTTCACCGGTCCAAAGTTTGCCGACGCGCGTGTCGAGGGTGGCGAAAAGTGCATCGGCGACATAGGCGCCTTTGCGTGTGAGCGCGTTAAGAAGTGATGACTTCCCAGCATTTGTATACCCAACGATAGATACGGTTTTAAGTCCCATGCGATCACGTCTGGCGCGGTGGCCTGCGCGTGAAACAGCCACATGTTCCAGCTCTTTCTTCGTGTGTTGTTCTTGTTGAAACAAATGTCGCTTCATCATTTCCGTGTTCGATTCTCCTTGACCTCCGCGTCCGCCGATTCCTCCAGCCTGCTGCATCATTTCCATGCCCATTCCGAAAATACGTGGTCCCATGTGACGAATGGCGGCGAGCTTGATCTGTAATTTTGCTTCAGACGTCTTTGCGTGTTTGGTGAAGATCTTTAAAATCAAATCTACGCGATCCCATACTTGAACTTTGAGTTGTGCGTGACGCAGAATTTCTTCCACGTTAAACATTTGTCCTGGTTTTAATAAGTTGTTGATAATGACGACTTCGGCTTTTTCTGTGCGAGCGATTTCGGCAATCTCATCGAGTTTTCCTGATCCGATATAGGTTCGATAATCCGGAAGACTCTTTTTCTGAATGAGCTTTACGATAACGATTCCACCATAAGTGCCAACAAGTGATTCAAGTTCAAGAATGCGCCGATCCGCTTCTGCTTTACGCATCGTGGGCGGAATGACGTCGATGAGGATCGCACGTGGCTTGAGGGTGATGCGGGTCATGGTATTAAGGAGTAGGGTGAAGCATAATCAGAATATGAGCCAGCGCCTTGTTTTAGTATACAACGCCGATGCAGGAATTCCTGCGGCTTGCATGGATGCGTATAAACGCGTCATGAACGACCCAACCACCTGTCGACTATACCGTCTAACCCATGGATATTTCTTTGAACGTCGGGCCTGGAGTGATTTTCTCGCACGCATTCCGCAGCTATCCGTGTATGCGCATCGTGAGTATTCAGGATTGCGTGGTGCGCCGTGTGTGATGCGCGAACAAGATGGCGAAGTCACCGTTATTTTAACTTCTGAGCAGATTGATCAGTGCAAAGATGTGTTGCATCTCATCAAAACGATTGAGGGATCGCTCTTGACAAGCTTCGCAGAATAGGGAACGCGGTAGAGAGGGGCTTCCCCCAGAAAGAGAGAGAAAGATGAACAAGTTTCTGATGGTATTTGTCATGCTCAGCGGATGTGTTTTCGCTACACCAGATGAACAAAACCTGTTCGAAGCACCGCGCTTCGAGACACCGCGAGTCGAGACGATCACAGCGCCTGGGCCTGGCTTGCTGTGGCAACCGCGTTGGCATCCGGAAGGAACCTTGCTCGTGGACCACGATCGCGAGCTCTGGATGGTGACGGGTCACGGAATGCGCAAAATCGTTTCAGGTGATGACACACTCGGAAACATCGGCCTCGACGAACATGACGCGATTCCGATGTCGCTCGAGGAAGAGGCGTGTCTCACGCCAAACGAGGTGGACTACTGGGGGCCGGGCAATAACAACTGGCAACCTATCTATGGTCCTGATGAGGATGACCGCGGTCCGTTCGTGCTCGATTGGGGAAACCTGATCCGCTATCGGACAACACCTGAGGCTCTCGAGAGTTGGGGCTACTACTACCGTTGGACCGACTACTACGATGGTGGCATGGACGATTGGGAGAGCTTTACGGATGCAGAAACTTCAATCACGTTGCGCGACGGCACGGTGGTACGTACCGAGCTTGGCGTCTATTACATCTTGCATCAGAGGGCATATCTGTTTCGCCCTGCGTCACTCGCTGTCCGTGTCGGATATCGTGAAGAGCAAATGCAGGAGATGTATGAAGCGCGGATGCGCGACCTCGTTCGTGTAACTACTTCGTTCACTCAAGAAATGTTCGACCTCTGTCCAGCGATGGAGGGGCTTTGAACGAATACTGGATCGCTACCATGATCCTAATGAGTGCCCTGAGTTTCTCACTCGGGCTTCTCTTTCCCTGATCCCCCGAAGCTCGTCAGAGCATAGGGGGAATTTTGTTGGTACAGGTTTGTGTTCAACGGTTCCTTTTCATCTATTTCCTGTGCTAGCATATCGTCATCCAACCCCCATGAATGACGTTATTGAGCAGGAGCTCCTGGCACGAGCCAAGGAAAATCCCGCAGCCGTAGCTGAAATATATGACCTATATGCTGATAAGCTATACGGTTTTCTATTAAAACGCTGCGGTCATAAAGAGACAGCCGAGGACTTAACCTCCCGTGTGTTCATTAAATTTATGGACGCGCTCCCAGGGATTGAGTGGCAAGGAGTCTCCATCGGAGCCTATTTGTATCGGAGTGCGTCAAACGCCCTGATCGATCATTGGCGCTCAGCGAGCATGCGCATGGATCGAGAGCTCGAAGAAAATTTCGACACGCCGATCGAAGGGCATGATCAATCTTGGCACGCGGAGATGTCGCTCGAGCGCGAGAAGCTATTGGAAGCGATGAAGACACTTTCTCCACGAGATCAGAAAGTTCTCGACTTGCGATTCTTTGCAGGACTTGAACCGGAAGAAATTAGTACAGCACTTGATCTTAGTCCAAACCACGTTTCCGTTCTCTGCTATCGAGCGCTCGGACGATTACGAAAACACTACGCCGTCCCAACCGTATGAATGAATCTATGAACCCAAACCAAGAACCATTGCCGAAGCCACTTCAAGAAGCGGCAGATTTGCTTCGTGCAACAAGCCAAGAACCATCCGTGCCGATGGATGCGGCGGTGAAACTTCGTCAACGTGCGGCTATTTTGGCGCACGCAACACAAACAGCACCTGCGGCCGCGTCAGCGCCCGTGATTGTTCCGATGGATCAACCAAAAACAAGCAAACAGCATCATCCATTTCGCAATTTTAGCTTTGGGTTTGCGGGTGTGTTGGCGGCGATCGCACTTGTATTGGTGTTCGCTTCACCAAGCGGCATGTTCAAATTGCCAGGTTCTTCCAATGTGAGTCTTGCGCTCTCTATTCCTGCAGCTCATGCAGGGGATGCGTTCTTGCTTACCACGGACAAGTCAGATGCATCCGGTGCATCCAAAGATACGACCTTTACGATCACCTCAAAGGTGGATGTTGATCCTCAAATTTTGAAACAATCGCTCACCGTATATCCTCCTGTAGATGTTGATGTAACGAAAACGGGGAATGGTGAATATAAAGTCACGCCAAAGGGCGACTTGAGTCCTGGTGAGACATATCGTTTTTCAATCAGCACCGAAATTGATCAGGGCGACGGGACGAAAACGCGTCGTGTGTTCTCGTGGGCATTACAGACAAAGGATGAGTTCCGCGTGCTTTCGAGTTTGCCTGGCGATGGGAAGTCCATGGTGCCTGTAAGTACAGGAATTGAATTTAAATTCACACGTGATGGATGGACAGACGCGACTTCTTCGTTTGCCATCACCCCCGCTGTCCCTGGGCGTTTTGAAGCGCATGGTCGCACCATGAGTTTTATTCCAAATGCGCCGCTCGCATACGGACAGCGTTATGAAGTTGTCTTGAAAAAAGGATTTGGAACAGGCCAAGGAGATAATGGGTTGGCGCAAGATTTGCATTACCGTTTTGAAACCGAGGTAGCACCAAAAACAGGAGTGCAGTCACAATATCCAGTTGAGGTTTCTTTAACTGAATTTCACGAGATTTCTCCGCTTCAAACGTGGAAGATCCCAAATGTTTATCTTGATCAGAGAGTAACTGGATTTTCATTTCAGAGTTTCCGCCTCACAAAAGACGAAGCTCGTCGTTTGATGGATAGTCGTTTGAATTTGCCAGAGTGGGCGCCGATTGAACGTGGGAAATTTGCCGCCTATGAACAAGCGGTAAAGACGCCAGTCGCTGAAGGTGAGGTCACGCTTGCTCGTCTTGATACGTATGTGGCGGATGTGCAATTCCCAGCATTAGAAGCCGGATTTTATGCGATCAAATTAACGCCAAAGTCCGCACAAGGAGGCGTACCATCATGGGTGTTTGTGCAATCGACAGATGTCGCTGCCTATCTTACGGCTGATAAGGATACGCTTTTAGCATGGACCATAAATCCGTCCACGGGCCGACCGCTCTCGAATGAACGCGTTCGTATTGGTGGTCAGGAAACAAAGTCTGATATGGAGGGGTTGGCTCGTCTTCAGACGCCTGCGATCCTTACGGCTACCACGTCTGCGGAGGGTGATGTTGCGCCACATCAGTTGATTGATTTTGGTGATGAGACGAGTGGATTATTGCAACCAATCAAGCGTTCATCGGATGGATATTGGATGAGTTACGGAAATCGTGATTCAGGTGTGTCAAAAACATGGGGCTATATCTATCTTGATCGTCCTCTCTATCGTCCTCAAGACGGTTTGAAGCTTTTTGGGATCGCACAAGATCGTGATCAGCGTCAGGGCGTCGGACAAGTAGAGTTGCGTCTGCGTAAGCAAGATTTTTGGTTCGATATGGGGACTGGTCTTGAAAAAACCTATCAAACAAAAACAGTGCAGACAGATTCTGCAGGTCGTTTTGAAGGATCGTTTGATTGGAATCAGCTCGGTCAGGGTTATTATATGATCGAAGTGCGTCGGGGAGACGTAGTGGTCACGAGCCGCGCATTCGAAGTTCGTGAATTCGTGAAACCGAGCTATCAAATCTCGTTGGTGTTAGATAAGTCAAAATATGTTGAAGGTGAATCTCTTTCGGGAACCGTGAAAGCAAATTTCTATGAAGGAACTCCCGTTCCACATTTGAAGCTTGCCTTGTCATGGATGAATGAAAAACGAACCATAGAAACAGATGCAGCCGGCGTCGCTCGATTCACGGCAGACTATCGCATGAGTTCATGCCCAGCACTTGCGGGCGGAGTCTATGGATGCTGGAAAACAGAAAACGTCACATTTGAAGTACATCCAGAAGGAGGAGAAGAGGGTGACGTTTACGCAAATGCCTATGCCACCATGTATCGCAGTGAAGCTGGGACCATGATTGAAGCACGTAGCTCGACGACCACAGCCTATGTTCGTGCGACCGTTTGGAAAAACAATCTTGCATTAGATGATGATGGAAAGACGCAGCCTTGGGCGAATCGCTCTGTAACGTTTACGTCTTTTGGTCATCGTTGGGAAAAGCGCGCCGACGGATATGTCTATGACTATATCGAAAAAAAGAATGTACAACGGTATCGATATGAAAATGTGTGGGATGCACCGATCGTCGTGACCGCAATGACAGACAATAAGGGGATTGCGGCTTATGAGTTCCCGATGATTTCGGATCGTGAATATTCTGTATTCATGGAAACAAAAGATGATCGAGGTCGCGTCACACGCGATGTGACTTGGATTTGGCCAGGTCAGAATTATGGATCTTCTTATGGACGCTCGATGCCAAGCGATAATGTATGGTCAAAGACCGCATACCCAAGTTTGGATTTGACCCCACATGACAACCCAAATGGTCCAATTGGATTTAGTTTGGATCAATCATTTACGGCCACGTATCTCCTCGGTGAAGCGCCGATCGATGCGTCAAAAACGCCAGGCGTGTTGTTTCTTGTTGCGAGTCGTGGCTTGCGCAAGAGCGAGGTAAAACAAGCAAACTCTGATACGTTTCGTTTTGAGGAGGCATGGATGCCAAATGCACAAGTACATGCCATCACGTGGCGCGATGGTCATTTTGAAGCCGTTCAAGCTTCAGCAAATTTCCGTTCAGAAGATAAGGCGCTTTTGGTAGAGGCGACCCCAGAAAAATCTTCGTATGCCCCAGGCGAAGTGGTTCGCGTAAAAGTAACCACGAAGCGAAAGAGTGACGGACAAGCTGTTCCTGACACGAAACTCGTGTGGGGAGCGGTAGACAAGTCGCTGCTTGCGGCGAGCTATGATAATTCTGCAAGTCCATTGAGTGACCTGTACGGATATGTTTCAGATGGAATTATTTTCAGCGCTCGATCACATGACAATGTTTACGATGGATTTGGTGGAGCTGAAATGGGTGGCGGCGGAGGGATGGCAGCGCGCCTCGCGATGAATGAGCCACGTAAGAATTTTAAGGACACTGCCGGATTCGGTGTGGTGACCACGGATTCGACGGGTGCAGCTTCCATTTCATTTCTTGCCCCGGACAACATTACGGGTTGGAGATTTGAAATTGTTGGGATTACGCCAGGCCTTGAAGCGGGTGAAGGTCGCACGGATGTGAATGTGACGAAGCCTGTGTTCGTGGATCTCGTTGCACCGCCACGACTGCTCACGACAGATAAGCCGGTCTTAAAGTTGCGTGCCTATGGAGCCGGTTTGGTTGATGGTGAGGACGTGACATTTGCGATCAAGGCGCCAACATTGGGTATTGATCAAGAAGTTTCTGGTAAAGCAAACCAGGCTGTGTTTGTCGCCATCCCAACATTGGTAGATGGAAAGCACACGATGACAATTGGAGTGAGTTCGTCACATGGGACAGATGCATTAGAGCGTCAGGTGACCATTGAATCTTCACGATTCTTGCGTGACACGCTTTCGAGTGTGCAGGCTGCGCCAGGGACCGGGTTACCGGCGATCGGACAAGCGGAAACAACACTCACACTTGCTCCAATGAATCGTGCTGCTCTTGAGCCTTTGGTGAACGAAATTGCCTGGGGCTATGGCTCCGCGCGTGTAGATGCTTTGCTTGCGAGTCGCGTCGGTCTTCAGATATTGAAGGATGATTTTCATCGTGATGATTGGTGGTTGCCGAACGCTGATGATATCAGTCGCCGATTGGTTCAGTATCAATATGGAGCAGGCGGGATCGCGTTATTACCATATGCATCTGGAGATCTTCAACTTTCGAGTGAGATGGCCGCAACAGCTCCTGAATATCTTGATCGCGAAGGTCTAGCTGTATATTTTTGGAATGCGCTTGATGACAAAGCGAATGGACGTGAGCAGCAAGTGGAGGCAATGGCAGGTCTATCGGCATTGGGTGAGCCTGTATTACCTTCGCTGCAGGCCGCTGCGGGTCTTTCTGACCTGACATGGCGTGAACAGCTCGTGATCGCGCGTGGGCTTACGGTAGCGGGCGACACGGAGCGTGCACGCGGATTACTTGGAGCGCTTCTTTCTAAGTCAGTGACACGTGACAATCTTACCAGTCTTCACGTTTCAGAAGTCGATGCAGAAAATTACGAAGCAACGGCTGATGCGGCAGCGATTGCTGCACAGGTCTCTGATCCAAAGGCCGCAGAACTTATGCGCTTCGTACAAACGAATTGGCAGAAGGACGCCTTTCCAGTTCTTGCACGCGCTCGATATTTGAAAGCGGTTCTTCCAACGCTTGGTAATCGTGAGATCACACTTGGGTATACCTTGGGTGATGCAGAAAAGACGATCGTATTTAAAGATGGATACATTCAATCTCTCACACTTACGGCGGATGAAGCGAGTCGTTTCCGTGTAACCAAAGTTGATGGTCCGATCACGCTTTCGTTTGTGAAGCGTGAAACAGGTCGTCCGACTTCAGTCCCTGAGGTGTCCATTAAGCGCACGTATGAAGGTCCAGCGGATCTTTCGAGTCTGCATGAAGGCGATCCAGTCACGATCTCATTAGTCCCAGAGTGGAAATCGAATGCTCAGGACGGATGTTATGTCGTCCGTGATCATTTGCCAGGAGGATGGCAGGCAATGATTAGCGGTGGAGGGCCAATGCTGAGCAAGGGGGCACGTCTCTGGTATCCATTCCTTGTAGAAAATGGAGAAGCTTCTTTCACGGTTTGCAAAGGTCAGAGTGATCCAATTACGTATGTTGCGCGCGTCGTCACCGCTGGAACATATACCGCTGAAGCGCCGTTGATTCAGCACCAAGAGTTTCCTTCGGTAGCATCGGTTGGTCAGGATCAAACAGTCACTATTAAATGAGCCTCCTCGCCACATTCTCACTTGTTCTCCCACTCATATTTGGGCCCGTAGAGGCGACGCATGCGTCGCCTCTACGCGTTTCTATTGATGCGGACGTGTTTGTAGCTTCTGAATTGTTTGATGCGTCATGGGGAAAGATTCAGCAAAAAGTTACATGCAAGAACTATCGAGCAGGGGTAGTGAATCATCATGCGCTCGCCTCTGATTTATTAGCTGGATTTTTTTCATCACTGAAAAAGTGCGAACCAAACATAGCTCATTTTATTATTCTTTCTCCTGATCACTTTTCGAAAGCTCACACATCAGTGGCGACATTTTCGATTCCATATCGAACGCGCGGGAAGGATATTCTGACAGCGCAAGACGCGCCATCGTTTGCGAGTGATCAGCCAGAGTTATTCGAACGCGAACATGGTGTAGGAGCCCTTATTCCATTTCTTGTTCATGAGTTTCCTTCTGCGAGCGTAACCGCACTCGCTGTAAAGTCTTCAATTTCAGAATCCGAGCGTGCTGATCTGAGTGAATGGTTACAAACGAAGCTTAAGGAACGAAATACATTTGTAGTCGTCTCATCTGACATGTCGCATTATTTGAGTGAGCGGGTCGCCTTGGCTCATGATCAAGAGACGGGGCAAGCGTTCGTGAAGAGTAATACGAACTTTTTCACTCTTGCGAGTGATGGGTACACCGATAGCGGCCCAACGATTTCTCTTGTCATGAAAGCGCTTGGAAAAACAAAATGGACTCTCATGCGAGAATCCATTTCAACCGCGTACGGCGGCTCTCCTGGGTTTACAACAAGTTATCTTGTTGGATTTTGGGAATGATTAGGCGGCGACAATTCTTTCAAGAAGCGTGACTTCGTCTTCCTTCATGACATCGGCATGAATCTCTTTGCTGATGGCGGTTGCCGCTTCAGGGGAGAGTTCTTTTTTGATGGCATTTACCACATCAGCTGGCGCAACAAGGTTGAGGCTCATAGCCGCCTGTTCGTCGCGGATGAGTGTGTTGATCTGTTCGGCAACCATGCGCACAAAGCGAGACAAACGAGCATCATCTGAGATTTCCTGACCAATGGCTTTTCCTTCTGCATCCGATGTTTCGGCGCGTGGAAGTTCAACGGCCTCTACTTCTTCAAGCGAATCTTCAAACGCAAGTAGGAGTTTGGCGCGAAAATGGTCTGAAACAACGATAAGGGATGGTTCAGCAAAGTGTTGAAGAGCTTCAGGGATAATCATACGATTAGGAAAGATTCAGATGATTCAAAAAGTCGACGAATGGACGTTCGAAATTCTTACGGTTGCGCAGACATTGGTCAATTGTGTTGAGCAATGGCAATTTCACTTTTAGCATGGTCGTGAGTTTGACTCCAAGTTTTGTGGCGGCAATCCCTTCTACGATTCCAAGCTTGAGATCGCTTGGCTTTAGAGATTTTGCTCCAACGATCCGTTCGCCATATTTTCGATTGTGACTTTCGTGAGACATTCCTGTCACAACGAGATCACCGAGTCCTGCGAGACCCATAGCAGTATCGTGTTTTGCGCCTGCTTTTTGAAGAAGTAATTCCAGCTCTTTCATGGCAATGGTGAGGACGAGCGCTTTGGCATTTGTAGGGAGCTTGAGGCCGTCGCACATGCCGAGTGCGATTGCGTAAGCGTTCTTGATTGAAGCGGCAAGACTTACGCCGAGCGTATCGCGTGAAGTTGCACAGGTGATTGAGTTGCCCGTGAGGAGTGACTGCACGCGATGAACGGCCTTTGAATCGCTTCCTGCCACGACGAATCCAGTTGGCGAACCATTTGCGAGCTCATGGGCGATTGTCGGTCCTCCGAGCACACAGAATTTCTTTTGTAGTTTTGCGGGAAGAAGTCGCAAGACAGAAAATGCAATTGGTTCTAATGAAACTTCATCAAATCCTTTGGCGATACTTGTGATAGATTGGATATCTTTATCAAGAAATGGTTTTGCTTTTGTTATGACCTCGCATGCGGCAAAAGAGGGGACGGCGACGATGACGTCAAGCGCGCCAGTGAGGACCGTCTCTAGATCACTGCTCGCAGTTACTGATTTTGGAAAGCAATGTCCAATTAAATATTTTGAATTGCAGGCATTTTTACGGATATCTTGCTCGACGGATGGCTCAATACAGTAAAGACGTACAGGGAATTTGTGACGACTCAATACGAGAGCGAGAGCGCTTGCGATATTTCCTGCGCCAAGAATCGCAATAGGAGATTTGGACATGGGTTGATTATAACAAAAAATGTCCCACCTGCGCTCTGGCGAGCTTTGGCGGGACTAGGTCTTCTTGAGAGAGACGCGGAACACGTAGTTGGGGAGCGGCTCGACTTCGAACGGCTGTGTGACCCCCGAGTCGGACGGGAGCTTCACGACATAGACCTTCCCAGGCTTCGGGTAGGTCTGAAGCGCGAGGAGAAGATTGGCGCCGAGTTCTCGATCCTCGAACTGGATATCGAGAACCTCGAGTTCGAGCTTCTCGAGACGCTTCGCCTCCGCGTGAAGCAGAGCGAGGTAGATGTCGTGCACCGACACGGTTCGCTTTGGAACCGTATTGGGCGTGCGGTGGCTCGGATGCAAGGAACGTGCTTTTGCCATGAGATTTCCTTTACTCGTTTGGAGAGCGTTGCAAGGGGAGGATTCCCTTCTTGCAGAGAGGGCAGTCGTTAACAGGCCAGGTCTCATCCAGCTTGTGGACGAGTGAGAGAAAACGAGGCACGCCAATATCTTCGGCGGTTGTCTTCTTGCGTTGGCAGATGCTTGCGGCTCCGACCACGACACCGCCCGCATCTCGGACGGCTTGTATGAAGCCACGCATCGTATCGCCGCTCTTCATGAAGTCGACGACCACGAGTACGCGCTTCTTCTGAAGATAGGGAAGGAAAGCTTCAGAAAAATGGTATTCAGAGGGTTCTTCACCCACCTTGAGCCCATGCACGGAGTACACGGGGCGTTTTTGGTCTTGGCAGATGTACATCGCTTTGGCCGCAAACTGCACGAGATTGCTTGCACGCGGGGCAGGGCCTGCCACCGTGTCCACGTGTTCGTACTGGAAATACTGCGCGATATCGATGCAGAGCAAGCTCGAAGTCATTGAATTCGCAAACAGTTGGTCTCGAACGATCACCGACGATGTATGCAGATCTCCAAGAGAGAAGTGCCCATCGCTGATCATCCCAGCGCGCTGTAGCAGATCTGTTGGAGATTCCGAATACGACATGACTGCCCTCCTTTGTAAGGTGCTTTTAGACCTTAACGGATGGAAGCCCCTTGCCGCAAGACGGGTTTCGCGATAGTCTCGCGGACGCCTGCCCCTGTAGTTCAATGGATAGAATGCGTGGCTTCGAACCATGAGATGGGAGTTCGATCCTCTCCGGGGGCACCATCAAAAAACCCGCCAAGTTGGCGGGTTTTTTGCTATTTGTTCTTCGGTTTGTACGTTCTCCAGCCCTTTGCATCGAGTCCAGCATCCGCGGCTGAAACTTGAGCTTCTTGTTTGGAGGTTCCACGTCCAACGGCGATCAACTCCTTATCCAAGAATACGCCGATGGTGAACTCTTTGTTGTGATCTGGGCCTTTTTCATCAAGAACCTTGTAAGTTGGCGTCACACCCATCACTTCCTGAGCCGTTTCTTGAAATTTGCTCTTCGAGTCTACGTAGAGCTCGTCTTTCAAGATTTTTGGGAGCAGGTTCAACACATGTCTGCCGACGAATTTTTCCGAGGCTGGCATGCCGCCATCGAGATAAATAGCTCCAATAATGGCCTCAATCGCATTTGCCATGATGTACATACGCGCTTTGCTATCCTTGTCCTTTGCTTCTCCCTTGGACATCAGTAAATTCTCTTCGAAATGGAGATCTTTCGAAACTCCGGCAAGCGTTTTTGCATTCACGAGTGCCGCGCGCCAGTTTGTGAGCTCGCCTTCGTCATTTGCGTAGTTCTTGTACAAGAATTCCGTAACAACAAGCTCTAGAACAGCATCACCAAGAAACTCCAAGCGTTCATTGTGAGGATATTCAAAGCTTGTATTTTCGTTTAGGTATGACCGATGTGTCAGGGCCTGCAGGAGGAGCGAGCGGTCACTGAATGTGTGCCCCAATCGTTCTTCCAGCGCGCCAAATTCTGGGATGTTCATATGATGTTATTCCTTTTTCACAGGTTCTTTCTCTTTATCTTTAGGTTTAGGTTTATCTGAAGTCTTGTCTACTCCCTTGCCGAGTTGGTCTCGATAGACGGCACCAAGTACGCCGTTTACGAATTTGCCGCTTGATTCACCTCCGAATGTTTTCGCAAGCTCAATCGCTTCATTTATGGCGACTTTGCTAGGAATATCGAAGTTAAACAAGAGTTCGTATGTGCCAATACGTAGCACATTACGATCAACGGTGGTGATTTTAGGCAAAGGCCAATCCGGAGCGAATGTTGTAATCGCTTGATCGATCTCAGCTTGATGACCAATGACGCCGTTCACGATCTCTTTTGCAAAATCTTTTTCGTCAAAACTCTCGGTTTGTTCCGAGATATTGCGTTCGACGATTTCCGCCACATCGCGAGCACCGCTATAAAAATCCCATTCAAAAAGGGATTGCATAGCGATAGCGCGGGCTAAGTGGCGATTGGACATAGGACAAAGTGCGAAAGGGCGAGAGACCGACTAGGCTTTCTTTGATTTAGCCTTCGTCTTCTTTTCTGGCCCGTGATTATGTCCTGCGTGATCGTGTCCAGCGTGCTCATCTGCCTTGCTTGCAGCTTCTTTCGTTGCGGCTGGCTTGGTTTTGGCGAGCATGCGATTTAATTTGCGTTCGCGTCCTTTGACGTGAATAGCGATACCATTGTATTCGGTAGCACCTGGGGCAACGCGATGCATAAGATGCGTGCGGCCGGCCTTGTCAGTCGTCAAGGATGGCTTAACTAACGCAAAATGTGCCGCGCGGCGGCGCTTATCAGAACTGGTACGGCGATGACCTGGAAGACCCATATATCAGCAAAATTCAGTATAGAGTTACTCAGATATAATAATTGAATTAGCGACATTTGGCAAGTTTTTGATATTTTGGGTGTTTCTTGGGCTTGCAAGGAGTACGTCTAGGGTCTAGACTTTGGCCAACTCTATGGAAAAAACACTTGTTTTGATCAAACCAGATGGTGTTCAGCGAGCTTTAGTTGGAGAGATTATCGGACGTTTCGAACGGGTGGGTCTGAAGTTGGTAGCCATGAAAATGGTCCATGCTACTCATGAGGACGTAGACAAACACTATGCCCTTACGGAAGAGTGGATGATGGCTGTTTATACGAAAGCAAAGGCAAAATATGAAGCAAATGGTGAGGCTTTTCCATTTGCTGACCATATCTCCTATGGAACAGACATTAAGAACGGTCTCATCACCTTTTTAAAGTCTTCTCCGATCGTTGCATTGGTTCTTGAAGGGGAGTTGGCTGTTTCGTTGGTTCGTAAGCTCGTTGGAGCGACTGAGCCAGCCTCTTCTTTGCCGGGAACGATTCGTGGAGATATGTCGCATGACACGTATGCGCTTTCAAACACGCAGAGCCGTCCATTGCGCAACTTGATCCACGCTTCCGGAAATATCGACGAAGCAAACAATGAAATTAAGATCTGGTTTTCAGATGAAGAGCTCTACGCATACGAACACGTGAACGATCGCGTGCAGTACGATGCGAAGTGGTTTCTTGGCTAAAAGATTTCGTAAAAAGACAGTTCCAATCGGAACTGTCTTTTTTTCTGCTATACTTAGATTGGAATGAAGTTATCAAGACGTATTGCGAGAATGTTTGGGCCCGGTCTTGTGACGGCGGCTTCAGACGATGATCCTTCCGGCATAGCAACTTACACAGAGGCTGGAGCAGCTTTTGGTTTGAGTTTTCTCTGGGTGTTTTTGTTGACCCTGCCACTCATGATCGCGGTGCAAGAGGCAAGCGCGCGTCTCGCTCTTGTGACAAAACATGGATATGTAAAAAATTTACGTGGACGTGTTTGGGAGCCTTTGCTTTGGGTCGGAGTGATATTGTTTGTGCTTGTAAACGCTTTCAATATCGGGGCTGATGTGCAATTTATGGCCGCTTCGGCTTCATTACTGTATCCGCTTCCGTCTTGGGCTTGGATGACGATATTTATCATGGTGACGCTTGGTTTTCAGATCTTTCTTACGTATAAAGAGTATTCGCGATATTTGAAATGGTTGTGTTTATCTTTGTTCGCGTATGTTGCTGTGGCATTTAGTATCCATATAAATTGGATGGATGTCGCGCTTGCGACTCTTGTTCCAACGATACACATTAGTGGTGAATTCGGTTTGTTATTTGCCGTTCTAGGTACGACTATTTCTCCGTATGTGATGGTCTGGCAAGCCGCACAAGAAGTTGAACAAGACAAAGCTGATCGTAAAGATGGTTGTGTAGATGAAGATGGAAATCCAACGGGACTTTGTAACACTGACGAGGAGTTGTATGAGCGACGCGTTGATATTGGAATTGGCATGACATTTTCGAATGTGATTGCGTGGTTTATCGTGGTGACAGCAGCATACGTTTTGTTCGCAAATGGGATGAAGGATGTAACATCTCCCGCAGAAGCGGCTTTGGTGCTTGCTCCAATTGCCGGAAATTATGCCTCGCTGTTGTTTACGTTGGGTGTGATCGGTACAGGAATGTTGGGCGTACCTATCTTGGCGGGATCGGCTGCGTACGCGCTAGCGGCATTATTTAAAATGAAAAAGTCGGGTTTGAGTAAGACATGGAAGCAAGCTCCATTATTTTATGTGATTCTCGTAGTCATAACGATCGGCGGTGCGTGCGCACCATTCTTTGGGGTGAATCCAGTGAAGGCGCTTATATATGCGGCTCTTGGAAACGCCTTGCTTGCCCCTTTGCTGCTCCTTTCTATTATTCGTTTAACGAATGACAAGAAACTCATGGGACGCTTCGTGAATGGACGTCTTTCCAATGTGCTCCTTTGGGTGACTTTCTTGCTGATGAGTGCCTCCTTGGTATTTTGGATCGTAGTGCGCTAAGGTTCAGTCCCGTACTTTTGAAAGGAGAAATGTGAGTGAAAGCTTGGAAAAAAGCTGGTTTGAGTAAAGAACAGGCTGAAATCGTGAAGAGCCACCCGGGTCTTCTCGATTTGTCGCTCTCACAAGCCGTGACCATGTATCGCGATGATCATTCGCTGTTTCATGGTGAGGCGAAGCGTATGCGCTGTCAGGAGCGGTATCTCGCAAAGAAGGCGCAGAAGTGGGAGCCGATGGGCTACTCAGCTGCAAGACTTCACGAGAACAAGCTCTTCGCGCTCCATGACTTCTTCGTCGGTGATGTACGCGATGTCGACCGAGAAACGATCTCGATGTATCGCGGAACTCCGAACGACTACGAGCGAAACTTGGGCATGTATCTTCGTTCTATCCAGGACGTGGAGCAGGTCTACGTACACCTCAAGAGTCTCGCGCCTGAAGAGGTGCGTGTGAACAGGAGATGGATCCCATTGCGCAAGCGCCTCATGCTGAGTGAGGAAGTGCGCATTAATGATCCGCTCGAACTGCTTCGGCTCACGAGGTCTAAGGATCGTCGGATTGCGCATCAAGCGCGATGTCGGCTGATTCTCACCCAGGCCTGTTTCGGCGCACGTCGAGATGGGTATGCGCCTGATGAGCTCGAGACCCTCGAAAAGGACTTTCGTGATTTCATCGATCGTCGCTTTTTCGAGGAGCCAGAAGGCCAACACGTTCATGTCGTGGCCGAACTCGATCCTCATGACAATTACGTCTGCAAGACGTATCAGGTGATCGAGGATGGTCAGCCGCTGCCTGATAAGGCGCCGCACCGCTTCTTTTTGGAGGCGGAGCGTCGAACTGTGCCTCGTCGGCGCAAGCCAGGCGCGGCACCACTGCAGATTTTCTTTTTCCTTCGTCACAAGCAGCGCATGTTGCTCAAGATGATGGACAAGAACATCGTGTTTCCCCAACTCGCCGGTATCGGTGATCCGCTCGCCATGATGTTTGTGGTCGAGCGTGAAGATCTGAGCCGACTCGTGGCTGAGGTCCGTGAGGTGCTCGTGCCGAATCCCGGCATGGTGGCTGAATCGACTTCGTCGATCGGACACCGTCTTGGTTCGGAGCTTACGGATCGAAGGAACCGTCGCTCGAGCAATCTGTATGAAGCGATGAAGTACGTTTCGCGCATGCAGGACCGGATGGTCGAAGTGCAGTTCCTGCCCATGGCGGCCTGGATCAACGCGCTCGCCGCCCGCTCAGACGTGAATCATGGCTGGTACAAGATGAAGCGCTATCTCGCGAGCGCATACCCCACGCTCTACCCGACGACCTGGTCGGGAATTCCGTGGTCAGATGCAGCGCTCAAGCGTCAGTGCATCAATTACACGATCGGTATCTGACTCCGCCTCTTACGAGATGCGGGGTCTTTTTCTTGGTGATATAGTATGGGTGGCCGGTGTGAGGATTCGGGACAACCTTTCGGTTCTTGGGATTTGGACGGCGTACCCGCCTTGGCGGGGGAGCGATAATCCCGTGCGGCAATGACCATTATTGTGAGCGAGGATCCCGGTAATACTGGGGTCTGCGTCCACGATTTGGCTAAGCCCTATTGCGTAGAGCCGAATACCTCACATCGGTTTTTAGGTGCCTGTCTTGCCAGAGTCCGCGCGTTTTGTTACCTTTTGCGCACCAAAAACTACTACGCCGAGGTAGCTCAGTGGTAGAGCGAAGGACTGAAAATCCTTGCGTCGCCAGTTCGATCCTGGCTCTCGGCACCATCAAAATACTCCCATTCGGGAGTATTTTGTAAAAAGAAAACCGCCCTTTGTGGATGACTCGACGCGCTAGTTTTGCGCGGGGTCCTCTACGGAAAGGGCGGACTGAGGAAAAAACCGTTCGAAAATCGGTGGAAGCTGGGCGATCGTTTCATAGGTCGCGCAGGTAAACCGAGGGTCGCCTGAGAGCATGGGGATCTCTTCGAAGGCGATAGCGAAGGTTTTTTGGCGAATGCAGAGAATGCCGAGACCGAGATCAGAGGCGTTCTGCAGGAGAATTCCGAGCTGAACGCTGGGCAGGGTGACTTCAGCCACCAGATGTGGACATCCTTTGAGGATGCGAATCTCATCGGCGCGTTTTGCGGCGGGCGTCATGCGTTGCCACATGACAAGTTCCGCCTCCGTAACGAGTCGCGTGGGCTGTTCGATGTCAGTGACAGACAGCACGGGGAAAAACCCGCTCACGCGTTCACGGTAGACGACACCGTGCTTGCTCAACATGCGAATCATGTCTTCGTGAAGGGGGCTCCCTTCACGGTTGCGTCCGAGTGCAGACGCAAAATAAATATCTGGCCTTCTCACGTTCACCTCCTTCTTCTTAAGTATAACATACGCATCTTGCGTTGTTTTTCACTTTCAAGTAAATTTCGTCTGTCTTTCGTGTCTTCGTCCGGTCCCTGCACCCGCCGAAGCTCACCAGAGCGCAGGCGGGTGTCGTATAGTGGTTATTACCGCAGGTTTCCAACCTGCTGAGAGGGGTTCGATTCCCCTCACCCGCTCCAACAAAAACGTCCCGAGATGATCGGGACGTTTTTGATTTTGTGCTTATCTGATACCAGTGACCTCGAGCACGGCCGTCTTGAGATATCTTCCTTCCAGAAAGGCGAGTCGTTCTGCGTGATCCACGGGCTGCCCTATCCATTCAAGAATGCGGACGTCGCGTTTTGCACGACCAGCCGCGAGACGAAGCATGGATCGAAAATCTTCCGTGCTGACACGACCTGAACAAGAACTCGTAACAAGAATTCCACCAACATCAAGATTTTTTAAACACGCAATATTTAATTCACTATAGGCTTTAAGCGCGCGATCAACTTGGCTGTCTGTCTTTGCGAATGCCGGTGGATCGCACACGATCAAATCATATGGACCATTTTCAAGTTTCTCTGCATCGAGCATGTCCATGACATCGGCTTCGATAAAGGAATATTTTGATTCATCTTCAGAATCAAGTCCATTGAGTGCGAATTGTTGTTGGGCGATTTGCAATGCAGGATTTGAGATATCAACTGTTGAAACAAATGACGCACCACCCTTTGCTGCATGCACACTAAAGGCCCCAGTATAGCCAAAAAGATTGAGTACACGTTTGTTCTTTGCGAGACTTCCTACTGCATGGCGTGCTTCGCGTTGATCGAGAAAAAATCCCGTCTTTTGTCCCTTGAGAACATCGGCGGTAAAGGTGAGTCCGTATTCTTGAAATTGAATGGGTCCTTCAATGGCACCAATATGCACACACGGTGGAAGTGTTTTCAATCCTTCGCGAAGTCGTGCTTCAACATCGGATCGTTCTACGATTGCCTTAGGAGAGAATATTTTTAGTCCTTCAATTATTTCATCGCGCAAACGATCCATACCTACGGTATGAATTTGAAACACAAATACATTTGCATATCGATCAACAATTAATCCCGGAATTCCATCTGACTCTGCATGTACGAGACGATAACCATTTGTTTGGTCTGGCAGATGCGCATTCTTCCATGTATCAAGTTCTTGAAATCTATTCGCAAACCATGCCGCATTGATGACTTCATTTTTAGAAGACAGCATGCGCACGCGAATCGAGTTCATTCCGTTCCAAGTGCCGATGCCAAGTGTTTCGTGTTTTGCATCTTTTACCAGGACGAGATCGCCAGGTCCTGGCGCTCCTTCAATTTTTCCAATGGCATTCGAAAAGACCCACGGATGGCCAGCGCGGAGTGGGACGTCTTTTCCAGGAAGCAAAACAGCAGAAGGGATCATAATTTACGTAACAAGTAGCACGTATCGAGCCACATTGTCGATGTACGTTAGATCAACTGAAACGACAATTCCGTTTCTGAAGAATTTCCCGCTTTATCAGTTGCTCGGACGCGGACATGGTTTATACCGGTATGTACATTTGCAACCGTGAGAAATGTCTCCGTTGTGGCGATAGGGAAGTTGCCATTTACACTTACGTCGTAGTGAGAGATTCCACTCGTCTGATCGAGTGCAGTAAAACGAATGGTGTTTGATTGAGTTGCCATCGCTTCATCGTTCATGAGCGTGAGAGCTCGTGGGGAAGTGGTATCAATTTGTATGCGAAAATCTTCACGAATGATTTGTGATGAAGAAATACGTGATTGAATGTGTGCGTACCAGATGCCATCACGATTGGCAGAAAAATTCGCTTGCGAATTTTTCGTAAGTTTCATGTTCGAACCGCTGTGTTGATTTTGGTCAAAGCTTATCGATGTTGAGAGCGGTTTGTTCCCAGATATACTCCAGTTCACGCGAACCTCACGAGCGGAATACCACGCCGTTTCATCAGGATGTGACGAGCTCGCAATGGTGATGGAATTTGATGGTGCGTTAGGCGAAACGGCAACAGTCCAAGATCCAAAAGAAGTAGCCTGCTCCTGACCATTGGATACGATATGTGTTCCTTCTTTGAGCGTGAATGTGGCGAGGCCTGGTTTCAAGGCTTTGAACGTGAGAGTTCCGGCTTCAATATCGCCATTCGCTGTATCTTCTAAGGAAAATCCTCCCAAGTTGAATGAGTCGCGGCTTACACTTGATCCTGGTGAACGGAGTGGAAAAGCGCTTCCATTTGTCATGTTTTGCACCTGAACAAGCTCTGATGAGTACGATCCGATATAACGAATTGTATCAATATCTTGAGCGTTATTTGCATTGAGATGAATCTGAAATGTTTGTCCAACATGGACTTCAGTTGGGCCGCTTACGGCGGCTGAAGCAGCAAAAACCATCATCGGGCTGAAGAGTCCGATTACGAGAGCAAACAAAAATCGTGAAATCATGTATTTAAATACTGAATCCTTGCGACCAAACTGTTTTGTTTTTCTATTTGATTAGTATTTTAATAGCAGACTTTAGCGAAAATGTCAACCCCAAACCCTATACAAAAAACCGCCAAATGGCGGTTCTTTGATGGTCGGGCTGGTGGGACTCGAACCCACGACCCTCTGCTCCCAAAGCAGATGCGCTACCAACTGCGCTACAGCCCGAGGTAAAACGGATGTCGACCTCGAAGTGCGAGTATCCTAACGAAAGATGTTTGTTTCGTCTAGATAGGGGAATATTGAGGAAAAGAATGCGCCGTCAGGTAGGGGGGGTACCTGACGGCGCTGCGAGCCAAACACCTGTGGGAGGTGCTGTGTTTGGCTATAGATTGGTCGGGTCATCGGCTAGATACGTGAGCCGATGCCCTAGGAGTGAACGAAACCGATTAGTTGCCGTTCCTTTTTATCATTTGTGATCGTAGAGGTACCTTAGCCAGGAGCGGCTTTTAGTCCTTTTACGGGCGAGCACGCACTCTTCACAAACGCCTTGGGCGCTAAGGTAACGGAATTTTTCGTTGTGCGTCAAGAGTAAGGGGTGAGTTGAATGGTGTGGACGATTGACATTTTATAAAATTTATGATTGATTATGCCGTTCATTTATTTACAAACATTGGGTTTGTGAGTGAATGAGTGGTATTCCAGATTCAGAAGACGAGGCGATATCATGGGCATCAAAGTAGTATATAACGCGTGTTATGGAGGCTTTGGCATTTCGAGGGCAGCGAAAAAACTGCTTCGCTTCCATGGCGTTCGAGAAGATCTGCTTAGGGTCGAAGGCATCTTCCTCCCGCGCCACGATTGGCGGCTTGTGCTAGCCGTTGAGATGCTCGGTGAGGGTGCTTCTGCCAGCTGTGCTGATCTGAAGATTGCGGAACTAACGGGCGATCGCTACATCATCAATGAATATGATGGTTCCGAGCGAGTTATCGAACCGCAACAGATCGCATGGGTTGTGGCGAAGCCGGTCGCCTTGCATCGATCGATTCGGAACAGCCGCTACGTAGCCTAAGGGGTGTAACACATGCTGGATTATAAACTGTCTGAGAGCGCGTCCTGTATGGGCGCGTTCTTCTTTTTGCCTAATTATACGAATTTCTTTACAGTTCACTAATGCGAATTGCGATCGACGCCCGAATGATGGGAGCTGGGAATACCCGGGGGATTGGTCGATATATCCATGAGACGGTCGAGGCAATGAAACGTGCCGCGCCTCAACATGAGTATGTTTTGTTAAACCCTTCGATTCGTTGGTACACCTTGGCGGAGCAAGTAAGGATGCCTTTCGAATTCGCCGAAGCAAAAGCGGATGTGGTTTGGATTCCGCATTGGAATGTGCCGCTCTTATATTGGGGCGCGCCTCTCGTAATTACGATTCATGATTTGTTATTAGTTCATCAACCGTTGAGCGCAAAAGCATCGACGCGTGGTCCAGTGATTTCTTTTTTGAAGCGCATGGGACATCGTGTAGTGCTTTGGAACGCGGTTCATCGTGCGAAAAATATTCTTGCTCCTACTCATGAAGTCGCTCGCGACATTGCTGAACACTTTAGATTTGCAGAGACTAAAATAATAGTCACCGGAGAAGGGATGACCCAACTTCCTGTAGGGGCAATTCATGAATTACCCCTACAGACCCAACCATTTCTGTTTTATTTCGGTTCCGCGTATCCTCACAAGCGTTTGGATTTGCTTTTAGGGGCGTGGAAGATTATCTCAGTCGCGCATCCAGATCTGTCGTTGATTATCGGGGGAGAGCATGACGTATTCATGGGTCGTGTGATGGAAGCGGCCAAACAGATGAACCTTCCACGTGTTCATTTTCCGGGCCGACTCACGGATGAATCGCTTGCCACCCATCTAAAACAGGCGATTTGCCATGTTCATCCCTCGTCTTTTGAGGGGTTTGCGTTACCTTCCCTCGAAGCGCTTTCCTTTGATTGTCCAACAATTGTGTCCGATATCCAGGTCATGAAAGAAGTCCTCCCAAAGGATGGAGTTTTCTTCTTCAAGAATGGCGATTTGAATGGTATGATTGCAGAGATCGAGAAAGTGCTAGCGCATAGCGAACAAGCTCATGCAGAGGCACATCGTGGCGGAGAGGAAGCAAAGAGAAATAATGATTGGGATGTAACGGCAAAAAAGACACTTGATGTTTTATGCCTCGCGCAGGCTCAAAAAAAGTCACATCAAAAAAAGTGAATGCCCTTCCTGAGTGGAAGCGGATGAATTTGCGTGCGCAACTTGAACGACAATTAGAGGGAGTGATGGAAAAAGGAAGTATCGTCGATCAGCAAGAAGAATTTGTACCGATCACGGAAGTGGTTCATGAAGCGCCATTGAAGGAGTCGACACTTATTTTTTCTTCGACACGAGAGCTTGATGTTCGTTTGATTGCATCTCTCATTCCGTCGGGACTTCCAAAAAACAAAAAACTTTCCGTACGTGTAGGTGATCATGCGGCGAGTCCGTATGTGATGGAGATGGGTGGTCTCGCGCGCAAAGTTGAGATCGTAACGAGAGAGCCGATCATGCGTGACGTGGATTCCTGGGAAGCACCATACGAAACTCCTCCTTCCATTGAAACGTTTGTTTCTATTGCATCAGATTTGTATCTTGACCGTGTTTCACCCTCTCTTTGGTACGAGCAATTCACGCCAGGAGATGCAGAAACGGCATATCGTGAGCAATTTGGCTTTTTTTCACGTCTTCGCGCCCCACTTGTTCGATGGGAATCGGAAGAGCCGATCCCTGTCAGCCCATCTTCAACAGATGAGATATTCACTGAGCAGTTCACGCCTGAAGAAGTTTCTTGGTTTACAAAAGCAAAGTATGCGGTCGTAGAAGCGTTCGCAAAAGCGAAGGCTCGCGAGGAAGAGGTGATCACAGAAACCGAACTAGAATGGGGCGTACCAGTCTTGATCCCACGCTTAGCACCAGCGCGTGTCATGGTTGGTTTTGTGACATTACTGTTAATTGTGAGTTTGCCAGCAGGTGCGGTAACTTTAGCTCGCTCACTTGGAGCTTCCTGGGGAGAGATTACATCGCATGGCCAATTGGCAGCTGATGCCGCTTCGAATGTGATGGCGGCCGGATCATCAGCGAATGCAGGAGATTGGAATCGTGTTTCTGCAAGCCTTGAAGCCACGGACCAAGCGTTGAATCGCGTGAATGCACTCGCGGTGGCAGTGTCAGAAGCGCTGCCATCCACGCGTGATGCGTATCAGGGGGTGCGTTCAATTTTGCATGCGGGCGATTTGTCCGCGCAGGCAGCGTCTCTTCTTTCGGAAGGTTTGAACCGTGCGTTGAAAGAACCGACACGTCATCCAGTGGATAGATTGCACGTGTTTCAAACATATGTTGAATCGGCCATTCCATTGATTGATGAAGCGAACGTTTCGATTCATGAAGTAAAAATAGATGCGCTGCCAAGCAAAGAGCGTGAGCGCGTGAGCGAAGCGGTCGCATTGCTTGAATCGACGAAAATCGGTTTACGCGAATTTCAAGCGATCAATGATTTATTGATGGCTGGTGTTGGTGACGAGCATCGCAAGTCGTATTTGTTTATTTTTCAGAATTCAACAGAGCTTCGTCCAACGGGTGGATTTATGGGTTCACTCGCACAGATCACATTTGATCGAGGAGAACTTACGCAAATGGTGGTGCCTGGCGGCGGACCATATGATTTGCGTGATCAGTTAACGACGCGCGCGCTTCCGCCTGGGCCATTGCGACTCGTGGCTACGCGTTGGGAGTTTCAAGATGCGAACTGGTTTCCAGATTTCCCGACCGCAGCAGCAAAGATTCGTAAGTTTTGGAGCGAGGCCGGTCAGCCAACGGTTGATGGCGTTGTCGCAGTGAATCTTGGGGTGATGGAACAACTTTTAAAGATTACGGGACCAATCGAAATGCCTGAATATGGTAAGACAATCAATTCAGAAAATTTCTGGCTTGAAACACAAAAGGTTGTAGAAGTTGAATACGATAAGGCAGAGAATACGCCAAAAAAGTTTATCGGAGATCTCATGCCAAAGGTATTGGAGAAGCTTAAGACACTCACAAACAAAGATGATGGATTGAAGTTGCTCGCGCTTGCGACTGATGCATTGCGAACAAAAGATATTCAGGTGTGGTTTGCAAATCCAGAACAAGAAGCCATGGCGGAAAAGTACGGATGGAATGGGCAGTTCAAACAGTCGCCAGGGGATGAGCTTGCGATCATCGATACAAATATCGCCGGACAAAAAACAGATCGAGAAATTGATGAAAAGATTACTCATCAAGCCGTGATCACTACGGATGGGGGTATTACGGATACGGTTACCATCGTTCGAACACACCACGGAGAAAAGGGTGCGCAATTTAACGGAGTGAACAATGTAACGTATCTCCGTGTGTACGTTCCTGAAGGATCAAAATTGATTGCAGCTGATGGATTCTCTCCACCATCGACCACTCTTTTTAAGACAATGCTCCCAGGAGATCAGCCAGACCCAGATGTGACGGCGATCGAAAAGAATCCACGACTTGGTCCGAATGGTGTACGCATCACGGATGAATTTGGCCGCACAGCTTTTGGAGGTTGGGTGCAACTTGAGCCAGGTGCCACAGCTACAACCACGTTCACGTACCATCTACCTTTTACGGCATATGATATCGCGGATCGTTTGCATCCAGTCGGTGCTCCAGCAGCTGACGTAAAGCGACCAGCATACATGTCGCTCTACACAAGTCAGAGTGGAAAAAGTGGACGAACGATCACGACAGAAGTTCAGGTTCCAGCTTCGTGGTCTTCGGTGTGGACGTCTGGCGGAGATACGCTTGGGTCAAGTATTGTCTGGGATCGTGATCGAGTCGTAGCTGAGTTATTTCTTCCTCGACCATGAGCACTCCATCAAAAAAATCTTCTGTTCCTAAACCGCCACAGCGTCCATGGCGTCGTGCATCATTTTCTTTTGGAGAAGAGGAAGAGGCTCCATCAAGCACACGTGAACGAGAAGTCGCGAAAGGGTTGGAATCCATTTACATGAACGGGGGAGAGGGCGATTTGAAATCCATGCGTCATACGAAGCGGAGTTTGGCTTTGCGAATTTTCGCTTGGGTGGTTGGGAGTTGTGCTGTGCTTTCGGCACTTGCATGGGCAGGATTGATTCTATTCGTGCCCGCGGGTCCAGCGGTCGGGAAGTCTATTCAGCTTTCGATTGATGGGCCAACGGTGATCGGGCTTGGCAGAGAAGAAACATTTAAAATTGGTTGGGAAAATACTTCGTATCAATCTATCAAAGAGGTACATGTACGTTTGTCGCTCCCACCATCACTCATGGTGACGAACGTGCAACCTGAAGCGTCAGCCGAAAATGCATATGATTGGGATCTCGGATTTGTTGCGCCAGGGACAAAGGGACAGATCGTTTTGAAAGGGGTATTTCTTGGAAATCTTGGGGAGAAGAGTTCGATTCAGGCCGTGTCTACGTATCGTGTATTTGATAGCGGAAAGCCTGAACAGGTGTTGGTGGTGAATCCAGTCACGTTTGGAGAGACGGTATTAGCTGGTCAGTTTCGTTTGCCTTCAAAGGCGGTCGCAGGGGACACAGTCACGCTTGAATACCAGGTCGCAAATCAGGGAGATCAGGGACTTCGTGGTCTACGCATCCGCATGAAAGTTCCAAAAGATTTTACGCCCGTCATGACAAGTAGTACGAGTTTCAAACTCGTGAATGGAGGCGAGGAATGGGAACAGATTCTTGGAGATTTTCCATCACATGCAAGTACGAGTGTAAAATTAGTTGGTCAGTTTGTTGCTGGGAGTGTGGGGAATGTGAATCTTCAGGTTCGGGCCGGAGTTCCAAAGCCGGATGGATCCTTTTTACCGCTTCTTGTCACAACCTCAACTCTGCCGATTCTTGCAGGAGATCTTGGATTAGAGCTGATCGTAAATGGTTCGGATGCAGATCGCACGGTTCAGCCAGGCGATCCATTACGATTAACGATTGCGTATCGCGATTTGTCGCCGGAACCACTCACGGATGTTCGACTCGCTTTGTCATTTGAATCAATGTTCGACGGGATTTCTTCTACGGGAACAACCGCGCTTGATTGGAAGAGTTTGTCGGACACGGGTCATGGAGCAACAACAACGAATGCGCGCATTCAGACGATCAGATATTCAAAGGATACAGTGCCGGTTTTTGCCGAAGTCGCTCCACAATCAAACGGAACAATCGATATCACGATTCCTACGCTTGCGATGACGAGTGGGACGCGCGACGTTGTGGTGCGCGTGACATTGGAAGGATTGATGGCGACGGTTGGTAAAGATAAGAGTCTGCGCGTGATCAAAACACGACCTATTAATATCCGATATCGAAGTGATATTTCCTTAGCCGCAGAGGCGAGATATTTCACCGAAGAGGGTGCGCCAGTTGGATACGGACCATTGCCACCAGTCGTGAAAAAGACCACGGATTATCGTGTCTATTGGACGCTTAAAAAGAGTTTACATCCTCTCGAAAATATCGAAGTTTCGGCTGTCCTTCCTGGCTCGGTTGCGTTTGGAGCTACCTCTTCTACGGATGCAGGAACTATTTCTTATGATGCGGCCACGCGAACGGTTCGCTGGAAATTAAATCGCATGCCAGAGGATGTAAAAGAGCTCGGAGCGAATTTTGATGTGCAGTTAACGCCAGCAAGCATTGATGTAAATCGTTTTGCGGATCTGCTTTCAGAGTCTCGTTTTACGGCGACCGATGTGACGATTAAAGAGTCTATCGTGCGAAGCGTTCCGCCTCTTACGACAGATCTACAGAACGATGAAGGCGCGAAAAACAAGGGAGTTGTAAAAAAGCAGTAGCGGTGTGATTTATCGCACCACCCTTGACATTTATTATTAATTGTGCCATTTTGGACTTAGGAGGATGTATGACTCACGCCGACCTCGACAAGCTGTTTCGTGAAGTACTGGGGCGTGGGATGTACAGCTCTCACGTGCTTCTGCCTCGCCTGCGACGCGCGCTCATTGCGGCCGGACACGATGTCCGACTCGATACGTATGACGATCTCCTGCGGCTTCCGCTCGAGACACTTCAGCCCGCGGCTGATTATCTGAATGGCGGCGGGTATGGCGCAACGCCAGACACCGACCGCGCAGCGCGCATGACGCGCAAAGCGAGCTAGCGACCCCAACATGGGTCGTTTTTTGTTATAATCGGCTTATGTCACATGATGTGTATCAGCCACAAGGTCGACGTTTGCGTGAATCAAAGGCAAATGAAGCAGTTTTGGAACTGCATGCCGAAGTCGCGCTTCAAAAAGTAAAAGACCTTGAGACTCGCCCAGACGGAGATCGTGAGCTTGCACAAGCGAAGATGGATTTTGAAGAAGCGAATTTGGATCTTGAGATTTTTGATTTACAGAACGATCCAACTGGTGCATTGAAACGCGAAGCGATTGGCGTTGATTTAGGTGAGCAGATCGTGGAGCGTCTTGCGGCAGGAAAAGATCCAAATCCAGAAATCACGGCAGAGATGATTACGCCTGTATTTTTGGTAAATATGGGCGAACTAGATCGTTTAAATAAGGAGGGCCATGATTTTGGCGATGTCGCACTTACGCGTTTAGCAGGAGTTCTTACGAGAAAAATTGAGCAGGCTCTTGAGCCAATTTTAGGGGAAGAAAATATATCAGCGTTTCAGATATATCGCGCCGATAGCAATAGTTTTATGGTGCGTTTCACGCGTGAGATCCCAAAGGAGGTGGCCCAAGCTCTCCAGAAGCATCTTTCATCTCGTGCAGGGGAAGCGTGGGAATCAGAAGGGGATCTATTTTCGGAAAAAGGAAGCGAAGCGCCGCCGGTTGTGACAGATTTTGTTTCCATGGAAGAGGTGCTCGCTGGGATGCCACCATCATTACGCTCATCAGGAAAGGCTGAAACCTATGCGGTTGGGGCGGTAAGAGATGTGTTATTTAGCTTGCAAGAAGCTCATAAAATCGTGAATAGAACAGAGCGTATTCGGGATGTGCTTACGATTGAAAATAATGAAGCGAAAGCACGTGATCTGTACGATAAGTATCTAAAAAAATCGATCGCCGGGGTTTATCAAATGTCGACCGGTGCCGAGGAAAATCCGAGCTTGGTTGAGACATTTGATTCTTTTGTGGCGTATTTGAATCAGTTAAAAAACGATCCTCACCCTGAGGCAAAACTGTGGGAGGCCTCGTTTGGAAAAGTGTTAGGGGATCTGCGTGTTCGATATGCAAAAGATAGTAAATATGCAGAGCAATTGCAGGGTTTTGTGGCTGAAAAAGTGGAGCGAGATCAGAAGATTAAAGTACGAGAGACGCCATCTACAAAACCCCCTGGAAAAAAATTGCCAGAAGATAAGCCGGTTGAAGAATTTGTCATGCCGGACAAAGAGAGTGCTACGGAGGGGTTGCGCATGGTGGCAGGGTTAAAAGAAGAAATAAATAAATATCCAGCAGGTTCACAAGAGATGCGCATCGCAGAGAAGCGCTTAACTCGGGAAAAAATGATGCGTGATTCAGCGACAGGGCTTGAGCAGCGCGGGCCGATGTACAAGCGGTTAGAATCAGCACTGGAAGATGGGACCAAGCGTATCGCGACCGTCTCAATGGATATGGGATTTTTGAAGTATTTTGATCAAGTAGGCGGAAGAGAGACGGGGGATTTAGCGATACTGAAGATGGCAGAAGTGTTTCAAAATGTGAAAGACAACTTTACGAAAAATGGAATTGAAGTGAATGCATATCGACTCGGTGGAGATGAATTTGGGATGACGGTTATCGGTGAAGGGAGTGTGTCGCTAGAAGATTTTCAAAAAATACTGGCCGATCTTAAAGCGAGTCTTGATGTGGAGACGCGACGTGTTGGACGCATACCCAAGCAAGATGGAGCAAAGCCTGGATATTTTGCGACTGAGCTTCAGTTGGGAATTGGTATACATTCATACGAGAATGGTCAGTCAGCTGAGCAAGAGGACCGTCAGTACGAACTCACGAATTCCGTTCCAGAAGGAATCGTTCCAGGTTTGCCCTCTCATAAAGGATGGGTTCTAAATAAACGAGCAGAACATTTGGTAAAAGTCTCTGATAAAGTGATGGAATTTCAGAAATCTTCTAACCGAATGATGCTGTTGGTAGAAAAAATGAAAGGGATTCAAGATCTTAAAAATAATGGGGCGAGCGAAGATGATATCGATCGGGAAGAGGAGCTTCTGAAGCAATTGCTTGGATTTTCTGATAAAGCGATTTTCGCTGAAGAGGGCAGGACGATGCTTAAACAGTTGGGTGAAAAACTTGCTTCGGGAATATCTTCAGAGGATTTGGATACACAAATTCATGAATTTGTTTGGAGTCAGATGGATGCTACATTTCAAAAAGAATTAGCGGAGAAAAAAGATCTTGGATCTTCCGTAGAATATGCTGTGCGTATTGAGTATTTACGCGACCGAGTGAGCACGCTCGAAGAACGTCTATCAAAGGTAGATCGAGCGAATGATACAGAGCGAGAACGTCGTGCACATGATGTAAAACGCTTAAAAGAACGCCTTGGTTCTGCGGAAAAGGATCTTGAGGTGATGAAGGGGCTGCGTGCGAGTCTGGGTGCGGATAAAATGGCGGCATAAAGCGTGTCGCGTGCTGCGTGACTGTGTGATACAATCCGACTGTTCATTTGCCTATGCAGACCTTTCGCCCACGACGTCCGGGAACCGTTCATATCAGCGCGCCGTCTTTTCCGGTTGGCGCTCGCCCAAGTGTCTATCGCAAAATAGCCTACACATTCATCGGTTTAACCGTGATTGTGATTCTTGGCGTGCTTTGGCTGACTTCGGTTCGTGCGGATGTGGCGGTTAAGTTGCGCCAAGAGAGCGTACGTCTTGATGGCGTGGTCGAAGTTGCTCGCGCCCCACGCACGGGTCAGATTCCTGGGCGTACCGTGAAAGGGAGTTATACAAAAACAAGAGAATTCAGTGTGCTTGGACAAGCGGGCGCTCCAGTAGATCCACGTGCGAGCTCCACGACCCCTGTAGTCGTGACGCCAGAACCAGCCCCAACTCCAACGCCAGCCCCAGTATCGGATGATGTGGTAGCTCGCGGAACCGTTCGCATCGTAAACAAGTATTCAAAAAATCAGGTGTTGGTAAAAACAACGCGTTTGCTTACGGCCGACAACAAGCTCTATCGCATCGACGCGACGGTAACGGTTCCAGCGGGCAGTGAAATGAAAGTCCCAGTTTATGCAGACAAGCCAGGGCGCGAGTTCGTCCTCACAGAGCCAACAAAGTTCACCATTCCAGGATTGTTTGTCGATATTCAGAAGTTTATTTATGCAGAGTCTGACGCCGCATTTGAAGGTGTCTCGCGAACAGCGCCGACTCCAGTTGTGAAGCCTAAGCCTGTCGTCGCTCAACTTGCACCAGCAAAAACAACCAAGAACGGACAACCAGTAACGCAAGCAGACATCGAACGTGCAGAAAAGTCACTGACAGATGAAATCATGGATGAAGCGATGAAAGATCTTTCTTCGCAGGTCGAGAATCGTGACAGTATGGACGTCGTGTATGTCATGAATGTCGTAAACAAGAGCAACAATGCAACGGTCGGTCAGGTAACGGATTCGTTCCTTTCTTCCATGAAGCTCGACGTGACGGCCGTGTATTACTCAAAGGATGATATGCAGGCTTTGGTCCGTGCCAAGCTCAAAGATCGTGTGCCAGCTGGTCGTGAGTTCCTCCCATTTACGGGTGGAGCAGTGACCTATGCACTTGAATCGGCTGATGCAAAAGCAGAAATCGCTAGCATTCACGTGACGGCTGATGCGAACTATCGTCTATCTCCAACCAGCCCACTCCTTCAAAAGTCAGTCATCGCCGGAAAGTCCGCCGACGAAGCGAAGTCCCTTCTTTCATCCATAGAGGGTGTAGAAAGTGTGGATATCGTCGTACATCCATCGTGGATGTCAGGGTTGCCAGCGCTGAAGGACAGGATCAAGTTGGATATACAGTAAGAAATAAAAATCCCTCGCTTATCGAGGGATTTTTGATTATACGATTTTTTCAGAATTTTCCAACATGCCTGGCGCGTTCTTGCCTTCGAGTATGCCCATAACTTTGTCTGTGATGGTTTTTGGATGTTCTGCAATGCGCTTTAGCTTTGGTCCGCCTTTTCGGATGAACGCATCGCCGAGTGTCGATGGTGAGATAATGCCGGTTGGTAAGTAATACGCTTCGACGAGCTGTTTGTAATGGCTATTCAATTCACTCACAAACGACGCGATACCAGAATTGACTATGGCATAGAGAATCAGATCCTTTGGTTTACGAGACGTTGTACCTGCACACCAAATCATCTTGAGTGGGACATCATGCTTGGGAAATTTTTGAATGAGCGCTTTGCTTAGCAGCACGCTTCCCGTGAGTTTTGCGTTCATAAGCTCCTTCACATCCAGTTCTCGTGTTCCTTCAAGAATTTCATGGCCTTTTCCGGAGTCGGCTAGCATCATCACGAGGTCAATATTGTGAATTTCGCCAATCAACTTCTGAATACTTTTTTCAGATGAAATGTCGCAAGCTCGTTCATGCCAGTTTGCTTTATTGATGTGTTTCGCACTTCGGCTATAGAGCCAAACTTCCCATCCGAGTGAATGGAGGTGTTTTGCAATATATCTTCCAATGGATTTTGATTTCGTGCCCGCGATGAGAGCGGTTTTTCTTGCAGGCTTTTGCGCAAAGAAAAATCCCCAGCCCATCTTCCCATTTTTCACAGCGGAAGCGATGCTCGCATATCTGTCTTGTAGTTCACCGTATGTTTTGTCTTTGTCTTGTACGTACTGACTCATGCTTTGTGAGAGCTTCGAATAGGTGAGAACCATATCCGAATCGCGTCGTTCTGTTTTAAGGATCTGCAATCCAACTGTTTTGAGAATTGTTTGGTAAGCGTTAAATGAAAGCGCTTCATTCCAGTTCACGAGCTTATATATCAAGTTATGCTCGGTTTTACTTATTTTGTCAGTTGATGTTTCCGATAGAAAATCTGCAACGGCAAATATTCCACCAGGCGCAAGTAATCGATATACGTTTTCGAAGAATGATTGTTTGTTCGTAATCAGAAGAATAGCGTCCTGGCTGATAATGTGGGTGAATTGTTCATTTTTGTGGAATGATTTTTCGAGATCACTTCCACTTGCTCGAATATATTTCGCACGAAGCTTGGGCTTTCCTGATCGTAAACGGTCAGAATTTATAGTCCGTAAGTGAGCAGTCGCATCTTTGATTTGCTCATCGCTAAGATCGATTCCAATTCCGCGGCAACCGTATTTTGCACAAATTTCTATCAGCGTTCTTCCTGTCCCGCATCCAACGTCGAGCACTACCGAATCCTCACCTAACGGGGCTATGGATGCGATGTTTGTAAGAAGATGTTCCGTTGCTTGTTTATACGCTTTCTCGAGCGAGTCGTTCTTGGTACGAAATACGCCAACATGGAGTGTATGGTCCGCGTTGTCCCAAGTCTCATCGTAGTATTTTTTGAGGAAATTGAATTTTTCTCTCGTACTTTTCTCGTGAGTGGAATTCATATAAGTATTATGGGTTTGTTATGAGGAAATTAGTCATTTCACCAAGAAGTTTGTGTGTTTTAATCCGAATGGATTCCTGTGTTTTCCAGCCAGCCCGATAAGCGAACACATTGTTGGCGAGCGTATCGTGTAACTTCCAGTCGGTTTTATCTTTCATGGGTAGGCCGAGAATGTCTTTACGCGGCAGCCCCGGATATACGTCTAAATACGTGTTGATTTCTCCCGTCTCCATTCGCTCTGTCAGGGCTTGTCGGTCTAACGCATTTCCATCTGCCGTATTAATGAACAGAGTGTTGTTTCGCATTGATTCAATGAAAGGGCGGCTGATTAATCCCTCTGCTTTGTGCGCTGGAACATGAATGGATATCACGTCGCTCATTTTAGCGAGCTCATCTAGTGCGACATACCTGACCCCGAGTTCATATTCAATTTCTGGTTTTCTGTTTTTGGAGAAGTAGATCACTTCAAACCCTAAACTCTTCGCGATTCTTGCAACGCGTGTTCCAATTCGTCCCAAACCCACTATGCCGAATACGTTGTTTTGAAATGAACGATTTGTTGATGTGAGAGTTCGAATGTCTATGAACTTTCCTGGGAACAGTATTCGCATTTTCTCAATTTCCGTGGTTGGTGCATTGTGTGAATCGAAGTAAATATATTCATGTTCTGCACAGAACTTGTATGCCGTGGCTAGACTGAAGTCTGCGATGGTAATTGCATTCGCAATCACACCAAAAGAATGGAGAGCCGATATGGTTTCTTTCGATTGGGTAATGTTTAAGAGACCGATATGCTTATGTTCTATCAATCTCTCTGGGATAAGCTCGTCCAAACTTTTTTGCGTGAAGTCGAAGTTTACCAACCCGAGCTTGTGGAAATGATGGCTGAATTTTCCAGCGCGCGTATATTTTTCATTGTTTGGGAGTTTGCGATATCGAATGAACAAATCATGCATGATCGCATTCATTACTTCAGTACCGCTTTCCGGTTGACGGGGGAGACGATTGTTCTTGATGAGGAGCTGCCAGAGACCTGCGAAAACAACTTCAGCGACGGCATCGGTTCCATAGTCGGGAATATTCGTAACCGAAATACCGAGTTCCTCCGCAAGCTTTGTATTTATGCGATGTTCTTTTTCATGCGTCCAAAAAATGATGAGTTTCAATTGGGGGTTTAGCCGCAAGATTTCATCCGGAATACCAGTCCAACAGCTGATAATCACATCCGCGCCTTCCACTCGATTCATCAAGAGTTGGAGCGGGGTATTGTCTGCTGCGATATGTGTATAGCATTTCTTGTTCAAGAACAGCTCTGGTTTGTCTTCAAGCTGTTTCTCTAGACCGTCAGGCAAGCTCGAAGGGAATTCCAAAACTTCCTCAGCAAATTGATTCAGAAGCTGTCTGTGTTCTGGATAAAAGATGACTGTATCGAGGACAGCCACTCGTTTGAATTTGTTCATAGATGATGGAGGAGGTTTTCGCTAACCTCGACACTGTATAATGTCATATATAAACACTCTTGTCAACAATATTTAGCTTTGTTGACACGTTTATTGCTTTAGTGTATAATGTATATATACACATTAAATCACCATTTCGCTTACCTTAGCTATGCCAAACGCCTCTGAAGTGAAGAAAAACTTATACAGTTCGCTTAAAGAGCTGGGGTTATCAGAATTGGAAATCGATCTGTATGTGATCTCATTAACGCTTGGCCCGAGTACGATCTTGGAAATCGCCAAGCACCTCGAGATGCCGAGACCAAACGTATATAAGGTGATTACCGCTTTGGAAAAGCGGGGATTAGCTAAATTCAGCGATCGAAAGAAGTACACGCGGACATTTATCGTTGAGCCGCCAACGGTCGTGCTTGAAAAGCTACGTCAAAAGCGTGAGGTGGTGAGTGATCTTGATCATGCACTCGTCGGTGCGATGCCGGATTTGTTGGCTCTCTATCACCAAGGCGAAACACCAACAAAAATCAAAGTTCTCGAAGGAAAAGAACAGTGGATGAAGATATTCTTTCAAATCTTAGATGAAACAAAAGGACCTATTAGTTTCTTCGGCTCCGCAGATGCGTTCATCGGCATGATTAGTTGGGAAACAGAGAATAAATGGATCCAGGAGAGAACGCGAAAGGGGATTCATATCAATACTCTTCTTACGCCGGGGAAAGATGCTCTGACGCTTAAGTCGGCGGATGAGAAGGAAATGCGAACAACGCGAATATTCAACGGAACGATGCCATTCGTCACCGGCTTCATGCTCTACGCGAACAAAGTCATTATCTGGCAGCCAAAAGCTCCGCTCGCCGTCTTGATTGAGGACGAATATATCGTCCAAATGCTTCGCAGCGTGTTTGATGCGCTTTGGAATCAGTCCGCGGAGCCAAAGTTGTAGGCTTTATTCCCAATAGTGTAGGCTGCTGTTGTTACTATGGAACACTCTCTCGAAACTCGCCGCCACAGTGCGGCGCACGTGATGGCGGCGGCCGTGAAGCGTCTCTTTCCAGAGGCGAAACTTGGCGTTGGTCCAGTCGTGGATAATGGATTTTATTACGACATTGATATCAACCGTCCAGTCACGACGGATGATCTAAAAGCGATCGCAAAAGAAATGCGGAAAATTCTCCGCGAGAATCCTGCGTTCACGCGCATGGAAATGCCGATCGACGAAGCGATCAAACTTTTTGCAGACATGGGTCAGGTATACAAAGTTGAATTGTTGAATGATTTGAAAACGAAAGGCACGACAAAAGTGAGCGCGGAAGAAGCGCAGGATATTGATCCAGCGAATGTCGGTGAAGTGTCCGTGTATCGCACGGGAGATTTTATTGATTTATGTCGCGGCCCTCACGTCACAGAGTCAAAAGAAATTGGTGAGGGATGGAAATTGTCGAAAGTTGCTGGCGCGTATTGGCGTGGAAAAGATACGAATCCACAAATGCAACGCATTTACGGTTTGTGTTTTCATGATGAAGCAGAACTTGAATCATTCGAAAAAATGATGATCGAAGCGGAGAAACGCGATCACCGAAAACTGGGCGCAGAGCTTGATTTATTTACGTTTTCTGCACTTGTTGGTTCAGGCCTTCCAATGTTCACACCTCGTGGCACCATGCTTCGTCAGCTCCTGACGGATTTTGTGTGGGAGCTCATGCAGCCATTTGGATATGAACGCGTCTGGATCCCGCATATCGCAAAATCAGATCTCTACAAAACATCAGGTCACTGGGATAAATTTGAAGATGACTTGTTTCATGTCTCGAGCAAAAAGTCGGATGAGACATTTGTAATCAAGCCGATGAATTGTCCGCATCACACACAGATCTACGCATCACGCATGCGCTCGTATCGTGATTTGCCTTTGCGTTTTTCAGAAGTGACGAGCGTGTATCGTGATGAGAACACGGGTCAGCTTCAGGGATTGTCTCGTGTGCGTTCAATCACGCAAGATGATGCGCACGTTTTTTGTCGCGTCGATCAAATCGAAGAAGAGGCGCTCGCGATCTATAAAATAATTGAAGGGTTCTACAAAGTGTTCAACATGCCGCTCACGGCACGCTTGTCGGTGCGCGATTTGCAGAAGCCGGAAAAATATCTTGGAAAAGATGAGGTCTGGACGAGCGCGGAACAAACGCTTGCCGCTCTTCTGAAACAGGTCGGGATGCCGTATGAGGTCGGGGAGGGTGAAGCGGCATTTTATGGTCCAAAGATCGATTTCATGGCAAAGGATTCTATCGGCCGTACATGGCAGCTCGCGACGATTCAGCTTGATTTTAACTTGCCTGAGCGGTTTGAGCTCGAGTACGCCGCTGAAGATGGGACGAAGCAACGTCCAGTGATGCTACACCGCGCCATTTTAGGTTCTGTAGAGCGTTTCACCGGTATCATGATCGAGCACTTTGCCGGCGCCTTCCCACTTTGGCTCGCGCCAACGCAAGTGATGATTTTGCCAGTCGCTGATCGTCACAATGATTTTGCTTTTGCGCTCTGCAAAGAATTGAAAGCCGTTGGCATGCGCGTTGAAGTTGATGATTCAACAGAATCTGTTGGTAAAAAAATTCGCAATGCAGAAAAGATGAAATCACCACGTATGCTCGTCGTTGGTGATAAAGAAATGGAAGGCGGCGCTCTCACCGTTCGTGCTCGCGGCGAAGCAGAACAAAAGTCGCAAACAAAAGAAGAATTTATCGAAGAGGTGTTAAGGATGGTGAAAGAGAGAAGCTCTTAAAGGATATACCCACAATATGTCATTCGAATCACCTATACCAAATAAAGAAAAGGAAGAGTCCGTGAAAGACAAACTTGTCGCACGGTTAGGGGGCGAACTTCATGAAGAATGGAAGAAGGGATGGCGGGCTACCCATGGTGATGAACCAAGGATGAAGAAAACAAAAGATTCAAACTGGATATCAAGACACAAAGGTGCAGTAGAGCTTGATATCGCCTCTACCGACTACAAGGACCTTCCAAATGAGTGGCAGCATGAAAACAAGGCTTCAGCTGAGATCGCCGTCGAACAAACAATGAAGGCCGTTGAGGCTGGAGAAGATTTAGATGAAGCTTTTATTGAAAGGGCAAGCAGCGTTCTTCATGATAAATGGCTTGAACGCAATGGGAGCTGGGCGCCAGCAGAACAAAAGCTACCATATAGCGAATTGAGCGAGGAAGAGAAAGAGAAGGATCGGGTAATCATTCGGAGTGCGGTCAATTTAGTAAAGTAGATCGCGAAGGAGCGCGCGTCGTAAATAAAAAATCCGACCTTTCACGAGGTCGGATTTTTGTTATGAGTTGTCTTTCGTTTTTGGAAATTTCTTGTCTTGTCTTTCGCGAAAGAGCTGCGCGGTGGGGACTTCTGTGATGGGTTGTGGGCGCTCAAGGCTTGGGACAGTGTTTACAAGAAGATTTGTAAGATGAGCAAGTGTGTCATCGGATAGTAGATGTTCTGAGTTGAATCCGATCGCGTTTGGTCGAATGTAGGGTGTTGCGTCGTGTTTGCTGAATTCATCTAGAATTTCTTTGGAAAGCTTGATGTCTGCGAGCTCGGGAATTGGATCATGAAACGTAATCTGTTGTTTGGTTAAGCCTGAGAAGCCGGATTCAAAAGAGGCATATCCTTTTTCACGAAGAGCGAAAACAGCTTCACGTGCTTGAGGTTCAATGCGTTCTTTGTAGGCTCCAACAACATATTCAAGTTCACTCGCTTCTGGTGAATGCGTTTCGCGATGATGACATTCTTCATGAGATCGATTGATGAGTCTACGTCTTTGTTGAGCGAGGTCACGAAAGTTCTCTACTATATTTTGGGTAATGCGCCCTTTTGAGTTTTCAAACATGTGTTTTGCTAGACGTGACATTTCATCAGCACTGCCTTTTTCTAAAATGCGATAAACAACCTCTTCGTTGTTTAGATCATCCATGATGTCTGAATTGGTATTTTTGTTATTTTCAAATTTCATATATTCGATTAAGCCCATCGGCTCACCAGCAAGATCGTCATAAATAAAACGAAAGCCGAAATCCCTTCCACCCATGCAAGTTGTATGGGTGGTTTTGGATCATAGCCATAGCGACGAGCGCGAAGAGGGGCAGCGAAACCGAGAGCCGCAATACAGCCGATTACAGAAAGGGAAACCGGAAGAATGATGCACAACAAGCCAATATGGAGGCCGAGCAAGGCACCAAAAGCCGTCCAGCGAACGCGATGAGCGCGATCTGAGGTTGGATGGCCTGTAATCAATGTGAGCACGGCTCCGAGAAGCATAAAGGCTCCGAGCGTGACTGGATCTGCAACATGTTCCCAAGCGGGATCAGTGAGGAAGATTTGCAAGCCCATTAATCCGACCGCAAGAAAAAACGCAGTGAGTGGAACGAGCGCGAGATTCAAACGGGAGATCGCGTTCACTGGATAGCGCGTAGGTTGATAGGCGTACAAAAAGAGCAGTTCGAGCGAGAGGAGTGGAATACCAGCGCCAAGAGCCGTGAGAAAGCCGCGTTCAATGGGTTGTTCTGCAAAGAGGCAGACGAGCGCGAGCGTTGCAAAAGCGATGGTTGGCACCGCCATCTTCTCGATGAGTTCATTGAAGCTCACTTTTCTCCAACCGATCAATAATGCGGCGATGATGAGCGCGATCCACGGGACAAAAAGTGAGTACGGATAAATACCTGCGTCTTTCCATGTCCATTCAAACGCAAAAAAACCAAGGGCTCCTACAAGCCATGGTAAGCAGCGAAGAAGGAGATAGCGCATGAATTATTCGGCGTGATGGTTGAGGTAACGTTCATATTCTAACCAACACACGGAAATCGCGGTGGCAACTGGGATGGCGAAAATGGCGCCGACCGGTCCAAAAAGTTTTGCACCAACCATGAATGCTGCGATCGAGATCACAGGATTGAGGCCAACAGCGCGGCGCATCACAAGAGGTTGTACGAAGTTCATTTGCGCTTGGTGGAACACGACGAGGTAGATGAGAAGGGCGATCGCTTTCCATGGAGCGATGGTGAGTGCAAGCAAGATAGTGAGTGATGCGGCAACGAATCCTCCAAGGTAGGGAATGAATTCAAGGAGACCCGCGACAATCGCAAGTAAAAGCGCATAGGGGATTCCGAGAATACTCAGCCCGATAAAATACGCGACAGACGTAATGAAGGAGACCGCGAGTTGGCCGCGAGCCCATCCGCCAAGTTTAATTACGATTTGAGAAGCTGTGTTTGTTGCAAATTCACGATGACGAACTGGGACGAGAGCGCGAAATCCATGTTTCACCGCTTCATCTTCGATGACGAGGTAAAAAGACAAAACAAGCACGACAACTGTGGCAGCAACGGTGCCAAACAAGTCATTGATAGATGTGAGAAAATGGAGGGCGATCTCTTGAGCGCGAGAAGCGAGTGAATCAACCGTCGGTGCGGAAGACACATCCAAGCCAAAGCGGCTGGAAGTATCACGTACATAGGTTGCTCCGTCACGCAGCCAGGCCATGGTGCCGCCAAAATGACCGGAGGCTGATCGTGCTTGCTCAACGACCGCCGGAATCAGAAACCCAATGGCGGCAGAAAACATGGCGAGGACGCCTAGGTATAAAAGCGCTACGGCCAGCGCTTTTGGGATTTTGCGTTCATTTGCCCAAGTCGCGAAGGGATATACCACTCCTGCGATAAGCATGGCGCAGAAAAGAAGCAGTAAAATATCGCGAATCAGCCAGGCAAGGGCCACGGCAAGCACGATTGCCACCGTTTTTACGATAGTTTCGGTAGAGATTGAGAGGGAACGAGATTCCATAGAAGTTAGAAGATAGAAGTTAGAATCTAGATTGAAGCACCGGAGACTATTTGTACATTCTAACTTCTATCTTCTAACTTCTAGCTTCTTGTGGTTGAATACGCAGCGTGAAACCTTACGCCGAAAACCGCAAAGTGCGGCATGAGTATCAAATCCTCGAGACCTACGAGGGCGGTTTGGTATTGACTGGGGATGAGGTAAAGGCGATTCGCGAAGGGGGAGCAAGGCTTGATGGAGCCTATGTACGGTTCTTTGGGGGTCGTTTGGCCTTAATTGGGGCACATATTCGGGCCTATTCGAAGATCATGAACCGGGAAGGGTATGATCCGGATCGAACACGCACCATTCTGGTGAACAAGCGGGAAATGCGACAACTAGCGGAAAAAATAGCCCAAAAAGGCTTGACATTGGTACCCATTTCATTCTACCCTTTGGCCCGACGCGTCAAAGTCTCTTTCGCTCTCTGTCGTGGGAAACAAGCCCATGACAAACGAGCATCGCTCAAAAAGCGGGACGTTGAGCGCTCCATTCGTCGCTACGAAGAATAGAAGGGGATTTATCCCCTGAAGTTCTGAGCAGCAGAACGTAAGGGGATGAATCAGCATCGACGACGGTCGTTTCACAACTTCGCAAGCCGAGCGTGTCGAATCCGCTCGTAAATCCTGACCGACACTACGACAACTGCCAACGTCGTTTCAAAGGTTCGCAGCGCGATCGCTTCTGCTTTCGCCGCTCCGAGCTTTGCTCCGTCCTTCGCGTAAGCGAACTGACGAGCCGGTCTCCCACTCTTTGATCCGGAGAATGGAGAGATTGTCACTGACGGATCTAGACCCTGCATTCACCTTCTGTGCAGGTCGACGGCTGGAAGGTGTAGGTCGCATGAGCTCGTCCACTTCCTGACGCGCGACCGAAGTTCTTGAGTGGACTAAGCTTGTGAATGAGGAGTTTTGGACAGCTGCTCGGACCCGGGTGCGATACCCGGCATCTCCACCAAAAAACCAGTGTCCAGTGATCAGTTTTCAGTGATCAGCACTGATAACTAACCACTGACCACTGACCACTGCCAATGCGCATACACCATCGCCGCCGCGGCGGCCAATATAAGAAGGAGGAGAAAATCCTCTATCGCTCAAATGAGCAGATCGCCGTACCCGAGGTGCGCGTGATCGACGAAAGTGGATCTCCGCTTGGCGTCCTCGAAACAGCCAAAGCCTTTGCGCTCGCTCAAGAGCGTGGCTATGACCTGGTCGAGGTTTCACCAAGAGCTGTCCCGCCCGTCTGCAAATTCCTTGACTTTGGTCAGTTCAAATACCAAAAGGAAAAGGAAGCCAAAACGCAGAAGGCTCACTCAAAGAAAGTTGATGTCAAAGGCATTCGACTTTCCGTGAAGATGGGACCTGGCGACTTCGACTTCCGTGTGACTCAAGGGAAGGATTTCCTTACCGAGGGACACAAGCTCAATATCGAGATCCGCCTCCGCGGTCGCGAGAAAGAGCACGGAGAGCTTGGCAGAGGAAGAATACAGGAGTACATAGACCGTATCGCGAAGGACTATCAACTTTCGATCGAGCAGCCCATCACGCGATCCGGCGGCAACGTCACCGCAATTATCGGGCGCAAGTCATAACCCAACTACTATGAAGCAAAAAACATCCAAGACCGTATCCAAGCGCATCCGCATCACCAAGACTGGCAAGATGATTAAGCGCAAGGGTGGACAAGGTCATTTCAATAGCCGCGATTCCGGGAACACAACGCGTAACAAGCGCAGTGACCTCGAGATTTCTGCCTGCTATACGCGCAATATTAAGCAGCTCATGCCGCACGCCTAACCTCACTATATGCCACGTGTAAAACGCGGAACACACCGCATCAAACGCCGAAAGAATATTCTTGCCCGTACAAAGGGCATGATGTGGGGACGTAAGTCGAAGATCACACTCGCAAAGACCGCCGCCACCAAGTCTGGTCGCAATGCGTATGTCGGACGCAAGTTGAAGAAGCGTGACAATCGCGCACTCCAACAGGTTCGCATCAACGCCGCCGCTCGCTTGAATGGCACCACGTACTCGAAGTTGATGGGCGACCTCAAAAAGCGCAACATCGAACTCGATCGTAAGGTTCTCGCGCAACTCGCTGCGGAGCATCCAGCGGTGTTCGCCAAGTTGGTCAAAGCATAAAAAATATTCCATCCACAAACGCTCCCTCAGGGGAGCGTTTGTTTTGTGATATACTCTTTTCATTATATGCCTCGAAAGCTCCGTCACAGTGCAGAAACAAGCGCCACAGTGAATCCACTCGATGCGCGAATAGGCCCTGATGAATCTTCAGGTGTGCATGAAAGACCACGCGCAAAAAATGAAACAGCGAAAGTTGTTGTTGATCCAGCGATTTACGCAGAAGCGCGTCATCAGGCGCTTGAAGCGGAGCGCGCAGATATCAAAGAGCGCATCAAAGAGATGGGTGGAATTTGGGGAGAAGAATCCTATCTTTTATTAGATGATCGTTTGCGTGAAATTGAAAAAGAAATTGGTGGCGGAAAAGAATCGGTAGCGAACACGGCCGCTCCAGAAGTTCCACGCGAGCCTTCCGCTTTGGAGCTTGAGCAAAAGAAGATGAAGGATCTTCAGAATCAGCGCCGACGCATCGGCGAAGGACAGAAGCGCGTTCGGAAAGAGTTGGAAGAGTATGGAATAAAGTCAGTTGAAAATATTGAAGAGAATCTTGCAAGAATCGAAGAAGAGTTGCGCGCAGAAGCAGAAGGAAAGAAACCAAGCTGGGGATACCGCATCACGAAAATGGTTCAGCGTATGGCTGGACGTGAAGTTAAGGTTGAAGCGAAAGAATCCCTGAAAGAATATTTGGAGCTTGAGGACCGCATGAACGCGAATACGCGCGACACGAGCGAGCTTCAAGAAGAGTTGTATGCATTGGGTGAAAGGCGACCACGAGCACGCATCCAAAGCTCGAGCAGATCGGAATCATATGAGGCTGGTATCCACGGGGGATCTGCGGCCGCTGGTGATTTAAGTTTGAAAGGTTCAATTGATACGTTTATTCAAGCTCCAGCCGCATTGAGAGGTCAGAAAGAATTATCAAAGCAAGTAGCTGAATTGAAAGACGCTGAATCAAGTCAGGTTGATGCTGAAAGACAACAATATGCTGTCCTTGAAGAAGAGATGGAAGGACTTCGTGCAGAAGCGATTCGCGGAGGCGCCATGCCAGAAGAGTTTGATCGCCTAGTGGCGAAAGTTGAAAAGACCAAGGACAAAGAATTAGCCATGTTGGTACAGGGTTATCAGCGCAAGATGAAGGAGGCGGAGAAGTTGCGGAGAGATTTGGGTATGGATGTCCGTCCAGAAGTATCGATGCGTGTTGAGGCTGTAAAAGCCCGTGAAGCATCAGCAGAAGATGAAGAGCGTCGTTTTTTTGCAGAGCAGAAAACGCCAGCACGTCAGGAGCATGAGAGCTTGAAATCGATGCAAGAGCAGAAAGCTTGGGAGATTGCTGCTGATATCGAAACTTCCATTAAGAATTTTGAAAGCGTGAAGGATGACATGGACGTGCTTATTGATGAAGATTTGTTTAAAGAGAAGCAGGCGGAATTTGCAAAGCAGGTGCAGGCACTTGAGGGAGAGGGAAGTGGAAAGAAATATGAAGAAGCGATGCAAGCTGCCGAAGACGCGCTTACTCGATATGCGGTTGCGATGAATCGACGTATTTCTCGTATTCGTAAAGACGCGGCCGAAGCAGGTCCTGGCGAAGCCCTCCCAGATTCTGTCATCGGGATGCGTGCTGGGAAGTCTGGAGGTTTTGGTACGGATAAAGCACCTCGTCGCACGGTCGAAGTTTTACCTAAGGCAAAGCCTTCGCGTCGTGAAGTCGTGGTGGAAAAGGTGCAACCAACGCATGAGGTAATGGGAGTTGCTTCTGAAATCGAGGCAGCAATTGCAAGTCTCGGGGACATGAAAGAAGACATGGACGTTTTGATCGCAGAAGATGTGCTTGAAGCGAAGCAGAATGAATTCGCCAAACGTCTTCGCGCATTGGAAAGTGAAGGGAGCAGCGAGGAATATGACGCCGCACTACAGACCGCCGAAGACGCGCTTGCTCGATACGCGGTTGCATTGAATCGTCGCCTCTCGAGTGTTCGTAAGGACATTGCCGAAGCTGGCCCTGGTGAAGCTCGTCCAGACTCCGTGATCGGAATGCGTGCTGGAAGCGCTGGAAGTTATGGTACGGGTCGTGAATCTCGTCGCACAGTTGAATTGTCTCGCAATAGCCGCGTAGAACGTCAGGAGGTTGCCGCAAAAACTGAGCTCGTGAACAAAGAGGTTGGGATGTATCGCTCTGCAGAGTGGCGCAAGGATTTGATCGATCGTATCAATGCAGATGATGCATGGCGTGAATTCATGCACGGCGCATACGAAGATGTAACGGCTCAGTTGAAAAAAATGAGCCGAGCAGGTCATGATCTCGCTGAGTTGAATTCTCCAGATGCAGCTCTTGATTACTCGCTCGCTTTATTCCGTGGTCATGCGCGAAATGCGGGTGATCAGAAGTTCTTGTTTTCAGGAAGCGATCGCAAAATGGCGCAAGCAGAAGTCAGTCGATTGGATTCGATTATGGGTTGGGGAGAGCGCTATAAGGTAAAGGAAGAACCTGAAATTGAACTATCAGAAAAAGATATTGAGTTTTTGGATGAGCCAAAAGCAGAAGAGGCGAAGAGTGAGCTACGTTCAGAGGAACAGGCTGAGAGTGGCCCAGTAGCCATTGAAGAGGAAGTACATTTTCAGGAAAAAGCTGTTGAGCGCGCTTATCAGCTTTTGAATCGCGAAGAAGCGAAGAATTTCTCACGCGCATGGGTGGTGGATCAGGTCGCGAAGCGCGTGGAGGCAGGGAGCAAAAAAGAAAAGCATGAAATTGCATCAGCTTTGTACGATGAAGTTCTTGCCAAGGTGCAACTAGAGCGTGAACCTGAAATTGAGCTCTCAGAAAATGATATTGAGTTTGTAAATGAGGAAAAGAAGAATGAACCAGAAGTAGTATATTCCGCCGCCACTCCAGAAAAAGAGACTGAGAATGAAATGGCGGTTGCAGAAGAAGTGAAGGAAGAAACTTCAAAGAAAGAAAAACGCGTTCGCGTGCAGCCGTTTGAGAGCCAAGCCGAAGTGAAGGTATTTGAACATGAATTCGCAAAGGTGCTCAAAGCGATAAAAAATAAAGATGAGAAGCGTATCGCGCTAGAGACTATCTTGGGTCCATATCGTAAGGCTAAGAAGGGTGAAACTTTAGTTGATGCATTCAAGGTATTATACGCGAATTACCTTACGGCCCGTGAAGATGGAGTAAGAAAGGCGTTTTTAAAGGGAAGACTTGAAGAAGTGGAAAAAATCGTTTCTGCTGAACGAATTAAATTAACACCAGCAGAACACCCACTTGCGAATGCCAAAGGAGGTACAAATGCAGGCAGAAAACCCTCCCGTAAGTCGGGAAGGTAGGGTTGACAAAAACAATAATTTATGCCATGAATGGGTCGTCGCAGTGACGGCTCTTTCGTTTCTCTGGTTCTGATAATGGAGGTGTGACCATGGATAGCGTCCAAGTCTCGCAGCATACGGACATGGGCATGAGCGAGGTCAGCCTCGACATCATGCTCGCCAAGCTCTACGTCATTCGGCAGCTCTGCGCTCCGTGTGGAGATGAGCTCGAAGATGCGCTCAAGCTCGTGGATGAGATCACGGCCCGTTCGGCCCTCGGTTTGCTCGAGATCATGCTGTTCTCGCTGACCCAGCTCGAGCGTTCGGAGTTCGAGCAACGCTTCGCGCAGTATCGCGAGCTCGAGCTTCAGGAGCTCGCCGACCACTATGGGCGAGTTCTGGATCAGCCCCAATTCATGGGCGTCGATCCCGATCACTTCGAGAGCGTCTACGAGCATCTTCGTTACAAGGAAGGAACGGAAGACTCCGTGAGCTACGCCAAGATCGAGTTCATTCATCGGATCTTCGAACTCTGTGCGTTCGGCTTCGATCTCCTCGGCCAAAAGCGTGGCCACCTACGACTCGTCCGCCCCGACGAGGGGTAGGAATATCTGACCCTACGGGGCTTTTTTTATTTATTTGCTGTAGACTGTTGGTATCCAGCTTTATGATACGAGATCTCTCTTTGAACAAATACCTTTTACTTTCGCTTGTTTTAGCGTGTGTGATTGGTGCTTTGTCAGGTGCCGCTGCATCGTTATTGAGTGACGCGGTGCAGATCACGCCGCAATTACAGCGACTAAGTGATCAAATTGCTCACGTTGGAACGTCATCAACCATTGTGGTCGTCACCTCCACAAAGCCCATCACGCAACCGGATGTGGTTGTTCCAGTTGAGGGTCGGCCATTATTGCCTGTGTACCCATCGGCATTTGTTGATCGCCGAAATTCGTCTGTGTTACAGCTCGTGAAGCGCGGAAAAAACGATGGTGAACCTGTCGCATCGGATCGCGTGATTGGATCTGCGGTTGCCGTTACTTCAGATGGATGGATCGCCACGGCTGATACAGCACTCGCGGGTTTACGCTTGGCTGATATGCAGGTCTTGGTAGGCGGACGCGTGAAGTCGATTGAGCGAGGTATTCGAGATCTTTCAACGGGAATCGTGTATATCAAAATAACCGCTTCAGATTTGCCGACGCCTGCTTTTGTTCGCGCTTCTGACGTTGTGTCCGGTTCAGCGGTGTGGCGCGAGACTTCGCCGCGCGCACTGACGCCAGAATTGATCGTAGCTTTGCGTACGCCTTTTCAAAACGACCCTGTGTCGAGTGAAAAATCTGGGCGTCGATTCATCGTAACAGTCTCAGGAAGTGCGAAGCCTGGTTCTGCATTGTGGGATGGTGGTGGCCGTTTAGTCGGTCTTCTTGAATCAGCCGATGTATCCGGTGGTTGGCGCGTGATTCCAGCTGGTCCAATCGGTTCTTCGCTCGCGCAATATTTACAAACAGGATCAATTAAACGTGCATCGCTTGGCGTTCGCGCCTTTGATTTAAGTGGTCTTTCTCTTGATATCGCGACGAGTACATTGCCTGATCTCGGAGCATGGATTCATGCAGATAAAAAAACAGGAGCAGTTGCAGTGAACGTAAAAGGCCCATCGACAAAGCTTTTGCTTGATGGAGACGTGATCGAACGCATCGAACGTGATATTCTAGATGGGACCGCGGATCTTGGTGAGCGTTTGTTTGATTATCGTCCTGGGGTGATCGTGAGTATTTCCGGACGACGCAAAGGAGAAGCGTTTCAAACACAGATCACGCTTGGCACCGAGTCTGTCAGTGAACCAATAAAATAAAAACAAAACTATGCTTTTTCGAGAACATCCATTAGCGGCCTTGCGACGGTCTTGGCCGATTATCGTCGGGAGCACGATCACGGGTATTATCTTGGCTTTATTGTTGAGTTTGCTTCAGCCATTACAATATTCCTCCACGGTTCGCTTGCTGATTACCCAGCCAGGCGCAACCAATATCGACCCGTATACGGTGTTGAAGTCGAATGAGCGCATCGCCCAAAACCTTTCATTGATTCTCTTCGGATCCAATATTTTAGAGAATATCCTTCTCCAAGCGCAGGACGTGGATAAAACCTACTTTCCAACCGATGAATTTCAGCGTCGTCAGCTTTGGTCCAAGACCATTAGCACCTCGGTAGAATCCGGCTCTGGTTTGATGCTAATCGCCGCTTTTCACCCTCAGCGAGAACAGGCCCGAGCGATCGTTTTGGCCGCATCGCAAGAGCTGATCAAGCAAGCACCAAACTTTTTCGGCTATTCTGTGCGTGTTCAGGTGATCGATACGCCTCTTGATTCTCGTTGGTTTGCTCGACCGAACTTTTTGAACAATGGAATGATCGGATTGAGCCTTGGATTGTTGCTTGGATTGCTTTGGGTCTTGCTTCGAAAAGAGCGAGGATAAGTGTCAACGGATTGACACAAGTTTAGTAAAAGGGCTCAGTTGAGCCCTTTTATGTTTAGGAATATTTCATGTAAAAGAATGTTTAAATCTCTTGACAAACGAGGCAATAAGTGATATATTAATCTGTTCATTTCATGGGAAGCCCTGCAAATTTCGTTGGGTTCTGAAGCCGTTCCGTCCCGTCCATACTCACATGGATGGATACGGGACGGCTCTAGCACCTTCACAATCCGGTAACTTTACCGGCTAGTTTCAAACAGTTTACCTGCTTAACCGCAGGAGAGGAGTGTTCCCAATGCGTAACCTGTTCACGGCCGTCATGGCCATGGTCGTCTGCGTCGTTCTCGGCTTCACTGGGTCCGCCTCGGCGGATGCCTGCCACGCGGACTCGCCGCACACTCTCACCCGCGACGTCATGGCATGTGGTGTCGGCGGCGTCTCGTGTGAGCAGTCCTGCGCCTGTGCGCCGGGCTACAGCGCGGACGGTTCGCTGCCCAACGGCGATCCGAACTGCACGCGCAACCCGCCGTCGTACGGCGCCTACTCGGACCCGCTCTGCGCACTCGGCGCAACGCGTGGTCGGGACGGCCAGTGCGGCTGCCCTGAGTCACTCGGAGCCCGTCGGCACCGAGTGCTGACGATCGTGTCGCGTGCCTACGCGACGTCGATCGCGGATCGCATCGAGGGGAACATCCCTCGCAGCGGACGTGTGGTGGCACTACAGGTGTGCATCGACCCGCTTGCGACGGGGACCTCAACGGGTTCTCTGCCAGAAGTGGTCGTCAGTGCGGGGGATCGCGCACTGCGGCTCCTCTGTGCGGCTCCCGAAGCCGCCACGGACGAGGAGCTGATGCAGGCGTGCCGTGAAACGCGCGTTATCATCGACAGCTTCCGCGCTGCGTCTCCCGGGTCGGTGACGATCCACTACGGAGATCGGACCTACACCATCCAGCAATTCGTGGATGAGCTCCTCGTGCCGAAGTTCGGCGAGATCGAAGGGCGCCTAACCGCGCTTGAAGGTCGAGTCGGCGCTCTCGAAGCGCACGACGTCGAGCAGGATGAGGCGATCGCGGCGTTGGAAGCTGGTGACCATTCGGTGACAACGCCGGACGGAGCCAGCTCCTTCACCCTCACGCTGGGCCTCATCGGGGAGCTCGGCATCCCGACCTACGGACCCATGACGCTTAGCGGTGACGCGACGGCGACTGGTCTGTTCCGTCCGGGAACGTCCTCGATGGACGTCTACCTCCGTCTCCGTGGCGGAGTAGCGACCACGGCGTTCTCACGGACGAGCGTCCACCTTGCGGGCGCAGCGGGGCTGAGCTTCTATCTGGGAGAGAATCGGCGCGGGCTTACCCTCGCGGTCGGTTTCCAGGCAGAAGATCTCCTGGTCCTCGGGCCAGATGACCCGAGTGCGCTCCAGGGCGACACGATCGGCTTCGAAGCCGGTGGTGAGCTCAACCTCGGGATTCCGGTCACGGACTCGATTCATTTCGAGATCGGACTGGGTCTCGGGTACTCGGAACGCTACGACGTGCAGAATGGCACGATCGTGACGTTCCCCGGCCTGTACGTGGCTCCGCACGTAGGCCTCACGGTTCAGCTGTTCTAGCTGAACCACTCTGACGGGACTCGCCGCATGGGATGAAATCCATGCGTCGAGTCTCTCGAATCCAGTTGATCTCTCACGAGGTCGCCTGAATTCGGGATAGGAAATCCTTCCCGGCGGTCGTAAATTCACAAGGAGAATCTCATGAAGAAGGTCGCGTTCGTTTCCGTGTTCGTGATGATGATCGCTGGCTGCCACGTCGCGGGTCCTCTGACCCCGGCGCCGGCGACCTGCACCGGCACGCTCGACGATCGCGTCGCGTGCACGCTCGACTCCTGCCCGGTGGCGGGGGGCGCATATCAGCACCTTCCGTACGACGGGCTCTGCTCGTCCGAACAGGTCTGCAACGCGACCCTCGGCTGCGTCGCGCGACCCGCGACGTGTCCCGTGTCCTGCGACGACAGCGTTGCATGCACGGCCGACTCGTGCGTTGACTCGCGGTGCGTGCACGCGTTCAACGACGCGGCGTGCGGTGCGGATGCCGAGTGCACGGTCACGGGTTGCGTGTCGATCACGCCGCCCCCGCCCGTCGACGGCTTCGCATGTGTGTTCACCGATGGCGCGCATCGCATCGGCTATGCGGTTCGTGTGCGAGCGTCCGGGATGACCGGCGTCCGCACCGTGCCGAGCAACACTGGTGAGACCCGCGCGATGAGCGCGAGCTTCACCCGCCTCTGGGCACTCGGTACCCCCGAGGGTTCGGTCGGCGGCGGCGGCATCGAGACTGGCACGGACGGATGGACCACGTACTCGCTCGTCGGCACGGCCGGCGGCGGGATCAACGCCCACCCGTTCATCGAGCGCTGGCGCTACGGAGCGCCGGAGTTCAACCGGGACATCCTCAACGTCGCAGACCTTCGTTTTTTTCAGGGCCAGACCTGTGACGACATCGGGGTCGATGTCGAGGTCTGCATGAACCCTTCGGGGTGCGTGTCCAGCGGCTGGGTGGCCCTGCCGTCCCGCTTCTGTACCGTTGCCCCCGACACGGTCGGTCGGCAGTTCTGGTCGGCAGACCCCGTGCTCGACCCCGCCGTTCGCGGCTCCGTCGCGATCCGTCTCGTCATTTGGACGAACGGATCCAACGACACTGCTGCGTGCGTCCCGGCGCCTTGAAGCGCCCGTCTAACACATGACGTAAAATTGTGCTGACACCTCCCCTAAACTGGGAGGTGTTGTGCTATCTGGGCGGTTTGGTCAAACCCTTGACTTTTTATGCATTTTCATGATAACTAACGCACGATCGTCCGTTCTTGGATTCGTCCGGCGAACTCGTGCATCTCCTCCGATCATGAGCCTCGTCGGGCGATTCCAATAACGGATGAATGGACTTTTGATTTTCGAGTACGAAACCCCCAAGGAGAAGAGACCATGTACCACTGGATCGTTCGCTCGTGTGTCATCGCGTTCGCGCTCTGCGCCGCCGTCGCGGCTTTCCGCCCCGGCGTCGCTCAGGCCGACCTGAGCGACTGCATCACGCAGTGCCAGACCCTCGTCGACGGCATCCCCGCCGACGCGGCGATCAGCAGCGCCGACGCCCTCGCACGTTGCGAGAACGAGATCCCTGCTTGCGTCGCGCTCGACGCTCCGTCGCGCGCCGCACTGCCAGCTCTCTGCGAGAGTCTGCGAGGCGTCCGAGCGCCGCGCGCACCACGTGCCGCGCCGAGGGCAAGCTCAGACACGTACTGCGTGATGCCGGAAGGCGCCACGCGGGACGAAGCGAGAGCTCGCTGCCATTGCTCGGGGAGCACCCCGTTCGCGTTCCGTGTGGATCGCGAGCACTCCGGTGGTCTCCCGATCGTGGGAGTGGGCCGAAGGGACGAAGTGTTCGTCTGCGTGGATCCGTTCGCGCTTCGCGGCGCGCCGGGTTCCGGAGGCGAGCGCATGCGTGCCGCCGAGCGCGCGATCACCGAAGCGGAAGCAGGGCTCCGAGCCCTGTGTGCGCCGCACGCCGGAGAGTCTCTCTCTGCTGCGTGTGCGCATGCCCGTACGGAGTTCCTCGCTCTCGGTTCGAGCGATGGCCCCGTCGATCTCGCGCCCCTGCGCGAAGCGATCTCTGCCATCGAGGCAGTGAACCGTCGTCAGGACGAAGACATCGACGGCATTCGCGAAGGTCTCAACGACCTGCGCGAAACCGAAGCGAATGATGTGCGCGATTTGCGCGAAGCGATCGAGGACGCCACGCGCGGTCACGATCGCGACGGTGACCATGAAGGTCACGGCGATCACCACGGGGACAGCGACGACGAGGACGAAGCCTCGCCGCCACCGCCGCGCGAGACGCCACGCGAGACGCCTCACGAGGAGCCGTCCGAAGCGACGCACGACGATCCGGCGCCCGTGGCCCCAGCTCCGTCGCGCGACGTCACGATCACCGTGCTCCAGCGAGAGAATGCCTTCGTTCTCGTGCAGGGCTACGGGCTGGTGGGATTCAACCCGCTAACCTATAGCCATCACGCGTACGGCAATCTCTGGCAGGCTGGCGGCGAGCTCACGCTCGGTGTCGGCCTCGGGGGCGGATGGAACTTCCACGGCGGCATCGGCGTCGCCTACGGAGGGCCGGATATCTCGGGCGCGACCAACGTCGCGGGCGAGGCGCGCCTCGGTCTCGGCGTCTCCATCTTCCAGGAGTTGATGGTCGGCTTCGGCCTGATCTCGACTCACCGGTTCTTGCCGAACGTCCTCTCGGCCTCGTCTTTGTACGGGGTCTACGGGGACGCGATGATCCGGTTCATGCCTCACTCGGACTGGTCGCCAGTGCTCACGGTTCGCGTGGGTCTCGGTGGCGCTCCGCGCGAGGAAGGAACGGGCTGGCAATCCCAGTTCGACGGGTTCATCCAGGCACTGGTGGGCGTAGGTCACTTCTAGACGGTTCGGGGTTTCCCCCGGCCGTCTTTTTCTTTACACTCATTTCCATGGATCCCATCCTCGGGCATGCGGCCGTTCTCGATCTTCTGACTCGCTCGATTGAGCGCCCAGCCGCCGGCTATCTTTTTTATGGACCCGACGGTGTCGGTAAGCGTTTAGTGGCTCGTTGGTTTTCTTCCCAACTTCTAGCTTCTAACTTCCAACTTCTCGCCTCCCACCCCGACTTCATCCTATTGAATCGCGGAGAAGGGGAGAAGAATATTAAAGTAGAGGCCGTGCGCGAGTTGGTGGCGCGTATGCATCTCACGTCTGCGGTTGGTGGTCGCAAGATCGCGGTCGTGGAAGACGCGGAAACGATGAATGAACAAGGCATGAACGCGCTGCTAAAAGGCGTTGAGGAACCTGAGGGTGAAGCGACATTTATTTTTGTAACAGAACAGCCAGATCGTCTGCCTGCAACTTTGCGATCGCGCCTTGTGTCGATTCGATTCTCGCCTTTGTCGATGGCAGAAATGAAAAATGGATTAGAGGCATCAGATGAGATTCTCGAAGCGAGTCGCGGGTGCCCTGGTATCGTGAAACGTATTTTGGCTGACGTGGAAGGTTGGCAGCGACTGCATCGTCAGGCCGAAAGTTTATTGAAGTGTTTTGCGAATGATCGTGATGGACGTCAGGTGGGGGAGATAGAGCGTGTGGCAAAAACACTCCAGTCCGCAGAAGATCCTGCTCGTGCATGGCATGCCTTTTTATCTGAGTGTGAACGTCAGGCGCCGGCCATATTATCTGGGGATCCTGCTCGTTTAATGCGCTTCGGCGAGGCCATGATTCGTGCTCGATATGCAGCGGGTGGACCGGTGTCTCCAGCGCTTGCCCTTGAATGGGGCGTGGTTGGGCCGTATCATAGGGGGGACGTACCAACGTTTTTGCACCCAACCTATCTATGACCATGAATTCAAAGTCTTTGTTTCTCGTTGTGCCTCTCACGGCGCTTGTGCTCCTTGGCCAAGGTTGTGGCGCGGCAAAGCCGGCCGCAGGTCCTGATGGCGGTATCTTTCGTACCGTTGATGCGGGAGACACCTGGAACCAGCTCAAGGTAATTAATATCGGGCCAAAGCAGGCAAGTATTGCCGCGATGGGAATTGTGACGATGGCAGTTGATCCACAAGACGGAAAAACATTGTATGCAGGGACGGTCGAAAACGGAGTGATCTATACGGTGGATGATGGTGCTTCGTGGGCGCAGGCTCCTGCTCCATTGAACACGGGTCGCATCCAAGCTGTGGCCGTGGACGCAAAAGATAAGTGCACGGTGTATGCCACCATGTTGAACCAAATCATGAAGACGACAACGTGTAGTCGTGATTGGACGCGCGTGTACTTTGACCCTCGTACGGATAAGTCGTTTACCGCGCTTGCCGTTGATTGGTACAACTCAGATATCGTGTACGCTGGGACCAATGATGGAGATATCTTACGCTCAGATAACGCAGGTGTTTCTTGGCGCGTGGTCGTACGGTTGAATGCAATTCGCATGAATCAGATTGTTTTAGACCCGCGCGATTCTCGCACAGTGTATGCGGCAACAGCAGGTTCAGGTCTCTTGAAGACAGTGGACGGTGGTCAGAATTGGGTGAACATCCGTTCGGAGTTTGATGGCTTCGATGGTTCTAAACGCGTGAATTACATGGCGCTTGATCCAAGCAACGCGGGTCGTATTTTCACCGTTTCAAAATACGGTTTGCTTCTTTCAGATGATGCAGGCGTGACATGGACAGCATTAAGTCTTCCAACGCCACCTGGTTCGGTTGATGTAAAAGCATTCGCCATTGATCCTAAAGATCCAAAGCACTTGGTGTATGCGACAACCGCAGCGGTTATTTGGAGCACGGACTCGGGTCAAACGTGGACGACAAAGAAATTGCCGTCTAGCCGAGGTGCTGCCGTGTTGATCTACGACGGTTCCAGCCCGAAAGCAAATGCGTTTCTTGGTTCGGCTCCTGCGGCGAAATAATCTTAAATCCCTTTACGCCGAGGGTGCCGCGTGGCATCCTCGCTTTGTTTCCTATGCCCAACATTATTGATGAACACAAGGCGGAATTCCAATCCGTCGTCGAGCACTTCCACAAGGATCTCTCGAGTTTGCGTACCGGTCGCGCCTCCGCCGCTTTGGTGGAAGGCATTCGCGTAGAATCATATGGTCAAATGATGGACCTTAAGTCCATGGCCAATATTTCGACGCCTGATGCCAAGACCGTGCAGATCGAACCATGGGACAAGAGCGTGATTAAGGATATTGAAAAAGCGATTATCGAATCGTCATTAGGCATGGCGCCAAATGTCGCAGGGACCACCATTCGCCTCGTGATGCCACCGATGACCGAAGAGAATCGTAAGAACATGGCTAAGGTTCTTCATCAGAAAGAAGAGCATGCAAAAATCAGCGTGCGAAACGTGCGTGAAAAAATTAAGACGTCTGTTCAGAACGATGAAAAAGAAAAAGTGATTTCTCAAGATGAGAAAAAGCGTTTGCTTGAGCAGCTCGATAAAGTCGTTGCCGAGTGGAACAAAAAAATCGAAGATATTACCTCTGACAAGGAAAAAGATATTTTGACTGTATGATTTCTCCAGACAAGAAAATGGATTTACTCATGTCGCTCTGTAAGCGACGTGGGTTTGTATATGCAGACTCCGATATCTACGGAGGCTTCGCAAATGCGTGGGACTACGGTCCATATGGAACCGAGTTAAAAAACAATATTCGTGATGCCTGGTGGAAGCGCTTTGTGCATGGTCGCGAAGATATGGTCGGCGTGGATACGCCCGTTGTTCAGAATCCAAAAATTTGGGAAGCGTCTGGTCACTTGGCGACATTTTCAGATCCATTGGTGGATTGCAAGAAATGTCGTCGTCGTTTTCGAGCAGACCATTTGATGGAAGCGGCTGGCGCAACAGTCATGTCGAATATTAAGTGTACGGCATGCGCGGGTGATCTGACGGAAATCAAGAACTTTAACTTGATGTTCAAGACATTTGTCGGCGTCACTGAAGACACATCGTCCGTGGCGTATCTACGTCCAGAGACGGCCGCTGGAATGTTCACAACATGGAAAGATATTCGCGATGGCATGCGTAAAAAGTTGCCATTTGGTATTGCGCAGGTTGGAAAAGCGTTTCGCAATGAGATTACGCCTGGTCAGTTTATTTTTCGCACGCGTGAATTTGAGCAGATGGAAATTGAATATTTCGTAAAACCTGATGATAGCGAGCGTGCTTTCGAAGTGTGGTTGAATGAGATGAAAGGTTGGGTGAATGATGTGCTGAAACTCGATCCATCGCATGTCGTGTATCACGAGATCGCAGATGCGGATCGTGCATTCTACTCAAAGCGCACGATCGACGTGGAGTATCACTATCCATTTGGTCAGAAAGAATTGTACGGTCTCGCAAATCGTACAGATTACGATTTGTCGCAGCATCAGAAATTCTCCAATGAAGATCTTCGTTGGTTTGATGCTGAAACAGGTGAGCGCTATTTGCCGTATGTGATTGAGCCATCGTGGGGATTGTCCCGTACGGTTTTGGCCGTATTGTGTGAGCATTTGGATATCGATGAAGCGGATACGTCCGTAGGGGCGCATGGTGATGCGCCCACCACAGAGCCACGCATGGTGTTGCGCCTTCCTCCACGTCTCGCGCCTGTGAAAGCGGCGGTATTGCCTTTGCAGAAGAAAGACGGGTTATCCGAACTCGGACGCGAACTCGCGCAAAAGATTCGTTCCGCCGGAATCGTGGTTGAATATGATGAGAGCGGATCGATCGGGAAGCGCTATCGTCGTCAGGACGAGATCGGTACACCATGGTGTTTCACGCTCGACTACACCTCGAAAGAAGATGGAACAGTCACGGTCCGCGATCGTGATGCGATGACGCAAGAGCGCGTAAAGATGGATGAAATTGTTGCTTGGATTAATAACAAATTGTCATGAAACCAATCTCTCGCGATTTGAAAAATGGGATGCATGCGATCGTGGTGCCGATGAAGGGCTCCGCATCCATGACCCTGATGGTATTAGCACGCGTTGGTTCGCGTTATGAAACAAAAGAGATCAGCGGCGCTTCGCATTTCATTGAACACTTGATGTTCAAAGGAACGAAACGTCGTCCAAATGCGCAGACCATCTCAAAAGAGTTGGATCGCTATGGCGCGGACTATAATGCGTTCACGTCAAAAGATTTAACGGCGTATTACATCAAGATGGATTCCGCAAAAGCCGCGCTCGCCGTGGATATTTTGCATGACATGTTGTTCCACTCGAAGTTTGATCCAAAAGAAATCAATCAAGAGCGCAACGTGATCATCGAAGAGATCAAAATGTACGAAGATAATCCTCGCGCACACGTGGAGGACATGCTCGAAGAAGCGCTCTACCCAGATTCTACGCTTGGATGGAATATCGCTGGCCCTCGCGACGTGATTCGCGTGGTCACGCCAAAACAACTCACGACCTATCGTGATGCGTATTACATTCCATCGCGTATGTGCGTGGTTGCATCGGGGAATGTGCCAAAAGATATCTGGACGCGTCTCGAAAAAACGTTTGGATCGGTAAAGGCTCCGAAGAAACCTGTTGATCATGCCTTCGCTCCATTCGTGGTGCCAGAAAAATTAGCCGAGCCAATTTCATTTGAAGACAAAGCAACGGAACAGACTCAGCTCTCGATGGCGTTTCACGGACTCGCGCTTGGTGATCCAAGAATGCCAGCCGCAAATTTGTTGAGCGCGATTTTGGGTGGCTCTATGTCATCGCGTTTGTTTGTGGAAGTGCGTGAGCGTCGTGGATTGTGTTATGCAATCAGCGCTGGCCATCAAGCCATGGAAGACACGGGATTATTTACCGTGATGCTTGGCCTCGACAAGACGCGTATGGAAGAAGCGCTCAAAGTGATTTGGGATGAATTGAATAAGATTTCTACTAAGCCCGTGAGTGCAGATGAATTGCGTCGCGCAAAAGACCATGTGCGCGGCAAGCTCACGCTCGCCCTCGAAGATTCTTCTGCCTATGCAGATTGGTATGGTCGTCAGTGGTTGTTCCAGAAGAAACAAGAATCTCCAGAGCAGCGCTTAAAGCGCCTCGAAGCTGTCACCTCCGCCGACATCAAGCGCCTCGCCGCTCAGCTTTTCCGCAAAGAACACATGGCCGCGGCCGTGATTGGACCATTGGGGGAGAAGAAGAACGTGGAAAAGTTGTTTTAAGACATCGTTTTTCGAATCATGTAGGGGCGATTCACGAATCGCCCGAAGCCTTTCAGGCTTGCCAGTTTTTCCGAAAAGGTGTAGGAATACGGCGTATGCGCAAGCTAGTTATCGCGAATTGGAAGATGCATTACGGCCCCGTAAAGGCCGGCGCTTGGATCCGCGCGTTCCGCCGCGAACGATTGCCGAAGGATCTTGATATTGGCGTAGCCGTTCCACACGTGTCTTTGCCAGCGGCTCGCTCTTCGCTTGGTCGTGCTGGAGTGCCTCTCCTGGGGGCTCAGGACGCGTTCTGGGCGAGTGAAGCAGCTTTCACGGGTGAGATCTCACCAGCGATGTTAAAGGAGTTCACATTGGCGTTTTGCCTTGTTGGACATAGCGAGCGCCGTCTCCACCTCGGAGAAACGGATGAAATGGTTGGAAAGAAGGCAGCCGCTTTGCAAAAAGTTGGCATCAGCCCAGTGATTTGCGTTGGAGAAACAGAAGCGCAAAAGAAAAAGGGCGAAACCATGAAAGTGGTGCGCGCTCAACTTGCCGCAGCGTTGGTTGGAATTAAGGGTGATGGCGTTGGAGCTCCGGTGATTGCCTATGAACCAGTGTGGGCGATTGGCAGTGGTCATCCATGTTCCGCACTTGAAGCGAAAAATGTCCACGAAGTGATTCGCGAAGTTTTGATCAAAAAATTTGGAAAAGCAGGAAGTGAAGTTCGCATTTTGTACGGCGGTTCTGTTGATGCACGCAATGTGGCGGAATACATGAGCACCACGCAGATCGATGGTGTCTTGGTTGGCTCTGCTTCATTGGACCCTCGCGGATTCGGCATGTTGTGTCGCGCCGCATTGCCAGCTTAAGCACGTACCATGTTGATATTTGTTATCAGTCTTTTGATCGCTCTTATCGCCCTTGCGGTTGCGGGATTTTTTTTGGTGAAACATTGGCGTGAGATTCGTTTGCTTGATCCGCAATCCATTCGTGAAGAGCGTGTTCGTGCCGAGCGCGCAAAAGTGATTGAGCGTCGTTTTGAGCGTGTGTCCGCTGATCGCTTGGCGGCTTTTTCGCGCGTGGGCCGTGAGCTTGGTCGTCGCGTGAAGGATCGCTATCATGGCGCGATCGATCGTTTGCAGTCGCTTGATAAAGTTTATCGCACGGTGACGAGTCCTTTGTCTGCCATGGCTCCATCGCAACGCGAGCGCATCAAGACCTTGCTCGTGGAAGCGCGTTCGCAAGTTCGTGATTTGAAATGGGGAGATGCGGAGCGTCGCTGTTTGGAAGTGCTTTCCATGGATGCGCGTCACGCGGAATCGTATAAGTTGCTTGGTCAGATCTATTTGAAACAAAAACTCTATCCTCAAGCCAAGGAAACGTTTGAATATCTCGTGAAGACGAAAAAAGCAGATGACGCGACCTTTGCGGGGTTGGCGGAAATCTGTGAAGCCTCTGGAGATTTGGTTCGCGCGGAGGCCATGCGCATCAAGGCGGTTGAGGCGAGTCCTCGTCAGCCACACCGTCAGTCAGAAGCGGCTTTGTTTTTCTTGTCTCGAGGCGAAGTGGGCCGTGCATGGCCATATTCGAAGCGGGCGAGTGAGCTTGAGCCCCAGAGCGCGAAGTACCTTGAACTTTCGCTCGAGGCTGCTATACTCCTCGGCGATCGAAACGAGGCCGAGACGCGTTACCGCCGTCTCCGTTTACTCTCGGACGATTCGCAGCGTTTTCAGGCCTGGAAAGAGAAGATTGATGGGTTGCCATCACTCAAGGTCGTTAAAAAGCTTAGGCCGTTGTAGCTTCCACCTGCGCTTTTGCTTCGGTGGATGCGCAGCTGGTAGGGTGCCCACGCATTTGTTCTTTCGTAAAACACATACGCCGTTGTAGCTCAGCTGGTAGAGCATCTCCATGGTAAGGAGAAGGTCTCGGGTTCAATTCCCGACAACGGCTCCATGGAAAGCACCGCAACCTAGCGGTGTTTTTGGTTCCGAAGGGGGTGGAGAGATGGGCTGGTGCCCATCGGGTGCCCAAGTGTCCATGAGTGCGGGCTCGAGGAAGGCCATGGTGGACTGGAGTGTAGCCCGCAAGAGGTCAACATATCGGAGGGTGACGCGGACGTCCGAATGGCCCATGAGCTTCATCACGGAGTAGAGATCCTTGCTGCGCGTCAGGAGCTCGGTCGCGAAGGTGTGCCGAAGGGTGTGCCAGCCGGTCGGCTCGAGGCCGGCGCGGATGTAGAACTTGTGGAGATTGCGGTGTGTGCTCATCGCGCCAAGCGGTTCGCCGTCGCGGTGGAAGACGAAGCCGGACGGTCTGCGAATCTGCTCGAGCGCCTCGACGACGTCGGACGCGATCTCGACCTTGCGGTGATGGTAATTCTTTGGCGAGCCAAAGTGTCCTCGGACGAGAGAACGGCGGACAAGGAGGAGCGGCGGAGAACTCTCGTAGATCACGTCCTCCCACCGGAGAGCGATGAGCTCGCCGTGTCGGAGTCCCGTCTTGATGGCGGTGAGCACCATCGCGCGCCAGAGGCCGGGGTCGGCCGCCGTGACGAGTCGTTTCCACTCGGAGGTCGTGAGGGCGTGCAGGTCGGGGTCGTCGACCCTGAGGAACTCGACCGATGGCGCGGTCTCAAGGTACTTCCAGCGGACCGCGCTCACCAGGCACTTGTGCAGGACGGTGATGTGGTTATTGATGGTCTTCGGGTTCAGGCCGGCCGTTCTCTTCATGGCCTGGTATCGGTCGATCGCGTGCGGCGTGATCGCGGCGAGGCGCTGCTTGCCGAACGCGGGCAGCAGATGCGCGTTCAAGATGGAGCGCTTCGATTGGCGCTCCGATGGCTTGTTCTTGGCGTCGACGTACTCGCGCAGCCAGATCGCGGCGAACGCTGCGAAGGTGGTTTTCGCGGCGACGGGTGAGGTGATCGCCCCGTGCTGGAGCAAACGTCGTCGGAGTTCGAGCTCGAACATCGAGGCGCCTTGACGCGTATCGACCGGACTCTTCTTTCGATGCCGCTCGCCGTCGCAGCGAAAGTCGGCGTACCAGCTACCCTTGAGCTTCCGAGGAGGCATACGCTTCGTCTTGCGCGGCCGGCTGGCGCCGGCTCTCCGCGTAGCGAATCAAGTCGACCCTTCGGAACCGAAGGTGCTTCATGTGACGGTACACCGGGAAGATGCGCCCAGCGGCCCAGCGCTGGATTGTCCACGCTGTCACGCCGAGGAGCGCGGCGGCTTCCGCCGTCGAGAGGAACAGGCGCTCCGCGGGGAGCATCGTTGTTGATAGGTTCATAGAATGCGTGCGTGCTTTCGGTGCGGCGCAGGCATCCGGATGGGTGTTCGATTGTGAAGGAGCGACTTCGTGTGCGGGAGTAAGCATAGAATTGATCGAGCAGATGAGTAAAGGGCTGGGCGGGTACCAACGCATCTACCATCACCCGCCCGCGTGCACCACGGGCATGGGCCCCCACCGATAATAGGAAGAGGAGCCATCGGCTCCTCGTTTTCGGTATCTTCGATTTCGGACTGTGTCTCGTCTGGCACACTTGTGAAGATCGGGGCCCATGCCTGCGTTGCGGGTCTGACTGCGATCATGGTCGCACCACTCGAGTGCGGGATGGAGACGGTGCTGAAGGCGCCGGTCCTCGGATCGCGGTCGAGCTAACTCACGAGTCTGCCGGAAGCGCTTTCCACGGCCTCTTCCGAACAGACCTGCATAACTCGCTCGCGTGCCCGAAGACCGGTCCACGGATAAGACCCTCCGCGCGACTGGTTCGTCAAGGCACACGGGTGTCGCTCTTCATGCTCCTTGAATCCCCACCCGGCTCACCGTGCCGCGTGCTCGGGCTCTTTCCGCATCCCCGTCACGTCGGGCACGTCGTGTTCGACGATGGGGGACTCGTCTCCGGCGGCTGGTTTGCCTGCCGAACGCGAAGGTACCCCTCGCTCACGGCGCGGCTCGAGTCGCTCGATCGTTTGATCGAACGCTCGGTCGCCAAGTACCGCCCAGGTCTCATCGTGATCGTCTGGGGCCGGGGCTCCGCGGCGCTCGAAGCCATGATGGCGTACGCGATCCCTGCCGCCGAGCGGACGGGCATCGCGCTCCGCATCCGGTACGAGGGCGCGCTCTCGGACCTGTTCGTCGACGACTCGGCCGACGAGTACGACCAGCTCGGTCAATGCATCACGCGCGTGTTCTTCCCGGAACTCGCCCGTGGCGTCTCGTCCTGGCGTCGCGGCGACGAGGATCGCCGCCGCCGGCCCCGTTCCATCTGGAAGGCCACGGCAGGCGCGCTCGCGCTCCTCGCCGAGACCCGCCCGCAGTCGGTCATGGCGCTCGCTCGGGCGCCGCTCCCTGACGGTCTCCGCTCATTCATCGACCTCGTCTCTCACCCCCGCATATGACTCCACCCCAACCCGTCCTGCGCATCCGCCGCGACGACCTCATCCGCGCGCTGCGCCTGCCGGCGGCGGACCTGCGCGTCCTCGTGCTCCTGCTCGTCCACGCGTGCCCGACCACGGGTCGCATCTGGGACCCACCCGAGCGCATGGCCGAGGCCCTCGACCTGCCGCAGTCGCTCGTCGAGGACGCGCTCCATGGGCTCGCCGGTCGCGACTTCCTCGAAGAGCATCCGACGCTCATGCGGCAGCTCCGCTGCGTCGAGCTCGGGCCGGTCTTCCTCCGTTCGATGCCGCCGTCGCCTCCGAATCTGCCCGTTGACCCTGCACGGCCATGAGCACGTCCATCCTCCGCGAGCCCGTCAAGATCGGCTTCCGCGGGCATGAGCGAGCGCTCCCGCTCGCGGCCCTCGCCCTCAGCTTCCGCCGCAGCCCGGAGCGCACCGCCACGGCCCTTGAGTACCTCATTCAGGGTCCGCCCGAAGGGCGACCCAACGCGCCATCTGAAGAGCCAGCTCCCGCCCGCGAAGATCGCGGGGAGGGGGTCGGGGGAGGGGTCCGTTCGGAACGATCCGAAACGTTGGAACCCAGAACGATCGGCTCAGAAACGTTCGGGTCCGAAACGTTAGAACAAGAAATTGAAAAGCGATCCGATCGGAAACGATCCGAACGTTCCGATGGGGATCGCCGCGCGCGCGAGGATGTCGATGACGACGAACTCGCTCGGAGGTTCGCCGTCGACCTCGCCGACGAGGCCAACGTCGCCGCGATCCGCAAGCTCGTCGTGACGCACCCGCGCTCGCTCCTCGAGCAGGCTCTCCGTCGCGCGCTCGCGGTTCCAGCTGACCGCATTCGAGCGTCGCGTGCCGCGATCTTCACGAGCATCGTCCGCAAGCTCGCGGACGAAGGCTCCCAACCGACTCCATGACCTCTTCTCAATATGCCTCTTGAAAGAAAGCCGACCCGCCGCGATCCGCGCGTGCTCGCGCTCGTGCCGACCGCGGGCACGATCCAGTACGCGACCCTCGACGCCTGGGAGATCTCCGGCACCGGCGTCCTCGCCGGTGACGACCCCAAGGGCTTTGCCCTCCAGGTCCGTCGCCTCATCGTGAAGACTCGCCCCACCGTGCTCGTCTGCGCGCCGCCACGGACCCGCGGGCCGAAGCTCACCCGACTCCTCAAGCTCGCCGCGACCGTCGCCTCGCACTCGGGGATCCCACTGGTCTCGCTCGCCGGCGACCTCGCTCGCGACCTCCTCGAGGAGGCGCCCTCGACCGACGCGATCGCCGAGCAGTACCCAGAACTCCGGGCCCTCGGCGTCGCCGACGGCGCAGACGCCATCCGGCTCGCCACCGCAGCCCTTTCCTCCTTGAACTTTCCCTCCCGCACCTATGCCCCAAGCCAACCTCCTGCCTCCCGAGCCACCGTGGCTCCCGGAGCTGCTCGCGACCTTGTCCGAGCACGAGTACCTCGCCGTCCACCAGCTAGGAGCGCTCCTTCGTCGCCCGGCCGAGAGCCTCCAACCCGTCCTCGACCGCCTCGCCCATGACCGCCAGGTCCGCGTGCTCTCGGGCACGACCGGCTCCACCGCCTACGCGCTCGCGCTCCGCGGAGCACGCCTGCTCGCCGAGCTCACGGGCGACGAGGTCGTGCCGATCGGCCGCGCACGCAGCGCCGCGATGCTCGACCACGAGCTCACAAAGAACGACCTCGCGGTCGTACTCCAGCTCCTCGACGCGCGTGGCTCGATCAAGCTCCTTCGATGGGAGACCGCGCGCGACGCGCTCGCCGACGCCGTACACCTCATGCGCCGCGCTCAGGGTGAGCGCGTGGCGCTCGTCGCCGATGCGCTCGCGGTGATCGCAACGCCAGCGGGGCCGACCGCGCTTCTCGTAGAGATCGACATGGGCACGGTTTCCCTCGCGCGCATGCGCACGAAGTACGAAGGCTATGCCGCGTGGTGGCGAGGCGGGGGACCCACTCGCCGATTCGGCATCAAGAGCCTTCGACTCCTCACGATCGCGAAGCACGAGGTGCGCATGGCGCGCCTGCGCGCCGCCGCCGCCGAAGCGGTCGGCTCCGACGCGCACGGCTTCCTCTGGTTCGCGACGACCGACGTGCTCGATGTCGATGCGCCCGAGAAGATGCTCGCCGCGCAGTTCCACACGGCCACGCCCACCGACGCATCCGCTCCCTATCGCCCGTTGTTCGGCGGGTCGTAGAAGGCGATCAGCAGGGTCGCGAACGCCAAAGCGCCATCACCCGACTTGGTCGCGAGCCAGCCAGCGAGCACGGCACCTTCGCGCTTGTCGTGCAACGCGACGGCATCGAGCGCCTCAGCGCGCAGCCGCTTCGCGTCAGCCTTGCCCACGTACTTCACATCCAAGTCGGCGTCGGCGAAGACGTACACGCCAGCGCATTCCGGGAAGCGAGTTCCAACCTCCGCGAGCTCGTGCCATCCGCCAATGTCGATGATCCGACGATCGTGCCCATGCTCAGAGTTCCATCTCACCGGTCACCCCCACAACTCAGGGCGCGAGGATATCCAATTCACGGTGGGAAACAAGGGAACGGAATCGCTGCAAGCGGTCTCGGCCAGCGGTGAGGTGCGCTCCATGCGCGCGCCTCACCCATGGCCGGGATCGTCCCGACCAGCAGTGACCGGAGTCGTTTCTCATGTCCGAGTCGAACAAGACCTCCCGCGTGGAGTTCTCCCGAATCGAGGTGGGCGTGCTCGGCAACGTCCGCTTCAAGCTCCGCAAGATCCCCGAGCTCGTCGAGGACATCCGCCAGCGCGGTCTCCTCGAGAACCTCGTCGTCTGGCACAAGCGCATCAAGCGCGAAGCCCACACCCTGCCGGACGGTCGCGAGGTCTGGGACCGCTACATCCTGATCGCCGGCCACCGCCGGCACGAAGCGCTGCGCATCCTCCGGGAGGAAGATCCGACGGCCTTCGACACCGTCCCCGTCACGCTCTTCATGGGCAACGAGGACGACGCGAAGTTCGCGATGCTCGCCGAGAACCTCGGGCGGGACGACCTCACGCCCGCGGAGATCGCCGAGGCCGTCTTCCAGATGAAACTGCGCGGCCACGCGCAAGCAGAGATCGCCAAGCGACTCTCGAAGAGCCAAGCGTGGGTCTCGCGCCTCCTCAAGTTCCGCGAGAACGCGTGCGAGATGCTTCGGAAGGCCGTCGGCGACGATGTCATCCCGTTCGACCTCGCGCTCACACTCTGCGAGCTCGACGAGCGCGCCCAAGAGCGCGCCCTCGCCCGCTACGTCGCCGCGAAGGCGGCCGACGGCAAGGGGACGGCGAGCCGCGACGCCAAGCGCGAGGCGGGCGCCATCGTCCGACCGTCATCGAAGGCCCTCGGCCGCGAGTACGACTTCCTCGTGCTCGCACGCAAGAACGCGAGCGAGCGTCAGCAGCCCATGCTGTCGCTCGCCGAGCGCGTGCTCGCGTACGCGCTCGGTCGTGGCCCCTGGCCCGACGAGCTGCCGAGGCCCGAGCAGGCGACCGATTCTCCGAAGAAGGGGAATGCGCGATGAGCGCGAACGCGCGCAGTGCGTCCGACGCTCCGGTCCTCCGCTGCCCCAGCTGCGATAATGACGGCACGCTCGGCGTGTTCCGCTACCTCGTCGACATCGTCTCGTGGGCCGAGGTGATCGCGCTTCGTCACGGCGACGTGCTCGAACTCGCGGGCCCGCTCGCGCCCACCATGCAAGACCAACCCGCTCGCCCGCGCCTCGAGTGCTGGGCCTTCCGGCCCGAGCCCGACAACCGATTCTGCGGCCACCGGTGGGAGCTTCCCGCCGACATCCGCGGAATCGCGTGGAGGGTACGGGCGTGAGCGCCCCGCTGCCCGAACACCTGAACGCCTTCCGCTGCCCGAAGTGCGGCAACGACGGCGAAGCGGGGCCGCTCCGCTTCCTCGAGGACATCACCAGCTACCGCCCCATCGTGGGCGTGAAGCGCGGCGCCCTCGAGATCGATGGCCTCTACCGCACCGACGGCTACGACGACGGCACGAACATGCGGTTCGAATGTCGTGGCCGAATCACGACGGCCGACGGCAGCCGCTCGGAGTGCGGGCACGAGTGGCCCGTCCCTCCCTGGCTCTACGACCGCATCGACTGGATCTGACCTTCCGAGGAGCCGCGCCACTCGCGTCTCCTCGGTCTTCTCCCGGCCGTCTCCTCGGAGGCGCCCGGGAGCAGACTCCGCAGGTCCGGCTTCACCACGAGCCCGACCGAACACGCGTCCGGGCCGCCCCGGCGCGAGGCGAGGCGCGCAACCGAGGCTCGCTCGGTGCGCGTCTCGCGCGGGTCTCAGAATTCAGTCGGTTCGTTGTCGCCGACGTGACAAACGGCGTCCCATCGAGTGATTCCCGCTGCGGCAGCAGCATCCGCAACGTCGGTCTTCGTGGCCCTGATGCAGCCGTCAGCCGTTGCTCCTGGCTTGAAACTCGCCCGCCACGTCGTCGTTTCGTTTCGGAACTTCTTCCACTGGCGGTTGGCAAGCTCTTCGTAGAACTTCGTCCGCTTCGTCGAGTCCTTCAAGTAGTTCAGGTCGAGTGTCAGCAGTACATGCATGTTGTCCTCCCCCTCGCACGATGGTCACCAACGGTCGTACGTTCCTGCCACGGCGCGGGACGTTCCGCTACCGTTCGCCACCATCAACCACCGCCTCCACAAGGGGCGGCGCTTCGGCATCAAGCGCGCGGATCTCCTTCGCCACGTCTGGGTGCTCGGGAAGACCGGGATGGGGAAGAGCACGCTCCTCGAGACGCTCTTCGTCGCGCAGATGGAGGCCGGGCACGGCGCGGGGCTCATCGACCCCCACGGCGACCTCGCCGAGCGCGTGCTCGCCCGCGTGCCGCGCGGGCGACGCAACGACCTCCTCGTGCTCGACCCGGCCGCCGTCGGCGCGAAGCCCTCGCTCAACCTCGTCGGCTACCGGCCGCCTCTCGAGCGACCGCTCGCCGCCGCCGCGGCGCTCTCGGTGCTGCGCAAGACGTTCGACACGAGTTGGGGACCGCGCACCGAGCACGTGCTCCGGAACGCGCTCCTCGCGCTCCTCGACGTGCCGCGCAGCACGCTCGCGGGCGTGCTCGGGCTCGTCGGCGACGAGCGCTTCCGCACCATGGCGATGCGGCACGTGCGCGATCCCATCGTGCGCGCATTCTGGGAGCAGGAGTTCGCAGCGCTGCCTACCGCATTCCGCGCGGAGGTGATCGCTCCCGTCCAGAACAAGGTGGGCGCGCTCCTCTCAAACCCGATCATCCGCGCGCATGTCGACCAGCCGAAGGCGATGATCTCCTTCCGCGAGCTCATGGACCGCGAGCGCATCGTGGTCGTGAACCTCTCGAAGGGTCGCATCGGCGAAGACGCGAGCGGTTTCCTCGGCTCGCTCGTGCTCGGCGCGTTCCAGGTGGCCGCGTATGCGCGCGCCTCAGCTCCGACCGACGCACGCCCACCGTTCACGCTCTACGTCGATGAGTTCCCGCGCTTCGTGACGCCCTCGTTCGGCGAGCTCCTCGCCGAGAGTCGGAAGTTCGGTCTCGGTCTCGTGCTCGCGAACCAGCAGCTCGGTCAGGTCGACCCCGCACTGCGCGCCGCTCTCCTCGGCAACGCCGGCACGCTCATCGCGTTCCGGCTGAGCGCCGACGACGCGATCGCGCTCGCGCCGGAGTTCGAGCCCGAGCTCGTGGCGAACGACCTCGCGCGGCTCGGCCGCTACGAGATCGCGCTCAAGCTCTGCGTGGACGGTGTGACGAGCGAGCCGTTTACGGGAACGACGGCCGCTCCCAACTCGTAGCGAGTGAAGTACCCGGCCACGCGCCCGGCAGCAATTCGGCGCCCCAGAGATCGCGCGGCAAATCGGACCAATGTTGGCCCACGGCAATCGTGCTGACGTGAGCTCCGCGACGAGGACGCGGCGGCGAATCAACCGATCCCGGACGACAGTGAGTCGCAAGCGAGATCCGACTTCGCGGTCGAACGTCGACGATTCCTCTCCGAATACCGTTCGTCTTTGGAGTGGGCGCGGTGGCGACCAAGTGCCGGTGATTACGGACAATTTCGGAATCAGGAGCAAATGTTCAAATTCGAGCCGTGAGCTAACTCGGGAGGGAAGTCATTGCCTTTGCGGCCGACCTGGCCCACCTACTGAGAACGAACCCTTCGCCCCGGAGGTCGCCATGACACGGATGTTTGCGGTCGTTTTCGGCCTCTCCTTCGTCTGCTCGGCCGTGATCGGCTGCGCACCTCTTGACGATGCCGAGTACGTCGAGGGGGAGCTCACAAGCGCTACGACCCTGTACTACGAAGGCAGTTGCAGCTTCCTGATGAGTTGTTCCTTTCCGTCGCGATCGGCAGGACACGTCCTGTTCGGTTGCAGCAATATCGTTCCGTCGCTGTCGTCGCGTACGTGCTCAGACTCTGATCGATGGGTCGCCGCGCCGTCGACCGAGTACTGCGGCCTTCCGGTTCGTATCTGCCGTGGGTCAACATGCGTCGAAGCGGAGGCCTATGATCTCTCCAATCGCGGCGTATGGGAGGGCGGCCCAGCGGTCGTGAGCGGTCTGGGGTTTACGCGCTCCGAGACGCTCTCGCCCACGTGCGCGGGGTCGGGCGGAGGACCCGTGACCATGCAGACGGGATATTGGGACTCGTATTCAAGCCCGACCCTGACCGTCGGTGAGGCACGAGTCGTCTACTTTGATCCTGCCCGAGTCGGCACTCACGCGATCGAGTTTCTGAATGAAGGCAGCCTGCCGAGCGCGGGGACCATCGAGTACTGCTGGCGTTCGGGCACAACGACCACGTCGTGGAGCTGCTGGACCACCGACACGAATCGCGTGACGAACCAGACTCGACGTACGCGCCTGTGGAGCGGCTCGACGACCATCAACTACCGCATCACCATCCGCAACACGAGCGCGCGTCCGGCCCGCTTCTGGTGGCGCTTCTACCACGCGTGGTAGGGTTTGAGAGATAGCTACACTTCGTCTGACGACACCACATTCCCTCACGTCTACCGTTCTCCTGCTCGGTGCCACGGCCGCGGCAGTTCTTTGTGCGCGCGACCATTATGCTTGGTCTGTCGTCAGCACCGCGGAGTACACGATGAATGTTCCGTACTCGAGGGCGTGGAACCTTCCCGTCTATGCCTCCGAATCGATCGATGGATCGCAGGCGATCCGCTTCGGACGTGCGATCAGCACAGGCGACGCGCCGACGCGAGAGTATTTGCTGATCACGAAGCCGGTGGCCGACCTCCCTATCCTGCGACAAGTGCTTGATGGTGGTTGCGGGGGGACCGTCGCCGCGACGACGGGCACGATCGACCACATTCCGGTCGTCCGCCACGGCGTCGGCGGTGCGAAAGGGTGCTCTCTCGGCTACGCCTTCGACCGCGGATTGCGGTCGTTCTTCCTGTATCGAATCGCCGATCTCGGCGACCCGATGCCCGACATCGACGACGAGATGCGTACCGTCGTCCTCTCCATCCACGAGCCGTGATCTGGCCACCGCGACCTTCTGAGAGGCCCTGGCGGGCTCGGATCGCATCGCAGTACCTGTCGCAAGTTCCTCGCTCAACAGGGCGACGATTCGGGGTCGGCGGCCGACTGAAGCGCCACGTTGTTCTGCCTGGCGTGGGCTGACGAAGCACGATGACGGACGGGAGTAGTCGCAAAACACGCAGGAGTTACTTCAATGCGTGTCCGCGATGGTGCGCCAGCGTGCGCCAGCCTGCACCCCCTGGGTCGGGGCCCATGCCTCCTCTTCCCGCCCCCTCGGTACGGTGGACGTCGAGCACAACGCTCGCGTTCTTTCCACCCGAACCACAGGAGGCAGCCATGCGCCGCCACGAACGGGGTGCTGACCCCGGCCAGGACTTCATCCGCACGATCGAGATCAAGAACAAGGACGGCTCGGTCGTTGAGAGGAAGGAGGTCGTGTCCGCCAAGGGCCTCCTTCACCTCGCCCACAAGGAGCGGCTCTCGAAGATCCGCACCACGGTCGTCCAGAGCCCGTCGAAGGAGAACGGCGAGACGGCGATCGTCGTCGTGCTCGTCGTGACCCAGCGCGGCGCGTTCACCGCTCTCGGTGACGCGAACCCTCGCAACGTGAACGTGCGCATCGCGCCTCACTTCATCCGCATGGCGGAGACGCGCGCGCTCGCGCGGTCGCTCCGGGCCGCGCTCGACATCGACGTCGCCGCGATCGAGGAGCTCGAGGACGAGTTCAGCTACGTGGACGGCAAGGGCGAGCAGCCTCGTCGCCACGAACGACGCGATGAGCCTCGGCCGCAGCCCACCGGTCGCGACCGCGACGAGCCAGGCTCGGCGTCGCACTCTCCGGCGGCGATCGCCGCGCTCGCGGTCGGGGGCGCCGACGGTCGCATGAGCGACAACCAGCGCAAGCTCCTGTACCGCCTCGCGTCGGAGCGAGGCTTCACGGGCGAGGACGCGCGCCTCTGGCTCCACGAGGAGCTCGGCGTCGACTCGCTCGACAAGGTCTCGATGCGCGCGGCCTCCGCGTTCATCGACCAGCTCAAGCAGGCGAACGGCCAGAACGGCCACGCCGCCGGCTGATGCCTCGACGAGCGCAACCCGACACCCGCCTCTGCGTTGTTTGCCACTCGGCCGACGGGATCTCACTCATCCCGTCGGCCTCCTACTCGTGAAGGCGACCCGCCGCATGACGCGGCGAAGGCTCGTCTCCACGAGAAGGACGTTTCCATGGACGGCTCGACTCGCGAGGCTCCTTTCCATACGCAAGAGACCGACCTGCTCGAGCTGCCCGCGCTCGGGATGGTCGGTCGTTCACTTCCGATGCAGTCGCTCAGGCGCCAGCTGCTCCGCCTCGCGCCGTTCCAGGCTCCCGTTCTCGTGACGGGGGATACGGGCACCGGCAAGGAGCTCGCGGCCCGCGCTCTTCACGACGCGAGCCCGCGCTCCTCGGGGCCGTTCGTGACGCTCAACGCGGGCGCGCTCTGTGCCTCGCTCATTGCGAGCGAGCTCTTCGGCCACGAGCGCGGCTCCTTCACCGGGGCCGCCGCCCGCCATCACGGCGTCTTCGAGCAGGCGCACAAGGGGACGCTCTTCATCGACGAGATCGCCGAGCTCCCGCTCGACCTCCAGGCGTGGCTTCTCCGCGCGCTCGAGATCGGCGAGGTGCGTCCGCTCGGCTCCGAGCGCGTGCGGCACGTTGACGTGCGGGTGATCGCCGCGACGAACGCGGACCTCGAAGAACTCGTCCGCGCTCGCCGTTTCCGCGCCGACCTGTACTGGCGCCTCGCAGTGCTCACGCTCCGAACCCCGGCGCTTCGCGACCGACCTGACGACCTCAAGACGCTCTCCGAGCACTTCCTCGCGAGCTTCCGGCTCGGCGAGCTGCGGCACCTCGGGACCGACGCCATCCAGGCGCTCGCGCTCCACGGCTGGCCCGGCAACGTGCGCGAGCTGCGCGCGGTGCTCCTGCGCGCTGTCGCGTCGAGCACGGGCACAACGCTTACGGCTGCGGACGTCGTCCGCGCGATCGACGCGCGCATCGACGCGGTCGCCTCGACGAACGAGCACAACGTCGAGACCGCGATGCTCGCGGCCCGCGGGAATCTCTCGAAGGCCGCGCGACTGCTGCGCCTCCCTCGCTCCACCCTCCGCGACCGCATGCGCGCCGATGCCGCTCGTAAGAGCGCGGCGCACTGACCTCTGAAGGAAGGGCCTCGGCCCTTCCTTCTCTTCCTCCTTGCGAGGAGCCGGCTCGGGCATTCCGCCCGAGACCGCGCTCGCCGCAAGCAGGCAAGAGACATGGACACCCAGATCGTACCTTTCGATGCGCCCGCCCCACGTGCACCCACCCAGATCCGCGGCGCCTCGTTCGACGAGGTGCACGAGATCGTTGCCGCGCGCGCCGCCCGCATGCGCCCCGATGCCACCGTCCACGTCGCCGACCTCGTCTTCACGGCCGAGGGCCACGTCGTCGTGCCGGGAGTCGGTCCCCACACGCTCACGTCCCACGCCCAGCGCATGCTCGCCTCGATGGTCGGCGTCCGTTGGGAGCGCTGGTTCGAGAGCGCCTCCCCCGAGGAGCGCGCCGAGGAGCTCAACCGCCGCCTCAAGCGCACGCCCGGCGAGCGCAAGCTCCGCGCGTGGGCCGACGACACGGGTGCGACGGCAGGAACGCTCCGAGCGATCCTCCCTCCCGCGTACGAGCCGATCGACGACGCGAAGATCTTCCGGACGCTCCGCGCGAACATGGGCTCGCTCATGCGCGAGTACGTGTTCCAGCGCGTCGAGCCCGGCGAGGAGACGAGCCAGTACGCCGCGGTCCTGCGCGAGGTGCGCACCGTCCGCGGCGACGAACTCGTGCCTGGCTGGTCGCTCCGCACGAGCGAGATCGGCCAGGCGCCGCTCTCGATCGACGACTGGTTCCTTCGGATCGTCTGCTCGAACGGCCTGATGGTCGCCGTCGGCAACAAGCGCTCCCTCTACAAGAAGCACCGCGCGATCGACGACGACCAGCTCGCCGCCGCGTTCGTCCTCGCCCTCGGCCGCCTCCCCGGTCGCTTCGATCGCGCCCTCGAGCTCATGGCCATCGCCATGGACGGCATCGTCGAGCACCCCGACGTGCTCGCCGCCTCGCTCCTCCCGCGCGCGCCGCGCGTCCTCGTCGAGGAAGTGCAGCGCACCGCCCTCGCCCAAGCGCCCATCACGCGCTTCGGCCTCCTGAACGTCATCACCCACGTCGCCCACACCACGAACACGGACCCCGAGGTCCGGTTCGCGATGGAGAGCGCCGCGGGCACGCTGCTCGCGGCGTGAACCTACTGGCCCGGCTTCCGAAGGGAAGCCGGGCTCTTCTCGCGATTGTCGATTGGTGGTCCAGGGCTTGCGTCAGGTTATCGCGGCGACTCGCGATGCCACCCGCGACGACAGCATCGGGGTAGTTGGCGCGCAGAACGAGACCGGGCAGGTAATCGGCGCGCAGGCGATCGACTTTCGAGTTCCTGGAGTGAGTTCGACCGAGGTCGCGCTCTGGATCCGCGCCACGCTGCCGTTCGATCGCATGTATGTCTACGGCGCGGAGCGACCGCTTCACGTCAGCCATGGGCCGGACGGGAGCGCGGTCACATGCGCGATGGTCTGCCGCGGTGGGCGTCTGGTTCCGCTCCGCGCTGGTATGCTCGATGCACAGGAGCTGCGGGGGCTGCTTGGGGGCGAATAGGGGTGCCCCCCGCGTTCGCGCGGCGACCGAGGCCTCGTCGATGTTCTGTCGGTTCAGAACTTCAATCCTGTCGCATATTCCACCCACTCGCCGCTTGTGATCGAACTCACGCGGCACGCGTTGCGCCGCGCTATGGGTTCTCACACCCTGCACAAGTGAACACGGTGAGAGCGGGGGGTTGTGCAATCGCGGGGTGGATGGCCCTCACGAGCTTCGTGCTCTTCGGGTGTGGCGGCGACGACGTACCGGCAGCGGTCAGCGACGCTGGCGAGGACTCGTCGGCAGACGCAGGTGACGGCGGTTGCGCGGTCACGGCTTGCACGGACCCCTCGACCCCGGTGTGCGGTTCTGACGGCGTATGCGTCGAGTGTGGTGCGAGCGTAGACTGCCTCGATGTAGCGAAACCCATCTGCATGCGAGGTACTTGCAGCGCTTGCCTTGGCGACGTGCAGTGCGCCATGAACTTGGACCTGCCTGTTTGCGCAGCGGACGGTCGCTGCGTCGAGTGCGAAATCGCCGCGGAGTGCCCCGTGGAGGCGCCCCTCTGTGGTGCCTCCGGGCGTTGCGTCGAATGCGTGACGAGTAGCGACTGTTCTGGCTCAGCGCCGGCATGCAGCACGGCTGGACAGTGTGTCTCCTGCACCGAAGTTACCGATTGCACGCGTGACCAATTCGCCGACGAGATTCGCGGGATCATATGCGAGAGTGCCCTCGGTCAGAGGGGCAGTTCTCTGACCGACGATGGTTCGCTGGAAGCGTTCGTGTGTGCCGGTGATGTCGATGGCTTCCCGGGATTGTCCTTCCTCGACGCTGCGATTCGGAACGGAACGCTCCAGGTTGACGCTGCCACGATCGCCGCTTGTCGCGCGTCGATGCTCGATCTAAGCGCCGAGAGTGCCTGCGCCACGGCAATGCGTCCCACGCTCGACGACACCGCCCCGTGTTCCCTCGACGCCGAGTGTCGGAGCGGCCGTTGCGCCGCGGCTGATCGAGCTTGCGGTGGAGAGTGCGCGGCCCCGCTAGTCCCTGGGGGGATCTGTCTGCGTGACGGCGATTGCGCCGTAGGTAGCGTGTGCGTCAGTCGCTACTGTCGCGCTTTCGTGGACGTTGGCGGCTCATGTGCTGGTGCCGTCTGTCTCGACGGATTGTACTGCAACGCATCCAGCGTGTGCGCGTCGCGTGGCACGGTAGGGGCTACCTGCCGAAGCGGAGCCGATGGTGATTGTCTGGCGGGTCTCTACTGCGACAGTGGTCACTGCGCGACGCGGCCAGGAGAGGGTGCGCCTTGTCTCGCGGATTGGCGCTCGCCGCGTTGCGGAGCAGACCTCCAATGCGCAGGCACTACGTGTGCCGTCCCCCTGGGGATTGGCGCCACATGCACGACGTCGGAGGAGTGTGTTCCCGGTGCGGGGTGTGCCGCGACGACGTGTAAACAGATCGTAGGCTCCGGGGCGCGCTGCTCGATTGATGTTCTCTGTCCGCGAGGCATGGCATGCACGGACGCACGATGCCGACCGTTGCCCGATATAGGAGCGCCGTGCTCCGATTCCACCGGCTGCCTCCGTGGTCGCTGCCTCTCGGGCACATGCGCTGACGCCCCACTCTTTACGCCATGCATGGCGGGGGCGTACTGGTTCGACACGCTCGACCCTTGCGGAGCATCTTCCTCGTGTCGCGACACCGCCTCGGGCTGGCAGTGCACGCCGGAGGCGACACTCGGTGGTCTCTGTTCTGGCACGTCCGCCCTGCCATGCCGCAGCCCCGACACTTACTGTGACGGCACCACTTGCCGCGCGATCTGCATGCCTATCTGACTTGGGGGATCCGATGAAACCGTGGTTTGTTCTCCTGTCGCTCGTCGTTGGCATGGCCGCTGGGTGCGGTGACGCAGCTGCGCCGCCAGTGGACCCCACGCTGCCTCCGCCCGGCACGCCTCCAACGCCTTCTGAACTTGCAACATGCGCAGGCGACAATGTCGCTGATGTGCCGGTCGCTGCGCTCGAATGGGACGGGTTGACTGAGACATTCATTGTCCCCGGTACACCGCTCTCTTCGCTTGGTATTGACTTTCAGGTCAGCCCGCTTTCGTCGACAACGGGCGCCACGATCGAGATGCGCTACGACGCGACCCTCGACGTCCCGCCAGCGACGTTCACCGGTGACTGCCTTCCCACGGTTGATCTCGCCGCAGTTCGAGCTGTGACCGGTACAGATGGCGATATCGTGCGGCTCGATGTGTCGACTGACGAGCGTTCAGGGCACCCTCGGCGCGGCCGAGTCTACGCGGCCTTCGGCACTAAGACGCTACGGATCCGTACTGCCGATCTGGGTCTTTCCGGTGGTGACTGGTTCGTCGTCATCGAGCCGGGCGCGGCGGCGGCGCGGGCAGTCTTTGCGCCCGTTGCGGTGGACCGGTCCGAGGTCGTCGTTGAAGGGCTTCCTGCAGTGCCGATGGTAGTGGCGCTCGCTCGAATTTCTGGTTTCCGCGTGTCGCCCGTCGGTGCGCTCTACTCACGCGATGGCGTTGCGTCCGCGTGGCGATATTTTGCTACCGAGTGGCTTGGTGTCGTGCTGGTGTCTGGGCCACCGGAGACGCCTGTTTCGGTGACGCGCGTCACGCCGCCGCTCGACCAACCGCTTACATACTCGCGCTCCGTCCTGCGGGCGGGGCTCGTGCTCGATGCGACAACTTCCTACGTCGTGGTCGATGCTGGTATCGGGACCTCGTCGGGTGATGTGACGGTTTCCTGCGGCACTGAGCTCCGTATCGAACCGATCACATTCGCGACGGTCGGTGCCGGGACCGTTACCGGCGCGCCACGAGTCCAGCCTGGAACATTCTCTTTGCGGCCGTCCACCTGCGTCACCGTCGGTGAAACCGAAACAGTGCCGCTCGAAGCCACTTCGCTCAACGGGCGACCGGCACTCTTTCGCTTGTCGATTGGAGGGTTGTGATGCGCTGGATCAACGTCTTCGGGGGGCTTTCAGCAGCCATCGTGGGTCTTGCGGGGTGTAGTGCCGAGGAGCCACCGGCGGAACCGGTGGCGTACACAATCGACGTTTCCGCGGTCGGCGACGAAGGCGAATTGCCGATGTTGCCGGAGCCGATTTCCGCGGACGAAACACGACGAATCCGCGCGGCGTTCTCGTGGGAGGCGCTTCCCGTGCTTCCCGAAACCGACCCCGACGGCAACGCGGCTCTCTACTACGCGAACATCTTCGTGCGGAACAACGCCGACGAAGAGAACCTCGATGTGATGGGTATCCACCATGACCGTCTCCCGCTCTTCGAGGTTGAGCGCGCGATGTATGACGGAATGACCGGGAAGTTCGGCTGGGAGGGTGACGGCGAAGGGGTCTTCGTGTTTGCCATCCTGCCAAGCGTTGTGTTCAACGCAATCCGCGATTCCGCCCTCGCAGGGTCTGTTATTGTTCCCGCGATGGTGATTCGACCGGTCCCCGTCGATGCGGCGAAGAACGTCGACGGTTCGCTCAGGTATCAATGGCTTCGTGAGCAGGGCTTCGTGTATCAGCCCAACGTGCCGCGTATGCGTAGTACGCCCGGCGCCGCGCGGGCTGGACTGTGGTTTGTCGACGACATTATCCGCGCCGTGGTCCGCGTTGGCCAGGTGGTTGTTGACGGTGTGCGTGAGGCCTTCGAAGAAATAGACGAGCAACTCAGTGGTTCGGCGTTTCTCCGCGTGGAACTGCGCACCCTGAACACAGACGTCGGCTTCGACACCGAGGACGAGATTCGGCAAGCGTGGGGCGCGAATTTCGGGGATCCGATTCGGCTCCGCGGTGTTCCGGTGTACGTCTCGAGCGGCGCGATCGGTCTGGAGATGGCTGACACGGATGTCTTCGGCGGCGCTAACATGACCGTCGCGAGAGGCGGAGTCAGTGTCTGTGTCCATACAAAGAACGACTCAGCCTACGTCACCACGACGTCTGCACTTGAGGCGATCATTTGCACGTTTGCGTCCGCGAGTCAGCACGACACGGCTGGGCGAGTGATCGCCAGCACCTCGCCGGTCGGAGGGCGAGCGATCTACGCTGAGTTCCAGTTGCGGCGCGCTTCGACCATACAGCTCGTCGTGCGGGATTCCTACACGAGCATCATGGCGCAGTTCCAAGACGGCGCTGACTATATGCAGAACGTCGCGGGGGTTCGGCGCCACAGACCTGTGATCCTCGTCGGACTCCTCGCCGACCTCTTCGGTTCTTTCGGCGCAAAGGCGTTCGTTCCCTGTTCGAACCTCCGAGATGCGGCTTTCGGAGATATCGGAGCCGAATTGGTTGGCCTGCTCCCTGACCTCGTGGTCGGTCTCCTCGGTGGAGGTGCCGACGTCATCATCGGAGGACTATCGGTGAGCCGCTCGCGCGGCATACCCACGCACGAATTCGGCCATTGGGCCGCGTGCTCGATGCTCTTTGATGCCGCGCCTGGGATGCTCGATTTGGTCTGGAATGACGTGATCATCGACGCCACAGCTCGGGGCGGCGCGGGTCAGACTTCCGTGATCAACGAGGGATTTGCTGACTTTCTTGCGGCGCAGATTGTGGGAGGAGTGAACTACAGCTACCTCCTGCCTTCCTCGACAAGTGGGAACATGTCCTATTGTGACGTTACGCTTGCTTCGTGCGCTGACGACAACGTGGGCGGCGCGGCGAGCGGTCGCTTTCCGCCGGTGAGCACGTTCGCGGATCCGGTCGATCGAGATCTCGCTGCGTGGACGACCCTCTTGCAGGATGTCGTCGACGGGCATCCCCCTGGCGCGAACACTCCTTCGGACGGCGCTGCGTGGTTCGTTGCGCCGGATCGCGACCTTGATGGCGTTGCGGATCTTGATGAAGCCGCGGGTGATACGGACGGCGACGGCATACCCGATGTATTGGACACGGACAGTGACGGCAACGGCGTGCCGGACGGCATGGAGCCGGGCGCGCGGCTGCGCGGGGGGCGGCTGATTGGTCCGCGGTTCGGTACAACGCAGAACGACGAGGCCGTCGCGTTGCCGGGAACTGCTATCCAGCAATTGTTCGTCCGATGGCTTGGACTGACCACGTTCGGGCAGTTCAATATCGGTGAGATGTACGCGGCTCTCGCCGAAACGATGCGGGACAATGGTGTATCAGAGACGGACATCTGTACGGTCTTCGCGTTGCACTCGTCCAGCGGAATGTGTGACGAGTCCGTTCCTGGTTATCGCTCCGGTGGCCGCGTTGTCGTGCCCTCAACACCGATCGGACTCCTGGGTTCCATCGATGCGTCGAACGTCGCGACATGGACGTGGCACGATCTGTCGCCACGGGCGACTGCCTACCAGTTTGACGTGAACTGCGAACGCAGCGGTTCGCTGGCGTCGCAGCGCCTCCCGTACGCTCGAAACTCGACGAGTCCGCCGCTCACGCTTCCGTTCGACGAACGGTGTACGGCATCGGTGATGACGGTCAATGGAGCTGCCCTATCGGCAGCGGCGACACACGTTCTTTCCACGTACCCGGAGCGTGCTCGGGGACTGTCGGGTGTCGCGCGGCCGGGTGCAGTAGCTCTTACCTGGGCGCCGGTTGTGGCGACTTCTTTCGACGTGCTCGCGCGTCAGGCCGGCGCGGTTGTGGCCGAGTTCACGGTCACGGAGCCGGTAACAGTGGTCGGCGGACTAGCAGCCGTGCCCACAACCCTCGAAGTTGTTTCGCGGAGTCGGGACAATCTTCTCGCCGCACCCAGCGACTCCATCGTCGTCACGCCGCTCGCACCGCGGCTGCTTTTCGTCAGTGCGAGATCGGGTAATGACTCGTTTCCGACTCCAGGGACGCCATCGTTTCCGTTCCGCACCATCGGGGCGGCGGTTCGTGCCGCTGGCGGTGGAGCCGCCGACACGATTGCGGTCGATCTCGGCGCCTATACGGAGCCATACCTGACTATACCCGCCGATACCACGCTCCGCCTTGAAGGCGGATACGACTCGACGGCGGCATGGGCACGGACGTTGACGTCGACGACTCTCGATTTCACAGCGCCAACCGACGTGACATCGAGTCTCGCGCTCGGAACGAGTTCGACTCCGCTTCGTGGTCGGAGGATTCTTGCTGGGCTCGTCGTTCCCATTGGTAGTCTTCTCGCGATCGACGGTGCGACGCTGACAGCGCGCGCCGTGGTGCAGGGCGCGGCATCATGCACTTCGGTCGCAACTGTCGCGGGCGGGACACTCGAACTTACGCGAGCAAGCATCGGCGTAGTCGGCGTGGGTGTCGCCGACGAGTGCCGAGTAGGTATCCTCAGCGCTACGACGTATGGCGTTGGAACACTGCGCATTGGCGCGGGCGCAGATATCGTTGGATTCGTCGCGGGGACTGCGACGTCCCTGCCTCGCAACGCTGTGGCGATTGGTCTCGTCAACCACCAAGCGCGGGACGTGAGTATTCTCGACGCTGCGGTTCGTGGATTTGACGGGACCGCTGTGAGCACCTCGACGGGCACGCCCACTATTATCGGCGCTTCTAGCGAGGGCGCGGCCGTACTCCGCATTTCGCGGTCGCGCGTGGCGACCACCGGCGCTGCGTCTGCGTTCGTCTTGCGCGACGGTACTCTTCGCGGCTTGGTGGCGGGAGCCGATACGCTTTTCTTCATGGACAACAGCGTCGTGATGACTGGGAATGGTGGCGCGTGGAATCAAGCACTAACACTCGGCACTGTCGGTAGCACGACGGCCACTGCTCAGGTTGTGCAGTCTACGATCGTGGCGGGGTCGGCGTATGATCTCGGCTATTCCGTGTCGCCTCCGTTTGTGGGGAGCGCGGTTGGTATGGCGGGCGGATTCGGCGATGTTCGCCTGATCAACAATGTTTTTAGCTACGCGGCGGGCGGCGCAGATCTTCCCGGGGTAGTGACGACGGTACTCGATCGAACACTTCAAGAAGGTGACGTATACTCGTTGACCGTGGCGGGCAACGCCTTCTCCGAGCCGCTGCTGTGGACGACGTCCTTTCAGTCGCTCACACACTGCCAGGCCGTTCGTGAGTTCTACTCGATCTTCGACGAGGCGGGCTTGAACGATCGCGGGCGCTTCGCATGCACCGGCGGTGGGGTCATCGACCGATGGAGGACCGACGGCAATATCGCGTTCACGGCGCCGACGTCTGCCACCGACGGGACGGGCGCACTGATGTTCGACGTCGACCGACGTGTGATTGGAGGGACTGAGTCGCTTGCGCGGGCCGCAAGCGGCGGAGTCACGATCCCTGCGTCCCTTGTGGTTTCTGTGATGCGACGAATCGATGGCAGCGCAAGGCCGATCGACGTGTCGGGCACGATCATTGCAGGGGGAGGCGTCGGTGCGTACTGAAAGGTCATGTCTCGCGACGCTGGTTGCGGCGTTCATTCTCGGGGCGTGTGCGCCGCGAACGGAGTGCACGCTCACTGGGTCCTACAATGTCCGTGTCGGGGCGCCGATTCCGACCCCATCTCCGTGGCTCGCGGACTTGCCATCATGCGGTGACCAGATGGACCTGCCCCTTGGCACGGTCGTCGCGTTCCGCACGCTCGGCCTCGACGATGACTGTGTGGGTACGGCTGGCGTCTCGGTTCCGACCGTCGTCGAGACGCGGGTCACGAGCGGTCGAATCATCAGTGGGTACTTCGGGAGTCCGGCGACCGAAGGGTTCGTGTTTGGCCGGCTGCCGTCCGGCTGTGAGGGCGGCTGGACGATTCAGGTGACCGAGGTGGACGGCCGTGTGCGAGTAGCACGCGCCTTCACGCCCGAAGTAGCCGGCTCCTGCCCGCCCATCCCAGTGCCAGTTGGCTTGAGCCGTGTGGACTGCATCGACTTCTTCGATGCGACATTCGTGGAGTGATGGTTTGGGTGGCTTGTTCGGTCCGAGGGCGCCTTCCCCAAGGGGGCCAAGGAGGGGCGCTGATGCGGGAAGGGTTGACTGCGGATCCCGGAGTCTCAGTGCGGACCTTCGCGACCGAGCTTGCGGATCGCGGCGAGTTGCACGGCGACCGGCTGTCCGAGCAATGGTCGCAGCGCCCGTTCCCGAACGACCACCTCGGATGCCGTAAGCCGATGCAGTTCGTCCCAGACGCCTGGCCCCAGATCGAGTAGCTGGAGGAGCTGCGTGACGCGGGCACGCGTGACCCCCGCTCGACGGGCGACCTCGGCGCGGCTGATTCCCTCCCGATTGATCGCGCGCTGCATCTCCCTCGCTGTGTCGAGCGAGGCGAAGATCGTTGGGCGGCGTTTTCCTCTTTGTTTTCGCGGAATTGGCGTTGCTGGCCCTTCGAATGTGATCGACGCTTCCCAGTTCTCACGTGGGGAGACCTCGGGGAGCTGATCCGCTACGCAAGTGAGAACTCCGCCGTGGTTTACAAAACCCGGCGGAGTTTTTCGTTCGCGGTCGGGATCGGTTGCTGCGTACATGAGCCGCATCGCGTTGCCCTTGCGGGCCGTGATGTGGACCTCCCGGCCGTCATCGTTCGTCCGTTTCACCTCGATGCGCTCCACGAGGAAGCGCAGGTACGAGCGGGCGATGGGTCCACCCTCGCGGAGTGAGTCGCACATCATCGCGCGGAACTCGCCCACGGTACCGTCATTGAGGAGTGACGCCGACGCGGTGCGGATAGGTACGATCTTCGTGAGCGTGCGGCGAAGCTCCTCACGCGTTGCGCGGAGCGCGGCCAGACGCTCGGCGGCGACCGCAATCGGTAGCGCGCCCTGCTCAACGTGCCCCTCCCACGTGGCGATCTTTCGCTCGATCTCGTCCAGGTCTTGCCTGATGTTCCTTCGCTGCGCAGCCGTGCGATGCCGCAGCGCTTCACTGGACTCGAGCAGTTCGACCAGTAGCTCGCGGCACCGATCGACCGAGAAGATCCGCTCGGCGAGGTGCTCCATGACTGCGTGGTCGAGCTCGGCTTCGGGGACACGCGCGCCAGCGCACTGGGCCTTGCCGGCCCGAGTGAAGGTCCGGCAATTGTAGTAACGGTACGGGCGATCGGCGCCGAGCAGCTTTCCGCTGGTCTCGAGCACGAGCTTCGCCCCGCAGCCGCAGTGTGCGAGGCGCGTCAGGAGGAGCGGGCTCGACGAGGCGCGCCCCGGGCTCTTGGAAGGCTCCCGCTCGCCCCGCAGGCGAACGGCAGCCTCGAACGTCGCCTTGTCGATGATCGGTTCGATCGGAACTTCAACCGGTTCCTCTTGGTGACGCCCCCAGACGTACACGCCCGTTGACGAGCGGTCCGCGACGAGGGTGAGCACCCGGTCCTTGGTCCATCGGCCGCCGCGGTACTTGAGTCCGCGCCCGTTCAATCGCTCGGCAACTTGGAGCGCCCCAAGTCCGCCGACGTACAGACCGAAGACCTCGTGCAACAGGGCCGCCTCGCCGGCATCCACGACGAGCTTCGAGCGCTTCACTCCGGGTCGGACTTCCACCTTCTCGACGCGATAGCCGAACGGCGGCCTCGAACTCGGAAAGAATCCCTGCCGCGCACTCTCGCGCAGCGCCGCGCTCGTGCGCATGCCGTTCACGGAACTTTCGTACTCGTCGATGCCCTCGAAGAACGCCTCGACGAGCTTGCCCATCGGGTCCTCGCCGAAGTCCTGCTGGGTGGCGATGACGCGGATGCCCTGCGACTCGAGGCGTTGCTTCCAGATCTTCGCCTTGAGGGAGTCACGCATGAAGCGGCTCGTCATGTAGACGAGAATCGCCTGCGCCTTCCCCGCAAGATCACCCCCCAGGAGGTCGCCCGTCATCCGCCGGAATGCGGGCCGATTGTCGTCCGTGCCGGACGCGCCCGGCTCCTCATACACGCGCACGACCTCGTACCCGTGCTCGGTTGAGTACCTCTCAAGCGCTTGCCGCTGCGCGGGGAGCGAGAGTCCTTGCTCCGCTTGTTCAGCGGTCGAGACGCGTACGTAGAGGACGACGCTCTTGATACTGCTCTTCTTGCGCGGCGGCATCGTCCTTCAGTCCTTGCACGAGCGGCACGAGAAGTTCAAGCGCGACAGGAAGGACCGCATCGCGTTCCCATGGCTCGAGTCCGACAAGGATCGGCAGGTCGCTCGTCACGGTGATAACGAGCTTCTTGCCGTTCGACTTGTCGGGCTGGCTCACGGCCAATTCCAGTCGCTGTCGCGGCGCATCAAAGGCGCTGGCCCTGATTGTCCGCAATGACGAACTCTACGCGTCCTTCGACCCCCTCCTCCTGTGTACGAGCGCTCCGAGCGCAGAGCGCGAAAAGTGAGGCCCTCGGCACGGTCGGGACGTGCCGCCCTCTTCCTGGGCGTTGCGGCGACCGGACCGGTCATCGCCTCGGCGTGGATGCGAGCCGCACCCCCGGCCGTGCCTCGGGCCTCTTGTCCGCGGAGCTTGAAAAGCAGTCGCCGCACCGCGGCTATCGTCCGAGCCGACCAACCGTGCACCACCAGCTGAGGGCAAGCCCGGCCGGCAGGAGCACAAGAAGCTCGACAACGGAGCCCCAGCCTCGATCCTCTGGGCGCCGTGACACTCGCCGGTTCTCGCGCACGTAGGTCGGCTCCCGGCGGGAGGACGTACGCGACGCGTACTGGGCGAGCTTTGATCGCCTGAGTGCGTGGGCCAGAGCAGCGCGGTCTCGTTGCTGTTGAGTCACCTCCTTGTGTGGGTTCTGGGTCATATGGTTGGGCGTGAGGTGGGCTCGCATCCCTGCCAGCGGCATGAAGCAGTCCCCGCTCTCCTCGTCCCACGGACTCCTTGACCGCCACCCCCGCGACACCCCGTGGGTCGCTGCTTGCGGTGGCGCGTGCAGCCGCGCTTCCCGGCGCGGGTGCGGTCGCTATCTCCTCGTACTTGCTCCCGTCTTCGCTTCCCGCCCCGCCCTTACGGTAAGGGCAGTGGTAGCGGCAGGCGTTAGGGCAGGCGGCGGCGATCATGACGACACCGCCGGCGCGGGCACGATGCAGCGGGCGAGCGACAGCTTCCCGTCGCGCGCCGTCTTCGCGATCTCGCCCACGAGCGCGTACTTGGGCCCGTACGGATCGGCGATCACGTCGCCGAGAAGCGCGCCGATCCAAAGCTCGCCGCCACCCTCTTCCGCGGTCACACGCGCAAGGTGCCGTAGACGAATCTCGGACGGCGCGACGAGGAGCGCGCGCCACGGATGCGCAAGCCCGAGCAGGTCGCGCCCCTGCCGGTATCGCTCTACGGTTGTGCGCACCTTGCGGGACCACTGCCGTCCAGTCTCGGTCGCGAGGTCGAGCTCGAGGGCGACGCGAATCTCGTACCCCGGGGCCGTGAGCATCACGAGCGCGTCGGGGATCACGACGTCACGCCGAGCCGCCTTCACGCCAAGCTGCCTGCGCAGATCGTGATCGGACGTGAACTGCGCGACCTCGATCTCCGGCCGTGCTCTCGAAGCGAGCACGAAAGCGATCCGGAGGTCGTTCAGGCGAGCGAGGTGCACGTCGTCACGTTCGACTCTGCGGGCGACGTGGAGATCGTCGGCCGCAAAGCCGTGCGCAACGGCGAGTCGGAGTCCACGGGGCGTGAGAGTGATCCGGTTCTCGCCGTTCTGACTCGGATTCCAGACGACGACGAGGCCGGCGGCGAAGAGCTTGGCGATGCGACGGGCGAGCGTGGAGCGGTCGCCGAAGAACACGCGCAAGTGCCGCGTCGAGGCGATCTTCATCCTGCCGACGGCGGCGAGCATCTCGACGTCACGCGGCGTGATCGCGCAGCGTGTTGTGTTCGGCCTCTCGCTTCGGCTTCGGCGGTGCGGTCCCATCGACTATTCCCTCAGCAAGGGGTTCGTGACGCCCATCGCGCAGTGCTCGCAGGCCACCCACCCCGCGAACGCACGGCAGTTGCTGCATCGCCAGGCCCAGCCGTCGCTCGCGGCGCCGCAGCGACAACGCCAGCGCGCGTACTGCGCGACGGGCCGCTGGCAGTGCGCGCAGTTCGTGGTGGGGGCGAGCGCGGCGAGGAGCCGCATGAGGAAGCGAGCCCCCCGTACGAGGGCGACGGCGAGGATCGTGAGGCCAATGATCCAGCCGAAGGCGCAGTACAGCGTGAAGACGGTGACTCGCCGAGCGTCGCTCCAGTTCACGGGACACCTCCGCGTCGGCCACCACGAGGAAGCGCGTCGGGCAGGTCCGGGATCGCGCCGATGGAGCCTTCGCGCGCCCGGTCAGACGCGACCGGACGGTTGTGGAGGATGCGCGCGGCAGCGGCCTCTTCGATCTCGCGTGCGCGGGCGAGCGCCTCCGCGACAGGTACACCAGCCGCTTCCTCGAGCTCGGCGAGAACGTCAGGGTCGAGCGCATGCCAAGGCGGGGGATCGAAGTCTGCGCTTCGGACAATGCGTGCGGCTCCGAGTCCGCGACCTGCCATCAAGAACGAGCGCGGCCCCAGGGATGCGACCGCGCGGACGCGTTCGCGCTGTTCCTCGGCTTCGGAAAGTAACTCGAGTTCGGGCGACGGGCGTGCACCGGGCCCGCGCGTGCGCGGCAGGAGACTAGTAGACGGCAGCCAGTGCGCGGCGGCGGTCATCTCCGCGCGCGAGCCTTGACCGACGATGCGGGCGTTCACGGTGGAGTCGAGAAGAAGTCTGAGGTCGGTGGGGAGCTGCGATGCGGCCTGGTGAATGACCAAGGGGGCGATCCCGAACGAGCGGCCACGGGAGTAGAGCGCCTCGAGCGTCGAGGCCACGCTCGGCACGACGGCGGGAACCTGCACTTCGTCGATCACGACGAGGCTCGTGCCCGAGACGCGACGTTCAGGATCGAAAGCAGCGAACCCGATCGTGCTGATGGCCATCGCGTTCAGCACGCGCGCCGCACCCTCGGCGCCGAGGGGCGCTCCGCTCGTGTCCACGATGCAAACACCGCCCTCGAGCGCGCCCTTCATGTCGAGCGCGGGACCGGCGCCTGAGAAGACGCCTTTCAGAGAGGCAGTCGAGAGCAGCAGGTCGAGGCGGCTCGCGACGCCGTCGAGCACGCTTCTGGGCTCGCGCGCCCAGCGTGTCGAGAAGTAGATGCGCACGTCTGGGAGCGGGCATCCCTTGGCCGCCTCAACTATCGTCATCGGCTCATGGAGCGCGATCCGCAGCTCGACGAGCGACCATCCGCAGCTGATCGCCAGCGCGAGCAATGCGCGCAGCGCTGGGTCCTGACGCACCCCGAGCTGGAGGCCGCCGCGCGTGAGCGACTCGAGCGCCTCGACGATCACGGCGGCTTGCGTCATCGGCTCGACCGACGCGATGCGGCTTAGAAGGCCGAAGCTCCTCGTCCGACGACCAAACGGGCGGAAGATCTGGAGGCGGCGAAGTTGGGCGCGTCGCGCGTGACGTGGGAGCCTGCCCAGGTGGGCGGCGAGCGCACGCAGGACGAGCGATGCCAGCTCCTGCTTCGGATCGACGACGATGACGCCGTCGCCAAGCTCCGCTTGACGTTCGAGCACAAGGAGCGCGACGTGCGCAACCGTGAGCCCCACAAGGCGCGTCTTGCCGCTACCGGGGTCACCCGTGACATCCCCTCGGAAGTTCGAGAGCGGGAGCTGATATGCATACGCGTGCCCCTCTTCAGTCGTGCCGACGCGGACATGGTTTCCGCGCGAGCGCCTCGTCATCTCCTCGACGAACGTGGCGTCGTCCTGGCGGAGCGCGGTCGTGAGTGCAGACCGATCGTGCCCGATCGTGCGCGCGGCAAGCACCCGCTCATGACCAGCGGCGAAGTACCTCATGGCGTCGAGCCAGCTCATCGGACATCCTCGCGAGCGATCGGCGGCGTGAGCCGAACGCGCTCCCGGCCTCGGGCAGCCTCGATGTCGGTCGCGAAGCCCGCGCGCTCCGCACCCGCACGGCGCCTGAGAAGGAAGACGCCGAGCGAGACGTGACCCACGACGAAGGCGACGGGGAGCAGGGGACTCATGTCGAGCGAGCCCCCGCCGAACCGCGGCGCGTCATGGGACGCCTGCGCGACGAGTGTGCTGAGAATCGGCGGCGCGAGCGCGAGAACAACCGCCCCGCTTGCGAGCCGCAAGAGCGTGTCTCGGATGCGCTCGGCGCCGAAGATCGCGGCAAGGCCCGCCGTCGCCACGAGGACGACGGCAAGCCCGAACGCAATTGACGAGAGGTGATGCATAGGGATGGCCGCGCGCTGGATTTGGAGATCTGCGGTTGAAAGTCTTCGACGCTCAATCGGTCGTGCGGACGGGTGACGTCCGGCTCGCCGCGCCGAGCAGGATGGCGAGAAGTGCGAGCCCCACGAGAGCGTCCCCGAGGTCGCCTCCACGGGAGCGGTCAGGCGCGCCCCCGAGCGACGCACGCGCCCCGGGTTCAAAGTCCGCCTGCGTGAGGGTCCGAGAGCTGCGGGTGGTGAGACGCCGATCGCGGCGTCCGAACCGGGCGTTATGGAAGCGGATCTCCGGCGGGTTCCCCGACAGGCACTCCGCGATGACCATGCGGGAGCCTGGCTCAAGCACGAGGTCGTGACGCTCGTGCACGACCCGCTGTTCGATCCCCTCGCTCGTGCACCAGCGGTCCGACGGGAGGACCACCAGGGGATACACGTCTTCGCCGTCCGTCATCTGGAGCGGGTCGACGTCGAGGGGAAGGCCGGCGATCAGCTTCTTGAGCACAGAGCGGCTGTGATTGCGAAACGTTTCGCGGACCGCCGTCTCGCGCAGGCGCTCTTCGGGCGCGCCCTCGGAGAAGATCGCCGCGCTACCGCGGCGGGCCGTGATGGGGCCGATCGTTTCCCAGTAGAGCCGAGCGTCCTGCTCGGCGATCTTGTCGCCCGGCTCGACCGCGATCATGACGCCCTGCGCGAGCATCGACGGCGCTTGCACGAAGCCATACGACACGAACGCCGCGCCTCGGTCGACGGCGGCGTCCATCGTCGCAAGGTTCGCTGGCGCACGGTCGAGGTGTGCCATCACGAGGTCAACGCGCGCCTCGAAGCGCTCGATGTCACGCGCGGTGAGCGCGACGGCCCGCGTCGTGAGGCCGCGCGCAGCCGCTTGCGCGGCCGCTACCCTCGCGTGAGCGAAGAGCGCATCGCCATACACGACCTCCGCGATCTCGCCGGGCATCGCCTCGGCAGCGTCGACGAGCGCCTGGATGTTGTGTCGCGCGCCCGCGTCGGCGCCCTGCACGAGGACGCGGCGACCGGAACTCACGAGCGTGGGAGCAGGGATGACTGCGAGATTCGCGTTCGACTTCTTCACGGCTTCGCCCTTTCGTTGGTTGAATCGTTAGCGTTCCTGCTCAGCAGCTCGTCCATCCGCGCGAGGCGAGCGAGCTCGCGCCTATGAGCCGCCAAATACGCCGCCTTCATGCGAACACGACGGGCGTCTGAATCGCGGGCGGCACGCTGCGCGCGCTCCAGCATTGCGTGCGAGGACGTGAGAGTGCGAGCGAGCGCTGCTACACGTTTGGCCGCGGCGCTCCGACTCTTCTGCGCCGGTCGAGCACGAAGGAAGTAGATGCTCGCGAAGTGCATCGCGATGGCGGGTCCGATCACGCACACGCATGCGACCGTCCCCTCGACGATAAGTTCGACGACGGAGAGTTCATCTCCATCGACGAGGAAGCGTGCGGCCGCGCCCAGTACGATCACGGCGCTGTAGAGGACGATGGCGCCGCCAGCACCGAGCCAGCCGAGGGGACCGGGCTTGCGGTTCTCAACGAACCAGGCCGTGAGGCGCGTCACGACGACCATACCGACTGCGTACGCGGTCGCCGCAGCGAGCCGGTGGCGCAACGGAATGCCGATCCCCTCGAGCATGATCGTCGCTCCGATCACCTCGATCACGAAGAGGACGACGAGCGCGAGCATGATGAGCATCGGCGACACCGAGGGCGGCGCCTCCCGCGACTCGTGTTGGCGGCGTTCGTCCTCGGCTTCTTCCAGATCGTTGCGGGCGCGCTGAGCCGCGTAGCTCGCGCGGTGGTGGGCGAGATCCCTTTCTTGGTCAGCCCTTTGAGCAGGGCCACTCCAGGCGTCGAGCAAACGCTCAACGTTCGACGCGTCGACACCAGCAGCCGCGTCTGTCGTTCCCGCATGCGCCGCACGCTTTTCGTCGATCAGTTCAGTGACCAAGTTCATTCGACTATTCCTCCGGTCCTTGTGCTGTTGCGTTGAAGGTCGGCGGTCCGGACCCGAACTCGACCGAGCCCGCGCCAGCGCGTTCGAAGAGCGCCTGCCAGCGATCCCGAACACGCCCCTCCTGGGCCGCTGAGGAGTCCATCCGGCGCCCAGGCAGAAGGGCGTGCACGACAAACACGTCCTCGCCCGCCATGCTCGCTGGCTCGAACAGGTGGCGAGCTTCGGCGCGGACGATGACCTGGTGGATCGTGGGGATCGTGAAGCGTCGTTCGAAGCGACCGAACGAGCTCGACTCGCGTAGGTCGCTGATGACAACAACCTTGATATCGTCGGCGCCCGCGACGGGGTCAAGACGGGCCACGCGGTCGATGGCGTCCGCGATTTCGCTTCGCGCAAGACCTGCGTCGATCAGCGGCGTGAGGACTTCGAGAGCACGAGCGCGCTGCTCGGCGACGAAGCGCTCGACATGGCGGTCACGGGCGCGCGGGCGACTGGGAAGGGGACCCGTCGCGACATCAAGGACCGCACGCGGCGGCCCCTCTTCGACCAGCGCGAAGGCGCGAACTCGCGAGCCGGGGGCGCGTGCGGCGTGCTCCAGCACGGCGTCGAAGACCGGTGTGACGCGCGTCAGTTCGGAGCCAGGGGAGCCCGCGCGCTGGTGCACGAGCACGCGGTAGTCGACGGGCGGCGGGAGATCCTCGTCGGCGAGGCCGACGACGCCGAGATCGAGATCGGCGCAGCCAGTGATTCCGAACGTCAGCGCCGCAAGCAGGATCGCACTTGTTAGCAGCGCGATTGTCGCACGGCATCGATACTCAGCGATGAACGCGTCGAGCGTGCGCTCCGCAAGGTCGCGGAGTGCTTCTGATGCGCCGAGAGAGGCGCTACTTGGCTGCTCCGCTTTCTGCGATGGATCGGAAGTCGAAGGGGTCGCGACATCCTCGTCATCTCGGCTCCCGACGTTTTGGACGGGTTCCCTCACTTCGGGCGGCTCAGTCTCGCACCTGCGCTGGGTGCAGCGCCCGGGGATGACGACATCGTCGCTCATTGGCGCCCCGCGTCGTTCGCATCGAGGTTCCCGTCGATCGATATCGACGTCGTTAGGGCCAGCGCGACTTCGACAAGTTCGAGGCGTCGAGCGAGACGAACGCGCACCGCGCGTACGCGGCCAGACACGCTTCCGACTGGGATACCGAGGTGTTGAGCCGTCTCCGCGTGCCCCCATTGAAGCGCGAGCGTGACCAAGACTGCCTGGTCGTCATCCGTCGCCTCGTCCGCAGCACGCTTGACGTCACGAAGGCCCTCGTTTGCCCAGTTGCTCTCAAGCGAATGCGTGATGAGTCGCTTCTCAAGAGCCTCGGGATCGGCGACATGGCGGGCTGCACGTCCTAGGAGTCGTAGCGCCTCGTTCTTTGCGATGGTGCACGCCCACCTGCGCAGACCGATCGCGCAGGCGTGAGAGTCGATCAGCTGATAGCAGCGGCGTTGCGCTTCCTGAACGGCGTCCTCGGCACCGTGGAACCCGTGCGGCAAGACGCCTCTCGCGGCGCGGAGCATGTGCGTCCGCAGTTGGACGAGTACCCTGTTTCGAGCCAGCCCCGACCCCGCGCGGACGGCATCGAGGAGCACATCGAGCGTCTCGTCTTCGGCCGTTTTCGGCTCTACACAGCGAAGTCTCGGCCCTGCACCTCGTTTACGGCATTGACAACTCTTCTTGTATCTGATCGACTTTGCGAGTCGAACGTTAGTCGCTCCTTCTTCGACCAGCTCCTCGGCCGTCTCCGCCTGCCAGCCCAAGCCCCGACCACCGCTGCCGGGAAGTCCCGGGGCGCCAGTCGGGGCCGGCGGCAGGGCGTTGGAAGCGAGTGACATCGCATCCTCCTTACGGTCGCGCGCTTACGCGACCGACCTGCTGTCGGCCATTTGCTCACTGCTCGGTCGGACCTTCCGACCTTGCAACTAGATAACCCTGCCCAGCGCCTTCTGCATGGGTCAACCGCCCGTAATTACGGGCTTTTTCTATTGCAATTAGTGCGTCCTGGAATTGCAATTCCAGTCAGTGCTACTTTCGGGGGCGTGTCGAACGCCCCACGCGGCCGCCTCAAATTTGATCTCGTGCACCGTCAAATCACCTGGCAGGAGCCAGGGAACCGAACGCCGCGGGTCTTCGATTGTGGCGATTTGGCATCCAGGGACGCCAACGCCATCGCCAAGAAGCCAATGCCGCTACTTGCCGCAAAGGCTCGATGCGAGCCTCGAGCGTTTTCGTACTTGCTGCTTCTCGCTATCGCTCGGCACGAAGGTCCGGACGGATGGCTGTGTGACAACGATGAGCGTCTCACAGGACTTCCCGGCTGGGCGCCGCCTGCAGCTCAGCGAAACCGACATTCGGTTGAGAACGAGCGCAAGTGGAAAGGAAATGCAATTCGCTCTTTGGTGCCAAAGGAAGAGGACGCGGAGTCGTCGGCCATAGTCAAGCGACGGCGAGGGCGAAGCAATTCCAATGAGATTCTCCCTGCCACTCGTCTTGAGGGCGTCGAACTTCCCGATTTCAACTTGGAGGCGGCGCTTCGTTGGGTGCAGGAGGAGCGCCACTCGACCGCGCCGTTGCAGGGCACGTCGGGATCATCAGGGACGTCGGCAATCGCGTCTGGCCGTCAGGCGGGAGGCGCCAGCGGTCCCGACGAGCCTGACGCCGACGCTTCCAAACATGGCGTCGGGCTGCGCATCACACAGCGCGAGCCTTTGATTCGAGCGACACGCGGCATCGTTACGTTTCGAGTTGGCGACATCCTCTCGCATGGCGGGGTTGATCTCACGCTTCTGCCGAGTTCCGCGAAGGGACGCATGAGCGCGAAGGCGAAGAGCCACGCCGTCGAATATCGTTTGCCGTTTCCCCAGCCCAAACCCCTGGGCACGATCGAGGTGCTCGACGTCGCTGGGCCAGGAGCGCTCACGGCGCGATTCGCGTGGGCTGCATCGGTGTTGAACGACTATTCTTCTGCGGAGGTGCTCGAGGAGATCGGCAGGAATGTCGCAGCGGTCGCGAATCGTGATCAGAAGGTGCGCGTCATCGAGAGTCCGTTGCTCGGGGCGGGCGCGGGGAAGCTGCTGCCTGAGGTTGCTGGCCTTGCCCTTCGGCGCGGCTTTCTACAGGCGTGTTCGGTGTCCGCCACCCTCTTCATTTATGTCATCTACGACGACACGTTTCGAACCGTGATGCAGGCGCTTGAGGGCGAAGCAACTGGGCAGGAGTAGCTGGCGTCGTCGAGCCATTGTTGCTTCACGCCGGCTGGCAGCGTGTACTCCGCGGCTTGCCTCCAATCGCGTCCCCGCTCGACATCCACGTCTCCCCGCGTCTCAATGCGCCCATGACGACCGACGACGATCTGCCACGCGAGCTCTTCACGGCCTCCGAGGTGGCCGGCTTCTGCCAGGTGGATCTGAAGACGATCCACAACTGGGCGGAGCGCGGCGAGGTCCGACACTTCCGCACACCGGGCCGGCACCTGCGCTTCCGCCGCGTCGACGTTCTCGACTTCCTCCGGCGCTATGGGTACCCGATCCCCGAGGTACTCCTCGGCGGCAAGCCTCGCATCCTCGTCATCGACGACGACACCACGTCGCTTGCCACCGTGAAGCGCGCCCTCTCGAAGCGCTTCGAGGTCGCGACCTATTCGGACCCCTTCGACGCGCTCATTGCGATCGGCGCCGCCGCGCCCGACGGGGTGGTGCTCGAGCTCGAGCTGCCGGCGTTCGACGCCTTGCGCTGCGTCGCGCGCCTCAAGCAGCTGTCGGCAACGAGGCACGCCCGCACGGTCGCGTTCTCGACCCACGAGGAGCTGAAGAAGGAGGCACTCAAGGCCGGCGCCTCCGCGTTCGTCGTGAAGCCCGACGTGAACAAACTCAAGGAGACGCTCGAGGCGCTGATGGGCCTCGAGCGGCTGTAGGGGGCGGGGCGATCAGGGACGCCGTGTCAGCGTGGCGCTCGTGAGCTCGCCGCAGCGTGGCGTACCTGAGTCTCGCGCCACGAGCCGTCCGGCGCTTGTGAGCGTGAACGCGCACTTCATCTCGGCGTGCATGCGCTCGGCGGGGTCGGCTTCAGCCACCTCCGGCTCGCTACATGCGAAGCGCATGACGGGCCCGTTGGTCGCCGATGCCGGCGTCACCTCACTCGCGGCGCACTCGAGCGTCACCCCGCCGTCGATCCTGAGCGCGCCTGCGAGTGCGGGCCCCCTCGGTTGAAGCGTGAGGGTGAAGCTCGAGCCAGACGCAGTGTTCCCGCCCTCCCATGTTCCGACGAAGCGCGCGTTCGTCGCGTCCACGGGCGTCCGGGCGGCCTGCGCCGCGAGCTGGAGTCGGATCTCCTCCATCATCGCGGGCGGAATCGCCCCTTGGTTGACGGCGCCGGGGGTCGCGTGAGGGTCGCCACCCGGCGTCGCGCCCTGGGGCGCGTAGTGCGCGCGCAGGCGCTCGATCGCCGCGGCCATCGTCGTCGCGCTCGCCACGAGCGACCGAGCCGGCTCATCCCTGCGCCACTCGCCGGAAGAGGTCCCGAGCCAGAAGTCACCGACGGTGAACTCCGCGCCGCCGTTCTCGCCCATGCCGGTGACGGCGCGGACGAGCGCGATGAGGTCAGCGATCCCGTCCCCATCCACGTCCGCAAACGAGATCCCATCGACCGACGGCGATTCCCAGGCGTTCGATGCGTGATCGCCGATCACGTGGACGATGTCGGGGCCGCGGAACTGCACGAAGGTCGTGCCCGTGTGCGCGCCGCTCTCGCAGACCATCGGTACGACGCTCGTGCCGTCGATGGGCGTGCCCGGCTGCGTGAGGGACAGCCCGTGCGCGACATCGAGCGTGCACCCCTGCGCGAGCGCGCGAACCGCGGGTGGGACCGCGGCGTCCGTCATGGGCGCCGTCTGGACGGGCGGTGCGGTGGGCCCGCCTGGCGCCGAAGGAGGAGCCGCGGGCGGCGTGGGCGGTGGTAGCTCGCACACGCTCGGCACGGGACGCCCATGCGACCGGAAGTACGTCGCGTAGGCGCCGATCGTGGACCGACAGTACGTTTCGCTGCCGGGCGTGCTCTGGCGACTCAGGTTGCAGTCGGAGCGGAAGAGGAATTGCGTCTCGGAGAAGTCAGGGTCGGTGACCGTCGTACAGCAATCTGCCGCGCGCCCGCACACGCCTCCGATCCCCACCGCCTCCACGATGCGCGGATCGCTGCCGGCGACATCGCGCTCGGTGACACGCAGGCGCCCGGTGCGGGGATGTATGTCCACGATTTGGAACCTGACCCCTCGCTCTTCCTCGGCCCGCGCGCTCGCAGCCAGTGTTCGCGTGCGAACGATCGCCGCCGGGCAGCCAGCGGGTGCTGTGGTCCAGCCGAGCCAGCTCGTCTCATACCGGGGCGCCCAGCCGTTTCTCAGCTCCTCAGGCGTCAGATGCAACGGCGCGGTGCCGAGAAGCGCCCGATGGTGCCCGTCAGAGCTCCACCTGATCACGTCCTGAAATCCACGTATGTCGGGGCACACCGGGGACTCGTTGTACGCCGTCGTCCGGGCATTCCAGCGCGCGACACGGATCGTCGCAGTCGGCGTCCTCCCGTCGATCCTGGTGAGGAGTAGGTGGGTATCGGGGATTCGACTCGGCTCCACGGTAGTCACCTCGGCGACTCCGTTGCGCGTGTGTCGCCAGGTCGTCGACAGGAGTGGCCTCAGGCCATCGTCCTGCACGCGCAGCAGCTCGAGCCGGCCTTCACCCGGTGTCGTCGGGATCTGAACGCGCAGCTCTTGGGCCCCATGCCCGTCGGGCCGCGCATTGATCCCGGTCGCGGTGATCGGGGTGCGGCAGTTTGTTGCATGCGCATAGAGGCGCGCGCCGAGCACTTCCCAGGACTGACTGGCGACGGCCACGAGGTCCATCCCGTTGCCGAGGCACGTGCACACGAACAAGCGCTCCTGCACGGGTGTCGACCCGTCGGCTTCCGCGACGAAGGCGCCCTGCATAGTCTCCTGGCAGTAGGTGCCACTGCCATTGTCGCAGTTGACGGAGAGCGAGTCGGTGCCGGTTGTGTGCGGACTGATGAAGCACGTATGCGACGGCCCCGGTACGACCGGCACGCTGCGCACCTCGACGGACGGGGGGCGAGCGGGGACACCCGCGTCGGGAACGACCTGCGCCCTCGCTCTCGTCGCGCTCGCGAAGAGCGCGAGCCCGACGATGGCTGGCGCCCAGACCGACCAGACCCTAGGGCGAGCCGTGGTCGACCGCGCGACACGGGCCGCGTTCCAGAGCGTCATCATCGCCACGTCTCCTTCGCTTTCGCTTCGCAAGCGCCCCGCTACCGAGCGGCCGTGACAGTCGCCTCGAGCACTTGCCTCGCCCTCGCGACGGCGGCCTCACGGTTTCGCACTTCCCCGCGCGCTCGGGACGCCTCCGTGTTTGCCGCGATGGCCGCGTTTCTCGCACCGAGCACCGGGCCTTGAAGGCGCCGCATCGCGTTTTGCGCCCTCACGACCTGGCCACCGTTCTGGCTGAGCTCGTTGTCGATGCGGTCAAGCTGAGGCCGGTTGAGAAAGTGCCCCGCCGAATCGAGGCCCCGTTCGGCCTCCCAGCGGCGGCGCTCGTCCCACCGCGCCTGCTGGGCTGCGGAAAGCTGCGAGTACGCAGCGACGGCCGCGACAAGCTGTGGCTCGCGCTCGGCCGCGACAGCGGCGGCTTGCGCTTGTCGTGCCTGTGCCTCGGCCCCGGCGAGCGCGGCTTGCGCTGTGCGCAGGTCGCTCTCGGCCAAGACGACCGCGGCGCGCGCCTGCACGACCGCGGGTGAGTCCTCGTGCCCGCAGCCGGCCACGAGCAGCAGCGCGATAGCGAGAAGAGCGACGGCGAGCGTGTTCCTGTTCATGGTCTTCCTTCTTGAGGGCCGACACCTGCGACGGGGCCGGCTGGTGTGCCGTGGAGAACACCTCGAAGCGCGATGATCGCGACTCGAGCCCGTCCCGCCGGCTCCACGTGCTCCGCGGTCGTGAGCTGCGCGTACGACGCCATTGGCGACGCGAGCGAGGCGTGGAGGTCGACCACGTTCTCCATCACGTCGCGCCCGGTTCGGGGGGTCGCTGCCGCAGGGATGGCGTGAGCCCGACGAACCTCTTGGACGGATCGAGCGACGCTCTCGGCAGCGCCGCGTGCCGCGCGAATGCGCTCGAGTCGGTCGCGGGGCGCCCGCGCGCCCGCGGCGCCTTCTGCGCGAGCGCCAGCGATCGCGACGGAGGTCACGATCTGACCGATCACCAAGACACCGGCGGCGGAGAGCAGGCAGACGAGCGCCCCGCCGACACCCGTCATCATGGCGTAGAAGGTGGAGGAGACTTGGGTCCCGAGCCGGTGGGGAAACGAGTTCCAGCTCAGACAGCAGGTCGGTATGAACGCGATGAGCGATATCAACCACGCGTGATTCGCGAGCGTGGAGAAGCTGAGGATGCCGCTCTTCGTTCGGGCGCGGAGCGTGTCCACGTCCCGGTCGGCCTGGCTCACCGATGCAGCGATCTTCTCACTGGCACGGGTGGACTCCGTCTCGGCCTCACGGCCCGCCGCCGCCAATTGCTTCTCGGTCGCGCCGTACAGCGCGTCGTCGTTCTGTCGAACCGCCGCCCACGCGCTGCGGATGCCGGCTGCGAGCTCCACGACCGAGGTGGAGGGATCGATGCGAGGAGGCGCTCGCCAAGGGGCGGGCTCGGCTTGCCACGCCCGTTTCCACTGCGCGCGCTGTTCTTCGAGTTCGGCCGTCGCTTGCCCGTGGGTGGTGGCGAGCTCCGCGCGCACGCGGGCGAGGATCACCTTCGTTCGGTCGGGGTACGAGAAGAGTGAGGCGTTTGCGATCCACAAGGCCGCGAAGCTCGGGAAGAGCACCATCCGAGAAGCGATCACCGGAGCGAGGTCGTCCGGGTTCGCTGTGGGGACGAGCGCGGCGAGAAGGCGAGCCCCCGCAGCGAGGCGATTCGTCTGCTCGAGGTCATACGCCGCGCGCTCGAGATCGGCGGCGGCATCGAGCCGACCACAGCCGCGCGCCTCGATGGCGAGGAGGGCCGCGGCATCGGCGGCCGCTTGCTTTTCGCTTCGTTCGCTCGATCGTCGCCCTCGAGCGAGGGCGCGTCGCGCGAGGGCGAAGGGATCGACTGCGGCCGCGTCGATGGCTGCCTTGGAGGCGAACTGATACGCGATGAGCTTCGCCCCGAGAGCGTTGATCTCCGGGTCGTCCTCGATCGCAGGGTCGACGAGCCCGTCGGCGCCCTTCTGTCGGAGCGCCCCCACGGCAAGCTGGAGCGAACGGTCGGCGTCATGCGCTTGCAGCGCATCGAAGGCGCCCTTCTTGAGGCGCTGAAAGCGCTTGAACTCCTCGGGCCACGTGCCCACGCGCGCCACATCCTCGAGCAAGACGGCGAGTCGATCGATGCCTCCCGCGAGCGTTCGCTCGAGGCGGTCGAGCCCCTGACCTACGGCGTCCCCAAGCTCGGCGAACCCCGTCGAGAGGTCGTCGCGCATCGCGGCAATCGCGTCGGTCTGTCGTTCGGTCGCGGCCACCTGATCGCGCGCGCTCTCGCGCTGCACATCGATCTGGAGCTGGCCCACGCGCTCGAGCTCGTTGCGCAGCTCCGTATGATGCTCGGCCGCCGCGGACGTGCTGCGCGCGAGCCCGCGCGCCACGCTCGCGTGGTGCTCACGGCTCTCCCGCACGAGCGTGAGCTGAGCTTCGTATTCCTCGCGGCGCTCCCACGCGGTGAGGTTCGGATACGTCACGGCCGGCGCTTCGTCGGCTCGGCCGGGAGGGACGAGACGGGAATACAGTCCGTGGACGCGCGCCGCTCAGCTTCCGAGCGGCCGACCGTCGGGCGGATCTGTGCGACGGTGGGTGAGTCCTCGTGCCCGTGGCCGATCACGAGCGTTTGCCTCACCGGCAGACTCCCGGCGCGGGGTACGTCCTGGTATCGCAGTACGTTGCGCGGCTACAGGTGCTCCGATCGCAGCAGGCCAGGCCAAGCTGGCCGCATGGTACGCAGGCGCCCGCCTCGCAGGCACCACGCACCGACGTTCCGTCAATGGTCGTTCGGCACGGGTTGTCGCAGCGGCCGCAGTGGTCAAGGTCTGTGGTCGTGTCGACGCAGACTCCACCACAGGGGGTCTGTCCGCTCGGGCACGCGCACACTCCGCTCGTGCATGAGAATCCGAACGAGCAGTCACCCGTACCACAGCATGGCTCGCCCACATTCCCGCAGCTCCGGCAGTTGCCAGCGACGCACTCCGTTCCAACACCGCAATTGCTCGCGGCACAGCACGGCTCGCCCGCGTTCCCGCAGCTCTGGCAGCTGCCGGCTACGCACTCCGTTCCTGCGGCGCACTCGTGTCCGCAGCTGCCGCAGTTCCACGTGTCCGCCATGAGATTCGCGCATACCCCGGCCGTACACGCTTCGGCGGCAGTGGCACACGCGCATATCGAGCGGATCGCGTCTCCACGGCAGCTGTACGAGGGAAGGCACCTCGTCGCTCCCGCGGCGCAGACGCCCGCAGCCACGATGATCTCGTCACGGTTCGTGCAGCGTGCGGACGTGATCTCCGAATCAAAACTCGAGCGCTCGGTCGCGACACACGCGTCCCAAGAAGTCGGCAAGCACGTAGGGCAGTCGCACTGCGCAATCTCGACGCATACCACCTCGAGCGCGCACTGCACGGGATCGCCGGAGTCCTCGTCCACGGTTCCGTCGCAGTCGTTGTCGACGGCGTCGCCGCAGCGCTCGCGCGCCCCGCCGTATACATCCGCACGGCTGTCGTCGCAGTCGGTGCCTCCGCACACGCGCGGGGGATCGCCGTCCCCGTCGCCGTCGAGCACGGTGTGCGTGCACACCCGCGCGGCTGGGTCGCAGTGCTCGTTGACCGTGCACGCCTCGGTATCGGCGCAGTCGAGGTCGCTTCCGCACGCCCGACCGGGGGTGCAATCCGTAATGGGGTCGCAGCTCTCGCCTACGGCGCACGCCGCGGGCGTGAGTACGTGTCGACAGGCCCCAGTCGCGATCGTGCACGTGTCGGTCGTGCAGCCGACCGAGTCAGCGCACTCGGTGTCGCTCGTGCAGCCTGGCGGTCCAGCGTCATGACCGTGCCCGCCGTCGACTCCGGGCCCCGCGTCGGTCGCCGGACTGGAGCCGCCGCCGCAGCCGGCTGCCATGAGCGCCAGGGTCGCGAGGCCCACGAAGAAGCTCGAGCGCGAACGCGCCGAGCGAGACGTCCACGAGCTTGCGGACGGCTTTGAGGTGTCCGGCGAGCAGCTCTTCAAGTCGGTCATGGTCACGTAACCCCTCCTCGACACGCAGTGGCTCGACTCCGGGAGGTGGGGGACCAAAACACGCCCCCTTGGGCGTGTTTGTTGTTCCTGTCTTCCTCGGAAGTCGGCCGTGATCTTTCGGTTCGCGAATGTCGCCCATCGGCTGTTGGATGTCAACGGCGGCTCCGCCGCCCCGTGAAGGCCCCGTTTTCGCTGGGTTCTGCGAAATTTCGAGGGCCGAGACCACATCGGACGTGCTCGCCCTCGGGATGAGCGACGAGATTCGCTCGAATGCGGTCCTGCGCGCGTCGGACGCGAGGTGGACGTACCCCTGGGTCGTCGCGATCGAGGCGTGGCGCATCATCGCTGCGGTGGTTGGCACATCCACGCCGAGCACGATCGCCGCCGTCGCGCAGCCGTGCCGCAGCGCGTGCGGGCCGAGCTGCCTGCCGAGGTCTGCCTCGACGCAGAGCCGGCCCACGAGGCGCTGAAGCGATCGGATCGACAGGCGCCCCGTCCTCGAGCTCGACGGGCGCGCGGTTGGGAAGAGCGGCCCAGAGTCGTCGTGACCGTCCATCGAGCGCCGCCTGAGCCACGAGACGAGCAGATCTTCGAGCCGCGACGGGAGCGGCAGGTCCGTGACGTGGCCGCCCTTGCCGCGCAACCGCCATAGCATGTGCGCGGTCGGGTCCACCTGAGCGGTGTCGAGCTGTACGAGTTCGTGGACCCGAAGGCCAAGCACGAAGAAGAGCCCGAGGATCGCGAGGTCCCGGGCTCTTTCGGTTGAACGCTCTGCCGCGTCGAAGAGGCGCGGGATGTCCGCGGGCATCGCGACTCGTGGCTCGACGCGCGTGCCGCGTCCGATCGCGATCCCGTCGGTGGCGTCGGCGACTCCGTGCTCGCGCAGGGCGAGCTGAAAGAACGCGCGGAGCGCCATGAGCTCGGCGCGCTTCGTCGGCGCCGCTCTGGGTTCGCCGCCCATCGTCGGGCGCGAGAGGAACGCCTCCACCGCGCTCCGACCCGGAGGCCGATCGCCGAGCACGCAAAGAAACGCCTCCACCGTGCGCGTGTACGACACGATCGTTCGGGAGGCGGCAGCGTGCGCGGAGAGGTGCCGCACGAAGTCGGGGATGAAGGCTCGCAGGTCCATGCGCGAGCGTGGCGGTCCGGGCGCGATCTTGCGGCTCGCAAGACTCCGAACGCTGCACTCGAGGACCACGGTACCGATCGAGTTCGAGCGCGTCCACGGGAACGGCGTTGATCAGCCGTAGGACGACGGGGATGACGCGGAGCGGCATTTCTAGCAGCGGGTCCGAAGCGTCGCGCAGCGCGGCGTGACGGCCTGGCTCCGCATATCCGTGTCTTCCGTTGACTACCAGTGCTTCGCTCAACAGAGTTCGGCGCTACACGTCGGATGCACAGCGTCGCGGAGGAAGGTATGGCTGATGTGAGGCCATGGCTGCCGGCCATCGGTGGGTCGATCGTTAGTCCGACGGGCGCCAAGTACGAGGTCGGGGGCCCGCTCGGTCAGGGCGGCTTCGGCGCCGTGCGCGAGTGCATCGAGACTCACACCGGACTTGAGCTCGCGGCGAAGTTCGCCAAGCCGAAGGGCACGGTTGCGGACGTTCAACGCCGCTGGGATGCAGAGTGCCGCCTGATGCTGGAGGTGGACAGCCCGCACATCATCCGCCTTCACGACTTCTTCAGGTATCGCAACGTGTACTGGATGGTGATGGAGCGTGCAGAAACGACTCTCCGCGGTCGGATCAATCAACTGGGCCCGCTTGGCGACTCAGACGTTGCACGGGGAGGCGCCCAGCTCCTTCGGGGCCTCCGCGAACTCTACGTGAAGAATATCGTTCACCGCGATCTTCATATCGACAACATCCTCTGGTCTGTCGTTGGCCGAGTTGGCTACCTCAAGATCGCAGACTTCGGGATCGCGACGCAGCTCATGTACGCAGACGCGGTTGCGACCACGCGAATCGGTCGCGCGTACGACGTTGCGCCTGACCTACATCTGGAGGGGTATTCGACGCACCAGTCGGACCTCTATCAAGTGGGACTCGCCATGTACTTCATGTATCAGGGCAGAGAAGCGCTGAGCCAGGCAGACGGTGCTCCCAGAGAGGCTATCTTATCCGGCGTTGCGCGCCAGCGGGCCGAGAATATCGGGACGCCGCTCGGCGACTTCGTGTCCGTTCTGTTGCGAAGGCGAGCGATGTATCGCTTCGCCGACGCCGACGAGGCGCTCGTTGAGCTTGCCCTCGTCGCGGATCGACAAGGATCTTGGCTCTGAGCATTGGGCCAAGCGGCGCGGGACCTGTCTTGAAGGCCGTCACTTGGGGGCCGGACGCCGAGCGTGGCGGTCCGGGCGCGATCTTGCGGCTCGCAAGATTCCGAACGCTGCACTCGAGAACACCGTACCGATGGGGATCGAGCGCGTTCCACGGGAACGGCGGCGTTGATCAGCCAGAGGGCGCCCGGAATTGACGCGGGGCGGCATCGGCACGTGACGCGAAGGCGGCTCCACGCGCTGCGCGTCGTTGCGACCGAATACGACGCGCGACAAGCTCGCCCCGTGCCCTTCGTCCCGTTCGCCACGCAGTTCCCGGAGCTCGCCCGGCAGGAAACGCGCTCGATCCTCAACTTCGAGGAGGGCGTTCAGACCTGCGCGCATCTCTTCATGGAGATGTTCTGCGACGAGCCTGGCTGCGACTGCCGACGCGTGTTCGTGCAGGTCATGTCCGACCAGCCCGGCGTGACCCAGCCGCGCGCGACGATCTCGTGGGGCTGGGAGCCCCCTTCCTTTTATCGGACGTGGGCGAAGTTCCCGCTGGATGCGGCGGACCTCGATGAGTTGCGCGGCCCGGCCCTCGTGCGGCTGACACCGCAGTCGGAGGAAGCGCCCGAACTGCTCGAGCAATTTCGCGTGCTCGTCAAGGACGAGGCGTACGCCTCCCGCGTCATCCGCCACTACGCGATGTTCCGGGACCGCATCGAACTCGCGGGTCGGACGGACGATGGCTCAGTGAAGCCCGGCATGAATCGAGCGGAGCGTCGACGCCTCGCGAAGGAATCGGGGCGGAGAGGCTGACGTTCGCCGTGGGTGACCGGCCGTCACGCTGACGACGCCCGCGCCACGCTGGACATGGGCGCCGCGATGCGCGATCCCTCGCCCATGCCTGGAATCCGATCTGCCTCGTATGCCGACCTGGACGCGTTGCTCACGAAGCTCGCCGCGAAGGTGAAGCCGTGGGAGGTCCACGCCCTCTACCTGGGCGCGCTCACTTCGACGAACCTTCGGCTCGGCCCGCAGCAGCTCATCGACCGGCTCCTCGGCGATGAGGTCGAGCTGGGCGACAACGCGATGGATTCGCTCGGCACCATCCTCGGCTACTGGAACACGCTCGTGAGCGAGCGCGACGCTGGCCGGGTGCATCTCGCTCCGCTCGAGCTGCCGAAGAAGCCCGCGCAGTCTGATCTCCTCGCGTTCGTGAAGCGACGCCACGAGGAGCTCGAGTGGTTCGTGCGCGGCATCGACGCGGGCGGGGACGACCCGTTCGAGTTCGGCGAGAAGGGCAAGAAGTTGCTCGAAGGGATCGCCGAGGGCGGCGCCTTCCTCCACGCCTACGTGGACCTGCTCGAGCGCAACCCGACCCCGCCAGCTGCGGAGCTCGCGGAGACGCGCAAGATGCTCCTGAAGATGGTCGCGACGGTCGAGGGGCTGATCGCCGACCTCATGGACGTCGCCGACGGCGTTCGTCGCGAGGCGCTCGCCGCGTACACGGCGAACGCGGGCGGCACGACCGACGACGGCGTCGAGATCGCGAAGCCGATCAAGGTCGGCCGAAATGAAAAGTGCCCGTGCGGGAGCGGCCGGAAGTGGAAGAAGTGCTGCGGGACGGCGGGAGCGGTGCAGTGAGGACGTCGTCGATCACCTTGCGGAACGACGCGTTTGGTGTCGAGCTTGATAACTGGATCAAGGCAGAGAGCGCGGCGGTAGCGAGCGGCAGCCTCTCGCCCGATGACGCGTTGGGCACGGCATGCGCGATCGACTCTCTACGCGCGCTGCTGCACGCGGATGCCGGGCGCGTCGTCATGCAGGTGGTCGTGGGCGACCGCCTTGTGGGGGTCGTCTCGTTCGCTCCGGGGTGGCTGCGGTTCGTCTTCGTCGAGCGGACTTCGCGCGGCAAAGGCTACGCGATCGAGGCCGCGAGCGCGGTGCTCCGGCGACGCTTCGATGCGGGTGACGGGCACCTCTTGTGCAAGCCAGACTCCGTCGCCGGCCGGGCGCTCGCGGGATCGCTTGGATTCGTCGACGAGGGCGACAACCCGTGGTGCCTTTCGATTGACCGGTGGTCGATCCTGTCTGAGATCTCCCGCGAGGATCTCGGGAAGCTCGCGGACGTAGACGAAACGCGGACGATCTTGGTGTACGCGGAGCACGAAGACGACGAGCCGCTCGAGCGATGGCCATGCGGACCCGTGCGCATCGGGGCGCGTCGCCCGGGTCGCGCCTTCGGCTACTTCCCCAAGATCCGCCGCTGGTACTGGTTCGACGAACACGAGCACGTGTAGACGACGCGGCTCGATCCGGCGAAGGGCTTCGCCCCATCCGCTGGCGGCGTCGCGTAAGTCGTCTTCTGCGACACCGGCGGACTGTTCGAATGAATATCATTTGATTCCCACGAGTTATGCGCGACGCTTCGGCCGCGAGCGAGTGGGTATTGACTATGCCGGGGCCGGGGTGTACGTTGCCTTCGGTACGTGAGGTCTGTGTCTTGTGGCCACAAGACACCGGTAGGCAATCAACAACTTCCTGAATGCCGACTGTCAACCTGCCGACCCCGTGAAGGGGCACCTAGTGTCGGCCCTCGGACGCGTCGCATCGCGGCCCCTCCGAGTGGAAGCGTACTAGGGCGGTCACAGTGACCGGGTGAGTGTTAGGACATCAACACGTGCAGATCCCTCGATGGATCACCTCTCATCCCAGACCAAAAGTCTGGGATGATTCATTTGGGATTGAATAGGTCGTTGTCTCGGACCGTGTCGTTCAGGAAGATGTTGGCGTACTCGCGTGGAACCTTCGCGTACTCCTTCCGACGCGCACAATACACGTCCGGAGGCGAAACCATCTCGCCGCGACCCCGCTGCACATCGTAGTGTTCGTGATCGTAGCCGACCCACCAGCCGAAGCGGTAGGCCGCATTGAGCCAGAGCCGCCTCGCGTCCAGATCGGCACGTGGCGGCGGCTCTCGTAGGCACCCATCCTCACCCTTCCCGCGCGGGAAGAACCTTCCGTGAGCATCGCGGTGATGCCGATCGCCGACTACGTGCGAACTCAGGCTCCCGCCGCGCGCGCGCTGCACACGCGGCAGATTCATCGGTTCGCCTCGCATCCCGGCTCGGAATGTCTCTGCGAGCCGCGTCTCTCGACTTGGATGGAAGAAATTCGCCGGCGGCAGTCGTTGCGGTGCATGGGAGTCTTGGCTGAGCTTCCGTCCGATCCGAGACCACATTGAGTCCTCGGCCAGAGTAGTCTTGATCGCCTGGAACACTTCAGCTGCGGCATCGTCGGCGTCATGGCAGCAGTGCTGTGGATGCGCGGGATCGACGCCGCTGCGATCCAGAAGGGGCACCGGCCAGGTCCAGAACTCAAGCACTTGGAGCAGCGGAGCGGAGGCAGCAATACTGCGAGAGACGAAGATGAACACTACTCCGCGCGGCGTGGGTGGTTGTCCGGCATTCACACAAGCCGCAACGTCCCCGATGAGAGTATTTGAAACATGCGCAAAAATGGTCTGCACCTCATCACGCGAGTACCACGCACGAGTGTCGAACTGCGGTACCAGCACGCCCACCTCGAGCTTCGAGCTGACGAGCCGCCCCACTACAGCTCGTTCGACGGCTGCAACGATGCCCTGTCGCAGACCGAGCACGACGAACAGCGGCGCGCCGACAACGCGTCGCTTCACTGATGCTTCCTTGCGCTGCCGATGATGATGCACGGGCCTACCTACCACTGACAGTCAGAACGATTCGTCGAAGTACTCAGCGGGTATCCGTAACTCGCACAACTGCTCGAGAGACATCGAATCGATTATTCGGTGCAGGCGATTCCGGAGGTTCGCCTCCCTGACGGACGTCTCGGATCGCCTTAGACTTGTCGTTCGCGCTGCGGACTTGTGCCCCTGTGAGTCCCGAGGCGGCCACGCAGCCGGACGCGCGACTACGCGATCCAGGAACCGGTAGCACGAGACATCTCTGCCCTGCTCGGCAAACCACTCGCGTATGCCGTGGACGAGCGCGAGCATGCGAACCCGCCAGAACTGCGTCCCGAGCCTGCTGGCGTACGTATCCTCTGGGATGTCGATTCGACCCCAAAGAATGCGCGGTTCGTCCGACGACAACTTGGCAGCAACGACGCTACGTTGGTCAGCGGTGAGCGAGTGATCCGTAGCAAACTTCTCCCACGCCTCCCGGATCACGGACGCGGCGACAGGGGCGACCGGCGCGTAGTTCGCCGTCGCCGTGTCCACGAACGTCAATCGCGGCGGATGCTCCAAATCGACCCAGACAGGGCTCTTCCGCCCGATGAACGCCTCGTACACGTCGGGCAGCAAGTATGCCGCAGCGTCAGGTAATCCGAGCGGCGTGTCCGCAGCGGAGTGATTGTTGGCATCTCCGACGGCTAGCGCGGTCAAGGGCGGCGTACCAGTGGGCTTGAGACCGATGCGGCTACCGTCCCGCAACAGCTCCACACGGCCGTCCGCCACTGCCGCCATCATCACGGGCCTGAAGGCGCCAGCGCCGGTAGACAAGCGCCGTTCGCGAAACGCGTCGCCCAAAACATTGCCGAGTTGAGTGGCGGAAAGCGGACGCCCGCTCCGGCCCCACTCCTCCTCGACCGCGTGGACCAGGATGTCGATAAGTTGAGGATCCATGGTGGAGTCGCGCGCGATGCTACCACATCTGCCTGCGCGTCCACTACGTTGACGGCGGCGTGCCGACGAGGTGCGCTTCTCATGTAGCGCTCCGCGCGAGCCGAACCTCTCAGCGCCTTCGAGCGTCACCACGTCGCCGCGGCCGCCCGGCCGCAGACGATCGCCACCTACGCCCGCATCGCGCGGGCGTCTTTGAGGTTCCTGGACGAGCGGTGCGACGACCAGGCGGCGGGCAACCGTGGAGGCCGGGCGCGGCGAGTCGCTCCCCGCAACTGCGGCCCTCATGCGCCACGCGCGCGCGGAGACGACGATGCTGTACACGGCTTTCGTCTCGACGGCCCGTCGCAAAGCAGCGACGCGCATCGGCGCAGCTATCCCACGAAATGCCTCGCCCACCTCACAAATTCACTTGAGAATTCGTCGTTCCGGGGCGTCCACCACGCCGTTGACGTAGAAGACGACTCCCGCGCCGCAACGTGAGTCCCACGAGGTCTGGCGCCCGAGACAAATGTGACACCAGAATCCCACGCGTCTTGCGCTTCGTCGCGGTTGGGGTTGGGGTTGAGGTACCCTGGTCGGCGGAAAAGAAAAGAGCGACGTAGTCGTCGCTCAGGTGGTCTTGTCAGGCTGCTGCTTGGAGCAGTTCAGTGGCGGGCAGGCGCGCATCCGAAGCGACGACCCGTCGCGCCTCATCATAGAGTCGCACAACTCTCGATCGAGCGGCATCGTTCATGATCGTCTCGGCGATTCCACCGGCAAGAGAAATCTCCAAAGCCGTGGCGACGCTGATGAAGCCCTCAGGCTGTAGATTGTGGATGCGGCGCACCTGTTCGAACAGGAACCTGAAGCCCTTCAACTTGATCCCCACTGCCCTCTGCTCGTACGGGTGCCAGAGCAATGTGAGAAATAGATCGACCCGATCTGCGCGGTAGGAGCAATCTTCGCGTAGATAGAGCATGCAGTCCATCTCCGGATGGTACTGAGCGACCGGCCTAAATGGAAGTGTCGTCTCTCGAGCCTCGCCGTTCATCATGCCGGCTAGCCAGGCCGTATTGGTGGCGTTGTCCATCTACCATATCCTTTCTTCGTAACGAACGTCCCATCCATCCGGGAGAGCCGAGTCGCGAGCATCCGCGAGAACCCACTCCCATGAGAGAATCTCACCATCGACCGTGTCGCGCGCTTCGAAGCGTGCATAGGTGACAAACACTGACCGCAGAGGTGCGGCACACCGTACGGCCACGTCCGACGGGTTCGGAAACTCGAAGGTACATCCGGGGCGGCTTATAAAAGCGCAGATCTCGCCATCTAACCCCGCGGATGTGAGGGGACGCTTCAACCCCCGAAAGAGCGCCGTCGCAAGGAGGAGCCCCTGGGTCCCGCCGTCCACGACGTTGCCGTTCGCGGTGCGCTCTCGGGTGTTGCCGTGGACAAGGCCGCAGTACTCCCCAAGTTTCGCGTTCAAACCGCCGTCACGGAAGCGGCGCAGGGTTGCGATGGAGGCTGACAGCCGTACGTGCTGCTCGCCGTCCCGCCCCCGCGCGAGAACCACGTTCGGGGTCTCGCGATCACTTCGCATTGGCGCCCCCAGGACATGACACCGCATGTAGTGTCATGACGATCATCTCAGGAGGACAACGCTGGGTCAAGCACAGCATGGAGTCAAGCCGAAAGTGCTGAAAGTCCTGGTGGCACTCTCGCAATCAATCCAAGATGACCTTGCCGCTTGACATCGTTTGGCGTCGTTTGGTATTGTCCGTAGCATGACCGACTGGCTCAGCGTCGATGAAGCGACCGATCTTCTTCGTATCGGCAAGACCAAACTGTACGCGCTGACGCGTGCGGGTCGGATCCCGGCAAGCCGCTCCGGGAAGAAGTGGTCGTATGAGCGCGAGGCGCTTGTCGAGTGGCTCCGCCGAGGGCGGACTATCGAGAATTTCTTTCTCGAGACCCCGGCCGCCATCGAGGAGAACACGAACCTGCGCGACCCGCAGCGGGACGCCTACGTCCGGGCGACCGAGTTCTTCCACAAGGGCGGCACCAAGGCGATCATCCAACTCCCAGTCGGCTGTGGCAAGTCAGGTCTCGCGGCCGTTCTGCCATTCGGTATCGCCAAGGGTCGAGTCCTTATCATCGCGCCGAATCTCACCATCAAGGATGAGATCCAAAAGTCGGTCGACATAACCAACAGGCAGAAGTGCTTTTGGCGTCGCATGCGCGTTCTCGAGGACAGAGACATGGTGAACGGCCCCTACGTCGCCACACTGGATAGCGGCAACGTGTCCGTCTGCGAGAAGTCGCATATCGTCCTGACCAATATCCAGCAACTCGCAGCGAACGTCGACAAATGGTTGACGAAGTTCCCGGCAGACTTCTTCGACATGATCATCGTCGACGAAGCGCACCACGGGGCCGCAAAGAGTTGGAAGCAAGTATTCGAGAGATTCCCGAACGCGAAGGTGGTGAATCTCACGGCCACGCCGTTCCGCAGTGACCGTCAGGAGATCGAGGGGACGCTCATCTTCCGCTACCCCTTCAAGAGCGCGAGCATCAAAGGGTATATCAAGAAGCTGAAGGCTAGCTACGTCGCCCCCACGGAACTCACGTTTACGGTCGATGGGCTGGAGCGAACGTTCTCGCTCGAGGAAGTCCTCGGGATGAAAGAAGAAGAATGGTTCAGCCGCGGCGTTGCGCTCTCGGAGCCCTGCAACGTGAGCATCGTCGACAACAGCCTGGAGAAACTCGAGCAGCTACGGCTGTCCGGCACCAAGCACCAGCTGATCGCAGTGGCATGTTCCATCAACCACGCGCAGCGAATCCGCTCTCTCTACAAGGTGCGGGGCTACGAGGCGGCTATCATCCACAGCCAGCAAACACAGGCCGAGCAGGACGCCGTACTGCAGGAGCTGCGAAACGGTGTGCTCGATTGTATCGTGCAGGTGCAGATGCTCGGCGAGGGATTCGACCACCCGAAGCTCAGTGTGGCCGCGATCTTCAGGCCGTTCCGCAGCCTCGCGCCCTACATCCAGTTCGTTGGTCGCATCCTGCGCGTCGTCGTCCAGAACGACCCGACCCACCCGGACAACTACGGCCAGATCGTGACACACGTCGGGCTCAATCTCGACGAGCAGCTGAAGAAGTTCAAGCAGTTCGAGAACGACGACCAGAAGTTCTGGGAAGAGGTTACCGGTGGTGCTGAACCCGAGCCCCCGCACGGCGTCGTGACCGGTGAGACCCGTATGAAGCTCCACGAGGATATGGTCGTGAATAGCGAGATCGTCGATCGATTGTTCGAGGAGGACTTCTCCACGGCCGAGGACAGTGACATCGTCGAGGACTTGGAGAAGAAGCTCGAGGGCCTCGGCCTCGACCCAGCGCTCGCGCAGCAGATTCTCGAACGTAGCCGGAGAACGCCAGGCGGGGGCCCCCGTGTTACGTCAGCCGCGCAGCCGTTCAGCTTGATCCCGGCCAGGCAGTGGGCTGAGGCGCGTAAACGTCTTGACGAGGAGGCAAAGCGGACGGCTAAGCTGCTACTGAACCGGACGGGTCTGAAACCGGAGGGTCTCGAGCTGCCGTACAGACTCAAGCCGGGGCTCGGCGCGAAGAACAACTTCATAGGTGCATTTACGATGGTCAACGAGGGCGTCGCGAAAAGCATGAACGGCAAGAAGCGCCAGCAGTGGACCGTTGAAGAGTTCATGGCAGCCGTGGATGGACTGCCTGCCATCCTGAATGGCCTTGTCCGCGAGATAAAGAAACTCCAGCATGTCAAGGACTAAGAAGACAACACCCCTCCCGAAGGGCAAGACACCGTCGCTGATCGGGTCGTCGCTTGGTCGCCCTGAAGTGGCCACCGCCGGAAAGCGCTGCGCGTGCAGCCGGTGCGAGGCCGTGATCCCCATGGGCGAACGTTGCTACGATGTTCCCCAGCCATCGAAGCCATTCTCACGGACCCGCCGCTTCTGCGTCCCGTGCTTCAAGAACGTTTTGGACAAGACGAAAGAGGACCTCACAGAGATGGAATCGATGTAGGCTCCGGGCCTGACGCGACCCGATTGGCTTGGGTGCGTATCGCCAAGGAACTGGACGTGCTGGATGTAGATGGACTGGCTATAGATGAGAAGCGGTAGCTACCGCAGAAACCCGAGGACTGGACATGACGCGCTTCTTTGCTTTCTGCACCGGAAACACCTGTAGGAGTCCGACGTTTGCTGCTGCCCTTCAGCTGCTACTCCGTATGCAGGATCCGTACGCTGTCGTCGAGAGTGCGATGTACCCCGGGTCCAGCTCCAAACCTTGCATTCGCCATCCGCTGGTTGCCGACGCGCTCGTGGAATGCTTCGCCCGGAATGGTGCTCCTTTTCAGGTCGATGCCGACGCGATCGAACGGGCGCGCGCAGAACTCAGCGTTCGTGTCTCCCGCTCGTTCCATGAAGTTTCGGCGGGACTCTCGAGCGATTGCGTCATGGTTTCCTTTGACAAGAAACATGACACGGCACTACGTACCTGGGCTGACACGATGAGCCGCCGACCCCGAGAGTTCGTGTTGGTCGATATCCCCGACGCCGCGTACGATCAATGGGTATACCTCGAGCGCCCCGGTGATCGGTCCACACCCGCAGGAATGCACGCCTTCGAGGGCTACGTTTGTCAAGCAAGGGTACTCGCCGTGACCGCCGCTCGCGTCGCAGGGTTGTCGCTTGAGTTCCACGTCCTTGCCGATCGCGGCAAGTGATGCGAACGTCGGAAACCGTGCTTGGTTACGGGCAGGCTGGACGGCGCTCGACGCCGTGGGTACCGTGAATCGGTATGCCAGAAGCATCATGGGTCGATTTGCCGACGAGCAGCACGGGGCTGCTCGCAGAGTCGGTCCGCTACGTCTGGCACGTTGGAAGAAGCCGCGGCAACGAGGTCCTTGTTCCGGGTGCCGGCTTCACGCGACGCGACGAGGCCAATGTGCTCACAGCGTTCGCCTTTCGGAACGGATTCCTCGAACACATTCATGCCGTAGCAACGGGATTCTCAGACGACGAGATGCGCAAGCTCATGATTGAGTCCAGCGCGGCGCTCGCGCAGGCCCTCGCGGCGCGCGACGCCGATCCCGCGCTCTACGCTCAATTCCTGGTACGCTACGGCACCGCCTACACGACGCGGTGGGATCGTGTAGCGGAACGTGCAGATCTCAGAGACGAGCACACCGTTCAGTGTGAAGGGTGTGCGAAGACCATGCGAACCAGTTGGAGGTTCTGCGCGTCGTGCGGACAGCAACGCGCACCCTCGAATATGCACTGACGAGGCATTCCTCACAGCGGATCGTAACACGGCCACTCCGTTGCCCCTAACCCCGATTCGGATGGACGTGGTCCGTGCCGGCTGGAACGCTCTGGACGTCGGCGCACGGGTTCAGGTAGGATACTGCCTGCGTGGGGTCGGTTTGAGATGTCCAAGGGTGCGCAAAATCGGGCGCCCTCGCGTCGTGGTGTGATGCCCATCCGGGTGCCCACGCCGCACTTGTTCGTTCCGATCTCTGTCACGCTGCGTGGTGAGGCTTCCGCGAACGTTAGCCTCGCAATGCGGCGGAGATAGGACGAAATGAGTAAATCGGACGGTTTCAATTCCCGACAACGGCTCCACACTACGCTCGGAGCTTCGTGTGGCAGGCCAACCCTAAAGAAGGGGGCCCGCCCAACGAAGCTCGATAGAGCGAAGTTGGGTAGATACCGAAGCGGTCAAACGGGACAGACTGTAAATCTGTTGGCCTTGCGCCTTCGAAGGTTCGAATCCTTCTCTGCCCACCACGTAAAAACGACAGCCCTACGCTGTCGTTTTTACGTGCCCCGTGATCCGAGTAGCGACGAGGATTTTACGGGGCATTGTTCCGCTGTCGTTCACGTGGCACGCCTTGACCGTGCTCATGAAATATGGAACGCGGTATATAGCTATGTATTACACGTATCTTCTTTCGAGCGAAACGGACCATCATTGGTATATTGGTTATACGGAAGACCCATTCAGACGAATCGAAGACCACAACTCAGGAAAGAATATCTCCACGAGGCATGGCAGACCATGGAAACTGATCTACTTCGAAGCGTATCTCGATAAACGAGACGCGTTGGGACGTGAACGGTTTTTGAAAAGCGGCTCAGGACATCGATTTCTAAAGAAGCAGCTGTTTCACTATTTCGAAAAGATAATTGGTGCAGATCGCTCGTCGTAAGACGGGCGTTTTGTTATGCTCAAGACATATGAAGCGAATATCACTGATCTCGGCTAGCCTCGCGTTAATCTTGTCTTTGTCTGGCGCTGGTTGTGCAACGGAAACGACCGTAAAACCGCCGGTTACAAATCAGCCGGTGACAACAACCCAAGCGTCTACAACGATTGATAATGTGATTATCACAAAGGGAGATTCAGAAAACGTGCGTTTAACCACCCCGGTCACCGGGAGCAAGATTCCGCGGCCACTGTTGTTGGCGGGGGAGGCGAGAGGTTGGTATTTTGAAGGGTCTTTTCCTGTGCGGATTTTGAATCAGTACGGCGTTCGAATCGCACAAGGATTTGTGGAAGCGGATGGAGATTGGATGACCACAGACTGGGTCCCATTTGTTGGACAGCTTGATTATCCTGCGCAGCCAGCTGGTACAAAGGGGACAATTGTTCTCTCAAAAGACAATCCATCAGGACTACCAGAACATGACGCGTCCATCAGCGTGCCAATTATATTTTGATATGCCCCTCATCAAAAATGACGAGGATCTTCCAAAGAATGAGGAGGAGTGGAAAAGGATTCTCACGCCCGAGCAGTATCATGTCTTGCGTGAAGGGGGAACGGATCGCGCTTTTGCGAATGAGTACGACAAAGAGTTTGGTGATGGAATGTATCGCTGTGCGGCCTGCGGAGTCGAGCTTTTCGACTCCAAAGCCAAATACGACTCCGGTTGCGGATGGCCCGCGTTCTTTGCGGCGGCTGGAGGTGACCGCATTAAATTTATTGAAGATAATTCCATGGGCATGAGCCGCATCGAGGTTCGTTGCTCGCGTTGCGGGTCCCATCTCGGACACATTTTTGACGATGGTCCGGCCGAGCATGGCGGAAAGCGTTTCTGCATCAACTCCACCTCGATTAATCTCGCCCAATAATATAGAGATTTTCTCTTGCGCGGGTAACGGCCGTGTAGAGCCAGCGACGCCAGTCATCATCGGAAGATTTTGGAAACCGTTCTTCAAAAAGCAAAACAGTATTTGCTTGCGAGCCTTGTGATTTGTGCACTGTGAGTGCGTAGCCATAATCAAATCGCTCACCAATATGTTTTGGTCCAAGTCCTGGCACGGTCTGAATGGTTTGTGGTTGATTGAATTGATGACGTGAAATGAGTCCCGCGAATTCACGTTCTTCATCTACAAATGCGATGTTTGCCGCATACCAGTGATCGCCTTCTGGGGTGATGCTATCGAGCGTTCCCACCATGCCGTTGTAGATCGGACTTCCTGGAGTGACATACGTGTTCTTTAGACAAACCACGCGGTCGCCACCCTCTGGATCATCGGATTCACGGCCTAATTTTTGACGCACGCTTTTGTTCAATGCGACACGCGTTTTGTTATAGCCACAGAGAATGAGCATGTCGTCATGTACGTTTGAAAGGAGATGATCCACGAGATCATTCACATCCGAAGCTTCATGCGTGGCGTATGAAAATTTTCGTACAGATTTTGAAAAATCACCAACCGAAATTTTTCCTGTGAGTCGCGCTTCTTGTGCGAGTTGAATGATTGGATTATTTTCTGCCTGACGATGGATACGTTCGAGAGTGAGATCTGTCTTATCCATTAAATTATATTTCCCTTCGATTGGGGGAAGCTGACCATGATCACCAACCGCAATGATCGGAAGATTCGCAATCAGAAGATCTTGCCAAATATGATCTGTAACCATCGAAGCCTCATCCACGATGATTAGATTCGCATCAATTTCTTTTGAGCGCATCCAGCCAAGAATAGTTCCGTCTTCGCCCACGAGAGGTGAGTAGAGGAGCGAGTGGATCGTTCCGCATGTATCTTGCGGATAGAGTGCTCCTGCGGCGATGAGTGTTTGACGTAAAACCTGACTGGCTTTTCCGGTATAGGAACAAAAAGCCACAGAAAGATCGGGGCAGCTTGCCGCAAGTTCGCGTCTTAATGCAGCGATAACGGTTGTTTTACCAGTTCCAGCATAGCCTCCGAGAGTGATGGATCGGCTATCTGGTTTCAGGCTCCATTCGTGGAGGCGTTCAAGGACGCGAGCCTGGTCTTCAGAGAAAGAAAGGGAAGTCACGCGCTCTATAAGGCCATGCTTTTCAAGGATTGACAAACACCCTTTGTAGGATTGACAAAACTGCTATTTTATGTTGAGCTGCTTTGTTCCTTCACAGGCCTTTCCCGGCTCCGAATAGTGTTGATTTTTCCCTTAAATCAGCCCTTTTCGGAGCTTTCTGCCATATGGCAGGACTTCGGGAGAGGAAGAGAGTCATGGACGAAGAATGGTGTCCGCCCAGTATTCAAGCCTATACCGGGCCATGGACCGTCGATCCATGGCTGTCCAACCGCTATCGGAGGTGTTCGCTCCATAGTTCGGTAGTGATGCGTGCGGCGGCTCTCGGGCTGCTGTACAAGCACTTTCGTCCCTTCGGGGACGAGGCCGAGCGCTCCGCCTACTACAAGGTCGCGAAGAAGCCGGATACGAACGTTCGCGTCCTGGTCTTCCGCACGGCAGCCGTTTTGCCTCTCGCGTTCCGACGACGGTTGCGTCGCGAGATCGTGTCAGAGGTTCGAAGGCTGTTCGCGTGGCTCGATCGTATCGAGAGCGGACGTGGGGCCGAATTCGAGATGGGTGCCCTGCTCGAGGCGCGATATATCCTCGACATGGCAATCCTGCCACTTCAGGTAGATGGAAGTTATGTTCGTGTCAGCGGCGCATTGGGCGTCATTGATGCGGAGATCAAACGGCGAACCGCACATGCGGAATAGCCCTTTTCAAGAAAGGAGGCAGAGCGTCATGACGGATGAGAAATTCTTTCGCGAGCCTCTGCTTTCGTGCATTTTGTACGAGGTCGAGGTCCAGAGCTGGCTGAAAATCCAGTGCAAAAACCTTGTCGAACGCAAGAGCAGCTCGCTGTTCATGCGGATGGCAGGGATCGGACTCCTCGCAAACCACTTCCTGACAACGGGAACGGAGCAAGGAATGTGTCTCGTGCGTGATCGTGTGGCCACATGGCTACAGCTCATGCCCGAACACGTGCTCGACGAGATCGAGCTCGCCGCCGTGACCGAAGCGCATCGGCAAACGGTGCTCGCTTCAAAAATGGATTTGTCGCAAGACAATCCGCTCGAGCTGATGGTGGCCGCGTATTCGCGTGAGCTACTAGAGGCGGTGGCAACCCTGCTGTACTGGCGGGGTCGCTCTGCGGTGATTGGGAACGCCCTGGATCCGCTCGATCAGTTGATGTGTGAGCGCCTCGAGTTGAGGCACACAGGCATCGGCTGGCGGAGCGACCTTCTACGGTCCGCGCGAAAGCGCGGAAACCGACAAGAGTGGTGGCCCAAGGTGGCCATTACGGATTAACAGAGAGACGCTGGATCGAGACCGTAAGGTCTCGTTTTTATTTACCTCCTGGGTCCAATACCCCGCAGCTCTGCTGCGTTGTGATCGGTCGTGTATGATTTCGGTATGAGCCGTTACATACACAAAAGCCACAATGTCTCCGTTATCCTGTACCACATTGTCTGCCCTGCAAAATATCGCAAAGTGATCTTTAACGAGAAGATAGATGATGTTCTGAAATCCACGTGTCTAGAAATCGCAAGGCGATACGAGATTGAGTTCCTCGAGATTGGAACGGACAAGGATCATGTGCATTTTCTGATCCAGTCCGTACCGACGTATAGTCCAACACGCATCGTAAAAATGTTGAAAAGTATCACAGCGAAAGAAGTCTTCCGACTGGTACCGGATATAAAACGGCAACTATGGGGCGGACAGCTCTGGTCAGACGGATATTTCATCAACACCGTCGGGCAGCACGCAAACGAGTCGGTCATTATGCAGTACATTCGAAATCAGGGGAAAGAGCAGGAATACAAGAGACTCCACCAACAAAAACTCACTCTGTAGCCGGATACCCCGCCAGCTCTGCTGCGGGGTAGTTCATTTGCTATACTACTGGTATATGAATCCGTTTGATCACGCTCCACATATTGAGACCAAGCGTTTGGAAGTGATCTACCATCATTTTATTGATAAAACTGGAAAAGAAACGGGTGAGTTTGAAGCGATTCGATTGTTGCCAGATGGAACTGTGGACTTATCGGAAATGAAAGACCAGCGCCGCGCACAAACTTGGCAAAGTATGGGCATTGAGCCAAAAGGGGCGTTTGAGCCAGTTTATCCAAAGGATGGAGAGAGATTTTTGCATGCTCTTTTAGGGATGAATGATCAGACATGGCGTTTTCATCGCCATGAATAAGTATGTCTGAATTAGATAAAGTTCCATTTATAACGCCCCTTCATGAAACGCAGCCGAGTGTAGAGGCACCGAACAAGCCACCTACAAGCGAATCCGCGGAGCGATTGGTGTACCTTGCGCGAGACAAGCGAACTTTGGGCATCGTACGAAAGACGCATGAACTGCTATACAAAGGTTTAGCTGAACCGAAAACCGATCACAGAGAGGAGATTAGAAGAATAGAGCAAATTGAGGCACTGGAAATCATGGCAGTTGAAGAACCTCAGAATGTGGAGTTGCTCGGCGTTGATGATCCGGACGACTCAGGAGTAAACGCAACATCGCGTGTTGAATTTACGGATAGTCACGGTCGTTTGATCGTTGCGTATATGAAGCCGGCGAATGGCGAGGCTGCATTCGACTCTGAAGGGTATCCAATGGAGTTTGATGTAGCGCTTGATACTCGTGTGCGTGTAAAGGGGTCAGTACCTGAGCCCGCGATGGTATATTTAAACAAGATCTGGTCTTCGGAAGTGTATTTTCGTATGTATGCGGATGGATTGAGGGCGAAATACGGCATTCCTGAATCGGAAGCAGAAGCGTTTGAAGCGCAGTTGAAACTAGAGGTAGGATCTCCTCGTATCGGTGTTGAACCTGGTGGCGGAGCGGTGCGTGAAAAGGTGGTATATGATCAGTCAAAAATGCTCGGGTTTGACGTTGTGACAGCGACGGCTCTTCGTCGTCAAACGGAAAAGGTGCTGGTAAAGGGTGCGGTGATGGAGCGCGTGATTGGTGTGTCGTCAGTACAAGAAGCGGTTGTTTCGCCTGAAACGGGTGAGCCAGGGCGACAACTCTATCAAGAAGAAGTCACAGCCCTTCTTTTTCAGTCGAGTGATCAATGGGCGGAAGTTTTTCAGATGTCTGAGGAGCAGGTTGAAAAGCTGAAAAAATCACTTGTAGAGATCGCTTGTCTACATTGGCTTACCGGTCAGCTGGATGGTCACCTAGGGAATATATTATTGATGGATGATGGATCGTTGAAAGCGATCGATAATGGACTTTCTTACAGTAAGAAACGAGGAGTCGATGTGAATTACATTGGCGTTCCAACGGGCATGGGTGGGAAAGGACCTTTGAGAATGGATGACAACACGAAAGGCGCGAGTCAATTCCGCAGCGTGCCGATGGAAGTGTTGTCTGGCAATACAGAATTAAAGTTGTCGGATGAACAGCGTGCAAAGTTGATGAACTTGCACTACACGATTGTAGGGCAGGGCGGCCCAGAGGCGACCGTAGTAAAGCAGATGTTTGAAGCCCTGTTTCCGAATCAGCGTATTGCGGCAACAGAGATGAAGCTGTTCCTGGAACGTTTGGAGGTTCTGATGGAAATTGGGAGACCGCCTGCGGAAGCGTTTTCTTCGGAAAAGTTGTTTCCTATTGGGTTTATGTCAATGCAGAACGTCGACGATAGAGAAAATGCTAAAGCAAAAATTGAAGCAAAAAGAAAAGCAAAGAAAACGCTTGAGTACGATGTAGATTTGAGTGACCTTGAAGCTGCCCAGTAAAGGGTCTTTCTACATTCTGTTAATGATCTCCTTTAATTTGTTTCGCTTTTCCTCGCTGATGCGTTCTTCGTCTTCTTGAGCTTGTTCAAGGTAATCTTTTTTGAATTTTTTTGGGTCGAGTTCGGCAAGTTTTTTCCATGTCTCCATTCTCTCCTTGTTCACGCTCTTGAACTCGGCTTCGAGCTCTGTCTTTTTGTTTTCTAGCGAGCTGCCAGGGATTTTTGCTAATCGCAATTGGGACAACAGTTGATCGTAACGCTCTTCAAGGTCGTTTTTCGTTTTTTCTGTATTCTGGATTGCGGCATTCTTTTCTTTGGGTGACGTGGTATTTAAATAGTTTTCGAAGGCAGCTTCAGTAGCGAATTCTGCAGGGCGTAGTTCAGCTAATGCGTTGATAATCCCTCTGCGATTGTCTTCAAGATCAGCAAGTTCCTTTTCATTTCCTCCAGCGTTTCCGAGTTCGCGTATTTCGTTGTCAAGTTTGACTTTCGCGCCAAGAAGAGCCATAGCTTTCATCATGTCTTCACCAAACTCAACAACAGCGGCTCTATTTCGTTGATTCTTAGGAATGGCTTTATCAGCATCTTCAAGCGTTACGGGTTTTGGTGCCGTGATGGGCGCTCTCTCTAGGTTAGGTACTTCTAATGATCCGCTCATATTCGTTATTTTACCTCGACCTTCACGCTCTTACCACTTTCTTTCGTGAGTAGCTCTACAAGTCTCGAGATTTCTTTCACGGATTTGTCTTGCGCGTTTTTGAGTATCTCTGGTTTTGCTGCTGCGGCGGTTGAGGCGCGTGTGAGTTCTTCGAGGGCGAGATTGTATCCGTCATCTGGTCCAAAGAGTTTCTTGAGTAGGCCCTGTGTGTTACGAACTTCAATTGGCCCCACGAGTCGTGTGTTGAAAAGAGATGGCGGGGGAATGCGGACAAGAATCTGATCGTCAGAAACAGTAATATCATCCGTGGTTAGTTTGGAGAGATCGAGGCCAAGATTCGCCTCCATGGTCCCGCGCGCTTCGACGGTTTGCCCTACGAAGAAGTCTTTAAAGGGATTTCCCGTGGTTTTATTGATAACGACGGGTTGGTCGAACAGATAGGTCTGTGTGACTAAAAAGCCTTGGTCGCGGAGCGCTGTGAGGATGGTTTGGCTCGAAACCACACTTCGGATCGAGGTTTCTGGAGCGAGCCAGACCCGTCCAGCGATAGCTCCAACCAGAATTCCAGAAAGGATTCCAAGTGCCAAAACAAGCGATAATAGGAGTTTTTTCTGCATAGATACTCAGTATCGTAGCATTCTCGTTGGCATGTTTGCATAGCCTTTGACAATTAATCCATTCTTTTGTAGGATTTGCCCACCTTAATAGCCAGCTTCCTTGGGCCAGCGTAGCTCAGCTGGTAGAGCAGCGGTTTTGTAAACCGCAGGTCACCGGTTCAAACCCGGTCGCTGGCTCCACACAAAACTATACCCGTATGTCACAGGACAACCTCATCAAATTGGAGTGCGCCGATTGCAAAAAGGTGAACTACCACTCCCACAAGAACAAGAAGACCATTAAGGCCCGTCTTGAGATAAAGAAGTTTTGCAAATTGTGCCGCAAGCACATTGCCCACAAGGAAACCAAATAGGGTAACATGAGGCGGTATGCCGCTTCGCCTGACTTTGCCTCGAATCCCCCGGAAACTCGGTTCTCGGGGGTTTGTGTTTTTAGCGGGTTTTTCGATGATGGCTATTGAATTACTTGCAGGTCGTGTGACATCTCCGTATCTCGGTTCTTCGCTTTATACGTGGACGGGAATTATTGCGAGTGTGCTCATCGGGGTTGCCTGTGGGGCATTTTTTGGCGGATGGTTAGCCGATCGTTTCGGAGGAGCGAACATCCGACGCTATGCGCTTCTCGCGTCAGGAATTTCATCCGCACTCGCATTAGTGATCGCGGCGTTCATTGGACCATGGCTTGGGTTACATTTGTCTGTTCCAATCGCGATGCCGATTTTTGCATTACTCGTACTCTTCCCCCCGGCGGCCTGTCTTGCGGCTGTGCAGCCTGCTTCGATTCGTGCTGATCTATCAGATGTAGATGTAACGGGTCATGTCGTTGGATCACTCGGGGCGTGGAACGCGGCGGGAAGTTTGCTCGGGACATATCTCACGGGATTTTTGTTCATTGGTCATCTCCCGACGCATTCCGTGTGGATGGCGATCGCGATCGTTTTATTTGGTTCAGGAATATTTCGTTTTCGCGTATGAATTTCATTGTCTTCGTTGCAAGTTTTTGTTTGATGCTGATCCAGATTGTCTCTGGTCGTGCGCTTGCTCCATTTGTCGGGACGTCTGTGTATGCGTGGACGGGAGTCATCGGGACAACGCTTGCGGCGCTCATTTTTGGCTCTTCGGCAGGGGGATATCTAGCGGATCGTGTGGGAAATCGTAAGACGCTTGGTACAGCTTTGGCATTAGCGGGGTTGTGCGGACTCTCGATCAATTTTTTGATTATCTATTCAGCGAAATGGATGGGTATTGGTGCTGTGCCACTCATGATACGTGTAATCATCATGTCATTGAGCGCTTTTTTTCCAACGGCATTTTTTCTCGCCATGGTAACGCCGCTTGCGGCTAAGTTAACTGTGACGGGTACGCCAAAATCAGGAAGTGCGGTGGGTCGTCTTGCGGCGATAAGCGCAATGGGGAACGTGGCTGGTGTGCTTTCAGGTGGATATATCCTCATCGCTTTGGTTGGCACGAGTACGATTTTGACAACGGTTGCTTTGACTTTGCTCATCCTCGGAGGCTTTGTCGCGCGGGAATCACAGATTTGGAAGAGTACTCTCACTGGATTAGCTGTGATTTTTTTAATCGGAAGTTATTTTTTGCCGCGCATTTGTGACAAAGAAACATCATATTATTGTATTCGCATCATTGATTCAAAGAATCGCGACGCGCAGCCCGTGAAAGTCCTTCGTCTCGATCACTTGGTGCATTCGTATGTGAACCCAGCGGATCCATTAGATCTTGGATATGATTATGAGCGTGTATACGCAGATTTGATGCATGAGCGTTATGTAGCTACGTCCACGTTCACGACATTTTTTATCGGCGGAGGAGGATATGTATTCCCGCGATATGTTCAGGCAGCATATCCAGCATCAAAAAACATTGTCTCTGAAATCGATCCGGGCGTTACAAAAATAAATCAAGAACAACTTGGTCTATCTACGACGACAAGCATCGTGACGGTAAACGAAGACGCGAGACAGCATCTTCTTCGAGGGGGCGACGCTCCATACGACCTTGTATTCGGTGATGCGTTCAATGATTTTAGTGTGCCTACACATCTCACGACGGTTGAATTTCACCGTTTGCTGAAATCGCGCATGAACACGAATGGTATTTATGCACTAAATGTCATTGATGACGCTCGGTACGGTCGTTTCCTCGCGAGCATGATCCGTACGCTTTCCGCGGTTTGGAAATATGTAGAAGTGGATACGATGGCAGACCATATCAATTCAGGAAGGAACACGATTATTCTTCTTGCGAGCGATGAACCGATCTCGACTTCTACACTTGAATTGATTTCTCATGAGGAGGTGACGACATTTCTTCAGGACCATTTAACGCCTGTTTTAACGGATGATTTTGCTCCTACCGACCGATACCTTGCGCCCGTCTTCAAAGACAGCTATTAATCTCTCATGAAACGCCTCACCGCGACCGATTTCTACCGGTATATTCAATGCCCTCATTGGCCATATTGGGAGCTCTTTGGCGATCCTGCTGATCGACGTCCTTTGACCGCTGAGCAAGAGAAACGCAATGCAGATGGTCTTGCGCATGAGCGAGAAATTGTGGCAGCGCAGTTCAATGAAGCGGTAACCGTGACCACGAGAGACGAGGAAGGTGCAAAAGATACACTCGCATTGATGCGCGAGGGTGTTCCGGTGATCTACCAAGGAACGCTTTTGGATGGAGACTGGACGGGTCGTCCAGATTTACTAGAACGCCAAGAAGGAAAAAGTAACTTTGGATATTGGTATTATATTCCGCTCGATGTGAAGCGGAGTCACGAGCTCAAAAAAGAACATAAATCGCAACTCATGTTTTACGCAGTTCTCCTTGAGCGAATTCAGGGAGTGTTTCCTTCGCATCCAACGATTCTGAATGGTGATGGCGAGCGCATTGGATTTGATGCGGCCTCTTTTGAATCGGAGTTTCGAGATATTTTGCATGAGATCGAGCGCATTCGCGGCGGTGAAATGCCAGCGCCCGTGTATCGAAAAAGCTGTGAAGACATGTCGCCATGGGGCAAGGCCTGTTTTCGTTTAGCGGATTCGCGACGTGATATCGCTTTGCTCTACAACGTGGATATGCGCAAGTTAAAAGCATTGCGTTCGCTTGGCATTACCACGATTGATGATGCGGCTGTACTAGATGCAGAGACACTTGAAGGCCAGGCACCAGGACTCACTTTGCGTGGTCTCGAAGCCGTGCGTCGTCAGGCGATCGCGCTTACAACAAAGTCAGTTATTATTCGTGATCCGTTTGTTGATCCGACTATCGGGCTGGAGATTCATTTTGATATCGAGAGTCATCCAGCAACAGATACAGATTATTTGTACGGATTTTGGTTTCCGTCTGGAGAGCGTCAGGGATATCACGCGATCATCGCCGAAAGGCCAGAAGATGAGCGAACGCTTTGGACTGAATTTCTCGCATGGCTTCAAACGCTTCCTGAAACGTATACGGTTTGGCATTACGCCGCGTATGAACCAATGCGACTTCAAATTCTTGCGCGTCGCTACGGCACGGAAACGGATGCACACCTTCTAAAGTTCATCGCTTCTTTCAGAGATTTGAAAGATTATGCGGCTGATACGGCTGTATTTCCGGTGTATTTTTACAGTTTGAAGATGATTGGGAAGTTTTTGGGTTTTGCATGGGAAGGGGACGTGAAAGGCGGGGGAGAATCAGTGACGGCTTTCGAGGACTGGTTAAAAACGGGAAATCGTGCCACCTTGGATGCCATTGTTCAATACAATCAAGAAGACGTTCGCGCGACCGCCCACCTTCTTGCGTGGATGCGAAGCTATGCAACGAGCTATGTTTCTTATCCGCTCCCATATCCTTGGACCCATTCCTAATGTATGACCACTCGATTACGTAGCCGCTTTTTGTTTATCGCTCTTGTGATGGCGTTTTTGGCGCCTTCAATCGTATTCGCGCAGCCTACAAGTACGACAACCAGCACAGCCGTAACAGGGCCAGCTCCAACGGACGAAGTGTCTGGAGGAACGGATGGAAGTTCTGCACCTTTGAATGCGCCCGTTCGTGGTGAGAAGGGTCAGTATGAGCGAGCGACCGTACAGAGCGTGACGTTACAGGGAAATAGTACGGACGCTGGCACGCGTCAGGTAACGATCTTTCGAGTGCGTTTTTTGTCAGGTCCTTTGAAAGATCAAGAAAAAGATATTCAGAGTGATGTAGGTTCAAATCCATACAATCTTGATCCGCATCAAGGAGATACGGTGGTGGTGTATATGCAGGCGGATGGTCAGGGCGGCTGGCTATTATATTTGGATGGTTATGATCGTCGTGTTGCGTTACTCTTTCTTGGATTGCTGTTTGTCCTGACGATGGTATTCCTTTCTGGCTGGCAGGGCTTGAAGGTGGTTGGTTCGATGATAATTTCAGTCGCCATGATTGGATATGTGCTTATTCCTTTGTTTTTACGAGGAGCGAATCCAGTCCCTGTGGCGATTATTTTGAGTGGGGTCTTTATATTAATTTCTACCGCTTCCACAACTGGTTTCAATAAAAAAGCACTCGTGACGGCAGTCGGAACAATGGGCGGAGCGCTTGTCGCCTATTTGGTTGGATTGATTTTTGCGGATTGGGCGAATTTATCCGGTCTTTCAACAGAGGATGACCGAGCATTCTTTAACAAGAATCCAAACTTGAATCCACGCGGGCTCTTGTTCGCCGGAATCATCATTGCCGCAGCTGGTGTGTTGGAAGATGTGGCCGTATCTATCGCATCGAGTGTTTCTGAAGTGAGCCGTCACCATCCGAGGGCCTCATTTAAGGATTTGTTTTCATCGGGAATGGTGGTAGGGAAGGAACACATGGGAGCACTTGCGAATACGCTTGTCTTTGCCTATGTCGGCGCGTCACTTTCATCGTTGTTGCTCTACTCGCAGTTTGATGGGTCTTGGTTGAAATTTATAAACTTTGATTCTGTGGTGGATGAGGTGGTTCGTTCACTTGCTGGTACAATCGGTCTTGTATTCACGGTGCCGATCACGGCATTGCTTGCCGCATGGGCAACGGTTGGTCCACGAGCACATAAACATGAATAAATATCTGATTGAATGGACGGTATTCATCTGCGGCGCCGTGGTCATGATTTTAGAGCTCGTCGGCTCTCGCATCTTAGCCCCCCATGTTGGTGCGTCTCTCATGGTCTGGACGAGTTTGATTGGAATTATTTTAGGAAGTTTAAGTGTTGGATATTATTGGGGTGGAAAATTAGCAGATAAAAATGCGCGGCTCTCCGAGCTTGCACAAATAATATTTATTGGAGCGTTGCTTGTTGTGTGTACAGCGCTCTTGAAAGAGTCAGTACTTAATTTGTGCTATTCACTTTTTCAAAACCTGTATCTCACAACGCTTGTTGCGACATGTATATTGTTCGCTCCCGCGAGCGTCGCGCTTGGTATGGTTTCTCCTTATGCGGCAAAACTGAAAATGCTTGATACAGCGCATGCTGGTTCAACGATTGGTTCTTTGTATGCCTTGTCTACCATTGGTAGTATTGTTGGGACATTTTTGGCAGGATTCTTTCTCATCGCGTTTTTTGGATCTACTATTATTCTATATGTATTGGCGGCTCTATTGGTCTTGAACGCCATTTTGATTCATCGCCAGGCGCTATTATTGAAAGGCATCGTCCTTGTACTCATCGTAGGAATTGGAAGTACGGTTGTTATTCGTGGCGCGTTCGCACGGCTTGTCGGTGTTGTGGATGTCGACACGAATTATCAACGCGTACAGATTTATCCAACGACATATCGTGATCGCTCAGTGCGGTTGCTGCGAACCGATTTTTTCAGTGTGCAATCAGGAATGTTTCTTGATGGAGATTCTTCTGAACTCGTGTTCGATTATACGAAAATGTATGACCTGGTTGGGCAGGTACAGGCATCATCGGGACATGCATTGTTGATTGGGGGAGCAGCGTACTCGTATCCAAAAGCATACCTAAAAAAATTTCCTGCAGGTGCTATGGATGTAGTGGAGCTTGATCCTCGTCTGACCGAACTAGCTCATCAGTATTTTGGTCTCAAAGATGATGCTCGTTTGCGTATTTTTCATGAGGATGGACGAGTATTTCTCAATACGGTGAGTCCTGCGACTTACGATAGTATCTTAGTTGATGCGTATTCCTCCTTGTCTATTCCATATCAGCTCGCAACGCGTGAAGCTGTTCAAAAAATGCATGATGCTCTACGAGAAAATGGTGCAGTATTGGTAAATATTGTTGGATCGATCGAGGGGGGCAAGGGAGAATTCTTTCGGGCTGAATACGCGACGTATAAAAGCGTATTTCCGCGCGTGTATGTGTTTTGGGTGAAGAGCGATCAAGCGGATGAAGTGCAGAATTTGATGCTTGTTGCGACCAAGTCAGACCAATCGTTATTGATGTCATCAGACGATCCTGAGATTTCACAGTATCTTAAGCAACTTTGGGGAAAAGAAATCAAAGCTGATATGAATATACTCACGGATGAGCATGCGCCAGTGGATTGGTATATGCAAAAGATGTATCAGTAAGCCGTGTAGCAAAACATCCGCTGAAAGGCGGATGTTTTTGATGGTCGGGCTAGAGGGACTCGAACCCTCGGCCTCTTCGTCCCGAACGAAGCGCGCTACCAACTGCGCTATAGCCCGCCTACGCTGCTGCTTCGGCGGGTAGACCCGTTGCCCGAAGGTCCGAAGCCTGCAGAACCTATCAAGAATTGGCTTCACGTGCAAGGTCTGATACCCTTGCGACGATATGAAAAATACGCGCATTCGCTGGGGAATAGTAGCCGCAATCGCGATCATTTTGATTGTGCTTGCATTCGCATGGTTCTGGTCTTTGGGCGAAGCTCAGGCAGGATCACCTCCCTCGATTCGCATTGAGAGTGTAAAACAACCAGTTGAATGGCATCACGCAAATGAAATTGCATGGCTTACATTGAATGATGCAACCGTTGCACAAGCCGGTGACACGATTCGAACAGGTGAAGGCGGCGAAGCCCGCATCGTGTGGGGTGATCGTGGAACGACGCGTTTGGATGCTGGGAGTGAAATTACACTTGAGACTATCCCTGAAGACGGGAGCTTGAATCCAGGAGCAAAGATAAAGATTAAATTAGAAAGTGGTCGCATTTGGTCACGCGTGATCAAACTGCTTGATCTTGGAAGTTCGATGCAGGTTGAATCAAGTGCAGTCGTCGCTACGGTTCGTGGCACGTCATTCGGTGCAGCTAAAGTGGCCGGTGGTGCGGAATTTGCCGTTACCGAATCCGTGGTGGATGTGGTTGGTTCAAGTGGAACACGAACATTGTTGCGTGATAATCAATGGGGTGATTTTGATCAGAGTGGAAGTCCAAAAAACGTGAGGGAGCTTTTGTCTTCAGATACGTGGGCGACATTAAATCGAGAAGCAGATAAACGAGAAGAACGTGACGAGCTTTCCACGTGGCGTAAACGGTTAGAAGATCGAGCAAGTAGTTTGAAAAATGCTCCAGCGTTTTTGCTCGACGCGTCCGAATCTTTTCATCTTGCATTAGCGAACGGAGATCGAAAACAGACATTAGCTTCAGCATATGCGGAACGTCGTCTCGCGCGAATTTCTACCGAGAATCGTCCGCAAGACGTAGCTCGTTTTCGAACGTACATCACGTTGACAGGAGACGCTCGTAGTCGCTTGCTTGGTGATTGGCATGGTCTCGCAGCTTTGCGAGGTCGTACAGGGCAAGGCGATGTTGCTGTGGCGCGTACATGGCGCACCGAGCTCGCCCCAGCGTCTGTTCCGAACCGTGCTTACTTGAATGCGGTCGCCATTGATGATCGTATTGATGATTTTCTGGCTGCTCCTGGTGCGAGAGATCAAACGATTCTTGAAAAGTTGCGCGCGGATATTGATACATTTGAAACGAGTATTGACCCGTTAGTTGCAGATCAGACTGAAAAAAGTGGTTTGCATCGTAAGGCGGAGGCTTTGCGAATTCGTATTGAGGGCGTGAGAGAGATACCGATCGTTGAGGCCCCACCAATTCCAGTTCCAGATGTGCCACCGCCAGCCGGCATTCAGATTCCTGATCCAGTGAAGCGACCGCCCGCTTTGTTGAAGCCGGTTTTAACGGCTCCAGTCACGGCTCCGGTTATAACTAAACCCGTGGGATATCAGCGATACCAGCTACTCGCATCTCCCTCTTCTATCGTGATTGGTCAGTCGGTAAAATTAAGTATGTTCGGGATCACTGCTACGGGCCAGGCTGATGATCTGACATCTCGAACGAGTTTTAGCGCTGCGGCAAATTCGGGGACAATGTCTGGAAATATATTTACGCCTTCTGTGGCCGGGACGATCTCGATTAGTGGTAGTGTTGATGGAAAGATAGCTTCCGCCTCGATTACTGTTACGAAGACGGCCCCTGTGGTTGGGACGGCGCTAAAAGGGCTCGCTTTTCAATTTACTGGCCCGACCGTGATGGGGTGTAGCGCGTATACGGCATTTAAAGTTATCGCGAGCTATACAGATGGGAAGACCGCAGATGTGACTATGCTTTCAAAGTTATCTGTTACCGATCCAAAATTAATTTATGTCGGGACAGGATCTGTGATGAGTTTTTGTACGGTTGATGTAGCAAAAGCGAATGTCATCGCGAGCTATACGGAAAATCAAGTAACGAAGTCTGCATCCGAAGTGATTACGGTTACCAAAGATCCAGGTGCATTAACAGCTCCATCGGGTTGTATTGGACGATATTGCTGGTAAATAAATGGCGCCCCACACAAGACCGAAGTCTCGCGCGGGGCGCAGTTGTTTCCCGTGAGGGAGTTAGGGGATGACGCCGGTGGCATCACAGGCGCAAACGTTTGCGCCATGGAGCTCGCCGGGTCCGCAGTTGAAGAACACGCCATCGGTTCTTCGGGTGGTCCAGCCTGTGCGGCAGCTGGTGGGGAATGCGCGTCGAGCCAGAGTGGTAACGCGCGCTCCGTGCGCTCCGATCAGTCCCGGCTCATGCGACGAAGTCGGGGCGGGTGCCACGACAACGGGCGCGGGAACGGGGGTCGGAGCTGGGAGCGATTCCGGCTCCGACGGAGTGGGTGCCTCGACCACGGCCGCATCCGGCTCAGTCGGGGTGGCTGCAGGAGCGACCGTTGGCGCCAGAGCGATGAACGAGTTCACCACGTGTGGCGTCAGATAGAAGGCGCCGACCGTGCCGAGGCCAAGTGCAGCGATCGCCACGACGCCCATCGCAACCTTTTTCATGATTGCGCGGAATCGTAGCTGACCTTCCGTCACTGCCTTCATCTCGACGACGGGCTCCTTCTTCTTCCGTGCGGCGGGGAGAGGCGGCCGTCCAACGGGGCCGTTCATCGCGGGCATTTGCTCACGCTGCTTCTTGGCCTCGTGCTCGACCGTGGCCTGAGTGGTCAGATCGATCAGAGAAGGCGAGACGACGACCGAAGCTTCCTCGATCTGCGGCGCGGCGGGGTAGACCTTTAGCGATGCAGTCTCGTTGAAGGATCCGCTCGTCGGATCGAGTATGGCTATTACGATCTTCGTGGACCCGGCCTTCTTGGCTGTGAAGTACAGGTCGGCGCCCTTCTTTTCGAAGGTTCCGGCATTTGCCGGCTCGCAGACACACACGAAGTCCGTGATGGGCTCGATGACGTTGTCACCGAGATATCCCAGCACGATGACCTTGGTCTCCTCGCCCTGGACGATCGTGTCCGGCTTGAGTCTGATCTCGACGTGTCTGTACGTCGGGACCTTGGGCGCGGGCGGTGGCTCGGAGTCGGGCACGTTCTCCACGATGAGCTCGGGATCCGGATCGGGAGCCGGAGCGGGTGCGACTGGCGGCGGGATGGTCACGGGATGCGCCTGAGTGGGCGCGGTCCCGAGGCCGATCATGTCGATCTCGATGCTCTTCGGCTGCTTTTCAGCAGCCTCATCCTCGATGAGCTGTTTGAGCAGCTCGTTCGCGGCTGTCTCGGCGGCGGAAGCGATCTTTTCGTCCGCTTCTGCATCCTCAGCATTGATCTGGACCGTGCCAGGCCTCGGTGGCATCTTGAATACGTTGGACATCTGACCTCCTCGTTGGGATTAACCCAACATGAAATGACTGATCGCGATTTTGCAGATCAGGCCCCAGAAAACGCTCTGTTAAGCGCAATCCGAGAACCGCTCAATATAGCAAAAAATACGTGTTTTGTCAAGCTTCATACGGGGGCGGTATGATGCCGCTCATGCGCCGTCCACGTCCTGTTGTTCTCGCCATTCTTGATGGTTTTGGTATTGCCCCAGCCGGTGCCGGGAATGCGATTGCTGATGCAAAAATGCCTATTTTTAAGCATTTAGTGGATACATACCCAGCCATGACGGTTCATGCGTCTGGTGGGGCAGTGGGTTTGCCATGGGGAGAGATGGGAAATTCAGAGGTCGGCCACCTGACAATTGGGGCTGGTCGTATTTTTTATCAAAGCTTGCCCCGTATTAGCCTGTCCATCGAAACAGGAGAATTTTTTACAAATACCATCTTAAGAAAAGCGGTTGAACATGCGCGGAATTCTGGCGGGGCTTTGCATTTAATGGGGTTGGTTTCTCAAGGCAACGTACACGCATCTCAAGAACACCTTCATGCATTGTTAGATTTTTGTAAGCGAGAAAAATTTCCAACCGTATTCATTCATGCGTTTTTGGATGGGAGAGATGCAATCTATAATTCTGCCCAAGGGTTTCTTACAGAGCTCGAGACAAAAATTGCCGAAGTGGGAATTGGAAAGATCGCATCACTTGCTGGCCGTTACTATGCAATGGATCGTGATAACCGCTGGGATCGCGTTCAAAAAGCATATGACGCTATCGTGAAAGGTGAAGGAGATAAAGCAGAGTCATGGCAATCGGCTTTAGAGGCTTCGTACGCGAAGTCTGTGTTTGATGAACAGATCGTTCCAACCGTGATCGCTCCAGGTGGGATGCCTGTCGCAACCGTGAAGGAGCATGATAGCGTTATCTTTTTTAATTTTCGTCCTGATCGTGCTCGCGAAATCGCGAAGGCCTTCGTGTTGCCTGGGTTTGATAAGTTTCCGCATGTAGATTTTAAGGATCTTGAGTTTGTAACGTTTACGGAATACGAAAAAGATCTTCCAGTGGATGTTGCGTGGCCGCCTTTGCTTGTGCAGAGTTGTCTTGCAAAAGTAATTTCCGATGCTGGATTGCGTCAGTTACATATTGCCGAGACCGAGAAATATGCGCACGTCACTTTTTTCTTGAATGCGATGCGAGAAGATGAATTTCCAGGGGAGGATCGAGTGATTATTCCGAGTCCGCGTGTCTCTAGTTATGATCAGCAACCGGAAATGTCGGCATCGCTCATTACGGAACGCGTTGTGAAGGAGATCGCGGGTGGACAATATGATTTTATTGTTTTGAATTTTGCGAATCCAGACATGGTGGCGCATACAGGGAATGAATTAGCCACGAAGAAGGCGAATGAAACGGTGGACGGATGTCTCGGCCAGATTGTGGATGCAGCGCTTGCCGTGGGTGGTGCGGTGGTGATCACGGCTGACCACGGAAATGCAGAAGAAGTAACAAATTTGGTGACAGGCGACATGGATAAAGAACATTCAACAAATCCTGTTCCATTGTTAATTATCCATAAAGATTTAGAGGGGATTCGTGCACCATCTGGCGATGTCATTGGTGGCGATTTGTCATTAAATCCACCCGTTGGAATGCTTGCAGATGTCGCGCCAACCATCATCCACATGATGGGTCTTACAGCCCCGCCAGAAATGACGGGTCAAATCCTTATCTAGCATGGTTCAGGCGGTTCAGATTTTGAAGAAGCTAGGACTTCGTTATACCGAAAAAGGGATGACGGATCTTGGGAACCCAGAAGATACATTGATCGCGACTTTGCTCGCCGCGCAAACGACTGATGTTCAGGTGATGCGAGCCTATCCTGGATTACGGAAAACTTTCCCAACGCTCGAATCATTAGCAAAGGCTCCGTGGACTGAAATTGCGAAAAAAATTAACACCATTGGTATCTATCGTCAGAAGGCGAAAGCGGTAAAAAAGCTGGCGCACATGTTGATTGATGAGTTTGATGGAACGGTTCCATCAACGATGGAGGAGCTCATTCGATTGCCAGGCGTCGGGAGAAAGACGGCAAGTATTGTATTATCGTTTTGTTTTGGCGTTCCAGCGATTGCGGTTGATACGCACGTGCTTCGCATTGTTCAACGGCTCGGTTGGACGACATTCAAAGATCCGAAACGTGTAGAATTGGTCTTGAAGGAACTTGTTCCGAAGACGTATTGGACGAAGATCAATCGGGTGATGGTTCCATTTGGACGTGATATTTGCCGAGCTCGTTCTCCGCAGTGTGTTCGTTGTCCTGTGGCTAAATGGTGCGCATATTCAAATAAGACGGTATCCTAAGCGCATGACTGGTGAACTTGGGATTATCCAAGCAGTACAGACGCTTTTCGTATCGGAAAACGCGCGCAATTTCGCTGTATTTGCGGCGCGTTATTTGGTATTTGTATTTGTGTTTATTTGCGCTGCGCTTGGGTATGGAAAGAAGCGTTTGCATTGGCGTCGCACGGCTTATGATGCAGCTTGGGCTGCATTGCTTGCGATTGTCGTCGTGAATTCAATTGGGTTTATGGTCTATCGCGCACGGCCTTATCTCGCATCGACGGAGATTATTCAGATGATTCCAGCACCTCTCACGAATCATTCATTTCCTTCGGGCCATACCGCTGTTTCGTTTGCTGCCGCGGCCGCCATTACATTAGGGGCGCCTGAGATTGGATTGTTTGCGTTGGTCCTCGCAGCGCTCGTTGGTTTTGGACGTGTGGCTGTGGGCGTACATTATCCGAGTGATATCTTTGTGGGCGCGCTGGTGGGGATGGTCTGCGCGGTCATTGTTCGGTATGCTCGTCCAGCGCTTGGAAAATGGTTGAAGTCTACAAAAACGAATCCTTCTTAACATGTCTCGAAACTTTTGGCGTTTACCCGCGGTGATTTTCTTTTTGGCGGTATTTGTATTTGGATGGATTTTTGTTTCAAAATCTTGGTTTGGCAGCATGACTTCGCCAGAACCAGCGGTCTTCGTGGTTCAAGAAGGGGAGAACTCATCCGTGGTGATTGATCATCTGAAAGCTCAGCATGTTATTTCTTTTGGATGGATGTATCGCATGTATGGGTGGATTGATCGTTCCGTGAGTCGTCCAAAACCTGGAGAATATTCTTTGCGCGCTGGTTCGAGTTTTCACGACATTAGTCGCGAGCTTGCTCTCGGACCTTCGAGGCGCGAGGTGCAGGTGCGTGTCGTCGAGGGTCGTACGGTAGATGAACTTGTAGAGCAGCTAAACGCTGAACAGAATATCGCGACGACGAGCACGCAGAGTTTGGTTGGTCGTTCTGCAAATCGAAAGCCCTTTGATTCAGCATTGCGTAAAGATTACCCCTTTTTACAGATGCTCCCAGGGAACCGTTCGCTCGAGGGGTATTTGTTTCCTGATACGTATCGAGTGTGGGGAGATCAGTTACCAGAGGGTTTGATTCGCAAACAGCTTGATGAGTTTGGTGCGCGTTTTGGTCAATCGATTGTCACAAAAAAGAGTGCTCCACTTGCAACGCTTGATGATGCAGTCATCCTCGCATCAATTGTAGAAGCAGAGGTTCGTGATGATGCGGATCGTCGGATTGTGGCAGGTATTTTCTTAAATCGTTTGCGTGATGGCATGGCGCTCCAGACCGATGCGACTTTGTCCTATGTCACTGGTTCGGATCGCGCGCGTGCAAACACGGCTGATCTTCAAATCGAGTCGCCATTTAATACGTACAAGAATCGCGGATTGCCACCCGCGCCGATCAATAGTCCGGGTGCTTCAGCTATTGAAGCTGTTCTTAATCCAGCGACGACCGACTATCTCTATTTTCTGACAGATGCGGCTGGGAAGGTGTATTACGCCCGCACGCTTGATGAGCATAGTGCGAATCGAAGAAAAGCGGGATTTTAACTTGACATTACGTTATTCCTGTTATAGTTAGTGTCCGTCCATACGGACACCTACGTTCGTCGTCTGTCGTGAGGGAGGTGCTGATGCTGGTCGAGCAAGCTCGGCGGCTGTATGAAAAGGGATTTGCTGGGGATCTCTCCTTCGACGAGTATGTTGCGTCGATTCCGATGATTCCGGATTTCCCGGAAAGCTATACGGCTCGGTTTCCTGAGCTGCTGCTCGTGGACGCACGGTTGTCGGTTCAGCGGCAGTGCGAACTGCTTGGGGTCGACTTCTCGAATGAGAGTCATTCCTACGTGAATGCCGATTTCTATCGCGCGAAGACGAGCAAGGTGTACTGGATTCGGGCTCAAGATGGGCGAGTGTACAAGGGGAAGTCGGCGATCGCCTGTCGAACCGCGTTTGCCGAGGATGAGGTAGGACTCTCTGTGCATGAGGGGCTCGCTCTCTTCGCGCAAAACGGGGACAAGCTTCAGGGGCGTGGCATGGATTTGCCCGCATCTGTAAGGCCGGAAGCCTGTGAATACGTCGTATTTCTCTCCTGGTTTCTGGCTCGTCCGCTTTTGAGCTGGAGCTGGGGTGGATATGCGGTTCCGCACTGTGGCTCTGCTTCCCGAGGGAAATAGGCCAAAATTCTGAGGAGCATCTCTGCTCCTTTTTTATTTACCTGAGGGGGTTGACAAAACCTTAAATTATTGCTTTACTACGACGTTCTCGAATAACGCTATTCGGGTTCAGAAAAGAGGTTCTCATGGCTGCTCTCGTACTTCCGCAGCTCGAGTCATTCGTTCCGGTCGATGATCGGAAGTCGCGCATGGAGCGCTACGCGCTTCGCTGGAAGGCGCTTGTGGATGTGCTCGGGGCGTATCTGTCGGATCAGCTGATCCGTCAGCCCGCGTTCCGGCAATTCTACGAGCGCGCACTCGTCGAGATGGACATCAACGTCATCTGTCGACTTCTGTTCGCAGAGAGAGAAGAGTGGCTCAGTCGCCGCAAGCTCGCGGACAGACAGCGAGCCCTAGGTTTGCCCAAGGAGGATATCCTCGGGCTCGAGGATGTTCTTCAGCAGCTTCTCCCGCAGCTTCGTCGCGGGAAACTCGCGAATGTGGCAAAAGCGCATAGCTTGGCCACCCGACGCGCTACGAGCGGCCGCCTGACTACTGGCATCTGACCATGGTCAGGCTTTTTTGTTACCATCAGGCGCATGTCCACTTTTGTCCTTCCCCAGGATTCCAATCTCCCAAGCAAATCGATTGATTATGCGAATGCGCTCAATCAGGAGCAGCTTTCTGTTGTGCTTGAGGGCGATGGCCCTTGTTTAGTGCTTGCAGGGGCAGGCTCTGGTAAGACACGAACGCTCACATATCGTGTGGCATATCTCATTGAGCGCGGCGTAGACCCGTCATCCATTTTATTGCTCACGTTTACCAACAAAGCTTCGCGAGAGATGGTGGAGCGTGTGACTATGGTGCTTGGTCCATCCGCAAAGGGGATTTGGGGTGGAACTTTTCACTCAATTTCAGCGCGACTGCTTCGCACCTTTGCGAGCGAGCTTGGATACACATCGAATTTTAGTATTTTGGATCAAGAAGATAGCCGAGATTTAATCCGAGCGGTCATGAAGGATCTTTCGATTGATCCAAAAGCGCGTCGGTTCCCAACTGCGGCTGTCGTGGGCGATATTTTATCTTTTGCACGAAACACACAGAGACCGATCGCGGAGGCGCTTGAGATGAAGCATCCAAATTTTCAACAGTTTGATGGTGAGGTGACGGAGATCGGTCGCCAATATCAATTACGCAAGAAGGCCGCGAACGCCATGGATTTTGATGATTTGCTTACGAACATGGCGCTCTTGCTCGAGCATCCTTCTATCGGAACTCATCTCTCGGAGCGATTTCGATATGTGCTCGTGGATGAGTATCAAGACACGAACGCTGTACAGGCGCGACTCGTGAAAGCCTTTTCAAAAACACATGGGAATATTGTGGCTGTTGGTGATGACGCGCAATCCATCTACGCGTTTCGTGGCGCAGATGTAAAAAATATTCTCGCATTCCCAAGTCAGTTTTCTGACGGAAAGATTTTTAAGTTGCTCACAAACTATCGCTCCACGCCAGAGATCTTGGCGCTCGCAAATGATTCGTTGAGTCACAACAAAGATCAGTTTGAAAAAGAATTAGTGGGATTGCGCGCGTCAGGCAATAAACCAAAGTTTATTGCGTGTTCATCAGCGTCGCAGGAGGCGCGATATGTCGCAGAAAATATTTTGCAGGCTCGCGCACAAGGTACGGCGCTGGCAAATATGGCTGTTCTGTTTCGTTCAAGTGCTCATTCGCAGCAATTGGAATTTGAATTGATTAAGCGAGATATTCCCTACGAATATCGTGGAGGTCAAAAGTTTTTTGAACGTGCACATATTAAAGATGTTGTATGTTTCCTTCGCGTATTCCAAAATCCAAAAGATGAAGTGGCGTGGATGCGTGTATTTGGATTGCAGACGGGTATTGGAGCCGTGACAGCGATCGATTTGTCTGCGCAAGTTCGCTCGAATGAACGGATTGAGGATGTGATAGATGCGGCAAGTACAATTCGTATCCCGAATCGTGCGCGCGCTGGCTGGGAAGACTTCATGAAGATTATTCGTGCCCTGATTGAGAAGGGCCGTTTGCCGGCGCCACTCATTCGTTCCGTGGCCGCTTCAACCTATCAAGATTATCTCGAACGCGAATATCCAAACTTCCGTGAGCGTCTTGAAGATTTGGAGCAGCTCGCCTTGTTCGCAGAAGGATACGATGATCTCACCGCATTTTTGAATGACTTGTCTTTGTACGACAGCGTTTCGGCGGGCCGGCAGGAAGCAGGGAAGAGCGACGAGGAGAAAATGATTCTCTCCACCATTCATCAAGCAAAGGGACTTGAGTGGGATACGGTATTCATCATCCATTTGGCTGATACAGCATTCCCAAATCGCCGGGCTATGACGGAAGAGGGGGGAATGGAAGAGGAGCGTCGCTTGTTTTATGTAGCCGTGACTCGTGCGCGACGCGAATTGCATTTGAGTTATCCGATGACCATGGGGCAAGAGAATCTTATGTTCAATCAGCCGTCGACGTTTGTGGACGAGGTTGATCAGCGTTTGTTTGAGCGTGTCGAAATACGTGATGCGAGCAATTCGATCTCGCGTCCACATGCGTCGACACCGGGTCCTCGTGAATGGGATTGGGATTCTGGATCTGGGTGGGAAGAGCCGAGCATCCAAATCCAAACCAATACGGTATTTAAACCAACGACGCCGAAACAGAAGCCAAAACCGGGCTCATTTCTCCGTGAAATTGATGATCTATGAGCTGGCTCATTGATGCATTTGAGCAGAAGTCTGAAAAAAACGGTCTCATACACGTGAGAAGGTGGTTTGGATTTTGGCGTGTGACGGTAAACGGGTATGACCAGTCGTCTTACTATATTCGAAAGATGTGGCAGGGCGCTTTGGAGCAACTTCCGCGTCCATTTCGCGCAAAGCAAATTCTCCTTCTTGGCCTTGGGGCTGGATCCGTGATTCGTGATTTGCATAAACGATTTCCTGGCTGCCAAGTCACGGTGATTGAGTGGGATCCAGAGATGGTCACGCTCGCACATCGGTTGAATATGTTTTCACTAAAACAGGCTCCACGAATTTTGACAGGGGATGCTTGTGGAATCCTTCCAACGCTTACGCAAAGGTTTGATTTAATTATTTTTGATTTGTATTGCGGAGAACGTCCTGAACCGAGATTGGCTGCACCGGAGTTTCAGGGTCAGCTCCAACGTCTCTTGAAGTACAACGGATACATGCTTGTGAATGTGTTCAAGACGCCAGCACTTCTTGAATCAACGGATCAAGTCTTTACTCGACATCTGACCTGGGAATATCAATTCAACACGCTCGCCCTCTATCGCCGCGCAGGATATACGACCTATCGGGGAATTGATGGCTATTTGCGCAGACATGCGGACGGAAAAAAGAACGGATTCTATATTCAGACCCATGCAAAACAGACGGGGAATCTTATCCCTGGACTGAGTTGGGCACGAGGCCCGATTCGGTTTGAAGGATACTTTTGCGATGAAGAACCTATGTGTGATCCAGAGTCTCCACGTCGATTAGTGATCTGGCAGCCGTCGCGCGCGAACGTGCCATGCCCAAAAGGATGGTGGCAGTTTCCGCTTCCGGTAAATGTTCGCCGGACAGGTCATGTAAAAATTTCTGATCCAGAAAATTATTGGAAAGATTGGAATGAAAATGTACGACGACAAAGAACAAAATGGTTAAAGCATCAGCCGTTGCAGATTGAAGAAGTGACGGTCGAAGAATTTGTGAATGGATATCGTGAAGCGCGGCCATGGTTTCAGATGCGAGATGTTTTTGTGAAACAGCTTCGTGAACGCATCACGCGTTTTCCCGGTCTTGTATACATGCTTGGCGCGCGCGATATGAAGACAGGAAAAATCCGTGCAGGATTTGCGATGATTGATATTCCAGAATCAAAATCTTCTATCCATCTCACGTCATTTTTTCATCCGCGATATGGTCAGGCGGGGGTAGGGACTGGATTGGTTGATGCCTGGTTCCGCCATGGAATTGCGCATGGGTTGCGTTATATGGATTTCGATATTTTCTGGGTGTTTGGCGATCCGCGAGGTTGGAAAGGATTCTCCATCTTTAAATCACAGTTCGGAACAAAATTTATCGATTATCCGCCTCCGTATCTGAAGATTGTCGGCAAGAAGAGTGTGCGCTAAGGTCACGCCCGTATGGCTTTTGCTTTGGCACGCGGTTCTGGGCATCCAGACGCAGCTTGCGACCACATCGCGGAGTCGCTCGCACAAGAGTTTGTCCGTCGCGATCCAGCGGCGCGTTGTGATATTCGCGTCATGGGCGGACATGGGGTGCTTTTTGTGGTGGGAGATCTGAAGAGTGAAGCAGATTTTGATGCGGGAGCCATTGTGCGACGCGCCACAGGGGAAATCGATCCAATGCTTTCACTCGAACCATTCGTGACACTCGAGCGGACAGATGGGATGCCTCTCGCTGGAGCGCCTGCGCCTGTCACGGTGTTTGGATATGCGTGCGATGAGACGCCTGAACACGTTCCATTGCCAGTCGCACTTGCAAAACGCGCTGCGGAGGAAATAGAGCGTCTACGGAGAGATGATCCGGATTGGTATTGGTGCGGCGCTGATTTCGAGGTTGGGGTTGCGTCTGCAAAAAAGGCGATGATTCGAGTTTCGCATGTTCCTTCTATCGCGCTTGATGATGTTCGCATGCGTGTCGGGTCAGCATTAACGCGTTTAATGCCTGACCTTGAATGGAAGATCAATCCATCGGGGCCTGATTCACGCGGAGGATTAGCTGGGGCAGTTGGATCTTCGCGTCTTTCGGTTCCGGGTGGGACTTTTGGTTCGGCGCTTCCATCAACGCCACCATCGAGCGGACTTCATCCATCGCATCCTGCAAAAAAGGGGAGTGGACTCGCACGTGAATGTGCGGTTGAGCTCGTGACAGCGGGAATCGGTCGCGCGGTTTGGATTGAGTTGGTCTATCTTCCAGATGAAATTATTCCTGCGACTATGCGTATACGTAATGAACGCGGACAAGATCTTTCCGCGTCACTTGATCCATTACGATTTTCGCTTTAACATCTCCGCACTATGAGACGCACACTCCTTCTTTCTTCTCTGATGACTGCCGCCTTGTTTGGCGCAGGTTGTTCGCAGGCTCCGTCAAACGATCAGTACGTGCCACCAGCTCCGGCTCCTGAAGCCGCAGCCCCAACTCCAGCTCCAGCTCCTGAGGCCAAAGCTCCAGAAGCACCAGTGAAAGAAGTCCCTGAAGCAACTAAACCAGCTACAAAAACTATGACAAAACTTGCATTCCCAGGCGTGTTGGCAGAGTCAGAGACAAATAAGAAAGTCATGATCAAGACAAATCTCGGAAATATCGAGATTCAGGTTGATCCAAAAGAAGGTCCAAACGCGGCTTCGAATTTCGTGTATCTCGTGAAGGCAGGATTTTACAATGGCACGATTTTTCATCGTGTGATTCCAGGATTCATGATCCAGGGTGGCGATCCAACAGGAACAGGAATGAGCGGTCCAGGATACCAGTTCGCGAACGATCCAGTGAACGTGAAGTACAACAAGGGGATTGTGGCGATGGCGAATGCCGGTCGCAACACGAATGGTTCGCAGTTCTTTATTATGGTTGATGATACACCGCTTTCACCAGACTATTCCGTGTTCGGTCATGTGATTTCCGGACAGGATATTGCGGATAAGATTGCTGCTCAGGGTCGCGATGGAAACGATCGTCCTCTTTCAGAGATTAAAATGATTGACGTGACGGTTGAATAACGTCAGAAAATGCGCTACGATCGCTTCATGCGATCACATGTTCGTCACGTTCGACATCACGTAAAGTCACACGCGTCATACTATGCCGCCGGTGCTATTGCTCTTGTAGTAATCGCCGGCGGTTTGTGGTTTATGCGCGGGTTTATCCGTGATTCTTTTGCCGAGGCTTCAAAGCCATCGGTACCACTTGCGGTGGCGTATAAGCCGCCCGCAACACCGACCCCATCAAATGTACCGGTGATTCCTGTTGCGAATGCGGTATCGACGTCGACCGAATTCGCAAAAGAACTCAACTTGGAGGTACCGTTTTTATTGCAGGCTCCAAAACAGAATTGGGTTGCACCGTTTGAAGACGCCTGCGAGGAAGCTTCGCTGTTGATGGTGAACGCGTACTACAAAGAGCGTGGTCATGGATGGACGGCGGACGAAGGGGAGAAAGATATTTTAGAGGTCGTCGCCTATGAAGACACGACCTACGGATACAACAAAGACACAACCGCAAACGATGTAGCGCATACGGCCACCGGACATTTTGGATTCGCAAAGGCGCAAGTGATCGAGGCGAATGAATTCAACATCAAAAATATGTTGAATATGGGGTACCCAATTATCATTCCTGCAGACGGAAAGCTTCTCAAGAATCCAAACTTCCGAAATGGAGGACCGGAATATCACATGTTGGTTATCAAAGGATATAACGCGGATGGTTCATGGGTGACGAATGATCCAGGAACGCGTAAAGGCGCGGACTATGTCTATCCACATGACCGTCTCCTGAACGCGATTCATGATTTCAACGCAGATGGAATGGAGCTTGGAGCAAAAGTCATGGTCGTAATTCTTCCGCAGTAAACACGTTGTAAAAATATGGCAAAAATAAAATCAAATCTGAAAAAAGCGGTGAAGCAGCCACATCCGCACCACGTGCCTTTAACCATGGCTCTCATGATTGCTATTGTGTTCATCCTGACAGCCTCCCTTTTGTTTATTTGGAATTTGTTTCCGCATGAGTTGGCGTATGTACCGCCACAAAACGCGAGCTCTACGATCCCATCGGTTCCAACCCCACCAATTACGCCACCAGCCACAACCACTCCTCCCGTTGTTGTGACGCCTTCAGCGCCAGATTGTGGTACGCATGGTCATTGGAACGGCACTGCTTGTTTGTGTGGTGGAATTGCCGGATGGTCCTGTCCTTCCACGCAAGTCTGTGGCGACATGAAGCCCTCACCAACTACGCCTGACGCGATGGGAACGTGTCGTGCAAAAGCGGTCGCGGTACGTGAAAAGCCTGAAGGGATGATTTGTGATGAATTGAATGCCGTATGCGTTTCTACATCACTTGCGAATACGGTTCTTGGGAACCCTTGGTATGTTACAGGAACGGTTTCACACGGAGTCGTCGGTCTTGAATGGGAGTTGTTCGATGGAAACGGGATAAGTTTGGGCAGGGAAGGCCGTGGTCCTGGAGCGGACGAAAACGGGGTGTTTCGTCTTACGAATTTTCAGTCAGTTATGCCTGCTAGTACGACTGGAACCCTGCGCCTTTCTGCTGGTTTTCCAGGATCAATCGGTCAGAATGGTTATTCTTGGACTGCTTTGAATATTCCAATTCGTTTCGCGAAAGATAGAATGAAAGTTACATTTTTTAGTCGCGCTGTGATTGGTGATAGCTGCACCGCGCTGGATGCTACGGTTTATGAAATTCCAAAATCTTCCAAATCGATTGCGGCTGCTCTTAATGTGCTTTTATGGCAAGCGACAGAAAACGTGAGCCAGGTCGGGCCACCAGGGACTCAGATTCCTGAGGGTACCAAGTTGAATTCCGCTGTTCTGAACAACAGCATTCTCAAACTTGAATTCTCTAAAGAGCTTGAAAATTATGGCGGCGGTTCATGCAATGTCGAATCTATCCGAACTCAAATCGAAAAAACAGCGAAGCAATTTGGAAATGTAACCAAGGTAGAAATCTCCGTTCCTGGTAAAACCGCCGCAGAAACGTTACAACCATAATCATGAAATGGCGCGTGGCAAGAGCAGTATCTTTAGGCGCCGTATTTGGCATGTCTCTTTGGACATTTCTTCCCGTTCCTCAAACGCCGCACGTAAAAACCGTAGAACTCAAACGCGATACGCTCATGTCAGCGTATGGTGTGATTCGGGATCGTGGAATTCCTGTGGCTGATGAAAAGTCCGCGCATCTCTTGATGGTCGGTGACATGATGTTCGACCGGAACGTGGCCGCCAGAACGAAAGCAGCGAAGGATCCAGAATATCCATTTCGAAAGCTGCCAGAAAACTGGTTCAACTCATTTGATTACGCGATCGCAAATCTTGAAGGTGTTGTCACAGACCAGCGTCGTTCTCCGGTGAAGAGCATTGATTTCATGTTTGATCCTTCCATTGTTGCGACGCTGAAAAAAAGGGGGATCGATGCGGTGTCGCAAGCGAATAATCATGCACTTGATCAAGGCTCACCCGGAAACGCGGATTCCATGCGGCGTTTGCGTGAAGGTGGCCTGCTCGCATTCGGTCATCAAGTTGATGATGGTGCTATTTCTCTTGCGACGACTACCGTGAATGGTATTCGCATCGCATTCCTCGGATACAACACAACAGATAACCCGCTTGATCGTGAGCAAGCCTTACCAATCATTCAAGCAGCCGCGTCTTCGTCTGATATTGTGATCGCATACGTGCATTGGGGGATTGAATATCAAGATCATCCAGAGGCCGCCTCGATCGATTTAAGCCACTGGTTGATCGATCAGGGCGTGGATGTCGTGATTGGCGGCCATCCGCACTGGGAGCGCGGTTTCTCGTCTTACAAAGGCCATCCGATTGCGTGGTCACTGGGGAATTTTATCTTCGATCAAGATTTTTCAAAGCAAACCGAACAGGGGCTTGCGATTGGTCTCACGTTACGCGGTGGAAGTATTGAGATTGAGCCGATTCCAATGACGATTATCAAGAGCCAACCAGAGATCGCTTCATCAGTAGAACGAACGGCGCGACTTGAAGCACTTGCAAAGGTCTCGGATCCAGATTTGCGCGACCAGATCCGAGCTGGAAAGATGGTGTTCTGATGCAAATCCTCTCCGTCACTCAGTTTGTCACATACTTGAATGAAACATTCAAGGCGATTTGGGATCCGAATGGTGTGGCGATCGAGGGAGAGGTGGGAAGTTTTAAAGTCTCACAAGGACAATGGGTAAATTTTGAATTAAAAGATGAAGGCGCGCTCGTCGCGTGTTTCATGGTGCTCGGAAAGTTACATCTTCCGATTGAGGACGGAATGCGTGTGCGCATATTTGGCTATCCGCGTATCTATCCAAAGTTTGGAAAGCTCTCTTTTAATGTAGACCGCATTGAATTGGTCGGCGAGGGAGCGATTCGAAAAGCATTGGCAGCACTACGCGCAAAACTAGAAGCGGAAGGGTTGTTTGATCCGTCTCGCAAACGTGAATTGCCGCGTTTCCCATCGAGAATTGCGCTCATCGCTTCGCGTGAAAGTGCGGCGTATGGAGATTTCATTCGCATCGTGAATGAACGGTGGGGTGGTCTCGAGATCGATCTCTATCATGCAGTCGTTCAAGGGGATAAAGCGGTTGATTCCGTGATGTCTGGGCTTGCGGCTGCGCATAGACACGGCCCTTACGATGCGGTTGTGATCACGCGCGGTGGTGGTTCATTTGATGAGCTCATGCCGTTTAATGATGAGCGTTTGGTGCGCGCGATTTACGCATCGAAAATTCCAACCATGGTTGCGATCGGGCATGAACGTGATGTCTCACTCGCAGAAGAAGCAGCCGACATTCGTGGTTCGACACCAACAGACTGTGCCCGACGTTTGGTTCCTGATAAGCGAGATGTGTTGTATGAGATTTCGCAGCTTCATAGCGGCATGATGGATTCGCTTGAGGACTTGGTGGAGGGATATCGTCGTACCATGCAACGCGCTCAAGACGGAGCCACGCGCTGGATCGAAGCATTCCGGCTTCGGGTCGATTCGTTGATTCGCTTGATCGCATCTTTCAATCCAACGGCTGTCTTGAAACGCGGTTTCGCGATAGTTCTTGATAAAAATGGCGATCTTGTTTCTTCCACAAAAGCCGCGAAACCAGGTTTGCCCGTTTCGATTCGTTTGCGTGATGGGGAGGTAGATGCCAGAATTGAAGGAAGCCAAGGAACTCTTATCTGATATGACCAAGAAAAAGACAGAAATTGATTTCTCAAAGGGATTCGCGGAACTCGAAGAGATCGCGAATTGGTTTGAAAGAGGCGAACCAGATTTGGAAGAAGGCTTGAAAAAGTTTGAACGCGCGGGTGAGTTATCCAAAGCGCTTAAGTCACGCCTAGAAGAAGCTGAGAATAAGATTCAAGAGATTAAGAATAGAGAGTAGCTATTTGTTATTATTATTTTACTCATAATTCTTCACTGATCACTGAAACCTGATCACTACCTATGATGTTTATCATTCGCTTGGTTTTAAACGCGCTCGTTCTCGTGGTAGTCGCAAGCGTTGTTCCAGGGATTTATGTAGAGAGTTTTCCAATCGCGATGCTCGCCGCTTTGGTGATTGGTGTCGTGAACGCGCTCGTTCGTCCGTTCTTCGAGATTTTGTCATTGCCAATCACGATTCTGACGCTCGGATTGTTCTCGCTCGTCATTAACGCAGCTATGTTCGGTTTTGCGGCTTGGCTCACGCCAGGATTTTCCGTTTCAGGTTTTGGTCCTGCGTTTTGGGGAGGATTGATCTTTGCTGTTCTCGCCACCGTGGTCAGTTGGGTGGTGAATGAAAAAGAAGTAAAAGCATAGCGCGTATGGAGAAGATGCCCCTTGGCGGTAAGGTTGAGAGACAGCCGGTTTCGGTCGTGCAGGATATTGATTGGTGTTTGAATAAATTGAAAGACGACCCTGATGCGCTCGCTACCTACCAGCCCATCCTTGAAAAAGGGAAGGCTGATATTGCCTCAGGTAAAGTTCCTGATTGGGAGTTTGTAGAAGCGTTGAAAGAGATGAAGTTTTTGATAGGTGAAGACCCAGCAGATGATGAAGCGATGATACGGATCGAGAAGCGGATCCAAATGTTTGAAAACGTGCGTCGCGAGGATGTGCGAGAGAAGGCTCGGCTATTAGACAGGACAAGGACCTGGAGACCAAGCCAGAAGGGAAAGGCGGCTTGACGCATAGGCAAACCTCGGCTAATCTTCCCGCAAACGACAGTAAGAGTCCTGAGACAGAGAGGACCCGTAGAGCGCGCAAGCGATTTTACGGGTTTGATTCCCCGCAAGGGGGCCTTTCCGAGGATCGCTCACTGTAGGGGCAATTCATGAATTGCCCCTACAAAAAAGCGACCGCAGGACCAGCTCCTGCGGTCGTTTTCGTTAATTCACACCCCTTATCTATGCCAAAAACCCGTGCACAGAAAGCAGAGTCCATCTCTGCTCTCGCCCAGGTCTTCAAGACCGGTAAAGCTGCGGTGTTTGCTGACTTCCAGGGCATGTCCGTGCAGGCCGTAAGCGGGCTTCGTAAGAAGCTCCATGCCGATCACGTTGACTACGTCGTCGCCAAGAAGACGGTCATGTACCGCGCCGCCAAGGACGCCGGTTATGACATCGACTTCAAGAGCATGCCAGGCATGCTTGGTGCCGCCGTTGCCATGGAAGACGAAATGGCCGCTGCTCGTATCCTCGGTGAAATGTCCGGTAAAAAGGACTCTCCGATGAGACTTGTTGGTGGTATCTTCGAAGGCAAGCCCGTTGATCAAGAGTTTGTTATCAAGCTCTCGAAGCTCCCATCCAAGGCTCAATTGCTCACTCAACTTCTTTGGGTGCTCAATGGTCCTACTGGCGAGTTCGTTCGTTTGCTTAACGCCTACAAGGAGAAACAGGAAGCCGGTTCGCCAGCCCCTGTCGTCGCCGAAGCTCCAGCGCCAGCCGCCGAAGCTCCAGTCGCCGAAGCCCCTGTGGTCGAAGAAGCTGCTCCAGCGCCAGCCGCCGAAGCCGCTCCTGAAGCGCCAGCCGCCATCTAGTCATTCATTCCATACTATTTACTACTATGTCCGAGATGAAACAGGTTGAGATCCCTGCCAAGTTCCAGGGTCTCGTCGATGCGATCGAGAAGTTGACCATCATGGAGCTCGCTGAGCTCGTGAAGTTGCTTGAAGATAAGTTCGGTGTGTCCGCCGCCGCCCCAATGATGATGGCCGGTGCCGGAGCTGGTGCAGCTGCCGCAGAAGAGAAGTCGATTTTCAACGTGGAAGTCACTGAAGTAGGTGGCAACAAGATTGCTGTGATCAAGGTCGTCCGCGAAATCACGGGTCTTGGTTTGAAGGAAGCTAAGGACTTGGTCGACGCCGCTCCTAAGGTTGTGAAGGAAGGTGTTGGCAAGGCTGAAGCTGATGACATGAAGAAGAAGTTGGAAGAAGCAGGTGCAAAGGTAACCTTGAAGTAATCACTTCAAACAAAAAATTCCCCTCACGGGGAATTTTTTGTTGCGTCTATTTCGTGACTTTGAGCGACTGGATGATCTTTACTGCTTCAGCGTCGGTGAGCCAACCATTTGAGGTAATTACGTAATGATATGAACGCCCGAATCCTTCCCAAAAGAGCCCTCCGCCTAGCCCTTCGACGTCATAAGAGATTACCGTCATCCCATTTATTGTTCGCTTTTGTTTTTTGGAGGCGACAAGATCCTTATACCAAGTATCCATTTCTTGAACAGAAATGGCTGGTTTTATGCTAAGTCGAGCATCTCGTTCGCTTGTAGTAACGCCTGTTTCAGGACCAAAGCTAACAACGCCAGCATCATATAATTGCGTTGGGGCGAAGTCGCAATCATTATTTTGCCATTTGGTGCTAAATGGAATCTTCATGCTTACTGATGTCTTCTCATCTTTGTAAGAAATATAATTGTCGATAGCTGGTATCTCGTCGCTCATGACGCATGCTGGCGGCTGTTCTCTGCTGTCGCCTTGCTGCATCGCCTGTACTTGCAGCTCTTCCACCTGTTTCTCTAAGCTTGTTCTAATCGCTTGAAACTCCGCGGCGGTTTGATCGTCGATGGTTTCTGTGGCGACTGGGGCGAAGGCTTTATTGAAGTTCAAAACAACAACAGTCATCGTACACAAGATTAACGCCCAGAAAATAATCCAAGCTGTCAGTGAGACACTTGTTATTCTCCAAGGATTCTTTTTTAACGGAATTGATTTTGCGACAACTGATTTTGGTGTGGTTTTTATTTTTCGAATGGCCATATACAGATATTATATCATACAAAAAAGCGCCCCATGTGGGCGCTTTTTTCTTAAGGGAGGTCAACTTGATAGAGTTTGTTGCCATCTGTAACAAATATTTTTTTGCTGGTTGCATCTACATGTAGAGAATTCGGTCCTGCAAATATTGGTGAGTTGATTTGTGCGACGAGTCTTCCGTCTTTGCGAAGAACGACAATACGTTTGCCTGCAGGATCTGCGAGAACGATGCGATCGCTTGTGTCGCTGGTCCAGATTGCGCTGAAGCTTGTTGGCGTTGGATCAATGATGCCTATGTTCCATGCGTCTTCAGCACCAGAAAGATAGCGCTTCACCGTTCCATTGCTGAAAGCGAGATAGACGTTCTGGTCCACGGCAAGCCCAATGGCATTCGAGAGGGAAGCGGTATTTTGTTTGAGATACGCCGTCTCTTCGCTGATACCGCCCGAGATTGGGGCATAGCGCCACACCATGTTTCCCGCTGAATCAAGGACATAGAAACGGCGTCCATATACGGCGAATGCAACGGTCGAAGTGGCTTTTGGTGCTGTCCAGGCAACGGCGGTGATGGTTCCTGCTTTTGGATCAAACGAGAAGAGCTTTTGCTCACTTGTAAGAAGATAAAGCGCGCTCGCTCCAGGCCATGTAGCCACAACTTGTCCACCTGTTGCGGGAAGTTGATAGCGTTTTGTTTCGCGAGTGTCGGGTTTCACTTCTACGAGCTGAGCGGCTGATGCATCTGCGGCATAGACATTTCCATTGTATACCGAAACAGCTGTGAGAGAGTTGTCGGCTGCTCCAAGAGAAGAAGATGCGAGTTCGACGGGAGTTCCTACCGTGACGATGCGCTTGAGTTTAATTTCAACCGCAGCAATATCGCTTAAGAGTTTTGCTTTCGCGTCTTTACGCTCAGGTGTTTTTTCATCGAGGCCATTTGTGAGTTCTAGTGATGTGCGAAGGGCGGCTCGAGCGCGGTCTTCATCATAGACTTGTGCCGATTCTGCATCGGTTTTCTTGTTTGAGGCCTGATCATAGACGGCATTCCAAAGTGCTTGTTCTGCCTTTGCTTTTTGTGAGCTTTGAAACCACAATCCTCCCGCAATAAGAATGACTGCAAGCACTGCCAAGAGGATGAGCATGCGCTTTCGTTGAACAGAAAGGAGAGATCCATGTCCAGCGGACATACCACGCATCCCAGCGACTGCAACCGGGTCAGGCCCAGAGCGCTGTCGGGGCCGGATGCGGCTTTTGAAATTCGCGAGCATGCCAACAAGTGTTTGAGCAGTACGCGGCGGTTTAATTGCAGGGGAGAGGACGCCAGAAACCTGTGCTTCGTGTTCGCGCATGCGTTCAACCGAGCGCGTGCTGCGTCCTTCCGCTTCAACTTGAGCCTGTTCTTCCTTGGTGAGAGGAGCGAGCCAAATAACAAAACCAGCATAATCGTCTGGTTGAGCATGGCGCTCTAGCTCCTGACGGATTTCAAGTGCCGCTGCGACAGGTGGGAGGCTCTTGAGGGTTTCTGAAAGTCGAAGAGTATTGCGGAGAGGTTCGAAGTTCTGCGTTCCAGCAAAGAGAAGATCGCCAGGTTTTACGTCACCACACAAAAATGATGAAAATGGTTTTGCTGGATCGACTTCTGGTGGTTGTTCAAGCGAGCCAAACAGATCGAACCCGCGCCAAGTACTATCCGGTTGTTTTTGTAGGAATATATTGAACAGTTTTCCTGTTCCCGTGAGACAGACCTGGCCTTCTGATAGCTCTAGGACAAAGAGGTTTACACGATCCCAGGCAATAGAGGTTTCTTTTTGTCCAAATGCTGCAAGTGCGTCATTTAGCTTCTGAACGAGTTTTTCAAACTGGGCCATCTGGTCACCGGTTTCTTTGCTGATGGCGGCTCTCGCTTCTTCGGCTGCCTGGTTGAGGGTGTCGAGCAGTTGTTCGTATACGTAAATAGAGGAGTCAATATCTGCAAGGATAAGCAGGATTGGCCCGCGTCGGCTCTTGGACTCGCCGTCATAGCGGAAAATACCGACAATTCGGTCTCCGCTTTCGGCCCTGTTGACCTCGAGATCAGCAATACGAAAAGCCTGGTCCATATTTCCTATCGAGTATAGGCGTGTCGCATTGTCGCCGTCCAGCAAAAACGGTCGTTCTCTCTAACTTGTCAAGGCTCAGCGTGTGGGGCATTCTGTGACAGAAGATATGCTTGAACACCTTTTTGGTTCGCGTACGCGCGTGAAGCTTTTGAGCCTGTTCCTTCGAAATCCAGAAGAACCAATATTCGTTCGTGAGATTACGAGACGCGTAGGCACGCAGATCAATGCCGTGCGACGTGAACTTTCGAATTTGCAAAAGCTTGGGTTGATTATGGAGGTTATTGAAATTGAAGAAAAAGTTGGCGGCGTAAAAAAAGCGCGCGCGCCAGGATTGAAAAAGAAATTTTATCGAGTCAATCCAAACTTTCGTTTAATTAATGAATTGTCTGCTCTTCTTTTGCGTGCGCAGGCTTTGTATGAAGGCCGTCTTGATCAAGAGATTCCAAAACTTGGCGATGTACGATACCTCGCCTTTCTTGGCGTGTTCCTTGGACATAAGGCTCCGGTAGATGTGTTTATTGTAGGAACGATAAATGAGACAGCTCTCAAGCGATTGATCAACGACGCAGAAAAATCACTTGGATACGAAATTAATTATAGCGTGATGTCATTGGAAGATTACCGTTATCGCAAAGACATGACGGATAAATTTTTGTACGCCATTCTTGAAGGACAGAAGCACGTGGTTGTTGATACGCTCGCCGATCGCGCAGTTGTGAAAGAATAATATGGCTTGGCTTTTTCTTGATACGCATCAGAACGGCCATTCACGCATCGTTTGGATGGAAGGGGAAAAGGTGCTTAAAACCGTTGAAAAGGAGGGTCGTTCAACGGTTTTGCTCCCATTAATTGCAAAGGATTTAGCTCGGTACACGATTACGGGTGTCGGAGTTGTGGCGGGTCCTGGTTCGTTTTCGGCGGTACGCGCGGGAGTCTTGGATGCGAATATGATTGCGCGACTTCTCGATGTGCCACTCCTGTCGTTCAAAGTTGGAGAAGCGTTTGACCCACTTCGTACTCCTGTTGAGTATGTCGCTCCGATTTACGACGCAGAACCGAATATCACCACGCCAAGAATCGCATGAAAAAAAGCCGTTTTGTACGCGCCTGTGAAATCCTTCCTGGCGCGCTCGTCTGGACGACCTTGATTCTCTCCGTGAGTCTATCGTTCATCCGTCCGATTTGGATGGTCTATTTTATTATCATCTTTGATTTGTATTGGTTGCTTCGCGTGACGTATTCTATTCCGTTCTTGTTAAGTTCGTGGGTGCAGTATCGTCGCGCGATGAAACGCGATTGGCAGACAGAGGCGGAGCAGCTTCCTGGTTATGACGCGATTCGTCATTTGATATTTCTGCCGACATATAAAGAAGATGCTTCGGTTGTACGCGAGACATTGCGCACGCTCACGCATGCGGCATTTCCGGCTTCTCGCATGATTATTGTGCTCGCAGGAGAAGCGCGTGATGAAGCCCGTTTTCTCGATGTAGTAAAACAGATGGAGCCTGAATTTTCTGATAAGTTTGCTGGTCTTTTGACGACCGTTCACCCAAAAGGATTGCCAAATGAAATCCCTGGAAAAGGATCAAATTTGAATTGGTCTGCGACTCAGGTCATTCCTCAGCTTGTCGCGAATGGACTTGATCCTGAGACGACGGTTGTGTCCTCTTTTGATGTGGATACCATCGTGCACCCACAATATTTTTCGTGTTTAACGCAGTTATATTTGACCGTTCCTGAGCCGACGCGAAGTTCCTATCAACCTGTAGCCTTGTACAATAATAATTTGTGGGAATCACCAGCCGCAGTGCGCGTCTGTATGTTCGGCACCACGTTTTGGTTGATGACCGAGCTCGCCCGCCCAGAGGGGATGATGACGTTCTCATCGCATTCGATGTCTTTGCGCATGTTGATGGATGTTGGATATTGGCAAAAAGACATTGTCTCAGAAGATTCGCGCATTTTCTTGCAGGGATTATTAAAGTATCACGGGGAGTATCGCGTCACGCCAATCCATCTGCCAGTTTCGATGGATACGGTTATGACGGGAGATTATTGGAAAGCACTCCCAGCTCTCTACAAGCAGCTTCGTCGTTGGGCGTGGGGTGTTGAGAACTTCCCGTTTATGATGGAGGCGTTTCGTCGGGATAAAAAGATGTCGCTTTGGACGAAATACACGTGGATTTTTAAACAACTTGAAGGAATGTATACGTGGGCTACGGCGCCGTTACTCATTTTTATCTTAGGATATCTTCCATTTTACGCCGCGCCTGATCAGTTTCGAAGTTTTGCTGTTTTCCAGAACACGCCATTTACTTTGCAGTGGTTGATGCGTCTCGCAATGGTTGGATTGTTCGTATCGGCTGGTCTCGCGCTCACATTGTTGCCACCAATTCCAAAACACATTTCGCGTCCGTATGCGTGGTTTATTATTCTCGCGCAGTGGCTACTGTTGCCCGTGACCTTCGTTGTGTTCGGAGCGATCCCTGCGATTGATGCGCAAACGCGTCTCATGTTGAATCGCCCACTTGGGTTTAACGTAACGCAAAAACGTAAAACGTAGTATGCGTTCATGGTTACCTTGTAGCGTGCAAGTTATTACGGATGACCCAACGATGGTGCTCCCAGAATTTTTGCGAAGCGTTGTAGAAGCGGATATGTGGCCTGAGGTGGTAATCGTTGTTGATAATGCTCCCTCGGGAAGTTCTCGACCCGAGTTAGAACCGGGTCTGCCAGTGACGTGGCTTCGTAATCCACGACCGCAGCCAATGGGCCGGTCAATGAATCAAGCATTAAGTCTCGCGCGTTCGCGTGTGAATGGGTTGGATTTATCACAACAGTATGTGGTGTTGGCAAAGCAGGACATCTTGTTCGCCCCGGATGCGCTTACGGTTATGATCGAGCAATTGCAAAATACATCTACTCTTGGATTTGTTGGTCCAAAAATTCGACGTGCGCATGTAGCGAGTTCTTTAGACGGAGAGCGACGCGAACTTGAGCTCACGGAACGACTTGATATTGCAGGATTGGCTCCTGGATTATTTGGGAGTTTGCGAGCAAAGGGCGTAAATGAGATTGATCAAGGGCAATACGATGCGCTAGAAACACTTCAACCTTCTTTGTCTTGCGTGGTGATGCGTTGGTCTGTATTGGAGCGAATTAGCGCTGGTGGTCCTTGGGTTTCTGATCGTATCAATTACGACAAAGCTCTTGAGAGTATATTGCGACGTGTTCGTGCCTTGGATGAAAAGGGGAGGGTCTCTCCTGGGGCGATTGCGTGGAGGCTTGCCGCGCGACCAAATATACGATAAGAGAGCCAGTATGTCGGAGAACTTAAAGGTTTCGTTTGTCACCGTGAATTATAAAATGACGCATTTCGTGCGTCATTTGCTTCAGGGCATCCAAGACGCGCGCCTTCCGTTTTCATTTGAATACTTTTTGGTGGATAACGCTTCGGATGATGGAGTTCTTGAAATGGCAGCCTCGCGTTTTCCATGGGTGAAGACGGCGCTTGCGAAAGGGAATAATGGATTTGGCGCAGGGAATAATGAGGTGCTTCCACAGGCGAAGGGCGAATATATTGTTTTGATGAATCCAGACACGGTTGTTTTTCCTGGAGAGATTGATGCATGGATTACCTGGATGGATCAGCATCAAGACGTAGGAGCGTCTGGTCCACGTATCTTAAATCCTGATGGAACGGATCAGAACACGACCTGTCGTTTTCCATCTCTGCTTACACCCGTGTATCGCCGAACGATTCTCGGGAATACTCCATGGGGAAAGAAGGCGCTGAAGCAGTATCTGATGGAAGATATGGACCGCAATTCAGATCAGGATGTGGACTGGGTTCAGGGTTCAGCTCTTTGTATTCGTCGTTCCGTGCTCGATCAGATCGGACATTTTGATGAACGATTTTTTATGTATTTTGAAGACGCGGATTTATGTCGTCGTGTGTGGAAAGCGGGGCATCGTGTCGCCTATGTGAGTGGTGCACGTATTGTCCACTATCACGGACGCGGCAGTATGATTCGATATCCATGGCAACTCATCACGAATCGTCTTACGCGAGCGCATATTTGGAGTAGCATCCAGTATTTTATAAAGTATCGTGGAGAGAAGGTCCCGCGACAGGCTTAGAGCGTCAGGTTACAATGATTGTATGAACGGTGAACAACCGAATTTCCTCACCCAACCAGGCGTTCCGCTGATTCCAGCACCTGGTCAGACAGCTCCCGACCGTCCGCGTCGGTCTTTTAGGATGTTTTTTTGGCCCGCGCTCGCGCTATCGGTGGTTCTTGGGTTTGTCTTGCTTGCCCCTGCGCTATTTGGAGGATGGAAAGCGGGAACAGGCGCCATGCGTGCACAGTCAGATTTGCAATTAGCGCAGGCGCATGCGCTCGCGCGTGAATTTGCTCAAGCCGATGCAGCGCTCGCTCGAACGGAGCTTGATTTAACGGATGTGCGCGTTGGATTGGCAGCAACAGGATTTTGGAGATATGCCCCATACTTTGGGTCGAAAATTCGTGCGCTCCAAGACGTGGAGCGTGTCGGTTCGCAGACGGTGTCTGGACTACGCGATTTAATTGCTGCTGCTGTTGCGATTCAGGAGGCATTAAGCGGTCCTATTGGTTCGGATGGAGTATCGGTTGCCTCGAATCGTTCGTATAGTGATCTTTCAAAAGAAGAGAAGCGAGCGATTTTAGCCGGTCTTGAATCCAATCTTCCGAGATTGCGTGCGGCTCGAGAAAAAGTCGCAATCGCGAGCGAAGCGTGGAAGCATGTTCCACAAGATCAGCTCTATGCACCTTTGCGCGATCGACTTGCTCCACTTGCCGACAAACTTCCAGACGCGAGTCGTCAGTTGGATGAAGCTGTTTCTATGCTTGAGCTTGCAATCCCGATTCTTGGATATCCATCACCAAAAACCTATTTGGTGCTACTTCAGAATGCTGATGAGTTGCGTCCAGGTGGAGGATTTATTGGAAATATCGGTTTGATGAGTGTGGATGGAGGCGATTTGAATCACATTGATTTTCAAGATGTGTATGCGGTCGACGATACGGTTGCGTCCACATGGAAGGACGAACCGCCTATGCTTGTGGCGCGTGAGCTCGGCGTAAAAGCCTGGTTCTTGCGCGATGCGAACTGGTCGCCAGATTTTCCAGAAGATGCGGCTCGTATTTTGGACATGTACACGCGTGAGTTAAAGCAAGGTTTGAATAAAGATGTTCAGGTTGATGGCGTGATTGCGCTCGAGCCGGAATTATTTCGTCGCTTACTCATGTTAACGGGTCCGTTGGTTGTAGATGGAAAGACATTCTCGGCGAATAATTTTTTCGATCAGCTTCAGTATGACGTTGAGCAGGGATTTTATCTCACGGATAATTTACCCGTGAAACAGCGCAAAGAAATCGTCGCGAAAGTAGGTGATTTGTTGATAAAGACACTGACAAGTCAGCCAGCAAGCCGTTGGCCTTCTATTCTTGATATTGCGGCTGAGAGCTTAGGACGTAAAGACATTATGTTGTATTCGCGAGACGCAAATCTTCAAAAATTAGTGGACGCTCGTGGATGGGGAGGACGCACGCTTGGGAGTGAGGGTGATGAACTTTGGGTGGTTGATGCAAACTTGGCTGCATTGAAGACGGACGGAGTGATGGACAAGAAAATACTCTATTCCATTGATACAACCGATCCAGCGAATCCAATGGCAACGGTGCGTTTGCGATATACGAATACGAATACAAAAATTGATTGGCGTTATACGCGGTATCGAAGCTATACGCGTGTCTATGTTCCAGAGGGGAGCGAGCTCGTGTCTTGGTCTGGAACGGGTGACAAGAATCCAGATACATTTCATGAATTGGGCAAGCAGGTTTATGGTGCATTCTGGGTGGTGGAGCCAGGGAAGACGGGGGAGCTCACGTTCCGCTATCGCATCTCGCCGCGCGTGATGAGTCAGCTTGCCACGGGTCCGTACACACTTTTAGCTCAAAAACAGGCAGGATCGAACACGAGATTGACGCTAGACCTACGGCTAGGTAAGACGGTTCGTAGCGCCTCGCCTTCGGAAGACTCAAGTAACTTCGGTGATGATCGGTATCAATACGAAGCAGATCTTTCCAAGAACGAGACGTTTACTATCAACTTTTGACCATGTTTGGAAAAAAAATAGGTATTGACCTCGGAACCACGACGGTTCTGGTTTACATCCCAAAAAAGGGGATCATTATTAATGAACCCTCGGTGGTGGCTGTGTCAGTCGCGGATCGAAAAGTATTAGCCGTTGGGAAAGAGGCGAAAGACATGATCGGCCGCACGCCAGATACGATCGTGGCAAAACGCCCACTGAAGGATGGGGTGATTGCGGACTACCGTACAACCGAAGCCATGCTTCGATATTTTATTAATAAGGCGCTTGGTGGCGTTCGATTATTTCGTCCAGAGGTAATGGTGGCAGTTCCTGGTGGAATCACATCCACGGAACGTCGTGCGGTGATCGATGCCACGATCAGTGCCGGAGCACGCGCTGCCTACATCATCAAAGAACCAGTCGTGGCTGCTATTGGCGCGGATATTCCAATTGGTTCGGCCTCGGGTCACATGATTATTGATATTGGCGGTGGAACTTCTGAGATCGCCGTGATCTCATTAGGAGGAATCGTCGCGTCTACGTCAGAACGTATTGGAGGCAACAAGATCGATGCCGCGATTCAAGAGCATGTACGCCGCAAGCATGGTCTCGCCGTCGGTGAGCGTACGGCAGAAGATATTAAAATCAAGATTGGGTCTGCTTTGTACTTGGAAGACAAGTTAGAAATGGAAGTAAAAGGACGCGACATGATTTCCGGATTGCCTCGTATCATCACGGTAACTTCTGATGACGTGACGGATGCCATTCAGCATGAGTTGCAGGGGATTGTGGAAGCGATCAAGGACGTATTGCGCGCCACGCCACCAGAGCTCTCTGCGGATGTGATGCAAAAGGGTATGGTTTTGTCCGGAGGCTCTTCTCAGCTTCGAAATTTGGATCGTTTGTTTGCAGAGGCTACTGGCGTTCCTGCCTATGTCGCCGATAACCCACAGCAATGTGTGGCAAAAGGCACAGGTATCGCTCTCGAAAATTTGGAGCTCTATAAACGAAGCGTGTTTTCGTCGTAATGATGCATCCTGTATAGTGATGGAATGATATTTCCTGGAATTTCAAATCGGGAAACGTTACGATTCGCAATCGCGACCGGTATCGGAATGTCGATATGTTTGTTTATTATACTTGAGATGAAGGGGGAGAACGCAGGCAATGTGGTGAGTTTGCTATTGTGGCCGAGTGCGTATTGGTTTGAGCGACGAGAGAAGAGAAAATATCCAGAACGCAAGATAATTGATCCGCTCCCTCCATTTCATGAATATGTGTTTGGTATTCTTGGGAACATGAAGATGGGTATCGTATTGGGTGCGGGTGCATCTGCAGTCTCTTGGGGATTATTGATCTTGGTTTTTTGGCTAGCGGGAAGTGGGTATATTCGATGAATGACTGATTTGATTGTTTGACGTTTCACGTTTCAAGCTTCACGCTTCACGTATGCGAATCGGCATTGAAGCCTCACGTGCTAATCGCCCAGTAAAAACGGGGGTGGAGTGGTATGCGTGGCATGTGATGAATGAGATGACGGCTTTGCCTGAAGCGGCAAGGCATGAGTTTGTTTTGTATACACAAGAGTCTTTGAAGTGGCCGCCGAAATATTTGTGGACACAGATTCGTCTTTCTTTGGAGATGCTACGCAAACCGCCTGATGTGTTGTTTGTTCCGGCGCATGTGCTGCCGCGTTTTGCGCCAAAGAAATCCGTCGTGACGATTCATGATGTTGGATTTAGGCGCTTCCCAGAACTCTATAAAAAAATTCAGGTCGCATATCACGAGTGGAGCACGAAAGATATTGTAAAAAAGAATGCACGCATTATTACCGTGAGCGAATTTTGTAAAAGAGAAATTGTTGAATTGTATGGCGCGAATCCAGAGAACATTTATGTGACTCATTTGGGTTTTGATCATGAGCGATATCAGCCACAGGTAAAGAAAGCGGGGGAGAAGCCATATATTCTATTCGTTGGTCGCATAGACAAAAAGAAAAATCTGTTGACGCTCGTTCGTGCATTTGAGCGAGTGGCGAATGCGTTCCCTGAATTAGAATTAAGGCTCGCCGGAACTTTTTCTGGTCCTGGCGGACTCGCGACCACAGGGTCTGATGAACTCCAGCGTGTTATTCATGAATCGAAATTCGTGAGCCGTATCAAGCTTCTCGGCTATGTAAACGAAGAAGAAAAACCAGCGCTTCTTTCAAATGCGCTTATGTATGTGCAACCGTCTTTGTATGAAGGATTTGGTTTGCCGCCACTAGAAGCAATGGCATGCGGCACGCCAACCATTTGTGCAAACTCGACATCGTTGCCAGAAATTATTGGTGACGGGAATGGATTGTTCTTTGATCCGCTGAGCGTGGATGAGCTCGCTGGATGCATCACACAGCTCGCGTCTTCTGAAGAGTTGAGACAGACATATATTCAGAAAGGTCTTGTATGGTCCAAGCGGTATGACTGGAAGACGACGGCGTCTCAAACATTGAAAATCCTAGAAACGTGGTAATATCTTGCGTATATGATGGATGATGTAAAGCTGGCACTCGCTGAACTCGGCCTTGCGCCAAAGGAGGCGGATACGTATCTTGCGATGCTCGAGCTTGGGCCGTCGAGCGTGCAAGATATTGCCAAAAAAGCGGGGATTAATCGCACCACGACATATGTGATGCTCGAAGGGCTGACGCGTCATGGTTTAGTTTCTACGTTTGAGCGTGGCAAGAAGTCTGTGTTCGCGGCAGAGAATCCGCAGAAGTTGTTGGAGATTCTGACGCGCCAAATGGGGACGATTGAATCGAAGAAAAATAAGCTTGAAGAATCGTTACCGCGCTTGGTCGCTATTTTCAATACAGTGGGTGATAGGCCAAAGGTTCGTTTTCTTGAAGGAGAGGCTCCAATGCGAGAAGTGATGAATGAGGTTGGTTCTTCGCGTGAAGAGCTCTGGGAAATGTTTGCCGTTGATGAGCATTTTATTGAGCTGATCAACAAATTACAATCGCATGAAATGCGCGTGGATGCATCGAAGCGTGTGAAAGGACGTTCGCTTGTCACGATTAAACCGGGGTACATGTTGCCGTATTTTGATGTAAAAAATACAGAGGTACGTGCGCTCGATTGGTCTGTCCATCAATTCACGGGTGATATCGCATTATTTAAAGATCGCGTGTATATCTTTGTCTATAAAGGAAGAGTGGGTGTAATTGCAATTGAAAGTAGGGAGATCGCCGAGGTTGTGCGTGCATTGTTTGAAATGGCGTGGAGTTGTGCGATCGCTTGGACGCCACCACCAGATTGGGAATCTCAACATCGTTTGAAGAACTAGAAAAAGATATTTGGATATCAAAAACCGGCCGCTTGTTGCCGTTGATTTACGGTTCCGGCATGCGGCCGGCGTGTATTTTTACCTGGCTTGCGCCCGGGTAATCAGTTCTGCCCGTAGCTCGGGCAGAAGAACTCGTACCACTTGGCGTTGACGGGGGAACTGAAGCCTCCGCCACTGCCCGACCCGGCGCAGCTCGCTGCATCGATCGCGAGCTTCAGCTCGCGCAGGCGAGCATCGTTGCGCTCGGTGGAAGTGGTCGTGACGACGAGCTGGAGCTGAAGGGACAGATATGAGTTCATGGCGCTCTCCTTGGTCCGCGTTGTGCCCACACTGGGCGTAAGCGGACTCGTTAGATAATCAGAAAATGTTGGTTTTGTCAATCCCGTTGGATATAGAGAGACCCTCCTCGACATCGGCGTGAGCCGGGAACGAGGAGGGTCTGCGACGGTTGAAGCGCGTTGCGACTTAGGTCTGATACGCGGATCCCAAGTGCCTTCGTATGGCACCGGAGATACAGTGCGCAATCGGACGAAGCCACCATCGGCGCTGAGAAAGAAGCGGAAACGGACGGGGAGCATCCATAACGACCTCAACATGAGGCGAAACGAATCACTGATAGGCATGCCTTCCGTGTGGCATCGGGCTGCATGTCTGGCATGAAAGGCGATTCGGCCTTGTCGCGGAGCTGCTCTGCTCCGAGGGGAATACCCAGGGCTGAAGGTAGGTCCGCTGATCTGCCGCTAATGCGCTAGGATCGGGGCGGCACGAAGAGTTCGTATGTCTTTGAACTCCAGTACATTGTTTCGTTTTTGATGAAAAAACACAAGGTTAGCCATTTTTTAACATGATTTTGTTTTCTGGGCTCAACAGAGCCAATAATATTTTGCTAAGATCAGCAAAGAAAGATGTCATAATATATTGACAAAGATAATAATATATGCTATAGTGCTTGGTCCTGAGAACGGAAGAAAATGGATCGGGACTGTGGGAGTTTGCTCACAACCGTCCTTCGACAACCGAACTCAATTGACTCTGGCCAGCATAGAGCTGAGCCGCAAGAAAGAAAGAGAGCCCCCGTGAAGAACGTCCTCGCCATCGTCCTCGCCTTCGTTTCCTCCCTCGTCGCCGGATGCGGTGACTTCGGGGGATACCCCCAGGTCGCGCCCGTCACGGGCGACGCCGGCCCCGCCGTCTTCGGCGATGCCGGCCCCACGCCCCCCACCGTCGACGCCGGCACCGTGCCGCAGGTCGACAGCGGCACGCCGACCCCCGCGGTCGACAGCGGCATCACGCCGTCTGAGCCCACCGAGGGCGCAGCCTGCGATTCGGACATCGACTTCGGCCTGACGATCCCGTGCCAACACGCGGATTGCACCGGCCCGGCTGATCTTCTCTGCGCGCGCAACGTCTGGACGTGTTTCGTTCGAGACAGCTCGACGTGCACCGTTCCGACGACGCCTGACGCAGGCGCCGCCGCGATCGATGCGGGCACCGATGCGGGTCACACAGCATGTGCTGCTGGTACGGTAAGCGTTTGCGAACTCGATTGTGGCCACGCGGGTCACATCGACTGCAACGCGTCGACGGGTTCCTACGACGGTGCATGTCTTCCGTACGCTGGCTGGGAATGCCCCGCCGCTACGGTCGACGCTGGTATCGACTCCGGAGTGGACGCGGGCTCGACTTCGGTCGACGCTGGTGTCGACGCCTACGTCCCGCCCCCGGCGGTCGACGCAGGTCACTCGGTGGCGATGCGGACGCTCTCGTTCGACTTCAACGTCGACGCGGTGCTCCTGTACTCGCCCTCTTCGATGGATTTCCTCGAGGAGACGGCGCTGAGCGGTGCGACGCATGCCGATGCGCGCCCCGTGACCTGTGAGAGCGGGTCCGGAGTGGTCGCGGTTGGCGGAGCCACGTGGTTCCGTTGCATCCTGACCCGAGCGGTCGGCACGGAGTTCTTCTTCGTTGGCACGTTCATGACGCATGCGAGTTCGACCTATGGGTCGAGCGAAGCGGGTGTCTGGGCGAGCTTCTCGGGGTGGAATCCCGGTGGTGGTTCGTGTGGTGATCTCGCGGCAACGCGGGGCGTCGCATGGGCGATCACTGAGACCAGTGGGCGTTCGCTCCTTCCGGCCTCGGGCATCCCCGAAATCGTTCAGCCCCGTGGCATCACGGAGGATGGGCGACGCGTCTGTCGCGGCCGCATGGTGTTCTAACTACTGAACGGCGTAAGACCTCGTGCAATCGCATTAGCGATTCACTAGAGGACTTACGCCGTTTGTTGTTGCCTAATTTTAGCCATTTTTAGAAAAACGGCAGAGTTAACGTAAAAATGTTGGCTTCGTGACAGGCTTAGGGGGTTGACATTTACATTGTTTTATGCCAATGTCCTCGTGGTCGAGATTGCATTTCTGCATCTCGGACGGTCCTCGAAACCCTAGCAAGAGAAATAGGAGGTGCGCCCATGAAGCGCATCGAGTCGATGCTCTACATCATGGCCACCTTCATCGGGGCCATCGTCATCAACGGCTGCGTCCCCGTGGGCAGCGTCACACCGCTCACGGACGGAGACGGCGGTACGATCGTGGATCCCATCGAGGGAACGCCGTGTTCCCCGACTGGTGCCGTCCAGGCCTGCAGCTACCCCTGCTGGTCGGATGCGATCCGCGCCTGCACGAACGACAGACCGGGCGATCCGACGCCGCGTTGGACCCGATGCACGCCGATCGAGGCTGCAGGGCACGACACGTGCACGCCCGACGCCGGACCCATCACGCCCGACGCCGGACCCATCGTGGTCGACTCAGGGACGCCTGGTGTCGATGCTGGCGCAAGCTGCATCGCCCCAGTCGCCTGCACGACCCCGTGTGGGAACCTCGGTCTCAACCTCTGCTCAGGCGGAGTGTTGAGCGCCACATGTTCGCCGATCGCGCCAGCCCTTGAGACTTGCGCGGCAGCGGACGGTGGCGTCGACTCAGGTACGCCTGGTGTCGATGCGGGCACGCCCGACGACGCGGGAACGGACTCCGGTCCGGTTCTCGTGGACGCGGGTGTGGACGCTGGTGACGACGCGGGAACGGACGCAGGTCCGGTTCTGGTCGACGCTGGTGTCGTGGAGACGGATGCGGGCTCGTCGTCGCTCGTTTGCGGCGGCTGCACGGATCCCCTCGCTGGACGGGTCTGCACGACTGGCTGCGGCTTCCTCGGAGCGCAGACATGCGGTGAGTGCCTCGCGGGTGGACCCTGTCACCCGATCGCTCCCTCGCTCGAAGTTTGCACGGCGGTCGACGCTGGTGTGGACGCGGGCCCTGCGATCGTGGACGCGGGAACGGACTCTGGTCCGGTTCTCGTGGATGCGGGTGTGGACGCTGGCAACGACGCGGGAACGGACGCAGGTCCGGTTCTGGTCGACGCTGGTGTCGATGCCGGCACGGACGGCGGTCCGGTTCTCGTGGACGCTGGGACGGACGCAGGTCCGGCTCCAGTGGACGCGGGTACGGACTCCGGTCCGGCCCCGGTCGATGCGGGAACGGACTCCGGTCCGGTTCTCGTGGACGCTGGTGTCGATGCGGGCGCTGGCAGCGATGCCAGTGTCGCGACGGGAACGCCTGGGTTCTTCACCATCCAGATCTCTGGCGCCACGAACTGGTGTCCGAGTGGCGGAGTGGCGGACATCCGGGGGTTCGACTCGTTGGGCTCGCCCTTCCGGTCGAACTTCACCAATACGGTGGTGGTGGCCTCGAGCCGCTTCATCGTGGGTGACGTGATCAATTGGACGGTCTACTGTCAGACCGACGGAAACTCGCTCATGACCTGGGTGGGCTACGTCAGTCCGGTGGTGGGTGCGTCGGCGCTGAACTCGGTGGTGTCCGCCTCGGACTTCCCCGCGATCTACGAGGGCACCTGCGACGTTCGACCCGGCACGTTCTACTGCTGGGACACGTCGCATCCGCGCACGCCGGATTACCGGCGCTTCCAGTTCGCGGTCGTTCCGCCGAGCTGCGTCCTTCCCACGGGGTGCTACGGCACCACGGGGCTCTGACCGAATCACTCTCGGTCGTCACATAGACGGTCTTCGCTACTCGCGGAGGCCGTCTTTTTCTTTTTCTGGTATACTGTCTTTGTATGAGCAAGGAGGTCGTTCGCAGTCTTTGGTTAGCGCTTGGGTGTAGCGTGCTATTTATCGTTCTTGGTTTTTCGCCTTTGTGGTTCTCAACTTCTTCGATTTGGTCTGCGTCTGGAGAAGCGGTTGCCGCTATGCCTGTCGGTGAAAGCGGCCCTTCGGATGTGCATGGCCCGCTCAAAATCGCAAAACAACCTACCGTCCTCGGCGACCCATCGATGCGCCCTTAAGCTGACGTCGAACGCGATTACGCAACAGCTCCTTACGGAGTTTTTTGATATCTGATGAATTTCCAAGATACGCAACAATGAGCGTTGCGTCGTGCACAAAGAGCGTTGGCCCGATTCCAGCTAAATCCGACTTGTCCCATCCTAATTTCGGAGCCACCACGATGATGCCGCGATGCGTTTTTATGAGTGTGCGGATTTGTTCGAGCGTTGGGTGCGAGTCTTTCCCAAGAACATGGAAAATCGCGAGGTCAGCACGCTTTCGACTCAGATCAATACTTGGAAAATATTTTTTGATGAGTGGCGTATAGAGTCCTTCGTCGTCACAAATCTCAATCGCATGCGCTGGCTTGAGAGCTGCGATCAAATCGAGAACTTTTGGAAGATGATGATAGTCGGCAGGCATGACTCAAGCGTAGCACGCGTCTGTGGTATCCTAAAGGTGTGACAATGGGGGAGCTCCTTCCGCAGGAATCAAGTTGGCCACGTATTTTATGGGGTCTGTTTTTACTGTGCGCGCTTGCTGTTTTAGCGATCACCGCGCAGGCACAAGTCGGAATTCTTTTTTTGTTGTTAGCAGCTCTCGCGATTGTGCTCTCTTGGCGTTTTCCGTATGAGATGTTTTCGCTTTGGGCGCCGCTTTCATTTTTACTTGGTTTTCAGATTTCCGTATCAACTGGTTACTATCGAATAGGCGAACGGACTCTCGGTGCGTCGTTTGAACTTTCCATTGGAGAATTGTTAGCAGTTGGCCTTGTGGCCGCGTGGGCATTGCGTGTGTTATTGCTGTGGCGCGGTCGTCGTGATCGAAACTGGAAGCCTTGGTTGCCACTTGGACTTACATTTCTTGCACTTGGTCTCGTGCATCTATTTACTATCTGGTCGTCTGGCCAGCCATCCCCATTTGAAGTGTTAAAGTTTGTGGCTCGGTATCAATTATTTTTATATCTAGCCTGCGTCGCGCTCGTGGTAAATTTCGTACGTTCAAAAAAGCGTCTGCGCCAAGTGCTCATGGGGTTTATTATTTTGGGAACATTTTTTGCATTCGATGGGTTGCGTAATATGGTTGTGATAGGGGATGGGGGAATCTCATTTCAGCAGGCACAGCCTCTTGCGATGTTGGTTGGATTGAATCCACTTGGGGGAAATCAACACTCGCTCGCGGAAACGTTGATCATGGGTGAAGGAGCAGCGCTTGCATTTGCCGCATTGTCAGCCGTGGGTTCGAATCGTCGAAAATTTGCGTATTGGGCAGCGGGTCTGATGGCGGTTGTTTCCATTCTTACGTTTTCGAGAACGGCTTGGCTGGTGATGGCGCTTCAAGTCACGCTTTTGTTCGCAACGATTTGGAAACAGTGGTTCAAAACACACATTCGAGAACTCATGATTTTTGGAATTTTGTCTTTGCCACTCGTTGGGTTAATGGTGGCGTATTCACTGACGCGTTTGTCGATTGGTTCTTTGGATGCGCGCGCTTCACTCACGGGAATCGCGTGGACATTCTTCACGGGAAGTCCGTGGCTTGGCGTTGGAGCTGGAACGTTTGCTGATCGCGTTGCTATCACGTACGCGTTTTTAATTGATTATGGATCTCCACTTGATTCTCACGGTATTTTTCAAAAAGTTGGTGCCGAAGCAGGACTGTTTGGGCTCATAGCGCTCCTCTCGGTGATTGTGGAGATGGGGCAGCGTTTTTGGAAAGATTGGTATACGCGTCATTTTGCAGGAAGTGAGCATGTAGCTCATATGTTTTTGCTTGTAACCGCGATTGGAGCGTTTGCCTATCAGGTCACGAGCACAAGTTATTGGACGCCACGCTTGTGGATTCCGATTGCGCTTGCCCTTGCCGCAGGACGCGTATTCCAAGGACATGACGAAGCCCGTGATCCGGACTTCTTACGACCCTCACATGGCTAAGCCTCTTGTCACACATGTTTTGTGGACGCTTGGCCGCGGTGGCGCTGAGCGAATGGTTTTAGATTTGGTGAAACATCTTCCTGAAGCGGGATTTGATGCGGAAGTGTTGGCAGCCGGGGGCGCAGGAGATCTGTTGGCAGAATATGAGGCCGCAGGTGTACGTGTGATCGTGAATACAAAGCCTCATTCAAGAGTGAACGCGGTTTCATTTTTGCGAGGCGCGATTCGAAAGCGTCGACCAGCCATTTGGCATACGCATCTCACACCTGTGTGGGGTGGCCTTGCGGCAAAAACCACATTCGTAAGTCCGTGGATCGCGACGGCGCATGGAATTGAGCCTGATCTATCGCTTTCGGCGCGCTTGGCGCGACGCGCAGCCTATCGGAGCGCGAATCATGTGGTGTGTGTGTCAGATTCAGTGCGTCAGGCTATTCATCATTTGTATAAAGTTCCAGCAACGCAGACTTCTGTTATTTCGCCAGGGATTGATCTTGATCGTTTCCCTGCGCGCGGCACGCAGTTGGCGAGTGATATTCCAAAGCTTGTGACCGTGAGTCGTCTTTCTCCAGAAAAAGGATTGGATACGCTCTTGCGCGCATTGTCTGAGCTTCTTCGACCGTGGCATTTAACGATTGTGGGAGATGGTCCAGAGCGCATCGCGCTTCATCGTCTCGCGGAGATGCTCGGCATTTTGCCGCGCGTGAAATTTGTGGGCGCGGTTTCGGATCCTTCGCCCTATTTGCGAGCGGCGGATGTGTTTTGTATGCCCTCTCATCACGAAGGGCAGGGGATGGCATTGCTTGAAGCCGCGGCATCCTATGTGCCGTGCATCGCTTCGGATCTCCCGGCGCTTCGTGAAGCATTTGGGGATGATGGAGTCGTATTTGTGCCATCCAAGGATGTGCATGCGTGGCGACTGGGAATCGAGCGCGTCTTGAATCGCTATCCAGAAGCGCTGCTTCGGGGTGATATAGCCGCAAAGGTCGTGCAGGAGCGGTATAGCCTTGAGGGAATGGTTGCAAAACATGCGCAGCTCTATCGTCGTTTTCTCCGCGCTCCTCTATGAAGATCCTCCAAGTAGAAAAATTCTTTGATCTTCAGGGCGGCGCCCCGATCTACATGCACGAGCTCGCGAAACGCCAGCGCGATGCGGGTCATGAAGTGCATTATTTTTCCACGCATTCAGAGCGTAATCTGCCAACGGTTGATGAAAAGTATTTCGTGACGCGTTATGATTTGAAAGGAAAATACGGGCCACTTACAAAGTTAAAAATTGCAGGAAAGTTTTTGTGGAATCTTGAAGCAAAACGCGCATTCGCTCGTGAACTTGATGAGTTGAAGCCGGATGTGATTCATCTGCACAATATTTATCATCATCTTTCGACGTCTATTTTGAGCGAGATTCGCAAGCGTAAAATTCCGTGCGTGCAAACCTTGCATGATTATAAGCTTGCCGCACCAAATTACGGCATGTTCGACCATGGAGCAGTTTGCGAACGGAGCAAAGGAGGAAAATATTATAACGTGATCAAGCATCGCTGCCTTTCTCCAAGTTGGATCTATAATGCGCTCGCAGCGCTCGAGATGTATTTCACAAAAGGGACGCAGGCCTATGAAAAAACGGTTTCCGCTTTTTTGTGTCCATCACGATTTTTGATGGAAAAGATGGTGGATTGGGGAGAGCCAAAAGGAAAATTATTTTTGGCACCAAATCCAGCCGAGCTTTCGGATGAGCCAGCATCATTCGGTGGTGGATATATACTTTTTGTAGGACGATTATCTGAAGAGAAGGGACTTGAATCATTGATTCGCGCAGCGGCCACGATTCCAGAATTGCCGATCAAGATCATTGGTCGCGGTCCGCTGGATGATTCGCTTCGCGCACTCGCAAAAGAACTTGGGGCACATCATATTGAATTTTTGGGCTTCATGGCGCCTGTGCAGATTGATCCGATTCGTCGTCGGGCCGAGGCCTTGGTGTATCCGTCCGTGTTTTATGAGAATTCCAGCTTGTCTATTTTGGAGTCTATGGGCGTTGGATTGCCAGTGCTCACCACGCGTATTGGTGGTAATCCAGAGCTGGTCGAAGATGGCGTAAACGGCTTTCTCGCCATTCCAAATAATGTCGAAGATTGGAAGCGCACGATTCGCCGTTTTCAGGCCACGACTCCAGATATTCGCAAAAAAATGGGTGAGGCTGGACGTGACAAAATTCGGAAGCGACATCTGTGGTCGGATCACCTGAAATTGATTGAAAAGTATTATAAAGCGGCGGGGGCAAAGGGTTGACAAAAAGGTAATTTTCGGTCATATTCCGCTGTTCCCATGCGCCTACGCTTCTCATCGGTTTTTCTCATTTCGCTGGCATTCAGCGCGCTTTTTCCATACGTTGTTTTTGCGGCCGAATCCACGTTTTCTACGCCAAAGCTCATCAACTATTTCTTGGGATACGAGATTAAAATAGACGATCCAGCCAAGCTCGCGAAATGGGATATCGTGGTTCTTGATATGGATCAGACGTATCAGTTTCCTGAACGTCTTCGTGAGATCAAGCGTCTCAATCCAAAGATTAAATTACTTGCGTATGTGAGCGCGTCTGAAATATCAGAAGCGCGTTTTCGTGGAGCGGTCGGTTCTCCGGGCGCGCGGTTGGCAGCACGAATTCCAGAGGCGTGGTTTTTGTCGCGACCAGATGGTTCTCGTATTCAGTGGTGGCCAGGAAACTGGATCATGAATGCGAGCGACAAATGCCCGATGGTTGATGGCAAGCAATGGAATGATTTTCTTGGTCTATATATTCGTGACGAGATTATGTCGCAGGGGATTTGGGATGGCGTATTTTTAGATGCGGCCTACGATCAGGTGACGTATTTTTCTGGTGCTCAAGTAGACATCAACCGTGATGGACTTTTGGAGCAAAGAGCCGAAGTAGACGCGCCATGGCGTCGCGGGATGACCGAGCTCATCACAAAAGTTCGCAAAGCAAATCCAAACATTCTTATCATGAATAATTCGAGTTCCGCCTATGCAGGACTCACAAATGGAACGTTGTTTGAAAATTTTTCGAGTCGAAGTTCCGCACAGGTATTCACGGATTTTCGTGCGTCTTTGGCGAAGAACGCCGCACCAAAAATATCCGCGATAAATTCAAATACAGCCAATATTGAGAATCCAACCGACTATCGCTCGATGCGTTTTGGACTTACGAGTGCATTGATTGGGGATGGATTCTATTCTTTTGACGCCGGCGATGCTGGGCATTTTCGAACATGGTGGTATGACGAATACGATGCGCAAATTGGCACACCAAAAGGATCCGCGAAACATGTTGGAAATGGGGTTTGGATTCGTGAATACACAAATGGATACGTACTCGTGAACCAGACGAAAAACACGGAGATCATTTCATTACCTGGTGAGTTTGAACGCGTGCTCGGCATTCAGGATGTGACCGTGAATTCTGGTTCTCTCATGAACAAGGCTACGGTTCCATTCGAAGATGGTGTTGTGCTTCTTCGACGTAATACAGCCGCTTCCGTTCACGGAACGAGCTATATTAATGGAAGCTTTTTACAGGTGGTAAATGCTTCTGGGCAAATAGTGCGTAATGGATTTTTCGCTTCACGCGATGATGTCCCATTTGGCGCAAGCGTTCTTCAAGAAGACCTAGATCGCGATGGAATAGATGATGTTGTTTTCAGCGATGCCGGTCTTGTAACGGTGAGCTTATCTGCGGGCGGCATTTCATCGTTTTATCCATATGGAACGGGCTATAAAGGAGGGATTGAACTATCCGCAGGTCAGGTAAATCAGACACCTGCGTTAGAGCTGGTTCTCGTGCCGACATTAGGAATCGCGCCGACCGTGATAGTCACGGATCTTAGGGGGAAGGCGCTTCAGTCTTGGTTGGCTTTTCCCAAAGAGCGAACCGAGGGTGCGAGTATTTTGATTCGTGATTTAGATGGTGATGGAAAAAATGAAATCATGGCAAATGTACGTCGTGGAAATATGATTGAGTCACGCACGTTTGCACTTGATGAGGGTATAGCCATGTCTTCTCCAGACGAGACGAGATACGTTTCAGTGAATGCATTCAATACATCAGAGCCGGAAATTTCCGTTCGGTATTATGCGGCTACGGGCGATCAACTCGGCATTGGTCCATTACCGCCACGTGTTGGCGAGTCGACGCGATATTGGGTTCGTCTGTCATCTGAAGCGTTTCGTGCGCATCTCGTCCTTGGAAAAAATGTTCGCTTTACTGGACGCAAAGCAGCAAATAATATATTTGAAATCGAGCTCACGCCAGACGCATCACAAAAAGGCAGCGTGCCAGTGCTTATCGAATCCGCAGCAGGAATTGATACGAATATTCCGAACGATCAGATCGGAAAGGGGAACGGAAAGGTGCGTTAAACAATCAACATCGCATCACCAAATGAGTAAAATCGGTAGTCGTTTTCAATTGCGTGTTTATAGGCCTCCAACACATGTTCGCGTCCTGCAAAAGAGGATACGAGTACAATCAGTGTTGATTTTGGAAGATGAAAATTTGTGATCAATCCGTCCGCGACTTTGAATTCGTATCCTGGTGTGATGAAAATTTTTGTAAAACCGGCTTGATGCTCGAATGACGAATGACGAATATCGAATTTCGCTTCGGACGATTCGTTATTCGCTATTCGCAATTCGTTATTCGCCGAGCTTTCCAACGCGCGCATAGCGGTTGTGCCGACGACAATCACGCGACCGCCATTTTGTTTTGTCTCTTCAATCATGCGGCGCGTGGACTCTGGAACATCCACCCACTCTTCGTGCATGTCATGCGCTTCGAGTGTTTCAGTTTTGATCGGACGGAATGTGCCAACGCCGACATGTAAAGTCACGAATGCGCGCTTCACGCCTTTTGCTTCAAGTTTTCCGAACAGCTCTTCCGTAAAATGAAAGCCTGCCGTCGGAGCGGCAACGGATCCAATATTTTTCGCGTAAATGGTTTGATAGTTTGAAGTATTTTCAGCCGTTGGCTCTACATAAGGTGGAACTGGAACTTCGCCGTAGCTATCCGCAAGACCAAAGACACGACCAGCGGCCATGTTGAAGTCGAGGTCTATGGTGCCGTCATCGCGTTTTCCGAGAACGGTCGCTTTTGTGCCATCTTGAAAGAGTAGCCGAGTTCCTGTGTGGAGCTTTTTGCCTGGTTTTGCCATGGCCATCCAGGTATCGCCATCTGGACGAAGGAGGAAGATCTCAACTTTCAAGCCGACATCTCGAGAGTATTGGCTTGAAACGGTCGCCGATAAGCGAGCTTTGAAGACCTTAGAGTCATTAAACACCAATAAATCGCCAGCTTTGAGCAAGTCTGGGAGATCGCCTACTGTTTTGTCCGTGATCTTTCCAGATGTACGATCAAGCACGAGGAGCTTGGCAGCTTCTCTCGGTTCCATCGATTTTTGGGCGATGCGATCAGGGGAAAGGGGATAATCAAATAGAGAGGCGTCCATAGGCACGCATCAAACAGTATTTTTGCGAAACAATCAAGGCCCGTTGGGTATCCCCGCATTGTTCGGCATCGTTGGGGCGCATGGCATGCGCCCCTCGGAATGATGATGGTTTTTTGGTCAGGTGATGTGTTTTGTATTTTGGTTCGGTGATGTGTGTCGGGTTCGGTGAAGGGCGCTGGGCTCGGGGCGTGTGTCGGGTTCGGGGGTATGCGTGTGGGCGTGTATTGGGTTCGTGGAG